>DASTWS010000007.1:0-94705 GCA_035776755.1 Verrucomicrobiia bacterium
TCCAGCGGAAAGGAAAGGAAGACGACGCGTCCCGGGCTTTCAACGCCGGCGCGCGGATAGCTCATGCCGCACGGTTTGCCCGAAACGGCTTCATTGCAGATGACCTGAGATTTGCCATCCGGCGTAAATGTATCCGAAAAATCCGGCCCTAAAACCGTTCCGTCGCCTAAATCAAAACTCGGATAATTGCTGTAATCCAGCGTCACATACATTCCGTCGGTAATCGGATTTCCCGTTCCAAAAAATTCCGGCACGCCGTAATCTTCGTCGCAGTCGGAACAGGCGGCGGGCGGGTCGGAATTCTGTGCAAATTGATTCACATGCAACACATTTCGCCGGAACGATACATTCCCGATTTGCTCGAGAATATTCATGGACGCCATGAAGAATGAACCGCCGTCGTTCACGTAATTCTGCAACGCAAATTGCTGCTGCGTATTCAATGTGTTGTTCGTGGCGTTCGGATCCGGAAAACCTTCCGAATCCACGCCGTAATTGACGATGTCGTCCGTCGTCCGCCAGATGACGACAGGATAGGGTTGCAGATCAAAAAATTCCGGCGAACCGCGGTCGAGCACTTTCCAATGGGCAAAGGTATAACCTGCCGCCGCGATCGCATTGGTGTAAACGCCGTCGTCAATGACCGGCGAACCGGCAGCTTCTTCGCCGGGCGCATCATAATCATCCACCAGCAAAACGGTCGGCGTCTGCGCCGCCACAAAACTGAAATTAGCGCCGGAATTATCATTCGTGACCGTGTTTCCGGCCGCGTCCGACGAGGTCACATAAAAGTAATAAGTTTTTCCTGGAATCAACCGTCCCAGTTTTACCGTGTGGCTGATTGACAGCGCCGGACGGCTGGAAATGAGATTCAAATCCAAACCATTGGTTCCAGAATGAACGACCGAATCAGAAGGCTCGCTCGTCTGCCAGGTGATCGTGTTGACGCCCAGGTCAACGGTTGTTGCCACATTGCTTAACGTTGGCGCAATCAAGTCCGCCGTGGCCGTAGCCGTCTGCAAATTACCGGAACTGTCCATGTAATCAGCTTCAATGCTGTCGCCATTGTGAATTTCCAATTTTCCGTCCGCCGCTGCCGGACCCTCAACCGTTGCCACCGCGCCGGTGAACGCACCGTAATTGCCCGCCGAATTCAAAACAATGGTTTCGCCACCCGGCTCCGTCGTGCTTTTGAGGAAGATGCTGACCGAATTGCTGGCCGCGCGCGCCAGATCGAACACCACCACATTGATAGTTCCCGGCGCGGTGTAATTCGTGCGGTCGAACAAAATATCCCCGTGATTTCCCCGCGCCAAATCGCCTGAAATCACCAACGCAAAATCCTGGTCAATTTCGGATGTATCGAGGCGCGCATCTTCCTCCACGTCGCGGGCACGGACACGCACCTGGTAATCGCCCGGTTCGGGGTTTGCCAGATAAACGCCTTCCACGTTGTTGATATTGTCCGGCGTCGGCGCATTCGGTTCCGACTCATCGCCGATGAATTGATTGCCGCGATACAACGTTCCATCCGGTGCGACGACTTCCAGGTCCAAATCATTGACGAGCGCCGGAATCGCGCCCGGAAATCCGGGCACATCGGTGTAAGCCAGCGTCACTTTCAACGGCTGCCCGGAATTGCGCACCAGCGTGTGTTGTTCGTATGTCTGGCCGGTGGACAACAACTTCGTTTCATCCAAATAAAGATAATTGCGCGGCGCGGAATCAAGATTGGTCGTGATGATGTTCGTGAGCGTGACGCGTCCCCAGCCTTCGTCGAAATTCGGGACGGATCCAGGCCCGCCGTTCGCATTATCGAGTTCCTGAGCGGAATTGATCAATGCTGCTTTGACCAGCGCCGGTGATGGCACAGCGCCATCGTGAAGGCTTTGATAATATTGAACAAACACGGCTGCTGCGCCGGCCGCGTGCGGTCCGGCCATGCTGGTGCCGCCCATGTAAACGTAATAACCGTCAATCACCGTCCAGGCCACCGCCGATTCATCCGCAACTGAGGACGCCAGCGATGCGATCCACGTTCCCGGCGCGACCACATCCGGTTTGATGCGCCCGTCTTCGCACGGTCCGCGACTGGAAAAATCCGCCATCGTGTCCGCGCCGTCGGCATACAATCCGTAAGTTCCCGCCAACGTGCCCGGAACATTTTCCGAAGCGCCGGTGGCGATCACGTTTTTCGCGCAGGCCGGACTATCCATCGTTTCAGAACCTGGCCCGGCGTTGCCGGCGGAAAATTCAAGGATATAAGGTTGATCGCCCGGCGTGGATGAATCGGCATCGCGCACCAATTCATCAAATGCCGCCGCGTCGAGGTCATATTGTCCCTGCACTTCGTTGCCCCAACTGTTCGCGCCGATCTGAGCGCCGGCGCGGACTGCGTCGGTCGCCAGCGTTTCGTCGGCGGGAAATGGATCCGCTTCATTCGCATTGTCATCAAAAATGCGTTCGATGAATAAATTCGCGCCGGAAGCCACGCCCAATCCATATAATTGCCCGCTGTCCGGATCGGTTTCGCCTGTCGCCGCGTTGCCGGCAATGATTCCCGCGCAATGCGTTCCATGACCGTAACCGTCCGAACCATCCGGCAAATCGCCGTAAACCTGGAATCCGGTCACGCGCCCGGAAAGATCTGGATGCATGGTGTTGGTATCGCCGGTATCCAGGCCGGTGTCTGCCACGCATACGGTGACGCCACTTCCGTCAAAACCCAATTGCTCCGTCACCGTCGGCGTCGCCACATTGCCATCGTCGCCGCCGACCACTTTGGACGCCGCTTCATCAATCAATTTATGTTTCGGCTGCGGTTCGATCCATAAAACCGAATCCGATCGGGCGAGCGCGGACACTTTATCCAAGCTCAATTTTCCGCGCAAAATAATGCCCATCCGCAAATTGCTTTGCTGCCGGACAGTGGAAAACACAGATTTGACGCCGTTGATCTCCGCAGTCGTCGCATCGCGTGAAATCAAAACGACGATATTAGTCATCGCGCTTTGGTTTTCCTTTTGAGCTTTATCCGCGCGGAGCAAAAGCCGGGGCGCCAATTTATAACCGGCTTCGTAAGGTCCAATCCAGCGGACAAAATTGAGCGCCTGGACGGTATCCGGCGAAATATTTTTCAGCCGCGCAATAAATGCATCGTCCGGCACGTATTGCAATAATCTCACTCCGTCCGCCTGCAATTGACTCCGTTCAGTCGCAGTCAGATGATTTTCAAATTGAATCAGATACAGTCCCGACGCGGGCGATCTCATTGCGGCAGTTTGTGCCCGCGATTGAAGCGCGGACATGGTTTTTGCGCGTGGCGGCGTTGTGATGATATTGTTGCGGAGATGGATGAATTTGGATTGCGCGGTCGCCGGAAGAGAAACAAAAATCAAACCTGCGATGAACAGGCTCAAGAAAGCGCAAAACCGGTTTCGGGAATTCACTGGATGAAAATACTCTCACGCCTGCTGCCTCGCAAGGTGCTGGCGCCAAAAATGACTCAAAGTTCCATTTCGCAATTGTTGCCGTGCAGAATATAATCTCTTTATGAACGACGATTTGCAGAAACGCATCCAGGCCGCGCTCGCCAACCCGCAAAACATGGGTGAGATGGCCGGCGCGGATTCCATCGGCACTGTCGGCAACGCCGATTGCGGTGAAATGCTGCGCCTCTGGGTGAAATTCAAGGAACAGAACGGCAAAAAGGTCATTGACCGCGCCACGTTTCAATCGTTCGGCTGCGAAACAGCGATTGCCGTGGCCAGTCTCGCAACGGAATTGATTCGCGGCAAAACCGCCGAGGAAGCGCTCGCGCTCAAGACGGAAGAACTCGCCGGCGAACTTGGGCCGTTGCCGCCGATGAAGATTCATTGCGCGCAATTGGTTGAAGGCGCGTTGCGCTCCGCGCTTCAACCTGAAGAAAAAAAAGAAATTTTTCCGACGCCAAATTCAGGTTCTACATTGCTCGACAGTTTTTCCGGGCCAAAAGAAGGCGTGAAGCTAACTTTTTTGGACGAGCAAAGTAGTTCCGCGGGCGATTAAAAAGACTTTCGGAGACAAGGTTGATGCATTAACTTTGTCTATAGTTTAGAAAGGATCCGCCATATGAAAATAATTCAGGAGTTCAAAACCTTCGCATTGCGTGGCAATGTCATTGATTTGGCCGTCGGCGTCGTCATCGGCGCGGCGTTTGGCAAAATCGTCTCCGCTCTTGTTGAGGATCTCATCATGCCGCTAATCGGGACAGCGGTCGGCAACTTTAACTTCACCAACCTTTACGTGCCGCTGGCGAACAAAGTCGTGCAGGCCCAGGCGGATTTCGCGGCGAAAAACCCCGGCCTTCGCCTCCCATTGAAAGAAGCAAAAGATGCCGGCCCGGTGCTGGCGTGGGGCGATTTTGTGACGACCACCTTGGATTTTATTATTATCGCCTTCTGCATCTTTCTGCTGGTGAAGGGCATCAATTCGCTCAAGCGCAAGGAAGAGACCAAACCGGCCGCGCCGCCCGCGCCGTCGGCCGAGGAAAAATTGCTCACGGAAATCCGTGATCTGCTCAAGAATCGCGTGTAGGAAGTTGTCGGCGACAACGGCTTTGGTTGATAAATCCGGTCGAACGCGGAATGTTTTCGCGCGTCAAATCCATTGTCATTCATCGTGAGAAAAATTCTGTCATTACTTTTTGCCGCATTGCTTCCTTTGGCAGGATTTGCCGCCGCGCCGGTTTATCAGAGCAATGGCATCTGCCGGTTTATTTTGTGCGATTACAATTTATCGGCGGAGAATGAGGCGAAAATTGATCTCATCGTCGCTGATTTGCTCAAGCGGCACGAAGAGGTTTTTAATTTCACCAACTCAAACCTTCGGATCAATATCCGGCTTTTTGGGCGCTTTGACGATTACGCGCAATTTGCCAAAACCAATTTCCAGGGATTTGGAAGCGCGCAATTGAACCAGAACATTTCCAATCTGGCCGGCTATTATTCGTATCATGACAAAGAAGTCGTCACCTGGCGCCAGCGCGACCCGACGTATCTGGCGAACAATATTTTGCACGAATGCAGCCATGCCATCATGCACCAGCAATTTCGCGTGCTGCCCATCTGGCTGGATGAAGGCTGCGCGGTTTATTTTTCGTTCCCGGCCTTTATGCGCAGCGCCGGCGCGCAGGAACGTTTGAAATATCAATGGTTCGTTTTGAAAAAATGGCTGGATGAAAAGTCGCTGCCGAATTTGCGGACGTTCCTCAATCTGCCGCCGGATCAATTTCGGGCCGAAGATCCGGACCGGACGTATCCGATAAGCTGGTCGTTGTTCCAATTGCTTGCCAGCACGCCGGAAAATCGCGCGGCAATGAATAAGATGATTTTGGATTTTCAAAATCAAAATCCTTTCGACCATGATTGCGCCGAGCTCATGGACAAATACTATCCCGGCGGCGTGGCGAAGCTGGAAAAAGATTGGCATTTATGGATCATCCATGGCGCGGCCAATGTCCTGGGAACGAAATCGCCGTAACTTTCCTTTCCGCCGCGCGGCCTTTTTGTTAAAACGCTGGCGTGTATCAGGAGTTTTACAAATTGAAACAAGCGCCGTTCGACATCACGCCGAATCCGCGTTTTCTGTTTCACAGCGCCAAGCATCGCGAGGCGTTCAACCATCTCCTTTACGGCATCCGCGAACGCAAAGGTTTCGTGCAACTCACCGGTGAGATCGGCGCCGGCAAAACGACGCTCTGCCGAGCGTTGCTGGAACAATTGGATGGGCAATTTTCCACCGCGCTGGTTTTGAATTCCGTTTTGAACGCGGATGAATTGATGAAAGTCATCGCGACGGAATTCGGTCTGGATTCCAAAGGCAAAGACCGGCTGGAAAACGTCGCCACGATCGAACATTTTCTTCTGCAACAGGCAGCCCAGCGCCGGGATTGCGTGCTCATCATTGACGAAGCGCAGAATTTTACGGAGGAATTGCTCGAACAGGTGCGCATGCTCTCGAACATCGAAACGCAGGACCGGAAATTGTTGCAAATCGTTTTGCTGGGCCAGCCGGAATTGCGCGACCGCTTGAACAGTCCCCGCCTCAGACAATTGCGCCAGCGCATCACCGTGCGTTTTCATCTCAAGGCGCTGACATTCGCGGAAATGGCGCAATACATTTCACATCGCCTGAACATCGCCGGCGCACAAGGCGCTCCCTATTTCACGCGAATGGCGCTGTGGCGGATTTACCGCTACAGCAACGGCGTCCCGCGTCTCACCAACGCCGTTTGCGACAAAGCATTGCTCGCCGGATTCGTCGAACAAAGCGACCACATCACTTTCAAAATGGTTGGACGCGCCATCCGCGAACTGGAAGGCGAAATCGGCGGATAATTTTGTTGCCAGTCGCAGGTTAAAAGTAGCAATTTAACGCCGGCCAAAAACATCAACCCGAAACGCCACTTCCATGAGCCTGATCAACGACGCTCTCAAACGCGCGCAGGATTCGCACTCTCAATCTCCACCCGCCGCATCACCGCCACCAACGCCGGTAACCGAACCGGAAACCGGCGGACCGAATTGGATGCTGATTTCACTCGTAGTTTTACTGGCAATTTTCGCGTTCGGTTTTATTCGCATCGCGCTCGGGCATAAAAAGGAAACGGTTCCGCCTCCAACCGAGGCGGCCAGCCAGCCGGTGGCAAAAACCAATTCCATTGAAGAACAACCGACCCATGCGGCGCCGGCGGCGCAAATCGCGGCAGTTGAACCGGTGACATCCTCGCCGGCCGCTCCGCCCGAAAGCACAGCGCCGGAAACGCAAACGACCAATGACGAGACGGAAATGTTTGCGTCCAATTTGATGAAGGCTGCCGTCATCACCAATGCGCCGCTCCGGTTGCAAGGCATCATTTTTGCCCAACCACACCCGTGGGCCATCGTCAGCGGCGAAACGGTCTTTGTCGGCGACCGCGTTCGCGGCTGTCGGGTCACTGAGATCACAAAATATTCCGTAACGCTTCAAGGCGATGACGGCTCAATCACTAAACTTTCCGTCGGCAAATAATCCGTGCACGTTTGGAAAAAAATTTTGACCGACCCTCTGCTCGTCCGTGTTGTGCCGTTTTTCATTTTTCTTGCCCTGACTGTTTGCCAGGGAAAATTCGGCGCGGCATCAACGGATTGGTTTTATCTCGCAAAAACAATCGCCGGCGCGATTTTAATCTGGCAAATGCGCCCCGCCATTTCGGAAATGCGCTGGGCGATTTCCTGGGAGGCGATCGCGATCGGAACCGGAATCTTCGTCATCTGGGTGGGGCTAAATCCATTTTATCCAAAATTCTTTTCCGCCGGCGCGACTGGAAATCCATTCGAAATCTTTGGAGCCGGATCGCCGCTGGCGTGGTTTTTCACCGGCGTGCATCTTTTGGGAATGACGTTCGTCGTGCCGCCGCTCGAGGAAGTTTTTTATCGTTCGTTTATCTATCGCTACATTGCGCGCAAAGATTTTTTAACGGTGCCGTTGAATCGCTTTTTGCCGACGCCGTTTTTTGCGACTGCAATTATCTTTGGGCTTTCCCATAACGAATGGCTGGCGGGAATTCTCTGTGGCGCGGCGTATCAATGGCTGGTGCTCCGGAAAAACCGACTTGGCGACGCGATGGCCGCGCATGCGATGACCAATTTTCTGCTCGGCGTCTGGATTGTCTGGCGTGGCGCGTGGAATTTCTGGTGAGTCTAATTGAATTCCACCTTCACGTCGCTTTGCTCCAGCGTGGCGCCTTCCTGTTCCGCGAGATTGGCGAGCGCTTCGTTGTAATCGGCGAGCGCCCGGATCTCCTGTGAACGTGCGGCGGTCAGATTATTTTGCAATTGCAGCACGGTGAAGGTCGTGCTCTTTCCAACGGAATATTTTTTCTGCTCGGCATCCAAAGCGGCTTCGGCATAAACGCGCGCCTGCCGCGTCGCTTCCACGCTTTGATACGATGACTGCGCCTGTTTCACGGCGTTGTCAATTTGCACCATGGCGTTCTGCTCAAGCTGTTTCAATTGCAGAAGCGCCTGCTGTTTGGCGAGCTTTTGCGCTTTGTAAGTATTCCGCGCGCCGGTTTGGGTCAGCGGAATCGTCAATTGCCCGCCATAACTGTAAAACGGACGGTTGCCGTTATTGATCTGCCCGAACGTGCCGTTGTATTCGCGGGAGGAACCGTTAAAACCATAACTGCCGATCAAATCCAATTCTGGAAAAAGTTGATTGAAATCATATTTTAACCGGATGCCCTGTTGCTCGAGATTCAACCGCGCCTGAATCAGATCCGGCCGCTCGGTCATGCCCTTGCTCCAACTGGTTTGCAAATCAAACAATTGCAATGGCGCTTCGAGCGAGGCCGTCGGCTGGATGTCCACGTCGTGCCATTGGACATACGAATCCGTGATCAAATTCTTCAAATTATTCTGCGCCGTTTCCAGATTGTATTGCGCCGAGATCAAATTGGCTTTGTATTGTGAGACCTGCGCTTCATCCTGCTGCACGTCCAGCGGCGCGAGACTGCCGACCTGCACGCGCTGTTTGTCCTGGTCCAATTGCGTTTGCGCCACCTGCAACGCCTGCTCCTGCACTTTCACATTTTCGCGCGAAAAAATCAGCTCGTAGTAAGCATCTTCAACCGCCGTGATGGTCGTCATGAATTGCTGGCGCAATTGTTGTTCGGAAGTCTTCAATTGATTTTTCGCCAGCCGGATCGTCAATCGCGTGCCATCGATCCAAAAATTCTTCAACAACGGCTGCGTCAATGAAACACCGATCGAGCCGCTGGTATGATCAAACAGGCCGCCGCCGGAAGACCCGTAGGTTTCGCCGATGTCGCCCGTGAAATCATATTGCAATCCCCATGGCAGGACGCCGCCGATGCCGGAGCTGAAAGTATTGGCGTCTGAAGTCGAAGTCGGAATCGTGTTCGTCGGATTTTGCGCCAGGCCGCCGCCGGAAACATTGAAATTGTGACGGCCGGAAATATTGAACGTCGGATCCCAACCGGCGTAAGCCGCATTCAAATCGTAAAGTGAAATTTGCGGCGCGTAACGTTCCACCTGCACGTCAAAATTGTGGGTAAGCGCCTGAGAAAGACAATCCTGCAAAGACATGTCCCGCGCGGCAGCGGCGTTCGTTCCGGTTTGCGCCGACACTGCCAGCGCGGAGGATAAAAAAATGGCGCAAAAAAATTTCATCTGCGAAAATTCGATTCGTTCCGATTTCAGACGCCAAATGTAACCGGCTGGTTACTTTGGCTTTGCCTGTTTAATAAACGCCGTTCCGCAGCCAAAGTTGCGCTCAGGCCGCAGCGGGGACGCTCTCGATTTTGGCGTTATTTTCCAAAAATTCGAGAACCTTTTCATGCGCGATCTGGTCGTAAAGCTCGTTCACGCCGTTGCGCTTCTGCAAATCTTTGACGAATTTATCCACCGGAATCTGATACATCGCCGCGAGCGACTGCACGCGATGCAGCACTTCTTCCTGGGAAACGGAAATTTTTTCCTGTTCGGCGATGCGCTGGACGAGAAAGGCCAGTTTCACGCGTTCTTTCGCGCTTTGCGCCGCCGCGGAATAAATCTGGTCCTTTTGCTTTTCAATCACGTCGCGCGAAATGCCGCGCTGCGAATTTTCACGGACGATGTCGTAAACCGCGTCGCGCGTGACATGCGCCACCGGCGTTTCCGGCAGGTCAAATTGCACGCGGTCGAGCAATTGCTTGACGATCTGTCCGCGGATCGCGCGTTGCTGCGAGTATTTCAATTCATTTTCCAGATCGCGTTTCACGCCTTCGCGCAATTTCTCGAGATTTTCCGCGCCGAATTTCTTGGCCAATTCATCATCAACCGGCGGCAAAACTTTTTCTTTCACTTCGAGAATCTCGACCTCGAAAACGCCTTTTTTGCCCTGCAATTCTTTCGTCACGAAATCGGCCGGAAAATCAACGTTGATGGTGCGCTTGTCGCCAGCTTTGGCGCCGGCCATTTGCCCGGCAAATCCGGAAATGAACGCATCGGGCTCGATATCGAGCCAGAAATTTTTCTTTTCTGTCAAACCCATCGCCGTCGGAGCGGTTTCCGTGATCGGCTTGCCGTCGCAGGTGCCGTTGTAATTGACGACCGCGATGTCGCCCATCTTGATTTCGCGGGCGACGGTTTCAAATTTGACGTGTTGCTGCGCGAGCATTTGCAGCGCGCGATCAATGTCGGCATCGCCAACCGATTTTTCTTCGCGCTTGACCGGCAAACCTTTGTATTCGGGCAATTGAAACTCCGGCGCGGTTTCGACCGTCGCGGCAAATTGAAGGTTTTGGCCTCGGCTGAATTGGATTTCCTCGATGTCGGGATAGCCGATGACATTGAGCTTTTTCTCTTCAAGCGCCTTGCGGTAATTGTCGCCAATGAGTTTGCGCTTGGCTTCTTCCTTGATGTCGGCCTCGTATTTTTTGACGACGAGGTCGCGCGGCGCTTTGCCCGGACGAAATCCCGGCAAGGCAGCCTGTTTCTGAAAATCTTTTGCGATGGCGTCAAACGTTTCGTCCACAGCCTTCGCATCCACTTCCACGCGCAGCAATTTCTTGCACGGGGCCAAATTTTCGACGGAAATATTCACAATAAATTCTCTAAACGAGCCGCGCAAAATAGCCCAAAGGCGGCGATTCCGTCAATTGTTTTAGTGGCGGAATTTGGCTGTTTGCGTTTTTATATCGGCAAATTGAAACAGATCATTTTCATCACCGGCGCGGACACCGGCGTCGGCAAAACGGTTTTCACGGGCTTGCTCGTAAGCTATTTACGCAAACGCGGTCTTAACGCCGCCGCACTCAAACCGATTTGCTCGGGCGGACGCGATGACGCGAAGAAAATTTTTAGAGCGATGAACGGCGCGCTGTCGCTGGATGAAATCAATCCGTGGCATTTTCGCGCGCCGATCGCGCCGTCGCTGGCGGCACGGTTGGAACAGCGTGAAGTCAAATTGCCGCAATTGGTTGCGCACATCCGCAAAATGCAGAAGCATTTCGATGTTTTGCTGGTGGAAGGCGCGGGCGGTTTATTGAGTCCGCTCGGTGGAAATTTTGATTCGCGCGATTTGATTTTGAAATTGCGGGCGAAGCCAATTGTCGTGGCCCAAAATAAATTGGGCGTCGTAAACCATTTGCGATTGACGTTGGAAGCCTTGCCGGACGCTGCGCGGCGCAAAGCTAAAATCGTTTTAATGACTCCGGCTAAAGCGGATTCGTCCACAAAAACAAACCGTCAACTGTTAACGGAATTTGTTGAAGTAAAAGTCATCCTGTTGCCTCATTTTCGCTCAATTTCAAAGGTTTTTGGCAAACCCTTTGCAGGCGGGGATTTAGCGGCGCTGATTGCAGAAATCATTTGACACTGCTGCCCGCGTGCGCCACTGTGTGTGCAAGTTGACTGCGTAATTCCCTTGCCGTATTGAGAACACACGCTCAAACGCCTGGTTAAATCCATTTTGAACCAATTCGGGCGCAAACCGTCCAAAAAACCATGGCGGCTCTTGCGACGCCGCGAGGGCATCCAGCCAAAACAAAAATTTTATGCCAAGAGTTTCCACTAAAAAACCGCGGGGAAAAGCCGCCGCACCCGCCGCGGAACAATCCGTTCCCACACCGGAAGCGTCGCCGGAACCGCAACCTAAAAATAAACGGAGCAGCGCTCCCGCCGAAGAGATCGCCGGCACACCAGCCGTCGCACCGGAACAAACCGAAAGCGCCGCGCCAGAACCGGAATTGCAGCCGCCGTCCAAACCAATCGAGCCGACCGCCGAGGGAGATACGAAAATTTTCGAACGCGAACAGCGTGAACGCCGCGAGCCGCGCGAGGAACCCCGTCGCGGTTATCAGCGCGACCGGATCGCCGCGTCGTTGAACATCGCCAAATTGCAAGCGATGCAGATGAGCGAACTCAACACGATGGCCAAAGAATATGGCGTGGAGAATTTCGGCACGATGCGCAAACACGAGGTCATTTTCCATATTCTTCAAAAAAATGCCGAACGCGCCGGCGTTTTGTTTTCGGAAGGCGTGCTGGAGGTTTTGCCGGAAGGATTCGGCTTTCTGCGTTCGCAAAGTTTCAATTACCTGCCCTGCCCGGAAGACATTTACATCTCGCCATCGCAAATCCGACGGTTCGATTTACAGACCGGCAATTTGATCGCCGGCCAGATCCGTCCGCCGAAGGAAAAAGAAAAATTCTTCGCGCTGCTCAAAGTCGAAGCCGTGGACGGCGAAGAACCGGACAAAGCGAAGGAGAAAACGCATTTCGATAATCTCACACCGCTGTTTCCGAACAAACGTTTCATTTTGGAAACGAGCCCGGAAGAAGTGAATACACGGGTTTTGGATTTGGTTTGCCCCATCGGCAAAGGCACGCGCGGATTGATCGTTGCGCCACCGCGCACAGGTAAAACGGTTTTGATGCAAAAAATCGCCAATGCGATTTTGAAAAATAATCCCGAAGCGTATGTTTTCATCCTGCTGATCGACGAGCGGCCCGAAGAAGTCACGGACATGGAACGCAGTTGCAAAGGCGCTGAAGTCATTTCTTCCACCTTCGACGAACCGCCCGAGCGCCATGTCCAGGTTGCCGAAATGGTCATCGAAAAAGCCCGCCGCATGGTCGAGCACAAGCGCGATGTTGTGATTTTGCTCGATTCTATCACGCGACTGGCGCGCGCCTACAACACGGTTCAACCGCATTCCGGCAAAATTCTTTCCGGCGGCGTGGACGCCAATGCGTTGCATAAACCGAAACGTTTTTTCGGCGCCGCGCGAAACATCGAGGAAGGCGGGTCGCTCACCATCATGGCCACGGCGCTCGTGGACACCGGATCGCGCATGGACGAAGTCATCTTCGAAGAATTCAAAGGCACGGGAAATATGGAAGTGCACCTCGACCGCGCGCTGGTTGACCGCCGCATTTTCCCAAGCATCAACATCGAACGCAGCGGCACGCGCAAGGAAGAATTGCTTTATCATCCGGACGAATACAATCGCGTCGTGATTTTGCGCCGCGCGCTCACGGGCGTTCCGCCGGTGGAAGCGATGGAATTGATGTTGAGCAAACTCAAGAAGACCGGCAGCAACATCGAATTTCTGCTCAACATGGCCGTCGGCTGATTTATGGGTAAACGTTGCAGGTCAAAAAGTTGAGGTTTTAGAACAGCCGCTCTTTCTTCAACTTGCAACGGTGAATCCCGAACTTGAAACTAAATGCCATGCCCGCCATTGAAGTCAACGGCCTGACGAAAACGTTTCGCACCTACAAAAAGCAACCCGGCTTTTCGGGAGCAATCAAAGGTCTCTTTCATCGGCAATACGAACAAACCGTCGCCGTCAGCGATGTGCGTTTCAAAATTGAGCCGGGCGAACTCGTCGGTTTTCTCGGCCCGAACGGCGCCGGCAAAACCACCACGCTCAAAATGCTCGCCGGATTGCTTTATCCGACCGGCGGTGAAGCAAAAGTCCTCGGCCATACGCCATGGGAACGGCATGACGATTATCGCCGTCAATTCGCGCTCGTCCTTGGCCAGAAAAATCAACTGTGGTGGGATTTGCCGGCGCGCGAATCATTGGAACTCAACGCAAAAATTTACGGAATTCCAAACGACCGCTTTGAAAAAACCGTTGGCGAATTGACCGAACTGCTCACCGTCAAAGACAAATTGAACGTCAGCGTCCGTGAACTTTCCCTTGGCGAACGAATGAAAATGGAACTCATCGCGTCGCTGTTGCATCAGCCGAAAGTTCTTTTTCTCGATGAACCGACGATTGGCCTCGACGTCGTTTCGCAAAAAACCGTTCGCGAATTTATCCGTCGCCACAACGCCGAGCATCAAACCACGATTTTGCTCACGAGCCATTACATGGCCGACATTCAGGCGCTCTGCGAACGCGTCATCATCATTGACCACGGAAAAATTTTCTTCGACGGCAAGTTGAGCGAAATCGTGGACCGCTTCGCCGATTTCAAACTGGTGACGATTCAATGTGAAAAAGCGAATGAGCTTTCGCTCGCCAAATTGAATCTCTATGGCGAAGTCCACGAACAAACTGCCGGCGCGATCACATTCAAAGTAAAACGCGACCGCGTGATTCCCGTTTGCAAATCGTTGCTTGATGATTTGCCGGTCAGCGATATTGACATTCAGGAAGTGCCGATTGAGGAAGTCATCCGGCAGATTTTTGCGCGGTGATTATTTCTTGATGACCGTATCGCGCTGCGCCCAATCGGAATTCAAATCCGGAAAATCCAGATTGTAATTCAACCCGCGGCTTTCCGGTCGCGCTGATGCGCAACGCACGATCAATTCCGCAACCGTCGCGATGTTGCGCAATTCCAACAAATCGCTCGTCACGATAAAATTCCAGTAATACTCGCGGATTTCTTCCTGCAAATTGGCAATTCGTTTTGCCGCGCGCTCCAGCCGTTTGTTCGTGCGCACGATGCCGACGTAATCCCACATCAGTCGCCGGATCTCATCCCAATTATGCGAAACGACGACCAATTCATCGGCGTTGGTTGCATTGCCCGACTGCCATGCGGGAATGTTCGTTTCCAATTTCGGCGATGGATTCGAAATAATTTTTTCCGCCGCGCGATGCGCAACAACCAGCGCTTCCAAAAGCGAATTGCTGGCCAAACGATTTGCGCCATGCAATCCAGTGCAAGCCACTTCGCCGACGGCAAAAAGTCCCGCAATGTCCGTTTGGCCGTCAATGTTCGTCACCACGCCGCCGCATTGATAATGCGCCGCCGGCACGACGGGAATCGGCTCCTTCGTGATATCAATTCCGTAGCCGAGGCAGGTTTTGTAAATATTCGGAAAACGCTCGATGATAAATCGCGCCGGTTTGTGGGTGATGTCGAGCCAGACATGCTCGGCGCCCGTGCGTTTCATCTCACTGTCAATTGCCCGGGCAACAATATCTCGCGGCGCAAGTGATTTGAGCGGATGCACGCCATCCATGAATTCCTTGCCGTCCAAATTTTTCAAAATGCCGCCTTCGCCGCGGACTGCTTCGGAAATCAAAAACGATTTTGCTTTGGGATGATAAAGGCACGTCGGATGGAATTGCACAAATTCCATGTTCGCGATCGAAGCGCCGGCGCGATACGCCATCGCCATGCCATCGCCGGTCGCGATATCGGGATTCGTCGTGTAGAGATAAACTTTGCCGCAGCCGCCCGTGGCCAGCAACGTCACCGGCGCGGAAAATGTTTCCACGCGATTATTTTTTTTGTCAAAAACATAAGCGCCGAGGCAACGGTTTTGAACTTCTGGCTTCTGGCTTCTAACTTCTGACTTCTGGATTTTTTCGCTCGTAATCAAGTCAATCGCCAGATGATTTTCAAAAATTTCGATGTTTGGATTTTTTGAAATCGCATTGAGCAGTGCGCTTTCGATTTCGTGGCCGGTCATGTCTTTCGCGTGCAAAATGCGGCGACGCGAATGGCCGCCTTCGCGCCCCAAATCCAATTCGCGCGAACCGTCCTCGGCGCGATTTTCTGATTCAGAAAATTTCATCCCAAGATCAATCAATTCCTGGATCCGCGCCGGCCCCTCTTCGACAATGGTGCGAACGACATTTTCTTTGCACAAACCCGCGCCGGCCTCCAAGGTATCCCGGACGTGCAGTTCAAATGAATCGTCCTTGCCCGTGACCGCCGCGATGCCGCCCTGCGCGTAATTCGTGTTCGACTCCGCGCGATTTTTTTTGGTGACAATCGCCACGCGCCCGCGCGGCGCGACTTTCAACGCGAACGAAAGTCCCGCGATGCCGCTGCCTAAAATTAAAAAGTCGAATTGTTTCATTTAATGGAAAGCACGTAGTGCAAAAATAACCAAATTATCGCCAGACCAATGAACACAATTAAGGACAAAGCCAAAATGCCGATTAATATTGAAGCAATTATAATAAAGGGCAGATAAATCCATCTCGGCACATTGCCGTAATTTGAATAAAATAAAAATTTCCAAAATGGATG
This sequence comes from Verrucomicrobiia bacterium, assembly GCA_035776755.1. Taxonomy (GTDB): domain Bacteria; phylum Verrucomicrobiota; class Verrucomicrobiia; order Limisphaerales; family UBA11358; genus UBA11358. Next base: position 16,029 of record DASTWS010000007.1, read on the forward strand.
CAATTGTTCTGGATCATTTTTTTCTTCAGCCCAAAGTTTCTGAACTTCTTTAACGTGAGAACGGCCTAAAATTACGCTCAAAGGAACAAGAATCAAAACAGTTACACCGAAAACAATTGCCAACGACCGTAAAATCCATAGACCAACTATAGTTTGATCCAAGTTATTTCCGTTGCGAAAAAACAAAGCATTTATAATTCGGCATAAAATCAGTCCGCCGATGGAGCTAACTATTAAATAGAAATTTAACTTTGGAAAAAAACGATTCATTAAATATTCGCATTATCAATCAACCGCGTTTTGCCGACGAAAACTGCCAATGCCATTTGCGTGCCTGATTTTACCGTGGAAACCGGCAACAACGTTTCCAGCTCAAAAAATTCCACGTAATCCAATTGTGCGTCCGGCTCACATTCGACCAATTTTTTGATGATCGCTTTCAATTTCGCCGCCGGAAATGTTTTGGATTTTTTCAGAGCTTCGCGCGCAACTTGAATAGCGCACCAAAGCACCGTCGCTTGTCGCCGCAAATCGCCGGTCAAATATTTATTGCGCGAACTCATCGCCAAACCGTCGCGCTCGCGAACCGTCGGCGCGACGATGATTTTCACCGGAAAATTCAAATCCGCGACCATGCGTTTGATGATCGCCGCCTGCTGAAAATCTTTTTGGCCAAAAACCGCCACATTCGGCAAAACGATGTTGAACAATTTCGCGACCACCGTCGTCACCCCACGAAAATGTGTGGGCCGTGAGTCGCCTTCCATTACACGCGATAATTTTTCTTCGACAACGTAAGCGCTGAACGACTTCTGTTTTTGCCGATTCGCATACATTTCCTTGTCCGTCGGCGTGAAAACAACGTCCACCTTTTTCTCGCGGCACAATTTCAAATCGCGTTTCAAATCGCGCGGATATTTGGACAGATCTTCCGTCGGCGCAAATTGCGTCGGGTTGACGTAAATACTGACGACGACTTTTCCATTTTTGCCGACGCGTTTGCGTGCTTTGCGGACGAGGCTCAAATGTCCTTCATGCAAATAACCCATCGTCGGCACGAAACCGATCTTGATGCCGGCGCCCTGCCATTTTTTGGCGAGCGTTTGCATCGCAGCGACGGTTTTGATGATTTGCATAAAATCAAAATGCGGCAGTCAAGACCGGCAATCAATTCATAAAAAATCCGCAGATTTCACAGATGACGCAGATTCATTTTATCCGCGAAATCCGCGTAATCTGCGGATTGAAAACCTTATCTTAAGCTATTGCCGGAAATTAATCGCCGAACTTGCCGGCATTTCGTGAGCGCACGGTTGATTGATGGGCGCGTCGGGCGTTTTGTCGTTCGGCGCGACAATTTTATTTGCAATCATCCACGCTTCCACTTCTTCGCCGCTGATGTCGGCGAGCATCTGGCCGTTGATTTCCACGCACGGGCTCAACATTTGCCCGCTTTTCTCGATCATTTCCTGGCGTTGCAACGGGTCGTTGATAATGTCGCGGTCTTCAAAAGGAAGATCGTATTTGCGCAGAACGGCGCGGACGCCCTGGCTCCAGCCGCAGGTCGGTTTCAAATAAGCGATGATTTTCGGTTTGCTCATAATTCGTAAAAATTGTTTTTCCTGTGGCAATACAGTGCCACAGGCTGCCGGTTCGGGCAAATTCAAATCATTTGGTCGAAAGCCAAACTTTGGACTTTGGACTTTGGAGTTTGGACTTTAATCTTCGCGCGTGTCACAGATGTTGAAATCGTCCGGCGCGATGGCCGCCGCCACGCTGACCAGCCGTTTGCTCGGCATGGCGCGCGAAATGGTTTACTCGCGTTTCATGGGCACAAGCTGGGTCGCCGGCGCGTTCATCTTCGCCTTTTTGATCCCAAATCTTTTTCGGCGGCTCCTGGGCGAAGGCGCATTGACGGCGGCGTTCATTCCCATTTTCAAAGAAAAGGAAAAGGCGCATGGCGAAACGGAAATGTGGCGCGCGTCAAATGCCGTTATTTCGGGGCTCATCGTCGCCGCCAGCGTCATCATCGCGCTCGTCCTGATTGGCATTTCGCTGGCGCTGGCGTTTCATCAATTCGATACCAAAACGGAACTTATGCTGCGGCTTTTGCGCGTGATGTTCCCCTACATGCTGTTCGTCTGCGCCGCCGCTGCGTTGATGGGAATGTTGAATGCGCGCGGCCATTTTTTCATTCCCGCGATGGGCGCGGCCATGCTGAACGTGGTAATGATCGCGTCGGTGATCTGGCTGGCGCCAAAATTCGGGACCGGCTTGCCAAAAGATCAAAAGCTTCCCGTTCAAATTTTTGCGCTCGCTTATGGCGTGCTTGCCGCCGGTGTCGCGCAGGCATTGTTTCAACTGCCGACGCTTTATCGCGACGGTTTTCGGTTGCGCTGGGTCACGCCGTGGGGCGATGAAACCGTGCGGCGCGTGATGATCAAAATGATTCCCGGCACGATTGGCATCGCGGCATTTCAGATCAACGTCACGCTGGTGCAGGCCGTCGCGTTTTGGATTGATCCAAAAATCAACGCGTCGTTCAACTACGCCGTGCGGCTGATGGAATTGCCCCAGGGAATGTTCGGAATTTCGCTGGCGACGTATCTGCTCACGACGTTGAGCGCGCTGGCCGTGGAAAAAAATTATCCGCACTTCCGTTCCACGCTGCGCAACGGCCTGGGCGCAATGATTTTTGCCAATGCCATCGCCAGCGTATTATTGCTGGCTTTGGCCACGCCGATCATCCGGCTGTTGTTCCAGGGCGGAGAATTCAACGCCGAATCAACCAGGAACACTTCGTTCGCGCTGATGTGTTTGGCACCCGGCCTGGTGGCATTTTCATCCGTCAACATTTTGGCGCGGGCGTTTTATGCGCTGGGCGACACCAAAACGCCGATGAAAATCAGCATTGTCTGCCTCATATTGAATCTGGTCCTTTCGGCGCTGCTCATCATTCCGTTGCGCCAAGGCGGATTGGGAATCGCCAACACTGTGACGTCAGCCTGCAATGTCTGGTTTCTGATTTTTGCGTTGCGAAAAAAATTGGGAAAACTGGAAATGGAATCTCTGCGGAAAACATTGTTGCCACTGGCTTTGCTCACGCTGGTCGCGGGCGCTGTCGCGTTTGAAAGCTGGCGGCTCTGGGAAAATGTTTACGGCCACGCGACCATCAGCTTGAGAATCGGCGCCGTCTTTGTGCCGGCCATTATCGCCGGATTGATTTATCTGCTGGCGGCGATCTGGCTGGAAATCCCCGCCGCCAGGGAAATGATCGATTTCGCAGCGGTAAAATTTAAGAAGCGAAATTAAACAAAAGCAAACGAAGGCAAGGGAGATGTATTCCCGATTGGATTAAATTCTTTGTTCTCTTGGTTTTCTTCTGTTCAGATTTCAACCACAGCCGTCCAGCAATTACCTCCAAACTGTGCTTTGAATTTCTCCAGGAGCGTTTCGCCGGCGGAAACATTTTCCGCGATCGCAAAGGTCGTTGAGCCGCTGCCGGACATCAGCGCGGCAATCGCGCCGTTGGCCAGAAAGAATTCCTGATACAATTTCAAAACGGGAAATTTCTCAAACGCCGGCGCTTCAAGTGAATTGTAAATGCCATCAGCGACAGCCGGCAAATTATTCGTTTGGAGTTTTGCAATGAGTTCTTGCGCGCGACCTTTTCTGCCATTTAGCGCTTCGGGAAATCGCGCCAGATTTTGATAAGCCCACGGCGTCGAAATTCCGAAACCCGGATGGATCAATACGAAGGCTTTGCCGGCAAGCGCGGAAAAATGATCGAGCGATTGAATTTTCTCACCGCGTCCGGTCGCCAGCGCCGGCTTGTCCTGCAAAAAGAAATTGATGTCGGAACCAAGCGATGCCGCGATTTCATTGGTTTTTTCTGACGACAATGGCTTTCCAAAGAGTTCGTTCAACGCCAGCAATGTCGTGGCGGCATTGCCGCTGCCGCCGCCAAGCCCGGCAGCCATCGGGATTTTCTTTTCCAGATGAATTTGAACGCCATCGGAAATCCGGGAAGCGGCAAAAAAAATTTCCGCCGCGCGGAAAATCAGGTTGCGTGAATCCGTCGGCAGCGATTCGTTGCTGCAGGAAAGTTGGATTCCTGCTCGACTGCGTTCAAAAGAAAGTTCGTCGCAAAAATTGACCGGATGAAAAATGGTTTCCAGTTCATGAAAACCGTCGGGACGTTTGCCAAGGATGTTCAGCAGCAGATTGACTTTGCAGGGCGATTTTCGTTCAAGCTTCATTGGCGACATTTTTAATCAGGCGCAAGGCAAATTCACGAATTTTTGTGGAAATAAAAAACGCGCCGATAGACATCGGCGCGTCGCGAGGAATCGGATTTTTAATTGTCAAACACGTTGAACCGGCTGCCGGGAATGAACGGCGCGATGTCTCCGCCGCTGAAACCGACGGCGCTGTCCGTATCAAAGATCGAATCGGAATAGCGTTTCGGTTGATAGCTGTCGGGATAAACCGGATTCGGCGAAAAATGTTTGGTCAGGATGGGATGATACGGCGGAAACGGCGCGGTGATGATTTCATAAACACCCAGCCCGGCGCGTTCGAGCGAACGATGAAATCCGTGGTAGGTGCCGAACACGTAGCCATTATCGGAATCGAGCACGACATTTTGCTCGATGGAACGCTGCATTTCGCCGAGGCGGACGACATCATAAACATTGTCCACGCCGCGGCTGAATTTCTGTTCAGGACCGGTGCAACCGGAAGTAAAAGCGGCCAGAAGCGCGGCCAAAGCCAAAAAGGGAATCACTTTTTTCATACGTTCAGTTGTCGAATTGAGCCTACGCGGAAATTGTTTCTTGTCCAGCACGTTTTTTGTCGCGGCGATCCCAATACCACGCGATCCAGACGGTGATTTCGTAAAGCAACTGCAGTGGCACAAACATGACCAATTGCGTGAATACTTCCGGGGTCGTCAAAAACGCGCCTAAAATCAAATTGATGACGATCATGTAGCGCCGCGCCCTGGCCAGCGTGGAATAATCCAATACGCCGAGCTTGACCAGCGTCAGGATGACCACCGGCAGTTCAAAACCGATTCCCATTCCCAGCATGAACCGGCAGACAAAACTGATGTAATCCTCCGCGCGCCATTGAAATGCGCCGAAGCCGAGCCAGTTCGAATATCGCTGCGACGCCGCCAGCGCCAGCGGCATCAGGACAAAATAGCAAAACGAAATGCCGGCGACGAACAATCCGCCGCCGAAAAACAAACTGCGGTAAACATGTTTGCGCTCGTGAAACTTCAAGGCCGGAAAGACGAAGGCCGCGATGAAATAAAAAATGAACGGCGCGGCCAAAACCATTCCCGCATAAAATGCCACCTGAAAGGCCACAAAAAATCCGGCCGCCGGACTCAAGTTGATCAAATCGATATTCATCCGTTGCGCGCGGGAAATCGCTGCGGAATCATCATTCACGTGCCAGCCGAGGATTTGATTTGTGCCGATGGTCCTCGGCTCGATCTGCACCGCCACGAATTGGTTCGTGCCCAGATTGAACTGCTTTTGCTGTTCCGGCGTCAGTTCAAAATTGCCGATGTGATTGGTGCCGAAGCTGACGACCGCAACTTGCCCGGCGGAATACGTTTTCGGCGCGCGCGTCAGCGGCCATTTGATGACTTGGACGACGTAATTTCCAGCCGCGAGACAGATGAGCATCGACAGGCCAAGCGCGACGAGGCTTTTGATGAGGACCCAGCGGAAATCTTCGAGGTGCTCGAGAAAGCTTTTGACGGGGCCGCCATCGGTCTCGTCGGGAAGCGGATTCTCGTCTTGGTCGGCGGCCATGCGGAATCCGTCTAGGCTTTCGGCGGATTGGATTGCGAAACGGTGTTGGACGGCTGTTGGCCGTTGGCGGCGATTTTATTTTGCGATGCGGGTTTGTCTTCCGCCGCGTTTTGGATTTCTTCCGTCACCTCACGGGTGGCTTTTTTGAATTCCTTGACGCCGGTGCCGAGCCCTTTCATGAATTCGGGAATTTTCTTTGCGCCAAACAGAATCAGCACGGCAGCGCAAATCACAATGATTTCCGTCGCGCCAAATCCCCATGCAAACATGATATTCATAAATTTTTCGAGCCTTTAAAAGCTTACGCCTTTGCCGAAATTAGTAAAGCGGCAATTGGACGGGAACGTCGCGCCGCGCGGTTCCCGCCATTTCCGATCATGCGCCGGCCTTGGGACGCAACAGAATAAAATCATCGCGCCGGTTTTGCGACCACGCCGATTCGTCATGACCCGGATCCAGCGGCTTGTCTTTGCCATTGCTCAATGTCCGAATGCGATCCGGGCTGAGTCCCAACTTCACAAGCGCTTCGCGCGCGGCATCGGCACGGCGTTGACCCAACGAGCGATTGTATTCTTCCGTGCCGCGTTCGTCGCAATTGCCCTCAATCAACAATTTCGTGCTCGGATCGCTTTGAAGCGTGGCGGCAACAGCTTGAAGATTGGCGCGTTCGGTCTTGCGGATCGCCGCGCTGTCATAAGCAAAATGAAGCGAATAAACCGCTAAAGCTTGACGATCCATCGCCATGCCGTCAAATGAATCGGGCGACGCTTCCGCAATCTGTCCTTCAGCATTTGGATTATATTTCGAGCCAAAAGGATTTTCGTCCGTAAGTCCCGCGTTGCCCGGAATATCGGTCACGTTCGCCGGCCGATGGGTGCAACCGGCCGAGACGAGCACCGCAGCCAGCGCGGTCGCCAGCGCAAAAAGGGATTTGTTCATTTTCATAATTTTTCTTTCCGTTAAATCGTGGTTAAATTCTGGTTAAATCAAAAATCTATTTGGCCCAACTGGGCTCGGAATCACTGCCTGAAATCCGTTGAACATCTTTGAATTGTTTCGTCAAAACGTCAAGCACAGACAGCACGTAGCGCCCTCCGCTGCGACGGCAATACACCAGCGTCCGCGAATTCGGCGCCCACGATGGGTCTTCGCCGCGCACGAGCACCACGGGATTGCTGCCGCCGTCCGCCGGCGTCACGCAAATATCAAATTCCCCGGCCTGGCGCGTATAGGCGATCCATTTTCCGTCCGGCGACCAATCCGGCTCGGTCGGATTGACCGTGCCGATGGTGTTGAGATATTTCACTTCCCCGCCGTTCACGGAAACTTTTGCCAGTCGGCGACGCTCATTGACTTTTGTCGCAAAACAAATCCATTGGCCGTCCGGCGACCAGCAGGGCGAAGAATCCTCTTCGCCGTGCGTCAATCGCTTCAAATTCGAGCCGTCGGCGTTGGCCACATAAACGTTCGGCGCGCCGTCTTTGCTCAAAATCATTGCCACTTTTGTGCCGTCCGGCGATGCGGCGGGGCTCATGTTCGAACCGCCGTAACGCGCCACCGTTTTGCGCTGGCCGGTCGTCAAATCGTGGTAATAAATGTCCGGATTGTTGCGGAAATAGGAATTGTAAAACAACGCCAGTTTGCCGGGCACCCACGACGGCGCCGAACAGATTGCGTTATCATGCGTCACGGCCTGCGCGCCGTAACCGTCGAATTCGGAAACGTAAATTTCGCCCGGCCCGTAGCCACCCGGCTGCTTTTTGAAGGCGATCCGCGCCGTTGAACCATTCAATTCCGCGATGCCTTTTTTGCCGGTGATGGCCAGAACAATTTCATCCGACAGCGCATGGGCTTCGCGCCGTAAACTAGCGCCGGTGTAACTGCGCGCCAGGATCACTTTTTTGGAAACTTTGTCCGTGACGCGGCCTTCCACGTTGCCGTTGTTACTGCCGGTGATTTGATATTGCGCGGCGTCCGGCGAAACGAACGAAAATCCCTGCACGTAAAGATCGAATCTCAAAACGCTCTCGACCTCACCGCTAAAACCTTCCAGCGAAACAGGAATCGGCGGCGTGTCGCCCATCCGGATTTGCTCGTGCATGGTCAGGTTTCCTTGTCCATTCGCCGGCATCCAACCCGAGGCTAACGTTGCAGCTAAAACAAAAAGAGAAATTTTCACCGGAATCAAAAAATAATTTTTCATTGAGTTATTCGAGTCGCGTTAAAGTTAATTGTGTAATCCCGTTCGTTTTCTTTCGTTCCTTCAGGAAAAGGCGCAATGAATTGAACACGCTCTAACATTCGTTGAACAGCGGCGTTCACTTTCGCATCACCAGAAGGGGTTACAATGTGAGCAGAAACAACCGTCCCATCTTTCGCAATTGTGACCTTAAATTGCACCGTCACCTTGTCGTTGTCCATTCCGTCTGGCGGAACCCACGCGAAATGATATTTACTGATGACCACATCTCCATAATTTGCGTAAGCGGCGCTGCTATTACCTGACAAATTGATTTCTGTAGCACCCGATAAACCGGTTTTCAAAGTTTTCAATACATTATTGAGCGCCCGCGCCTGCTGTCGCGAATCATCTCTGCTCGCCGTTGAATTTTTCGTTTCCCGTCGCGTTACCCGCTTCAAATCACTCGCGTTTAATTTTGGCGCGGGTTTGGGTTCCGGCTTGGGTTCCGTGTGTTTGACCGGTTTTTCAATTTTTTCCGGCGTGGGAACCGGCGCGGGCGTGACAATCGGTTTTGGCGGCGTTCTTTCCGGTTCTGGCTGCGGCGCGGGCGGCTGCGGTTGAATTTGCGGTTGCGGCGCCGGAGGTTGCGGCGCGGGCGGAACGGCGTTTGGCACGCCGCTGTTGAGCACGGCGTCCACGAGATTTGCCGGAATCACATGGAGCAAATGCGTGTCGGTCTCTTTTGGTTTTGGATTGAAAAATGCCGGGCCGACGAGCAAAAGCGTCAACAACAGCAGGTGAATTCCCACCGTGGCGATGACGCATTTTTTTTGCAGGCGATTCATTTCGTCGGGTCGGTGCGCAGCGAATAGCGCGTGATGCCGGACTTTTGGCAGCCGTCAATCAACTGCGCGACTAAATCGTAACGGCTGTCTTTGTCTGCGCGGATGTAAACGACCAGATTTGGATTCGACCGGAAATCTTCCGTCAATCGCGAAAGGATTTGCGACAATTGCATTCGCTGGCGGTCGAGCGCATAGGTTCCAGTCACCGAAACTTCGACCGTTTTGATGTCGCCTTTATCAATTTTTTTCTCCGGCGTGCCGCCCTTCGGCAATTTCAAGTCAATGCTTTGTTCGAGCAGCGGCGTGGTGATGACGAAGATGATGAGCAGCACGAAGGCAAGGTCGAGCAAGGGCGTAATATTGATTTCGCTCAACGTCACCAAATGACCGCGCTGTGAAAACCGTCTCATGTCCGGCTGTTTCTTGACGCAACATGGAACACGGAACCCGATTGCGGCCGGAATTTTATCGGAGCTGCGTGTTGCGTGTTACGTGTTTTGTGTAATTTCAAATTCATTGATCCGCCAGATATTCGGCTTCCATTTTCGACACCAATTCCTGCGCAAAATTATCGAGACCGACAGTGAACGCGCGCAGGCGATGCACCAGGTAATTGTAGCCGAACATCGAGGGAATTGCCACGAGCAGGCCGGCCACGGTCGTGATCAACGCTGCCGCGACGCCCGGCGCCATTGCGGACAACGTTGCCGAACCCGATTGCGCGATCCCGGCGAAGGCGCTCATCACGCCCCAAACCGTGCCGAGCAATCCGATGAATGGCGCGCCGGCGGTCGCCACCGAAAGCCAGATCAAGCCGGATTCCAATTTCAGCGATTCCTGCGCGACGGTGTTTTCGACCGAGCGTTTGACGTGTTCCATGTTTTTGAGTGAAACGGTTTGTTTTCGCCGTTCGCCGCCCGGACCGATCAAGCGAGTGTCCAGTTGCGAGCAGCCGGTTTTGTAAACGGCGTAAAGCGGACAGCCTTCCACGTGAAGTTTGCGGTCAAAAATTTCCAGGACGGATTTTTGCGCATTGAATTCCTGCTCGAAGTAGTAATTCAATTTGCCCGCGCGGCTCATCTGCATGGACTTATAAATCATCACCGACCATGCAATGATGGAAAAAATGACGAGGCCGACGATGATCACTTTGGCTTCGATCGTCGCCTTGTCCCAAACGTAAAGGAGCTCCGAGTGACTGGAAGCAGCCCCCACGACAACAGAAAATAATCCGTGCATCATGTTAAAACTTGGTCGTGAGGAAACCGAAGAAGCGGCCAAGCGCCAAAATTCTTAACCGGCGGCGAAAAAATGGCGAGCCTTTTTTGAAAAAATTTTAACTTCGCCGCCGCCGCGAAAATCGAATAAAACAAGGCCATGTCACGTCCGCGCTTCGTCGCCCTGTTGCTCGCGCTGGCCACCCTGCTCGTTTACCTGCCGGTGGCACGCAACGGCTTTATCAATTACGACGACGGCGATTACGTTTTTGAAAACCAGATGGTTCAAAATGGCTGGACGCTGGAAGGCTTCAAATGGGCATTTACCACCTTTCACGCGGCCAATTGGCATCCGCTGACATGGCTCTCGCACATGACTGATTGCAAATTGTTCGGCCTCAATCCCGGGCCGATGCATCTGGTCAATGTATTGATTCATATCGCCAATTCGATTTTGTTGTTTTGGCTGCTGCTGTTTTGTTGCGGCGGGAATGGAAGATTGAGAACGGAAGATGGAAAACGCCGTCCCTCTTCTGCCGTCCATCCTCCATCTTCACGTTTTCTTTGGCCTGCCATTTTGGTCGCCGCGTTGTTTGCGTTGCATCCGGTTCATGTCGAATCGGTCGTCTGGATCGCAGAGCGCAAAGATGTTTTGAGCACCTTCTTTGGACTTCTCTCGCTTTTTTGTTACGCAAAATTTGTCGGACCGGCAAAAGTTCAGGATCCGAAGCGAAAAATCTTCTACGGTTGGGCATTGATTTTTTTTGCGTTCAGCCTGATGTCCAAGCCGATGCTCGTGACATTGCCGTTTGTCATGCTGCTGCTCGATTTCTGGCCGCTTCAACGCTTCAACCATTCAACGCTTCGACGATTGCTCATCGAAAAAATTCCTTTCTTCGCGCTGACCGTCGTTTCGTGCGTCATCACTTACATCGCGCAAAACCAAGGCGCTGTGAAATCGCTCAAAGCCGTGCCGCTCAGTTATCGGCTGGAAAACGTGCCGGTTGCGTTTGCGGATTATCTCTCAAAGATTTTTTGGCCGGAGCATCTGGCCGTGATTTATCCGATGCCGGATTCATTTCCGGCGATTGCCCTCGCCATTTCATGCGCCGTTTTGATTTTCATTTCCGTGGCGGCCTGGTTGATGCGGAAACAAAATCCGTTTCTGTTGACGGGCTGGCTTTGGTTTTTGGGCACGCTCGTGCCGGTCATCGGCCTGGTCAAAGTCGGCGACGCCGCGATGGCCGACCGTTACACCTACCTTCCGGCCATCGGCATTTTTATCGCCGTCGCCTTCGGCGCGGAAAAAATTTTAACGCTGCCACGATTGAATGATCTGACGCGATTCATTTTCTCCGCCGTTGCCCTTTTGATCTTGGGAACGTTAACCGCGCTGACGGAACGGCAATTGCATTTCTGGCGCGATGACGAAACGCTCTTTCGTCACGCATTGCAGGTCACAAAAAACAACGTGGACGCGCATATCAATTACGGCGTTGCCCTGGAAAAACAAAACCGCCTCGACGAAGCGCTCACGCAATATCGCGCCGCGGAAAAAATCGCGCCGGACAGCGTCTTCGTTCACAACAACCTCGGCGACGTGCTCGACGATCTCGGCCAGCGCGATCAATCAATCGAGGAATATCGCCAAGCGATTGCGCTGGAGCCGGGCAATCCGCAATTGCATGACAGCCTTGGCATCGTGTTCACCGGGATGGGAAAATTTTCCGATGGCATGGCGGAATTTACGAACGCGATGGAAATCGCGCCGCAAAATCCACACCCGCATTTTGAATTGGGAAAATCCCTGCTGCAACAAGGGCGCGACGCCGAAGCCGTTGGTCAATTTCGCGAAACGCTCCGGCTGGGGCCGGATGATTTCAAAATGCTCACTTATGTCGCGCGCGTTCTGGCGTCGGACAAAAATGATTCCGTTCGCGACGGCAAAACTGCTTTGGCGTTCGCTCAAAAGGCAAATGACCTGACCGGCGGCCAACAACCGCTCGTGCTCGACGCGCTCGCGATGGCTTACGCCGAAAACGGCGATTTCACCAACGCGCTCGCGATCACACAAAGCGCGCTGGACATCGCCAATGCGGTGAAAATGAAAAACACAGAAGAACTGCAGCGGCGCTTGGAGCTTTATCAAAACCATCAGCCGTATCATCAGTCATTTGTCGTAACCAATTTATTGGAACAAACCTTTTGACGGTGAGAGGGTGAAATAGTGTATTTTGACGCCATGAAATCTTCGCTGCTTTTGCGTTGCGCATTCGTCGCCGTGCTCTTGTTTTGTCTTTTCAATTTGTCCGCCAAGGTCGTTTCCAAACATCGCGATTATCCGGTTCAGCCTGTTTCCTTCACTGACGTTCATCTGACGGATCATTTCTGGGCGCCGCGCATCGAGACGAACCGGTTGTTCACGATTCCTTACGCGTTCCAAAAATGCGAAGAGTCCGGTCGCATGTATAATTTCGAGCGCGCCGCCGCCGTCCTGCGCGGCGAAAAAATCACCGATAAAAAACCGCCGGGCTATCCGTTTGACGACACCGATCCTTACAAAGTTCTCGAAGGCGCATCCTACGCGTTCGCGGTTCAGCCCGACCCGAAGCTGGACGCCTATCTGGATAAACTCATTGCGCTCATCGCCTCGGCGCAGGAACCGGACGGCTATCTTTACACCACGCGCACGATCGATCCGGAACATCCGCATCCGTGGGCGGGCAAACAACGCTGGGTCAACGAAGAACAATTGAGCCACGAACTTTACAACGCCGGACATCTGTTTGAAGCTGCGGCCGCGCATTATCAATCCACCGGCAAAACGAATCTGCTCGACGTCGCGCTCAAAGAAGCGGATTTGCTTTGCAAGACTTTTGGCCCAGCGACCAATCAACTGCATCTCTGGCCCGGCCATGAAGTCGTAGAAATGGGCTTGGCCAAATTGTATCGCGTCACCGGCGAACAAAAATATCTCGACCTCGCCAAATACTTCATTGACGTGCGCGGCAGTTATCCCGGCGGCGACGATTATCATCAATCGCGCATTCCTCCCGTGCAACAAACCGAAGCCATCGGCCATGCGGTTCGTGCCGGTTATCTTTACAGCGGCATGGCGGACGTTGCCGCGCTGACCGGCGACAAAGCCTACGTTCATGCCATTGACACGATCTGGAGCAATTGCGTGGACAAAAAAATTTATCTCACCGGCGGCATCGGCGCGCGACATTCCGGCGAAGCGTTCGGCGCAAATTACGAATTGCCCAATCTCACCGCCTACAACGAAACCTGCGCCGCGGTCGCCAATGATTATTGGAATTCGCGCCTGTTCCTGCTGCACGGCGACGCTAAATACATGGATGTTTTTGAACGCACGCTTTACAACGGATTGCTTTCCGGCGTTTCGCTCGACGGCAAAACGTTTTTCTATCCCAATCCGCTCGAATGCAAAGGCGATTACGCGCGCAGTCCGTGGTTCGGCTGCGCCTGCTGTCCCGGAAATATCACGCGCTTTTTGCCGTCCGTGCCCGGCTATTTTTACGCGCAGCAAGGCGAGAAAATTTTTGTGAATCTCTACGCCAGCGGCACGGCGAACATCAAATTGGAAAACGGCCGCGCAATAAAACTCACGCAGCAAACCGAATATCCGTGGGACGGCAAAATTAAAATCACCGTTGCGCCGGATGAAAATGCCAAATTCATCGTCGCCGTCCGGATTCCCGGCTGGGCGCGCGGCGAACCCATTCCCGGCAATCTTTACAGATTTGCCGACGACGCGAAACCGCCGATCACGCTGGCCGTGAACGGCAAATCGGTTCCCATCAAATTGGACCAAGGCTACGTCAATGTGAATCGCCAATGGAAATCCGGCGATGTGATTGAATTGAATTTGCCGATGCCCGTGCGCGAAGTTGTTGCGAACGAAAATGTCGCCGCCGACCGCGGACGGATTGCCCTGCAACGCGGGCCGATCGTTTTCTGCGCCGAATGGCCGGACAATCCAAACGGCAAAGTCTGCAATTTGATTCTGCCGGAAGACCAAAAATTTTCGGCGCAATTCGAACCGCAATTGCTCAACGGCGTGGAAACCATTTCCGGCAAAGCATTCGCAACTTCCACAAATGCCGACGGAAAAATCGAAGAAACGGAACAGGAATTTAAGGCAATTCCGTATTTTGCCTGGGCCAACCGCGGCAAAGGCGAAATGAACGTCTGGTTTGCCGATTCCATGACGAACGCGCCGACAAATCTTACTTCAAATTGATTCGGCCAGTGCGCGTTCGGCGGATTCGATGACCGCGCCGGTTTTGATTTCAGCGACGACATTTCCATTCGCCGGCGTGATCGCCCAATCCGCGTGCTGAAATGGATGCGACGTTCCGGGCGCGTTGGAATACATCAACATCACCACGCGTTTTCCCATCGCCACGGAAAAATGCAGCAAACCCGTGTCCGCGCCGATGACCAGTGTTGAAAGTTTGGCGATTCCTCCGGAAACCAGCAGCGGCGCACCGGCGGAAACCGGAAATCCCGCCGCGACCACGGGCGCAAGTTTTTCGCGGTCGCCCGCACCGCCGCCGAAAATGATTTGCACGCTGCGCTGACGAAAATGTCGCGCCAATTCCAAAAAATTTTCCAGCGGCCAATTTTTTTGAGGATTGCTCGTGAACGGCTGGATAAAAATCGTGCGCTTGTCCAAATCCAATTTGTTCGCGAAAAAGAATCGGCGCGCTTTTTCCAATGCGTCGTCCGGCAAATGAAACTCGTTTCGGACGTTTTCAGCCTTCAGCCCGCAACGCCGCAACAGCGTTAAATTCCATTCCGCCGGATGCGTCGTCACCTCGCGCCACGACGTTTGCGTGAACGTCCAGCCGCGCGATTTTTTGTAAACATTGCCCCACCGCTCCGTCGCGCCGCTCCACCACGCCAGCCATTCCGTTTCGCTGTAACCCTGAAAATCAATCGCAAGCGACGCATTAATTTCCGTCAATTGCCGCAGAAATTGAAACGTGCCGGCGGCGGCGTTTTGAAAATTGCCGGCGCGGTAAACGCTTCGGTCGAGCGGAATGATCTCATCCACATCCGCAAATCCGCGCACCAGCGGCGCAAATTCTTTGGATGTGAGAAAATGAAGTTTCGCGTTTGGAAAATTGTCGCGGACAACGTGAACTGCCGGCAGCGCAAATAAAATATCGCCGATGGATTTGAGGCGGATCAGCAAAATGTTTTCGGGCCAATTCATTCGCGTGGCAATCCTGATTCGTTATCGCAACCGCGCAAATGCCAGCCGATCAAGGCGGAACAAAGGCGCAAACGCGAACGCCAACGCGCGCTTTGACCGAATGTCACAAATGCCAGCAAAGCAGCGACGAGCCAGTCAAAAAAAAGCCGGATGAACAAACCGGCGCGCAAAAGGATCCGTGTCCCGATGCCATGATTTTTGGCAAAATAAATATAACGCGAGCGCCAGTATTCAATCCGTGCCGCTGTGGAAACCTGTTTGGCTGTTTGCCCCTGACCGTGCGTGACGCAAACGTTCGGCAAATGCACGACGCGATAATTCTTTTGGCGCGCCTGCAAACAGAAATCGGTTTCTTCGAGAAAGAAAAAATAACGTTCATCCAGCCCACCGAATTCGTCCCAGACCTTCTTTCGCGCAAGCATGAATGCGCCGACGACCGATTCCACGTCCACCGGCGTGGAAAATTTTTGTTCTTTGCCAGGAAATTTATTTTTCCAAATCCGCCGCAACAGTGATTTGCTCAACAATTCCGTCGCGAGCGTGGGAAAATTGGCGATGGAATTTTGCCGCGAGCCGTTGAGATTGAGCAATTGCGCGCCGGCCACAGCGCAATTTGGATTTGCGCGCATGAATTCAATCGTTTTAGCCATCGCATCCGGCGCGGGCAACGAATCGGAATTGAGCAACAAGAGGAATTCGCCGGTCGCATTTTTGGCGGCGAGATTGCAACCGGCGGCAAAACCGAGATTGCGTTCCGAGCGCAGAAATTTGATTTGCGGAAAATCGCGCGGCAATTTCCGCGGCGTGTCGTCAGTCGAGCCATTGTCCACAACGAGAATTTCTTTCCGCAAATCGTCGCGGCTATCGAGAACGGATTGAATCGCCGCGCGCGTCATTTCGCAGGTGTTGCGCGTGAGAATGATGACGGAAACGTCCGTCATTTTCGGGTCTCCATTTGTTTCGCGCGGATTTTGGCATAGCGCGTGGCGGTGTAAAACGCGGTCATCCACGCGATGTAAAGTCCCTGCCAGCCGTCGAGGAATCCGAACTTCAAAATATAACTGCGAAAAAAACGGAACATCGGGCGCACGAGCAGATCGAAGGCGCTGGCGCCGCGATCTTTTTCCGCCGCGTCGCTGGCGAAGGCACTGCTGTAGCTGGAAATTTTTTTGATTTGCGCGTCAATCGAATCGGCCATGTGATGCAACAAATCGCCGCACAGTTTTCCGGTGGAGCCGTCAATCTGCGGCGTTTCGTGGATGCGCCCGCCGACCCATCGGCCTTTGCCGCGACGCCACAAACGCATTTGCCGGTCGGGCCGCCAATCGCCGTGACGGATCCAACGTCCGCAGAATTTTGTGAGGCGCGGAAAGGAAAACGCTGCGTGCGACAGATCGTCGGAGATGACATTCTGGATTTCGTCGCGCAATTGCGGCGAGATTTCTTCGTCGGCATCCAGGTTCAAAATCCATGGCTGCGCCGCTTTTTCGGCGGCGGAATTTTTTTGGCCAACAAATCCTTTCCACGCTTCGCGAAAAACCCTGGCGCCGAATGATTCAGCGATTTTGTCGGTTTCATCTTTCACATCGTCGTTGATGACGACGATGATTTCCGCCGTCCAATCGGCCACGCTTTCGAGCGCGCGACGGATGCGCGCGGCTTCGTTGCCGGCGATGATGCAGACGGAGATGGGCGATTTTTCGGCCATGCGCGAATTCAGATTGGCGCATTTTACGGTTTGGCGCGGCGTGCGCAAAAAGAATCCGCGGATAAACTGCTCGCTTTGGACGGATGGCCTCGGCATATTGGGCGGAAATCTGATGTTGGAGTTTCTGTCCAAAGTTTGGCAACTCGCCCGGCCGTATCGTTGGCGCTTCTTTTTGGGCGTGATTTCGGGAATCATCAGCGGCGCTATTTCGCCGCTGTTGGTTGCCACAATCATGTTTGTTTACGGCGCGATTTTTCCTTCGGGAAACAGTTCCACAGTTTATACGATGACGAATAATGTCGTCGTCCTGCCGGAAATGACGTTGAGCGCGGGCGCTTCAACGAGTTTTACCGTCCATCTCGCCAGCGCGACCAACTCTGAAAATTTCAAGCTCGAACCCTTTGTCACCGCGCCTGCCGGCGTGAAAACAATTTTGTCCGGCCCGCTGGTTAACAGCAATGGTTTGGCTTACGCCGTCATCGTGACCAACAGCGGAACTGCGGCCATCTCCAATATCCTGGTCAGCTATGCCTTGCCGACCAATGCGATTTTCGGCGGCGCGGCAAAATCGGCGCAGACATTGCCGATCCGCGGAATGCCGAAATTCGCCGAAGCGTGGTTCCAAAATGTGCGTTCCGCACTTGAGAGCGGTTTGCAGACGCATCGCTGGGCGGTTGTGCTGCTGATTTCGGCGATTCCGATCATTGTCTTTTTGCGCGGCTTTTTCGCTTATGTGAACGTTTATTTCCTGCAATGGGTCGCGTGCCGCATCGTCGCCAACATGCGCATGAAATTGTTCGCGCACATCATGGATTTGTCCGCTGGCTTTTTCTCCGAAACCTCCACCGGCGTCCTCATTTCGCGGGTGATGAACGACACCGGAATGCTCGGCCAGATTTTGAACAATCTCGTTTCCGTCGTCATTCGGGATCCGATCACGCTCATCACGTTGATGATTTTTCTGCTGCATCAGGAGCCGCGTCTGACGCTGATTTCCATGATCGTATTGCCGGTGGCCATCATTCCCATCGCCGTTTACAGCCGCAAAGTCCGCCGCGCCACACGGGACATGCAGGGCCGCGCCGCCGAAGCCACGCAGATCATGACCGAGGCGTTCACCGGCCATCGCGTGGTCAAAGCATACAATTTGGAAAAAATTGTCACAGACCAATTCAACGCCTCGACCACGCGCGGCATCGGCTATTATATGCGCATCATCCGCGCGATGGAATTGCCCGGCGCATTCATCGAATTTTTCGGCTCGATCGGCGTCGCGTTGCTGCTCGTCTATTTGATCACGGTCAAAACGCAAGTTCATCCGAATCCGACCGATTTTCTGGCGCTGGTCGCGAGCATTTCGATGATGTATCAGCCGTTGAAAAACCTGACGCGCTGGCAAAATCAAATGGTGCAGGCACGCGCCGCCGCCGGGCGCGCCTTCAAGTTGTTGGAGACACAGAACCTGGTGGTGGAACCGGCAAAACCGAAAACGCTCAAAGCCGCCGCCGCCGACATCGAATTTCAGAATGTCCATTTCGCCTACGGAAAGAAAACGGCGGTGGAAAATATCAATTTGAAAATCAAAGCCGGCCAGCTCGTTGCGCTCGTCGGCGCAAGCGGCTCCGGAAAAACGACGTTATCCAATTTGCTGTTGCGGTTTTATGATCCGCAGCAAGGCGCCATTAAGATCGGCGGCGTGGACATCCGCGAAGTGGTGACCGGCGATTTGCGCGGGCAAATGGCCGTCGTCACCCAGGAAACAGTTTTGTTCAATGAAACCATTCGCCGGAACATCGAATTGGGCCGTCCCGGCGCGACGGACGACGAAATCGTTGCCGCCGCCAAAAGCGCGCACGCTCATCCGTTCATTATCGAGAAGGAAAAAGGTTATGACACGGTCATCGGCGAAAAAGGCGTGATGCTTTCCGGCGGCCAGCGCCAGCGCATCGCCATCGCGCGCGCCGTTTTGCGCAACGCGCCGATTTTGATTTTGGACGAAGCGACGAACGCGCTCGACACCGAATCAGAACGCGCGGTGCAGATCGCGCTGGATGAATTGATGAAAGGAAAAACGACGTTGTGCATCGCGCACCGGCTTTCGACCATTTTGCATGCCGATGTGATTGTTGTGCTCGACGGCGGGCGGATCGTGGAAACGGGCAAACACGAAGATCTCGTCCAGCGCGGCGGCGTTTATCAAAAGCTGTATCAATTGCAATTCCGCGAATGAACGGCTTGCCCGCACTTTGTCCTCGCTCGAATCCATGTTGACCACCGTCGCCATTTGCACCCGGAATCGCGCGGCTTTGATGGAAAAAGCCGTGCGCAGCGTTCTCGCGCAAATGGGCAGTGACACGGAATTGCTGATCGTGGACAACGGTTCCTCCGACGAAACACCGGAATTGGCAAAAAAGATTGTCGCCGCCGATCCACGGGTAAGATTTATCGTCGAAAAAAATTCCGGCATCAGCCATGCGCGCAATGCCGCCGTGAAAGATGCGCGCGGAAAATGGCTGTTGTTTTTGGACGATGACGCCACGGCGGAACCGAGCTGGCTGGCTGCTTACGAAAATTTTTTCCGGAATCCTCCCGATGAAAAAGCCGCATCGGTCGGCGGCGCGGTGACACCGGTATTTGAAATTCCGTTGCCTAAATGGGTGGAAAAGGACGTCGCTAAATTGGATTTAGGACCAAAGCCATTTCCATTTCCCTACGATCATTGCCCGTGGGAATGCAATTACGCTGTGCGCTGCGATGCGGTAAATGCCGTCGGTGGATTTGGCAGTCCATTCGGTCATATCGGACAAACGACCGGCTATCGTGAAGGCGCGGAATTGAATTTGCGCCTGCAGGATGCCGGTTATGAAACGTGGTGGTTGCCCGGCGCAGCCATCCGGCATTTTATGCATGCGAAGCGGATGAATTTGCGCTGGCTGCTTTCCGCGGCGTTCAATGAAGGCCGCAGCATCGCGTTGCATCGTTTGAAAGACAGGGCTGGCGCCGGCCGTTTTTTTTACTGCGCCGGGCGATTGCTCGCGGCGCCGTTTCATATGGTTGTAAATCTATTGGTCGCGGCGGTGAGCTGGCCGTTCCAACATGGCCGTCCGGCGGTCAAGGCATTAAAACGCGTCATGTCGGTGAGCGGCATGGCGACGGAACTGTTCCGCCGGATAAAGCGATGACGCATCGAACGCCCGTTAATTTTGACTTTTCAAAACCGTTTTTGCTGATATTTTGTCCGAACGGTTGCGGGAATTTCCGGGAATTTTTGAATTGGTAGCCGATGTGGCGGAATTGGCAGACGCGCTAGACTCAAAATCTAGTATCCGTGAGGATGTGTGGGTTCGACCCCCTCCGTCGGCACCATTTCTTACTGCGACGAAACAGAGTCCATCACCCGTCTAAATCGTCGAAGCACGTCTCATCGCCAGATTGCCGGCTAAAACTTCTTTTCGCTGGATCAAAATCAGCGGTTCGGTTGCGGCGTGTAGCGCAGGTAGGGCTTTACTTTTTTAACGCCTTTGGGAAAGAGCGTTTGCGCTTCGGCATCCGAGACTGACGGCGAAACGATGCAATCTTCGCCATGACGCCATTCGGCCGGCGTCGCCACTTTGTAATTCGCCGTGAGTTGAAGCGAATCGATCACCCGCAAAATTTCCAGAAAATTCCGGCCGGTGCTGGCGGGATAAGTGAGCGTCAATTTGATTTTTTTATCGGGACCGATGACGAATACAGAGCGCACTGTCGCCTTGTCATCGGCGGCCGGATGGATCATGTCGTAGAGCGAAGCAATTTTTCGGTTCTCATCGGCAATGACCGGAAAATTCATCGTGCATCGCTGCGTTTCGTTGATGTCTTTGATCCAGCCCAGATGCGAATCCAACGGATCCACGCTGATGGCGATGACTTTAACGTTCCGTTTTTCAAATTCACTTTTGATTCTGGCGACCGTGCCCAATTCGGTCGTGCAGACCGGCGTGTAATCGGCCGGGTGAGAAAAAAGAATGCCCCAAGAATTTCCGAGCCAGTGATGGAAATCAATGGATCCTTCGGTCGTATTGGCCGTAAAGTTGGGAGCGGTTTCGCCTAATCTCAATGACATATTGTTTTCCTTTGCTGTAAATTTTGACCGGAAGAAGTAATAACCGGGTTGGCCAATTTTTTCAACTTATCTGTCAGCGGCCCTTTTCCTCGGGTTTCCTCTTCTTCATGGAACCGCATCCTTGCGCCGAGAATATCGCCGCGTCCCAAATAGCCAACGATGCGATGCGGCTCATCGCGTTTGACCACCGCCAGCCGGCCAATCTTGTGCCGAAGCATTTTAGCAATGGCGTCATTCAACAATTCGTCCGGATACGACACCACTAAATCGGTTTTGCCCGCTTCCAGGACGGACAAATTCAAATCATTTTCCAGCGCGCGCATCAAATCGCCACGCGTGATCACGCCGGACAATTTTTGCTCTGCGTCCACAATAAACATTCCCTGGCGCCGGCAGAAAGCCGGGTTTCCGCCAGCAACCTCGTCAGCCAATTCGCCAACGGTCATCTCAACAGAAACCGTTGGAACGTTTCGGTCCATCGCATCGCCGACACGCATCAGTTCAAATAAATCCACACTGTATTCGCGGGCGATGTGTTGTCCTCGCCGCGCAAGTTTTTCGGTCAAAATAGAACGACGCAGCACCAGCACCGTGACGCCCAGCGCGGAAATGCTGGCGATAAACAATGCCGGCAAAATATTCCAGTCATGCGTCAGCTCCAGAATAAATATCATTCCCGTAAACGGCGAACGCATCGTGCCACCCATGATAGCGCCCATACTGATCATCGCCCAAAGCCCCGTGTCGCCGGTCGGCAGCCAGTGTCCCAATAACGCTCCCAACGCGCCGCCGATGATCAATAGCGGCGCTAAAATTCCACCGGACGTGCCGGAGCCAAGAGCAATCGCCCAAACCAATGCCTTCGCGATCAACAATCCAATCAACAGACCGCCGACAATTTGTCCGCGCATCAGCGCATGGATCGTATCGTAGCCGGTTCCCAAAACCCGCGGTTCAATGATTCCACCAATTCCCACCGCGACCGCGCCGATCGCCGGCCACCACATCCAATGGATCGGCAGCTTTAGAAATCCATCTTCAAACGCATACACAACCGTCGTCAATAACCATGAGCCGATTCCCGCCGCCAGCCCGATCATCAACGCTCCCGTCAATTCATTCACTCCCGGCGCCAGATGCGCGGTGACGGCAAACATCGGGGCTGCTCCCAGCAACGGCACGCGCAAAACCGACGCAACCACGGACGCAACCGCGGCAGGGATGAAACTCCTCGGTTTCCATTCGAACAACAATAATTCAACCGCCAGCAGGACGGCGGCGATGGGCGTCGCGAACACTGCGGACATCCCGGCGGCGGCTCCCGCGACCAGCAAGGTTTTCCGTTCAGCGGCCGTGAGGTGGAACAATTGCGCAAACAATGAACCAAAGGCCCCGCCGGTCATGATGATCGGACCTTCCGCGCCGAACGGTCCGCCGGTCCCGATGGAAATGGCCGACGATAAGGGTTTCAAAACCGCGACCGTAGGATTGATCAAACTGCGGCCAAGGAGAATGGCTTCAAGCGCTTCGGGTATGCCGTGCCCGCGGATTTTTTCCGATCCGTAACGCGCCATGAGGCCGATGATCAACGCGCCCGCCACGGGAACCGGCAACACCCACCAGCCCAAATGATTTTGTTCCGGAGAAATAAATTCCGCGGAAAAACGATGGAAAAAACACAGATTGGTGATGACCGCAATCAGCCAGAGCAATGCCTTGGCCACCAGCGCGCCGATGATGCCGATCGGAAGCGCCAGCACGGAAAGCAAAATCATCCGCTTATCAGTGCGAAAATCCCCCGGGTCCGGCGAACCTTCATCAGTCTGAGATGGTTGCCCGGCTGAATCAAAGAGGCTTGAAATTTTTTTAATGAACATGAAATTCCAGTTTATATCGTATTACGATATTATTCAACTGGATTTCATCCCGGAAACGGTCATCTTAAACAGTCATGCACGCCGATAGAAACAGGACGACGGATCTTCAATATCAAGCGCTGGCGGAACTGCGTTACACCTTGAGGAAATTTTTGCGCTTCAGCGAAAATGCCGCGCGCGCCGCCGGCATCACGCCGCAGCAACATCAGGCCATGCTTGCCATCAAAGGCTTCGGAAAACACGGATCCATGAACATCGGCGATTTGGCGGAACGGTTACAAATCCTTCATCACAGCGCTGTCGGACTGGTGGACCGGCTGGTCGCCGAAAAATATCTCCGGCGAATGCATGATGAGAAAGACCGCCGCCACGTGCATCTCGTTTTGACGGCGCGCGGCGAGGCCATTCTCGAAAAACTTTCCGCCACTCATCGCGAACAACTTCACCAGCTCGGCCCGCAGATCAGGCTGCTGATGGAATCGTTGCAGAGCGAGGGCCGCCCGAAAAATTGATTTTCGTCATTCACCCAGATTACGCCGGAGCAACGCGTTCAAGCGGGCCGGCGACAGCACCGTCACACTTTTGCCTTTGACGGAAATCAATTTTTGGTCACGGAATTTTGCCAGCGTGCGGGAAAAAGTTTCGCTGACCGTTCCCAGTTCCGCGGCGAGCACGCGCTTGGTCACGCTCAATTCGATTTTGACCGGCGTTTCCATTTGCGGATTGGGACAACGCTTCACCAGCCAATTGGCCAGCCGCGTTTCCACGTCTTTGAGCGTCAAATCTTCCAATTGTCCCACCAGCACCCGCAAATGGCTGCTCATCGAGCCGAGCATCCGCAGCGCCAATTCCGGCTGGCGCTTGAGCAATTCCAGGATGCCGTTTTTTTGCACGAGCAGGACCTGCGTCGGCTCGATCGCACGGGCGTCGGCCGGATAGCCGCGTTCGGATGCGAGCGCAACTTCCGCGAAGGAATCGCCGGCGCGGAAAACGTGAATAACCTGTTCTTTGCCGGCGGCGTTGACGCGATGAATGTTCACGGCGCCGCGTTGCACGACGTAAAATCCTTGCGCCGGATCGCCTTCGTGAAAGAGATAATCGTCCTTTTCGAGTGATTTGACGATGGCCACCACGGCAATTTTTTCCAGATCCGCCGGCGGCAGGCCGGTGAAGAGCTGGCAACTGCGCAGCGTGTTCACGATCGCAATTTGTTTGAAATCAATGGCCGCAGGCATTCAATCTTTATTTTTTATCCAGACAATTTTTTTAACGGAATTCAAAGCAAATTAATTTTCGCGCCAAAAATAGACCAGCCAATCGGCGCCCGTGCCGCGCTCGACTTTAGACGCAAACCCTTCGCCGGTCAAAATTTCCACCAGCGGCGACGGCAAAAACGGCGCGACGACAATCAGACCTTCATTCGCCTTGAGCGCGTCCACGCGTTTTCGGATTTCTGGAAACGGCTCGATGCCGCGGCGAATCATCTCGCGCACATCGAAGCGTTTAAACTGGTTCAGCGGCGGCATAGGTCAATTTACGATTAATGATTTAATTTCGGAAAATCTAAACTATTTCAACTGTTGTTCAATCCGTTGAACCATCGGACCGATGTCCTGATCCAATCCGCCCTGTTGAAAAACGATTTCGCCTTCCGCGTTCAAAAGCGTGATGACATTTGAATGGGCAAATTGTCCGCCGGCCGTTTCTTTATATTGGATGCCGAGCAGGGCTGCCAGTTCCCGGACGTCATCTGCCGCGCCCGTCAACAGCGTCCAATTGCCGGGCAAATTCCATTCCTTCCGGTATTCCGCCAACACCGGTGCAGTGTCATGTTCCGAATCGAATGAAACCAATGTGAATCCAATTTTTTGCCGCGTTTCCGCCGGCAACGCCGATTCAATTTTCCGCAAATCGTTGACCAGCACCGGGCAAGCGGTCGTGCAACGTGAAAAAAACATCAATACAATCTGTGGTCTGCCGGCCAGCGCGCCAAGATTGATTTCCTTCTGTCCGTCAGTGGTCCAGGCCGATTGGACCTGGTAAAGCGATTTATCGGTGAATCGCGTTGCCGGCAATTCCGCCATGCAACATGAGCGGCAAACCAGATTCGTTTCGCCGGCGGCTGCAATTCCCAATGGCAGCGACAGCAAAACAACGGTGATGATCAAGGACTTTGTTATCATAAATCTTTGGCGCAGCGGAAGCCGAGGTTGTGGATGCAATAATCGGCTTTGAGACTGCCGCGAAAAGCGAAACGCATGAATGCCGGATAATCGTCAACGTTCTGCGCGCTCTGCGCGCCGCCGCCACAGAAAAATTTTGCGTCAACGCCGCCATCGCGCGAATCGCCGGAAAGGATGGCCGAATTAAAATCGGCCACCCATTCCCAGATCAATCCATGCAAATCACGCACGCCATAGAAATTTTTTTCGCCGCGGCCGAGCGGCAGAAATTCCGTGGCGCCGGATTCAGAATACCATTTCAAAACTTCTGCTTTGAATTGCGGATCCTTTTCGCCGTCTGGATTTGTCGCGCTGGCATTGGCGGCAATTTCCCATTCAGCAATGACCGGCAACCGTTTATGTTTCCATTGCGCATACGCTTTGGCTGCAAACCAGGAAACATTCACGACCGGCGCATCGGCAGGCGCGTCGCGGCCCGGGTCCAAATCATCCGCCCAATTTTTCAAATACGATTCATCCGCAAAAATCCGCGCGACATGCGAACGCCGCCAACGCGGATTGGTGCGGACAAATTCCAGATAATCGCGGTTGGAAACGGGCTCGATATCCAGATAAAAACTTTTCACCGCGATTTTTGCCGGTTCAGATTTTGATTTGAACAATGGCCGGTAGACGCCGGCGGGGATCAAAACCATTCCGGGAATTTCTCCATTCGTCACGGCGCGCGAAAAATCCGTCGCGCTGAATAGAAGCGTCAGCACGAAAACCAGATTCCAAGGCGCGGGCAATTTCATCATTCAAAATTGTTGGCGGTGGTCGTGGTGGCGACGGTTTTGCGCGCACCGGAAACTTCCGCCGCCGTCACAGCGTCGGCATGATTTCCCCAACTGTTGCGGACGTAGGTCAGGACGTTCGCAATCTGTTCGTCATTCAAATTTCCCTGCGGAATCATGACGCCGTTATATGTTTTCCCGTTCACCGTCACTTCACCTTGCCGTCCCTGAATCACGATGCGGATGACTTCGTCTTTGTTGTTCACGAGAAAATCGGATCCCGCCAGCGGCGGAATTTGATTCGGCACACCTTGCCCGTTCTGTTGATGACAAATAAAACACGTCCTCATGTAAACCGATTTTCCGGATTCCATTCCGGAACTCGAAGTTGGTTTTGCGTCTGCGGAAAAATTCTTTGCGCTCGCGGCAACGGCGGCTTTTGCCGGTTCAATTGTTTTGGCCGCAACGGAATTGGCGCTGGCATCGCCCTTGAAAATGGTGTCGCTCTGTTTGCCTGAGAAAATGGCGAGGTTTGCTTCGCCGCTGACCTTCAGCGCGCCGCTTGCGCCTTTGTTGAACGCGCGAAAAATCGAGTGATCCACAAAGGCATAATCGCCGGGAACTTTCGGCGAAAATTCCGCGATCGCCGCGCCGCCGGCGGGGATCAACGTCGTCTGCACATCGTGGATCGGCGTCGTTCCGCCGTCCTGGTAAACCGTGTCGAAAATGTTGCCGATGACGTGAAACGAACTGACGAGATTTGGCCCGCCGTTTCCGATGAAGAACCGGATTTTTTCGCCGACGCGCGCCGTCAACGCATTGCTGCCGCTCAGCGCGCCCACTGCACCGTTGAAAACGACATAAGGCGGCCGTTCGTCAATTGCTTTGTCCATATCAAACGGTTGCAATCCCGGGTCGCCAAATTTTCCCGCGGTATAAAATTCGCCCTGCATGACATAAAATTCCTTGTCCACCGGCGGCAAGCCGTTTGTCGGCTGGACCAGAATCAAACCATACATGCCATTGGCGATGTGCATCCCGACCGGAGCTGTCGCGCAGTGATACACATAAAGTCCCGCGTTGAGCGCGCGAAACGTGAATTGAGACTCATGACCCGGCGCCGTGAAGGATGCCGCCGTGCCGCCGCCCGGCCCGCTGACGGCGTGCAGGTCAATGTTATGCGGCATTTTGCTGTCCGGCGAATTGGCCAGATGAAATTCAACCTCGTCACCTTGGCGGATGCGGATGAATTTGCCGGGAACATTCCCGCCAAAAGTCCAAAATGTATATTCCACGCCATCAGCGAGCTGCTTCGTAACTTCTTTCACTTCGAGGTGAACAATCACTTTCGTCGCATAGGTCCGCGTAATCGGCGAAGGAACATTCGGCGCGTCGGTCAGGATCGCATTTTCTTCACCGACAATCGCCGGGACGTCGGCCGCCCGCGTGATCCACGCCATTGCCAGAAGGCAGACGGCGATGCCAGGCTTTGCAAAAAGGTTCGTTTTCATTAAATCAATCGTGGCTGTTATTATTCCGTTAATTTCATCTGCTTCTTCCCACCGGTTGCCTGGCAATAACCATTTATTGCCAATGTCATCGCAACAATGGGTTAGATGGCCAGTTTGGCCGCTGCCGGTTCGTTTGACAGAATTTTCCTCCCGGCTTCGACTGCTGCCGAAATCTTTTCATCCGTGACCGGACAGGAACCTTTGCGGATGCCGATCTTGTGCAATTCGAGATGTTCAAAATTTTGGAAACCCGCGAGCTTGAGCGTATGTGCGGCGCAATTGAGCGGGCAGCCGTCCACCACCAGGATGCGTTCGGCATTTTCAGCTTTCATCACCAGGCTTTTGACGCGGCCGCCGATGCCGGCGAGGCAGGACATTTGCCCGTCACCTTCGCGCGTCAATTGACGGGCGACGCGATCGGCAATTTCGCCTGCGTCTGAACACCCAGAACAGGCGTAAATGATGGCCGGTTTTTTTCCAGCCGTTGTCGCAGAAACTTCAGTCGAAACTTTTTCTTCATTCATATTGGTTATTTTACTCCAATGCAAAGAAAGCCGCCTTGATGCAGGTCAAGGGTTTCGACTTTTAGAAAAGGAAGAAAAAAAAGGAGCGCTACCAGACCGCCGCCAGGATCAAAACCATTGTCGTGCCAAAAATGGCCTCTGCGATACCGATCGCTTTGGCGGTAAGGCGCGGACGCGCTGCCAGCAGATAAATCGTGCCTGCGGTCATTGTCGCCGAAAACGTAATGGCCGGCCATGGCGCAAATTTGAAACAGACAAAAGAAAGGGTAAGAAAAAATCCGGCGCTGGCGGAGGTGATTGCAGGGATGACACTCACAGCGCGGCCTTTTTTGATTCGCAGAAAGGTCCGGACAAACAACACCGTCGGTATGGAGCGACAAAGCATTATGACTGCGAGCGAAAAAGCGGCGACAACGCTCCACCCGGCCAGCACCGCAAATGCGGCGGGCAAAATTCCAAAGGCAAATGAGCCTGCAATTTCCGCGGCGCCTTCGCGTCCTTCGTTGCGGGAATCAAACCATGCGAATGCCAATCCGGCGGCTGCCGCCGGGATCAATGGCCACAATTTTTCCAGGCCGCCCCATTTGATTGCCATCAGAAGACCGCCAAACGCGATCGTAAACAAAACAAAAATAGCAGCCAGTGCCAGGCTGCGCCGTTCCGGATCATTTTCCCGCGAAAGGATTTTCAACGGGCGCCGCAAGAAAAATCCCGCCGCAGCCGCGACGGCCAATGCGCTTCCGGGCATTGACGGCGCGGCCAGCATTCCGAAGGCGATCGGCTCGAGAGCAAGCGACCAACTGCCGTGCTCTTTCGGCAAAACCTGTTTGGCGATTTCGCGCATTGAAAAGCGGTTCGGAATGGCTGCGGCAGATTTCATGTTAATGTTCGCAGCACGCGACGTTTGTTTCGGCCGTTCGAGTTGGTTTTAATTTCGTGATCTTGACGCGGAATTCCGGTCCGCGCATCAGATGCTCCCAAGAAAATGTTTCCGGCCATTGCGCGGAGAATTGATAGTATAACGGGACCGGATCGTGATCATTGAGCAACACAAAATAATCTCCAACGGCCAGGTCGAGCCATTTCTGGATGATCATGCCGTGTTTGACGGAACATGGAATCGGGCGCACGTCCATTACTTTTGTGATATCAATTGAATTTGATGTTTGTGTATTCATTATTTGTTTTTGGTTTAAAGATTTCCGACGCGTAAAGCGATCCGTGCCTGCTCGCTCATCATTGAAGGATGCCACGGCGGATCCCAGACGACGTCTACTTCCACGTCGGTCACATCCTCAAGGTTCAGCAAAACATTTTTCACTCCCCACGAAATGCTGTCGTGCATCGGGCAGCCCGGCGTGGTCAGCGTCATTTTCACGCGCACAATGCCGTCCGCGATGCTCACGCCGTAAACGAGGCCAAGATCCACGATGTTGATGCCGATTTCCGGATCAATGACCTGGCGTAACGTTTCGAAAACTGTCTCTTCATCCGGCAAATTCGTTGTCATAAAATCAGGATTTACGGACGATGACCGGCATCGCTTTCAATTGCGGCCGGAACCAATGCGATAAAATTTCCGCGGCGTTGAAAGCGAGCGTTGACAGGCTCGCGGCGAATAAAACGCACCCGGTCCGCGCGGCGATCGCGTTGGAAAATAAAATTCCCGAGACCGTCACCGCCAGCGCGGCGATAAAGATCCAATAACCCGTCATTTGCAATTTTTCCGAATACATTTCCGCCAGCGCCGGCACCTGCGCGCGCCCGATGTGTTTGCTGTAAGTGCCGAACCAGACAAGGAACGGGATGATTTTGTAAAGCATCCCGATGACGGCGAATGAAATGAAACCGACAAAGGCGATGAATCCGTAGGCGTTTTCCAATTGGCCGGTGAATGGATTCAACGGCAATTTTGGCCAGGACAACACCAGCGCAAGAATGGAAAGCGGCGCGAGCAGAGAAATGGCCGTCAAGAAATATGTCACGCCCCAATCGAGTGCGCGACGTTTGCGCGCCCGCAAAATTGCAAGCATTTCAGCGCCGTAAACCGTCAGCGCGACAACCACGATGCACGCGAACAGCGGCTTCAAGGTGCTTTGAAACAAAATACAAATAAACGCGCCGGCGATGCCGCCATCCAGCAAAATCACCGATGTCAACGCACGTTTTGGATTTTGGATTTCGCTCAACGTAAACATGGGAATCAATTTGTAAGACACGCCCACGATGAGCATCGTGAAAAATCCCAGCGCGCCCAGGTGGGCGTGCGCGTGCATCGCGCCGATCGGATTGAAGCGGAACATGAAATTTGCGTGGCCGGTTTTGGCCGCAACAATGAAAAGCCCGGCTGTCACGGTGAGTAAAATCCATGAAATGGCCGAGCCGACGGAAATTGCGACGGTATTCCATTTGGGAATCCGCAACAGCGTTCGCGACACGTTGTAGATGAAGAGGCAAACGCCGGCCGCAAAAATGGAGCCGAAGAGGCCGACCCATTTCATGTTCCAACCGCGAAATGCCAAAACCATTCCAATGAATCCAACAGCGTGAAAAATGAATTGAATTTTCGCCAGGCGCTCGCTGAATAATTTTGTTTCCAGCGCTACGGGCACAAGTTGATACATCGCGCCCATGACAATGCTGCAAAGCCAGCCCAGGGCAAATAAATGCGTGATGGCCACGGCATTCGCGTTGTAATGATAAGCCGTCAGGATCTCCGGCTGCGCCAAAAGCCAGATGACGCCGGCGAACAATGCCAACAAACCCGTGAGAATGAATGAAAGCGGCAGTGTGATGGAATTCGCCGCCGCGGACGCCAATCCGCCGGGCGAAATTGTTGCCGGTTTGCGTCCGTTATTATGGTTGCCGGTTTTAACTCCGGCAGATATGGGTAATGAAACTTCCATCGTTTTGCTCCTCAGTCCGGCCGGTAAATCCTCGGGATTCAAGTTGCGCGTAAAGATGCATGGGACGCCGGTCGGTGCGGGCGCAAATGGTGGCGCCGTCCGGCAAATCGTTGAGCGTTTCGAGGATTTTCACCATCGGCTGCGGCGGCTCAAGCCCGCGGGCGTCCACTTCAATCAGCGCAGAATCCGGAACGCGCGCTGCCGAATTTTTTGCAGGAACGGATCCGTTCCCGTTTTCAGCCAGGCGTTCAATTTTTCCATTGCGTGAAAAAATGACTTCCCAATCGCCGTTCCCGATCTCCCGGGCGGAATGCCTGAAACCTTGTTTCGCCAAAACGGCAAACAATGGCTTCGGCTCGAAGGGCGCAAGCAGCAATAAATTTTTGTCCGGCCGCAAACGCGCGGCCGCCGCCATGATCTTTGAAAATGGTTCGCGTCCGCTGCGAATGTCTTCGCGCACGTCGAGGATTTCGGTTTCGGCGCTCATCTTATTT
The DNA here is from genome assembly GCA_035776755.1 of Verrucomicrobiia bacterium. Lineage (GTDB taxonomy): Bacteria > Verrucomicrobiota > Verrucomicrobiia > Limisphaerales > UBA11358 > UBA11358. The sequence goes on from DASTWS010000007.1 coordinate 47,418, forward strand.
TTGCGGCTTGAACAACGTCAGCAGCATCGAAAATTGTTTTACGGCTTTGACCGCGTGCGGAAGGTTTGGCGGCATGTAAAGCAAATCCCCGCTTTTTAGAAAATGCGGTTTGCCGCCGAGGGAAAACTCACATTCGCCGGACAGGATCTGGATCAGCGCATATTGCGTGGAGGTGTGTTCGGTCAATTCCTGTCCTTCGGCAAAACCGAATAAAACCACGCGCGAATTTTCGGCGCGCAATAAAGTGCGGCTGACAATCCCGTTGGCGGCAAATTTTGTTTCGTCCGACAGCGACAGGATTTTTTCCTGCGTCAGGTCAACCAGAGGCTTCTCGTTCATGCCTGAAGTGTCGCATAAAGATCGCCGGCGGGAATTGACCCAAATCAAAGAATCAGGAAAAACGTCAGCGCTTCAATTTTTCTTCCAGAAATCTCTTCAAAACAACCGCGTTGTTCTGCTCCAAATCGCGGGCGCTGAAAAGCAGCGTCACTTTTCCCTCCGTTGCCGCTTCGATCAGCGGATGCCACCGGTCCGGCGCGGCGGCCAGTTCCGCTTGATAACGTTTTTGAAATCCGTTCCATTTCCGCGGGCTGTGACCAAACCATCTGCGAAGTCCGTCGCCCGGCGCAATGTCTTTGAGCCATCCAGCCAGCCGCAGCGATTCTTTGCTGATCCCGCGCGGCCAAAGGCGATCCACCAAAAACCGTTTGCCATCCGTTTCCGCCGCGGGTTCATAGACGCGCTTGATTTGGATTTCCGGCTTTGCCTTTTTCATCACCGGGAATCTGGCTCAAGTCGCCGTAATTTACCACCGCTGGCGCAAGAAAATCATAACGCCGTATCGTTGGGATGATTCCAATTGGCAAAAAGAAATCCATCTCGAGGCGGAAAATGCACAAACCGCGCGAGATCCATTTTTACACAAAGTTCCGCAAAAGGTTTCATCGCAAGGGAACCTTCCTTTAATTTATTTTCTGCCAGCGGCTGCGCTCCTGACGGATAATATGCCACGAGCGGTTCCATATTTCCATTCACACAGGTGATGGCGCCGGAATTTTTCTCACAATGAGTCTTCAATCCCGCAAGAAATTCCGGCGTCAAACCGGGCATATCCACCGCCACCACGAGCACCAACGGCGATGACGTTTCGCTTAAAGCCCGCTCAATTCCCGCCAATGGTCCCGCCCCGGGAAATCTGTCCGCCAGGACGCGGCAATCAAATTGGGAATAATCGGCGTCCGGCCGCCCGGAAATAAAAACTTCGTTTGCGCCGGCGTTTTTGACCGTTCGGATTTGCCGTTCCAGCAAGGTTTTCCCGCCAATTTCGAGAAACGCTTTATCCCGTCCCATCCGCGAAGATTTGCCACCGGCGAGAATGACGGCGCTGAAGTTCATGCCTCCGCGCGCAATATGCCATCGCTCAAAATCTTTGCGCGCAGGCCGCCGCGTCCGCGCAACGCCATTTCCGCGCCCGGCGCGATCGCGTCATCCATCCAATAACACGGCGCGCATTCGGAAATCCCGAGAAAACCGACGCCCTGAATTTCAAATCCGTTGCCGATAAGCGAATTCAAATCCACGCCGCGCGTGATGATGTTTCGCCGGGTCACGCCGGGCGATTTTTCGCTTAATCCGAATTGCCGGCAAATGTCTTCAAAAATTTCCGCGGAAAAAAAAGTGACCTGGCCTTTGTAATTTTCTTTGAAATTAAAAAAACGGTCGCCGACCAGACCTTTACCCGCGATACATTCGACCCGCGAAACTTCGAGCGCCGGATTTCCACCGGCGGATTTTCCGTGACGGCCGAAGAAATTATGGCCGGGCGAAATGAAAATTTTCTCAATCCTGATCTGCGGCGTTGTCACCGTGAAATGGTAATCGCAGCTTTCAACCGCCGCAATCGCTTCAATGTTCATCGCCAAAGATCTCCTGCAGTTTTCCGACCTCGTGCCGCGTCGTGAATTGCTGGAACGTTTCCCTGCCCTGCCGGTGTTTCAAATACGCGCTCAAAATTTTTTCCAGCATCACCGGCAATTCCGCGGCGCTGACACCGGCAAAGATTTGCCGTCCCACGGCTTGATTTTTTCCAAAACCGCCGCCGACGAAAATATGGTAGGCATCTTCACCGCGCACTTTTGTGCCGAGGCAACCGATGTCGCCCATGTAATGTTGCGCACAGGAATTGGGGCAACCGGTCAAATGAATATTCACCGGCTGGTCCAGTTCCAATTTCTTTTCCAGATATTTGATCAATTCGAGCGCGTGGCTTTTGGTATCAGACTGCGCGAATTTGCAATAGGAATTGCCCGTGCACGCGATCATGCCGCTGGCGATATTCGATTGTTTGGCCGGAAATCCGGCTTTTTGCAGCGCCCGTTTCAGCGTCGGCACAAATGCGTCCGGCACGTTGGGAATAATGAAATTCTGCCAAACCGTTAAACGGATCTCTCCGCTGCCGTAAAGTTCAGCCAATTCCGCCAGCCGAAGCATTTGTTTTGGCGTGATTTGGCCGACCGGACATGTCGCGCCCACGTAATTCAATCCGCTTTGTTTTTGAGGAAAATCGCCGACATGCGAATGCGCCAATTCCTGCGCCGCCCACCGGATTTGCGCGCCATCGTAAGGCGCGCGACGCAATGGTTTGCCCAATCTCTTTTCGACCAGCACACGGAAATCATCCATTGAAACCGTCGCCAGCAAATCTTTCAGGCGCGCTTTTTTTCGATTCGTGCGGCAGCCTTTTTCAATGAACACGCGCACGATAGCGATGACCACTTTATTGATTCCGTCCGGCGGCACGACAACGCCCATGTCGCTCGCAAACATTTTGTGCCCGGTCGCGCCGCCCAGCGCGATGCGAAACAGGATTTCGTCACCTGCTTTCACGGCTTTGATTCCGATGTCGTTCGTGTCTTCAACCGAACCGGTCAATCCGCCGCCGTCGTAGGCAATGTTGAACTTCCGCGGCAAATCGTAAAAGGAACGGTCATTGACGATGATTTGCGCCAGTTGCTGGACGAGAGGATTCACATCAATCAATTCGACCGGGTCCACGCCCGCCGTCGGATTCATCGTCAGATTGCGGATATTGTCCGCGCCGCTGCCGCGCGTGTGCAGGCCGATGCTTTGGACACGACGCAAAAATTCCGGGCAATCGCGCGGTTGGATCAATCGCATTTGAAAATTGGCGCGCGTCGTGATCTGGACATAGCCACTCGTCAATTCCTGCGCGATGTGTCCGAGCTCGCGCAATTGGTGCGACGTGACAACGCCGCCGGGAATCCGCAGCCGCGCCATGAACGCGTCTTTAACCGGCGTCAGAAAAAACAATCCGTTCCATTTGAACCGGAAAATGTCTTCCTTGTCCGGCGCTTTATTCCCGAGCGCATTTTCGATGATTTGCGGATAGGCATCGAGCGGATGTAATTCGCGCTTGATGCGTTCCTCGGCGATCAATTCCTCCTTCGGCGCCGGTTCAACATCTGCAAACGTCTTGCCGCGCGCGGCCGCGCCGGCGAACAATCCGCTCAAATATTCTTTTTGTTCCGGCGTGAAACCGGTTTGTGAAATGGGTTCTGGAAGGGTTGCGTTCATCAGTAAACATCGCGTTGATAACGCTGATCGGTTTTCATTTTAACGACGTAAGCCTTCGCCTCGTCGGGTGATTTGCCGCCGGCGATTTCAACGATTTTGTGCAAAGCGTCATCCACGTCTTTGGCCATGCGGCTGGCGTCGCCACATACATAAAAATGCGCGCCATTTTCAAGCCACGACCACAGTCCGGCGGCATTTTCCATCATCCGATGCTGCACATAAATTTTTTCGGCCTGGTCGCGCGAGAACGCCAAATCCAGGCGGGTGAGCAAATTGTTTTTTTGCCATGCCAGCAATTGTTCCTCATAAAGAAAATCCGCGGCGCGTTTTTGATCGCCGAAGAACAGCCAATTCTTTCCTTTCGCCCCGGTGGCTTCCCGCTCTTCCAAAAAAGCGCGAAACGGCGCGATGCCGGTGCCCGGACCGACCATAATCATCGGCGTGTCGCCGTTGGACGGCGGACGAAAACCATGCGACGGATTTACGAAAACGTTCACGATGTCGCCGGCACGATCGGCAAGAAATGTAGACGCCACGCCTTTGCGATGACGCCCGTGTGTCGCGTAGCGCACGGCGCTGACGGTCAAATGAACTTCGCCGGGATGCGCCTTAGGCGACGAGGAAATCGAATAAAGTCGCGGCGCCAACTTCCGGAGCAGCGGCAGCAATTCCATCGGCACAAACATTTTTGGCGCGAGCATCAGCAGATCCAAAACGTCACGGCCGTGCAGCCATTTTTTTAGATCATCCGCCTTTTCCAGCGCGAGCAATGACGCAAATTCAACCGCCGGAAGACGCCGGGCGATTTCGACGAGCAATTCGCCCGGCGGCTTGCCCAAATCAAATTTTTGAACCAGCGCCCGTCGCAACGGAATTATTCCATCGTCCACGGCAACCGGTTCGTCGCCGGTGGCGCCAATGGCGGCAACCACTTCGGCAACCAATGCGCTGCAATTTTCCGGCATGACGCCAAGCGCATCGCCGACTTCGTAATTCAAGCCACTGCCGCCCAAGCCGATTTCAAAATGACGGACTTCTTTCGCCGAACCGCCGCGATTGAGGAGGATATTCTTCAACAACCGCGCCGGGAATGGATGCGATTTGCTGAACGCTGTTTTCACCGGTTTCGTTATCGTTGCGCCGTCCGGAATCGCCGGCGCGGGCGCAGTCGCTCCGGTCGCGCCGCCGAGCTTTTCCCAAAGTTCGTCCGTCCATTTTTTTGCGGCGGCTTCATAATCCGCGTCACATTCGCCGCGGGGATGGATTCGTTTCGCGCCAAGCATTTCAAGCCGCGAATCAATTTTTTTCGATGCGCCGCAAAAATCTGAATAATTTTTGTCGCCCAGGCCCAAAACGGCAAAATTTAATTGCTCCAATCGCGGCACGGAGCCGGCATTGAGCCACGACCAAAATCCGGCGGCGTTGTCCGGTGGTTCGCCTTCACCCCAGGTGCTGGAAATGATGACGGCTTTTTTGGCCGCGGCAAAACCGGCTTTGTCGAAATCGTTGAGCGCGAATATAGACGGCGTAAAACCGCGGCCGCCGGCTTCCTTTGCAATTTCTTTTGCCAGGCCTTCCGCCGTGCCGGTCTGTGAACCGAATAAGATCAACAATGGTTCGCCGGTTTTTGCCGCGCCGTTGGTCGCCGGCAACGCGGCGGAAGCAGTCGGCGACGGTGAAAACAATCCGGCGAGAAAGCCGTTGAGCCAGGCGCGTTGTTCCGGCGCGAACGGCGCGGTTTCGGGAATGAAAGGAATTTGGGTCATGCAATTTTTTCCAGGCGGACAGCGCAATGTTTATAGCTGGGCTGTCGCGAATGCGGATCAAAACTCGGATTGGTCAAACGATTGGTGACGCCGTAATGCATCGGGATAAAAACTTGTCCGGCCCGAACGCCGCCGGTGACAAATGCCGCGCATTCAACGGTTGCGCGACGGGAAGCAACTAAAATTCTCTCATTGGATTTAATTTTCAAACGCGACGCGTCGGCGGAATTGATTTCCACGTATGCATTGGCCGGATAAAGTTTGCGCAGAACGTCAGATTTCCCGGTGCGCGTATTGGTATGCCATTGGGCCGAGGTTCCGCGACCCGTCAGTAAAACGAATGGAAATTGTTCGTCGGTCAATTCGGCGGCCGGGCGCGGCAAATCAAAAATAAATTTGGCTTTGCCATCCGCGGTGAAAAATTTCCCATCCGCAAACAACCGGCGCTCAGTCCCGGGCGGATCACTGGTTGCTGTCGCAGGGAACGGCCATTGAATTCCGCCGCATTCGTCAATGTGTTTGTAATCCCGAATCCCGGTGATATCGCACGGCTGGCCGGCGGAAAGCTTTTTTAGAATTTGAAACACCGCTTCCGACGAACTCCAATCGCGGAACAATTCACTGCAACCCCAATAATGCGCAACCAATTTAAAAATATTGAAATCGCTCAACGCCTCGCCCGGAGCGCGGCGGATTTTTTTCACCACACCGATGCGGCGTTCGCTGTTGATGAGCGTCCCCTCTTTTTCGCCCCAACCGGCAGCGGGCAGGAACAAGTGCGCCCGTTGCGCTGTTTCGGTGCCCGGATATAAATCCTGCACGACGAGAAATTCCAATTTTTCCGCGAGCCGGTTGAAATGGTCCCGATCAATCCAGGAATGCGAAGTGTTGGTCGCCATGACCCAAAGCCCTTTGATTTTTCCAGCGGCGATGCCTTCGACAATTTGGTCGTAGGCCCATGAATTTTGAGCGGGAATTTTTTCAGGCGGGATTCCGAGTAATTTTGCAATTTCGTTGCGGTGCTCTGGATTCAGGAAATCGCGGCCGAACAGGCTCGTCACGTTTGCGTAAAGGCGCGAGCCCATTGCATTGCATTGTCCAGTGATGGAATTTGCGCCCGTGCCGGGCCTGCCGACGTTGCCGGTCATCAACGCGAGATTAATGATCGCCTGCGCGGTGCGCGTGGCCTCGTGACTCTGATTCACGCCCATCGTCCACCAAAACGAAACGGCTTTGCCTCCGTGAATCGTCCGGGCCAATTTTAAAATTTCGTCGGCAGCCAGTTCCGTTTCTGCGGCGATTCTTTCGAGGGGGAATTGCCGGACAAATTTTTCAAATTCCGCAAAATCGCGCGTGCTTGTTTCCACAAAAGTTCGGTCAATCCAATCATTTTGAATCAGCAAATTCGCGATGCCATAGAGCAAAACCAAATCGGATTTCGGTTTGAGCGCCACATGCTGTGTTGCGTTCATGGCCGTTTCCGTCCGGCGCGGATCCACGACGATGATTTGCGGATTCTTTTTGTTGCGGAAAACACGCTGCCACATGATGGGGTGCGCAATGCACGGATTGGCACCGATGAAAATCAATACGTCCGACTCTTCAAAATCCGCGTAAGTGAACGGCGGCGCGTCGAAACCGAAACTTTGTTTGTAAGCCGTGTGCGCCGTGGCCATGCATTGGCGCGTGTTGGAATCGCAATGGATTGCGCCCATGCCGAATTTCCAAAGCGCACCGAGCAACGCCATCTCCTCGGTGCAAATCTGACCGGTGCCGAGAAAGGCGACGCTTTCGTTGCCATGCCGCACCATGATGTCCTTGAATTTGCCGGCGAATAATTTCATCGCTTCGTCCCAGGTCGTCGCTTGAAACTTCCCATCGTCATCACGAACGAGCGGCGTCGTTCCACGATCCGGCGCGCTCAATGGTGCCAGCGCTTCCCAGCCTTTTGGGCACGCCATTCCAAGATTGACCGGGTATCTATTGTCCGGACTGAGATTGATGGCCTCGCCATTTTTTAAATGGATTTTCAAGCCGCAACCGGTCGAACAAAATCCGCAGACCATCGTGGTCGCCGCATCCGGATGCAATCGCCTTGGAATTTTGCCCAGGCCGAATTGTGCCGGATGCAAAACCAATTCGCTCGTCAGCGGCCCATGCCATTGGCGCAAAAACGAATTACTTTTTCCGTGATCGTCCCGCAAAGGACGCGACGCCCGTGAAATCTTTTTGGAAAAGGATTTCTTTCCCGTTTTTGCAGGAGATAGAAATGTTCCGGGGAAATTTTTCATGTGGCAATTCCTCCGGGCATTTTTCGGCCGGCTCCAGCACGGAAAAAAAGGTAACGACCCGAGATTTCGGAGGACAAAATCGTCGCCGCCATTGCGCCTGCCCAAATGGCCATGAGCGGACCATCCGCCATCGCCATCGCGCCGCAGATGATTGAAACGATGAAGAGAATCGAATCGGCGCGCGATGACCGCGGCAACAATTCACGGACAGCGCGGGCATTCAAATGAATCGAGCGGTCGGGATCCTGGAAAGCGAAATGAATTTCCAATCGCCGCCAGATGAACAATGCCACGCGAACCGTTAGCGCGCTGATTGCAAGGCTTCGAGCCGTGGAATCGAATCCCGTCAACGCCAAGACGAACGCCGCAACGGCCGCGCCTGAAAGTAAAACGGTTCCGAAGAAGGCGCCGAACGAATGAATCGGCGACCAAAAAGCGCGTTTTGTGTCCACATAAACCATCGCCGAAACGGCGACGCAACCGGCGCCGATGAGCGCCGCCGCAAGCGTGAGCGGCCATTGCCATTTTTCGAGCGGCATAAAAATCGCCGGCAGCTTATGGAGCAAATCCGCGACTTTCGTAAATTCTTTCGCGATAGGCGACAGCCAGGCGACGATGGTCGCCGCGGCGGCAACCGGAGCGAATAAATTGAATGCAATCAATTCCCGGCTCAACCAGCTCGTGCGCCATCCGAGAAATGCCCGCCACGCCTTTAGCGGCCGTCCCAAATGCAAAGGCGCGGCGAGAAGGCCGATATTCATCAGAAGAAATGCCGTCAGTAATAAAATTGGCGACGCCGGGACGACCGCCGCCATGACAAAAACTCCCACTGCTGCCTGGGTAAAAACCAGCATCACAATGAGCGGCCAATGTGGTTGATCCAGTCGCGGTTGATCGCCGTCGGCGGCAAACACGAGGCCAGTCAATGCGCGGCGGGAGAGATAACGCGTCGCCGGAAAAGTAATTTTTGGATGCGGAGAATCCGGAAGGAAATTTTCCTGCGCTTGGCCGTTGTAAAACAGCTCTTTGGTTTCGCTCTGTTTTACCAGCGTAATTTTAATGGCCTCGTTCGGGCATGATTGCACGCAGGCTGGCGCTTCGCCGTGCGCGAGGCGTTGATGGCACATGTCGCATTTGCGGACGATGCCGAGTTTTTTCGAATACTTCGGCACTTCGTAAGGGCATTTCATCACGCAATACTGACAGCCCATGCATTGGTCATCGAGGTGCCGCACGATGCCGGTGACCGGATCTTTGTCGTAAGCTTTGACCGGACAACCATTCAAACAGCCCGGTTCGATGCAATGATGGCAGGCGCTCGTGATCGTCTGTTGAAAAAATTCTTTTCCTGCGCCGCCGTGAAGCAAACCGGTTTCGCGCCAGGTTTCATTTTCATCGAGGCCGTTCAGCGAATGGCATCCGGCAACGCACGCTTTGCAACCGCTGCATTTGTCCAGATCCACTTCAAAGGCATATTGTTCGCCTGGTCGCGGAGAATTGAGCGGGATCAAATTCTGATAGCGCGCAGCCGGAGGACCCGCGTCATGATTTTCGTGCCAGCGTGCAAAACGATCAACCGCCGTCAAATTGCGCTGCTCGGCCAGCAGATCGTCAATCAACGTCCGGCTCGTTCCATCTGTGTTTTCCAGGACCGCTGTGCTCATTCTCTGTTCGCTCGATTGCAACTGCTGGCGTTGTGCCATTTCATCGCGGGGAAAATGAAAATTACACTCATAGTTTTCATGCGTTCGATGAATCGGATTCATCGGAACATTTTTTCGCGGCGTTGTCTGATGGAATGATTGAGCCCTCGCGCCGTAGTTTTGAGATCCGGCGCACGGAATCGGCTTCGCCGGATGGAAACTTCTCTGCATTTATTTTTGCAGCATGTTTTTTTTCAAACATTTTTGTGGAAAAGGCCGCGCTCTGTCTTGCGGCAGGACGCGGCAATTTGAAGAACAGTGGCGGTGATAAATATCGGCGACTAGAAGGTGAATTCGACCTGCGCCCAGAATTTCTGGATGTCCACGTGTGGCACCGTGAGCGATGGCGCCGCGGCGTCGTTGCCATTGTAATAGGCGTATTTGACGAGCGCGTTCCAATGTTTGCCGAATTGTTTTGAAGCGACGATGTCAAACTCATCGCCGTAATCGCCATCTCCATGATCGGCGTCGAATTTATGGAAAACGAATTTGATGGGAACTTGCGCGACAGGCACGATGACCTGGACGTAACCGTATAAATCGCACAATCCATTCGCCGGCGTCGCCAGGAAAACGTCATCCCAACCGTTAAACGCATGCAACGTGGCCAGTGGCGTGCGGAAGGAAGTGCGTCCGCCGCCTGCGCCGGAATTTGCACCGCTGCCGAGATCCTCGTAGCCGGCTCCGAAGGAAACCGGCTTGATGTTCACGCCGGCTTCCAGATTGTAATAGGTCGCGTCATAACGCAATGGACTGCCGGAATAATCCGTTTGATACGCAAATTCCGCGCGATAATTCAGGGCAACATTTTTTGCGACCGGCGCATTGCCGGCAAAATAACCGCCGTAAGTCGCACTCGAATTCGCGTCGCCGGCAGCGTTGTGCAGATCCAGCAGATAGGTGTAGCCGACAAATTCACCGTATTTCCAACCCGAGTAGGAAATGTTGAATAAATGCGAATGCGAATCAAAATCCGTATTCGCCGCGGGCAATCCAGCCACGTCTCCAAAAACACGATGAACATTCCAGACGTAGGCGTAGTATAAATTCAATCCTTTGATTGGTTCGCTGCCCAGGCTGACCGCTTCGTAGGTTTGGATATTTTGCCGCCAGGCGACGTCGCCGACAAATCGTTGATTGTCGAGGACAATGCGCTGTTCACCGGCCTTGATGAAAAACCAATTTGTGTAATTCCAGCTCAACCATGCCTGGTCAAGCCGTGTCAGCGGCGGATCAGCAACCACCGGGCGATCACCGTGGCCGTTCGAACCAGCCGCGTTGTAACCGGCATCGTTGCCGAATGAAGTGACGTTCAAACCTTCGAGCATTCCTTGAAAGCCGTAAAGCGGCGCCGTCGTGTAGCCAAACTTCGTGCGCATCGTCGGCGCATAGGAATTTTTCCCGATGGCGGAAACACCTTCTTCATCCACCTGCTCGTAGCGAAGCCGCACGTCGAGATTGAATTTCCCTTTGGCGATCGCATCGGGAATTTCTCCGTTGAAAAATTTGTTCAGCGAACTGCTGGCCGACGGCGAATTCGTGCCCGCGCCGGTCATGGCGGAAGCTTCTGTTTTCGGTTTTGGCGCCAGCAGCATTGGCGCCTGAGCCGTGCCGGGCTGCGCGAATGGTTTTGCCTGTCCAAAGGCGGACAGCGCGCTCAAAGCCAGCGCGCCGGCGATGACCGTTGCCGGGAGCCGTAGTGCGGAATTGATTTTCATCCGGCCATTGTGCGCCAAAGCCGGAAGATTATCTTTGACCTGAATCAAGTTGGGTTCCTTCGTGATCGTGTTGGTTTTTTTCATGCGTGTGTGGGTTCAGTTTGAGGTTGAGGTTTCGACCCATGGTTGGTTGGGGAAAAATGGACTTGCGGCAGAAGGCTTTTCTTTTTGTGCGCGTGAATTTCCAAAAATTCGATCAGCCGCTCGCGCAGTTTGTAATAATCCGGATGCTCCATCACGGCTTTGCGGTCGCGCGGCCGCGAAAATTTCACTTCAATGATTTCGCCGACTTCCGCCTCCGGCCCGTCCGTCATACAAACGATCCGGTCAGACAAAAACAGCGCTTCGTCCACGTCGTGCGTGACCATCAGCGCGGTGATGTTGTTTTTGCGCCACAAATCCATCATCACTTGTTGCAATTCAAAACGCGTCAATGTGTCGAGCATCCCGAACGGCTCGTCAAGCAGCAGCATTTTGGGCTTGAGCGCAAATGCGCGGGCGATGCCCACACGCTGGCGCATTCCCTGCGAAAGTTCCGCAGGTTTCTTGTTCATTGCGTCGCCGAGGCCGACGACCGTCAAATAGTATTCGGCGATTTGTTTTCGTTCCTCGCGGCTGGCGTTGAAAAAGACCTGGTTGACGCCAAGCATCACATTTTCAAACGCGCTCATCCACGGCAGCAACGACGGCGATTGGAAGACGACGCCGCGATCCGGCCCTGCGCCGGACAATTCTTTTCCGGCCAAAATAATTCCGCCGCCCGAAATTTCGTTCAGACCGGCCAGCATTGAAAGCACCGTGGATTTGCCGCAGCCGGAATGGCCGATGAGCGAAACGAATTCGCCTTTGCGGATCCGCAGATTGAAATCCTTGACGATGACCGCCGCGCCGCGTGGCGCCGGATAAATCTTCGTCAGGTTTGAGAGTTCAACGTAATCACTCATTCAAATTGGCCTCACGCGCGACGCCGCGGACAAAAGCAACCAACCATGGAAAAACTTTTGAAAGTTGCGCCCGCGTGAGAAATTCATTTCACCGTTTCCTCCTTGATTTCACTGCGGCGAAGCGGTGTTTTGCGCCAGTTCATCCGCGGCAGATTCAAATTTTCCGGCTCAATGTCCGGCAGGATCAATTTCTTCGTCACGGCCGTTTGCCGTTCGCCTTTTGAATTCAGCATGAATCCGCTGATTTCGCGTCGAAGCTTTTTGAAATGTGGATCGTGATTGATCGCCTGGCGGTCGCGCGGACGCGGGATTTCAACGGCGAACGACGGACCAAGCGTCGCGCCCGGTCCCGCCGTCAGCGGAACAATCCGGTCGGCGAGATAAATTGCTTCGTCCGGATCGTTCGTGATCATCACGACAGTTTTCTTGTCTTCTGACCAGATCCGGGAAATCTCGTCCTGCAATGTCGCCCGCGTCAGCGCATCGAGCGCCGAAAGCGGCTCATCGAGCAACAGAATTTGCGGATCCATCGCCAGCGCGCGCGCCACGGAAACGCGCTGGCGCATTCCACCGGACAATTCACGCGGGCGTTTGTCGCGCGCCGCCGTGAGATTCACCATCGCGATATATTTTTCCGTATGCGTGGATTTTTTTGTTGCGCTCCAATCTGGAAAACATTGTTCGACGGCGAGAAAAATATTTTCAAAGACCGTCAGCCACGGCAGCAGCGAGTAATTCTGAAAAACAATTCCGCGGTCCGGTCCCGGCTTGATGATTTCAGAACCGCTCAATGTGACCTTTCCTTCGTCGGGCCGGATCAATCCGGCGATCAATGAAATCAATGTCGTTTTGCCCGCGCCGGAAAATCCGACAATCGCCACGAATTCACCGTTTTGAACCTCCAGGTTGACGTCGCGGAGAATCTCCTGCCGGCGGCCGTTTACACCGTAACTTTTGCTGACGTTTTGGAGATTGAGAAAAGCCATGATCAAATTCCTTTGGCGTCGTAACTGACCAACCGCTGGAGCAAAAGCATCAGACGGTCGAGCGCGAAGCCGATGATGCCGATGGTGAAAACCGCGACCATGATTTGCGCCAGCGTTTGGCTGCTGCCGTTTTGGAACATGTCCCAGACGAATTTTCCCAGGCCGGGATTTTGCGCGAGCATTTCCGCAGCGATCAAAACCATCCAGCCCACGCCGAGCGAAAGCCGCAGGCCGGTGAAAATGTAAGGCAATGTCGCCGGCAAAATAATTTTCCAGATCTGTTTCCACCAGCCGAGTTTCAGCACGCGCGCCACATTGAGGTAATCCTTGTCGATCGAAGCCACGCCGAGCGCGGTATTGATGAGTGTCGGCCAGAGCGAACACATCGCCACGGTGATGGCCGACGTCAAAAACGCTTTTTCAAACCACGGATGCGGCGGATTGTAAAGCGCGCTGACCAAAATCATCACAATCGGCAGCCAGGCGAGCGGCGAGACTGGTTTGAAGATTTGGATGAACGGATTAAGCGCGTTATGGATCGGCCGGCTTAATCCACAAAGAATTCCCGCCGGAACGGCGATCAAGGAGCCGATGAAAAACCCCGTGAAAACCGTTTCCAGGCTGGTGCAAATCTGATCGAAATAGGTCGGCGGCCCGGCATATTTAACATCCGGAAAACTTTCGCCGGGATTTTTGGCCAAAAAATCCGCGCGCCGTTTGGCAAGCTCGCTGTAAAATTGCGCTTCTTTTTGACGCTCAATCCAGTGGTCGTTCCACAACACTTCGGCCTGTTTCCAGACCGCCAATGGTCCGGGGATCGAACCGAAACTGACTTTGACGTGCCCGGCAATTTGCGACCAGACGAACAGGAAAATCGCAAATGAAATCAATGGCGGCGCAATCGCCGAAATCATTTTGCGCGGCCAATCCAGCCGTTCCGGTTTCGTCGCGACTGGTCGTTTGGGCGCTACAGAAGAAGTTTCATTCCCGGCGATCGGGATGCTTGTGGCAGCGGTTTCGTTCATGCGTCCTTGAGTCCCACTTTGAATTGCCGGAGATAATCGTTCGGTTTGCGCGCATCGAACGTGATGGCGTCAATGAAATTGCCGTCAGGCGTTTTGAATCCGTCGGTCTTGGGGATGTCCGTGGATTTCAATTTTCCTTCGGCGATGAGCGCGTTGGCGGCTTTGAGATAAATGTCCGGACGATAAACTTTCTTCGCCGTCGCCGAATACCAATCGTCAGGTTTGGTTTCAGCAATCTGGCCCCAGCGGCGCATTTGCGTGAGGAACCAAATGCAATCGCTGTAAAACGGATACGTTGCGCCGTAACGGAAGAAGACATTGAAATCCGGCAGCGACCGCGTCTCGCCTTTTTGATATTCAAACGTGCCGGTCATGCTGTTGGCGATGACTTTTTCATCGGCGCCCACGTATTGCGGCTGCGAAAGAATTTTACACGCCTTGACGCGATTCTCGTGGCTGGCGTCCAGCCATTGCCCCGCGCGGATCAATGCCTTGACGATCGCGACGAGCGTTTCGGGATTTTTTCCGGCCCAACTTTCCGTGATGCCAAAAACTTTTTCGGGATTGTTTTTCCAGATTTCGTAATCCGTGATGACCGGGACGCCGATGCCTTTGAAAACGGCCTGCTCGTTCCACGGTTCGCCGACGCAGTAACCCTGGATCGTCCCCTGCGCAAGCGTCGCGGGCATTTGTGGCGGCGGCGTCACACTCAATAGAACATCGGCGTTGGTCGTGCCGGTCGTGTCGCCGTTGGTGTAATAGCCGGGGCTGATGCCGGCGGCGGCGAGCCAATAACGCAGATAGTAATTGTGCGTCGAGACGGGAAACACCATTCCGAATTTGAGCGGCGCGCCGGCGTCTTTGTATTTTTTTACGACGGGCGCCAGCGCGGCGGCGGAAACCGGGCGCGGCGGATTTGGACTATTCAATTTCGGATCCGCCTCTTGCATTTGTTTCCATAAATCGTTTGAAACCGTGATGCCGTTGCCGTTGAGATCCATGCTGAACGGCGTGACGATATTGGCTTTGGTGCCGATTCCAATCGTGGCGGCAATCGGCTGCCCGGCGAGCATGTGCGCGCCGTCCAACTCGCCGCTGATGACACGGTCGAGCAAAATTTTCCAGTTTGCCTGCGCCTCAAGCGAAACGAAAAGTCCTTCGTCGTCGAAATAACCGTTTTCCTTCGCGATCACCAGCGGCGCGCAATCGGTCAATTTGATGAAACCGAATTTGAGCACCGGTTTTTCCACGGCGGCGGCGCGCAGCGGCAGTCCGCGGAAGGAACCAAGCACGGCTGCGGCGACTGCGCCTTTGACAGACGTTTTTAGAAATTGCCGCCGCGTGGAAAAATTTGGTTTTGAATTCATATTGATTTTTTTGATTACAGCGAATGCCAAAGAATTTCAGGCCTGAACCAGTTCCTCCGGCGTTTCGCTGGCGCCGGTTGAAATCGCCGCGGATTTTTGCGGTTTCGGGGCATAGGTCCAGTAAAGGAACAAGCCGGTGAAAAGAAATCCGCCAATGAAATTTCCGAGGGTTACGGGAAGTTGATTCCAAAGCCACCAATCGGCCAGCGACACTTTTGCCCCCAGCATCATGCCCACGGGAATCACAAACATATTCACGACCGAATGTTCAAATCCTTGCGCGAAAAAAGTGAGGATCGGCAGCCATGCGCCGATAATTTTTCCCGTCGTGGATTGCGAAGTCATCGCCATGACCACCCCCAGGCAAACCATCCAATTGCACAAAACCGCTTTGACCGTCACCGTCACCAAACCGGCGAATCCGTGCGCCGCGTATGCCGTGGTCTTCGCTTCCGCCGCCGCGACCAGTTTCGCGGCAATTCCCGACGGCGCATCGGCGCCACAATTGGTCAACACCACATAAAGAAAAACCGCATACAACAGACTGCCGATGAGATTGCCGACGAAGACCCAAAAAATATTTGCCAGCACCTGTGGCCATTGGCGGCGGCCATCCACGCCGGCCAGCATCGTCACCGCAAAACTGCCCGTGACCAGTTCCAAACCAAGCAATACGATCATCACGAAACCGACCGGGAAAATCAGCGCGCCAACCAGCGGAATGCCCGTTTGCGCCGTAGCAGTAAACGCCAGGCTCGTGGCAAATCCCAGCAATGCACCGGACAAAATAGCGCGAATCAATATATCTTTTACTGACAAGCCGGCTTTCGCATCTCCGGCGGCGACCATGTTTTTTACGATTTCGATTGGTTTGATGTAGTCCATAACTTTCTTTTGGTTGTTGGTTGCGTTATGCGACAGCCGCAAAGGACGCAAAGGAATTTTTATTCTTCTCGAAAAAACCTTTGCGGTCTTCACGTCCGTCGCGGAAAAACTGTTTCGCCTTCTCGAAAAGGTCCGTGCGAAAAACTTTCCGTCCCAGCGCGAAATTCAAAGCGCCGGCATCTTTGCAAAGTCCGCTGCCGCGCAAATGCTGGATCACCCACGCAGCTTTTCGTCCGCATGGCTCGTTGGCGTCGTCACGGGAAAAAATCGTAAAATCAGGAACCGTGCGCGCAAGGTCGTGGCCAAAATCAAATTCGCCGCTCAAACCGCGGCACAACGCCGTTTCATCCGCGCCGACATATTCGCGTCGCGCCAGTGTGGCGACGACCTGGTCGCGGTTTTCCGGCGCGTCGCAAAATTCGCAGGCTTCCAACAACGCAGCGATGAGTGCGAGATGCTCGTCATTCCGTTTTTCGGAAAATTCGCGACGGACCATCAACACTTTTTCCGGATGACCGCGATCCAATTCCGAACTCGCGGCAATCGTCCAACCCGCGCGCGCCTGGACCGCAACCGAATTCCACGGCTCGCCGACGCAAAATCCGTCGAGATGCCCGGCTTTGAGATTCGCGACCATTTGCGGCGGCGGAACGACGACGATGCGCACATCGCGGTCGGGCAAAATTCCCACCCGCGCCAGCCAGCCGCGCAAAAGGAAATTGTGCGATGAAAAGGGATGGACGATGCCGAAGGTAAAAACTTTTTTGCCGCGTGCGTTTTGAATTTCATTGCGCAGGCCGGCGCCGTCGCGGACGCCACGATTCCATAATTCGTTCGAAAGGGTGATGGCATTGCCGTGCAAATTCAAAACCAGCGCGCTGACACAATCGCATTGGATCGAGCCAAGCCCCAGCGTTGCGGCGAACGGCATTCCGGCAACGGCGTGCGCGGCATCCAATTCACCGTAAATCACTTTGTCGCGAATCGTTGCCCAGCCCAATTCCCGGCTTAATGAGACGCTGACACCAAATTTTTCAAACAATCTCAATTCGTGCGCCATCACGATCGGCGCGCAATCGGTCAGCGGCACGAAGCCGAGCTTCAAGCGATCCCGCGATTTTTGGATTTGTATTTTTTTGGTCACAACACGGCGGATTGCTCCGTCGCACGACGTTTTAGCGTCGCCTGTGCCAATTTTTATTTTTGGCGCGATGAATGCTCCGCGTAATGCGCATGGAAAAAATGAATTGGATTCATAAATGAATACTCCTCTTGATAGCAGACAATTGCGCGCGTTTTGTGTGCTCGCGCGCACGGGCAGCTTTACGCAGACGGCGCGCGAGCTTCATTTGACTCAATCCGGGATCAGTCACTCGATGAAGGCGCTTGAACGTGATGTGGGCTGTCGGCTTTTGAACAGGTTGGGCAAAAAAGTGGCGCTTACGCAGGCGGGCGAACAGCTTTTACATTCGGCGCAAAAAATTTTGCGCGAAATGGAAAATGCCCGCGAGTCGCTCAGTCATCTGGGAAAATGGGGAAAAGGACGCCTCCGGCTCGGCGCGAGCACGACGGCCTGCCAGCACATCATTCCGCCGGTGTTGCGCGAATTCAAAGAAAGTTTTCCCGAACACACGATCACCATTGAACCCGGTGACACGCGCGGCATGGTCAATTCGCTGTTGCAACAGCGGATTGACCTGGCGCTTTCGCTCGATCCGGGAAATGAGCCGCAACTGGAATTCCATCCGCTTTTCAATGACGAACTGTTTCTTCTCGTCGGCGCGCAACATCCGTGGGCGATCGCCAAACAGATCCGGCGCGAAGAGATTCCACGCCAAAGTTTCATTCTCTACAGCAAAAACAGCGTCACGTTTCGGCTGGTGGAAGATTATTTCCGCCAGGAGGAAATGGTTTTGAACACGATCATCGAAGTCGGAAGCATGGAAGCGACGAAAGAGCTGGTGAAACTCGGACTGGGCGTGAGCATTTTGGCAAAATGGGTGGCACAAAAGGAAATCGGGGAAGGATCACTCGTCGCGCTGCCGCTCGGGCGACGAAAACTGCAACGGCGCTGGGGAATTTTGCATTGGCGCGGACGCCGGCTGAATCTGGCGGAAGAAACATTTATCGGTCTATGCGAATCGGCTACGAGCCTGTTGCACAATTGACAGCGGCTGGAATGCCATTGAAACGTTGCGCCGCGCGAAGGAATTCTCGAACGCGCAATGGCAGCGTGGCAAATCCGCTCGCGGGATAGATCGCCAGCACGGGCGGGGCATCAGCCGTGATCTGTTCTGCGCACTTCCGACAATTTTGGATCCCACTCCGGCTGACGTTGATTGCTCATATGCCTAATGCCATTTCTCGAAGATTTTCCAATATCCACAGAATCAGGCGGCGCGCGAGCAACAAAATTTCTCTTCAAATCACGGCAAAAGACTTCGGCCGCATCTCCGCAACTTTGACATTTCAGCCGATTTGACGTAAAAAATATCGTTCCACAAAAATCCCCACACAAAGGAAAATCATGAATGCGCCAGCAAAAAAAGATTTGCTCGTATCTAAAGGCTGGTTGCAAGCCGTCGCTCTCGTCATGCTCTTCGGTTTTTTTGTTATGGGCTTGCTCGCCTATTGGACTTATACCGACCAGCCACCGATCCCGGAAAAAGTCGTTGACGAAAATGGCAATGTCCTTTTCACCGGCAAGGATGTCATCGCCGGCCAGCAACTCTTTTTCAAGAATGGTTTGATGGAATACGGCTCGGTTTTCGGTCATGGCGCTTATCTGGGGCCGGATTACACTGCCGACTATTTGCATCGCGCGGCACAAATCGCGATTGAATTTTACGGCGGCAATTCTTCGGACAATGCACAGCAAAAAACCATCGCCGATTTCAAAACGAATCGCTTCGACGTTGCGAGCGGCGTTCTGACTTACAGCGCGGCGCAAGCGAAAGCATTTCAAAAACTCGTTGATCGTTATGCCGATTTCTTTGGAAATCCGACGACGAAATTCGGCCTGCGTCCAGGTGCGATTACCGATCCGAATCAGATCCGGCAGCTCACGGCATTTTTCAGCTGGTCGGCGTGGGCAGCCTCGGCGCTGCGCCCGCACAAAGATTTTTCCTACACGAACAATTGGCCGCCCGAACCGCTCGTCGGCAATCACGCCACGGCGGAAGCCGTTTTGTGGAGCGTGCTGTCGTTGATCGCGCTGCTCGGCGGCATCGGTTTGCTGTTCGCTGCCTTTGGCCGCTGGAATTTCCTTGGCTGGCACGGACGGGAAGAGCAACGCCTTTCATTTCGCGCGCCCGATGCCGTGATGCTCACGCCCGCGCAACGTTCCTGCGCGTGGTTTTTTCTGGTGATGGGCTTACTGTTTTTGCTGCAAACGCTCTTGGGCGGCGCGGCGGAACATTATCGCGCGGAAATCTCAAATTTCTTCGGCTTCGACCTCGCAAAAATTTTGCCCTTCAACGTCGCGCGCACATGGCATTTGCAACTGGCAATTTTTTGGGTCGCCACGTCCTATCTCGCCGCCGGAATTTTTCTCGCGCCGATGATCGCCGGCCGCGAACCGCGCGGACAGAGCTGGCTGTCCTATGCACTGCTCGGCGCACTGGCGATTGTCGTCTTCGGAAGCCTTGCCGGCGAATATCTCGGCATCACCGGCTGGCTGCAACGCGGCTGGTCGTGGTTCGGCGACCAGGGCTTTGAATACCTTGATCTTGGCCGCTTCTGGCAAATCCTTTTGACCGTCGGATTATTTTTCTGGGTCATCATTCTCTTCCGCGGCTTGCGTGAACGGCTGCAAGTGGAACACACCGGCAATATGCCGTGGCTTTTCTTTTTTGCTGCGCTGGCGATTCCCGCGTTTTACGCCGTGGGTTTATTGGCGCGAACCAACGATAATTTTACGACGACGGATTTTTGGCGGTTTTGGGTGGTTCACCTCTGGGTGGAAGATTTTCTCGAATTGTTCACCACCGTCATGGTCGCCTATATCTTCGTGTTGCTCGGCGTCGTCCATCAACGCGTCGCACTTCGACTGATTTATCTGGACGTTGTTTTATATTCGGCCGGAGGCGTCATCGGCACAATGCATCACTTGTATTTCTCCGGAGAACCAGCTGTTCATATGGCGCTTGGCGCATTCTTCTCCGCGGCGGAAGTCATTCCACTGACGTTTCTGACGCTCGAAGCCTGGAGTTTTCTCCAGCTTGGAGCGCAGCAAGGCAATGACGCGCGGAAATCATTTCCGCATTTCTGGTCGGTGATGTTTTTGGCGTCGGTCGGATTTTGGAATTTCCTGGGCGCAGGAATTTTCGGATTCCTCATCAATTTGCCGATCGTTTCTTATTACGAAATCGGCACGGCGCTCACAGCAAACCATGGCCACGCGGCGATGATGGGCGTTTATGGAATGCTCGCAGTCGGGTTGGCGTTGTTTTGCCTGCGTTACATGATTCCCGAAAAACTTTGGAGCGACCGCGCCGCGAAAATCAGTTTCTGGTCACTGAATCTCGGCCTCGCGTGGATGGTTTTCGCGTCGCTGTTTCCGCTGGGATTGTTGCAATTGTATCATTCGGTCGCCATCGGTTATTTCGATGCGCGCTCATTGAATTTCATCACCAGCCGGACGAATTCCATGCTCGAATGGCTGCGGCTTCCCGGCGATGCATTATTCATTGTCGGCGGCACGCTGCCGCTGTTGTGGCTTTGCTTGCGCGGAGCATTTCAGATGAAATTGCAAATGCCGCGCGAAACGCCTGACGGCGTGCTGTTCTCTGAAATTCACGAAACCAAAAAGTTCGGCGAATGATTTACGGCATTCACATCGAAGTGATTCTTGCGTGCGGCTATGCGCTGCTGCTCGTTGGTATTTCGGCAATCCTGGAATGGCTCGCGCGCCATTCGCACCGGCGCTCGGAGCATTTCCGCAATTCCGGCTTCATTTACAAAAAAAAGGAAGACGTCTGGCAATGTCCGACCGGCCATCATCTCACACGCGAACAAACCGATTTTGAAAAGAAAATCGCCCTATATCGCGCGCCGGCGCATAAGTGCAATCAATGCCATTGCAAATCCGATTGCACCGATTCCGACGATGGCCGCGTTTTGGAAAGTCGTTTGGATTCGTGGATTCAATCGGAACTGCACCGGTTTCATCGCGGCCTGTCGCTCACGCTGCTGATGCTTGCGGTCTTGATTTTGACCGTGGAAATTTTCCGGCATCACGGATGGCGCGAATGGATTTTGCAGGCTGGTTTGTGCATTGCCATCGCTTTTTCCGTCTCAAAACTTTTTGCCACATTTTGCGATCGTAAAAAAACAATCGTCTAAAGTTATTGCAAGCCCGGATGGTCGCAGCAATTTCAATATTTCGCGCGCGTCATGCAATCTCAATTTATTGTGTTGGTGCCGGCTGCACGAGGATGTGGTCGAAGACGGAAGTGTTGTCGATATCTTTTTTTCCCGCCGCGATGGCCAGACCAATGTAACATTGATTTGTCAGCGATATCTGGCTTGCACCCACCTTAAACCAGTTGGTGCTGTCAACGGATTGAAAAGCGGTGAACCAATTTCTCTTTCGTTGGATCCTGAACCAGACCGGTGAAATAGTGTAATCGTCGCCGGCCTGTCGTGTCATAGGCGTTGAATTTTTTGCGCGCGTTCCAAAGCGGCACTGGCGGTTTCCAAGGTCACCCACGGTCAGTGCGACAGCCTTCGCCCCGGGCGCAAGTGAATCGCGGACCATCAATCCCACTTTGTCACGACCGCTCCATTTCGAATCGAGCAATCGGGCGGTAAACACAAAATCGCCCGACATAATCCGATGGGTGAAGTTGAATGCGTCCGATTTTCCGCCGATGTTTCCGCCCGCCCCTTTCGCAATGAATGTGTTTCCGCTCACGGCGGCGAATGTTGCGTCGCCAGCCGATCCAATTGCGCCGACGTCTGCGTTTGTCCAACCGGCTGGCAGCGGTCCGGCGGCGGCAGGTCGGGCTGAAACCGGTGGGGACATTTTACTCACGCCGGCCTGATTTCTCGCGGCGATGACGTAGTAATAGGTGCTGCCGTTGGAAACCGAGTGGTCGC
Source organism: Verrucomicrobiia bacterium (assembly GCA_035776755.1). Taxonomy (GTDB): domain Bacteria; phylum Verrucomicrobiota; class Verrucomicrobiia; order Limisphaerales; family UBA11358; genus UBA11358. The sequence continues at coordinate 69,796 of DASTWS010000007.1, forward strand.
TGAATTCAGTGGAGGTGCGATCACTCCACGCAGCGATTTTGGTGAAAGGCCCGTTTGAACTGGTTGACCGGAATACGACATAGCCCTGCGCGGTATCCGTATCGGATTTTTCCCAATTCAAAAAAACTTGCGAGATACCGGCTTCAGCCTTTAATCCGACCGGCACCGGCGGAATTGAGTTTGGCGGATATGGCGAGGCCGATGCGTTCAAAGTGAAGGTTAATGTGCCATAGCCAAAGTGATCTCCGCTGCCACGTTCCGGGCGCACGAGTTGCACCATCGCTTTGACATACGGAGCCGGCAATCCTTTCAGAACAGCATAGTGATTGTAAATCAATTCCCAAACCGGCCGGTCGTCTATCCGCCCGCGCTGATTGGGTGACAAATAAAATTGGCGCGCGTTGGCACAGTTATCGTAGAACGTGTAAGGAATCGCGGAAGCCGGATAAGAGAGATTACATTTAGCTACGTATTCCGCGCCGGCCAGCAGCCGGTTATCGGCGTAACCGAAAAGATCAACACCTTGATTCCATGCGACCTGGCAAGCGCTGCCGAGAAGTCCTATGCCAAGCTGTGCGTGCTCCTGGTCGCGACCGCTTTCCTGCCATTGGCCAAAATTTGTGGAATATAAAAACGGAACCGCATTCGAGATACTTCCCATTCCTGCACCGTGCTTGAAGTATTCCACGCCTTCATTGAAAATGTTCGTGTTATCGCAAAGCACGCCCATCGCAATCAGTGCGCCGATGTTGCATGCGTCCCAATTCGCCCAGTAATAACTGATGCACGCGCCATTGTGATTGGACAGGAATCCGTGGCATTGCGGATAGAAATAACGAATCATCATATTGGTGTAGCGATTAAAGTCGTCCGTTTTCCAACCGGGATAACCGCGAAGCATTTCGCCCGCGAGCGCGAAATTAAAAATGGGAATACCGCTCAAGCCCGGCGTATCGCTCCAAACCGGAGCGTGAGTTACGGAAGACGACCATGCATTGCAAATCCGCACGGCACATTCGGCATAATTGGTGTCGCCGGAGATATACCAGCGAAGTGTATTGAGATAGGCCGCGTGCGCGTCCTGGTCGGCACGCTGACGGCTGCCACCGATATTGTTTTGCACGTCTGCGCGCCAATTCGTTTGCGCTTCAGGATCTTTCACCAGCCGTTGCCAGTCATCAATCCATGGATGATTTCCGGCAAGGACATTTGTCCGCATCCGCTGCAAATCCACCAGCGTATGCAAGCCGCCCGGATGAATGAACGGCACCGCGACAACGGTTCCGACGCATGTAAAAATTGAAAAGAAAAAACAAACCGTTTTGTTCATAAAGCTGAACATCTAACCATGCAAACCCAAGAAAGCCAACTGAATGTACAGGAAACAGACGGGTTCATGTCATGTCAGCCATAAGATTGGCAGAATCGCGAGGGCGACAAGTTCTTTCGTCGCTTCAGGAAGCAGCCAAAAAATAAAAACAAACCGCTTAATTAACGCCGTTCAATCCGTATCACTCCGGAATGGTGAAGCGGGCAATCCCGCGCCGTTGAATAAATTTCCCTCCGGCACATTCGCCCAACCGTAACGCACGGCCGCCGGTCGCATCACATCCGGTGAATTCAGAACAATTGTTGATCCGACAATTTTCGCCTGCGCCGGATGAAAAATTTTGTCCGCACCGGCAATCGTAAATCCTTTTAACGCTCCGCCTTTTGCAACCAGCCCGCCGCTGATATGGGTGAAATGTAAAACGGCGTTTGTGCCGTCAATTTTCAACGATTGGAAAAGCGGCCCGGAATATTCAATTTTTTCGTGGTAAGCCAGCGCTCGAGCAGCCAACGCCAGTCGCGCTCCGACGGGTTGTTTATGTGCGGGATGGATATCGTTGGCATCGCCGCAGTCAATCGTCACGGCCATCGCGGTGTTTTTGGCGCGCTCCAAGGTCAGCAATTGCGCTTCGCGAATTCCAGGAGTGTTGCCGCTGAAAGGCGCGATTTGCACAAACAAAAATGGAAAATTGCCTTCGCCCCATGCGCGCCGCCAATCTTCGATCACCGCGGGAAACAGAGTGCGATACTGTCGTTCGCGCCCGACGTTCGACTCGCCTTGATACCAGATGACGCCGCGGATCGCATACGGCAGCAGCGGCGCAATCATCGCGTTATAAAGCACCGTCGGCGCGCCGGGGCTTTGGCTGAAATCGGCCGGCGGCCAGCCAGTGTCTTTCAACGAAACGCTTTGCCGGCACAACCATGAACCGTCAAGGGGAAGAAAATTATCCACGCGGCGCGAGTTGTAACCAAGCGATTCATACATGAGCCGCATTTTGTCTCCGCCATACAGGCCGCCGCCCGCGCCGGTGTCAAGCACTCGCACGGCAATGACATTTTCGCCGCGTTTGAGCAAATGCCCAGGCACACGATAGATGCGCGGCACATCCCACCCAATCGTCGCACCGGCGGGCACGCCATTGACCCAGGTCGTATCGTTGTCGTCCACGGCACCCAAATGCAATTCCACATCGCTGCCGTCCCAATTCGACGGCAGGTCGAACGTGCGGCGGAACCAGAAGACGCCGTCAAAATCCGGATAACCGGCGTTTTCCCATAGGTTCGGCAGCAGCATCGTTTTCCAGCCATTGGTATCCAACTCCACGTCACTCCAGGCTGCGCCGGATTTCGAACCGGGATCAACTTTCTGATACCACGCTTCCTGCTGCGCCTGAATTTCCTGCCGTGCCGCCACCGGATCGGCGACAACTTTTTTCAATTCCGCCAATTGCGGGACAAAGTCAGGAATTTTTTCCAACGCACCTTCGCTGGCCCACGCTTCGGCCGGCGTGCCGCCCCAGGAACTGAAAATGATGCCAATGGGAACATGGCGGTCGCGAAACAAGTCGCGGGCAAAAAAGTAACCAACCGCGGTGAAATTGGTGACCGTCTTCGGCGAACAAACCGCCCAATCGCCCTTCACGGTGGTTTGTGGCGTGAAGGATTTTACCTCTGGCACATAAAACTGGCGGATTTCCGGATAATTCGCCGCGGCAACTTCCTGTTCCCAATTGGCGATTGGCTTTTGTCCGGCGCGCAAGCCGAGCTGGCGTTCCATATTCGATTGTCCGCCGGCAACCCAGACTTCTCCGACGAGAACATTGGTGATTACTTCAGTCGTATCGCCGCGCACGGTCAACGCTTGTGGCGTCGCGTTTACTTTCATCGGATTGAGCCAAATTTTCCAGACGCCGTTCGAGGCGACCGTGGAAACGCTCTGGCCGCCGAACGTCACGGTAATTTTTTCGCCATCGCGCGCCGTGCCCCAAACCGGCACGCGCCGGTCGCATTGCAGAACGGCATTGTTCTGAAAAAGCGGATTCAATTCCGCGGAAATTGCCGTCAGATTGACGGTAAAAAATAATGTGAAAAGAATTTTGGCCGTTAATTTCATGGCTTGAGTTTTTTACCCGGCAGATTGTCATGGAAAATCACCACGCTCAAAGCGGAACGAACGTCATTTATTCCGCGGCAGCAGCGTTGGGAATGTGCGTGAATTTTGCCACCGCTTGAGAACGCGAACGGACATGCAGTTTTTCGTAGATGCGGCGGATGTGTGTGTTGACCGTCGGCACGCTGATATGCAATGAATCAGCGATTTCCTTGTAGAGATAGCCGCGGGCGAGCAATTCCAAAACTTCCCGCTCTCGCGGTGAAAGGCTGTCGGGTTCCGCAGGCGAAGTGGGACTGAATCGCTGGAAAGATTGGACGATTTTACGCGCGATGTTGCTGCTCATCGGCGAGCCGCCAACATGCACATCCCGAACGGCCGCAAGCAATTCAGCGCGCGGTGTGCGCTTGAGCAAATAACCACTGGCGCCGGAAGATAACGCTTTAAAAATATGATCGGGATCTTCATACACGGTAAGCATCACAAACTGCGTGTCCATCATTTGCGGCTTGAGGCGACGAACACATTCGATGCCGCTCATTCCGGGCATATTGATATCCATGAGCACAACAGATGGTTTTTCCTCCGGCAAGGCGGCGAGTGCGATTTCGGCATTCTCATGCACGCCGATGCATTTGAAGCCATTCGCCTCGCGAATCCAACCGGTCAAAACGTCCCGCACCGGCGCATCGTCCTCGACAATCGAAACAGTAATATCCACAGGCTTTATTTTAGCCCGAACGCGCCGGGAATGATTGTCGTTAGTTTTCACGATATGCCGCCTGTGAAAATCGCTGTGGCAATGCCATCATCATAATCCTGAAATGCAGGGACAGCAAATGCAAACCGGCCATCCGTCTCCTTTCCGGAAACAGCCTTACGCTATTCTCAACATGCTCCATCCTTTCTCTTATTCCGCGATGACCGCTAACGGCAATTCAAGCCGGATGTCGTCCGAAGCCGCGCCAATCAGGAATTCATAATCGCCGGGCGCCACCATGTATTGCTTCTTCTCAGTTTCCCAATAACGCAGGCGTTCGGCGGGGACTTCGATGGTGATCTTGCCGGCTTCACCCTGTTTTAAATGAATGCGCTGGAATCCGCACAATTCAAGTTTCGGCTGCGGCACATTGGAATTCACGTGTCGGAAATAGACCTGCGCCACTTCGTCGCCGTCGTGTTTGCCGGTGTTTTTCACAGTGAATGAAATGTGCGCCGTGCCCTCGGCGGAAACCGTTTTCGAGTCCAATTTGCCGCTGCTGAATTTGAACTTCGTGTAGCTCAAGCCGTGGCCAAACGCGAATTCCGGCTGCCCGTTGAAGTAGCGATACGTGCGATTGCTCATCGAATAATCCGTGAAGCTCGGCAGATCCGCTGTCGAGGCATAGAACGTCAGCGGCAGGCGTCCGCTGGGATTGACCTTGCCAAACAGGATTTCAGCCACCGCGCGTCCGCCCTGCTCGCCCGGATACCACGCCTGCAAAATCGCGGGCAGGTGTTTCACTTCCCACGGCATCGCCATCGGACTGCCGCTGCAATTCACCAGAATCACCGGCTTGCCCGTGGCCGCCAGCGCCCGGATCAAATCCGTCTGCACCGACGGCAGTTCGATCTTCGTCCGGTCGCCGCCGTCAAAACCGACAAACGCGTTGTCACGACTCATTTCCTCGCCTTCGAGCCGCGCGCTGATACCACCTACATAAATCACCACATCAGCCGCTTTGGCCTTCGCAACGGCATCGTCAATCGCTTCCTGGCTGGGTTTGTTCGAGCCATCCACCTTCAATGCCAGCGGGCAACCCGCAGCATAAGTCACTTCGATGTTCGTGCCGGCCAATTGCCGGATGCCGTTCAAAATGGTGATCGGATGCGAGGCGGTGCCGTTGTAATTACCGTGCAACATCGAAACGGAATCGGCATTCGAACCGATCACGGCAATGCGCTTGATCTTCGAGCGGTTCAACGGCAACGCGCCGTCGTTCTTCAACAGCACAATGGATTCCTCGGCCACTTTCAGCGCCAGAGCCTCATGCTCGGGCGTGTCGTTGTCCGCGATGGTGATCTTGGAATAAGGACAATCCTGCGGCGGATCGAACAGGCCGAGCTTGAAGCGCGTCCACAACACATGGTAAAGCGCGTCATCAATTTGCTTTTCGGTGATCAAACCCTTTTGCACCGCGCGAACCAGCGCATTGTAATCGCCGCCGCAACAGAGGTTGCAACCGGCTTTCACCGCGATGGCGGCGGCTTCTTCGGGAGTGGCCACATAATGGTGATCGCGTTTTTCCCAGATGTTATGAATCGCGTCGCAGTCGGAAACCACGTAGCCATCGAATCCCCATTGCTGGCGCAAAATGTCGGTGAGCAGCAACGTGCTCGCACAGCACGGCACACCGAATACCGAATTGTAAGCACCCATGACGCCACCCACGTGGCCTTCCTTCACGGCCATTTCGAATTGCGGCAGATACGTCTCATACAAATCGCGCGGCGACGGATCGGCATTGAAACGATGACGCTCCGGTTCCGGGCCGCTGTGAACCGCGAAATGTTTCGCGCACGCCATCGCCAGCATGTATTTCGGGTCGTTGCCCTGCAATCCTTGGATGAACGCCACGCCCATCGTGCCGCTCAGGAACGGGTCTTCGCCGTAGGTTTCCTGGCCTCGACCCCAGCGCGGATCGCGGAAGATGTTGATGTTCGGCGACCAGAACGTCAGCCCGCCGAACCATTTCGCGTCGCCGTTATATTTGGCGGCGTAATCATTGAACTTCGCACGACCTTCGATGCCGATGACGTGCGCCTCCTGATGCAGCAACGCCGGATCCCACGTTGCCGCCGCGCCGATGGCCTGCGGGAACACCGTGGCATCGCCGTTGGCTGCCACGCCGTGCAGCGCCTCGCTCCAGTAATTGTAAGCCGGCAGGCCGAGCCTTGGAATGCTGGGCGCACCGTTTTGCAATTGCGCCACTTTTTCGGCCAGCGACATGCGCCGGATCAAATCCTCCGCGCGATCTTTCAATGAATGCGATGGATCGCGCCAGATCGGCGGCGTGCTGATTTCCGGAATGCGCGACGCCACGGCGGAATAGGGATCCGCCAGTTCCGACGCGCTGAAGGAAACGACCGATGCGCCCGCCGCATTTTTCACCTCGAACGTGTTGAACTTCGCGTTATCTTTGACTGCTGAAAACAAAACCTTCAGCGGCCCTTTGAGCGAATCATCCTCGTGCTCGACCGTGCCGGTGATGTAACAAACTTTTCTCGCGCCGCCGGCGGTGGCAACAATATCAAAATCTTTTGCCAATGAAACATCGCCCGCCGAGACGTTGAAAATTCGCCCGCCCGGCGCCGTCGCATACACTTCAGTTTCGCCAATAACAATGGTGTATTTTCCGGCGGGCAAATGGGAAATGGTGACCGTAAAATTGCCGCCATAAATTTCCTCGTGAAAGGCTGCGGCATTGTCGCCCGCGCCAGCGATGGCAACCGAGTCATCCACCTTGTAATGCGAAAACTCGCCGCTGACGCTCACGTTTAGTCCGCACTTGGCGCAGATTTCATCCGCCGCAATGGCGCTTGAAACCGGATGCCACAAACTTCCGGCGGCGATTAAAACCACCGCAGTCAGCCGCAAACAGCGGGCTGTTCCCGGCGGAATGATTTCCAGGATTCGGTTCAGAACGGACAACATGATTTTCATTTGAGGCTTCATTGTAGCCACGGAAATTTCGGCGATGCAATTCCAGGCATTCCGCTTTCGCGGACTAAAACTCACTTTAATATTTCGACGATCTGTTGACGGAGCAGGTTGCCAAGAATTTCATAGCCGTCGTGATTCGGATGCACGCCATCGGCGTAGAGCGCGGCATTCACGCTGCCGTCCGCATAACGAAAGGCCGGGCCAAAATCGTGGTAGTCAATCCATGAGACCTCGCCAAGTTTGGCCTGCAGAATTTGGTTTACCTGGTCCGTGATGGCTGGACGTGCCGGGCCTTCATCGCGTCGTGGCAGGATGCCCAAAAGCAGGATTTTTGCCTGCGGCTGCAATTCATGCGTGCGCATACAGATGGCTTCAATACCGTCGGCAATGTCGTTTGCACTGTTGATGCCGGTGTTGTTCGTGCCGATACCGATGATGATGAGTTTGGGCGAGATGCCATTCAATTCCCCGTGGTTGATTCGCCAGAGAACATTTTCGGTGCGATCCCAGCCGAACCCGAGGTTTTCCACAGACCAACCGGCAAAGGTGCGCTTCCAGACATCTGGCGCCCAGGCTTTGGGTGCCACCGGTTCGCCGCCCCAATAATGACAGATGGAATCCCCGATGAGAACGATCTCCGGTTTATGCGTGCGGTTATACTCAAGCACGGCGGCATGGCGGGTGGGCCAGTCGTAAATGGCGTGATCCCGGTTTTGGGTCACCGGCGTGGTGGTCGTCAGCCCCTTGTGAATTTCCGGGTTGGAGGCGCAGCCCGCCAAAATCAAGGCGGCGACAGCAAGAGTTGATTGGATGATATGGTGTTTGAATTTGCTCATGTGATTATTATTTGTTTGATCTGGCGCAATAATTCACCTTCAGTCACCACTCCCGCAGCGATACTTTGTCCGCAGTGGGGAAATCCGCCGGCGCAACATCGCCGGGAGGCCGGTGCGCCAGCCATTTCAAGGCGCGCACCATGATTGTCTGAAAAGCCGTGCATTTCATACCTCTCGGATCTTTTTGATCCGCCCAGACGTGTCCGTAAGTGGAAACGAACACCCGGCCCTGGCCGTATTGCACCGTCCATTCGATGGGAAACTGGAGATGCGTCTGCTCGTTGGCAGCATACGCCAGCACGGTAAGATTCGTGGCCGGTCCCCGCGCGTAACAATAAACCTCAATGTCGGCGGCCTTCCAAGCGCGGGGCAAACCCGCATGAATGGGATGTTCGCCGAGTTGATGCACCACGACATCCGACCGGTTGCCGTGCCAGGTGTCGTCGCCTTCCCCCGGCGGAATGATTTGCAGCGATTCGTCGGGGCGCACGATGATGGCGCTGCCGAAATCCTTTTTGCGCCAACCCAGCCCGATCATCCGATTGTATTCCGGCCATTCGGCAAAGGAATTGTTCGCCTCGTGATAAACATAAAATCCGCCGCCGTTGCGAACATATTTCTCAAATGCCTGTTGAACTTCCCTCGGCCACGGCGCCTTGCCGCCGAGATTGTTGTAGCCGGAAAGCACCACGTCATATTTGGAAAAATCCAGCCGCCAGGTCGCCCACGCCGGATCGTTCGGCTCGGACGGCGTGATTGAAACATCCACGTCGAACGATCCGTCGCGCGCCAGAATCTTCCGCACCAACGCGAGCCGATGCTGCCAATCATGATTGCTCACGCCCTCGATGATGAGCAGTTTGATTTTGGCCGGCGGTTCGGCAGCCATCGTCGTCAAGGGAGCCAAAGCCGGGACTGCCAGCGCCCACAGCAAAAAACCGATGCGCAACCAATGGATCGAAAACAGTTTCATGAGTTTCATTTCAAACAAACAGACTGCCAACGCCCTGTTTAAAGGCTTAATTCCCGCTTCCGGCCGGCAGCACGGAAATTTCCGCCGCGCTCGTCCGGCCGTTTCCATTCACCTCGCGCAAGGCCGTGAAACGGAAGTAACGGGCGTTGACCGGGGCAAAGTTGACCTGTTGGAGCGAGGGATTGTTTCGAATGTTGGCGAAGGTGCCGGAAACGACGTTCGTCGTCCAGTCGGTTCCATCCATGCTCGTTTCAAAACGGTAATTCTCGACGGTGCCGTTGGGATTTCCGTCCTGCCGCGGGAGGTAGACGAACCCGCGAATCCGGTGCGATTGGCCCATGTCCACCGTGATGAAATGCGGCAGCTTCAAGTCTTCATTCCAACGCGTGTGCCAGAACGTGGATGAATCGCCATCAATGGCCCGGGCGGCGGAGTTGTCCGCCCCGGCGGTTTCCTGACTGTCCACTGCCACCACTTTCCAGCCGGTCGTCGGCAAACCGACAAAAGCTTTTGCCGCCACAATGCCGATCTGGCCGTTCGGCATCAGGCAGGCCGCTTGCACAGTGCTGCCCAACGGCGGTGCAAATGGCGCAATATAAACCGGCGAGTTTACCGTCGGCTCGGTTCCATCCACGGTGTAAACCATTTTACAACCGCCGGTGTTGCTGATGGTCACTAAACCTTTGGCGTCGCGATTGGAAATGACGGGCGGCAAACCGGCGATGGCTTGTTTGAACAATCCGATTTCGGCCAGCGTCGGTTCCATGCGCGAACCGGTGATGCGGATGCGAACCTTGTCGGTCGTCACGGGCGACTTCAGCCGGATGAGCCGGCGATGGCCAACGGTGGTGAGTTCATCGGACGCGACGTGTTCCGCCACGACCCAGTCGGAGCCGTTCCATACATCAATCGCAAAAGATTCGATTCGTTGGCCGCGATGATCCACCGCTTCCTGCAACGAAACGACGTCGAAGGACACAGCTTTCGGCAGCGTCAAAGTCACGGCTCCGTTCGTGCGTCCCGGCGGGGCTTCCCACCAGGTGTCGAGGTTCCCATCCATTGCTTGGGACGGCGGATGGATGTGATTGGAATTGTCGGCGGCGAGCTTGCCGCCAGCAGCGAGGTTGGTGGCGAATGTGTCGTTGACCAACTGCGACAGCCGGCTCAAGGCGTCCAGTTCATCGTCAGGAATCAAACCGCGCCGGTCCGGGGAAAGATTCAAAATGAGATTCGCGTTGCGTCCCACCGAGGTAAAGTAAGTGTCAAACAATTGCGACAGGCTTCTCGCATGTTTTCCCGGCGCCCAAAACCACGCGCCGTTGGCGAGCATGGTGAAGTTCACTTCCGCCGGATACCACCAGAGATGGGCGCCGGGCGTGAGTTTATCACGGTTGCCCAAGTCGCCATACAAATCAGGCCAACGGTTTTTCTCCGGCGAGGTCGGCAAAGGAATCACGCTCCATTCCGTCGTGCGTCCCACGCCGCCTTCGTTGCCCACCCAGCGCACATCCGGACCTTTGCCCATGATGACCGCGTTGGGTTGAAGATGCCGGATCAAGTCATACCATGCGTTGTAATTGTAAGTCTCGTGAACGCTCGGATCGGGATTGGCGCCGTCAAACCAGACTTCTTCAATCGGCCCATACTCCGTGAGCAACTCGTAAAGCTGGTTCAGAAAGTAACGATTATAGTCGTCCACGTTGTAGGAGTAACTCTTGTGCCCTGGCGGCGGCGTGCGGCCTTTCGTTGGATCGCTCTTGAAACTGGCCGGATCGGTGGGAATGACCGAAAGCACATTGCTGCTGCCGTCGCCGTAGTAGCCGCCCGGATTTTTTGGATTGGTGCGCAATTGGTAAAGATCCGCCGGCGAAAGATAAATGCCGAGTTTGACGCCGTGCGCCTTCGCGGCGTTGGCCACTTCGCGAACTTCATCACCTTTTCCATCGCGCCACGGACTGGCGGCCACTGTGTGATCCGTATAACGCGACGGCCAATAACAAAACCCGTCGTGATGTTTGCAAACAAGCACGATCATTTTGCCGCCGAAATTCGTCACGGCATTGAGCCATTGGTTCGCGTCCAGTTCTGTCGGATTGAAAATGGAAGGATCTTCCCGACCGGTGCCCCACTCGACGCCGTTGAATGTGTTCACGCCGAAGTGGAGGAAGAAGGTCCGCTCCAGCCGCATCCATTCCGTCTGATTTGGACGCGGCAGAACATGCGCCGCCTTGTCGGCGATGACGGCGGCGGAATCGCCGTTGGAAATCATCTGCTCCGTGGCATAAGGAATTGGCGCGGACACGGCGATACCGCAGGTTGCGAGCAAGCAACTCCATGCCAACAATCTTAATTTGAATAGGTTTAACATCCTGGCTTTTACTTTGCCTTGCTGATAATTCCACCAAAGCCACCGCCAGAATTGAGCGAAAGCGGCAACACTGTTTTAGCCGTCACTTCGCGCGTGGATTCGGAAACGGCCTCATAATTGGTCGAGCCAGGATCGTCCGCATAGGCGCGCAACGTCCATTTTCCCTTGCCGAGGAATTTCAACGGCACTTGCAACTGCGCGGCATCATTGCCGGTCATCGCCGCCAGATACCAGCGTTGGCCGGAGCGGCGGGCGATGACGATGGATTTTCCGACTTCCCCCGAAAGCACCACGCTTTCGTCCCAAACCGTCGGCATGGCCCGCAGGAATTCAATCCCCGGCTGGCCGAAGTAATTGGTTGGACTGTCGCACAATACCGTCAGCGGACTCGGATAAATCACCGTCATCGCCAACTGCCTTGCGCGCGTGCCCATGACCTCGGTGGGCGAGGTGATTTTGAAATCCTTCGGCGCGCGATTGATAAATCCGCCCGGCGTAAAATCCATCGGTCCGAGCAACGCGCGGGTGAACGCCAGATTGACAGTGTGCTGCGGCGTGATGACGCCCTCGCCAAACTTGTTGTATTCGTTGCCGAGCACGCCTTCCTGCGTAATGAAATTCGGATACGTGCGCGCCAGCCCCGTGGGTTTGTAGGTGCCGTGGAAATCAATCAGCAGATGATATTTCGCGGCGGTCGCCAGGACGTTTTCGCACCATTCGACGGATTCCTGCGATTGGCTGTTGATGAAATCAATCTTCACCCCGGCGAAGCCCAATTCCGACAGATACTTCAACGTCGCATCCACCCCGAATGTTTTGACGTCGAGCGAATGCGCCCAGATGAGGAGGCGGACGTTCTTCGACTTCGCATACGCCATCAGTTCGGGAATGTTCACCTCGGGAACGACCTTTCGGAAATCCGCAAGCTTTGCGTTGGGCGGCGAGTTGAGCGATTTCATGTAGCCGGTCATTCCTTCATACCAATACCAATCCATCAGTTGATACGGCCAGCCCATCCTGGCGGCCAAATCAATGTATTCCTTGTCCGACGGTGTCGTGCCCCGCGCGTCCACAGCGCGGTGTTGCGGGTTGGAATCAAAGGGATTGATACCCGTCCACCACGCATCCCATGCGCACGCGCCGGGTTTGATCCAGGAAATGTCCTTCAACCGGCTCGGCGTCGCCAGCGCGACAATCAAATCCGAACCCACCAAATCCGCTGCCGTCCGGCCAAACATCAACACGCGCCAGGGACTCACCCGCGGAGTGGACGATGCCACCAAGCCGTTCCCGTCAAAGCGCCCGTCGAGCACGACTCTCACGGCGGGTGTTCCCGTGCCGGACAGCGACATGCCCGACCAATCGAGCAGATCGGATTCGGCGATGGCAAAATATCCCACCGGGGTTTCCACCAGCAACGGCAGCACACTGTGATACGGCTGCCCCGGCTGACCGGTCGGAATGGCGCTCAACCTCGTTTCGGGATATTGGTTCTCCGCGCAAGCCGATTCACCGCCCGCCCAGCAGCGGTAATCGTCCGCAAAGCGAAATTCGGTGAGTTCGTTCGTCAAAACAAATTGTCCCAGCCCGGAATTCGTAGGCAGGTCATAACGAAACGCCACGCCATCGTCATAGGCGCGCACAATCAAACCGAAAGTCCGCCCTGTCGGACCGGTTTCCTGCAACGTCAGCCGCAATTCGCGCCAGTGGTCGCGCACGGAACGGCGATTGCCAAAGGGATTCTCCCACTGGCCATTGTGCCGTTCCGTTGCGGACTTCGTGATCGTCGCCTCCGGACCAAGCTTGGTGCCGTCTTTGAATTCCAACCCGAGCGGTGAATTGGTCAGGATTGTTTGGCCCTTCACCTCGACGCGGTAATTCAACCCATCGGCATCGGAGACAATTACCTTCAGAACGCCGCCGGGAGAAACAATTTCACGTTCGGCGGCGGACAGACTGGTCGCAAAAAAGACTGCTCCGAAAATAAATGGCAACTGGATTCGGGCGATCTTCAAAATATTTTTCATGGTCAACAGAGTTGCATTTCCGATTTCGCCTTCACGATGGACACATCAAGGTTGAATCTTCAGCGCGAAGGCGGTTTTGCCCTCGAACTTCTCAGGCAACGTGACATGCAGACCGGTTTCGTCGCGAGTGAATTTCAATTTCTGGTCGCCCAACCAACGGTCGCCGCGCACCAATTTCACGCTGCCAATTTTTCCCGACCAGAATTCCGAAGTGGCGGCGAGCGACTTGATGGTGACCCTCCCGTTCTTCGGAATCTCCAGCACGATGGCGTAAAGCGTCTTGCCGTCTTTGGACCGCGTGAAGCGAATATCCTCTGGCGTGAACGGTTTATCGGACACATCTTTCTGGCCATCAAACGTGCCCTTCTCGGTCACTTCGGTGGAAGGACCTTCGCCGTAGATTTTCCACGGACGCGTCGCATAGATCGCCTCGCCGTTCACCTTCAGCCACGCGCCGATTTCCTGGACGATTTTGATCTCATCCGAATCCGGCTGGCCGCCGCGCTGGAGCGGCACGCTCAACATCAGGTTGCCGTTTTTGCTCACGATGTCCGCCAACATGCGGATCACCGAAGGGGCGGTTTTGTAATAGTGATACTTGAAAATGTTCGCGTCGTAATGCCACGAACCGAGACAGGTGTCGGTCTGCCACGGTTGCGGCAAAATGCCGTTCGCCCGCCCGCGCTCAAGGTCATAGACCATCGCGCGCCGCTGCATTTCGTTCAGCCATTTGCCATTTATCACGGCTTCGGTGCGGCCATCCTTGTCGAGGCGCGTGTTGTAAAAATGCGCGGCGAGATTCAGACCGATTTCATCCGTGACGCCATGAAACGGCAGCACGGTGTCGTCAAAATAAATTTGGTCGGGATGATAATCGTCCCACAACTGCTGGGTGCGCTTGAAGAATTTTTCCATGTAAGCCGCGTCGGGAACAGTCGCGCCCGTCTTGGGATTCCAATCCCACCAGCCCCAATGCGATTGATCGCCGGGCTTGTGGTTTTGCGCATAAAGATCCTGCGGGTCCAGGCCGTCCCACCACTTCCCCTTCCCGTCCGCCTTGGTCAGTTTGCCATCGTAAGGCACGCCGGCGAACGGGCCGTTCGTGTCCGCGCCTTGCGCGGGTTCATACCACGTCCAAGCATGCGAAGCGTGAACGCTGACGCCGAAACGCAGTCCGTTTTTGCGCGCCGCCGCTGCCCAGCCGCCGATCAAATCCTTATGCGGGCCGACATTAACCGAGTTCCACGGTTGATACTTGGAGTTCCAAAGATCGAAGTTGTCGTGGTGATCGGCCAGCGCCATGAAAATTTTCGCGCCGTTCTCCTTGTAAAATTTCAGCAGCTTGTCGGGATCGAATTGAGCCGCCTTCCAGACGTGGATCACGTCCTTGAAACCGTTCGTCGAAGGATGGCCGTATTCGGCGATGTGCGTTTTATAGTCGTCGCTGCCTTCCTGATACATGCTACGCGCATACCAGTCGCCGTGTTCGGGCTGGCATTGCGGTCCCCAATGCGCCCAGATGCCGAACTTCGCGTCGCGGAACCATTCCGGGCACTGGTAATTCGTGAGCGAATTCCAGTCCGGTTTGAACGGGCCAGCGGCGATGGGCGGGAGTTGCAGTGAATTGGTTGGGGGCGATGTCTGGAAAATGAGCTGCGTGAAATGGTAAAGATTATTAGCCCACGTCCCCCGGTCGTGGGGCTGATCGTCCACGTTCCAGATGTGCGGAACATCGTGTTCTTTCAAATAGAGGTGAACGCCTTGCGAAATATTGATGAGGCCGTCCTTATTGCCACAGGAAAGGTAGAGCAGTTTCAATTGCGTCCACGCCGCAGCGGAATCAGGCACGAGTTCGGCCGGCGATTTGGTGTTGGGCGCCGGTGAAAATCCGCCGATCCATGCGAACGTGTCGAGATGCCCGAGCCCGAAATTCAACGCCTGTCCGCCGCCCATGGAAAGTCCGGCAATCGCACGCTGCTCGCGATTTGTGCCGACCGAATACTTCGCCTGAATCGCGGGAATCAAACAATCTAGCAAATCGCGTTCGAACTTGCCAAAGCCGGCGGCATTTTCGGGCGAGAAAACTTGATCCGATGGCGGCACGCGGTCGTCGGGCAATGCGCGGCCATTCGGCATCACGACAATCATCGGCTTCGCTTTCCCGGCAGCGATGAGATTGTCAATAATCGCGTCAGCATGAACGTAACCGCTCCATTCCCATTCGTTGCCGCCAATGCCGTGGAGGAGGTAGAGCACGGGATATTTTTTAGCGGAAGAGTAATCCGGCGGCAGGTAAACGACGGCGTGGCGGGTTGTCCCGGTCACCGTCGAGTTATATTCAAACACTTCGGTGCAGCCCAACAATTTTCCGGCATGAAGCTTGTCGAAACCGGCCGGCGCGTCCGGAAAGGCGCGAACATCATCCGCGGCGAGCACAATCGGCCGGGCGAAATTGTCCCGGGCGCGCTGCGCCGAAACTTGTTCGGGTTTCTCTTGCGCCAGCGCCGTGCTGACGAGAACGGCCAGGACAACTGGGACAATCTTGATTCCTATCGATTTCATAAATTCATTTTCCAAAATTTAATCCTGAGGCCGGACCAATCGGAAGAGCACCATTCCGCCGTTTGAATTCAGCGGCATAGTCATCTGGTTGGTTTGTGCCGAACTGGTAACGTCAACCCAATTTGTGCCGAGGCCGGCGCCGAGGTCGTTGGTCTGCGACTGCAATTGCCAGCCAGTGTGATCCGCCGGCCAGTTGAATTCAATCTGATTGCCGCCAATGGCAAAACCGAGTTGCGTCGGAGCGAACGAAGTCGGCCGGGCGCTGACTTCCACGGAATTGGTTCCCGCCCCTTCCGGGTTCACTCCGCTGACAACAAAGTAATACAACGTGCCATTCGCCAGGCCGGTGTTGGTGAAGGCGAGGCTCGTGTTGGTGGCAATCGTGGCAAATCCGCTGTCGCTCACGGTTGATCGCTTGATGTAATAACTTGTCGCGTTCGACGAAGCAGACCAGTTGAGCGCTACACTCGCGTCGCCGATCGTCGCGGTCAAATTCGTCGGCGCGGCAGGAAGGGCTGCGTCGGCTCCGTCGAATTCGATTTCAGCGACATTGCAATAACCGCTGGCGGGACCGATATAGCGCAAGTAGCGGAAACTTGTGGTGTTGGTCACCACCTCGACGGTCATTGCGCCATCCGACGGTGTGCTGGCAACCGTGAACAAGGTAGTCACGCCGCTGCTGAAATCAGCGACGTTGGCTCCCTGAAATTGTCCGCCAACCATCCGCGACGCAAAACCCGCGCGAGGACAGTATTTGATTTGCGCCACAACTGTCGCCGCGCCGCTGCCCAAATCCAGTCCGGCCCAGTCGCCGCTGGCGTTCACCGCGTCGTAGAACGTGTTGGTGTTTCCATCGAACGCATTGGTAATCGAGTTGCCGGAATTACCCCATGAGCCTGACGAACCGATGACCGTGCCGGCGAGTTTCATCATCGGCGTCCCGGCAACTTCGGCGGAATCCGGGCTGACGCCATAGCTATTGGTTGCGGCGACGACATAATAATACGTCGCGCCGTTAAGCAAACCAGTGTCGAGATAACTGGTCGAACTTATTCCAGTTGCAATCGTGGAATAATTTCCGCCACTGGTGGTGCTGCGTTTGATGATGTAGCTGTCGGCGCCGCCGGCCACAGACCAGGTGAGCGCGACCGTCGTATTAGAACCGATTGCCACTAAATTCGCCGGCGCAAGTGGCGGCCCGTTGCCGGGACTTAATTCCACCACTGACATGGAGAACGGGGCGAAGGTGAGCGATGAGCTTTGAAAACTGACACTGTTGGTTTGAATATCCGTCGAACCGATGCCTGTCCGCGCCGCCTCATCCTGCGGAATGCCATAACTGTAAACGGTGGCGTTCGTGAATGGCAGATAGCCGGACAGATTGAAATTAGCGACAAGATTGGACGAAGAACTCTTATTGATTACGAGCAACGTCAGCGCGCCGTTGGTTCGCTTGACGGCGTAAGTTGCCAGCAGTTCGTAATCGCTTGATGCGGAAACCACCGTATCTCCGTCTTTGGCAAAATGCGTCAGCAATTTAGCCGCATAATAGGTCGGGTAGCCATTGGCGCCCACGCCGTCGCCGTTGACAATTCCTCCGTCGGAAATGTAATTGCCGTTGCCGTCTTTGCGCCAGCCGTAGAACGCCGGGTCGGGATCGGTAATAGCGCCCCCGCCATTGTGCATGTCCCACCAGACGCGCGAGTTGAATTCCGTTTGCAGAATCTGCCCGATGCTGTCGGCAAAAAACAGGCCGCCCGGAAGACTCACATATTGTTTGTCGCCGCCCATGCCGTTCTCGGTGACTTCCAGCGTGACGTTGGTGGCGGCACTACCGAGATAATCGTTGAGCATCTGGCGCAAATTTGCCGCGTCAGTCGCCCAGCCTTTTGACCAGAGCAAATCCTGTGTGTCACCCGCCGTCGGGCCGTAGCTGTGTTCAATCACAAAATCGGGAAGGCAATTGTTGCTCCGCATGTAGGTCAACATCACCGGCGTCCAGCCATAATGCGTGACGCCGGTGCGCGGATTGACGACGGGATGATCGTAATTGTTTACCGTGCCGTCTTCCGTGATGTCGGCCACCGCGCCGATTTTGATCGTTGGGTCAACGGCTTTCATTTGAGTGTAATAATCTTTGAAGCGCATGGCGTAGGTCCAGGGATCGTGCGCCTTGTAAGGCGCGTTGGTATTCCAGTCCCATTCCCAAAATCCGCCGACCTCATTCCCGATTTCCCAGTATTTGAAATTGCAATGGTTCGTGATGTTGAACATGCGCACGCCATACGCCGCTTCTTCCGGCCCGCTGGTGCCGTAATTGCAAATGATAAATGCCTGGCAATGCGTGTTCGTGGCGAGCTGAATAAAATCCGGGGAAAATGAACCCCAATAGCGAGGGCTCGTGTCGCCCGCGCTCAAATTTTCATTGGTCCAGTGATAACCGTCACCCCAGCTTCCGCCCGGCCAGCGCAAACAGGTCGCGCCGATGTTGTTGAGAATCGAAACGGATGCGGCGGAATTGACACTGCCGTCCCAGGCCACTTGATTGATGGCAAACACTTTGCCGTCCACCGTGCGCACGGTCTGGCCGGCGTTGACGTTCACCTGAACCGTCGCAGGCGCAGGCGCGGCGACCAAACGCATGTCATCAATGAAAAATGGATCCGTGGAGGTCTGGTTGCCGATTTGAAAACCGGTTAGATTTGCTTTGTTATTGATGCCCAGCGATGAGAGGGAAATGGAGACGTATTTCCACGAATTCGCCGGAGCGGTCACTTGAACGGATGGAAGTCCCGAATTTGAACCATTCAATTCGCCCTGAACTGAAATCGTTTGTCCGCCGGTCGCGCCACCGTTGATCCAGAAACTGATGTTCGTGTAAATCGTTGTGTCCACATTGGCGCCCGTCTTGAGCCACCATGCCTGCCAATTACCGCCGGGAACCAGTGCCATCGAGTTGCTGGCTACGAAAACCACATTGCTCGTAAAGACCGGATCGTTTGTGGCGTAACGCGGCATCCACGACCACGAATCGCCCCAGCCGTTGTCGAACCGGCCGGAATAAATCCTCTGGTCGTCTGAAGCATAAACCATCACCGTGGACAAAAACAACGAAGCCACAAGTGCACTAAAGGTTGGTCGCATATTCTAAAAATAAGTCATGCTCACCGAAAAAGATTGTCATCATTTTTCACGATGACAGTAGTTTGTTCGTCGTCACAAGATTTTGCTTTTAAACTTTTTGCGCGCGTTAAAGATTCCGGCAAACCGCATAGTTAACTTTCACGACTGGCTGGCTGATTTAAGCAATGGTAAATGTCCTGGCGTAACCACTTAACTCCAGACCAGCACTATCTTCATCGCTGTCTGCACTGTTAAGAACCAACAAAAAAGAAAGGTATGTATATGAACAACCCCTTGAAAGTAATAATGCCTGCAATAACGGGTTTACTGATGGTTTCGCCCATCGCATTTGCGCAGCTTCCATCTCCAAGCCATGGCATCAATTTCGGTGATGCCATGGAAGCCACCTGCGGCGTCGGTTGTTGGGGCACGCCACCAAGTCAGGCAATGGTCAACGCGGTCGCAGCCGCCGGATTCAACACCGTGCGCATCCCCTGCGCATGGATCACTCACACGGACCGTCACGGTGTCATTGATCCGACCTACATGGCGCAAGTCCAGCAATTGGTGGATTGGTGCATCGCAGACGGTCTCTATGTGATCATCAACGATCACTGGGACGGCGGCTGGTTCGACAACAGCAACTTCAACAGATACAACAGCAAAATCAACTCCAAGATGCAGAACATGTGGACGCAGGTCGCTGACCACTTCAAGAACTATGACACCCATCTGCTTTTTGCCTGCGCCAATGAACCGCCTGCCAACACGGCGGCGCAAACAGCCGTTTTGTATCAATACTTCCAGAACTGGGTCAATTACGTCCGCGCCACCGGCGGCAACAACGCCACCCGCTGGCTCGTGGTTCAAGGTCCAAGCACGAGTATTGACTATTCCTACAACTGGGTGACCATGCCCACCGATTCGGCGCACCACGTGATGCTTGAGGTGCATTTTTACGATCCGTTTCAATTCACCCAGTTGACCAGCGATGCCTCATGGGGTGCGATGTATTACTTTTGGGGCTCCGCCTACCACACCACCGGCCTGGCCAACCGCAATGCAGCCTGGGGTGAAGAGGATTATGTAAATGCCGAACTGGACGAGGCAAAAGCCTTTGTGAACAGCGGCATCCCGGTGCTCTGCGGTGAATGGCGCGCGACACCAAAACCGGCAGAATCGGACTTAACCGGCCAATACATTACGCAAAATGTCAATTCGACAACCTATTGGAATTATTTCATGCATAATGCCCTGAATAGCCGCGGCATATACTCAACCGCCTGGGATATTCCCTACGAAACCTTCGACCCAAACACCGGTGCTATTCTTGATCAGGCTTCGGTCAATGCGCTGTTAGGACAATCTTACCTGGCTCCGATTCCGGGCCTTTGATTGCGCGATGGCGGCAATCACAATTATTCTTCATCAACATGCCGGTTTGCAATTTCTGCAGACCGGCGCTTCCCTTTCATCGATTCGGCCCGTATAAATCTTCCCACGCAGTTCACGGATTTATCTGAACAACCATATCCTTTTGATCTCGGGAAATGCCGATCTTCAAGGAAGCAGACAATCTCGTCACTTGCTGGGCCAATGCCGCCGTGTCCGCCGTCTCTTCCCCATTCACCGAAAGAATGACATCATTCTTTTGCAGTCCGGCTTTGGCCAGCGCTGAATTGGCTGGAACTTCCAATACCAACACTCCGGTCACGCCGGACAAGCCGAACGCAGACATTTCGCCTTCGCCCGCTATATTCCGCACGCTCGCTCCGAGCCATGTCGCCGCAGCCGCAGGACGGGTGCCCGCAACAACCGCGGCCGTGCCCGGCTCCGGCAATTCCGGTGTGCGCGCAATGGCTTTCAATTCCGGTTTCTGCACACCGAATTGGCTCATCGGAAAATTCACAAAGCCGAGCGCCAGTGCGGGCGAGCCTTTTTTCACGCGATAATCGCCGTGCGCCGGATCAATAAACTGCGCGTCAGCCACAATGGAATGCTTATCGCGTCCGCTCTGCCCTTGCAATCGTGTCGCCGTCCGGCTGTTCGTCGCGCCAAAATCCTGCCTCAAATTAAAATCCATTTCCGCGCCCCACGGCGGAGCATGCATGTTTGCCGGACGATATGCCGTCCAAACAATGTTATGACAGAAAATGTCGCCGGACTGGTCATACCAAACATGTGGATGATAACTGTTATTCACGAGGATATTATTTTCGACGACGCGTTTGAAACCTTCGCGATTTTTGATGCCGCCGTGCAAACAAAGGTTATTCGTGATGATGTAATTCGACGAGCCGTCATCAAGGTCAATGTCCCAGCCGTGATCGCAGCGCCAGCGATTGTTGGCCAGCACAATTGGTTTTACCACGTCGAGCAACGGCAAATCCGGCGCTCGCTTCACCTCCGCGTTCACTTCGTCAACGTTGGGCCGCCAAAAACGATCGCGCCCCCATGAGTTGAACGAGCCGTGATCGCCGGTTTCCTTCACCGTGTCAAAAATGTCGCAAAATTCGATGACGTGTCCGCCCCAGCAGCCGTCGCCGATGTTGATGCCCGCGCGTGGCATATCGTAGATTGAGCAGTGCCGGACACTGATGTTTTGAGCGAGATCAATCTCGACGCCGGCGGATTGTTTCTCCACGCGGCCGGTCTGATGAATCAAACAATCGTCCACCAAGCAATCCGCTGGAAAATTGTTTCCAATCGGCCCGGGCGTGCGGTCAATTTTTTCCAGCGGTTGAGTTTGATAATAATTGAACAGCGGACTGCGCGCGGCTTTCGGATCGCCCACAAAACAGATTCCACTCGCGCCCGCCTTGACGATTTGCGTGCCGCGAATCGCGATGCGGCGGTTGTAATTGTTGACGAAAACCGCGTTGCCGCCAACCTGGCCAATGAAACTGTTTTCCAGCGAGCAATCCTCCGCGCCGTTGAAAAAAACCGCACCGCCACGATAGATTGCCCAATCTGAGCGCAGAAGCGGTTCACGCGTTTCCATCACCGTGCGCGCCGCCTGACGGAAAATCAGGCCGCGCAGCATGACGAATTTTACCGGGTTTTTTTCGTCGCCGCGAAATTCCACGAGCGTGCGCAGGCGCGTGGCTTCCACGACCGCGGTTTTCAAATCAACTCCGGCGGGTGGATAGAAATACAATGTGTGCGTTTTAGCGTTGAGAAACCATTCACCAGGCGCGTCCAGTTCCTCAAAAATATTTTCCACAAATTGGATATTTTCGTTGATGCCGCCGCCGCGATTGTTTTGCCAGCCGCCCGTCAAAGTCAAATTGCCCTTCGCATCTTTGCCGGTGATCCGCCAGGTGAAATCGCCCCAGAGCGCGGGATGCATCGCGTGCAAATAACCTCCGGCCGGATTTGTCCAACGGGCGACGCGCCGCTGAATGTCCGCGCCGGAGGTGAAGCCGTCGAAGTATTTTGCCTTCGCATCGAAGTTCGGGTAACGCGCAAGAATTTGACGCTCGCCATTGACGAAAATTTCTTCTGTCTGCAAATCCGCCGGGACCTGCGCCTGAACAATTCCATTCGTGAACGGCTGCCAATTCAAATTTTCAAGCCGGAAGCCGCCGCTGATAACTGGTTTTTCATTTTGATAATTTTGAAAAATCACCGGCGCGTCTTTCGTGCCGGAATCTTCCGCCGTAAACACCAGCGGCGCGGACAGATAGTAAGTTCCTCCGCGCAGGAAAACGTCGCCGCGTTTTTGTCGCACGGCCTGTTGCGCGCGTTGCAGTGTGGCAAACGGCTTTTTCAGCGTGCCAGGATTCGTGTCCTTGCCCAACGGTGAAATGAAATAGGGCTGGGCGTGGCAAAAGCACGCAGATAACAAAGCCAACCCATATGTGGCGAACTTTATTGGATTCATTTCTCCGGACTATTTTTTCGTCACGCCAAATGCAAAGCGAAAGCGTCTGGCTTTTTCTGTAAGCGCTTCATGGCTCCTTGAACAGCAACGGCGCGAATTCGTGCAGACTGCGCCGCCAGGTTTGCCATTCGTGAGCGGTGTTGGGCGATTCGTAGAAGACGCTGTTGATGCCGGCTGCTTTCAATTCCGCCACATCCGCTTTGCCGGCCGCGTCGTTTTCGCGGCTGCCGTAACTGACAAACACAAGTTTGACCTTCTGCTTGAACGCGGGAAGGTCCTTGATTTCGTTGGTCGAAATACTGCCGCCACTGAAAATGCCGATATAAGAAAAAGTGTCGAGATGTTTCAGCGAAATCACGTGCGTCTGCATCCCGCCCATCGAAAGACCGGCCAGCGCCCGATGCGGCTGGTCGGCAATGGTGCGAAAATTCGCGTCAACAAATGGAATCACGTCCTCGATCAATTCGCGCTCAAAAACGCTGAAATCAAAAATCATGTGTGGTTTTCCGTCGGCCCCCGGCGCGCGGCGCGGCGTAAAACCCGGACGCGTCGTGGCGCCGCCGTTTTCCATGACGATGATGAATGGCCGCGTTTTGCCTTCCGCAATCAGGTTATCCATGATGAATCCCGCGTGACCCTGGTGACTCCAGCCTGTCTCATTTTCGTTGTAGCCATGCAACAGATAGAGCACCGGGTAATGCTGGTTCGGGTCTTTGTCATAACCTGGTGGTGTATAGACAAAACTATGGCGAATCGCGTTGCTGGTTTTGCCAAAATAATAAAGCTCCCGCAACTGACCGTGCGGCACATTTTTCAGTGCATAAAAATCCTGGTCGCTGGCGGGGATTTCAACGTCGGTGCGCCAGGCGCCGGAACCAAAGATAAACGAGCCGTTCGGATCCGGAACCTCGGCGCCATCCACCACCAGGCCGTAATAATGATTGCCCTGGTCCTGCGGCGCGGAATCACCCATCCAGACGCCATTTGCGTCCCTGGTCATCGGGAATTTCACGCCGCTGATGTTGAGCTGCACGTTTTGGGCGTCCGGCGCGCGGAGTCGGACGCGAACGCGGCCTTCCGGATTTACCTGCGGAAATTCCTGGCCGGGCATGTTGGAAAACGCCGGCTTCCAATCGTCCGCCGGTTGATTTGTTTGGGCCAGCGCAATGCAATTGCCCGCTACGAAAACCAATGCTGTCAACAGTTTGCTCTTCATAAAAAATAATAACTGCGAACTGGAACGCGGCTGCTCTGAAAGCCGCGGCAACCTCCGAAATTGCTGCCACTTAAATTTTCCGCATGCGTTCATACGCCGGACCGCTGCGACTGATCCCGTCGCGCGGACATAGTTGCGCCCGGGAATTACACCAGCGCTTAAGGCAACGGCGGGCCGAGCTTGATACGGTAAAATCGCTGCGGGTCCGTGGCATTTGTATCAGTCCAAATGAATGGCAACGCCGGCGAGTTGGTGACGAATACCGTGTTCCACTGCATGAGATTGGTTGAAGTTTCCACCGCGTAATCCGGCCCGCTCTGGCCGCTGATATCGAAACTGATGTGTTCACCGGCAAAAGAAATATTGCTGATGTCCGGGGCGGAAAGCGGATTTACCACGACGGCAAAACTCTGTGTCGCGCTCAAGCCGGGCGAACCGTTGTCGGAAACTTGCAGCGTAAAGTTGTTCGTCGAATCCGCCTGCGTGACGAGCGGACGGAATGAGAACGCGCCGCTGTTGGCATCCAGCGTCGCATTGGTCGCACCGGCGAGCAGCGCGAACGTGAGCGTCTGCGGCGGTTGATCCGTGTCCGAGGCGCTCGCGGTGAAGGCGACGGTTTGACCGACGTTCACGGTTTGGTCCGCAATCGGATCAAGTATCGGCGATGTGTTGACTGGTGCTGTTAGTGTGAGGGCAATCGTTGTCGTGTGGCTGATTAACCCAGCGGTGGTAATGATGGTTACGTTCGTTGTTCCGGATACAACGTTGTTCGACGCT
>DASTWS010000013.1:0-259174 GCA_035776755.1 Verrucomicrobiia bacterium
GTTCCCTTGGATTTAATTGCGACCCGACCGTTTGTCCCCGCGCCCTTGGTGTTAATTGCGTGAGCTTTTGGCGTCGGCACGATGGCATTGTGAGGAACGGATGGATTGTTTCCCATCCACGGAACGCCGATATGCGCCTTAGATTGGTTATCCAAGCTCGGGTGCATCCACGGTTCTTCCTGAAAAAGAAGAGCAAGGCCCGAACTTCCAGCGGTGCGATTCGGATCGGCGCCGGTGCCTTTGGATTTGCTGGCTACGCCGTTGCCTTCCGGAATTACCAGCCATCCTTTAATCGTTCCATCCCAGCCGTGGTAACGAGTGCGCCCTAGCGACGCAGGCGAACCAAACCGCGGATCGTAATCAAAATGCCACGACAAATCACTGATGTCCGGCGCGCCGTCGCCATCCAAATCGCCGCCGGTTCCGGGCATAGCGAGGAGACGCGCCACGCGCAAATCGCCGTTGTGCAAATGGTCGTCAATCAGTCCTGAGTTATTGCTGCGGCTCGCGTTTTGATTGAATGCCCGTTGGTAGGTGTATTCCATGATTTCGCCATCCGGCAGCGTTTCATTTGCGCAAAGCGAATCGGCATTCCACGTCCATTGCGTCTCAAAATAATCCGGATCTTCCGCGCGCAGTTTGCCGGTCGGGCGGTTGACGGATTCTGTCACCGGCGAATTGGGATCGCAGCGGCCCGTGTAATCCAGTTCGCGCACGCAGCGTCCGCGCGAATCGTAAAAAGATTCGGTCACGTTGCCGACGCCGTCGTGGCGGATGGCTTTGATGACGGCAAAATTATTCGTCGGTGATGGCGTTTGCGAAAAACGCCGCAAATGCGAGGTGGAACACAGCACGCCTCCGGAACTGAAAGTTTGCACGTTATCCACGCAGTCGAAGTCAATCGAAGCCGGATCGCTGGTCGCTTGATAATTGATTTGCAGCCATGTTTGGCCCTTGCCATCCACGCACGTCTGCAAATTGTGGTTCAGCCGGTCGTCGCTGTTGCCGCTCGTGTAGGTGTAGCGATTGGTGATGCCGCCGGGGAAATCGGAAGTGGGCGGCGAAATGCAGGCGGCGAGATTGCCGTCGGTGTCGTATTCGTAGCGCACCGCGCGGCCCGAGAAATCCGTCACAGATTCAATCTTGCCGCTGGAATTGTAAGCCAAGGTGTTGGTGCGTCCAAGATCGTCCACAATTTCCGTCAGCCGACCCTTGCCGTCATAGTTGAGCGAAATGGTGTTTCCGTTGCGATCAATGACTTGAGCCAGTTTACCGGCGGCTCCGCCGGTAGCCAGCGGATTGAACAGCCACCGGCTCGTGTCGGCAAACAGCACGTCCGGCATGCCATCCGCATTTAAGTCAATGATCTGGCAAAAATATTCATCACGGAACCAGCCGTTCGTGCCGTCCGGATAAAATGTGTCCGCGCGGCCATTTCCTGGATGAAGTGTGATGGTGCCGTCGCCGTTTTGCGTGAGGCTGACGTTGTAGGAAAAATCCCAGCCCGCGCCCTGCGCCGTGGTGGAGCCGGTCCGCGAGCGATACGTGCGGGTCCATGCAAAATCAAGGCAGGCGCCGGGAATGGCAAGGTCGGTTTGCCGACAACGAAATTCGCCGCTCGCATCAGAGATATCGTCACAATCTTCATCCGGGTCGTGCCCGAAAATATAAGCAGGCGTTCCCACTCCGGAGTTCGGCACATTCGGCAATTCCACTCCGGAATTTCCAGCGCGCGCAGCAGCCGAATCAGAAGCTGCCTGGTAATAATCGTAACTTTTCTTGGAACGAAAGGCGCTTGCTGGCGGGCTGGCGGGCGGTTCGTCGGGCGGCCCCTGCAACATCTCCGAAGACGGCTGGGTGGCGTAAATAAAGCCGCTCTCCAGCTTATAGGTCGCGACCTCATCGCTTGTATCGGCGTCGAGCACGGAAATGGTTCCGGCGATCGCCGTGTCCGGAGGAAGACCAATGAGCGAAACGCGATAGACCACCCCAAAGTCGCCTTCGCCAATTTTTTCGAGGGCGAAGTTTTGTCCGTTGATCACTACGATTGAATTGCCCGGCAGCAATTGGCCGACGATGTAAAGATAGGCATTGGTATCATCCGAATTCACGAGCGCGGGCTGAACGTCATAAATCGCCGGACGGGTCACGAGTCGATAAAACCTCTGATCTTTGATGGTCTCCGGTGACATCCATTTCAGGGGACCGGCTGTGGATTTGGCCGCAACCTCCACGTCATTCCAGGCATCCGGGTCAGCAAGGTTGGTCGAAACCTGCACGGTATAGGACACGCCCGCTTCCGCGTCCCATGAAAGTGCGGGCGTAGCCACAAATTCATTGGAAATTCCCGGCGGTTCGATATTTAATTGCAAATCCAACAACGGATCAGCGTGCAAAACTGCAGCTCCCGCCAATAACAAACCCATTGCACCTGAAAACTGCGAGGCGAATGAACTTTTCATAAACGTTTTAGGGTTACGACTACAACGTCAATTCGGTTGCCGGAAAGGCATTAGCGCATGGAACAATTTTAATAAATCAGACTGAATCATAAAAATAAAGAAAAAAACACCCGCCGGATAAACCAGCGGGTGCTTGGACAAATGGAATGCCGGCTAGCTTTTCAGTAAATGCGGGTTGGCTTCAAGGCGGTTCCAAACGATTTTATCCAGGCCCTCGCGAACCGCTGTGCATTGGACGCGCTCGACGATTTCGCCGGCAAATGCGTGGATCAACATCCGCCGCGCGGTTTTCTCTGGAATACCGCGGGCGCGTAAATAGAAAATGCTTTCTTCATTCAATTGCCCGATCGTCGCGCCGTGCGTGCATTTTACGTCATCAGCGTAAATCTCCAATTGCGGTTTCGTGTCCGCGCTGGCGTCATCCGAAAGCAAAAGATTTTTATTCGTCTGCTTGGCATCCGTTTTTTGCGCGATCGGATGAACGTAAATACGTCCGTGAAAAACGCCTTTGGATTTGTCGTCCAGAATGCCGTTGAAATACTCGTGGCTCGCGCAACGCGGTCGCGCGTGCTCGACAATCATATGGTGATCGGCCAGCTGTTCATCCCGCGTCAGGTAAAGTCCATTCAAAACACATTCCAATCCTTCGCCGGCCAGTTTTGTGCGGATGTTGTTGCGCGACAGTTTCGCGCCCAATGCAAATGAATGGACGCTGACGTTGCTCGCCCTGCCGAATTCGCCGGCGATGGTGGCGATGTGAAACGCGCTCGTCGCTTCGTCCTGAATCTTGATGTGTTCGACAAAGGCATTTTCGCCGGCAACGATTTCCGTGACCGCGTTGGTGAAATACGCTGAATTGCTCGCGCTTAAATATGTTTCCACGATGGTCAGCCTGCTGTTCGCTTCGGCAATGATCAAATTTCTCGGCTGAATCGTTTCGCCATTTTGTTTTGCCGAAGAGATATAAACCAATTGCACCGGCTCAATTTCAATACCTTGCGGAATGTAGATGAACGCGCCGTCGGAGAAAAACGCCTGGTTGAGCGCGGCAAACGAATCGTTCGCCGTGTGCGCGTATTTGCCGAAATGTTTTTCGATAAACGCGGAATCTTTTGCCATCGCCGCGGACAAATTTTCAATGCGCGCACCTTTT
Organism: Verrucomicrobiia bacterium; assembly: GCA_035776755.1. Taxonomy (GTDB): domain Bacteria; phylum Verrucomicrobiota; class Verrucomicrobiia; order Limisphaerales; family UBA11358; genus UBA11358. The sequence goes on from DASTWS010000013.1 coordinate 3,616, forward strand.
GCCGCCGGTTTGATGGCGGACAATTTCGCAGAGAAAAAGCCGTTCACAAAAACCAGGACGTTTCCGGAAATCTGAGGAAATATGGCATCGCTCAAGATGTTGCTTTCCGCGCCATTGACGGCGATCTCCGTGGCCGGCGTGAACGGCAATTTTTCCACCGGCGAAACATTGGTAAAGCGCCAGTCTTCGTCGTGCAACGTCGGAAAACCCAGTTCCGAAAATTGATGGATCCCGTTCTTGCGCAAGGGCAGCAACCATTTCGGTTGAGCCGAAGCTTCAACGGCGGCGAACTGTTTCACGATCGGTTCGACCGCCTTGCTGGAATGATTTTTCGTCATGATTTCAACTTCCTGTCGAACGGATATGTTTCCATGCAATCGGATTTCCCGCAAACCTAAAAAATGGCCGCGGCGATGCAGTCGTCCGGCAAATCGCCCGATAAAATCGATTCCGGTGCTTGCGTTTGAGGGCACGGATGGCAATTTGTCTGTCCCATGCTTTCGCAGGAAACAATTCTCGAAGCGCTGAAAGCCGTGAAATATCCCGGCTATTCGCGCGACATCGTCTCGTTCGGATTGGTCAAAGAAATTTCCATTGGCAATGGCGCTGTCGCCGTGACGATGCAATTGACTTCGGCAAATCCCGAAGCCGCGCAACAGATTGAAATTGAAAGCGGGCGCCTCCTCAGAAATTTGCCGGATGTAAAATCAGTTCACATCGAAATCAAGATGCCCGCCGCCGGAACCGCGCCGGCCAATCCCTTTTCGAACCAGGCCCGCGTTCCCGGCGTCAAACGTGTCATCGCCATCGCCAGCGGTAAAGGCGGCGTCGGCAAATCCACTTGCTCGACAAACCTTGCGTGCGCGCTGAAACATCTCGGCGCAAAAGTCGGCCTGCTCGATTGCGACATTTATGGACCAAGCATTCCGTTGATGATGGGCGTTCATGAAAAACCCACCGTCAGTCCGCGGGAACAACTCGTCCCGCCCGTCGCACACGGCGTCAAAGTGATGAGTATCGGCTTGTTGCTCACGGACGACCAGCCGGTGATCTGGCGCGGGCCCATGATCACAAAAACCATTCAGCAATTTTTGCTCGCAGTTGAATGGGGCGATTTGGATTTTTTGCTCGTGGATTTGCCGCCGGGCACCGGCGATGCGCAATTATCACTCTGCCAAACCGTGCCGCTCGACGGCGGCGTCATCATCACGACGCCACAGGAGGCGTCTATCGGCGTCGTGCGCAAAGGCATCGCGATGTTCAACAAGGTGAACGTGCCGATTTTGGGCGTGGTCGAAAACATGAGTTATTTCACGGCCCCGAACGGCGAACGGATTGAAATTTTTGGTAATGGCGGCGGAAGAACCGAAGCGGCGCGACAAAATGTTCCGCTGCTGGGCGAAATTCCCATTTTCACGGAAATCCGCGAAGCCGGCGACCGCGGAACGCCGATTGTCGTCTCTGCGCCAAATCATCCAGCCGGAAAAGCGTTCATTCAAATCGCCGAACCGCTCATGCGGCTGAAATAAATCGCAACGGCGATCCAAATTCCGTTGGCCAAGAATTTAGATTCCACGCAGGCTGACCATCCGTTGCGTTTCCACGCACCAGACTTTTAATCGCAGACAACGGATGATGTCGCGCGGATGAAGCGTGGTGGTTCGAGCTTTTTGAAGTTCCGGAATCGCGCGGTAAACTTCCGGCAACCGATAAAAAGGGATGCGATGGTTCAAATGGTGGATGTGGTGGTAGCCGATGTTGCCGGTGAACCACGCCATGACCCGGTTTGTTTTTAAAAAGCTGGAGGATTCCAGCGCCGCGCCTTCATAGGTCCAACCTTCTTTGTCTTTGAGAATGACGCCCGGAAAATTGTGCTGCGCATAAAAAAGATAAGCGCCGAGCGCGCCGGCAATTGAGAACGGCAAAATCAGCGTGAGCACCAGCGCCGGCCAGCCAAAGAAATGAACTAATCCGGTCGCCAGCGCGATGTGCAGTAATAAAGCAGGAACGGAATCGAAGTTGCGCCGCGGAAAATTAAAAAACGGCAGGATCACCATCCCAAAAAGGAACACGGTAACATAACCGAATAAAATCGTGATCGGATGACGCATGAAAAGATAGAGCAATCGTTCGTTAAGGGGCGTTTTTTGATATTGCTCACGGGTCATGATGGGAAACGAACCGATGTTGGCGCTGCGCAATTTGCAGTTGTGCGTGTGATGATAATCGTGCGAGCTGCGCCAGACGGCGCTGGGACACAGAAAACAAATGCCGAGCAGCCTCATGAAAATTGCCGCAAGACGCGACTTCGGTAAAATCGCGTGATGTTGTTGGTCATGATAAATCACGAAAAGCCGCACCATCAGCAATCCGGCAAGAATGCTGAAAGGAATGCGCAGGGCGAGCGGCAAACGAGGCAGGGTTCCAACCACGGCTGCGGCCAGGAATACGGATGTAGAAATAATGAACCACCAGCTACGCCACGAAGTATCGCGGGCGTATGCCTTTGTCTGCGTAAAAAGGGTCACGGACGAAATCATGCCTTAAGTGACAGAGTCTGACATGGAATCATGCAGGTCAACGAAGTTCGGAAATTAATTTCAAAAAAATGACTCCAACCGCACATTGACTCGACAATTTTGTCTATAATTGAGACGAATTGAATGTTGATAAATTTATGAGCCTGAGATGACGCTGCGCATCGCGTCAAACATCCGCTTGCCGCTTTCTTGCGCCATCGGCTTTTTATCCAATTCCGTTTCAATCAATTCCTCCGGTAGCTCTCTTAAAAATCGTGAAGGATGGCACGGCATCAATTGCCCGTATTTTTTTCGCCCGCCACAATGGCTGATGGTCAGAAATTCCATCGCGCGCGTCACCGCCACGTAAAACAACCGGCGTTCTTCGTCCAATGTTCCTTCCGTAGTCGAACGCGTGTGCGGCAACAATCCTTCTTCCAGCCCGACAATGTAAACGCGCCGGAATTCCAGTCCTTTGCAACTGTGCATCGTGATGAGCGTCACCGCGTCGCCCGCTTCCTTTTCCTCCTCGCGCTCTTCATCCAGTGTCACGTCTTGAAGAAAGGATTGCAGCCGATCGCTCAACGGATCACTGGCGCGGCCAAAACTATCCAGCGTGGCGATCAATTCGCGTAAATTGCGGATGCGATTTTCTCCTGCCTCGGCATCTTTTTCCAAACGGCGCAACTCCGCGAAGTAATTGATTTCGCTGAGAAAACTGTCCGTCCACGATTGCAATGGCTGCGGCAGCGATTCGTGCGTTTGCAATTGCGATTGGCGTCGCTCCACAAATTCCACAAATGCCTCGATGCTTTTGCGCGTGTTGGATTGAAACGTCGCCGTCACCGCCGGATTTTTCATCGCCGCGAACACGGAACATTTCCGCTCGTGACTCGCGCCGAGCAGACGTTCCATCGTCACGTCGCTCAAACCGCGCGCGGGAACGTTGGCGATTCGCAAAAGGCTGATGTCATCGTCCGGATTGACGAACATCTTCAGAAAAGCCAGAAAATCCCGGACTTCGCGCCGGTCGAAAAAGCTTTGCCCGCCGATCAAATGATAACGCACGCCGGCCTGACGCAATGCGGTTTCCAGCGGACGCGATTGGATGTTCGTGCGAAAGAGAATCGCATTCGCGCCCCACGGCACGCGATTCGCCAGCCGCGAAAATTCGATTTGCTCGACGACGCTGCGCGCTTCGTCTTCTTCATTGATGTAAGTGCGCAGAATGATTTTATCGCCGCTGCCTTTGCTCGACCAAAGCTGCTTCGCCCGACGACGCGCATTGTTTTTGATGATGGCGTTGGCGGCGTTGAGAATCGTATTCGTCGAACGATAGTTCTGCTCGAGCTTGACGACTTTGACTTCCGGAAAATGTTTTTCCAGGTCGAGCAGATTGCCGATTTCCGCGCCGCGCCAGCCGTAAATGCTTTGGTCGTCATCGCCGACCACGCAAAAATTTTTATGATTCGTCGCCAGCGCGTGGATGAGTTGGAATTGCGAAGCGTTCGTATCCTGATATTCGTCGGCCATCACGTAACGATATTGCGCGCGGCAGGCTTCCAGCACGTCGGGATGCTCGTTGAACAATTTCAGCGTCAGCAAAATCAAATCGTCAAAATCCACGGCATTGCAGGCGTGCAATGCGGATTCGTAACGCGTCCGGATGTGCTGCGCCAGCGCGCGAACGCTTTCATCCGCAAACACCGCCGCCTTTTCGCCGCCGTTTTTGAATTTGCTCAACAGTGCGAGAATCGCGTGCGGATCGGTCTTTTCGCCTTTGGCCGAAATGCCGGAAAGAATTTTTTTGACCGCGCTGATTTGTTCCGATTCGTCGTAAATGACGAAGTTGCGTTTGTAGCCGAGCCTTTCAATATGTCGCCGCAAAATGCGAACACACAGCGAATGAAAGGTGCAAATGGTCGGGCGCGGCGGACGTTCGCCGTTTTTTGCTTTCGCAACGGGAATTAACTTTGAAACGCGCTCCTGCATCTCGCGCGCCGCTTTGTTGGTGAACGTGACCGCCAGAATATTTTCGGGTTTCACGCCTTTGGAGATCAGATGCGCGATGCGGAAGGTGATGACGCGTGTCTTGCCCGTGCCCGCGCCCGCAAGGATCAAAACGGGACCTTTGAGCGTCTCGACGGCGAGACGCTGTTGCGGATTAAGCGTGTTCAGATTAACCACGGGGCGCGAATTCTAAACTTCGTTTCGAACGATGCAATCTCTTGATGAAAAATTCTGCAAAATTTTCTCGAAATTTGCCGCCGCAGGAATTAGGAAATCTGTGATTGAAGCCGGCAAAAATTAAATCGCCCCCGTCGCTCGCGCCCAGACTGCGGATTTTGTCGCACGATAAAATCGCTTTCGGCCCGGGCAAAGCAGACTTGCTCGCGCTCATCGCCGAAACCGGTTCCATCGGCGACGCCGCCAAGCAGATGAAAATGTCCTACATGCGCGCGTGGTCGCTCGTGCAGGAAATGAATCGCTGTTTCAAATCGCCGCTGGTGGAAACGGTGCGCGGCGGCAATAAACGCGGTGGCGCAAATTTGACCGAAATGGGCCGCGGCGTTTTGGCGTCCTACCGCAAAATGGAAAAATCCGCCGTTGACGCCGCCCAAACGGATTGGCGCACCATCGCCAAACTGCTGCGCTGACCGTTATATTTGACAAAAGATAACGGCTCTGTTCAAATTCGCGCGGCCATGCACGACCTGACTGTAACCAACTGGGCCGTTTTGCTTATCGCCGTTTTTACGGTCGCCTTTTTCTATTCGTCGGTCGGTCACGGCGGAGCGACCGGCTATCTGGCTGCACTTGCATTGCTGGGCGTTGCTCCAGCCCCGGCACGCGTTGCCGTTTTAATTGCCAATGTCTGCGTTGCGAGCATTGCCTGGTTCCAATTCTGGCGCGCGGGACATTTCGATTGGCGCGTGCTGGTTTCATTTGCCGTCGCATCGATTCCTTGCGCCTGGTTCGGCGCGCGCGTTCCCATAAGTCCGCAAGTCTATAAAATCATCTTAGGCAGCGTGTTATTTGTCGCGGGTTTGATCCTGCTGTTTCGGTCGCGCTGGCAGACGGACGATGTTCAATTGCATAAATTTCTTCTGCCGGTGGCATTGCTCATCGGCGGTGTCTTAGGATTCCTCGCAGGATTAACGGGCATCGGCGGCGGCGTCTTTTTAAGTCCCCTGCTCTACGTATTTCGATGGGTCAAACCGAAAACGACCGGCGGCATCGCGGCGGGATTTATTGTCGTCAACTCCATCGCCGGGCTGGCCGGCGTCGGATGGCAACGGGTCACGCACGCCGGGCCGCTGCTTTGGTTTACCGTTCCCGCCGTCATCGGCGCCGTCTGCGGAACACATTTGGGCTCACGCCGATGGACGAGCGTGACTTTCAGCCGCGTGCTCGCCGGTGTTTTAGTTTTTTCCGGTGGAAAATTGTTGTATGAGGCTTTGTTAAAATGAATTAATTTGTCCCATTTTCGCCGGTTTAATCGTCATATATTTGAAGATGCGCGTTTTATTTTTTGCCCAGCTCAAAGATGCAACGAAATGCGATTCGGCCGAAATCGCAACGTCAACGCCATTGGACTTCGAACAGCTTTGGAATTTGCTCGTCAAAAAATTTCCAGCGCTCGCAAAACATCGCGCCAGCGTGCGATTGGCCAAAAATTCAGAATATGCCGATGCCGGCGCAACCTTTTCCGACGCTGACGAAGTCGCTTTAATTCCTCCGGTTTCCGGCGGCTAATTATGGAAATCGAAATTCAAATCACAAACGAACCGATTGACGACTCGGCAATTCAACGGTTCAACGCTTCGGCGTCTTCCGGCGCATGGCTGGAATTCCGTGGCGTCGTTCGCGGCGAAGAAAATGGCGAACCCATTTCCGCGCTCGAATACGAAGCCTATTCGCCGATGGCCGAGAATGAAATGCGCCGCATTTTGGAAATGCTCGGAAATAAATTCCCGTGCCTTGCCGCGAACGTCATCCATCGCATCGGAATCATTCCCGTCGGCAAAACCGCAATTTACGTCGGCATCGCGGCCAAACATCGCGGTGAAGCGATTGCGTTGCTGGCCGAATTCATGAACCGGCTCAAGCAGGACGTGCCGATTTGGAAAGCGAAAGCGATAAAAACAGAAGCCAGAAGCCAGAATTCAGAAGCCAGAATTTTTGCGGCATCAAAAACCACTCCAAAACCAATTTCATTCGGCGAAGCAACCGCCGAAATCAATTCGCACTGCCGGGATTTGCCGCCCGTCCGCGCTTCGCTCGAAAAATCTTTCGGCCGCGTTTTGCGCGAAGATATTTTTGCGACCGAAGATTTGCCGTCCACCGACAAATCCACTCGTGACGGCTACGCGATCTTGCAAAACGATTTATCGGAAACTTTTCAAATCGTGGACACATTGCACGCCGCCGATTGGAAACCGCGCCAGTTAAAAACCGGCGAAGCCGTGCGCATTGCCACCGGCGGAAATCTGCCGTGCGACAATCTGCGCGTGGTCATGCAGGAAAATGTTGAGCGCAACGGCGACAAAATCCGAATCACAAAGCGGGACAGCAATCTGAACATCCGCAAGCGCGGCGACGAAATGCGCGCCGGCGATTTGCTTCTGCGCGCCGGGACAAAATTGGACGCCGGCGCGCTGGCGTTGCTGGCAACCGCGGGAAATGCAAAACCGCTCGTCAGCCCGATATTGCGCGTCGTTCATTTTACGACCGGCGATGAAGTCGTTTCGCCGGAACAAACGCCGCAGCCCGGCCAGATCCGCGACAGCAATTCAATTTTGATCCGGGGATTGCTGCAAAAATTTCAATGCGAATTATTTCAGCAACATTTGCCGGAGGATTTTGAATTGGCGAAATCGGCAATCTCAAATTTGAGATTTCAAATTTCAAACGCGAACCTCGTTTTGGTTTCCGGCGGCGCGAGCGTCGGCGAAAAAGATTTCACGCGCGAATTGCTGGAGCATTTGGGATTTGAAACGGTTTTCAATCGCGTCGCGATTCGTCCCGGCGCGCCGATGATTTTTGGCGTGGACAAAAACCGCGTCGCGTTCGGATTGCCCGGAAATCCGTTGTCGCATTTCGTTTGCTTCCAATTGTTCGTCGCCACCGCGCTGGCGAAATCGACCGGCAGCGAAGCGCAACATTTTGCCCAAGGAATTTTGGCGGCAAAACTTGAAGACACGCCGAATCCGCGCGAAACTTTCTGGCCGGCGAACGGAAGAATTGAAAACGGACAGTGGAAATTGACGCCGTTGCGCTGGAGCAGTTCCGGCGATGTGACCTGCTTGAAAGAAACAAACACATTGATCCGCATTCCGGCAAATCGTGGTTCGATGGAAGCCGGAACCGAAGTTGAATTTCTGCCGACAATTTGAAATGAAAAAATTTTCGCATCTGGATGAACGCGGCGGCGCAAAAATGGTGAACGTGAGCGCCAAGCCGGTTCAAAAACGCCGCGCCGTTGCGGCCGGGAAATTGATCTGCGCGCCGGCGACAATTCAGGCGTTGAAGAAAAATGCGCTGCCGAAAGGCGATGTTTTGACCGTGGCGCAAATCGCCGGAATTCAAGCCGCAAAAAAAACCGGCGAATTGATTCCGTTGTGTCATCCGCTCGGACTGTCACACGTAGAGATTAATTTCAAAGTCGCCCGCGATGCCATTGAAATCATTTGCACAGCGGAAACCTCGGCGCAAACCGGCGTGGAAATGGAAGCGTTGACCGGCGTAAGCGTCGCGGCGTTGACGCTTTACGACATGTGCAAAGCGGTGGACAAGAAAATGCGGATCGAAAACGTGCGTGTGATTGAAAAAATAAAAAAATGAAAATCGGCCGCATCACCATCAGCGACCGCGCCAGCGCGGGCATTTACGAAGACCGCAGCGGGCCGGAAATCGAAAATGTCTTGCGCGAATTTTTTGGCGGCGTGATTCAATTTGATTCGGCGATCATTCCGGACGAAATTCCGGGAATTTCATCGGCCATCAGGAAATTCGCCGATGAATCGAAATGCGATTTAGTGATCACGACCGGCGGAACGGGAATTGCCGCGCGCGACGTGACGCCGGAAGCGACGCTGGCGGTTTTGGAAAAGCAATTGCCCGGTTTCAGTGAAATCATGCGCGTGCAATCGTTTGCCAAAGTAAAGACGGCGATTTTGTCGCGCGCCGTTGCGGGCACGCGCGGAAAAACATTGATTATCAATTTGCCCGGCAAGCCGACCGCCATCCGCGAATGTCTGGAAATTCTCACGCCAGCCATCCGCGAAGGCATCGCGCATTTGCGCGGTGAAGATCCGCACTGCGAGAAAAAATAAAATGAACGACACGTTTGGACGAACAGTTGATTATCTGCGCATTTCGGTCACCGACCGGTGCAACGAGCGCTGCCTTTATTGCATGCCGGAGGGCTACAAAGGCTGGGAAGCCGGACGCGACCATTTGTCGGCGGATGAAATTATTCGCGTTGTTCGCGTTGCGGCCGGCCTGGGTTTCAGAAAGTTTCGACTGACCGGCGGCGAACCACTCGTGCGCGGCGACATTTTGAACATCGTTCGCGGAATGAAAAAAATTTCCAGCGTTGAAACCATCGGCCTTTCCACAAACGGCATCAAACTGGCAACGCTCGCGCAACCGTTGCATGAAGCTGGAATTCGCACAGTCAACGTCAGCCTCGATGCGCTGGATCCGCAAATTTACAAACGTATCACCGGCGGCGATGTCAATTCCGTCATTGCCGGCATCCGCGCGGCGGTCGCGGCAGGATTTGAACGCGTGAAATTAAATTGCGTTCTGATGCGCGGCGTAAATGAAAACGAAATCTGGCCGCTGGTTTTGTTTGCCGCCGAACACGACTTGCCGTTGCGATTGATTGAATTGATGCCGCTGACGCGCACGGATGTTTTGACCGAAGACAATTTCTTTCCGATCGGCGATGCGATGCGATTGCTCTCGCAGCGCGATGAATTGATTCCCGCTCCTGAAACGCGCATCGGCCATGGCCCGGCAAAATATTTCCGCTTGAAACAAACCGGTGCGCTCGTCGGATTTATCGGCGCGCTGACCAACCTGCATTTCTGCGAAGCGTGCAATAAAATGCGGCTGACGGCCGACGGCAAAATCCGTCCGTGCCTCGGCGACCACGGCGAAATTGATTTGCGCGCGGCATTACGAAATTCCGCGGATGATCTGGAATTACGAAAGATTTTTGAAGAAGCGCTGCGCGTCAAACCGCTCGAACATCAATTCCGCAATGCGTATCAGCCGGCACGTCCGATGACGGCCATCGGCGGTTAATCGAGCTGGTTGATTTTCGCGGCGAGAATGAAATCGCTTTCCGTCAGGCCGTCCACTTTGTGGGTCCAGATCTGCAGGGTTGCTTCGCCCCAGGTGAAACAAATGTTCGGATGATGTCCCTGCTCTTCGGCGACAGCGCCGACGCGATTGACGAAATCGAGCGCGAGGCGGAAATCGGGAAACCGGAATTTCTTTTCCAACCGTTTCTCTTCGAGGACGTTCCAGCCGGAATCGCCCAACTTGTTTATCATTTCGCGCAACGCGTCGCCTTTGAGCACAGGCGTTCCGCCGTCGCACGGTTTGCATTCTTTTTTTGCAAGTTCAGAAATCATAATTTTCCAAGCAATAACAGGATCACTAAAATTAGCACAATCAGCCCAAGTCCGCCGCTGGGAAAATAACCCCAACCACTGCTGTAAGGCCAGGCCGGAAGAGCGCCGATCAGCAATATGATCAGGATGACCAGAAGAATTGTGTAAGCATTCATCAGGCAATCATCTTTTCCGTCCGTGTGAACGGCTGCCGCCGATGCGTCCGCCTTTGCGTGCCGGCGCTTTGTTGGTTTTTTTGCCGCGACCGGAACCATTTTTCTTTCCGCCCCCGGTCATTTTATTGACCGTCGCCCAGGCGCGGCGTTTCGCTTCTTTCGGTTTTGTGCCGCGTTTTTCGTAGCCTTCCTCAATATGTTCGGCCTGGCGTTTTTGTTTGTCAGAGTAACTGGATTTGTCTCCGCGTGGCATAAGTGAAAAATCGTTCAGCGGAAATTGTGCCAGCGGATTTGGCGGGAAAAAATTCCCCGAAAGGTTGCAGAACGCATTTGCTCCGGCAAATGTCATTGCAATTTACCGCATCGCCTCCTGCAAATTTTTCAGCACCGGCAATTTCTGTTTCAGCTTCAGCACCGGCTCGAAAAGGTCGCCATGTTTCTCGACGCGCTTCAAAACGGCGTCGGTTTCAAAGGTCAGCAACTTGGGATTTTTCTTTTTCAGCGCGGTTTCAATTTCGTTCCACGTCACCGGCGTGGAAACGGATGGACGTTCTTTAGCGCGCAGCGAATAAGCGCAAATCGTCGTTTTATGCACGTCGTTCTGGCTCCAGTCCACGAACACTTTTCCACCGCGCAAATTCTTCTGCATTTTCGAGACGATTTTGGTCGGCGCTTTGCGTTGTAGAAAATCGGCCAGCGCGTGCGCGAAGGTTTTTGTCTTGTCGTAGTTCACCGGCGAATTAAGTGGCACATACACCTGCAATCCTTTCGAGCCGGAAGTTTTGGGAAAGCTTTTCAACTTCAGCGCGTCGAAAATTTCTTTCAACCAAACGGCCACTTCACAACACGCAATCACATCCGCCGGCACGCCGGGATCGAGGTCGAACGCCATTGCCGTGGGCATTTCAATTTTCGGCGCGCGATGCAAAAAGGTGTGCAATTCCAGATCGGCGAGATTGGCCGCCCAGACGAGCGCCGGCAAACCGTTCATCACGCAGTAATTCACTTCGCCGCCGTCGGTCCGCGGAACGCGCGTGGTTTTGATCCATTTGGGCCGATGCGACGGGCATTGCTTTTCGTAAAAGAAAAGTCCTTCGACGCCATTGGGATAACGCTTGAGCGTGATGGGACGATCTTTCAGATGTGGCAACAGCACCGGCGAAATCTTGATGTAATAGTCAATCACCTGCCCTTTGGTGAAACCGGTTTGCGGATAAAGAATTTTGTCGAGATTGGAAACGTCAATCTTCGTGCCGCCAATGTCGAGCTGCGATGTTTTTGGCATAAACCTCCGGCCAAACATGCAACAATCCGGGAAGATTTGCAAAAGCATCAGTGCGAGCACGGCGCGAGAATCGCGTCGCTCATGCCGTGAACGATCTTTTTATCCGCGGGAACGATCGTCGCCAAAATGCCGCCCAATTGCGGACGCGCCGCGTCGCCGTCGCCGCTGACGAAATAATACGGACACAGCCGCGCGCGGCCTTTCAGCGGCACGATTTCATTTTTGTCGAAATCGAAATAATTGGCCTCGACGAGTTTCGGCTTCTCAAACCGCTGCAAAACGTAAGGCGATTGCGCGAAGCTGGAAACAGCTTCATCCACCGCTTTCGCCCAATCTTCGTGCGACAAATCGCTGCCGAGAAAAACGCCGCGCGCGCCCCAGGCTTTTTCGGAAAAACCGGAAATCTTCAAAATCAATTCCCGTTCTTTTTGCGAAAGCAATTTCAATTGCTGCCAGTCGGTCAAATTCAATTCCGGAATCGCGCCGTGCGGCGGCAACGGCGTCGGGTCAACGAGCCACGTGTAAGGGATAATCTTTTTAAGGCAGGCAAAAAAGCTTTCGCCCAATTCCTGGCGCCAGAACGATTGCAGGTTCCGGTTCCACAAGAGCGCGAAGAGCATTTTCTCTTCGAAAATTGGTTTCGGCGGCGGCGTGAGTTTGATTTTCTTTTTGGCAGCCAGCTCAAAAATCCTTTTCGAATTGGCGACGTTCGGCAAATCGAACAGTTCAAAGAAACGATAAACGGCATCGCCGTCGGCAAAGTCGTTGAATCGTGAATCGTGAATCGTGAATCGCGGACCAATTTGCGCCGCGACCCATTCCACTTCCGGCCGATATGTCGCGGCTTCTTCGGAAACGACGATGTGGATTTGTTTTGCGTCGCCGAAAATGCTTTCAAAGCCGCGAATCATTCCGTCGGCGCCGCCGATCAAATTATTTCGGAAGGATGAGATCTGCGAATCCCCCGTTTGATTTGGGCGTCGTAGAACTCCGCCCTCCGAAATCTGTGAATAAACTTTGTTCAGCCATGCCGTCAGCCCGATTCCGCCGGGAACGGAATCCAATTCCGTGATGCTGAAACCATTTTCCGTCAGCAAAATATCCGGGCGAATCACGCGCGGAAAATCGTTTTTGAAAGCGGGCGATCGTTGAAGCTCGATCAATTCCTGCGGCTTGCCCGAATCCAGCCAGCGCGCGATCCATTCCGGTTGTTTGCCTTCAACCGATTTGCGATAGAGCAGATTAACGGCGCGATAGAACTGCAACAGCACACGGCCGAGCGATTCAAATTCTTTCGCCAACTGGGAATCAAGCCGAAATGGCTCCGGCGAAATCTGCCAATGTAATCCCGCAAAAAGTCCGTTCGCCGGAATTTGGTCGCGAATAAACTTTGCGCGTTCTGCAGGAGAAAAATTTTCTTCGCTCACGATTTAAGTCCGGATTTGGCCGTTGCCGATGCCGATCCATTTGTAACTGGTCAATTCATCAAGGCCCATCGGACCGCGCGCGCCGATTTTGTCGGTGCTGATGCCGATTTCCGCGCCCATGCCGAATTCGCCGCCGTCCGTGAATCGCGTTGAAGCATTCCAATAAACCGTCGCCGAATCCACCTCGGCGAGGAATTGCTTCGCGTGCGCTTCGTTCTTCGTGACGATACTGTCGGAATGCGCCGAGCCGTAGTAATTGATGTGATCAATCGCGGCCTGCACGCCGTCCACGACGCGGACGTTCAAAATATAATCGTTGTATTCGGTGAACCAATCCTGCTCGGTCGCCGCGCGCAATTTCGCGTGTTGCGCAGTGCGTGTTGCGTCAAGCAATTGCATCGCCGTTTGGTCGGCACGCAGTTCGACATTTTTGCCAAAAAGTCGTTCGCCCATCGCGGGTAAAAATTGTCCGGCGATTTTTTTGTCCACGAGCAACGTTTCCATCGCGTTGCAAACAGCGGGACGCTGCACTTTCGCGTTCACGGCGATTTCTTCGGCCATTTTCAAATCGGCGTCGGCGTCCACGAAAACGTGGCAGACGCCTTTGTAATGTTTGATGACGGGCACTTTGCTGCAATCGGCCACGGCGCGGATGAGGCCTTCGCCGCCGCGCGGCATGCACAGATCAATATATTGCGTGAGCGAAAGCAAAACGGGAATCGCTTCGCGGTCGGCGACGGGAACGACCTGGATCGCGTGTTCGGGAAAATTCGGGAATGTATTTTTTCCGGCATCAATCATCGTTTGCGCGATGACCCGGTTTGAATTCATCGCTTCCCGGCCACCGCGCAAAATGGTGGCATTGCCGGATTTGAAGCAAAGACTGGCGGCATCGGCGGTCACATTGGGACGCGATTCGTAAATGATGACGATGACGCCGATGGGCGTGGAAATCTTTTGGAGTTTCAAACCGTTTGGCCGCGTGCGTTCGTCCAGAATTTTTCCAACCGGGTCATTGAGCGCGGCCACTTCGCGCAGACCCTTGGCCATCGCGGCGATTCTTTTGTCATCCAGCTTCAAACGGTCGAGCATTGCGGAAGAAAGACCATGTTTTGCGCCGTTTTCCATGTCGAGCGCATTGGCTTCTTTGATGGCGGCGGAATTCTTTTCCAGCGCGTCCGCCATGGCGAGCAGGCAGGCGTTTTTCTCCTGTGTGGAGAGTTTCGCCAGTTCGCGCGACGCGGTTTTGGCCTGTTTTGCCAATTGCGTGATTTGTTCGGTCAAATTCATGCAAAAAGAAAGGTAAGCCAAATTCGCGAACTGAAAAGACCGAAGTTACCGCGACGCCAACGGCGACAATTTTAGCCAAACATTTAGCAATATCCGTAATGCGCGGAATTTTGTTTTCACGGATAGTTTTTGCGGTTACAGACGGTTGGTATGGTTGGTATTCGGGTGACAGTCGTTTCTTCAGCGGGATTCTTCATCCCCACCTCCTTGGCGACTGTCGCCCGAACTTTTTATTTCGATCTGCGGGATTTTTTGGAGGCCTTTTTCTCATTCAAGGCGAATGCCGAAGATTTATGCGCCGGATAACGGACTTTTTGCGGTTCGTTGCGTTTCTTTCCGATCCGATGCGGCGGCAGCGCAAATTCCGGCGGAATCGCCACGCCGCTGCGTGCGAGCTTTTCCACGATGGCGTCGCGGATGAACTGCGAACGGTTCGTGCAGCCCAATTGCTTGAGACCTGCGATCAGTTCCCGTTCAAAATCTTCATTCACAGGAATGGGAATCAATTTTTGGCCTGATGACCTGTTATTTGACATGGCAGCGGAATTCTACACTTTTCATCATCACAATTCCAAAAAAAATTTGACATCGAAATATACTAAATATATAACAATAAAATGAAATCGGCGCGACGGAAAAAGGCGACCAGCAAATTGCTGACGGTTTGGGTTTCGGAAGAATTGCTTCCGCTGCTGGACAAAGGCGTTCGAAAAGACGATTCCGACCGGTCTAAATTCATCCGCAAAGCCATTCGCGAAAAACTGACGCGGCAAGGCGTCCTGTCAAAAAATCGTCAATAGTATGAATGTCAAACCCAGAGTTCTCGTCGTGGAAGACGATCCCAATGTGGCCACCGTGATGGAATTTCTGCTGGCCGAAACGGGCTACGAATGCACCATTGCGCCGACCGGCCACGACGGCATCCGCTGCGCGCGGCGCGAAGAATTCGACCTCGTGATTCTGGACATCAATTTGCCGGGCCTGAACGGTTTCGACGTTTGCGCGTGGCTGAAACAAGATTTCCGGTTCCAGCGCACGCCAATCATTTTTGTTTCAGGGCGTTTGAACGACGACGACCGGCGCCGCGCGTTTGCATTCGGCGCGGATTTTATCGCCAAGCCGTTCGACGCCGGTTATTTCACGGAGAAAATTTCCGCGCGCGTCCGGAATTAAAACCGCCACGTCATCGCGGCGTGAATCCGGTAATCCGGCACGAGCTGTTCCCCCGTTTCATCAATGCTCACCGGCAAATCGGCCCCGATGTGCGCGCCGAAATTTTCTGACCAGGTGAAATCAATTTGCGGCCCGGCATAAATAATCGTTTCTGCCGAATCGTTGTCCGGCACGCCGGCAAACGTGTCTTTGCCCTTGCTCTCGCCCGAAACGGCAAATTGCAGCGCCACGGTGTAATTGTCTTCCAGCGCCAGATAAACTCCCGGTCCGCCGGCCCACGACCAATCATTCGCGTATTGATGCTGATAATCGCCTTGGCTGCGGACCGCGTATTGCATTTGGCCGGTGAAAAACAATTTTTTCCAGCGGGTGAAAAATCCCGTGCCGAACAAACCGTCAAAGGAACCGGAACCCAGCGCCAAATCGTGGCCGCCGATGCCCGGCGCAAAATCATCGCGGCCGAGCCAGCTCGAATTGCCCGTCGGGAATTTCATGCCGGCCAATGCCGTCCAACGAAATGTAAAATTATCCGTCGAGCGTTGGAACAGGACAAAATTTCCGACCAGCGAAATATCGCCCAAACCGAAATCGCTGCCGCTGCGCATTGGCGAACCGTAAACGCGATAAATCACCGGCACATTCAATTGCACGCCGACCCACCGGTTGAAGTTGTAGCCGGCGAATGCCTGGAAAATCGAACTGTCAATGTATTCGCCATTCGCCGATTCCGGATTGTTGTCATTCAATAACGAACCGAAAGAAGTGAATTGCTCCGCGCCACCCGCAAAAAAGCCTTTTCCCGCGCCCTCCGCCTGCTGCGCGGAATAAACGGAACAAAAATCACACGCAAACATGGGTTGCACACCGGCTGCCGCTAAAACTGCAAACGCTAAAATTTTTTTGTTCTTCATCATCATTTAAAAAAGTTGCGAAAGCGCGACCGGCGCTTTCAGATTCAAGGGAAACAGTTCGCCCGAGCGAGCAATCGCGCAGGCAATAACCGCAATGATCAGATGAAGCATCCGCGCGGCGGTTGCAGCCGCGGTTCGGGAAAGGAGGAATCAGCGAAAGTATTTTCCAATGGCAAAAGCTGAAATTGTGCCGGCGCAATCAGGGCGACATTTTCTTTGGACAGGGAAAATTCCAATTTTTGCGATTGAAATAAAAACCGCGATTTTTGTTCTGATTTTTTTCCCGCCGCAATCGCTTTGCAAAGCGGGCAGAGATGTTTGCCGTCAAAGGTTTTCGTTACGGCGGCATGAAATGAATTCGAGTGAAGGTTGTCTGCGAGCATCGTCGTCCACGCCACCGTTTGCAGCAACGCCCAATGTGCGCCCAGCGTGGCCACGAGCGAGAAGACAACCATGATTTTGCCGAAACGGACGAACACAAAAACAACTTAAACAGTAATTGCCAAAGCGCAAGCAATTGACGGTTATGATTTCGAGATCCAGACCAACGTTCCCGCCGGCAACAAATCAAACAGTGGAATCAAATCCGTGTCCGCCAGATGAATGCAACCGCATGAAGCCGGCGCGCCGATGGATTTTTGGTCCGCGGTGCCGTGGATGTAAATATAACGCCGGTGCGAATCGATATTGCCGCCGCGATTGAAACCCTCTTCCAGCCCCTCCAGCCGCAAAATGCGCGTCGTGATTTTAGCGTCCGCAAATTCCGGCTGCGAGGTGTGGCCAACAACCTCGCGCGATCTGAAAACCGTTCCCGGTCGTTCTCCCGCGCCGATTTTTTCCGCGATGCGATGCAATCCCAGCGGCGTGCAATTGGAACCTTCCGTTTGCCCGATGCCGAAGCGCGACGTGGAGCAGGAAAATTTTTTGATGAATTTATTATGTTCAAACAGGGAAACCGTTTGTCCGGCGATATTGACGATGAGGACGAATTGCGCCGGCATTATCCGGTTCCTCCGGCAGGCTTCAACAAATTCATCGCACATCCGCGAAAGCAAAGACCAAGCGGGAAAGATTGGCAAAACAAAAATTCGCGGGTGAAATAAATCGGAAGCTCGCGCCGCGTTTGTCTCGACAAAAGATAATTTTACGGCAGATTGTTTGAGCCAGGGCCTGCGGATTGCGGACTTACAAATCCCGCCAGGGCCGGAAGGCAGCAACGGTAGTTTGCTTTGCATCTGCCGCAGTCACCCTGGTTTTCTAATTTGTGAGCTATCAGGTCATCGCCAGAAAATATCGCCCGCAACGTTTTGAAGACGTCGTCGGCCAGGAACATGTCACGCAGACGCTGGCCAATGCCATCGAACAAAAACGCATCGCCCACGCGTATCTTTTTTGCGGCCCGCGCGGCACCGGCAAAACCACCATCGCGCGCATTTTTGCCAAATGCCTGAATTGCACCGGCGGACCGAAAATTGATTTCGACGACAATGACTCGCGCGTCCGGGAAATCACCGAAGGTCGCGCGCTCGACGTTCTGGAAATTGACGGCGCGAGCAACAACGGCGTCGAACAGGTGCGTGAATTGCGCGAGACCTGCAAATACGCGCCGGCCAATTCGCAGTTCAAAATCTACATCATTGACGAAGTCCACATGCTTTCCACGGCGGCCTTCAACGCGTTGCTGAAAACGCTCGAAGAGCCGCCCGCGCACGTGAAATTCATGTTCGCGACGACCGACCCGGAAAAAGTTTTACCGACGATTCTCTCGCGCTGCCAGCGATTTGATCTGCGCCGGATTCCGGCTGCTTTGATCACGAAGCATCTCGCGGACATCGCCAAAAAGGAAAAAGTCAAAATTGATGACGCGGCGCTGTATGCGATTGCGCGCGGCGCGGACGGTGGAATGCGCGACGCGGAATCCACGCTCGACCAGCTCATCAGTTTTTGCGGTGATAAAATCGAAGAAGCCGACGTGCTCTCGATGTTCGGCCTGGCCGCCGAAAGCCAGATTTTGAATTTGAGCAAAGCCGTTCTCGCCGGCGAAATCCAAACCGCGCTGACGCAATTGAACGAATTGGCGCAAGGCGGAAAAGATTTAGGCCGATTGCTTTCCGATTTACTGAACCATTTCCGCAATCTGTTGATTTTCCAGATCTCAAAAGGCAATTTGAATCTGCTCGAAGTTTCGGAAATGGAGATCGCCGCGCTCAAGGAACAATCCGCGCTGGCGAATTCCGAGATCTTCACGCGCATTCTCGAAGTCTTTGCCGATGCCGAATTGAATCTGCGGGACGCGACTTCCAAGAAAATTTTCCTCGAGGTCGCCCTGCTAAAAGCGATCGAAGCGCGCAACGCCATGCCGATTGACGCCGTGCTCAAACAATTGAACCAATTGCGGGGCGGAAACAGCGGAACAAGCAGCTTGCCCGTCTCGTCACCAGCCGCCGCAACGGCGCCGGCTCCAAAATCCGCCGCGACAAAAGCGCATCAGGAAATCGCCGCACCAGCCGTTTTGCCGGTTCAATCATCCAGCAACCCGACGCCCGCCGATTTATCCACATTGTGGACGCAACTGGTCGAACTCGTCGGCCGCGCCAGTCCGTTTGTGCGGACGTATTTACTCGATGCCTTTCCAGTTTCATTTGAAAAAAATCTTTTGGTCATCGGCTTCGACCCGGAATTTGAAGATCACCTCGGCCTGGTGGACAACGCGCGCAATCATACGTTGTTGCAGACGAAATTGTCAGAACTCGGCCATGCGAATTGCCAGATCAAGTTTGTAAAAGCCGAAGCGCCGGCAGACCGGCCGCGAATTGCGCCCGCGCCGCCGGTTCCGGTCACCGCGCCGCCATCAACGCCAGCCGCAGGAAAACCTGTCGCCGCTGCGCCGGTGGAAAAGAAAGCCGCGCCGGTCCCGTTCAATAAAAACGATTTCAAAAACGACCCGTTGATCCAAAAAGCCTTGGAAATTTTCAAAGGCCAGATTGTCGAAGTTCGCTTGTAATTCCAATGGTTATTACCATTTTCCGTTCCCGGCTGCGCCCAGAACATCGTGAGGAATACGACCGATGGGCGAAGAAGATTCAGGATATTGCTGTGACGATGCCCGGATTTATTTCCATTAAAACCTTCACCGCCGATGATGGCGAGCGCGTTTCAATCGTCGAATTTGAATCCGAGGAAACGATGCTTGCCTGGCGCAATCAGCCCGACCATCGTCAGGCGCAGGAACTGGGGCGAAAAGTTTTTTATTCCGAATATCACATCCAGGTTTGCCAGCCCGTGCGCGACTATCGTTTTCCGAAAAAAGCTGACGACGGCGGACATTCGGCTTAAATTAAAAACATGTCGAGTCTCGGAAAATTGATGAAGCAGGCGCAGCGGATGCAGCAGCAGATGGAACAAGTCCAGGCGCAACTCGCCGCGCGAACAATCGAAGCCACCAGCGGCGGCGGCGCGGTGAAAGTCGTCGCGAAATGCGATGGCACGCTCGCCTCGATCAAAATTGATCCGCAAGCGCTCAATCCATCCGACGCGCAATTGCTGGAAGACATGATTTTGTCCGCGGCGAACCAGGCGCTCGGCCAGGCCAAGGAAATTGCCAATTCCGAAATGGGCAAAGTCACCGCGGGTTTGAGCCTGCCCGGTTTGATGTAATTTGTGGCCGCGCTTCCCGAATCCATTACGGCACTCATCGCCGCGCTCGCCAAATTACCCGGTGTCGGCCCGCGCTCGGCCGAACGCATCGCCTTGCATCTGGTTCAAGCCGAATCGTCCGTCGTAAAAAATCTGGCGGAAACGATTTTGCAGGCACGGGAAAAAATCAAATTCTGCCAAATCTGCGGCGCGCTCACGGAATTTTCGCCGTGCGCCATTTGCACCGATTCCAGGCGGGATGCATCGCTGGTCTGCATCGTCGAACGCGCAGTGGATATTTTGGCGATTGAAAAAGCCGGTTCCTTTCGCGGGAAATTCCATGTGCTTGGCGGAAAAATTTCTCCGCTCGACGGCGTGGAACCGGAAGATTTACGGATCGCAGAACTAGAAAACCGTTTAACCAAAGAACCGATTCGCGAAATCGTGATTGCGCTGAGCACAGACGTGGAAGGCGATGCGACGAGTAATTATCTGGCAAAACGATTGGCGCGGCCGGATTTGAAAATTTCCCGCATCGCTTACGGTTTGCCCGCCGGAAGCGGATTGGAATTTGCGGATGAATTGACGTTGAGCCGCGCCTTGGAAGGCAGAAGGGAAATGTTGTGAGTCCAGTGCTGGTTTTCGACCTCGGCAAAGTGCTCGTGGATTTCGATTACTCAATTGGCGCGAGAAAAATTGCCGCGCGCAGCACAAAACAATTGCCGGATTTACATGGTTTCATCGGCAATTCAGAAATTCTCCATCGTTACGAAACCGGGTTGCTTTCGCGCCGGCAATTCTTTGACGAAATGCGGAATCTTACCGGATTTTCCGGCGACCTCGATGAATTCGTCAGTTATTTCGCCAATATTTTTCTCGAAATTCCGGCGATGATCCAGCTTCACGCGGACTTGCGCCGGCGCGGTTTCAAGTCCTTTATTTTCTCAAACACAAACGATATTGCCATCCAGCACATCCGCCATAATTTTCCGTTCTTTGCCAATTTCGACGGCTATATTTTTTCCTACGAAGTCGGCGCGATGAAACCGCTGCCAAAGATCTATGAGGCGATGGAAAAAATGTGCGGCGCGCGCGGCGGCGAAATCATTTACATTGATGACCGGCCGGAAAACATCGAAGCCGGCGCGTCACGCGGCTGGAAAACCGTTTTGCACGCGACGCCGGAGCAAACACGCGCGGCGCTGGCTGGATTGAAATGTTTGTAATTTAGCTTGCGGCAGTGCGAAAGGGGTATTTCATTTAGGTGTTACTGCCATCATGAAAAGTTTCATCCAACTGATAATCGTCGCCACGCTCATTTTGTTGTCCGGGCAATTTGCATCCGCCGCAAGCGGAGATCCCACCAACGAATTGCAAAGCCTCGTTGCAAAAGTGCGCACCGATATTCAATCGGGAAAGAAAACGGAAGCCGCGCTGGCGGACGATCTGAAGCAATTCGATGCGTTGCTGGCCGAACACAAAGGCGAAAAAACGGACGGCGTCGCCAAAATTCTTTATATGAAGGCCATGCTTTATGCGGAAGTCATCGGCGATTCCACAAAAGCGGATGCCTTGATGAAACAACTCAAGGCCGATTTCGGCAATACGCCGTTCGTGGCGCAATTGCAAGAGGCTGAAACCCGGCAGGCTGAAGCAAAAAAAATTCAAGACAGCCTTAAAACCGGCGCGACGTTTCCCGACTTCCATGAAACGGATGTGAACGGCAAGCCAATTTCCATTTCCGGCTATAAAGGCAAAGTTGTTTTGGTTGATTTTTGGGCGACGTGGTGCGGGCCCTGCCGAGGCGAGCTTCCAAATGTTTTGGCCGTTTACAAAAAATATCACGCCAAGGGATTTGAAATCGTCGGCGTGAGTTTGGACGAGGACAAGGCGACGCTGCAAAAATTTCTTCAGCAAAACGGCATGACGTGGCAACAGTATTTCGACGGCAAAGGTTGGGAAAACAAACTGGCGGTGAAATACGGTATCCAAAGCATTCCAGCCACGTTTTTGCTCGATGGCAGCGGCAAAATTATCGGCTCCGATTTGCGCGGCCCGCTTTTAGATAGCGCCGTCGCGACAGCGCTGGGAAAGTAATCCGGCTCGGCAATTAAAAAATTCCGAGGAATTTCTTTTTACCCATCATTTTGAACAGCGTTGGATTCATCGCATCCGCCCAAATCTGATAGCCGTGTTCATTCGGATGCAAATGGTCGGGCATGATGCTGGACGGCAGATTACCCTTGTCATCAAGGAAGCACGAGCCGATGTCGAGATACTGGATCGCTTTTTCGTCATTCAATTTTGCAATCACCGTATTGACCAGGGCGACTTGCGCTCGTTGCGGATCGTCAATCGTCGCGCCGCGCGGGAAAATGCCAAGCAACAGGATTTTGCTGTCGGGCAATTTTTTGCGGATTTCGGAGACAACCGCCTGCACACCTTCAATCGTTTGCGGAACCGTATTGCGAATCGTCTTTCCATCGCGCTCCTTGCCGGTGTTGTTCGTGCCGATCATCAGGACGACGACTTTGGGATGAATGCCATCCAATTCGCCGTGATCCATCCGCCAGAGCACGTGTTGCGTGCGGTCGCCGCTGATGCCGAAATTCGCGGCGTGTAGCGGCGCATAATAGTGGTTCCAGACGTTCGAACCGCGATTGCGCCAGAAATCGGTGATCGAATCGCCGAGAAACAGCAGATCAATTTTATTCGTCTTGGCGTCGGCCAGAAATGCGTCATGCCTTTTTTCCCAGCCCGGCCCTCGCGATTCCGGGATAAGCGCCGTGTTTTTGGCGGATTGATTTTCCGCAACGGCATCAGAATTTTGCGCGAAAAGATTGGCCGGATCGAAAACAAAAAACGCGACGGCCAGGAACAGCGGCGGCAGGAATTTCTTCATAGGCAAAACGTTAAAAAATCGGCGTCCCGATGACAATAGTGCTTTCCATAAATTCGGCCTTGTCATCTGTGGGTTTCATGTTATTGTGTGCGGCCATTTTTATGAAGACGGACATTCATCCGAAATATGTGGACGCTGAAATCCGTTGCGCCTGCGGCAACGTGATCAAAACCCGTTCCACCAAGCAGACGATCATCGTCGGCATTTGCAACGTTTGCCATCCCTTTTACACGGGCCAGCAGAAATTCGTGGACACGGCCGGTCGCGTGGACAAATTCCAACAGCGCCTCGCCAAAACGCAAGCCGCACAAGCCGCTGCCGCCACGAAGAAAAAGAAACAAGCCTAGCTTTCAGCCTTCGACCGCCCGCCGTTCCAATCATTGGAATTGCGGGCGGTTCGTTTTTTTGCAATCGCACAGCATTTATGATTTGCGATTTATGATTCATGATTTGAAAACAGTTTGGCGGCGGATAATTCAGCAAATCATAAATCGCGAATCTAAATCAAAATGAATCTCCTGCCGCACATCGAAAAATTCCGCCAGCGCTATGCCGAATTGGAATCGGCATTGAGCGATCCGAAAGCTTTCGACAATCCGCAGCGCGCGCAGGAATTGTCGCGGGAATATTCGCGGCTCAAAGAATTGGTTACCACCGGCGATGCTTATAAAAAGACGCTCGCCGATCTCGAGGAAAACCGTTCGCTGCTCAATTCAGAATCGCCCGATTCAGAAATGGCGCAAATGGCCGCGGAAGAAATCGCGCGACTTGAAGCGGACGAAAAGAAATTGGCGCAGCGACTTCAATTCGGCCTGGTGCCGCCGAACCCGACCGATTCACGCAACACCATTATCGAAATCCGCGCCGGCGCGGGCGGTTCCGAATCCGCGCTGTTCGCCGCCGATTTGTATCGCATGTATTCGCGTTACGCCGAAGCGCGCGGCTGGAAAATTGAGACGATGGATTCCAATCCGTCCGACCTCGGCGGTTTCAAGGAAATCATTTTCACCGTCACCGGCACCGATGTTTTCAAGCGCTTGAAATACGAGAGCGGCGTTCATCGCGTTCAACGCGTCCCCGCAACCGAAGCGCAAGGCCGCATTCACACCAGCACCGCGACCGTTGCCGTGCTGCCCGAAGCCGAAGAAGTGGATGTGGAAATCAAACCGGAAGATATTGAAATCACCGTCTGCCGCGCCTCCGGCAAAGGCGGCCAGGGCGTGAATACAACCGATTCCGCGGTGCAAATTAATCATAAAGCCAGCGGTTTGATCGTGCGCATCGCTGATGAACGCTCGCAGCAAAAAAATAAAGCCAAAGCGCTGAAGGTGCTGCGCTCGCGTTTGCTTGAGAGAAAAATTGAAGAGGAAAACGCGAAATATGCGGCGAATCGTAAATCTCAAGTCGGCACGGGCGAACGGAACGAAAAAATCCGCACTTACAATTTTCCCCAGAACCGCGTCACCGACCATCGCATCGAGCTGACGCTTTACAATTTGGCAAACGTCATTGATGGCGAAATTGACGGTTTGATCGAGCCGCTGATGGTGAATGACCTTGAGCAGAAATTGGAAGGATTGAAGGTATGAATGAAGAAGCCAGGAGCCAGAATTCTATGCAAATCAAAGGACTGATTTTCGACTGCGACGGCACGTTGGCCGACACGATGCCGCTGCATTGGCGCGCCTGGCAGGCCATCGCCGCGAAATACAAATTACATTTTCCGAAAGACCGTTTCTACTCGCTGGGCGGCGTTCCATCGCGCGACATTTTGAAAATGCTCGCGGCGGAACAAGGCGTGACGCTCGACCATATCAAAGCGGCGCACGAAAAAGAAAACGAATACATCCAGTATTTGCCGCAAATTGGACCGATTCACGCGGTCGTGGAAATCGCCAAAGCAAATCACGGAAGATTGCCGATGGCCGTGGCGTCCGGCGGCACGCAGAAAATTATTTGCGATGTGCTGGAGCATTTGAAAATCCGCAATTTATTCGATGCCGTCGTCACAAGCGAAATGGTGAAGAACCAAAAACCGGCGCCGGACATTTTTTTGGAAGCAGCCAGATTGATTGGCGTGAAGCCGAAATTTTGCCGTGCCTACGAAGACACGGATTTGGGTTTGCGAGCTATTCGCGACGCCGGAATGGAAGCGATTGATGTCCGGAAAATGTTGCCAGCGGAAACCGCGTCGTAAGCTTGCACCAAATGCGTGAAACGCGGAAGAGATTCAATCGCCGCGTGAATCCGCCGCCATGGGACGGCCTTCGCTATAGAGCCATTGGATATCTTCGGGGCGCAATGCGGTAGCGAGGATGGAAAATTCATCAATGCATCCATTGAAATTACGCACGGTATCTCCCGGATGTCCACGCCGGGGCCGCGTCAAACGGGGATCATTGGCAGGCACGCCCCAATTGCCGATCTCAAAGGTGTCGAGATGTAATGGCATGTGAGCCGTGACAATCTTTCCGGAAGCAATCGGTTTACCGTTCAAATAATCGGTCATTTTGCCGGTGTTCCGGTCAAAGGTGCTGGCGAGCATAATCCATGAACCGAGGTTTGTGGATAGAACACCGGGCGGAGTTTCGACAAATTCCCATCCGTTGGCATCGTTCGGCAATTTGGTATGAATGCCCAATCCAAAGCAGCCGTTATAGTGGATGAACCAATGCACTTCGCCCATGGTAAAACTTTCGGTCATCGCGAGGGACGCCTGATTGGCGGGCAACGCGTCCAGACGCACCCAGGCTAAAAACGTGAGCGCATCGTATTTTCCCGGCACGGTCAGGCGCAACCGGTCGTTTGGGTTATTAAATTCGACGCTTCTCTCGCCTGGGAACCGGCCGGGAACAAATTTGCAGCCGATCATCTTTGCCTCTGATCCGGCATCGGCGTTCCGCGCCAGATTGGGAATGAGCGATGTTTCGTTTGTATTGTCGAAGTTGAAATAAACCAGTCCGGACGGATTTTCCTGCAGCCAATGACTTTCATTCTTCCACGTTTCCTGCATCAAATTGTCTTCAAAGAGAAATAATCCGGGATTCGCGGGAATGGATTGCACTTGCAAACCGGAAATTTTCAAGGCGTCATCGGCCTTCAATTCCCGGCCGGCAAATTCCCGGCGCCGCGGTTCCCATGAAACCGATCCCGCGAAAACGTGGACTTCCGCCAGACCGCTGGCAGCTAAGATGCAACCGAATCTGGTTCCGTGGTCAACGACATTAAAATCCGGCGTGGCAAGTTTGAACCCATGCGCCGGCGGCGGCACGATCGCATTGATCTTGCCGCTGCGAAGAAAAGCTTCATTCCGCGAAACGATCCGCAATTCCGCCGGTCCTTGCAGCACCACCCGCGCGCCGCGCGAAAATTCGATTTCGACCGCTCCGGCTTCCAGATGCAGCCAACCGCGGTTCAAGATTTGGCCTGAATGCAACTCTTCGCCATTGCTCGCCCATTGCACATGATAAAGCCGCGTGACCTTTGCGAGGCCGGAAAACCGGTGCCACGCAAAGCCGGCGATCAAAATGATTGCCGCGAAAGCCGTGGCTGACACGAGAATCCACCATCGCCAAAGCTGTCGCAATTTGTCCGCGACGGATTCATTGTTTTGGCGGACAACGGGAAGAGGTCGGCCCCGCATATCCGCAGCTTCACGGCAGCCGCATTCCATTTCACCCCAGTGGCGGATCAACGCATTGCAGCGTGCCATTTCCCAAAACTGTTCCCGCGCGACGGAATCGTTCAACAGCAACGACTCGAGTTCAATCCGTTCATCCCGCTTCAAAAGCTCGTCGAAATAACGGTGCAACAGCGATTCTAAACGTGTGTTGTTCATGATTGCCCGGCCTCCGTATTCATCCGCCGCTTCACGCAGTCGCGGAGAAAATCACGTGCGCGAGACAATGCAACGTGGACAGCATCCACCGTCCAGCCCATGAGTTGGGCAATTTCCGTTGGACGTTTAGACAGTTGATAACGAAGTTCAATCATCTGATGCGCTTTGGGAGATAATTGTTTCGTGCAGGAAGATAAAAGGCGCCATTGATCTTCGAAGTCCCATTCTTCACCCGGCTCCTGGGCGCAAAGCACTTCCATCACATCCGGCGAGAGGCGTTCAACATCGTTTTTGGCCTTCGAATCAAAGGCTTGCAACAGTTTGTATTTGGCAATGGCGAACGCCCAGGCGCGAAAATTTGTTCCCGGCTTGAATTCCGAAGCTTTGGCGCCAACGGTAATGAACGTTTCCTGAATAACATCATCTACCAAATCGAAACCACCACCCAATGCGAGCACAAACCCCTTCAATGCAGGAAGGTTTTGAATGAACAATCCTTGCACCAGCGCAAGTTGTTCCGGGGTGGGTTCGATGGATGGCATCACGAATAATCAAAGCAACATCGAAAAACTTAGCAATTAAAATATGCCCGGCCGCTGCTGAAATTTTTTGCTAGGTTTTTCCCTTCTTGTCTGATTAGTCAGTGAAACCAACCTAGCATATATTGCGTAAGCATGACCGATACGTGTGTAACCTGTTGCGTGTCCATCTCCGGACACAACGCTCCGCCAGGAGAATTGCAATGAAAACAATGATCAATTCTAAAGTTTTACCCCTCATTGTCACTGTCGGCGTGGCCCTCTCGGTCAACGCCCAGGTGGCCACCATTGATGTCTCAAGCCCGACCAATCCAGTGGTGACATACGATGCCAATCCTTACATCTATGCGCCCGATTTGCCACCGGATCCGACGGCAATTTATCTGGATGCGTTGACGCTGCCGACAGCTTCGGATATCACCAGTCAAAACACATTGGCGCTGGAATACGCTGCGCTTGTGGATGCCGGATCATTTGAAGGATTGGTTGGAATCGAATTCGGTGCATATGAAGCGCAGGAGCCGGTCGTGCAACAAAGCGATACGCCTCCGGATACCTATAGTTTAACCCCCGCAACGATTTATTACACGGCGCCCACGAACAATCCTCCAACGGTGGCAACGGCAAACAGCGGGCCGTTCTATTTCGATTTTGGCGGTCCATCTTCCCCGGTGGAGTCGGGCTATACACAAATAACACCTGCCTCCGCCTACAGCGCTTCAACGGGATATGGTTGGGGCGACACCAGCAAGGTCAGCTATCGTGACCGCGGAAGCCCGGACAATCTCAGACGTGATTTTTGCATGCCGCAAACACCTTTCTACGTTGATTTGTCCAACGGCACTTACGATGTTTCGGTGCTGGTCGGCGATGCAGCAGCGAAAACCGGACTGGCGGTCCGCGGAAATGGACTCTTGGAATTGTATAACATGCGTGCGCCGTCAGATCATTGGCTGCAACAGGAATTTCCGATCACCATCACAAACAACCGCCTGCGGCTGGAATTCATTTCCTCAATTTCTCAAGTGGACGCCATCACCATCGTCCGCGATGACAAACCTCACAAACCAACGATCTTTGTCGCGTCGGACTCCACGGCGGCTGCTTATACGGAATATGATTACCCGCTCACCGGTTGGGGTGACCGCATGCAAATGTATATGTCCAGCAACGCAGTGGTGGATGACCAGGCCAAAGCCGGAAGAAGTTCCAAGAGTTTCGTTGAAGAAGGAGCCTTGGATACAATCGTCAATCGCATTCATACCAACGATTATCTGTTTGTAATGATGGCTATCAATGACTCTGCAAGCAAAGATCCGTCACGCGATACCAGTCCGGCAACCACCTTCAAGGCATACCTGCGGCTTTACGTCAACGCCGCGCGTTCTCACGGCGCCTATCCGGTTTTTGTAACGTCACAGACCAAGCGGACCTTTGATGTCTATGGCCGCTTCTTCAACAGCGTGGGCGGTTATCCGCAAGCGATGCGTGAGTTGGGACAGGAACTCAATGTTCCAGTGATTGATCTCAATGCCAAAAGCATCAATTTATTTGATGTTGTCGGTCCGGAAGCAACGACGAATATGTTTCGCATCCTTGCCGGTAACAATACATGGCCCAATTATCCGAATGGTTATTACGATTACATTCATTTTCAGGATCGCGGCGCTACCGCGCTGGGAAAACAGGTGGTGGACGGAATTCGCGAACTGAATCTGCCCATCGCCAAAGATGTTCTTCCGGTCTTGCAACCCGCATTCCAACCGGCCATCCGCTCGGCTTACCAATAAAACCTCGACCAAACATTTATTATGAACCATTTCATCTCCCGTTCCCAAATTGCCATTTGGTCAGCTTTAATATTGTCGGCAACAATATCTTCTACGCGCGCCGGTGTGATCTATGACAGCGGCGGATTTGAATCGCCACGTTTCAATGCCTCACAGAATCTTGAAGGCCAGGATTTGATCGTTCCTCCCGTAGGATACGGTCCCTGGCACAAGGACAACGGAAGCAGCACCGCCGCCGTTCAAACCGATACTTCCCTTGGATTTCAATCCGTAAAAATTACGCGAGTTGCAGGCGCAACCGGCGATACCCGTTGGGGCGTTGTTGTCCCCATCGCGCCAACCGCCGCGAGCAACGTCGTCGCCATTGATTTCGACATGTCCGTAACGATCAGCCCCGGCACCAACTGGGGCGGTCCGGATTTAGGACCTTTGTTCGGCGTGGAATGTTATGATGATTCCGGCAGCACGCCCAAACTCATTGGCAGTTTGTTTCTCGATGCCTATGCTGGAGATATTGTCTATCAACAGGCAACGAATGGAACTTTGCAAAATAGCGGCCATTTCATTCCGCGTAATGAATATCATCACTATACTCTGGCGGCCAATTTCAGAAACAAAACCTATTCTATTTACGTGGATGGCGGTTTGATTCACACAGAAGGTTTTGTGGATTCCACAGCCGCGGCCTTTAGCGATGCGCCGATTTCCACCCTTGCCGCGACCACCAATTTTCTTGAGCAAGCCGTTGGCACGGCATTCGTAGATAACTACACGATCAGTGCGACCACCAGTCGTTTGAACTATCTGATTTGGCGCGGCGATGGCGCGAACAATCTCTGGGATGCTGGCCTAAGCAGCAATTGGTTTAACGGCGACGCATTGGATATTTTCAGCAATGATGTGCCGGTCGTTTTTGATGACTCAGGCTCAAACACGCCATCTATTAATTTGCAAGGAACACTTCAGCCGGCCTCTACTATCATCAAAGCAACACAATCCTATACATTTGCCGGTTCCGGCGGAATTGGTGGCCCTGGCGGTTTAACCAAATCGGGTAGCGGCACGTTGACATTAAACAACGACAACAGCTATAGCGGTGAAACAATTGTCAGTAACGGGACGCTATTGGTGGATAATTCAACCGGCAGCGGCACGGGAAGCGGCGCTGTTTTCGTCCGGGCCGGCACGACATTGGGCGGCAATGGCATCATCGCCGGATCGGTCGTAGTGACAAATGGTGGCGCCTTATCCCCCGGCGACAGTGTTGGAACGCTGGCCATTGGAGGCAATTTAAGTCTGGCCACCGATGCATCGCTTTCCTTCGAAGTCGGAAGTGTCAGCGACAATCTCGCCGTCAGCGGCAATGTTGCTCTCAAGGGCGCGCTAGCAATCAGTGATGCCGGCGGTTTTGGTCCGGGCACCTACACGCTCGTCAATTACAATGGCTCCTTGCTCAGCTTCGGCCTTTTCATTATCAGCAAACCGGGTGGTTATGATTGTGTTCTCGATACAAATAGCGCTGGAGAAATCAACCTCATCGTCTCTCTCCCGCCGGTTCCGCCAGCCGCTCCCGGCGGCCTCACGGCGACCGCGGCGAGCGACCGGGAAATTGATCTGTCATGGACCGACAATTCGACCAACGAAACCGCTTTCCTGATCGAACGCTCGCAGGACAATTCCGTTTTCACACAAATCGCCTCTGTCGGCGCGGGCGTCACAAACTATGCGGACAACGGCCTTTCTTCTGCCACAGCCTATTACTATCGCGTTCGCGCTAGCAACAGCGGCGGCGATTCGCCATATTCCGATACCGTCGGCGCGACCACATTGATTTCCACCGCGCCACCGGTCGCCTATTACCAGTTTGAATTAAATACGCTCGATTCCAGCGGCAACAACAATGACGGCGTTCCGGCCGGTGCATTGACCTACAGCAGCGGCAAAGTCGGAAATTACTGCGCGACGTTTGACGGCACTTCGTCATTTATCACGATTCAACCGGTGGCCCGAACGAATTTCACGGTCACCATGTGGATTCAAACCACCAATACCGGCACGGGCAGCAGTTGGTATAACGGCACAGGCCTTCTGGACGGCGAAGTTGTCGGCAGTAAAGCGGATTGGGGAAGCTCAATCCTCAATTCTAAATTCGCCGTCGGCATCGGCAATCCCGATACAACCATTTCCACCGGCATATCCGTCACCGATGACAATTGGCATTACCTTGTCGTTACGCGTGATTCCATCAGCGGCCTGGTAAAACTTTATGTGGACGGTGCTTTGAACGCTTTTGGAATTACTCCAATCGGTCCTCGCACCGATCCCAACGACTTGCGCATCGGAGCGACCCACGCGACGGTCCCGGTCTTTTTCAACGGAAACATTGATGACTTGCGGATTTACGATCACGTTCTCGCTGATCCGGAAATCGCCGTTCTTTCCGGTCGGGCGGCCCGCATTGCCAGCATCAGAACCGATGGTTCCAACGTGATGGTGAGCGGCGAAGACGGCCCGCCGGGAAATACTTATTACGTGCTTTCGTCCACGAACGTCGCGATGCCGCTGGCGCAATGGACACGCGAGGCGACCAACCAGTTCGACAGCAACGGCGAATGCACTTACACCAACGCAATCGACCCGAATGCTGCAGCGAAATTTTTCCTGTTACAATTGCCGTGAAGTGAATTAACCCATTGCGAAATCAAAATTTCGTTAATTTTTCTAGTTCCTTCACACGGCGTTCGATATCGGCGCGTTTGGTTTTGGTCGTGCGGTTCAATCCAAAACCTTCGCAGCAAAACGAAGCCGTGACGCTGCCGTAAATCATTGCGCGACGGAAATTATTTTCAATCGAACCTCTGGCCGTTGCCAGAAATCCCATCATCCCGCCGACAAAGGAATCGCCGGCGCCTGTCGGATCGCAGACATCATGCAGCGGATATGCCGGGCAAATAAAAAATCCTTTCGGCCCGGATAAAATCGAACCGTGCGAACCTTTTTTGATGATGACGTATTTCGGCCCGAGTTTGTGAATCCTTTTCAGCGCGACAAAAACGTTGTCTTCTTTGGTCAATTGATGCGCTTCACTGTCGTTGAGCACAAAGCAGTCAATGCGCCGCAGCAATTTCAACAAATCGTTCAGCGCAATGTTCAGCCACAGATCCATCGTGTCGGCGGCCACGAATTTCGGGCGCGACATCTGATCCAAAACGTGATGCTGCAATGCTGGCGCGATGTTCGCGAGCAAAACGAATTCAGATTTTTTATGCGCGTCCGGCAAATGCGGCGTGAAATTTTCGAACACGCCCAATTCGGTCAACAAAGTGCGGCGGTTGTTCATATTGATCTCGTATTCACCGCTCCAATGGAACGTTTTCCCGGGCTTGATTTGTAATCCGCTCAAATCAATTTTGTGGCGGCGATAAAGCTCGACGTATTTTTTTGGAAAATCTTCGCCGACAACACCGATCAATTTGACCGGAGAGAAAAAGCTCGCCGCAACCGCGGCATGGCTGGCTGAACCGCCAAGCAATCGCGGGTTTTCCGTTTTCGGAGTTTTGATGGAATCAAGGGCGGTGGAACCGACAATTAATACGCTCATGGATTGGAGATTGGGGGTTGGAGTTGGAGTTGGAAAATCAATAACCACCGCCGCCGCGTTCGATCAATTCGATTTCGTAGCCTTCCGGCGCGTCAATAAAAGCGAATTTCGTCCCGCTGGAACTGGTCGTCGGGCCGTCGGAAAATTTCATTCCCTGTTTTGCCAGATGCTTTTCAAATTCCGCAAGGCTTTCCACTTCAAAGGCCAAATGCGTCAAGTCCGGCTGGCATTTGACGGGTTCGCTGTTTGGAAAATAACAAATCTCAATTTCTTCGGCGCTGCCGGGCGCTTTGAGAAAAACCAATTCCGAGCCGCGCGGCGATTTGTGGCGTTTGATTTCTTCGAGGCCGAGCACGTCGTGATAAAACTTTACCGTGCGTTCCAAATCGTTCACGCGATAGCGCGTGTGCAGCAATTTTCCAACTTTCATCCGGGGAATTTAACGAAAAGTTCTCACGGAAGCAAACAAAGGGAACAAAGTAAAAAGGGGAGCAAAATTCTTTGTTCGCTTTGTTATCTTCGGTAAATTATTTTTGATTTATGGGAAAACGCCGCGAAGCGCGTGAACGCGCAGTGCAATTTTTGTTTCAGCACGATTTGAATCCGCCCGAAGATTTGAATCGGGCGCTCAATGAATTTTGGGACAACCAGCGTTCCGCCGCCATCGCCGGGGAAAAAGGCGCGGCCACATGGGGCCAGCAAATTCCCCTGCCGCCGCCGACGGTCGAAGAAGCGGAAACACGTCTCTTTGCCGAGCCGCTCATCCGCGGCGTTTTGCAAAACCGCGATGCGATCGATGAAAAAATTAAATCGCACGCGCGAAACTGGGAATTCAACCGCATCGCCGCCGTGGACCGGAACATCATGCGGCTGGCGCTTTACGAAATGCTTTTCCGCGACGATATTCCGCCCGCCGTGAGCATCAACGAAGCCGTGGACATCGCGAAAAAATTTTCTACGCAGGACAGCGGGAAATTTGTGAACGGAATCCTCGATAAAATCCGGCATGAAATTTTAAGACCTGCAAAGGAAGCCAAATGAAGTTTGCCGATTTGCATCTGCACACGAATTTTTCCGACGGAACCTTCACGCCGGAGGAATTGGTTTTGCAGGCGCAAAAAGCCGGGCTGGCGTGCATCGCGCTGACCGACCACGATTCGGTCGAGGGTTGCGAACGCGCGGCGATTGCGGCGGCCAAGGTGAACATGGAATTCATTTCCGGCACGGAATTGACCGCGGAATACGATGACATCGAAGTTCACGTCCTCGGCTATTTTCTCGATACGCGGAACGAAAAATTGCTCGCCGAAATCTCCAAATTCCAGAATGTCCGGCAGAATCGTATCCATCAAATGGTCGCGCGCATCAATGAACTCGGCGTGCCGCTGGAAGCGGAATCGGTTTTCGCCATTGCCAATTGCAAATCGCCCGGACGTCCACACGTCGCCCGCGCGATGGTCAAAGCCGGGTTTGTTTCGCACATGGACGAAGCATTTGAACATTTCCTGAAAAAAGGCCGGCCCGCGTGGGTCCCCAAATCCAAAATCTCCGCGCTCGACGCCGTGAACCTCATTCATCACGCCGGCGGACTGGCCGTGATAGCGCATCCGGGATTGAACCGTTCGGATGAAATCATTCCCGATCTCGTTAAAGCCGGGATGGATGGCATCGAATGTTTTCATACGAAACATTCCACGATGATGTCCGAGCGCTATTTGGAAATGGCGGACAAATATCATTTGCTCGTCACCGGTGGTTCGGATTGTCACGGCTTCAGCAAAGGCAAACCACTCGTCGGCACCGTGAAATTGCCTTACACGGCCATTGAAAAAATGAGGGCCAAACTGGCCGAACGCAAATCCGACGCAAGCCATCAGTGATTCATTTTCAAATGGGACTTTTCGATAAATTCAAAGCCGGCCTTGCAAAAACGCACAACAAGCTCGTCCACGAAATCAAACGCATCGTCACGCGCTCGCCGCGGCTGACCGCCGATTCCATCGAAGAACTTGAAGCCGCGCTCATCGCCGCTGATTTAGGTTTGGCGATGACGGAGCAAATCATTTCCGCCGTCAAAAAAAATTACGAATCGCAAGGCGGCGCCGGCCTGGATTTTTTGGCCGTGGCGCAAAATGAAATTGAAAAAAGTCTTTCGGCGAACCATCCGCAAATGAAGGAAATTCCAGGCGGCGTTTGCGTCGTTTCCATCGTCGGCGTCAACGGCACCGGCAAAACGACGACCAGCGCCAAGCTCGCGCATTTCGTCCAATCGCAAAATAAAACCGCGCTGCTCGCCGCGTGCGACACCTTTCGTGCGGCGGCAATCGAGCAATTGAAATTGTGGGGACAGAAATTGAAGATTGAAGTCGTCGCCAGCGCTTACGGCGCGGATGCCGCCGCCGTCGCCCATGACGCCGTCACCGCCGCGCAATCGCGCAAAGCGAATTACCTGTTCATCGACACCGCCGGGCGTTTGCACACCAAACACAATCTGATGCAGGAATTGCAGAAATTGCATCGCGTCATCGGCAAACAATTGCCCGGCGCGCCGCATGAAGTGTTGCTCGTGCTCGACGCATCCACCGGCATGAACGCGCTGAACCAGGCGCGCGAATTCAACAAAGCCGTGCCGCTCACAGGTTTGGTCGTGACCAAATTGGACGGCACGAGCAAAGGCGGAATGGTCGTGGCGATCCAAAAAGAATTGAATCTGCCGATCAAATTCATCGGCCTTGGCGAACAGGCGGATGATTTGCAGCCGTTCGACGCGAAACAATTTGCGCAGGCGTTGTTTGAAGAATGATTTGAAATTCATGCGCGAAGCATTGCGGCTCGCGAGAAAAGGTTTTGGCCAAACTTCGCCAAATCCGATGGTCGGCGCCGTTTTGGTCAAAGGCGGAAAAATCATCGGAGGCGGCTGGCATCGCAAAGCCGGATTGCCGCACGCGGAAATTGAAGCGCTCCGCGACGCAGAGAAACGCAGGAACAATCCAAAAGGCGCAACACTCTACGTCACGCTTGAACCCTGCTGCACGCACGGCAAAACGCCGCCGTGCACGGACGCCATTATTTCTGCTGGAATCAAACGCGTGGTCATCGGCACAACGGATCCAAATCCAAAACATGCCGGCAAAGGATTTCAGATTTTGCGGCGCGGGGGAATTGAAGTCGTCCACGGAATCTTGGCCGATGAATGCGCGCAATTGAATGAAGTCTTCAATCACTGGATTGTTCATCGCACGCCGTTTGTCACTGTGAAAGCCGCGATGACGTTGGACGGAAAAATCGCGACGACTTCGGGCGAATCAAAATGGATCACCGGCGAAAAAGCGCGCGCGTTCGGAATGAAATTGCGGCAGAGATCCGATGCGATTCTCGCCGGCGTGAACACGATTCTCGCGGACGACCCGAGCCTGATGTTTCGCGGAAAAATTCAATCTTCAAAAGAATTGCGTCGAATCATTCTGGATTCGCAGGCGCGAACGCCATTGAATGCAAGAGTCGTGAGCGATGCATTCGCCAATTGGACGATAATAGTCGTTTCCGCAAGTGCGCCAAAAAATCGCGTCGCGGCCCTGGCCAGGAAAACAAATGTGATTGTATCGCCGACAAAAAATTCAAAGCCGGATTTGAAATGGCTCTTAAAAAAACTCGGCGCGGAGAATGTCACCAGCCTGCTTGTCGAAGGCGGCGGCGAAGTGAACGCTTCCTTTTTGTTCGGCGGATTTGTTCAGCGCATCGCATTTTTTTTCGCGCCAAAAATCCTGGGCGGACGTGACGCGCGCAAAGCCGTTGGCGGCAATGGCATTTTGAAATTGGCCGATGCGATTCAATTGCGTGACGCGGAATGGCGAAAAATCGGAGAAGATCTGTTGCTGACAGCGCGTGTTGCGTAACGGCTCGACGGAGTCCTGCCGCGCCGTTAACATTTCGGAATGTTCACAGGTATTGTTGAAGAAGCCGGAACGGTTGATGCCATTGCGCGTGGCGCAAAAGCGATCGCGATGACCGTTCGCGCCGGAACATCCGCGCGCGGCTTGAAAATCGGCGGCAGCGTGGCGGTGAACGGATGCTGCCTGACCGCGACCAAAATTTCTGCGCGTGGAAAATTCAAATGGATTCAGTTCGATTTGCTCAACGAAACCTGGCGCCGGACGAATTTTCAATTTCTTAAGACTGGTTCGCTTGTGAACCTGGAGCGGCCGTTGCGTGCCGATGGCGAATTTGGCGGGCATTTTGTCACCGGCCACATTGATGACGTCGGCAAAATCGTGCGATGGGAAAAATCCGGGGCGGACCACGTTTTGGAAATTGCCGCGCCGGAAAATGTGATGCGTTATGTCATTGAAAAAGGTTCGATCGCGATTGACGGCATCAGCCTTACGATTGCCGCCGTGCAGAAAAAAAGTTTTCGCGTCTGGATCATTCCGCACACGTTTGCGGTGACCAATCTGCGCGAGAAAAAAATTGGTGCCGCGGTCAATCTGGAATCGGACATGCTGGGCAAATACGCGGAAAAATTTCTCGCGAGCCGGAAATAATTTGCTATGCTTCCCGCATGGGCCGGACGTTTCACTTCGAGTGTCCGCATTGTCGTTACCGCGCCCGCGTTTCCGGAGGCGCGGATTCCGGCTTGAATTGCGTCACGCAAACGATTTTCTGTTACGATTGCCGCGAATTGTTCGATGTATTTGTCAGCATCCGCAAACGGGAAAATGGCAATGGAGAAAGCAATTCAAACTATCGCTCGAAATTATTGCCGATGAAAAGCAGCATTCCGCCGGCGATGCTGATGGAAAATCCGTGGCCGGAATTCAAGCCGTCGCGCCCGCGAAAACCGGCGCGGAAAACGTTTTGGGAAAATGTAAAAATTCAATGTCCCGTTTCGGCGATTCATCGCGTGGAACGCTGGCACGATCCCGGACGCTGCCCGCGCTGCGGAAATTTTCTCGAAAAAAATGTTTTTCCGTATCGGCTATGGGAATGAAATCGCTTACCGAACATCTCTGGTTCGAAGTTCCGGACCGCGTCGGCTTCATCAACATCACCGGCATCGTCGAAGACTTGGTCCGCAAAAGTGGCGTCAAAGAGGGTTTGTGCCTGGTCAACGCCATGCACATTACGGTAGTGGTATAATTTGAAAATTAAAAGTTAAGCCGTCTTAACATTTTCGTCACCGTTTCGTCCAAAGAGTGGACTAAACTTGCCAGCAAAAATCAGCCAAGATGTTTTGTTCATAAAAAAATCGGACTTGGCGATTTGACTCGCTGTTAATTTTTTGATGAAGTTACGCAGCGTAGCATAATTGCAATTTGAAACGTGATTTGAACGTCGCTATGCAATTTGAGTCAAATGAGCAAAAAGATGACAGTTACTGGCAATTTATGAGTTGCGTAAAATGCAGATTTAGCTCAGTTTTACAGCAATCCAATTTGTGGCAAAACGAATGCTGATATTTTGCTGTTGTTCAGCCAGTGAAAAAATGTTAGATTTAGGAAGCAGGATGCTTGAGCAGTCATGCAGTTGTAAAAACACGTAAACCAAACCTAGTCACCATGAAAAAATACTATGCGGGCGTTGCCGCTTATGCATCGGATGAAGACAAAAACCGATTAGCAGAAGGCATTGATCCAAGTCAGCGCGGGAATGAATCCCAGTTCGACGATGGCTCTCGCTACACTGTGAGCCTTAAAAAGGTTAACAGCAATGCGGACATCATCGGCGCTTCACTTCATAATTAAATCGCGCTTTAGTTTTGGTGGAGTCGGAAGGTTTTTGGCAGACGTTCTTAGTGTAACTTCCTATTTTTGAACGCATGGCGTTTAATGGTTTTTTGTTGAAATACGGGCAACATTTGGTCTAATAAATAGATGCTTCCTAATAAGCCAACGCAGAAAGACGTCAATGAATGGCTGGATGCCATTTTTTCGGCCGCTCCTCTCGGAAAGGAAAAAGAATATTATCAGACGGCAATCACCGCTTTTGAAAATCTGACTTATTATTTTATTCACCGGCAGTTTGGTGCTAACAAAAAACTGATTGAAAAGCTATTCCGGACCATCCGAATTGATTACGTTGCGGTAACATCCACGTTGAAACGGTTTCAGCGTGATGTATAC
Organism: Verrucomicrobiia bacterium; assembly: GCA_035776755.1. Lineage (GTDB taxonomy): Bacteria > Verrucomicrobiota > Verrucomicrobiia > Limisphaerales > UBA11358 > UBA11358. Next base: position 42,447 of record DASTWS010000013.1, read on the forward strand.
GGCGTAAAGAGGTTTGACGAAATTACAACCGGCATGGTCAAGGGCGGTAAATTTACTGCCGCAACCAAAGACCTAATCTGTAAGGAAGTATCCAGCCTGGGGCTTCGTGTTACAGCGGATTCTCCGCGAAAAACACGAGAATCTGCCGGATTTTCTCTTTGGATGTGCGTGTTTCGGCCAATCAGTTTCAATTCGTTAAACCTTCCGGAAATTTCGCCGGAAAATCTTGAAGTGTTCTCAGCAATGGTGAACTACTTTATCGCGTCATCGTATCTAGGAAAATTTGGTAACATTGTTTTAGGGCATAACGGCCACGAAAGACAGATTCGTGTAGAACGGATCAAGCACGACTTTACTTTTCGCGAAGTCAGCTTTTCAACATTGGAAACTTTTTACGGTGCCATATTCCAATGTGATAGTGATGATTAAATCAGGCTTACAATTTCTTCCAAATTCCACACATGGTCAGTGATTTCCGCCGCCATCGCTGGCGTCACCCGCAACGTCTGATGAATGCGAGCGAAATTATAATTCATATAATGCAACGCAATTGCTGCTTCATGGTTTTCAATCTTTTTTGAAAAAGCGTTCGTCAAGCGCGTGAATCGGCGCATTTGCATTCTCATTGTCAAATTCTGCCGCTCCGTATGACTCGTTGAAACATGGCGCTGGTCTGGCGTTCCTGAAATGACCGTCTTTCGTGCGCCCATACATTGCGCTGGTGAATAACGCACTTCGCCCTCTTGCGGCGCAACGCCGTAAATTTTTTGCAGCATCGCGTAATCAATGTCCGAGCCGAACGCATCTTCAACTGCCGTAAGATATGCCTTGTGGCCATCCGTTGTCAGTTGCACTCGATTCGCCAACCGTTCAGACAAATCGTGCATAAAATGATATGCCGCGCTTGCGTCGCGGCTGCTAACAAACCAGCACGGCACAAGTTTTGTATCAGGGTCAAGTGCAACCCAAGTCCACACGCTGCCAACGCCGTATTTATTTTTCAAATCGTCTGGCACATTTTTGTCTTTGGCATAAACGAACGACCAAATTTCATCACATTGAATCCGCTGGCATTTGAGATTTCGAAAAACCTTGTCCTGATAAGCGGAGCAGGCCGCACCAAGTTCAACCAACAATTTTTGAATTGTCGTGCGATGAACGCCAGTCATGCGAACAGTAGCGCGGAGCGAGTTGCCTTCGACCAAACAGGCAACCACTTTAACTTGTTGTTCCTTGCTCAATTTATTCATAGGTTTATTATGCTTGAGCGGTCAAGCATTGTCAATATGAAAATTAGGCCATGCGAGGAACTGTCCCCGCATGGCTCGTTTGGCCTAGTTGAGGCCTAGGTTAAGCTGTGTCCCATTGGATTTAATCCAGATAGGAAACACCTTTCCCCGTTTTGGGTATATGACTTGGCCGGTTTTTGGATGATGAATCCAAGGCCGGAATATCAAGACATGACCCGGACGTGACTGGCGTTTTGGCATACCAGTTTCCTTCTTCAATGAACTCTATGCTTGACCGGAAAAGAAGCCTATGGCAGGATTTAGCTGTATTACCAAACTGCGGGCTTCGCCCCAGTTCCAGCCGTGAATTCGTTACGACTGGAAAAGCTCCGCGTGGTTCTCGCCACGCAGAGCCTGCGAGATCACCTCGCCCTGTGAGAGAGTTCCCTGAAACAGTTACACTCTCACAGGACTTTTATCTTCGCCTTGCCGCCGGTAATTGGAGCGGCTTGGCTAGAAACAATTCTTTTCATAATTTTCTTTTGGTCCATGGTTTTGTTTAACAGCAGTTGCAATTACAACTGCCAAATCATTGTTGTTCGGGATTTGAACCCGCATCCTCAATTATTAGTTGGAACCCGAGCCACGCACGGATGCGCTCCAGTTCATCTTTTGTCACGGTCAAAGGTGCTTTTATGGCTATTTTCCGTTTTCGCTTATTATCCAGATATAACGTCTGAATTTGAGATTCGTCATCCACCTCAAATTCATCTGCCTTTGGCGGAAGTTTAGGTGGTGGAATTTCAGCCGGTGGTAACGTGGCAGATGCCCCCGAGCCTGATGGAATCACTATCGTTCCATCTTGCGATATGAATCCGGCAAACTTAATTGAACTCACAAAAACCCCCGCGCAAACCTTAGCGCAAGTATTTGTAATTGATAATGCGTTGTCTTTCTCCAGCTTGTTAGCGAGCAAGTCAATATTCAGCTTTTTGCCGACATTCAGATTTACAATATCCGCATATATTTTTATGCCCATTATTGCCCGAACTAAAGCAGCCTGCTTTGCTCCATCAGTATCTGGCTTCAAATAATCCAAGGCCAATTTGGTAAGCTCTGGCTTCGGTTGCCCCAAGAACTGGAACAACCGTGCGGCGACCATACGCCGATAAAATGGGGTAGAAGTGGGGTTTGCGTAACCGCAGCCTTTAGCTACGTCTGGCATTGCCGCCGTTTCAAGAGCCTTTTCGTGGATGATGATAACCAGTTTAATTGCTTCCTCGATATCATACATCGGAAGCTCGTTCGTAGAGTCTTTCTTAGTCGTTTCTGACATGCGAATATATTCGCATGAAATAAAGTGTCGTCAACAAGAAAAACAAGAAAAAAATAGATTTTACTTTTTATTGTTTTTCCAACGTAATTTCGCGGCTTTTTTGGCTATTTCTCTACGTTTTTGGGCTGTTAATGCCGCCGCTCTCGCTTTTCCGCCTTTTAATCCACCAAGCCTTCCAAGAGCAACGGCAGCGGGATTCTTTGTTGGTTCGTTAATAATTAAAGGCGTCGAAGGCAGCGAAAGAATTGGCGGTGGCGAATCCATTGCTTGAATGGATTTCTTAAAAACATCATAAGCTGTCAAATTCAGGTCTTTGCTTGAGCGTTTAGGCATGAAGAAACTTTGCCTATGTAATGTGACATTACAACCAAAAAGTGAGATTTAGGATTTCAAACTATACCACTACCCACATTACGGCATCGGTCTTTATCAACGATGCCGAAGACGGATTGCTGCATGATTACGGATCATGGCTGGAAAAACTCGCGCCACATGAGCCGGTCGGAAATTATTGTCACAATCGCACTGGCGAAGACAACGCCGATGCGCATATGAAACGGCAAATCATGGGACGCGAAGTCGTGGTGGCGATCACGAAAGGCAAATTGGATTTCGGGCCATGGGAACAGATTTTTTATGGCGAATTCGATGGGCGCCGGCGAAAGCGCGCGCTGGTCAAAATCATCGGGGAATAAAGTGGTGCGGATAGCAGGACTTGAACCTGCACGGCTTGCGCCACTACCACCTCAAAGTAGCGTGTCTGCCAATTCCACCATATCCGCACTTGCCTGCGCGACTAAAGCACGCAGGAAATTAAGTTTCAACCGGGCGCGTCACGCCGCAAAACATTCCGGTGCGGCGAAGGTCCGGCTCAATAATGAAACAGGCGGAAGCTTTTCGCGCAAGGAATTTTTGGCGCAAAATGGATCAATCAAATAAATTTTGCCAGTGCCAGAGCGACGGATGCGCGGGATTGAATTCGCGGCCGGCTTTGTGGAAATCAAATTGTATCAGCAGCCCAAGACTGTGCGCGCCGCGTCCATCGGAGCGGATGGCGTCGATGCCGTAGCCGTAATTGAGCATGACTTTCCAGCGTCCCGACGCGGAATGATATAAAATGCCGCCGCCCACGCCGGAAAGCCAGTTGCCGGGCTGAGTCTCGCCGTGCAAATAATCCACAAACGCGGTCGAGACGTTGACGTCCAGGTTCCAGCGCATTTGTTTGTCGAGGGCGACCAGGTAATTGGCGTTGACCAGCGCAAATTGCCGCGCGCTGATTTCCTGGTAGTAATAGCCGGGCATGGAAAGCGGATATTCAGCGATGAGTGGTAAAAATCCGCCGAGGCGATATGCGCTGAAGCGGTCAGCATCCACGCTCGTGCCGGCGGTGGAACGGATATAAAAACTTTGCTGGCTGTTGGTGAACGTGTAAGCCAGGGCTGCTTCGACCCAAAACAAATGCGATTGCGATTTCAATTCGCGGTCGCCATGATAGCCGTAAGCGCCGGAATCGGTCCGGAAATCGCCTTCATACCAGACGGATAATTCCATTGCCAGCGGTGGAAATAAAATCGGCTCCACTCCGCCCCAGCGAAAGCCGGTGCGGACGCTGAAATTCGCGTGATCATCGGGCAATTGAAAATTTTCCGCCGTATCGCTGTCCCGGCTGAAAACGGAATAATGCATCGCGGCGCGGAAAATCAGATTGAGCGGAATTTCATCCTGCGGATTGAAGAGATGATAAATACTGCCGGAAATTTCCCCGCCGTCGCCTTCAAACGATTCGGAAGGATAAAACGTGCCGCCGCGGATTTCATCGTAGCTGTCATTGAATCCGCCGCCGGCCAGGCCCAGAGCGAAGTCGGTGTTCCGGCCGATGCCATTGACAAAGCCCAATTCTGAATCCAGATAAACCGGCGCGATCGCCAGGCGCAGTGTCAAATTCGTCCGCAGAAAATCCGGTTGATTATGATAGAAAAACGCATAGGCGGCGAGCGGTTGATGCCCTTCAAAGGATTGGTTGTAGCCCGCTTGAAGCAAATCGCGCGGCTCCGGGTCAATTTGCGCCTCCAAAAGCAAAGGAACAAGCACCATCAGCGCAACCAATGCTCTGCCCGAATATTTCACGCCGTTTAAGTAACGCACATTGTCTTTTTCAGCAAGTGCGAATAGTCCCTGCTCGACATGCGGCGAAAAATCCGGCTTACTATCGCGCCGATGCCGCCGTTAAATTCTGAAATTTTAAGCAAAGCAAAGTCGCTCGGTTTTTCCGACCGCCAAATCGCAAATCTGACGGGCAAAACCGAAGACGAAATCCGCGCGCTGCGGAAAAAATTGAAACTCGTCCCGAGCTATCGCCTCGTGGATACCTGCGCTGCGGAATTCGAGGCTTACACACCGTATTATTATTCCACTTACGATTGCGGCGACGACGAGGTCAAAAATAATTCCGCCAAAAAAGTCATGATCCTCGGCGGCGGACCCAATCGCATCGGCCAGGGAATTGAATTTGATTACTGCTGCGTCCACGCCGCGTTCGCGCTCAAGGAAGACGGATTTGAAACCATCATGGTCAATTCAAATCCCGAAACCGTTTCCACCGATTACGACACGAGCGACAAATTGTTTTTCGAGCCGCTCACCCTCGAAGACGTGCTGCACATTTACGAACGCGAAAAATGCTGGGGAGCCATCGCGCAATTCGGCGGACAAACACCGCTGAACCTCGCGCTCGGCCTGCAAAAGAATGGCGTCAACATCATCGGCACGTCACCGCAAAGCATTGAAATCGCCGAAGACCGAAAATTATTCGCGGCGATGCTGGATAAATTAAAAATTCCGCAGCCGCCGAATGGCATTGCCACCAATGAAGCCGAAGCGCTCGCCGTGGCCAAAAAATTGACCTATCCGGTTTTGGTGCGTCCGAGCTTCGTGCTCGGCGGACGCGCGATGCAAATCGTTTATTCCGACGCCGAGCTGTCGCATTACATGAAATTCGCCGTCGAAGCCTCGCCGGAACGTCCGGTGCTCGTGGACAAATTCCTCGAAGACGCGACGGAAGTGGATGTGGATTGCATTTCCGACGTTGGTCTGAAAAATGGCGGCACGATTGTCCTTGGCGGAATGTTGGAGCACATTGAATTTGCCGGTGTCCATTCCGGTGATGCCGCGATGGTTCTACCGCCGCACACGCTTTCCAAAAAAGTCATTGCCACGATTCGCGATTACACGCACGCGATGGCGAAGGAGTTAAAAGTCATCGGCTTGATGAACGTGCAATACGCCGTCAAAGGCGAAACCGTTTACGTGCTCGAAGTGAATCCGCGCGCGTCGCGAACGGTTCCGTTTGTGAGCAAAGCCATCGGCGTTCCGCTGGCCAAACTCGCGGCGAAAGTCATGGCCGGCAAGACGTTGAAGGAATTGAAATTCACCAAAGAAATCTGGCCGGAATACTGGGCGGTCAAGGAATCCGTTTTTCCGTTCAATCGTTTTCATGGCCAGGACATTTTGCTCTCGCCGGAAATGCGTTCGACCGGCGAAGTCATGGGCCTGGATTCGGATTTGGGAATTGCTTATGCCAAATCGCAGATGGCCGCAAATTCGCCGTTGCCGCTTGGCGGAAAAATTTTCATCAGCGTCAGCGACCTGCACAAAAAAGAAGCGGCGTCCGTCGCCAAATCGTTTGCCAATCTTGGATTTGAACTCGTCGCCACCGGCGGCACGGCGTCCGTTTTGGAAAAAGCCGGACTAAATGTCCAGCGCGTCCAGAAACTCAAGGAAGGCCGGCCGAACGTGATCGACCTGCTGAAGAACAAAGAAATTCAACTCGTCATCAATACGCCCAGTGGCGCCGCGCCGCGCGAAGATGAAATTAAAATCCGCACGACCGCCGTTTACACCGGCACACCGATCATGACGACGTTGAGCAGTGCCAAAGCTGCCGCGCTCGGCATCGCCGCGCTGAAGAAATCCGGTTACGCCGTCAAAACCGTCCAGGAATATCACTGACGGTCAACGCCGGACATGATTTCGCGAACCGCTTTGATCAGTGCATTCATTTCCGCATCGGTTCCGATCGTGATTCGCAAATAATTTTTCACTTCCGGCAAATCGAACCAGCGGACGAGAATTTTCCGCTCGCGCAATTTCTGCAGCCATTCTTTGGCCGGCAATCGTGGCGGCTGCGCGAGAATGAAATTCGTTTCACTCGGAAAAACGCGGAAGCCCAGCCGCGTCAGTTCGCGCGACACTTGTTCGCGTGACGCGATCACCTTTTTGAAATTGGCCCGATAATAATTCAAGTCATCCAGCGTCGCCTCGGCAGCGATCTGACCGAGGCCGTTGACGTTATAGCTGTCGCGGATTTTGTGCAGCGCGGAAATCAATTGGGCGTGGCCGACGAAATATCCGACGCGCTGGAAGCAAAGCGAATAGGCTTTTGAAAAAGTTCGCGCGACGATGACATGCGGAAATTTCAACGCCAACTTTAGCGCATTTTCCTTTGCAAAATCCACATAGGCTTCGTCCAAAATCACTACGCCGTTTTGCGCGCGACAAATTTTTTCCAATTCAGAAGTTTTATAACCGCCACCACTCGGCGCGTTTGGCGTGGTGATAAACGTCAGCGCGGCATTGAAATTCCAAACCTTTCCGCGCTTCAATCCAGCGACCGATGGCAAATCGAAATTAGATTTCAGCGGAACAGGATTTTTCGCCGAACCATGAATGTCCGCGAGAACCGGGTAAAGCGAATAACTCGGCGTGAAAAATTGAACAATTGCTTTTGCGGATTTTGAATTTTGTTTTGGTTCGACGAATCCGCGCACGGCCAGCGCGAGCAATTCGTCGGAGCCGTTGCCGACGATGATATTTTCCGGTTTGCATTGGTGCAGCTTCGCCAATTTCTCACGCAAAACCTGCGCGGTCGGATTTGGATAAAGCCGGAAACGTCCGTCCGTCGCGCCTTTCACCGCGCGCAAAACGCGTGGCGACGGCGGATACGGATTTTCATTCGTATTGAGTTTGACAAGACCTTTGATTTTCGGCTGCTCGCCGTAAACGTAAGGATGCAATTCCTGCACGAGCGGACGGATTAAGTTTTTCGGGTTGCCACGATTCACGCGTTCATTTTGCGGAAAAGTGGCGCGAAAAGCGAGAAGGCGATTTCACGCCGCTTCGGCGAATGGGAAATCCGGCGCTTTGGCGGAAAATGGTTTGGCAACAAAATCGCCGCACATTTCCATGAGCATTTTGGCGTTGTCCGGCGCGCGGACGTTCACGTCGTTGTTGAAATAGGCAAAAACCCGCTTTCCGGTTTCGGCCTGTGCGCGAATAAATTTTGCCCACGGCAGCAATTCTTCGCGCGTGTAATCGTGCTTTGCACCGCCGGCCAGACCGTGAAAGCGGATGTAAATGAAATCCGCCGTGACAGAAAAATCCATTGGCATCCGCATGGAACTGATTCCGACGCTCGCGACATTATATTTGCGCAGAAGATCAAAAGTTTCGCCAACAATCCAACTTGGATGACGAAATTCGACGGCGTGCGATAAATTTTTTGGCAGGCGTTTCAGGAATTGTTCCAGTCGCGGCAAATCTATTTTGAAACTTGGCGGCAATTGCCACAGCAACGGCCCAAGTCTTTCTTTCAGCGGCGAAATACGGCGGATGAAATTGCCGACGGTGCGTTCCAAATTGTTCAAGCGTTTGATGTGCGTGATGAAGCGGCTGCCTTTGACGGCAAAAATAAAATTCTTCGGCGCTTTGGCGCGCCAGCCGTGAACCATTTTCAAATTCGGCAACCGATAAAATGTGGCATTGATTTCGACGGTTGGAAATTGCGTGGCGTAAAATGGGAAATGCTCTTTTGGTTTCAGCCCGCGATAAAAATCGTTCGCCCATTCCTTGTAAACCCAGCCGCTTGTCCCGATAAAAATCCGTTTCATGCCGGAATATAGCGCGTCTTCGCCGTTTTGCCGCCCTTGTTTTTGAAGGCAATTGCGATAGACTGACAAGGTGATTTACGACGCATCGCTTGACGAATTGCTGCAAAAAGTTTGGGATGGCAAACGCATTTCCCAAAGTGACGCCTTGCGCCTTTATCATTTGCCACTCGAAGAACTCGGCGCGCTTGCGGATCGCCGCCGTCAACTCGCGAAGGCAAAAGATTTCAACGGCCGCGGCAACGACATTGTCACTTACATCGTTGACCGCAATGTCAATTACACGAACGTCTGTAACGTCTATTGCAAATTCTGCGCGTTTTATCGCACGGAAAAGGACGACGATTCCTACGTCATTTCCTTCGATGAGATGGACAAAAAAATCGAGGAAACGATTTCGCTTGGCGGCACGCAAATGTTGATGCAAGGCGGGCATCATCCGAAATTGACGAAGCAGTGGTATCTCGATTTGCTGTCGCACGTCAAAAATAAATTTCCGAATTTCAATATTCACGGATTCAGCCCGAGCGAATTCATCCATTTCCGCGAAGTGTTTAACGAGCCGCTGGAAAAAATTATTTCCGATTTCAAAAATGCCGGACTCGGATCAATTCCCGGCGGCGGTGGAGAAATTCTTGTGGATCGCGTGCGTCAGCGCATTTCGCCGCTCAAAGCGATGAGCAGCGACTGGCTCGAAGTCATGGACGTCGCGCATAAACTCGGTTTGTATTCCAGCGCGACGATGATGTTCGGCCATGTTGAAACCATCGAGGATCGCATCGAACATCTCGAACGATTGCGCGCACAGCAGGACAAATCGTTAAGCTACAAAAAAGGTCATTTCACAGCGTTCATCTGCTGGACGTTTCAGGCCGAGCACACGAAATTGAAAGCGCCAACGGTTGGCGCGCACGAATATCTGCGGACGCAGGCGCTCGGCAGAATCTATTTGGACAATTTTACGAACGTGCAAAGCTCGTGGGTGACGCAAGGGTTGGAAATCGGACAAGTCGCGTTGAAATTCGGCGCGAACGATTTGGGCAGCGTCATGATTGAAGAAAATGTCGTGTCGCAGGCGGGCACGACGTTTCGCATGACGGTGGACGACATGAAGCGCTTGATTTCCGAACTCGGCTACGAACCGCACCAGCGGAACAACTGGTATCAGTTGGTGAATTGATTTTTACGTGCTTGCGCTCGTGTAGCGGCGCAGCGATTTTTTCCAAAACCATTCTGAAACTCCCGCGCAGATCAGCGCCAATCCGAACAGCACGAGCAATTGCACCGGCGAAGTGATTTTTTGCGCCAGCACGCGCACCGGCACGTTTGACACCAGCAACATCGGCAACACGAACGTGAAAACGATTTTGAAGGCGCCTTTGAATGCCTCATCCGGCATCCGCGCGATGTTGAATAAATTGTAGTAGCCCCACACGATGCCTTGCGCCCGCACGGTCCAAAAACTGATGGACGCCAAAATGAACATCAGCGAGTAATGAATCAAAATGCCGACGCCGCACAGCACCAGAAATCCGAACACTTCCCAAACGGTCGGCGTAAAGTGCAATTGCACCAGCGAATAAACCATCACCGCCACCGCGAAGCCGGCGTTGACGAATGCGCCCAGATCGACCTGCCGGAACGAGACGATAAAGCGCGTGTTCACCGGCAGCGCGAGGAGAAAATCCATTTTGCCGGTGCGCACCAGTTCGGAAAGCTGCGTGAAATTGGTGAGAAAAATCGCCTGGAATGTTTGCTGGATAAAACTGCTCGCGCCGACAAGCAGCACGACCTGCCATTTCGTCCACGTGCCGATCTCGTTGGTGTGCAGATATAAAACGCCGATGAAACAAAGTTGCAGCGCGAACCAAAGCAGTTCCACGAAGATCCACAAAATGAAATTGCCTTTGAATGACATCTCGCGCGTCACGGAATTTCTCCATAACGCGGCATAGATGGTCAGGTAACGTTTCAGATTCATCGGCGCGGAAATTTAGCATCGCGAGAAGCGAAATCAACTGTAACCGCGGATGACGCGGATTACTTTTTCTTCGGCTCAAACAATGCCGGTTTGCAGAAACCCATTTTCGCCAGGCGGAATTTCAAACCGACATTCAAGCAGCCGAAACCGTATTTCACACTGCGGCGAAAATTGATGGACGACGCTTCCTTGAAATATTTCGTCGGGCAACTGACTTCACCGATCGTAAATCCGCTCCACAAAATCTGCGCAAGCATCTGGTTGTCGAAAATGAAATCGTCGGAATTTCTTTCCAGGTCGAGCGTTTCAAGGATTTGGCGCGAGAACGCGCGATAGCCGGTGTGATATTCGGAAAGTTTCGCGCCGAGCAACAGATTTTCCGCCGCGGTCAAAAAGCGATTGGCAATGTATTTCCAGACGGGCATTCCGCCGCGCAGCGAATAGCCGCCGAGAATGCGGCTGCCAAGCACGCAAGGATGTAATTCATTCGCGATAATCGAAGCCATCGCAGGGATGAGCTTGGGCGTGTATTGATAGTCCGGATGCACCATGATGATGATGTCCGCGCCGGCTTCGAGCGCGAGGCGATAGCAGGTTTTTTGATTGCCGCCGTAACCGCGATTTTTTTCGTGAACGTGAACGGTGACGCCGAGGAGCGCCGAGGCCACCTCCACCGTGTCGTCGCGGCTTTGGTCATCGACCAAAATGATTTTGTCCACGATGCCTTGCTGGAGAACTTCGTCCACCGTTTTGGTGACGGTTTGCGCCGCGTTATAAGCGGGCATGACGACGACAATTTTTTTTCCGAGATACATTCGTGCCGAAATTCCGGCGAATCCTGCCGGAGAAACGGAATTTGTTGAAGCGAAAAGTTTGACCGGGAAATTTCAACCGGTGAAATCACGCGCCGACCGATCACCTTCGCCCATCATACCAAATGTGGCAGGCATCGCGTTGCGTGAGAATTTCGCGGTTGAACGAAATGCGCCAGAGCAATTTCAAGTGTTCGCGCGCGCTGTAAAGTTTCATTTTCCGCGACGACGTGATGAGCGGATGTTTGCGCAAAATGACGATGCGTTTGCCGTTTTCTTTGGCGAATTTTTTCAAGCGTTGCGACAATTCCAATTCTTCCGTCGCAAACAGTTTATCGCTGAACCCGCCAATTTCGCGAAAGGCATTTGCTTCGCAAAAAATGAATGAACCGGCGAGCATTTTGAAAAAGCGGCTGATCCAATTCCACAGCGTCGTGATGCGATGCGCCCAAAAATGGTTGCCATCCATGCGCACGGTCACGCCGCCGGCAATGCATTTGCCCGAAGCGATTTGATCGGCCACGTCGGAGAATAGCTCGGCTCGTGGATGCGAATCGGCGTCCACGAAAATCAACCAATCGCCGGTAGCCGCCGCCGCGCCGCGATTTCTCGCGCGGGCAATCTGGTTGACGGGTTCAAAAACAACGGTCGCTCCAGCGGCTCGGGCAATATCAGCGGTCCGGTCGGTGGAATTATTATCGCATACGATCAATTCAACCGGCCAGCCGCGTTGCAAAAAAGCCTCCGCAGCGGACTTGATGCGCGATAACGTTTCGCCCAGCAAACGCTCTTCATTGAACGCCGGAACGACAATCGAGATTTTCACCGGAATCATTCTATGGCCGCGGCGGATGTGGTCGAGCCAATTCGCCGGGCCGGACGGTCGTTCCGCAGATTTGCGTTTCATTAAATCACAATTTTGAATGGCAATTTTTGGAAAATAGTTTTTATTGTTGGCATGACCATTTGGATTTTGTCTTTGCTTTTGGTTGCGGCTGCCGTCGGGTTGGGATTGCGTCAGGGCGCAATTCGGGCGGCTTTTTCGTTTATCGGAATCGTCTTTGCCGCGCTGCTGGCCACCACGCTGGGAAAATTGTTTGCGTGGCTGATGCCGCATCTGGGCATTCATAATCAAACAGTCATCTGGATGCTCGCGCCGATCGAGGGGTTTGTTTTGATTTTGATTTTATTCAAGTCCGCCGCGTTCTTTGTGCATCACAAAGTGGAAATGTTTTACAAATACAAAGCGGGCGATTTGCGGCTTTCACTTTGGGAACGGATGAACGGCCGTCTCGGCGCATGCATCGGCACGCTCAACGGCGCGGCGTATTCGGTCGTGATCTCGTTCGCGCTGTTCAATTTCACCTATTGGACAACGCAAATCGCGCCCGGCCCGGATGAAAACTGGAAAGTGCGCTTCGTCAATCGTTTCGGAAATGATCTCGACAGCACCGGAATGTCCAAAGTCGCAAAATCGGTGGCGCCGTTGTCGCAAAACTATTATAAGACCGCCGACCTGGCCGGTTTGATCTGCCAGAATCCAAAAGTTGTCCAACGCCTGGCCAGTTATCCGCCGTTTCTGTCTTTGCTTCAGGACACGGACTTGCGACAGCTCGCGGAAAATTCTGATTTGGCAAACAGTTGGAAAAGCGGCGCGCCGCTTGGGCAAATTTTGAACAACGACACGGTCAAGGGCATTTTGAAGAACAACGATCTGGTGGATCTGGTTTATGGCGTGGTGGAAACGAACCTCGATGATTTGACCGGCTATTTGAAGACCGGCCAATCGGCAAAATATGATTCCGAAAAAATTCTCGGTCGCTGGGATTTCAACGTCGGCGTAAGCCTCGCGATGGTGCGGCAGATGCGCCCGAATATTCCGCCGCGCGAATACGCTGTCACCCGCATTTTGTGGAATTCAAATTACGCCAATACGGTCTTTATCGCCGGTTCGGATGGAAAGGCGTTTTTGAACAAATGGCCCACGTTTAAGAATCCACCGAACCAAACACCTTCGACTGTGGACTTCAAAGGCAACTGGGAAGAAAACGGCGGGAATTATACCATCCAGGTTTCTGCCAACGGCGAAAACAAATCCTACCGCGCTACGACCGACGGCTTGCGCCTGACGGTCAGCGAGGGCAAGAACGTTTATATTTTCGACCACGAATAGAATTCAGACATTTTTCTCGTTTTTAGACAGTTGCGCCTGCTGTTGCGGTTGAAAACTGCCCGGAAATCCGGCTTTAAAATTGCTGTTCTCATGGCATGGGCATCACACAGTGCACAGCGATTTTGGCCGCCATCTCTATGAGTTGGCTGCCTTTGAGCTGCTCAAAAAACACCCAAAAAGCTGCGGCGACACCCGTCTCGGCCGACCCAAACGCAAAAAATATCGGCGAGGTGACGCTCACGAACCATTACGAAACGTGCATTGATATCGGCGACGGCAAAAATTGTCTCATCACTCCGCGGGTGCTTGACCGCAAATCAGTTCAACTGACGATGTCATTGCAGTCCACCAACGCAGACGGCATGACGGACGCATTGAGCGTGATGAGAGTGGTGGCGCAGCCAGGAAAACCATTTGAAGTGGCGATTGGCGACCTGGACCTCACCCTGACGCCGAAAATTGCAGAATAATTAAAAGAAAGAATGGTCGGGGCGGTGAGATTTGAACTCACGACCTCTTGCACCCCAAGCAAGCGCGCATACCAAGCTACGCTACGCCCCGAGCCATTGGAAAAACAGTTTAACCGCGCCCGCGACATTTTCAATGGCAATCGTTCAGCACAAATTCACAGATTGAATTCTTCCGTGACGAGAATCAACAATTCACGTTCTTTATCCGCGATTTTGTTGTCGCTGGAAAGCGAATCCTCCAGCGCATTATAAACTTTTCGCCGAAGCGCGGGCGTCGGAAATTGTTTGGCAATCTGTGAAACGTAACCGCGTTGTGATGCCGGCGAAATATTATATTGCCGCGCACGGGTGAAGCTGCCATCGAGAAATTGTTGCCGTTCCGTGTCCGATGCAAATGAAATGGAATCCAAAATCCGCTGCGCCTTTTCATCCTCGATCAGATCCAGATTCCCGTCCGCATACATTCCCAGCACGAGCAAATCCAACAGCGCGCGCTTTTGCGAATCGTTGAAATCGGACGGTTCCATAAAGTCAACGGCGCAATCGTCGGCAAAATAAAGCCTTTTGCCAATACAAATTGCGCCGTTTCAATTCAACCCCGATCGGACAATGCCGCGCCTAATTTTCCAGATATTCCCGCGGATCGGTAATTTTTCCCGCAATCGCGCTCGCCGCCACCGTCGCCGGCGACGCGAGAAACACTTGCGATTCTTTGTCGCCCATGCGTCCGGGAAAATTGCGGTTCGTCGCGCTGATGCACTTGATGCCCGCTTTGTTGATGCGGCCAAACGTGTCAACCGGTCCGCCCAAACACGCGGCGCAACCAGCGTTCTCGGTCATCTGCACACCGGCATCGGTGAGAATTTCCCAAATCGTTTTTTCGCCCCAGCGCGTGCTTTGCAAATCATGGACGATTTCTGGCGTCGCAGGAACGCCGAACGTATCAATCGTCACTTTGCGTCCGCGCAAGATGCGCGCGAACTCCACGAAATCGCTCGTCTTGCCACCCGTGCAACTGCCCACGTAAGCGCGGTCGAGCTTCACGTCCATTTCTTTCGCCTTCTTGCGCTGGCCGGGGTCGGGATGACACGCCACCGTCGGTTCGAGCTTGCTCAAATCCACGACCAGTTCGTAAACAAATTTTTCATCCTTGTCGCGCGGAACGGGATTGTAACTCGCCTTCGTTCCATTCAATTTCACGCGCGCGTCCACGTATTCCTGCGTGCGCGAATCGAATTCAAAAATTCCATTCTTGCCGCCCGCTTCAATTGCCATGTTCGCAATCGTCATGCGGTCGTCCATCGAAAGCGATTTCACGCCTTCGCCGTCAAATTGCATCGCGCGATACGTCGCGCCGTCGAAACCGATTTCGCCGATGCAATGCAAAATGATGTCCTTCGCCATCACGCCCGGCTGCAATTTTCCTTCGAGCCGGAAATGCATCGTCTCGGGAACTTTGATGAGCAACTTGCCCGTGCCCATCACGAAGCCCGCGTCCGTGTTGCCGATGCCCGTGGCAAATTCGTTGAACGCGCCCGCCATGCACGTATGCGAATCCGTGCCGAAAAGCACTTCGCCCGGACGCGTGTGGCCCTTGGCCGGAAGCGCCGTGTGACAAACGCCCGCGTAACGCGAACCGTATTGCCGCTTCAACATTCCTTTGCTCGTGTCGAAATGCCAATGACCGTTCGGGTCGTCAATCACGTCGTAAAAATACGGCAAGCCCTGCTCCTTCACGAAATCGCGGAGAATGTCCACGTTGCGGTTCGATTTGGAGTCGGCGGTGAAAATGTAATGGTCGGGGATGATGACGATTTTCTGTTTGTCCCAGACTTTGGCGTCCTTGCCGAACTCGCGTTTGAACACGCCGATAGTTCCCGGCCCGCAAACGTCGTGCGTCATGAGCACGTCGGCGTTGACCCAGATGTTGTCGCCCGCCGCGACTTTCGATTTGCCTGAAGCCCGCGCGAGCAATTTTTCCGTCAATGTCATAGGCCAACCATTTTAACAGAAAGTGCGCGGAGTGCAACGGGACAAACTCAAAGCAATGTCTCTTTCTAATTTTAGACAATAACTTTTGGTATCATCTCAAAACTGTCCGCGTAGGGGTGCAAATCCCAATTAGGAAGTTGTTCAAATTCATTTCCTCTTTTGTTTAAGTTAAAATGATACCGCCCGTCTTCGGTGAGATTACCGTGATAATTTCGAAGCTGTGCCGCTAAATCCTTCGCTGGAACTACAAGAAAATTATCTGCATAGCCTAAAACAAAAATTATAAATCCGGCAGGATGTGATGCGAGTGCTTTAATATCGGAATTTGCCATGTCAAACCAAGTTCTCCGTCCGCCGTGAGATTTTGAATCAGTAATAAATATCTCTATTTTATCTGCCGCTGACAAATACCAGTCAGGACGATTAGGAAATTTCTTTTCTAAAACGCCAACACGATTTTGCAATTCCAAGACAATTTGCCTTTTGCGTTTATCAGATTCAGGATTGCGTCCGTGAGGCATTTTCCACACAGCTTGCCGGAAAACAATTCCTTTGCTACCTTTTTTGCATGAGCACGGTTGCGGAAATCAAAGAAGCGATTGACCACCTCTCGCCGCAGGAACGCGCGGAGTTGGAAGCGTTGCTGCATCCCCGCCCGGACGACGATTGGGACCGCCAAATGCGCTCGGATGCCGCCGCGGGTAAGTTCGATAAATTGAAGGACGAAGCCCAAACAGAATATCGCACCGGCAAATTGCGTGACTTCCCCAAACCGCGCAAACCATGATTTCCAAAGTCTCCTCGCGGTTCTGGAAACAGTTTAACGAATTGCCGCAAGAGATTCAGGAACTGGCTTACAAAAACTATCTGCTCTGGTTGAAAAATTTGCGCCACCCTTCCATCCACTTCAAATCGTTTCATCGGAATTTATATTCTGCGCGCGTCGGCGACCATTATCGTGCCGTTGGCTATTTTTCCGCGCCGGATGAATTCACGTGGATTTGGATCGGCAGCCACGAGGATTACAACAAATTTTGAAATTCCTTTTTCGCGAGCACGGTTGTGGAGGCAAAGAAGCGATTGACCACCTCTCGCCGCAGCTCCGTTAGGAGCGAAATCTTTGTAGCATCCGCATTCCCAAAACCAAAAGCTCCGTCAGGAGCGACATCATCTGCAATTGGTGGGGCGAGCGTCCTCGCGAGCCGTCATTCAACAAATTCTTCACCGAATATACCGCTCCGACGGAGCTTGAAATTATTTTTCTTTTTCGATTCTACAAATATGTCGCGCCGACGGCGCTTTTCCCTTCGCCACCTTCGCGCTCTTCGCGCGACAATTGCGATTAAATTATTTTACCACGCCGCATCCAATCGCAACAAACAATGTCCGTAATCCACGACCGGTTCGCCCGGTGCTCGTCCCAACGGGACGCTTTGAAAATAGCCCGGCAATTTATTGCCGGGGCGTCGTCAAACAAATGAATGAGTCCCGCAGGGACGGCTGAATTCATCGTCCATAATTCCGCGAATTGTCATTTTCAACCGTCCCTTCGGGACTGAATTTGTTTCGATTCATTCCCGGCCATGAATGGCCGGGCTATTATCATAAATCCCTGCGGGATTTTTCCGGTGTCCCAACGGGACATTTTGATAATAGCCCGGCAATTTATTGCCGGGGTGCTTGCGCACGGCCACCAGTCCCGAAGGGACGGCTGAATCATTTCCACAAATACCGTTCGTCGTATTCGATGCGATGTTTCTTCAGCAACGTCAATAATTCTTCCCGAAACGTCACCTTTCGGTGGTGCGCCGACTGTCCCTTAATGTATTCAACTGTTTTCTCCAATTGCGAAACACTCACGCTAAACGCGCCATATTCCTCCTGCCACGCAAATAACCATTGCTCCGGGAACATTTCGTGAATCCATTTGGATGAACCGCCTTTAATCAATTGCACCGCTTTGGAAACCGGCATCGTTGACGGCAATGAAATCAAAATGTGCACGTGGTCTTCCACGCCACCGATTTCCATCGCCTTCATTTTATTTTGGCGCGCGATGCCGCCAAGAAACGGCCAGAGGCGTTCTTGCAATTGCGGTGTGATGAACGGTCGTCGTTCCTTTGTGCTGAAGACGCAATGAAAATAAGAACTGACATAGGACATTCATTCATTCAGCCGTTCCTCCGGAACTTATGCAACCCCGAAATTTTACACGGCGTTGCCGGAATTATTCAGCCGTCCCTTCGAGACTCAATTTACCCGTTCCGCTCACCCGCAGTTAAAACTGCGGGCTATTTTCGAATGTCCCCTTGGGACATTTTGTAAATCCCTGCGGGATTTGCTGATTTCAATTTCGCTTGCTGCATTTCTGCGGCAAACTTCCGTTTCATTTGACGCCACACGAAACATTTTCGCAATTACTTCGCGGCAATTCGCCATTGCTTTCGCTCGCGCCGATGCAGGACGTGACGACGCTGGAATTCATGCGCGTCATGGCGCGTTACGGCGGACCGGAAATTTATTGGACGGAATATTTCCGCGTGCATGGCGATTCCAAGCCGGAGAAATGGATTCTCAGGTCCATCACGGAAAATCCCACCGGTAAACCCGTCGTCGCGCAAATGATCGGCAACGACATCCCCGCGCTCGTGCGCAACGCGAAGGAATTGCAGAAATATCCCGTCGCCGCGATTGACCTGAATCTCGGTTGTCCCGCGCCGATTGTTTATCGCAAATGCGCCGGCGGTGGATTGCTGCGCGAACCGGAACGCGTTGACGCCATCCTCGGCGCGTTGCGCGATGCGGTGACAATTCCGTTCACGGTCAAAACGCGAGTGGGCTTTGAATCGCCGAAGGAATTTGATGAATTGCTGCCGGTGTTTGCGAAGCACGCAATTGATTTACTTACGGTTCACGCGCGCACGGTGAAACAAATGTATCGTCCCGGCGTGCGCTACGATTTGATTGCGCGCGCGGCGCGGGAATTAAAATGTCCGGTCTTTGCGAACGGCAATGTCCACAGCGCATCGCAGGCAAAACAACTTCTTGTCGAAACCGGCGCGCGCGGTTTGATGATTGGCCGCGGCGCGATTCGCAATCCGTGGTTGTTCAATCAAATCCGCGCGGAACTTCGCGGCGAAGAAATCAAATTACCGAGCGGCCACGATGTTTTGAATTACATCCGCGAACTCTGGGAAAACGAAATCACGCCCGGCGTCAAAGAATCCGCGCAAGTGATGCGGATGAAAAAATTCATGAATTTCATCGGCGAAGGCATTTCAGAAAAATTTCTCTTTGAAATTCGCCGCGTCAACACGACCGCAGATTTCTTTCGCATTTGCGAAACGCATTTGAATCACGACCAGCCGATGCCATTGGAGCCCATTCACCTTCCGGAAGCGGCGTTGGATTTGCCGAAAGCGTTTTAAGTCACGTCACGGCCACGCTACGGCTTTGGTAAAGCGCGACGAGCGCGGCGCCGATGGCCTGCGACATGTCGCCGAGCGCGGCGGGAACGATTTTCAATGTGCCGCGTTGTTGCGGCCAGAAAAACGGTCGCGCGGTTTCGTCAATGATGCGCAGATAGCGGGCGCGAAATTCCGGCGTCGTGGCTTCGCGATCCATCAATCCGCCGCCGACGACAAAAATGCCGGGATCCAGCGCCATCGCAAGGTTGGCGACATGAATGCCCATGACGCGCGCCTGAAAATCAAAAATTTCCAATGCCAGCGCATCGCTTTTTTGCGCGCGGCCGCGAAGGGAAAGAACTTTTTCTTTTACCGGCGCGGAGGATTTGGCCAATTCATGGCCGGGATATTTCTGCAATTTTTCGGCGAGCAAATATGGCAGGCCGGAAATCGTTGTGTAGGCTTCAAAGCAACCCCAATCGCGTCCGCAGCCGCACGGCAACGGTTTGGCGGCGATGCCAACCAAATGCAACGGCACGGGCATGTGACCGGCTTCCATTCCCGCGAGCGTGTCGCCGTCAAGCGACAGGCCGTCCGGCCCGACGAAGGCGCAGCCGAGGCCGGAGCCGGGCATGAGCATGGCGACAGAGGCGCGGGTTTTGCCGCGGGCGATTTGCGCTTCGGCCACGCCGCCATAATTACCGTCGTTGCCAACGGACAGCGGAATGCCGAGGCCAATTTCTTTTTCCAGCGCGGCGCTGAAATCGGCGTGAACGTCCCAGCCGCAAAAACTCGCGGGCAGGTTCGGCGATTTTCCGAAAACGCCGTAGCGTTCGTAAGGTCCGGGAATGGCCAGGCCGGCGCCGGCGACTTGCGGCCATTGCAAACTGTTTTGCGCCAGAAAATCGCCAATGCCGCCGATCCAGGACGCAATGACGGCGTCGCGTCCGTTTTCGGAATTGGTCGGGCGTTGCAGCACTTTGGTGCTGACGGCTTCGCCGTTTTCGCGAACGGCGGAAAATTTGCTGGTGGTGGCGCCGCTATCAACGCCGATAAAGATTTTTTCGCTCATGAGGCTGGCGTTAATGGCGGATGCCGGTGGAATTGGCAAGATTTTTTCGCGTTTCACTGTCAACCTGCGTGTTTCAAATTGGAGTGGACATCCGACGCGGTTTCGCTAAATTCGGCGGACAAATATGAACTGTAAAACCACCAACGCCATCCTGATCTTTGTGCTCGGCGCGTTTGTTTTGCTCGACATCGTTTTCGCCATCCGGACCATCAACAACTCGCGTTCATTCCGCGCATTGCAGGTGCAGGCGTTCCAAAACAACGCCTATCGCCTTCAGGTCGAATCGCTCGCAAATGATGTGATGATTTACAATCAAAAGAATCCGAATCCCGAGCTGACGAAATTGCTCCAATCCATTTCCAAACCGCCGGCGGCCGCGCCGGTCAAATAATTTGACGCCATGAACGAAAACGAATCCATTTCACCTGAAACTGATTTGCACGAACAAATCGCCGGACTGCAACGGCAGGTTTTCTCTTTGTTACTGGCGCTGGTCGTTTTAAGCGGCACACTCGTCGTTTATCTTTATTACCAGTCGCACATCATGGAAAAAGACGTCAACAACCTGCACGCGCAAGCCAAACCGGTGATGGATTGGGTCGCGCAAAACCAGACTGGCGTGGAAAAATTCAAAGCGGATTTGGTCACTTACAGCAAAACGCACCCGGAATTTCTGCCGATTCTGAAGAAATACGGTTATACGCCGACCAATACGGCTGCCCCGAAAAAGTAAATTTTTTCAAGCCACCTTCACGCCGCAGTTCGGACAAAAATTCGACTGCGGCGGAATTTTTTTGGCGCAATCCGTGCAAATGGGTTGCGCTTTTTTGTTGCGCCGGTGAATCACCAGGTTGCGGATGTAAGGAATCCACGTAAACGCATAGGCAAAAATGAAAACGGAATCCTGCTGGTGTAGTGAATAGCAAAGCAGCGTGATGGAACCCAGCAGGCTCAACCACCAAAACGCCTGCGGAACGACGACCTGTTTTTTCTTTTCGGTCGCATACCATTGAACAAAAAATCGCGAAAAGAAAACCGCATTGCCAAGCCAGCCAACGATTTTCCAGACGCTCCAGTCAATGCCGAGAAGTTTTCCGTCGTGCCAGATCAAATTGGTAATCGAATCCATGATATTTTGGGCGCAGTGTAACGCGTTTGTAACAGATTAGGAGGACAATTTTCAACCGCCGGCGACGATCTTGACAATCTCCAATTTATCGCCGGGATTCAAAATGCGTTTGGAAAATTCCGACGGCGCGACCGCTTCGCCGTTGTGTTCCACAACCACGCTGCGCGGCAACAACTTTTGCGCCAGCAGAAATTCCTCGATGGAACACGGTAATTTTGCTTCGACCGCTTTTCCGTTGGCAATGATTTGGCTCATGGCAGCAATTTATTCTCGCCTTTCTTCAACGTGACCGGAACCGCCGAATCGTTCAGGAAAATCACCACGCTGTTTTTATTGATTTTGTCGCAGCGGACCGAAACCGATTTGTCGCGGAGCTTAATCGTCTTTCTTTCGCCGGCAGAAAATGCGGTGTCGTTGATGACCGCTTGCTTCTCCGCGCCGATGGACATAACGCCATTGAATTTCAATCCCTGCGGCAAAACGGGCGGCGCATAAGAAAAGGCCGGCGTTTCGACGGCGGCAACGCGTGGCGCGTCGTCATCCATCGAAGCTGTATCGCCATTTTTGACCCATCTCAAAACGTAATCGGTGCTCATCCGTTTCTCCACGGCCACGAGCGTTTTGATTTCACCGCGCGTGTAAGTATTTTCAAGGATTTTTTCCTGCATGTCTGGACGGTTTCTCCTTTGTTGTAATTTGTAAGCCGTCAGTTCGCAAATCGCTTCAATCGTATCGCCATTGATTTCGTGACCCCGATTTTCATTGATCCACAAATGCGTGTATTCATGCGCCGCCACGCCGGCCATGATGTCGCGCGGCTCGCCACTGAGCATGACAACTTCGTGAATGAATTTCCCATTGCCTTGCGGCCGGGAATTCGCGAAGCCAAAGGCGTGCAACCCTTCGCGCCCGCCGTGCTCGGACCAATAATCCACGTCAAACAATTTCACCGTCACGTCGGGATTTTTCAGTTCGAATTGTAGACCGTAAATATCCACGATTTCATTGCGCACCTGCTCGAACAATTCCTGCGCTTGTTCAACCGTGAGAATGCAATTCGTTTTATCAAACCGGCAGATGAGTCGTCCATCGCCGGTCGTCACATGGCCATCGCCGTCTTTGACCGGCAGCCCACAAATAGAACAACGCGTGGGAAGTTTTTCGCAATCGCCACAGACCACGCCCCATTTGTAAGGGTAAATCGTTTCGCGCAACGGTCCTTTGCCGCAGACGACGCAGTGATAATTCTCGACGCCCGGATGATAAAAATTCGTCTGCGCGATCAAACCGCCAATCGCCGCGAGAAAAATCAAAATGAACGACAGCCTGCGCATTTTTTATCCATTGAATTGCAAATAAAAACCTTCAATACCCAAGCTTGAAAATGGAACAAAGTGGTCCAAATTCAAACTTGAAAATTCATCCTCTGAAATTAGTGCCGTTGTTCCATCCGAATAACCAATTACAAATGCCGGCTTCAACCGAGTGTAACTCCAACCAAAATAATTTTTTGTTCTTGGAAAATAAAATTGCTGTTTGCAAACAATTACCGGTTCTCGACCTAAGCTATTTATAGAAAAATTAGTTTTTGTCCAAAAGTTCTGATTGGTATTAAAAATTGATCGAAATGAACTGTATAACTCTGCGTGTCGAATAGCTGATTCATCTGTGGACCTGGTATAGCCAACCCCTACTTGAGAAAAATTATAATTTGTGGTCGCGAATTCTAAAAATTGGGTGCGGTCGAATTGAAATTTACCATTGATAGCAGCATTTTTTGCATAGTCCAGGTATGCTCTGCAAGCCATTCTGGCAAGGTCTCTCGTCGTTGGCTTGCCGCTAATAGATACCGGCAACAAATAACTCGCCAGAATTGGAATTATCACAAATACGACGATAAGACCGAGTAAAAATCTCGGTCTTACTCGCAGTTGTGATTTGTCCATAAAAGTCAGGTCATTAGCGCCGCATCCCAATCTTTCCAAACCGGCTCATAGCCAAGCTTGCGAATTTGTTCGGCAACTTCATTTGGGGAACGTTCATCGCCCACGTTGAATTGTCCGGTCGCATTTGTCGGACGATTCGCTTGCGCCGCCCATTCGCTCGAACCCGAAGCGATCTCTTTGATGATGCCGCGTTCGGTGTGATGGATTTTCTCTTTGCCCGCGCCGGTGTAACCGCCCGGCTCGGTGCGCGCGCCGGCGCTCATCATCGTCACGCCCAGCGGAATCAAGCCGTTGCGCAGTTTTGGCGTTTCACGCGTCGAAAGCACGATGCCCGCGTCGGGAAACATCAATCGAAACGCGCAAATCAATTGCGCCAGTTCGCGGTCGGAAATATGCGTGAGCGGTTCGAATTCGCCGGCGCACGGACGCAAGCGCACGGTGGAAATGGTCAATTGTGCCTTCCAGCAATTGCGCAGCAAGTAATCCGCGTGCGCGGCGACGCTCAACGCTTCGTAACGCCAATCGGCTAAACCGTAAAGCGCGCTGATGCCGAGCCGGCGAAATCCGGCGGCGTAAGCGCGCTCGGGCGTTTCGAGCCGCCAATCGAAATTGCGTTTCGGCCCGGCGGTATGCATCTCCGCGTAAACGTTTCGGTCGTAAGTTTCCTGATAAACAACCAATCCGTCCGCGCCTGCAGCGACGAGTGGACGATATTCCTCCGTTTCCATCGGCGCGACTTCGAGCGAAACACTCGGAAATTCCTTGTGCAATTCGGCGACGCAATCGCGGAGATAATTGTTGGAAACAAATTTCGGATGTTCGCCGGCCACGAGCAAAACGTTGCGGAAACCCTGTTCGCGCAACGCCGCGGCTTCGCGTTTCACTTCGTCGAGCGAAAGCGTGACGCGCAAAATCGGATTGTCGCGCGAAAAGCCGCAATAGGAGCAATTGTTGATGCACTCGTTGGAAACGTAGAGCGGCGCGAACAGGCGGATGACTTTGCCGAAACGTTGCTGCGTCATCGCGCGCGAACGGCGGCCGAGATGTTCGAGAAATTCCGAAGCGGCGGGAGAAATGAGATTGGCGAAATCCGCGAGCGACAATTTGGATCTGGACAAACTTTCGCGGACGGAATCGGCCGTCGCTTCCAGCGAACGTTGGGCAAGCGATTGAGCGGGCAACGAATTGAATTCAGAGACAAAACTCACGGTTCAAGTTTAGCCAATTTCGGCGCAAAGTCGAGACGGCCTAGTGATGCGGCGGTTTGGGATTGTTCAATTTGATGCGTTCCAGTTCCAGCGTTTGCATCGCCGAAGACGCGCGCTGGACTTCTTTCTTCAAACGCTCCAGCAATTTGCCCTGCTCAATGACGACGTCGTTCATCTGTTCGATTTGATGTTCGAGATGCGCCATGTGCGATTCGAGTTTTTCCAGGCGTTGGGAATTTTCATCGGCCATAAAATCATTTTGCCTGCGAAATCCCGCGAAGTCGAGCCGCTCACCATTCCGGCGTTTCATAAGCGCCGAGGTCAGGCGCGGAGCCGTGGTAACTTTCTCCAATGTCAACGCCCTTGTTCACCAGCCGCCCGCCGGGAACGGGACGCAAAAATGGCGTTTCCGGCAGGTTGCCGTCGTCGCGTCTTGGGGCGAGCGCATCGGCGGTATTCGTGCTCAGGAAATCGGCAGCGTTGACGTCCGGCGAAAGGATTTGCCAACTGTTGTGCGTGATCACCGAGCCGCTGCGAAAGGCGTCGGCACTTGCGCCGGCAAAGGAAACATTGTTGCGGATAATATGAGACGTGATGTTCGTGCCATGATTCAACTGGAAATTTCTCGCGCCATTGGCCCAGCCGATGCAATTGTCCACGGTCAATCCGGCGGTATTGTTGTTTTGGTCGTAGCCGTTGACTTTGTTGCCGAATGAAATGCAATGGGAAATCACATGCGACCCGAAATAATAATTCCCTCCGAGCTTAAAACCGTTTCCGTTGCCGTTGAAGGCCGTGTTGGTGCCCGGATCGGAATCGTAAACATTGAAGCCGTTGCTCCAGGTCATGCAATGATCCAGCACCACCGCGTTCGTCGCTTCCCACAAATCCCAGCCGTCATCGGAATTGAACCACGAACGGCAATTGCGGAAAACGTTGCCCGGGCCAACCGGAAATTTGGCCGAAAATCCGTCTGCGTTGCCGCCGATGGGCGGATCGTAGTTGCGATAAGAATCACAATTCAAAACCAGATTCCCGCCGCCGGTCGTGATGTGGATGCCGGTGTCGCCGGATTCATGCACAACGCATCGCTCCACGATGTTTGAACTGCCAGTGATCTTGATGCCGTTGTGACCGGCGTGAACGATCTCCAATCCATACACCTGCCACCACGCTTTGCTCAATGAAATTCCAGAGTCCGAATCCGCTTCTGCGGCGAAATCCAGAACCGGATGCTCGCCCGGGAAGGCGCGAACGCGAATCGGCCGTTCCGGCGTTCCGCCGCGTGGCGTGGAAACCTGCGTGGTGAAATGATAATTTCCGCCGCGCACATAAATTAAATTGCCGGAATTCGCGAGGCCGGTCGCTTTGCCCAACGTCGCAAACGGCGCGGAAATGTTCGTGCCCGGATTGCTGTCGCTGCCATTGGTCGCCACGTAATACTTCGCCGTTTCCGCGCCAGCTTCAATCAATTGGACGGACGCTCGAACGAACCAGATGTTCGTCCCCGGCAAATACGTCGAACAATTTTCCCGGACGGAACCGGCTGGATCGCCAGCGCGCGACGTCACATTTGTCCGCAACCACCAGGGATGAAACCAATTTGTCGCCGCCAAACTTTGCGCCAGACATAAATCGATCTGAACGCCGGGTTGATGGCCGGCGCGCTCAAAAATTTCCACTGAAAACAATCCATTTGTTCCTCTTGGCGAACCGAACAGCGGATTGATTGCGCCAGTAATTCCGCCTGGCGCCAATGGATTTGTGCCGAAAGCAAATTCAACCAAATTGTTTTCGCCATCGCCGTCAGGATCATTCGTCGCGCCAGCTTGCGATGGATTCTCCGCAAAATTGGTTGCCGCCCAGTCATCGTAAAATTGCGCGCCATCGGCCGGCGAAAACGCCGCAAGAAAAAGCAGCAGCCAATTTAATCGAATTGATCGGGTCATGGGAAAATCATATCCGACCAACCGCTGAAACCAATTGAAGTTTCTGCGAATTACCTTTGCATTTGCGCACTCACGGTAATTCGGGAAAAATCAATCCGTGCCGCGTAAAGTCCAAAATAAAAAATCCGCCGCCAACGCGATGATCCTCGGCGTCGGCTCGTTCGCGCACAGCATCGGCGCCGCGCTGGCGGACGATGGCGCAAATATCTCGACCTATCTCACGCGCAATTACGGACACTTCGCTCCAGCGCTTGTCGGGAAAACATTTTCACGCGAGGCATTTCCAGGTCCGGTTCCGTTGATCCGCGAAAAGAAAATTGATTTTGTCATCCCGCAATCCATTGATTGGGCGCAGCAATCGTGGGCGGAAGATTTGGTCAAATCCGGCGCCGGCATTTTTTCGCCGACCGGCGAAGCGATGCGCATCGAACGCGAACGCGATTTCGCCCGGGAACTTTGCGCCAGATTCAAAATCCCGTTTCCGAAATCATTTGTCGCGTCGAACCGCATCGCGGCGGAAAAGATTCTCGAAAAAAATCCGCAGCCGTTCGTCATCAAAAATCCGCTCTGCTCGCCGACCAGCCCGATTCACACGATTTTGTGCGAAACCGTCGCCGACACGCGAGCGTGGTTGCGACAGGTCAATTATGCCGAAGGCGTTTTTTTACAGGAATATCTCGGCCGAGCCGAAGCCGGACACATCGCGCTCGTCAGCAGCGGCGAGATTTATTCGCTCGTCACGAACCAGGAATACAAATACGCCTTCAACGGCAACCAGGGCATCGTCGCCGGCGCGCCGCTCGGTGGAATCGTTGAACGTGATGAAAATGACAGATACGGCTTGGCGCGCGAATTGATCCATCCCCTGAAACCGTGGTTGAAAAAAGTGAATTATCACGGACCGCTGCAAGTCACCGCCATCCAGCGAGGCGGCAAATGGTTCGTCATCGAATATAATATCCGCATCGGCGTCACCAGCGGCCCGATGATTCTGCGGATGCTGAAAAATCCAACGGAAACCATTTTGCGGACGACGCGAAATGAGAAATTGGATTTGGAATTTCGCGACGGAATGAATTTCGGTTGCTCGCTGACGCTGGCTGGTTACGGCTATCCGTTCACGCAAGTCCGCTCGCCGCATTTGCCCTTGGAAGTGGACGGCAAATTTAACTGCGATGTCTGGTGGAACGAAGTCGGGCGCGGCGTGGATGGAAAACTCATTTCAACCGGCCATCGCATCGCCGACGTCATCGCGCTGGCGCCGAAATTGGACGCCGCGATTGCGACAGCTTACGAAAACATCCGCAAAATTCGCGTGATTGGAAGTTATTTCCGGACCGATGTCGGCGAAAGTTTGTGGCCGCCGGGAAAAGTTTAACTGCGTTTCAAAACCGCCACTGATTCAGAGGGTAAAAGAATTTCCCCAACGGCGATTTTGATTCCGCTTTCTGAAGCGAGCAGGATTTGAAAACCGTTTTGAGGCAAAGAAATTTTTTGCGCGACATTTGCAAAATTGCAGGCGACTAAAATTTTTCCACGTTGAATCAATAACCAGCGTTTCGCTTCATCAAATTTCGTTTGAGCAAATTGTCCGTCGTTCAAGTCCGGTTCGGCATGACGCAATTGAATCAGCTTTTTGTGCCAGTCCAAAATTTCTGCGGGCGGCGAATTCACAATTTCATTCCAATTCAATTTCGATTTTTCAAATGTTTCCAACGCCTGCGGGTCCGCCGTGTCTTCGGGTTTCCAACCGAAAGCGACAAATTCCCGGCAGCGGCCTTCGCGGACAGCGCTCGCCAATTTCTCCTCCTGATAATCGGTGAAATAAAAAAATGGCGTGCTCGCGCCCCATTCTTCGCCTTGAAACAGCATCGGCACAAACGGCGAGGTCAGCACGATCGCCGCGCCAATTTTCAATTTGCCCAAACTCATCAACGCGGCGCTGCGTTCGCCCATCGCGCGATTACCGATTTGGTCATGGTTCTGCAGATAGCCAAGGAAACGATTCCCGCTCAACCCTTTTGTCGAGCGCCCATGAATCCGTTTGCGATGCGGAGAAAATTTTCCGTCATAAACAAAGGCATGGCGCAATGTTTTTGCCAAATCGGCAATTTTCCCGAAATCGGAATAGTAGCCGATTGATTCGCCGGTCAAAACGGTGTGCAACGCATGATGAAAATCATCGCTCCATTGCGCATCCAATTGATAGCCGCCGCGTTCGCGCGGCCAGAGCAATCGCGGGTCGTTCAAATCGCTTTCTGGAATCAAAACCAAATGCCGGCCCAACTGCGCGGACAGCTTTTCGACTTCGTATTTCAATTGTTCCAAAATGTGCGTGGCCGACGTGTCCACAATTCCGTGAACCGCATCCAATCGCAGGCCGTCGAAATGGAAATCGCGCAGCCACATCAGCGCGTTGTCGCAAAAGAACCGGCGGACTTCGTCGCTATCCGGGCCGTCGAAATTGATGCCTTCGCCCCAAAACGTGGCAAATTTTTTGGTGAAATACGGGCCGAATTTTCCAAGATAATTTCCGACCGGCCCAAGGTGATTGTAAACGACATCCAAAATCACGGCGAGATTCCGGCGATGACATTCGTCCACGAGCTTTTTTAAATCATCCGGCGATCCGTAAGCGCGATGCGGCGCGAATAAATCAACGCCGTCGTAGCCCCAGCCGCGTTCGCCATCAAAACCGACGACCGGCATCAATTCAACGTGCGTCACGCCGAGCGCGACGAGATGATCCAGTTTTTCAATCGCGGCGAGAAACGTTCCCGCCGGCGTAAACGTGCCGATGTGCAATTCGTAAATCAGCGCAGACGGCAACGGTCGCGCCTGGAAGTTTTTATCCGTCCAAGAAAATTCATTTTGGTCAACGAGTCGCGATAATTTGTGAACGCCGTTCGGCTGCGACGGCGAACGCGGATCGGGAAACGGTCCGTCGCCATCCAAAATGAAGCCGTAATCGTCACCGGCCTTCGCCGCGGCAATTTCCGCCATCCAAAAGCCGTTTTCGTCGCGATTCATCGGAAAAACTTTTTTATTGAGCTGAAGCCGGACTTTTTTTGGAATTGGCGCCCAAACGCGAAATGTGTGCATGACTATTCTCCTTTGACTAAAAGAGCGACGGGAAATTTCTCGAACAATTTTGCCGCAGCAATTTCCCCGCTGAAAATATCACCGGTCAATTCGTTGCGCCAATTCCCTTTCGGTAAATGCAACGCAGATTGCCCGTCCGCCCTGTGCTGGACAAATCGCGGAACAACTACGATCAAATTGTCGCCGCGAATGAATCCGAAAATGTCGTTTGCATTTTCGCCATTAGCAAAAATCGTTTGATAATCGCTTTCAAACAAATCTTTTCTGCGCGAACGCAATTGCAACACTTTTTGCGTCAACCAAAGTTTCGGCAAACCTTCGGCGCGGCGCTTCCAGATTTCTTCCGGCGATAGATTTTGGATTTCTACGAGCAGTTTTTTCCGCAATTCAAAATCCACGGGGCGCCGATTGTCCGGGTCCACGAGGCTGAAATCCCACAGTTCATTTCCTTGATAAACGTCCGGCACGCCGGGCGCGGCAAGTTTGACCAGCAATTGCGACAATGAGTTGACCTGCGCCGCGCCGGAAATTGTCGCGATAAACTTTTCCAGATCACCGACAAATGTTTGATCGGCAAGCGTCGCGGCCACAAAATTTTTTAGCGCGTTATCATATTCCGCATTGCGATTGTTCCAATCCGTGTGCTGTTTTGCTTCGCACGAAGCCTTTTCCATGTAGGCCAAAATGCGTTCGAGTGAAATCGGCCACGCACCGATGAGCGCCTGGTAGAACAGATACTCCATGTTGCGATCGGGAAAATTGTTTTGCCGATGACGTTCGTTGATTTTTGCCCAGCGCAAAACGGTTTCGCGCCATTCATCCGGAATTTCCGAAAGCACATTCATCCGCGCGCGAACATCCTCGCTGCGCTTGGTGTCGTGCGTGGAACTACACAGCATTGAATGCGGCCAATTTGAATTTTGGTTCTGGCAAAAGCCGTGAAATTCTTCCGCGCTCACACCGAATTTTCCCGGATCGCCACCGACTTCATTGATGGACGCAAACGGGTTGAAGCAAAAAAATACGGTGTCTTCCACGCCTTTAGCCATTGCCGGGCTGGTCAATTGCTGGAAGCGCCAGACAAAGTCATTTTCCATTTCGCCGCGAAAAAGCAACAGCATCAAGCCGTTCAAAAAATCGAAAAGGTCGGCCGGCAAATCCGGCCGCGATTTCTTTGCCTTCGCGATGGCCTGCTTGATGTATTTGAAATCGTCTTCACCGATATAACTGTCGTCCGGACGGATGTAAGTGCGATAAACTCCAAAGTCCGCCGCGAATTCGGTCAACGCTTCGCGCCATTGTTCGCGTGGAAAATTTTGATGCGAATGGCGCGGCGCGATTTTAACAAGTATTTCGACGAGGCGATTTATTTCCGTGACGAAAAGCGTTTTCAGCACGAGCGTTTTCTTCCGTCGAACTATTCCACCGGAATCGGCCGGCTCGCCGGTGAATTCGGAACACAAATTCAGGAATGCCTTTTCATTTTTCGATTCGATGAAAAGTCCATTGATTTGATTGAGAAAATCGTAGCCGACGGTTCCTTGAACCGGCCAATCGCCTGGAACGCTTTCGTGCGGTTGCAGAATTTTTTCAACAACAATCCACAAATCCGGCGCCAGCGCGCGCAGTCGTTCCAGATATTTTTTCGGATCGCGCAAACCATCCGGATGATCCACACGCAAGCCGTCGAGCCATTTGCGATCGATCCATTTTTTAAGCAGCGCGTGAACGTCGTTAAAAACATTTTCGTCTTCAACACGAACGGCGGCGAGCGTGCTGACGGCGAAAAACCGGCGGTAATTCAATTTCAAATTGTCCTCGCGCCACGACGTCAAAACGTAATTCTGCCGGTGAACCAATTCGTTGAGCGCGGCGCTATCGGAATTGAGTCGTTCAATTGAAAAATTCGTCGGCAACGAATTTGGCGTAATTGGAAATTCATTGTCGAAGTAACGGAGCACGATTTCCGGTTGGAGTTCACGCTTTAACGTGCTTTTAGCCGCACAAGCTGAAGCTTGAACTCCAACCTTCAATTCGCCTCGCGCCAAAACCTTTTCACAGTCATCGCCAAGAATCGGGACCAAAACTTTTCCGCGCAAGGTTTCATCCGCTGGTTCCCAATTGATGTCGAAATGATTGGCGTATCTGCTCGCGCGGCCATTTTTCAAAACGTCCCACCACCAGGCATTTTCCGCCGTGCCGACGCCCATGTGGTTGGGCACGATATCGAGCACCAAACCCATGTCGCATTCGCGCAACGCGATCACCAATTTTTCCAAATCCTCTTCAGTTCCGATCTCCGGATTGATTTGGCCGTAATCGCAGACGTCGTAGCCGTGAACGCTGTGGGCGCGGGCTTTGAAAAGCGGCGAGGCGTAAACGTGCGAAATGCCGAGCGCATGCAGATATGGAACCAGCGCGAGCGCATCCGTGAAGCGGAAGTGTTCGTTGAACTGCAAGCGATAGGTCGCGCGAGGGATTTGCATTGCTCAATCCGGTTCGATATGAAAGCCGAGCTGGCCGCCGAGATTCAGAAATTTTTCCGTCCAGATTTCAGATTTATCGTCGCCGCGATCTTTCATTCCGGGAAAAACTTTCTTCCGCAACTGGTCATAAATATTCTGCGGCTTCCACAAATTGATTTTGAACGGCAACAACGACAGCAGTTCGGCGGACCCGGAAAATTGCTGGAGCGGCTCCAACTCTTCCGGCGTTTTTGCCAATTCATCAGCCATGCGTTCGAAATGTTTTTGGACGGCGAACGACAGCGTGCCGGCGTCCAATGGCGCGTTGGCCGCCGAGGCTTCGGCGATGATGCTTTTCACGCGCGCGGCATCGGGATGACCATTCTCAAACTGTTTAAGCAATTCGGTATTGAGGACAAATTCGGTCGCCGGCGCGAGCGTGTTGAGCGGCGGAACGCGGATGTCTGCAAGAAATCGCGTCAGCGGCGCGTAACGATCGGTGAGCGAACGGTAAGTGTTGTAAATATCTTCGCGCGTGGCGGCAAGAATCTGGTTGAGCACTTTGAATTGTTCGTCACGGAAAAGGTTCTTCAACGAGTAATGCGGTTCGCCAAAATGCCGGTCCATGACGCGCACAATTTCCGCAAAATCCGCGCGGTCAAACGCCGCTTTTGCCTCGGCGAGAAGCGCGGCGTAACTCTCCGCGGATTGAAAAAACCGGACGCCGCAACTCAAATTATGTCCGCCCAGGTGCAAAACACCGTAAGTGATGACATCGGAATTGAGCGTGACGGCGAATGTGACCTTGACCCGCCCGACCGCCAGCCGCGTGTTTCCCGCCGCCCAAAGCTGCCGGTCTTCCTGCCGGATGTTGTAGGAATAGATTTTCGCCTCTTCAGGATAGGATTCGAACAGCGAACTGACGGCGTAATGCGCGCCAACTTTCTCACGGGTCATCACCGCCGGCTTCACAAATTTTTCGTAAATCACGCGGCCATCCTGATGTTCCGGAAGATTGCTTTTCGCCTGCGCAAGAATTTCGAGGAATTTCGGCTCAAGATTTTCCGCGCCAAGGTCGCCGGCCAATTGCAACGCCCGCGCCGCGTATTGGATGACCTGCACCGTTTCGATCCCCGAAATCTCGTCAAAAAACCAGCCGCAACTCGTGAACATCAGCATCGCGTGCCGTTGCATTTCCAACAGGCGCAACGCGTCAATTTTTTCTGCTTCGGTCAATTTGTGCGTGGCGTGAACGGCAAAGAATTCGGAAATCTTTTCCGGCGAACGATCGAAGATCACCGAGATGTAATCATCGCGCGCCAGCCAGGGATCGCGCAAAAGCTCGCGCGCTTTTGATTCGTAAAACGGCGCGAGTTTATCGCGCAATTCATCCAGCGCTTTGCGCAACGGCGTGCGCCATTTCTGGTTCCAGCCGCCGTGGCCGCCCGAACAACAACCGCAATCGCTGCGCCAGCGTTCGACGCCGTGCGAACAACTCCAGGCGCTGGCCTGATGGATTTCTACTTCGTGCGCGGGTGGGTGTGATTCCAAAAATTCCGCGTAAACCGTCAGCCTGGCGTCCGGACTGTCTTCAATCTGATGCAGCGCGTAAGCCAGCGCCATGTCGCCAAATTCAAAATGATGGCCGTAACTTTCACCGTCGGTTGCGATGTGCATGAGCTGGCCGGATTCGCGGTCGTCAAATGCATTGAAAAGCCGCGTGCGAAAATTTTCGCCATTGATCAACAATTTTTCAAACGCCACGGCCTGCGACACCGGCGCGTCGTAAAAGAAAACTACGATGGACCGGCCTTCCAGCAATTTAACCAGATACGGCAATTTCGGATCAATTCGTCCTCCGTTTACGTCCTGCCAGCCGGCGGTTTCATCGAGCTGACGAAAACGGCTGGCTTGATACGGCGAGAGAATCGTAAATTTGATTCCGTGCCGCGCGAGCGTATCCAGCGATTCATTGTCCGCCGCGCATTCCGGCAGCCACATGCCTTCGGGCTTTCGTCCGAAGCGGAATTCAAAATCGCGAATCCCCCAGATCACCTGCGTCTGTTTGTCGCGCGCGTTCGCCAGCGGCATGATCATGTGATTGTAAGCCTGCGCCAGCGCCGAGCCGTGACCGGAAAACCGTTCGCGACTTTGCCGGTCGGCTTCCACGATCGCTTCATGGATTTCCGGTTGCTTGTCACGCATCCAGGAAAGC
The DNA here is from genome assembly GCA_035776755.1 of Verrucomicrobiia bacterium. GTDB lineage: Bacteria > Verrucomicrobiota > Verrucomicrobiia > Limisphaerales > UBA11358 > UBA11358. The sequence continues at coordinate 76,875 of DASTWS010000013.1, forward strand.
AGCGTCGGCCCGAAATTGAAACTCATGCGGGAATAATTGCTGACGATTTTTTCGATACGCCCGTCGCCGTCGAGCAAGCGCGAATAGGCATTGGGCGCATAACATTCAAAGCAAATCCGTTCGTTCCAGTCGTGATATGGCGCGGCAGAATCCTGAAGTTCAACGGTTTCCAGCCATGGATTTTCACGCGGCGGTTGATAAAAATGCCCGTGGATGGAAATAAATTTTCCCATAATAAATTCCTTTGCGATGACACTATCGAAGCCGCCAATCCCGTTGTCAAATTGGCGGCAAAATAAATTTGCCACCGCAAAGCCAATTTGACCGCCGCCGTATTTTTTCGCACAATGGCGGCATGGCAAGCATCTTCGGGCAATTGTTTCGCATCGCCACGTGGGGTGAATCCCACGGCGGTGGCGTTGGCGTCGTCGTGGACGGCTGCCCGCCGAATCTCAAATTGACCGAGGCAGACATCCAGCCCGAGCTGGATCGGCGCCGGCCCGGCCAGTCCAAAATCACCACGCGGCGCAAAGAACCGGACACCGTGCAAATTCTTTCCGGCACATTTGAAGGCAGAACGCTCGGCACACCCATTTGCATGTGGGTGAAAAATGAGGACGCGCGGCCCGAAGCCTATTCGGAAATGAAGGAGAAATTCCGCCCATCGCATGCGGATTTCACTTACACCGTGAAATATGGCATCCGCAATTGGCAGGGCGGCGGCCGCGCGAGCGCACGCGAAACGATTGGACGCGTCGCCGCAGGAGCAATCGCAAAGAAAATTTTGCGGGAGAAATTCGGCGTCGAAACTCTGGCTTACGTCAAACAAGTCCAACGCATCACGGCGGCGATTGACCCCGATAAAGTGAAATTAAAGGACGTCGAATCGAACATCGTCCGTTGCCCCGACCAAAAGGCGGCAAAGGAAATGATCGAGTTGATTGACGACATCCGCCAGCAGGGCGACACCGTCGGCGGCATCATCGAAGGTATCGCGCGCGGCGTTCCCGCCGGCTGGGGGGAACCTGTTTTTGATAAGCTCGGCGCGGATTTGGCTAAAGCGATGCTGAGTCTGCCGGCAAGCAAAGGATTTGAGATCGGCTCGGGCTTCAACAGCATTTTGATGACCGGTCGCGAGCACAACGATGCTTTTCGCGCCAAGAGCAAAAAAGTTTACACGACGACCAATTTTTCCGGCGGAATCCAGGGCGGCATCTCCAACGGCGAAACGATTTTTTTCCGCGTCGCGTTCAAACCGGTCGCCACGGTGATGCAAGCGCAGGACACGGTGGACGTGCGTTTTGAAAACACAAAATTGAAAGCGCGCGGGCGTCATGACCCATGTGTGTTGCCACGCGCGGTGCCGATGGTCGAGGCGATGACGGCGTTGGTTTTGGTGGATCATGCGCTGCGACAAAAAGCGCAATGTCAATAATCGTGGCCGCGGACGTAGATCCGCTCAGATGCGAGCCGGCTTGCGTCAGCTGCTACAAATACAATTGGTTTTGATTTTTTGAAAATACAAACGAAGTTGTTTTCGATTTAACATGGCAGAAAAAACGATCACAGAAATTGTTCCTGATGTGCGGCGCCTTTACACGAAGGCCAACGAAGCAGCTCAGCGCGAAAATCTGGATTATGCGATCGAATTGTATAACCAGGTGCTCGAACGCGAGCCAGCCTTTTTTAACTGCCGTAAAGCGCTGCGCGAGGTGCAGTTCAAAAAAGCCGGCGCCAGCAGCGGCGGATTTTTCAAAAAGATGTTGAGCGGCGCCGGTTCATCGCCGCAAATTGCCAAGGCGCAAATTGCGTTGCACACCAATCCGGCCAACGCGCTCGTCGTGGCCGAACAGGTTCTCAACGGCGACCCGAACAATTCCTCGGCGCATCGCATCATCGTGCAGGCGGCGGAAGCGTTGGAACTGCCGCAAACGGGCGTGCTTTCGCTGGAAACGCTCATCAAAAATTCGCCCAAAGACAAAGCGCTGGCGATCGAATTTGCCGAGGCACTCTCCGCCAGCGGCGGGGACGTGGCGCGTGGCGAACGCATTTTGATGGATTTATTGCGCTCGTCGCCGCATGACTCGGACTTGAGCATGGCGCTGAAAAATTTGTCGGCGCGAAAAACAATGGACGAAGGCGGTTACGGCGCGCTCGAAGGCGGCGAGGGATCGTATCGCGACATTTTGAAGGACAAGAAGGAAGCCGTTTCGCTCGAACAGGAAAAGCGCGTCCAAAAAACGGAAGACGTCGCCGAGCGGCTCATCAAGGAATATGAAGCGCGTTTGCATACGGAACCGAACAATTTGAAACTCATTCGCCAGCTGGCGGAATTGTTCACGCAAAAAAATCAATTTGATCGCGCGCTCAATCTTTACGACCGCATCAAAAATTCGGAAATGGGCAACGATCCGACGCTCGACCTGGCCATCGCCAACACGATGGTGCGGAAATACGATTTCCAGATCGCCGAAATGAATCCGTTTGATCCGACCAATAAAGAAGCGGTCGAGAAGCTTCAGGCGGAAAAATTGAATTACCAGATGGTGGAATGCCAAAAGCGCGTGGAAAAATATCCGACCGATTTGGCGATCCGCTTTGAAATGGGCCAGCTTTATTTTAACGCGGGAAAAATCGGCGAAGCGATTTCCGAATTTCAAAAGGCGCAAGGCAACCCGCATAAACGCATCGCGGCGATGAGTTATCTGGCGCAATGTTTTGCGAAAAGGAAGATGAACGACCTGGCCGCGCGCACGCTGCAAAATGCCATCAAGGAGAAAATCGTTTTTGACGATGAGAAAAAGGATTTGGTTTACAATCTCGGCTGCGTGCTCGAAACGATGGGTAAAAGAGAAGAAGCAGTCGAGCAATTCAAAACAATTTACGAAATGGATATCGGCTATCGCGATGTCGCGGCCAAAGTGGATGCATATTACGCCGCGCAATAATTTCACTCAAACAAACCAATGACAATGGCCACGGCAATTCCCGCCAATAACGCCACTGATAATTTGCCGCGGTCGTGCGAATGAAATTGCAGTTCCGGCAGCAAATCACTGGCAGCGATACAAAGAAAGGAACCGGCGCAAAATGCCAGCGCACAGCCGAGCACCGGGACGTCCGGACCTAAAAAATAGTTCGCGCCAAAATAAAACAACACCGCGCCAACCGGCGTCGCCAGCGCAAATAATCCGTTCAAGATATGCCGGGAGAATTTGGAACTGCCGCTGGCGGCCATCAGCGTGGAAACGGCCATTGCATCAAATGGCTTGTGCAAAATCACCACCAGCGCGACGCCCAATCCGGAGATTTTGGAGCTGCCATGTTTTCCCGCTTCCATCGACGCCGCGAGCGCCAACCCATCGAGCAACGAATGAAAGGTGAGCCCCAACGCCGTGCCGACCCAGGAAAGCTGTTTTGCCGATTTGTCCGCCAGCGTGTGCGCGTGTTCGTCGTCGTGATGTTGTCCATGCGCATGCTCGTGGCCGCAGCAATCCTCCGGGTCGCCTTCGGGCAAATCATGATGATGAAAATGGAAAAAGCGTTGGACGAAAAACATTGCCAGAAATCCCCCCAGCATCCATGCGGCGGTTTTGTCGAGCGAATGCAGTTGCTCATCCGCGTCCGGCAGGAAATGCAATAGCGCGATGCCCAGCATCAGGCCGGCGACGAAACTGACGGCCGTTTGCAATCGCGTGTGCGTGAGATGGATGAATAACAATAACCAGCCGCCCATGAGCGAAGCCATCAAAACCAACGCGCAATAAATCGCCAAAAGCCAATTCAAAGTCATAAACTTAATTGCAAATCATTTGCAATCTAAAGAGTTGCCGGATATTGCGCAAGTTATTTTGTTTCCAGTTGAAACGATGACAGAACCGTGTGGCGCGCTCCGGACGGCAACGTTTCACTGTGGAACAATTCAACAGTTCCGGCGCAAAATTCGCCGAAAAGCTTCTCGTCAAATTTCGTCGCCCATTCCAAAAGTTTTTCAGTCTTGTGCCGGCGGAATTTTTGAAATCGCCCCAACGTCGCGTGTGGCAAGAACTTCTCCGGAGCGCCGCTTTTCCCGAACCCGGCCAGCGATTCGCTGATCCGCAACTGCAAGTTGATCAACGCCGGCTGTCCGCTGAAACCAACCCAAATCACCCGCGGCGATAGCACGTCTGGAAAAAAGCCGATTCCGAAAACGCATAATTGAAATGGCCCGACGCCGAGGCACGCAGCAGCAATTGATTTCTTGACGTCCTCCACCAAAACCGTTGGAACATTGCCGAGAAATTTCAACGTCAAATGCATCTGTTCCGGGGATGTCCACCGCACATCCTTCGTCGTCGCCAGCGGACGCAATTGATCCTGCACGATGGCGAGCTGCCTGCGAATCGTTTCGGGGATTGAAATTGCCACGAACAGGCGCAAAAATTCAGGATTCATCCGGCTCAAATTTACGATTTACGCGCTTGTCTTGAAATCGCAAATCGTAAATCGTAAATCACAATGAGTTTGCCAGCCGATTATCACATGCACACACCGCTTTGCCGCCACGCTGTCGGCGAGCCGGATGATTATGCGCGCCGCGCTCTCGAAATCGGCCTGGCGGAAATCGGTTTTTCAGACCATTCGCCGATGCGACAGGACAATTTCGACAATTGGCGGATGAATGCATCTCAATTGGACGAATACGTCGAGAAAGTCCGTCGCGCCCAAACAAATTTTCCGCAATTGACCATCCGCCTGGCGCTTGAAGTGGATTACCTGCCGGGCCACGAGGAATGGATCCGCGAACTTGCGGCGAAATATCGCTGGGACTATTTCATCGGCAGCGTTCATTATGTTTCCGATTCGTGGGACATTGATAATCCGGAAAAATTGTCGCTGTGGAAAAATCGTGATGCGTTCGAAGTCTGGCAGATTTACTTCGAGCGGCTGACAAAGGCGGCGGAATCGGGACTGTTCGAAATCATCGGTCATGCCGATTTACCAAAAAAATTTGGGCACAAGCCGGACCAAAATTGCCGTCCGCTTTATGAAAAATTCCTTGATGCCTCAAAAAAAACCGGTTGTGCCATTGAATTGAACACCGCCGGTTTGCGGAAGGATTGCCAAGAGATCTATCCCAGCCGGGAAATTCTAGAAATAGCGTTTCAAAAATCTGTGCCGATCACTTTTGGTTCCGATGCACATGCGCCACAAGAAGTAGGAATGAATTTTGTCGAAGCGATTCAATTGGCAAAATCCGCCGGCTACAATACCTGCTGCAAATTCGTTCAACGCCGACGGGAAATTGTGAGGTTCTAATCAAGCCAAAGCCCAACCCGGCTTGATTTCCTCGTCCAATAGCGAAGCCGGAATTCCATTTCGCAATTTTCGTCCGGCGAGAATCCCGATCATCGCCGCGTTATCCGTGCAGAGGTTCCTTTCCGCAAGGCGCAGCGAAAAATTGCTTTTCTCGCAAGCGCATTTCAATTCCTCGCGCAATTTCCGGTTGCAGGTCACGCCGCCGGAAGCGGTGATGCAGCGGATGCCATTTCGCCGGGCGGCGCGAATCGTTTTTGTGACGAGCACTTCAACTATCGCCGCCTGGATGCTCGCGCAAAGGTCGCGAATTTTTTGCGCATCGTTCAGCAAATCGGGATTGTCACGCAAAAAATAACGCACGGATGTTTTCAATCCGCTGAAACTGAAATCATCGTTTGATTCGTGCAAGAGCGGGCGTGGAAAATCGAATGCCTTCGGGTTTCCACTGGCGGCGAGCCGGTCAATTTCTGGTCCGGCCGGATACGGCAGGCCTAGCAATTTTCCGGTTTTGTCGAAACATTCGCCCGCGGCATCGTCAATCGTCGAACCGAGCACGCGATGTTTCAATTCCGATTCCACCAAAACCAGGATCGTATGGCCGCCGCTGACGATGAGCGAAACGTTCGGCTGAAAATTTTGAAAGCCGGCCACCGGCGGTTCGCCGGCAATCCACGGCGAATACAAATGCGCCTCGTGATGATTGATTCCGACAAACGGTTTTTGAAGCGCGAACGCGGCGGCTTGCGCGGCGTTGAAGCCAACGAGCAAGGCCGTGGGCAAACCCGGTCCCTGCGTGGCGGCAACGGCATCCAGTTGCTGCGGCGAAATCTTTGCGTCGGCCAGCGCCGCCTCCGCGACGGGCAGAAAATTTTTCAAATGCTCGCGCGCGGCCAGCTCCGGCACGACGCCGCCGTATTCGGCGTGCAATTTGATTTGCGAAGAAACGGCATTCGACAAAATCGCGCCATCGCGGATGACAGCGGCGCTGGTTTCGTCGCAGGAAGTTTCAAAGGCTAGAATCGTCATTCCAATGGTTTAACCATTTAACGTTCATTCGCGAGCTGATTGTAAAGCAACATCGCCTTCAACAAATCTTCGGCGCGTTGAAGTTGCACGTCCTGGACCTGCACGACTTTGGCGCGATTGGTTTCATCAAGCGATTGGATGCCGCCTTGTGTCCGCTTGATTTGCAGCGCGGCTTCCTGTTCATCCGTCAACGGCACATAGATATCCGGCGTGATGCCATGCTCATGAATGACCTTATGGCTGGGAGTGTAATATTTTGCGACGGTTAATTTGAGGGCCGAGCCGTCCGGCAACGGGAAAATGGTCTGGACCGAACCTTTGCCGAATGTCTTTTGGCCGAGCACAATGCCGCGATGCAAATCCTGCAGGCAGCCGGTGACAATTTCGGATGCGCTGGCACTGCTCAAATTGACGAGCACCACAATCGGCATTCCTTTCAATTCGTCGCCGTCGCCTTCCGATCGGCGCACGGAATCCTCCGATGGATCACGGCCTTCGGTGGAAACGATCAATTGTCCGCGCGGGACAAATTCCGAGCAGACGCTCACCGCTTCATCGAGCAAACCGCCGGGATTCCAGCGCAAATCCAGGATCAACGCATGCATCCCTTTGCTCTTCAATTTGTCGAGCGCGTCTTGAAGTTCGTCGCCGGTTTTATCGCCGAACTCGGTGATGCAGACGTAACCGATCCCGTCGCCCACGAGCGGAAATTCCTTTTTCCCGTTGATGTCACGCACCATGTCTTTTTGGATGATGGCGCGCGTCAGCGTAAACTCTTTGGTGAGGCCGGAGGAGGGACGTTCGATGGTCACCTTGACTGTTGTCCCCGGTTTGCCGCGCAAAATTTTGACGGCATCGTTCAGCGACATCCGTTCCGCGTTCGTGCCATCAATTTTCACGATGCGGTCGCCGGCCAAAATTCCGGCGCGAAATCCCGGGGTATCTTCCATCGGCGTGACGACCGTGACAAAGCCGTTTTTCATCGTGACGACGAGGCCCAACCCGCCGAATTCACCTTCCGTGTCGTCCTGTAATTGGTGATAACCCTCCGCATCCAGAAATTCGCTGTGTGGATCCAGCGAATTGACCATTCCTTTAAGCGCCGCGTAGGTCAAATCGCGATAAGTCAAATCTTTCCCGTCAACGTATTCCGTGCGGACACGCTGCAAAACATCGGCGAACAACGCCATGCTTTGATCCGGCGAATCCTTTTTCTGTGGCGCGTGGGAACCGAAATAAAAAATTCCCGCGCCGATCGCCAGATTCAGCGCCAGCAAAACAATGACCAGACCAAAAACCAGACGGCGTTTCATGGCAGAAATTTTACCACAAAGATACGAAGGCAGAAAGGCGTTAATCGTTGAATGGTTAAATTGTCAAATGGGCAAACAATTCAACGATTTGCCGAATTTAAAAGCATTTCCACCAGCGGCAAATCGGATGGCAACGTCACCTTCGGATTCGGCGTCGCGCTCAAAACCAATCGCACCGGCTGGCCGATCAATTCGCACGCCGCCGTGTCATCCGTGAAAAGCAAATTGCGTTTGCGCGCTTCCGAAATTGCGCGGCGAATGATTTCCACGCGAAACGTCTGCGGCGTTTGCACCGACCAAAGCTTTGAACGGTCAACCGTGCGCGAAATGATTTTGCCGTCGGCCGTTTCCTTGATGGTGTCCGTGACCGGCTGTGCCGCGACCGACGCGCCGGTTTCCATCGCCGCCTGAATTGTCGCTTCAATCAGCGCTTCCGTCGTGCAAGGCCGCGCGGCGTCTTGAATGGCGACGATTTCTGCTTTTGGTGAAAGCGATTCCAATCCATTCCAAACCGAATCCTGCCGTTCGGCTCCGCCAACAACCAATCGGAACGGTTTTTGAAAATGAAATTGTTTGGCCAGCGCGGAAAATTGTTCCTGCATTCCGTCGCGCACGACCACGACGATTTCGGAAATACATTTCGCATCGTTAAATTTTTGCCACGTGTGAGCGATAACCGGCCGGCCGGCGATTTCCAGCCACAATTTATCGGAACCCATGCGGACACCTTTTCCGGCGGCGACGAGGATGGCGGCGTTCATTTCACGAAATTAAACAGAAGAAAACGAAGAAAACGGAGAAAAATTTGAGTGCTGCAATTGCCATGTTTCGCGAGTGAAACAAATCTTCGTTCTCTTGGTTTCCTTCTGTGAAAATCAGCCGAGGCGCCAGACGATGCGCGCCTTGTTCAAGTCGTATTGCGACATTTCCATTTTCACGCGGTCGCCGACGGTGAGTTTGACGAAGCGTTTGCGCATTTTTCCCGAAATCGTGGCCAGCACCTGATGCTTGTTGTCCAGTTCGACGCGAAACATCGTTCCGGCCAGCACCTGAATAATTTTCCCTTCAACTTCTATATGCTCTTCCATGAATGAGCAGGCAATTTAAACAAATTGCCGCTATTCGCCAGTCAAAAATGTGGGCAGCCACGATTGATACTCACAGCCACGCGTAACACATCGAAAATTTCAATTGCGCGCAAAAAATATCAATTCATGTCAGTCGATGAATCGAATTAGAATGCAGTTATGAATTTCAAAACGATTCGCTGTTTAATTGCCTTTACGGGTTTAACGTTACTCACTGGATGCTATGAAGTCCATCAAGGCTATTATGAAGCCTCAAATGTTCCGGGTTGGAAAAAACGAGTAGATGTTGGCGGGAATTTTTTTAATTATCCGATAAAAAACGCACCGGATTGGTTTATACAATTAGGGAGCACATCGCAAAAGTCTGACAGCCTGCATATTCGAATGGGCTCGGACACATTTTTCCATCCGGATGCATTTTGGTCGGTTGTTAGTTTCTCCAGCGAACCGGTGCGTATCATTTGTCACGATCAAAACGAAAGGGAAATAGTCGCGGTGGATAGTTCTCGTTGGGCATACGAAAAGACTATCAGTTTGGAAGGTTCGACAAATTTTACAGTAATTGTGCCTTCTTTTAAGATTGGCACCAATACGGTTCCAGAACTTTCGGCGCGTTTTCGATGGACGGATAAAAAATATTATATCGAAGTTCCCCCGATTCAGTAAAAATATTGGTTGCGATCTTATACCATCACGCGTTCACCGCTGGCGGCCCAATCCAACACTTTCAATTGCACGGTGCGATTGCCGTTGAATTGATTGATTTGCGGCTGAAACGCCAAATCGAATCTTCCCACCGGCAATGATTTGTCGCCGGCATTCCACCAAGCGGCTTCCAGTTTGGCCGCGCCGTCCGTCACCCACATTTTCACGTGCTGTTTGTCCGCGCCGATGCGCTGCAACGGTTTCGCGTGCGACAGATTCCGCGCGCAGAATTGCAGCGCCGGATTCCCCTGCCCGTGCGGTTTTAATTTTTCCAATTCGCCAAGCATCGTCATGTTCATTTCGTCCAAGCCAACTTCCGCGTCCAATCGCAGCGACGGTTGCAAATCGTCTTTCGTCAATTTCATACGCGCGAGTTCGTTCATTTTTTCGCGCAGCCATTCGATTTTCTCCGGCAAAATGCTCAAGCCCGCCGCCATCGCGTGGCCGCCGTGACGAATCAGATGTTCTTTGCATTCGGTCAGCGCCTTTGCCAAATCGAAGCCGGCGATGCTGCGGCCCGAACCGCGCATCTCGCCGTTCTCGCCGCCGATGATGATCGTCGGGCGATAAAATTCCTGCAACACACGCGACGCAACAATGCCGACGACGCCGATGTGCCAAAGCAATCGGCCCTCGACGATGACGAAATGATTTTGCGCATCGAACTTCGCGCGGATCGTGGCGATGACTTCGTCGCAAATCGTTTTCTCGATTTTTTGCCGTTCACGATTTCGCGAGTCCAGATTTTGCGCCAGCGGCATGGCTTCGTTCAAATTGCGCGCGAGCAGCAAATGCAATGATTCCTCGGCAGTCTCCAATCGTCCGGCGGCGTTCAATCGCGGCGCGAGTTGAAATCCCACTTCATAAGCGCCGATCGGTCCGGCGATTTTCGCGACATTTTTCAGCGCAAGAATTCCGGCGCGCTTGGTTTCGTTCAATTGCCGCAATCCGGCGGAAACGAGAATCCGATTTTCTCCGATGAGCGGAACCAGATCGGCAATCGTCCCGAGCGCGACCAAATCCAAAAACGATTTCAAATCGAATTCCATCGCGCCGGGCAAACCGGTTTCACGTCCGCGTTTGAGAATGGCGTGGGCGAGCTTGAACGCCAGCCCGACCGAACATAATTCGCGGAAAGAAATTTCATTTTCCTTTGCCGATTGCGGATTCACGAGCGCCACGGCGTCCGGCGCAGGATTTGAAATCTGGTGATGATCCAGAACAATCACGTCCACGCCGCGCGATTTGAGATTCCGAATCGTTTCAACAGCCGTCGAACCGCAATCCACGGCGAGCAATAGAGTTTGGGAATTGATGACGCCTTCCTTTTCCGCCGGCGGAATAAATTTTTTCAGGCAATTTTCCACGCCGTCGGCGCTCAGACCATAACCTTCGTCCATCCGGCTGGGCAAATAAAATTCCACACGCCATCCGAGCAGCCGCAGAATTTCGACAAGCAGCGTTGTCGAAGTCACGCCGTCCACATCGTAATCGCCGAAGATGACGAGCAATTCGTTTTGTTCGCGCGCCCGAAAAAGCCGTTCAACCGCTTTGTCCATGTTCGGAATCAGGAATGGATCGGCAAGATTTTTTAGTCGCGGTGAAAGGAAATTTTCAATCGCTGCCGGTTCGCTAAAGCCGCGATTGATGAGGCATTGCGCAAGCAGCGGCGAAATTTTTAACTGCGACGCCAATTGTCCGGCGAGCAGCGGATGGGACGGCGCGAGTGACCAGCGGAACTTCATTTGGGAGTGCGCTTTTCGCGTTCGGCAACCATGACGGAAAGCGTCATCGCCGCGAGCAAAATTCCAGCAACGACGAGCAGCGAAACACCCGTCGGAATCTCCACTTGAAACCATTTTGGCGGATTTTCGTGCGGATCGAGCAGCATTTCGACGCCGATGAACACGAGCACGAGCGACAGGCCGAATTTCAAGTAGCGGAAATAGCCGATCGCGCCTGCCAGCAGAAAATACATCGAGCGCAGGCCAAGGATCGCAAAGACATTTGAAGTGAAAACGATGAACGCTTTGCGCGTGACGCCAAAAACGGCCGGCACAGAATCCACGGCGAAAATCACGTCAGTGGTTTACACCAGCAACAGCACGAGCGCCAGCGGCGTGAGCGCGAATCTGCCGTTCAGCCTGGTGAAAAATTTTTGCCCGTCGAAATCCGGCGCGATGGAAAAGAGTTTTCTGGCGCCGCGCAACACCCAATTCTTTTCCGGCTCGACCTCCTTGCGTGAAAAAATCATTTGCACACCGGTGAAAACCAGAAACGCCCCGAACACGTAAAGCACCATGTCGAAACGGTTGATGAGCGCGATGCCGGCGGCGATCATCGCGCCGCGCATCGCCAGCGCGCCGATGATTCCCCAGAACAGCACGCGATGTTGAAATGCCAGCGGCACACGGAAATAGGAAAAGACGACGGCGATGACGAGGATATTGTCCAGCGAAAGCGACAGTTCGATGACGTAACCGGTGACAAATTGCGTGGCATCGGCGCGCGTTTGCCAAAAAGCCAGCGCCACGGCAAACAACATCGCCAGCGCGACCCAAATCGCGCTCCACATGGCGGCTTCTTTGAATTTGACCACGCGAGCGCCGCGATGAAAAACGCCGAGGTCGAGCGCCAGAAAAAACAAAATGCAAATGATGAATCCCAGCCAATGCCAGGGCGTGATTTCGGTCATCGCGATTTACGATTCACGATTTGCGGGCGAACTGCAAACCTAATCGCGGGCCTATTGCGGAACCACCGTCACCGTGCCGCGGGCGGCATCGTAATTGAGTTTGGAACCGTGCGGCGCGGCGGGAATTACGCCGAGATAATGTTCCGTGACCAATTCATTCAAATCTTTCGGGTAACGTCCTTCCTGCACTTGAAATTGCTCGATCGCATGATTCAACGCCGTCACGTCCACCTTTTTATCCAAATCTTTTTTCTCATCCGTGACGGTTTTGACGTAATTCACCGGCGCGTCGGCGACTTCGGAAACGTTTTTGGCGGCTTTCGAATCCTTGTCACAACCGGCCGCGAGCAATACCAGCGCGGCCATCGAACATGTCATGGCTTTCATACCGAAGCGAATGAGCAGAGACAATGCCAGCAACCAGCGCGCTGGAAAAAGCGACGGTTTAAGCAAACAACAGCTGCCTTTGCCTCAATTGGAGACAGCCGTCGCAGACTGTTTCACCAGTTCGCGCGCCTGACGGATGAGTTCCAAATCGTCCACGAGGTTTCCGAAACGGAACTTCGGCAAACCGCTTTGTTCGCTGCCAAGCAATTCGCCCGGTCCGCGCAATTTCAAATCGGCCTCGGCGATTTTAAAACCGTCGGTCGTTTCTTCCAAAATTTTCAAACGCGATTGCGCTTCCTCATTTTTCGCGTCGGAAATCAAGATGCAAAAGCTTTCGTGCGTGCCGCGGCCGATGCGCCCGCGCAATTGATGCAACTGAGCCAGGCCAAAACGCTCGGAATTCTCGATCAGCATGATCGTGGCGTTCGGCACGTCCACGCCCACTTCGATGAGCGAAGTAGAAAGTAAAATCCGGATTTGATTGGCGCGGAATCCGGCCATGGTTTTTTCTTTTTCGGCAGCAGAAATTTTTCCGTGCAGCAAACCAACCCGGAATGGCGCAAAAGTTTTTTGCAGATTTCCAAATTCTTTCGTGACCGCTTTGATTTGCGCCGCGCCGTCTTCAAACAATTCGGCTCGCGGAGAAACCTTTCCCGCCGGTTTTTTGCCAGAATCTTCCACGCGCGGATAAACAACATACGCCTGCCGCCCGGCGGAAATTTTTTCGCGGATGAATTCGTAAACCCGGGGCAGCTTGTCCGTGGCACGGACGAATGTTTTGATTTTGCCCCGGCCGGCAGGCATCTCATCAATCGTCGAAACATCCAGATCGCCGTAAAGCGTGAGGCCGAGCGTGCGCGGAATCGGTGTGGCGGTCATGACGAGCAGATGCGGATAATTGCCTTTGCGCAACAGTTGTTCGCGCTGCGCGACGCCGAATTTGTGCTGCTCATCAATGATGACCAGGCCAAGATGTGGAAGATCGAAGCCGCTGCTGAACAAAGCATGAGTGCCGGCAAATAAAATTCCCGATTTCCGATTCCCGATCTCCGATTTTTGACTGCCCGTTTGCAATTGAACTTTAATTCCAAGTGGCTCAAACCATTTGCGTAAATTCCGGAAATGTTGTTCCGCGAGAATCTCCGTCGGCGCCATCAGCGCGACGTTGAATCCGCTTTCCAGCGCCATCAGCGCGGAACATGCGGCGACAGCGGTTTTGCCGGAGCCGACATCGCCCTGCAACAATCGCCGCATCGGATGCAGGCCGTTCATGTCGTGCCGGATTTCGCGGAGAACGTTGGTTTGCGATCCGGTCAATTTGAATCCCAGCCGTGTCAAAAACGGTTTCATCAACCGGTTGTCGCCGCCGCAGGGCAAGGCTTTTGCACTGGCTTCAAATCTTTTTCGCCGCGATTGCATTTGGATTTGGAGTTCGATGAATTCATCCAGCGCCAGGCGCTGTCTCGCAATTTCCACGTCGGAAAGCTCTTCGGGAAAATGAATCATCCGGATGGCGTTGGCGCGTGTGGGGAAAAACTTCAAATCCGGCGATGGTTTTGGCTCGATGATTTCATTTTCAAATTTCTCGAGTATTCGCCAAACCATTCCGCGCAACCAGCGTTGCGGCAGTCCTTCGGTGAGCGGATAAATTGGCGCGACGCGATTGATGTGGATGAAGCTTTCCTCGCCGCTTTCAATGACTTCGGTTTCGGGATGGTCCATGGTGCGGGGTTTTTTCTCATCCTTTAATTTGCCGAAAACGAAAACCTCGTCACCCGTCGCAAAATATTTTTCCATGAACGGCAAATTCCACCAACGACAATGCAACCGCGCCGAGCCATCGTCCAATACGATTTCAAAAACCGATTTGCTGCCGCCGCGAAAACGTTTTAGTCCCAGGGCGACAATGGTTCCGCGGGCCGTGGCTGGTTCCTCTTTGGTCAATCCGGAAATTTTTTTGAAATGGCGTCGGTCTTCGTAACGCCGGGGACGATGCAACAGCAAATCTTCCACGGTGAAAATGCCGAGCCGCGCGAGCTGCGCCGCGCGTTCCGGGCCGATGCCCCAAAGCGAATGAACCGGCCTTCGCAACGGAGCCACTGCGGCGTCTGCGCTCGCGGGGACTTTGGGCGGAGCGATTTGGTTTTCCGGCGGCGGCATCGGCGCAAAAAGAGCAAAGCGCGGCGGAGCTTTCAACAAAAATCCTTTTTTTCTTCACGGTCATTTTTCTTTGGCGCGCCGGAAAGAAGACGAGGCGTGCTGAATAACGTCTTCGCAACACTTGCAAAAACAGCCGGTTGCGGCATCCTTAAATCGAAATGTTGAAATTCACTTGTTTGATTTTGACAGCGGGAATTTTATCGGCGGCGGTTCCGGTTTTGGCGGAATCGGCCGAGGTCAATTTGGATTATGTGGCGCAACGCGCGCTGGAACGGGCGCAAAAGCCGTTTCATTCGCCGCGCATGGATTTGCCGAGGGTGTTGCGGCAGGACAGTTTAAACTACGACAAATATCGCGAAATCCGGTTTCGCCGCGACAAGGCGCTTTGGGCGGCGGATGATTTGCCGTTCCGCGTGGAGTTTTTTCATCCCGGCTATTTGTATCAGGAGCCGGTTCACGTCAATGAATTCAATGAATCGCACGTGCAGCCGATCCGGTTCTCGCAGGATTTCTTCGATTACGGCAAATTGACTTTTCAAAATGAGATCCCCGCCAATACGGGCTACGCCGGTTTTCGGATTTTGTATCCGCTGAATGTCACAAACCGCTGGGATGAATTGGGCGCATTCCTGGGCGCGAGTTATTTCCGGTTGCTTGGGACCGATTTGCATTACGGACTTTCCGCGCGCGGTTTGGCGCTCAATTGCGGCGAAATGGATCGTCCGGAGGAATTCCCGATTTTCACCGATTGGTGGCTCGGCAAACCGGATAAAAATGCCAAAACATTGAAACTTTATGCATTGCTCGACAGCGTGAGCTGCACGGGCGCGTATGAATTTCAAATTGATCCGGGCAATCCGACGGTTTGCGACGTCAACGCCGTTCTCTATTTCCGCGAACGCAAGAACATTGACGCGGTCAACACGAACCAGGCCGCCATCAAAACCGTCGGTTTCGCGCCACTGACGAGCATGTTTTGGTTTGGAAAAAATTCCGAGCGCAAATTCGATGATTACCGGAGCGAAGTCCACGACAGTGACGGCCTGCTCGT
This sequence comes from Verrucomicrobiia bacterium, assembly GCA_035776755.1. Taxonomy (GTDB): domain Bacteria; phylum Verrucomicrobiota; class Verrucomicrobiia; order Limisphaerales; family UBA11358; genus UBA11358. Next base: position 92,598 of record DASTWS010000013.1, read on the forward strand.
GCAAATGGGCAATGGCGAAGAATTCTGGCGCCCGCTCGACAATCCGTCCACGTTGCAACACCAGGTTTTTTATGCGCCGAACATCCGCGGTTTTGGCCTGTTGCAGCGCGAACGCAATTTTCAGAAATATCAGGACAGCTTCAATCTATATCAATGCGTGCCAAGTGTCTGGATCAAACCCAAAGGCAATTGGGGTGAAGGCAGTTTGCATCTGGTCGAATTGAGCACGACTTACGAAGGATTGGACAACATCGTCGCATTTTGGTCACCCAAGGAACAACCCGCGCCATTGCAGCCGTTGCGATTTGGTTACACGATGTTCTGGCAGGGAGCCGGGCCGGACGAAAAACTTTCCGAAAATCGCGTCATCTCCACGCGGATCGGATTGGATTATCATTATTCCAATACCCGGCAATTCATCATTGATTTCGCCGGGCCGGATTTGAATAAATTGCCGAAAGATGCGCCGGTGAAAGCGATTTCCAATTGCAGCACGAACGCTGTCATCGTGGAAGATCAGGTTTTGCCGCCAACGGATTTCCTGAAAGCCTGGCGCGTGATTTTGAAAATGCAACCCAAGCCCGGCAACAGTTCTCCCGTGGATTTGCGCTGCACCTTGCAAAATGGCACCAACATTCTGAGCGAAACGTGGGTGTATCAATGGACGCAACCGTGAAATCAACCTTTGGTGAGAATCTGCCGATCCAAACCGGAAACCGAGAGCCATGAACGTCGCCAATCCATTGATTGAAACGTCCGGACGGCTTGCCGGTCGTCCGCTGGATGAATGGAACGCCGCCTACGGCAAGGTGGAAAGTTATTTTCACGCGTTGCGCATCCGCAACAAAGCCCTGCTCGGCCAGCTTGTCCTGCGCGTCCTTGACCGTGCGATGCACCGCGCGCCGGATGAACCGAATCTTTCCGCCACGCAATTGGCCGCCGAAGAAATGGACCGCGTCGTAACCGAATGGTTTTCGCAGGTGCTCGATGTGCCGATCATGGACCGCATGTTGTCCACGCGCGGACGGCTGGCGTTGCTGCTCACGGACATGCCGGGAAAATGGCAGGAACAATTTCTCCGGCCTGGCCCGTGGCCGCAGGAATTTGTCAATGCCATGCGCGAAACCTATCTGCGCGCGGGGCCGGATTTCCAGCTCTCCAAAATGGCGCCGCGTCCGCTAGACCTGGGCGCGATTACGACGCTGACCAATTATACCAAAATTCCGTATTTGCGGATGATTCTGGCGTGGACGTTCGTCGCGCTGTTGCTCATCGCCGTTTTTTATCTCACGCACCGGCATTGAAATTTACCCCTGAATTCATAAGTCTTGTTTTCCCGGATGAAATGTTGCTCACAGATGTCGCCAACTAATTTCCCCCGCCCTTTCCATTTGACCGTTTTCCACGCATACTAATTCCGTCGTGCCGCAAACGTCATCATTGCAAGTCACGCTCGCGCCGCGCGTCCAGCGCGGATGGCGTCTCTTTTTCTTTTATTCCTGCGCGTTCATTTTGACCGGATTCGTTTCGATGCTGTTCGCGGATTTGCTCTGGCGCACGGGCTGGTCCACCGCGCGAACGGTATTGCTGGTCGTATTTATTGTGCTGTTCTGGTTCGCATCGGTCGGATGTGTGCATGGATTATTCGGATTCTTCCTGCGCATCTTCGGAACGCGCCAGCGCATCACGCAGTTGAAGGATTACAAAGAACAAAGCATCGAAGGCACGAGCACGGCCATCATTTTTCCGGTTTATAATGAAGACACGGTGCGCGTTTACGAAGGATTGCGCGCCACTTACGAATCGCTCGCCAAAACCGGACAACTCGGCCGGTTCGACTTTTTTATTTTGAGCGATTCCACCAATCCGGACAAATGGGTGGAAGAGGAGCGACGCTGGTTTGATTTGATCCGCGAGTTGGATGCATTGGGCAAAATTTATTATCGCCGCCGTCTCGACAACGAAGGCCGCAAGAGCGGAAATGTGCGCGATTTTCTCAACGCCTGGGGCCGGCGCTATCGCTATTTCATCTGTTTTGATGCCGACAGCGTGATGCGCGGCGAAACGCTCGTGGATCTGGTGAAATTGATGGAAGCGCATCCGACTGCGGGCATGATCCAAACGGTGCCCGCGCTGGTGAACGCAGAAAGTTTGTTCGGCCGCATCCAGCAATTTGCCAATCGTCTTTACGCGCCGGTGTTCATCGCCGGGCTGAATTATTGGGCGCTGGATTTTGGAAATTATTGGGGGCACAACGCCATTATCCGCACGGAACCGTTCATGCAATTCTGTGATTTGCCGCATCTGCCCGGGCGCAAGCCGTTCGGCGGCCAGATTCTCTCGCATGATTTTGTGGAAGCGGCGCTTATGCTGCGCGAGAATCGCGAAGTATGGTTCGCCTATGATTTGGAAGGCAGCTACGAGGAAGCGCCGCAGGCGATGATCGAAAACGCCGATCGCGAGCGCCGATGGTGCCAGGGCAATCTGCAGCACGGCATGGTGCTCTTCGCCAAAGGGCTGCGCGGCGTAAGCCGATTGCATTTGATTTTGGGAATTTCCGGCTACGCCACCGGCCCGCTCTGGCTTTTATTTCTCCTCGTTTTCCTTTGGATCCACGCGTATCACCGATACACCGGCCTGTCCACGCTGCCGCCCGTGGCCGCGTTCACGCCGTTTTTAGGGAACATCAGCGGCACCGCCCACGCGCTTCTGATTTTTTCCATCTGCATGGTCGTCATCATGCTGCCGAAACTGCTTTCGCTCATTGACCTGGCAAACGACTGGCAGCGGCGGAAAACGTTCGGCGGCCTGGCGCGCGCGACGGTCAGCGTCATCGGCGAAACCATTTTTTCCACGCTGCATGCGCCGCTGCTCATGCTCTGGCACACGCGGTTTGTGCTGACGAATTTGCTCGGCCACACCGTCACCTGGAGCACGCAAAAACGCGCCGCCGACAGCACGACGTGGCTGTTCGCACTGCAACGGCATTGGGGTCATACGGTGATCGGTCTGATCTGGGGTGCGGCAATTTGGTGGAAGCTGGAGCATGCGCTTTTTTGGTGGTTTACACCGGTGCTGGCTGGAATGGTTTTCTCCATTCCGTTGAGCGTTTTAACGAGCCGGCGCGATCTTGGCGCGCTGGCCAGAAAATCCGGCATTTTCCTGACTCCGGAAGAAATTGCGCCGCCGCCCGAGCTCGTTTCACTCCGCGCGCAATTGAAAATTCATGAATTGACGCAGAATTCACCACTGCACCGCTCGCACGGCGGACTGGCCGAAGCCGTGCTTGATCCCTACGTCAATGCCATTCACGTCTCGCTGTTGCGTGAAAAACAATTGAATCCGGTTTATGCCGAGCAATTGACCAAGCTCGGCGCCGGCAGCGAAGAAACGCATCGCCTTGGCGAAAAATTACTGACCGAAGGGCCGGTGCCGTTAACTCCGGCTGAACGGGTCGCCGTCATGGCCGATGCGCGCGTCATGGTCTGGCTGCACCAACAGGTATGGCTTCGCGCAAACCTGTCGTCCTGGTGGCGCGCAGCCATCCAGAAATACAGCCGGAGTGAATAGCCCATCGAAAATGTTTTCGCTTTGAATTGCGAACCGGCGGCGAGTTTGAGAAATTTTCAGGCGCAATGTCTAAGATTCAACGCGCCCTTATTTCCGTATCCGACAAAACCGGCCTCGTTGCCTTTGCGCAAATCCTCGCGCAGGCAAAAATTGAAATCATTTCCACCGGCGGCACCGCCAAAACCCTTCGTGAAGCCGGCCTGACCGTCAAAGACATCAGCGAACACACCGGTTTTCCCGAAATGCTCGACGGCCGCGTCAAGACGCTGCATCCCAAAGTCCACGGCGGCCTGCTTTACATCCGCGGCAACGAAACGCACGAAGCCGCCGTCAAATCGCACGGCATCGCGCCGATTGATCTGGTCGTCGTGAATTTGTATCCATTCGAGCAAACCGTCGCCAAACCGAACGTTTCGCTGCATGACGCGATTGAAAACATTGACATCGGCGGCCCTTCGATGCTTCGCAGCGCCGCGAAAAACCATGACAGCGTAACCGTGGTCGTTGACCCGTTGGATTACGCTGAAATTGCGAAACAGATTTCTGAAACCGGAAATACCTCGCTTGAATTCCGTCGCAGGTTGGCAGCAAAAGTTTTTGCCCGCACCGCGGCGTATGACGCCGCCATCGCCGCGCATTTGCAAAAGGAATTTGCCGCCGACAAAAATTCGCTGCCGCAAGTTCTCACCATCGCCGCGCCGCTCGCGCAACCCTTGCGTTACGGCGAAAACCCGCATCAATCCGCCGCGCTTTACGGAAAATTCAACGAATTTTTCCAGCAGCTCCACGGCAAGGAATTGTCCTACAACAATATTTTGGACCTAACCGCAGCCGCGCAATTGATCTCCGAATTTGACAATGATTCGCCAACGCTCGCGATCTTGAAACACACCAATCCCTGCGGCGTCGGCCAGGGCGCCAATTTGCGCGATGCGTGGGACAAAGCGTTCGCAACCGATAAACAGGCGCCCTTCGGCGGAATCATTGCGACGAATAAAATTCTCGACGGCGATTGCGCTCAGGCAATCGCAGAAATTTTCAGCGAAGTCATCGTCGCGCCGCATTTCTCGCCGGAAGCGTTGGAAATTTTGCAAAAGAAAAAGAATTTGCGGTTGCTTAAAATCTTGAAGTCGCCAAATGGCGGCTCGCATTTTGACATCCGCAGCGTCGGCGCGGATTCATTCCTGTTACAGCAACGCGACTTGAAAATCACCGCGCGCGCAGATTTGAAAATCGTCACCAAACGGCAGCCGACCGCAGCCGAATTGAGCGCAATGCTGTTCGGCTGGCGTGTCGTCAAACACGTCAAATCGAACGCCATCGTTTATGCGGCGGCGGACCGCACATTGGGAATTGGCGCGGGCCAAATGAGCCGCGTGGATTCCAGCCGCATCGCAGTTTGGAAATCCGGCGAAGCGAAATTGTCGCTAAAAGACAGCGTGGTTTGCAGCGATGCATTTTTCCCCTTTCCGGACGGCCTAATCGCGGCGGCGGAAGCCGGCGCCACGGCGGCGATCCAACCCGGCGGTTCGGTGCGTGATGCCGACGTGATCGCGGCGGCGGATAAACGCGGCATGGCGATGGCTTTTACCGGCGCACGTCATTTTCGGCATTAATCCATTTGGACCAGCCAATAGACGAGCACGACTTGCGCGGCGGAGATTGCGGCAATCAGCGTCCAGACAAAAAATTCCCGCACACGTAATCCGCGTTGGCGCGGCGGCGCGAGCGAGAAACGGACCTTCGCCGAACCAATCGTGAGGATGTCGCCGTTGCGCAGTCTCGCCGATTCAATGGGTTCATCGTTGACGGCGGTGATGGCGTGGTCGGTTGTCGCAAAGGTGAAGCCTTCTTTTTTTTGAATCCGAATCGTCAAATGCGAATCCCAAACGCCGTCATCGTCCAACTGCAATTGATTTTTGGCAGCACGACCGATGTGAAAAGGAAAACGGCGGGCCGCGACTTGCGCGCCCGCCTTTTTACCGGAAATGACTGTGAGTTGAACCATCAGAACAGCCGGCGACGGACGTAGATCTGGTCTCCCGGATAAACCGGAGGGTCAGGATCTTTGCCGTCGAGAATGCGGTCACAGTTGACTTTGGTTTGTTTGCCGTTGGCGCGGATGAGCAAAACTTTGCTGTGATTGGCGAAATCGGTGAAATCCCCGGCCGATGCAATGGCCCGGGTAACCGTGGTCTCACCGACATAAAGCTGGCGGCCGGGATTGTGCACTTCTCCGCGAACATAATAAACGCGGTCACCGGTGCTGACGGTAACAGTTAAATGGCGGTAAAGGCTGGGAACATAAAGCTCCTGGATATCATTTTGCAGTTCGCCGGCGGTTTTTCCGGCAGCCGTGACTTTGCCGATGTAAGGCAAATCAATGGTGCCGTCTTCCTTGACCGGCTCGGTGTGAGGCTGCGCCACCAATGGATCTCCCATCGGCAAGCCGGAAAACGTCACGGTGACCGTATCGCCGACGTGAAATTTCGCGACAAAATTGTCATCATTGGATTGTCTCTTTGCCGGAGGAGCGGTGTGCGCCGCGGGAGAAGATGTCGCCGTTGACGTGGGCGTAACAATCGCAGAATTGCCATTGGATGGATCTGAAAAAAATTCGTCGCTGGGCGTCGAAGCGCATCCGTTGAAAAGAATGGAGGCGCAAGCCAGTCCGGCAACAAGGATCAAACGGCTAATAAAATTCATGGGCGCTAATCGTTGGTGGATCAATATTTTTGTTTTATGCCAACGCGATCGGCGTCGTTGCCATTTCCCGCAGCGGAAGGTTCCTGTTTTTCGTTTGTCGAATAATAATCGTAATAATAGCCGCTGTAATAATAATAGCTTTCGTCCTGCGACATGTTGATGTTGTTCAGCACAACACCCAGGAAACGGCCACCGACTTTTTCAATGACCTGTTTGGCGCGCAGGCTCATCGGTTGCGGATAACGGCGATATTGGACGATTTGAACCACCAGATCCATTTCGCTCGCCAATACCGAGGCGTCGCTTACGCCCAAAATCGGCGGTGAATCGAAAAGGACAAAATCGTAGCGACGCTTCAATTCGGAAATCATCTCCTTCATCTGAGAGGAATTGAGGATGCTCATGGAACTGTTCGGCAATTTACCGCTGGCCATGAAATGCAAATTGGGAATATTTGTGGTCTGGACCACTTCTTCGAGTGTGTTTTGCTTGAGCAAATAATTGGTCAAACCAACGTCGTTGGTCACATGCAACAGTTTGTGCAAGGTCGGACGGCGCAAATCGGAATCCACAACGACGATGCGGTCGCCTGCCTGTGCAAAAACGGTGGCTAGATTGAGCGTGGTTGTGGATTTGCCTTCGCCCGCTCCGGCGCTGACCATCACGATAGAATTGAGTTTATCATCTTTGCGCGAGAAGAGCAGGTTTGTGCGCAAAACGCGATACGCTTCGGCATAACGGCTGTCCTGTCCTTCATCCGGCAGAACGCCGACATTTTGCGGGATAACGCCGAGCACGGGCGCCTGGAAGGCGCGTTCCACGTCGTCAATCGTCTTGACGCTGGTGTCAAGATATTCGATGAAAAACGCCAAGCCGATGCCGATGAGCAATCCGAAAACGACGCCAAGGGTGATATTCAAAACTTTGTTGGGTTTGGACGGCGATTTGGCGATTTCAGCCGGCTGCGTGACGCTGACGGCATTGAAACGCGGGATGGCCATGTTTTGCTTTTCCGCCGCGATTTTTGCCTGATTCAATTTATGTAAATCGAGCAAGTTCGCTTTTTCACGTTTGGCGTCCCAATAGGGCTGGCCGCGGATGGATTCGGCCTGATCTTTTTCTTTGGCCATTTCCACCTGATTGCTGATGGCATCCAGCGCGGCTTTTTCGGTGAGCAAATTATTAGTCAAACCGATCATGATGCCCTCGACGCAGGAATCCACCTGCGAATTCAATTTTTGAAGCAACGACTCAACGCGCTGAATCTCCAGATTGCCGGGGGAATAATCGTTGGTCAGCTTGACGTATTGCTGCTCGGTGGCGCGCAAGTTTTCCAGCAATCCCGGCAAGGCTGTTCCGGTATCCACAATGGGAAGCGTGGCACGGAGGTTTTCTCTGTCCAATGAGCTTAAATTTTTTAATTGTTCCGATAACGCCACGTAGCGGGTTTGATGATCAATCATCGCCGTGTGCAATTGCTGCAACTGCTCCTGCGTGAGCGTCGGCGTGGGCGTCAAAGAATTCGGGTCGGTATCAACGATATGCAATTGGTCGCGCAGATCATTGATGTTGCTCTGAAGCATCTGAATTCTTTCGCCTTCAACCATGTAATTGGTTTCCAGAACGCTGATGCCTCGCGAGGTTTGTTGTTGAAAACGATCAAAACGATAAGCGCGATAGGCGTCGGCAATGGCATTGGCAATGTCGGCGGCTTCTTTTTTGTCCGTGCTGAAATAGGATATCTCAATGAGCATCGTGTTGCGCACTTCGCTCAAACGCATGTTGTTTTTGAGAATTTGCTCCGCCTCAGATTTTTTTAATTGGTCAACGCTAAATTTTTTACCCCAGATCGTCGTCAGATTCATCTTGTCGATGACAAGATCCAAAACCACCGGGTCCTGCATGATTTGAAATTGCGTTTCAATCCAGTAGGGATTGTAGTCGCCGGATGACGTTGCGCCCATGGGAGTCGCGATGTCCGCCGCCGCCGCATCCGGCTGGATTTCAATTTGAACGGTGCTCGAATAATACTTCGGCATCAGAACCGTCACGACCGTCGCGATAATGGAGGTGAGGAGGAAAACGGTGATGATAATCGCTTTACGGACGCGGATGACACGCCAGTAATCCAAAAAATGTAATCTGGATTCCGGCGGATTATGAAAGGGTTGTTGATCCATGTGCAAAAATTCAGCCTAGGAAAAATTGACCGCGCACAGGATAACGGCGTTCAAATTTTGAGGCAATTGGATTAATATGTGCCGGTGACGCCCACGTAGAAGCGGTCGCGGGCGTAGCTAAGCCCTGTTCTGGCCAGGGCATTGACTTTGTCGAAGTTGTATCCGACTTCAGCAGAAAGATGCGGATTTATGGCATAACTTAAATTCACGCCGACGCCATAATAAACTTCCGAAGAATTGTTAAGCGCACCACCGTTGAAGACAGAGTATTCGAGCTGGCCGATGACCGTCGCCAACAGGTATGGGGTGATTTTATGATTGATCGTCGCATAGACCAACGTGCTTTCCTGATCCAGCGTGATGCTTTTATTGATCGAATCGTATTGAATCTGGTCGGTGGCGTTACGCGAATGCGTCAATCCCAATTGCGCGTAACTGCCAGGCAAATAGGTATAGGTCAGTGAAATATTCGCATACGGACCAAATGACGTCGTGCCCGACGGATCGTTGTAAAAATCAGTATATTGAAAACCACCTTTGCCGATTAACGACAAATTCGGCATGATCAAATAGCTTAAACCGACGTAGCCGTAATGTGAAAGATTGTCGCGATCGCTGCTCGTGTAACCGGGCGCAATCACTTCATCGGCCGTATAATTAACCTGTCCGTAGGCGTATCCGATAAACACCATCGTCAATGGTGAAAAATGCCATTGACCATCCAGATGCAAATTATTTTCGACGCGGTCCAGTTCGCCGGCCAGACTTGGATCAAGCGCGTTTCCGCCGCTGTTTTCGTAATCGTAGAACTTGTTTTGATAACCGAACTCGGTGCTTAATTCGCGGGTCCAATCTGTTGTCACCGTAAATGTGCCGGTGTTGGCCAGATTGTTTCCTTCAACACGCGTCGGCGTTGATCGCAATGGATCAAGCAATTCAGGCTCCTGCCCAACCACCAGTGAATCCTGAAACCTTCCATGCCAGCGTTCAGTAAATGCGTGATCAATCCACAAATCCACTTCATGCGTTTGGTCGACAGGATTTTGATCCTTATCTTCACGATCCTGATAATAATAAAGCCCGTAGGTGTAACGGAAGCCGATCTCCGTCTGCTGCAACACCATGTTAAAATCAAAAGAAGGACTGAATTCAAATCCGCCGCTGCCATGCCCGAACCCGCCGGAGCCCGTTGTGTAGTTGTCGTCGTAAAAACCTCGAAGAGTGGCCGAAATGCTCCATGGCTTGGTTGCCTGCATCGGCCCCACATCAGGCGCATTAACTGCTTGGAGACCGGCTGTGCCGGCAGCAATCAAGCCCGCGGAGACAAAAATTTTTTTCATGACTGCGCTCTGATACCGTTACTTGTGCTTCGACAGTCGGAACCCGTGTTCTGTTCAAAAATGCCGCAGCCGATTTAAGTGTCTAAACTTTAACAAATAGCAAATCTTCGTCAAAGACTTTTTTCATTATCTTTTTAACATTTTTCGCCATGGCAAATACAGCAAAATAATTGTTAAACCGCCCGTTTCCGTCTCAATTCAACTTCCAACCGGTCCCATGTGAGAGTATTTACTACATCTCTTTGTTCCAGCCAACCTTTTCGCGCGATTCCTGCGCCCAATCGCAAAAATCCCGCGTTCTCATTCCGGTGCGCATCGGGATTGATAACACATTTAACCCCTTTCGATTTCGCATACGGCCAATACCGCCAGTCCAAATCAAATCTATGCGGATTGCAATTCAATTCCAACCACGTTCCCGTTTTCGCACAAGCATCAATCACCGCTCGAACATCCACCGGATAGGGTTCGCGTTCGAGCAAAAGCCGCCCGGTCATGTGCGCGAGAATGTGAACGTATTTGTTTTCGGCGGCACGGATGAGCCGCTTCGTGTTTTCTTTTTCGTCGTTGCTCGGAACGTGCAGGCTCGCGACGACAACATCCAATTCCGACAAAATTTCATCGGGCAAATCCAAGCCGCCTTTCACAATGTCCACTTCAATTCCGGTCAGCAGGCGAAATTCGCTGCCGTTTCCGGCAAACCGCTCGTTAATTTTTTTGACCTCGAAAAGCTGTTCGCGCAATCGCTTTTCGTCCAAACCATTTGCCTGGAACGACGCCTTGGAATGATCGGTGATCGCCCAATACGCCAAACCGAGATTGTCCATATGTTCGGCAATTTCTTCGAGACGATTGTGCCCGTCGCTCCAGGTCGAATGATTGTGCAAAGAACCCCGCAATTGCGTCCACTCGATGAGTTCCGGCAAATTATTTTTCTCCGCCGCGGCAAATTCGCCCATATCCTCGCGCAATTCCGGCTCGATGTATGGCAAATCCAGTTTCTGGAAGATTTCTTCCTCCGTCTTGCAAGCGATGAGCAATTTTGGATCGCGTGTTTCCTCTTTAGATTTGAATAATCCGTATTCGTTCAGCCGCAGGCCGCGCGCAATCGCCCGCTGCCGCATCACGATATTATGTTCCTTGCTGCCGGTGAAATACGCGAGCGCGAACGGAAATTCCGCGTCGCTCACCACGCGCAAATCGCATTGGATGCCGCCTTCCAAAATCACGCTCGCTTTCGTCGGCCCTTTCGCGGTGACTTTGATGACGCTCGGCTGCAAAACAAAAAATTCAATCACGGCTTCCGGCTTTTTCGATGAGGCCAACAAATCAATGTCGCCGATAACCTCTTTGTGGCGACGCAAACTGCCCGCATTGCTGCAACGGATCACCGCTTCGTGCTCGCGCAAACAATCGAGCAACGGCTCGGACGCACGCAAGGCGTCGCTCAATAAATGCTTGCTTGCGTAAGTGCGACGACGCTCAATGCCTTCGCAAATATTCGTCGCCGTTTTTTCGCCGAAGCCGTCCAATTCCGCGACTTTTCCCGATCTGCACGCTGTTTCCAGTTGCTCAATGTTTTCAATTCCTAATTTGTCGTGCAGTGCTTTGATTTTTTTCGGGCCGACGCCGGGAATTTCCAGCATCTCCACCAGACCGGACGGAATTGAAGCCTTCAAATCTTCGTAGTATTTCAATTTGCCCGTTTCAAACAACTCGGTGATTTTTTGTTCCAGTGCTTCGCCGATGCCTTTGACTTCGCCGAGTCGCTTTTCCAGAATTATTTTATCGAGCGGTTCCTCCAGATTTTCCAGAACCCGGGCGGCGTTGGAATAAGCGCGGGTTTTGAAGGGGTTCTCGCCTTTCAATTCCAGCAGAATGCCGATCTCGATAAGGATTTCTGCGATTTTATTTTTGTCCACGCGGGAAATATAAATTCAAAATGCCGGCTTCAAAGTTCAAAGTTCGCTCATCATCCGGGCTTTATCAATTTATAAAAAGATATTCTTGACAATCTTAAAACTATAAGTCTAATTGATTATCGAATCAGTCGGCGGGTCACCTGTAAAATTATCGGTCTTTTTTGCAGGGACAATCCTTAGGCGATGTTGTGGATTTTTCACAACAATATTTAGACGCAACTTTGTTTGTGTCGTTGTTGAGCGTGTGGGTTCTTGTCGGTCTATTTTTTTATCTGAACCATTACACGAAGAGGAACTATTTCGCTGTTTGGACGGTTGCCTGGCTCTTTTATGCATTGTGGCTGACGGCCGGGTTGACGTTGTCGAAAATCCTTTCCGATGATGTCGTCTTCATCATCCGGCAATGCTGCGTGGCGGTATCCGCCGTTTTTCTTTTGTGGGGAACAGCACGATTTTTAAGCCTTCCGGCGCGGCAATCACTTTTTGGTTTGTTCATGTTGTTTTTAATGTCTTGGACGATTGCCGGCACGAAGGTTTTTTCCATAAAGAAAGAGGCGCTGCAAATCCAGTTGCCGGTGTTCATTTTGATCGGCCTTTCGAGCGTGTTTGCCGCCGTTTCTTTTTATCGGGTCAGAAAAAAGATGCCTTTCGTCGGGGCAGGTATGTTGGCGCTGGGATTTTTTTTATGGGGCGTATATCTGGGAAGCTATCCCTTTTCCGAGCATGACAGGAATCTTTATTTTGCCGGCTTTCTTGTCGCCTCAGTGCTGCAATTATTCATTGCCGTCAGCATGATCGTGCTCGTCCTCGAAGAAGCGCGCTACAATGCTGAACAGATCCAGCTCGAAATGTCGCGCATCCGCTCTGAAAAAGAAGAACTGCAATTGAAAATACTGACCGTCGAAGAAGAAAGCCGCGCGCTTTATGACCGTGTGCGCATGAGCGAGGGCATCCAAAAAGCATATGATGAATTACGGCACACGCAGGACGCCGTCGTGCGCCAGGAACGCCTCCGTGCCATCGGACAAATGGCCAGTGGCGTGGCCCATGACATCAACAACGCGCTTTCCCCCGTCCTGGGTTATTCAGAATTGTTGTTGACCACAATGACCGAGCTGCCGGAAAAAGCCCGTGAATACCTGCAGACCATCAATCAATCCGCCAATGACATCGCCCAAATCATTTCACGGATGCGTGAATTTTATCGCAGCAGTTCAAATACTGAAAAATTTTCCAAAGTTCATCTCAATCACATTGTCCGGGAAGTCGTTAAATTGACCCGGCCGCGCTGGCGCGATGTTTCTCAACGAGAAGGCGTCTCCATTGACATCCAGTGCCAGCTCGAAGTCAATCTCCCGGCCCTGTTAAGTGATCCTTCGGAATTGCGCGAAGCGCTTACCAACATTGTCTTCAATTCCATTGATGCCATGCCGCAGGGCGGCGTCATCACCATCGTCACGCGTTCGGTTCCTGTCGCCGACAATTCCGGAAAGCCTACACATTTATGCCTCGAACTGCGTGATACCGGAATCGGCATGGACGAAAAAGTCCGGGAACGCTGCTTTGAACCCTTCTTTTCAACCAAAACGAAAACCGGCGGCTCCGGCCTCGGCCTGGCAATGGTTTATGGATTCATGCAACGGCAAAATGGAAGCATTAAAATCGACAGCATCCCCGGTTCCGGCACGACCATCCGATTGCTTTTTCCAATCCTCAGAAAAAATCCGGCTGACACGGCTTCTGCCATAAAAACGGTTGCGCGCCGCTCCCTTCGCATCTTGTGCATTGATGATGAAGAAACCATTCGTCAAATTCTAAAGGATTCGCTCACTAGCTTTAAACACCATGTCACCGTTGCTGCCGACGGAAACGAAGGACTAACTCTTTTCGACAAAGCGTCCCGCAATCAGCATCCATTTGACGCGGTCATCACCGATCTAGGCATGCCCGGCATTGACGGACTGCACGTCGCCAAAATCGTCAAAAAAAATCATCCCCATGTTCCTGTCATCATGCTCACCGGCTGGGGAACCATGATGAAACAAGACCATGAAGACGTATCCGAAGTGGATGCCCTGCTCGGCAAGCCACCACGCATAAAAGAATTGAACGAATTGCTGCTCCGTCTGACCACGCCAAAAAGCCAACTCAGCTTGCCCTTGCCCGCGCGTCCGCAATAACATGCGCCGATGACTTTGCGAAAACAGCGTCCCGTCGCGCTCACCATCGCCGGATCCGACAGCGGCGGCGGCGCGGGAATTCAGGCAGACCTAAAAACATTTGCCGCGCTCGGCGTCCATGGAACCAGCGCGATCGCCTGCCTGACGGCGCAAAACCCCAAACGCGTTCTGCGAATCGAAGTCTGTTCACCCAAAATGTTGCGACAACAAATCGAAGCCGTTTTCGAAGAATTGAATCCATGCGCCGTAAAAACTGGAATGCTTTATTCAGCGAACAACATCAAAGTTGTCGCCGATTTTTTCAATCGACGACCGGCAATCAGCAATCGGCAATTAGTCATTGATCCTGTTTTCGTCTCCACCAGCGGCGCGAAATTGCTGGAGCCAACAGCCTTACAAATTTTGAAAAAAAATTTGCTGCCGCTCGCGACGCTCGTGACGCCGAATTTGTCCGAAGCGGAAATTTTATCCGGTCGAAAAATTTCCTCGCTCGAAGACATGCGTGATGTCGCCCGGCGAATTCATTCTCAATTCGGCTGCGCGGCGCTGGTCAAAGGCGGCCATCTGCGCGGAAGTTCAGAAGCGGCCGACATTTTTTACGACGGCAAAACGGAATTGCTTTTGACCGCGCCGTTTGTGAAAGGCATTCGCACGCATGGAACCGGCTGCATTTATTCGGCGGCGGTCTGCGCGGCGCTGGCGAAAGGAAAAAATTTGCCGCACGCCGTTAAAATCGGAAAAGAATTCGTGACCGCCGCCATTTCCGGCAGCTATAAAATTGGAAATCATTTCGCCCTGGGGCTGCGTTAAGCAAAAAAGCAAAACCGGAAATTCATCTTCGGCTTTTTGCTTAAAAATTCGGCATTCGCAGCCGGAAGAATAGATCCGCGTTCGTCGCCGAAACCGAAACAACATTTTGGCCGTTCGTCATGACCGGCAATGGCAATCCATTCGTCTTCCAATTCTGTGACACCAAATCGGTCGCCGATTCGAGCGCATATCCCGCCGGATAAATTGGCCAGGAAATCGTCACGCCCGCTCCGGAATTTGAAATGGCCAGCGACGGCGATACAAATTCCCAGGCCAGCGCATACGTTTCCGATGTGGTGAGGATGCTGTTTCCGCCCGCCTTCCAGACCTGCAAATCGTATCGTCCCTGCGGAAGTTTCGGCACAAAAATGTGTTCCACGTTGTCCACCAGGCTCGTGCTGCACGCCACCAGATTGCTGTTGGCACAATTGTATAAAAACAGATTGAGATCATTGATGGATGTCTGATTTTGCTGGCGATTCCAGACGAGGGTGGCGGTTGCGGTAAAAAATGCATCCGGCGTTGAATTGGTCACGTTGAAATAATAATGATTCACCGCATCGTTTGCCGGATGCGCGAGGCTGACGCAATTCGTCAGATCCCAGCCGTTGAGAACAGGCACCGTGCCGGGCGCGCCCGTCGGCGGATGGGCGCCGCCAACAGAAACGGTCGTGGAAACAATGCTTCCGTGGCGGCCTCCGGCAAGTTGTTGGTATGAATTAAAAACATTCAACACGCCCGCGCCATAACGCGCGTCGAGCGGCGATGATGTTGAATTGGTCCAATTCGCCGGCTTGACCGCGCCATTGAGCAAAAGCGCTTTCAGCGTGCGGGCATCCGTTGCCGAATTGGTGTCGCTCCCGCCGTCGCCGCGCAAACCGGCTTGCAGCAAAACTGTCGCCGCGCCGGAAACTTGCGGTGTCGTGTAGCTCGTCTCCGCAAAACCCGGCGCGATGATGTCCGGTTTGCACCGGCCGTCCGACGTCGGGCCGGCGGGCGACCAAAATGAACCGACGGCGATTCCATTGTAGCAACTGGCGGGCGTAAAGACCGGCGGCCCGGCCACGCCAAATAAAAACAACACATTGTTTTGCGCGATGTAATCGTCGAAAGCCTGGTCAGCAGCCGTATCGTTTGTGCCAAACGTGTAACTATGATTGACGATGCGATCGGGAATGGAATGAGGAATATTGAAAACGTCGCCCACGTAGTAATAGACAAAGGTGTTCGCTTCGTAATTATCCACGTGAGATACATTCGTCGCGACGCCATTGAAGACCCCATAAAATTTATCGGCTACAAATTCTGCATGGCCGGATTCCGAGCCCAGCGCGTTTGGATAGGTATTCGCCGTGCTGACGGTCACATACGTGGAGCTGTAATAATAAGTGAAGAGATTGGTCGCCATTCCCTCGACTCCCGGATTTACCTGCCATTTTGCCGCCGCGCCGTCACCGGCTTCCGCCTGTCCCACCTGGATATTCGAACCATCCAGATTGGTCGTCGTCTCCCGCAAAAGCGTGACACCGATCGTGTCCAGATTCGAGGCGCGTGAGATAAGAAAAAATCCATTTAAAAGAAAAACCAGCGCAAACTGTTTTCGCAAAATGGTCATGACGGCGAGTGAAGCAAAAGATATTCCACACTGACGAAAAAGCCAAATTGCGGATTTTTCCACTCGAAACAGAAGCAACGAAATTTTTCGCCGTGGAAAGGGCCTGAATCAAAAGATTCAATGCTTCAATCCTTCAATCACAAACAGCAAAACGCCTTGTCGTGGCAATTTGACCGATTGGATGAACGCAACGCCGTCTTTGATTTGAATTTTTTCCGGTTTGCCTTCCGCCAATTGACCGGATTTTTCCAGCGCTGCATATTGTTGCCCGGTCAATTGCTGCGGCGCTCCCATCCGCTTCCACGCTTCGTAGGAATTGCTGTGATCGGCATCAATGCGATATTCCGTCACCGTCGCGCGGCCATTTTCCAGCGGCAAATGATCCAAAACCAAATCAACTTCCGCATCCGGCCCCGGCAAATCGTCGTCGTCATAGTGCCAGGCCAAAACGGTCAATCGCGATTTTTCTTTGTCAAAGGCGGCCAACGCATCGATATCCGGATTTTTACGGACGCCGGATTTCAAGATTTTTTCCGCGTCGTAACCGGTTCCGCCCTCGACGGCAACGCGTTCACCGCTCATCTTTGAAAACATCCGGAACACATTCAGCACCGGCAAATCAATGCCATCGCTCGCGAGCTGGCGGAAACCAGCGAACGGTGGCTGATCTTCAAATTCAAACGCCCACGTCAACGCGCCCTGTAGATTGATCCCATATTTTTCCGCCAGTTCGTATTCGCGCGGGAAACTCGCGGCGGTATAACTGGAATACATTGTCCCGTTGCGATAACCGTCCTGCGGACTTTTGCACGCCGCGCAACCTTCCGGATCGGATTCGCCGATGATGACCGGCAATTTTTTGAATTCCGGAAATGTCGCGATGACCGCAAACGCATTTTTCATGTCTGCAAATTGGTTCGCCATGCCCATTTCCACGTGGCCGTTCACAAATTTCGGCGAACCTTTGGCGTGAAATGAAATGAAATCCAGCGGCGAACCGATTTTGCCGGAAACGTAATTCGTTCCGCGCGCGCAATGCTCCAAAAATTCTCCCAGAAATTTTCCGCCCGGCCCGCCTGCCGTTTCCGGTCCGCCAACTTTTGCGTTCGGCAACGCGCGACGCACGCCGTCCGCCGCATAATCGTAAAGCTTGAAATAATCCGCATGCGAACCGTGCCAATACGAGATGTTCGGTTCGTTCCAGACTTCCCAATACCAGCTGGCGACTTCTTTCGCTCCATATTTTTTCACACAATGCTTCGTCCACTGATAAACCAACTCATCCCATTTCGCGTAATCTTTCGGCGGATACGATTGCCCGCAGTTGACCGGCGCCATTTCGTCCACCGGCGGATGATGCGGATAATTTTGCGGATGCGACGAAAGCGCTTCGGGCATGAAACCGATTTCCACGTAAGGCTTCAAACCGCGTTTCAGATAAGTATCAAAAATTTTGTCGTTGATGCTCCAGTCGTAAACCGGATTTCCCTTCGCGTCCTCCTTGTAGGCGCTGGTCGAACCGAATTTCAATGAATACGCGCCGTCGCCGCTCGTCAGCAAATGATGGCAGCGAATAAAAATCTGCGGCCCTTCCAGCGCGCCCAGTTCCGACAACAACTTTTTGCCGTCCTTCATGTAAGTGTAATTCGCCTCGTCATAGCCAAAAAACCGCCAGATCGGCGTCAATTCGCCCACGGGCTTGTCGGCGTGGATGTGAAATGTGACGGGCAAAGAATTTGTTTCGGCAAACGCGGCCGTCGCCAAAAGAAGAAGTCCACCGCAAGCAAATGGAAATTTCATCCCGGCAAATTACCGGTTTGAAAAAATTTTACAATCGCCGGAATCGCTGATCCGATCGCAACGAAAATTCTGTCCAATTCCGTAAATTCTGTCTTAACTTCATGCGATGTCCGAAACGCTCGTCGTCAACGAAATCTATTTGAGCCTGCAAGGCGAAAGCACTTTTGCCGGCCTGCCCTGCATTTTCATCCGGCTCACCGCGTGCGACTTGCGCTGTTCCTATTGCGATACCGCTTACGCTTTTACCGAAGGAAAAAAATGGGCGCTGGAAAATGTTTTGGCGGAGGTAAAAAAATTGTCCGTGCCATTTTCTGATTCAAAACTCAAAACTCAAAATTCAAAATTGCCTCTGGTCGAATTGACCGGCGGCGAACCGTTGCTCCAAAAAAATTCCCTGCCGCTGATGAAACAACTATGCGATGACGGCTTCACCGTCTTGATTGAAACCAGCGGCGCGCATGATATTTCGCAAATTGACCCGCGCGTCCATCGCATCATGGATTTGAAATGTCCAAGCAGCGGCGAAGTGGAACGAAATCGCTTTGAAAACATTGCGCACTTGAAATCCACCGATGAAATCAAATTCGTCATCGGCACGCTCGAAGATTACGGATGGGCGACAACGCAGATCGCCACGTTCAACCTGGCGCAAATCTGTCCGCTGCTGTTTTCCTGGGTTCATCCGCTCGCGCCGGAACAACAAAATAAATCGCTGAAAAGAGTTCCGGCAAATCAAACGCCGATTTCACGAAAAGATTTGGCAGAAAAGATCATCGCCGACGCATTGCCCGTGCGCTTTCAAATTCAGCAGCACAAAATTATTTGGCCGCCCGAACAACGGGGCGTTTAGCGATTTACGATTTATGATTTACGATTTACGATTGGCCGCAAATGTTTGAGCGCTCGTCAATCGTCAATCGCAAACCGTAAATGGCGTCCAAAAATCAGAAAATTTTGGAACAGCTTCGGGCTTACGAATCCCGGAACATTTTATTTCAAGAACCCGACGGTTCCTGGCCCATCGTCTGGGAGCGCGCCAAAGATGTTTTTGTCCGGGACGCCGATGGGAAAAAATACCTCGATTTGACCGCCGCGTTCGGCGTCGCCGCCGCCGGACATGCCAATCCAAAAGTTGTAAAAGCAGGTCAAAAACAGATGGCAAAACTGTTGCACGCGATGGGCGACGTTCATCCGCACGAACTCAAGGCAAAACTCGCGAGAAAATTGAGCGAAATCACCTTTGAACGCTGGAACAAATCCCGCGCGAAAACCATTTTCTGCAATTCCGGATTCGAAGCCCTCGAGGCCGCGCTCAAGACCGCAGTTCTCGCCACCGGCAAACACGGCGTCATCGCCTTCACCGGCGGCTATCACGGACTCGGCTACGGCGCACTGAATGTCACGCACCGCGATTTTTTCCGGCGCCCGTTTCATCCGCAATTGCGCCAATTCGGAAATTTTGTTCCGTTTCCGAAAAACTTCGGCGAATTGAATTCCATTGAATCCGCGATCCGAAAAATGTTTCGCCGCAAAAAAATCGGCGCGATTCTCGTTGAACCCGTGCAAGCGCGCGGCGGCATCAACATTCCGCCGCCGGAATTTTTGCCGATGCTACGAAAACTGTGCGACGAATCCGGCGCGCTGCTGATCGCCGATGAAGTTTACACCGGTTTCGGCCGCACCGGAAAATGGTTCGCCTGCGAACATTCGCAAACCGTTCCTGATTTGATCTGTCTCGGCAAAGCGCTCACCGGCGGGTTTCCGCTCTCTGCCTGTGTCGGTCGCGCCGACGTGATGGATGCCTGGCCGCCGTCGCGCGGCGAAGCGATCCACACCAGCACGTTTCTTGGCCATCCAGTCGGCTGCGCGATGGCTTTGGCACAGATTTCTGAAATCGAAAAATTAAAATTGCCGCAAGCGTCCGCTGAACTGGGAAAACTTTTGCTCGCGAAATTGTCCAAAGTCCAAAGCCGAAAATCCCAAGTCATTTGTTCAGCTCGCGGAATCGGCTTGATGGCTGGGCTGGAATTGAATTTTTCAAACGGCAAGCCCGCGACAAAAGCCGCGATTGATGCGATTAAAAAATTGTTACAACGCGGCTACATTTTTCTGCCGGAAGGAGAATTTTCCAACGTCATCAGCTTCACGCCGCCGCTGACGATTACAAAATCACAACTGGCTAAAGCCGTGAATGCCCTGGCTGAAGTTTTATCCGCGAAATCCGCGGTTGCAAAATGAAACTCAACGAAATGCGCGACATTTTAACGGCGCGTGACATCCAGCTCACGAAATCGCTCGGCCAGAATTTTTTGCACGACGAAAATCAATTGCGCAAAATTGTTGAATCAGCCGAATTGTCCAAGACCGACAAAGTTTTGGAAATCGGTCCCGGCCTTGGACCATTGACGAAATTACTTCTGGAAAATGCCGGCAAAGTTTTAGCCATCGAGAAAGATTTGCGGCTCGTCGAAATTTTGCGCGAACGATTCTTGAATTCGGAGGGACGAGTTCCACGACGCCCCAATCAAAATGAAAATCAGGGACTTGCAGAGCTTCGCCCTCCGAATTTTGAATTGATTCACGCCGACGCGCTACGCTTTTTGGAAAATGAAAAACGCGACTGGAGCGATTGGAAACTTGTCGCCAATTTGCCGTATTCCGTCGCGTCGCCGATTCTGGTGGAACTCGCCGCTGGAATTCGCGCGCCGAAAAAAATCGTCGTCACCCTGCAACTGGAAGTCGCGCGGCGGCTGATGGCGCAAACGGACGACGACGATTACGGCATCCTGACACTGCTCGTGCAATTGGATTTTGCGCCGCGCACGTTTTTCAAAATTCCGCCGGAATGTTTTTTCCCGTCGCCGGACGTGGATTCGGCGTGCGTGATTTTGGACCGGCGCGCGCAGCCGCTGCTGCCGGAAAATCTGCGCGCGAATTTTGTGAAAATCGTCAAGCGCGCATTTTCGCAGCGGCGGAAAATGATGCTGAAATTGTTGAAGGCCGATTGGCCGCAGGAAAAATTGACACACGCGTTCGCGGAACTAAAAATCTCGCCGCAGGAACGCGCGGAGAAATTGAGCTTGGAACAGTTTGTTGAATTGGCAAAAATTCTTTCAGTCGGAAATTCGGAATCAAAATTATGAAAGCAAAAATTGTTTTGTATTTTGTTCTTCTCGCCATGCTGACTTCATTTGCAACAGGTTGTTGCACGAGCAAACTTATGAAAGATTTTCATCAAACGAGGAACGACTATTTTAATCCTTCGAGGGTTTATGCTTCAACAAATAGCAATGATTTTGCTTTGGAAAGCTCTAAATTCAATCCGCCGTTTGCAATAATTTCTCAAAAGGAGATTGCTTCTCACAATCTTTCTCTGACGAATACCTGTCTTTCGCTTGAGCAAATAAAAAATTTGCCGCCGGATTTGACCAAACGAGCGAAATTAGAAAAGACATTGCCGCCTAATTATGAAAAAGTCGCAGATTTGCAAACGAACAAAGTTTACATTGCCATCAGGGAACATCATCCAGGTCGAGTGGTGATCGTGTTTTTGCCGTTTACCGTTGCTGTTGACGTCGCGACTGCACCATTTCAATTAATTGCGATTCTTGCTTGGTCACACGCAATGAATTGGAATTAATTTATGCCCGAAGATATTTTCGATGCCGTCAACGAGCGCGTGCGCTTGATTTATTCCGCCGTTGCCATCATTTGATAGCATGAAGAAATGGATTGCCGCCGACGCGAAACATCTGGGTGGAAGCCCGCGTGTGCGCGGCACGCTGGCTGAACTGGCGCATCAGAAGGAATTGCAACCGGCGTGAAAATTTTGCTTGGAAGCGCCGTAGGCGCGGCATATTTGTAGAAACCAATTGAAAAAGATTTTCAAGCTCCGTCAGGAGCGGCATCTTCTGCAAATAAATTTCGTGGTTGTCGAATTGTAGAATATGTCGCTCCTACGGAGCTTTTCATTTTGCCAGCAATATTCTACAAATATGCCGCACCTAACGGTGCTGCAAATTCAAAATCATCATGGCAAATACCTACACGCAAATTTATATTCACATCGTGTTTGCCGTTGAAGGCCGACAAAATCTCATCAAATCGGCACACAATGACGAATTGCAAAAATACATCGCGGGCATCGTTTCCGCACAGAAACAAAAATTGATTGCCATCAACAACATGCCCGATCATTTGCATTTGTTGGTCGGGTTCCGACCGGATTCATCGCTTTCCGATTTGGTTCGAGATGTAAAAGCCGGCTCATCAAAATTTATCAATACGAAGCGTTGGGTTGTTGGAAGATTTTCATGGCAGGAAGGATTTGGAGCATTTTCATATTCACGTTCGCAATTGGGAACGGTGATTCGATACATTGAGAATCAACAAATGCACCACGCCAACAAATCGTTTCGCGAGGAATACATTGAGTTGTTAGAAAAATTCAATGTGGATTACGACAAGAAATACATTTTCAAAACGAATGAGGATTGATTTCAGATTGTGTCGCTCCTGACGGAGCTTTGTAATTGTTTGTTTTAATTTCTACAAAGATGTCGCGCCTATCGGCGCTCGGAATGAAATAGTTAAATTATTCCTCCGCGTCTTTACGCCTCTGCGTTAAAATATTTTTATAATTATGTCCGAAGACATTTTTGATGTCGTCAACGAGCGCGACGAGGTGATTGATCGCCAGCCGCGCAGCATGGTTCATGCGCAAGGATTGTTGCATCGCGCGGTGCACGTGCTGGTGTTCAATTCGCGAGGCGAGATTTTTTTGCAGAAGCGCTCCATGCTCAAAGACCGGCAGCCGGGCGTTTGGGATTCGTCGTCCAGCGGCCACGTGGATTCCGGCGAAACTTACGATGAAACGGCGGTGCGCGAATTGCGCGAGGAGATTGGTTTGGATTTATCGGAGGGACAAGCTCTGCGGGTCCCAAAAAAAGAAAATAAATCAGGGACTCTTGGAACTCGTCCCTCCGAATTGAAGAAACTTTTCAAAATTGATGCCTGCAAGGAAACAGACGCGGAATTTGTCTGGGTTTATCGCTGTGAAAATGACGGGCCATTTCAATTGCATCCGGACGAAATCGAGCGCGGCGACTGGTTCGCGCCGGATTTTGTGACGCGCTGGATTTCCGAAAAGCCGCAGGAATTCGCGACGGCGTTTGTTTTGATTTGGAAAATGCTTTTACGCGAATTGCGCTAATTTTCGCTAATTGGATTTTAAATTCGTGTCAATTCGTGAAATTCGCGTCAAAGTTTTTGCGGTTCAAATCTTCCTTTGCACTCTTTGGCAAATGAAGTATCTATTCCTTCATGCAAAATTTTCTCGTTCCCATCGTTGTTGAACAGACCGGCCGCGGCGAGCGGAGCTGGGATATTTATTCCCGCCTGCTCGTGGACCGCATCATTTTTCTCGGCACGCCGGTGGACGACAACATCTCCAACATCATTATCGCGCAATTGTTGTTCCTGCAGATGTCCGACCCGAAAAAGGACGTGCATGTTTACATCAATTCGCCCGGCGGCAGCGTCACCGCCGGCCTCGCGATTTACGACACGATGCAATATCTCACCTGCGACGTGAACACGTATTGCGTCGGGCAGGCGGCGAGCATGGGCGCGGTCTTGCTGGCGGCGGGCACGAAGGGCAAACGCTTCGCGCTGCCGAACGCGCGCATCATGATTCATCAGCCGTGGGGCGGCGTGCAAGGCCAGGCCAGCGACATCAGCATCCAGGCAAAAGAAATTTTGCGGCTCAAAGACCGGCTCAATTCGATTCTGGCGAAACATTCCGGCCGCACGCTGGATGAAATCGAAAAGTCCACCGACCGTGATAATTTCATGTCCGCCGACGAAGCAAAATCTTACGGCCTCGTGGACCAGGTCGTCGCTTCGCGCAAAGAAATTCCCGGCGCAACGGAAAAGCCGTCGGTGATTGTGTGAGTTGTTTGTATACGTAATAAATAGGTAGACATCCTTCGCGCATTGTGACGGCCACTCCACCAAATATTCGTTTTCGAGAGGCTCGGGAGCGTCGTGGGCTTTCAGCAGATGAGGTAGCTGAGTCTTGCGGTGTTCAGCCTATTGACGTTTGGGAGATTGAGGGATTAGAGAACGATTTGGAGCATTGTTATTCACCAAAAATGCTGCAGAAGTTTTGTCATATTCTTGGCATTCGTCCGATTGAGTTATTCGCCGACGATATGAACGAACCGCCAGTTTCGGCCGATGACCTGGTTCAACTTATTCGTGCGGAGTGCCGTTCACGCGGAGTCACACTTGGGCAGTTCGAAGATATCGTTGAGTGGCAACTGAGTAGTTCTATTGAGCCGCCGGAGAAGCTGCTTGAAGTGATGACGCTTTTTTATTTGCAGCGATTGTGTCAAGAATTACAGATTGATTGGCGGAGGGTAATTTTGAGTTTATGACCGCGATGTCTAACAAATCGCAGCAGTAAAAACTTTTCCGCAGTGGAAAAACCTTCGCCGTTAGTGTAATCTTGTCGCAGTAAGTTTTCATGGCTCGACCGAACAACATCACGATGTGCAGCTTCTGCGGCAAAACCCACGCGGAAGTGCGCAAACTCATCGCCGGCCCCGGCGTTTATATCTGCGACAATTGCATCATCCTTTGCAAAAACGTCCTCGACCGCGAATTGCAATTGCAGAACCAAAAGAAGCAGCCGAAATTTTCAGTGCCGCGTCCCGCCGAAATCAAACGGCAGCTCGATTTATATTGCGTCGGCCAGGATCATGCGAAAAAAACTTTGGCCGTGGCCGTTCATAATCATTACAAACGCATCCAGCCCGACCCTCACACGGAAAACGGCGATCCGAAATTGCCCGCGCCAAAGCATGCGGACGTGGAGATCGAGAAGAGCAACATTTTGATGATTGGTCCGACCGGTTCGGGCAAAACGTTGCTCGCCCGCACGCTGGCGAAAATTTTGGACGTGCCGTTCGCGATTGCCGACGCCACGACATTGACCGAAGCCGGTTACGTGGGCGAAGACGTGGAGAACATCGTTTTGCGTTTGTTGCAAAGCGCCGATTACGACGTGAAACGTGCGCAACGCGGCATCGTTTACATTGATGAGATTGATAAAATCGCGCGCAAGGCTGAGGGGCCGTCCATCACGCGCGACGTCAGCGGCGAAGGTGTGCAACAGGCGTTGCTGAAAATTCTCGAAGGCACGGTTTGCAACGTGCCTCCGCAAGGCGGCCGCAAACATCCGCAACAGGAATACATCCGCGTGGACACCGCGAACATTTTATTCATCTGCGGCGGCGCATTTGTCGGCCTGGAAAAAGTGATTCAACGCCGGATCGGCCGTAACGTCATGGGTTTCGGCGCCGGAACGGAAAATAAAATTTCTGCAACGCGCGACCAGATTCTCGAACACGCCGAACCAGAGGATTTGCTCAGCTTCGGTTTCATTCCCGAATTCATTGGCCGTTTGCCGGTCATGACCACGCTCGCGGAATTAACAGAGCCGCAATTGGTTTCAATTTTGACCGAACCGAAAAACGCGTTGACCAAGCAATACGCCAAACTCATGGCAATGGAAGGCGTGGAATTGGAATTCACGCCGGACGCGTTGCATGAATTGGCGGCGCATGCTCTGAAAAAAGGCACCGGCGCGCGCGCCTTGCGCGGGCTGATCGAAAAACTGATGCTCGACATGATGTTCGACGCACCTGAAGGCGGCGACATCGTGCATGTGACAATCACCGCCGGCGTCGTGCGCGGTGAAAGCAAGCCGATTGTGCGCCGGAAACAGGATGCCGAAGCGGCGTAATTCGGCCGCTCTATGAATTTTTCTTGATCAGGTTGACAACTTCATCCGCGACCCGGTCGACCGCTTCTGGAGTTGTTCCCGATAAAACTGTTCCATTGGAAGATTTGCCTTCAATTCGTCCTGCGCCAATTAATTTTCCCGTTGCTTGCTCTCTTAATTCAACCGTAGCTTCCGTCTTCGCTTGTCCGGCCAAAGCGCCCCACATCAGGCGGTCAAAATTATCCAAGTCGCGAATTCTGGTAATCGTCACCGTGACACGCAAATCAGCATGCGAATCGGTTTCGGCCTGCGAATAAATTTTTTCAAACGTTTTTTGGGCGCGCAATTTTGCAATGATCCGGCTT
The DNA here is from genome assembly GCA_035776755.1 of Verrucomicrobiia bacterium. Taxonomy (GTDB): domain Bacteria; phylum Verrucomicrobiota; class Verrucomicrobiia; order Limisphaerales; family UBA11358; genus UBA11358. Next base: position 118,872 of record DASTWS010000013.1, read on the forward strand.
TCAAGCTGCACCATAAATTCATCCAATCGGTTTGGCGCTTTTGACATTGATGATTTCACTTCGACCGTCGCGCTTTTGAACTGGCTTAACTTCATCGAGAGCGGTTGACTCATCGTGACATTGCCGGTTGAAGCACAACCCGCGTCGAATAAACAAAGAAGAACCGTTATTTGCAGAAGTATGAATTTATGTTTCATTTTGGATTCATTATATTTTGATTTCAAGTCACCAGCGCAAAGTCGGCTCAACGTTCTTGCTCCAAAATCCGGTTCGTCGTGTGAAAATTTTGATTACTTCTTTTTTCCGCCCAATCCCCAAATCAGCCAAATCGCCAGCGCGGCCAGCAAAACCAGCCACCAGAAATAAAGCAAATCGCGCGCGGCCATTTCCATGAACCGGAACGCTTTGGGAAAAATCAAAATCAATCCGCCGATGGCCAGCACGACGGTGAGGATTTTCAGCAACGCGATTTGGCGCGGATTCATTTAGGGCTGCACGCGTTGTTTTTGAAGATCGTTCAGCGGCAATAAAATATTCGCGCCGCCCGAACTGCCACCGCCGACCACCAGCGGCGATTTCCCATCCCATTTCTCCACGATTTGCAGGTCAATGAAGTTCGGATTTTCCTTGAGCGCATCGCCGCGCAACCGGATGGATTCCGCGTCGCCTTTGGCTTTGATGACCGCCGTGTCGGCTTCGATCTGTGCCTTTTGTTGCGTGAATTTCGCCTTGGCGGCTTCCTGTTCCTGCACCATTTTCGCTTCGATGGCGTCTTCCAATTCCTTCGTCAGGTCAATGTTCTGGATGACGACGTCTTCGATATGCAACAGCGTGCCGACTTTTTCCCGCGCGGCGGCAAGCGCCTTGGCCTTGATTTCCTCGCGGTTCTTGACGATTTGCTCGGCGCTTTGCATCGCCGTCACTTCTTTCATCGCTTCCTGCACGCGCGGAGCAACAAGGCTGTCAAACGGGTCGCCGGCATAATTTTGATAAATCTGGACGACCGACGCTTCGGGCACGCGATACAACACGCGCAAATCCATGTTCACCTGCTGCAAATCCGCCGAATAGCAGGCCGATTGCACGTCACGCGTTTGCTGTTTGATGGTCACCGGAACAACCGTGGTGATAAATGGCGTTTTGAATCCAAACCCTTCCGGCTTGAACACCGGCGCCACTTTGCCGAGGGTGACCTCGACGCCGCGCGTGCCGGGCTGGACGACGTAAGTGCTCGTCGAGGCGGCGATGAGAACGACAAAAATCAAAATGGCAATGCCGATGAGTTTGGCAACAGTTCGAGCGCGCATAAGTTTGTTCAGGGTTGAACGTTGGCAACGTTAATCGCTTTCATTTCGGCCGCCAATGATAATTTGCCGTGAAATTTGGAACCGCCGCATTGCGCCATTTTTCCTTTGTGTTGCGCCATTGCGACACTTCTGGCGCAATCCGTCGTTTCGGTGATTTTATTCAATTTCGCATTTTCCCTTTTGTTTTCGCCTGTTTTCCGATTTTTCCTGTCGCGGCATCGTAATTGCACAGGAAATAGAAGAATAAAAATGGAACAGCAAAGAGACGAAGCTTCCGAGTCGAATTTCACTTCGTTGCTTTGTTTCTTTGTTGTCCAAGATAAAAACCAATTAACGAAACGATTTTATGGCAAAAGTATTAGGCATTGATTTAGGCACCACGAATTCCTGCATGGCCGTCATGGAAGGCGGCGAACCGCTCGTTCTGGAAAATTCCGAAGGTAAACGCACCACTCCCAGCGTCGTCGCGTTCACCAAGAGCGGCGAACGTCTCGTCGGCGAAGCCGCCAAACGCCAGGCCGTCACCAATTCGCGCAACACCATTTACTCCATCAAGCGTTTCATGGGCCGCAAATTCGACGAAGTCGGCGAAGAAGTGAAACGCATGCCCTACAAAGTCGTGAAGGCTTCCAACGGCGATTGCGCCGTGGAAGTAGAAGTGGACGGCAAACCGAAACAATTTTCGCCGCCGGAAATTTCCGCGATGATTCTCGCCAAACTGAAAGCCGACGCCGAAACGCGTCTCGGCGAAAAGATCACGCAAGCCGTCATCACCGTTCCCGCCTACTTCAACGACTCGCAACGCCAGGCGACGAAAGACGCTGGACGCATCGCCGGTCTCGAAGTGCTTCGCATCATCAATGAGCCGACCGCCGCGTCGCTCGCTTACGGTCTCGACAAAAAGAAGGACGAAAAGATCGCCGTTTACGATTTGGGCGGCGGCACGTTCGATATTTCCGTTCTCGAAATCGGCGACGGCGTGTTTGAAGTCAAAGCCACCAACGGCGACACGCATCTGGGCGGCGACGATTGGGACAACAAATTGATGGATTGGATCCTCGACGAATTCAAAAAAGACAGCGGCATGGATTTGCGCAAGCAGCCCGACGCGCTCCAGCGCATCAAGGAAGAAGCCGAAAAAGCCAAGATCGCGCTCTCCAGCTCCACGACTTACGATATCAACCTGCCGTTCATCACGGCGGACGCCAGCGGGCCGAAGCACATCCAGAAATCTCTGACCCGCGCGAAAATGGAGCAGCTCACGGACGATCTGTTCGAGCGCACCATCAAGCCGGTTCATGCCTGCTTAAAAGACGCCGGCCTCGAAGCCAGCAAGATTGACGAACTCGTGCTCGTCGGTGGCATGACGCGCATGCCGCGCGTCGTCGAAACCGCGAAATCGCTCGTCAACAAACCGCCGCATCAGGGCGTGAATCCCGACGAAGTCGTCGCGATTGGCGCGGGAATTCAAGGCGGCGTGCTCAAGGGCGAAGTCAAAGACGTTTTGCTGCTCGACGTGACCCCCCTTTCGCTCGGCATCGAAACGCTCGGCGGCGTGTTCACGAAATTGATCGAGCGCAACACGACCATCCCGACGCGCAAATCGGAAATTTTCTCCACCGCCAGCGACAATCAGCCCGGCGTGGAAATCCACGTGCTGCAGGGCGAACGCCAGTTCTCCAAGGACAACAAAACCATCGGCAAATTTCATCTGACCGACATTCCGCCCGCCCCGCGCGGCGTGCCGCAGATCGAGGTGACGTTCGACATTGATGCCAACGGCATTTTGCACGTCGGCGCCAAAGACCTCGGCACGGGCAAGGAACAAAAAATCACCATCACGGCCAGCAGCGGTCTCTCGAAGGACGAAGTCGAGAAGATGCGCAAGGACGCCGAAGCGCACGCCGAGGAGGACAAGGCCAAGAAGGAAGAAGTCGAAACCCGCAACGAAGCGGACAACGCGGTCTATCGCACGGAAAAAATGTTGAAGGACAATGGCGACAAGATTTCCGGCGACGACAAAAAGAAGATCGAAGACGCCATGAACGCGGTGAAAGAAGCGTTGAAAGGCAGCGATTCGGCGGCCATCAAATCCGCGAGCGAAAAATTGAACGAAGCGTGGCAAGCCGTGAGCGCCGAACTTTACAAAGCCGCCGCGGCACAAGCGCAAGCTGCCAAAGGCGCGCAAGCCGGTGGTCAACCCGGCGATCAACCGCAAGGCGAACAGCCGAAATCCGACGACAAGAAAAAGGACGAAGGCGTGATTGACGCGGAAGTTGTGGATGAGAAGAAATAAATTCTTCAATGAATCTGACACCTCAACAAATTCGACAAAAAGAATGGTATGAAGTGGTAGAAAATATCGCTCCGCGCAACCTTGGGCTGAATTATTGCAACCTTTCAGGTTGCCGCAACCGGCGCTGGCGCGCAGATGAAACAATTTTCTCATCGCGGGTGCGATGGGAGTTACTTAAACCAAACAAACAAAAACAAAAAACCAAACTATGGCACTAAACGTAAAACCGATCGGCGACCGCATCCTGGTCGAGCCCGTCGAAGAAAAAGAAGTCAAGAAGGGCGGCATCATCATCCCCGAGACCGCCAAAGAAAAACCGCAGGAAGGCATCGTCGTCGCCCTCGGCACGGGCAAAACGGATGACAACGGCAAAAAAATCGCCTTTGAAGTCAAAAAGGGCGACCGCGTGTTAGTCTCCAAATACGGCGGCACGGAAATCAAAATTGACGGCAAGGAATATAAAATCCTTTCATCGGATGATATTTTGGCAGTGTTGGAATAAAGGCGTGAGGCGCGAGGCATTGGGCGCGGGGAATCCCTAAAGCCTGAAGCCACGAGCCGCGAGCCTTGAAATTAAAAATTCAAAACTAAAAATTCAAAACTGAAATAAATATATGGCAGCAAAACAACTCGTATTCGACGAACAGGCGCGGCAGAGCATTCTGCGCGGCGTCTCGAAGCTTTCCAAAGCGGTCGTCGCCACGCTCGGTCCCAAAGGCCGCAATGTGGTGATTGACAAAAAATTCGGTTCCCCCACGGTCACCAAAGACGGCGTGACGGTGGCCAAGGAAATCGAATTGGAAGACCCTTACGAAAACATGGGCGCGCAAATGGTCCGCGAAGTCGCCAGCAAAACCAGCGACACCGCGGGCGACGGCACGACGACGGCGACGGTCCTGGCCGAGGCGATTTATCGCGAAGGCTTGAAATTCGTCACGGCGGGCGCGAACCCGATCGGCATCCAGCGCGGCATCGGCAAGGCCGTGGAAGCCGCCGTCGGCCAGCTCGACAAGATCGCCAAGAAGGTCAAAGACAAAGAAGAAATCAAACAGGTCGCGGCCGTTTCCGCGAACTGGGATTATGACATCGCCGACAAGATCGCCGACGCGATGGACAAAGTCGGCAAAGACGGCACGATCACCGTCGAGGAAGCCAAGTCCATCGAGACGACGCTCGACGTGGTGGAAGGCATGCAGTTCGACAAAGGTTATTTGTCGCCGTATTTCGTCACCAACGCCGAAACGATGGAAGCGAAACTGGAAGATGCCTACATCCTCATTTTCGAAAAGAAAATCAGCAGCTTGAAAGATTTGCTGCCGATTCTCGAAAAGACGGCCAAGCTCGGCAAACCGCTGCTCATCATCTCGGAAGAAGTCGAAGGCGAAGCGCTCGCGACTCTCGTGGTGAACAAATTGCGCGGCACGATCAACGTTTGCGCGGTCAAAGCGCCGGGCTTCGGCGATCGCCGCAAAGAAATGTTGCAGGACATCGCGATTCTCACCGGCGGCAAATTCATCAGCGAAGATTTGGGCATCAAGCTCGAAGGCGTTGAATTGAACGACCTCGGTCGCGCGAAATCCGTCGTCGTGGACAAAGAAAACACGACGATTGTCGAAGGCAACGGAAAATCTTCGGACATCCAGGGCCGCGTGAATCAAATCCGCCGCCAGATTGAAGAAACCACTTCTGATTACGATCGCGAAAAATTGCAGGAACGTCTCGCGAAGTTGGCGGGCGGCGTGGCCGTCATCAACGTCGGCGCGGCGACTGAAACGGAAATGAAGGAAAAGAAAGCGCGCGTGGAAGACGCGTTGCACGCGACCCGCGCGGCGGTGGAAGAAGGCATCGTTCCCGGCGGCGGCGTGGCGTTGATCCGCTGCATCGCGGCGATTGACGGCGTCAAAGGCGCGAACGAAGACGAAACCATCGGCATCGGCATCATCAAACGCGCGGTGGAATCGCCGTTGCGCTCGCTCGCGGCGAATGCCGGAGTGGAAGGCAGCGTGATTGTCGAAGCGGTCAAGAAAGCGAAAGGCAACGAAGGTTACAACGTCGCCACCGGCGATTATGAAGACCTCGTGAAAGCCGGCGTCGTTGACCCGAAGAAAGTCACGCGCAGTGCGCTGCAAAACGCGGCGTCAATCGCGGGACTCTTGCTCACGACCGAATGCTTGATCACCGAAGTGCCGGAGAAAGAAAAACCGGCACCGATGCCCGGCGGCCACGGCGGCATGGGCGGAATGGATTATTAAGTCCAAACGGGTCAGAGGAACAAATTCAAACGCGGCTGGAGAAATCCGGCCGCGTTTTCTTATGCCGCCAATTGTTCCAAAATTCCCGAATTGATGCCGGGATGAAAATCAATTTCCGTGGTGCCGGCTTCCGCAAGGATTTCCACGTGATTGTAACGTCCGCTTTCGCCGTCCTGCCAGAGCACGATGCGGATCGGCTCGATGATTTGATGTTGCAACGGCCGTTCATCCGGCCGGCCGGCTTCAATCACCACCGCGTCGTTGCATTCGCTTTGAGGTTGAAAGGTCACCGACCGCAACGGCACATCTTCAGCGAGCGGTTTTTTATCGCCGTCCGGCGCGGCGAGCCGGATACTGACCGCGCCGCGATATAAATCATTCAAGCGATGACAGAATTGCTGCCAGAGTTTCTGAGGAATTTCCGTAGTCATAATCGCGTTCGTCCCCGTCCGGCAGGTTTGCGCTTCACGTTGCTGTTGTTGAGCAGGAGAGTGCTGGGCGAGCGGCGGCGATTTCTTCCGGCGCCCTTGGAAGCGCTGCCGCGTTTGGCGGGCTTGCGCGGCACCATTTCGAGCGCGGCTTCCATCGCGGCGGGAACGAATCCTCTTTGCGTGTGGTCTTCGCGGCGGCCGCGATGCAGTTCGCCTGTCCCAAAACGTTCAGGCTTATCCGTGCCCGCCTTTGTCAATCCATCCCGTCGTCGGCCGGGCAACGGAATGATTTTTCCCTTCAGGTTATTCCTCATTTTTCGTCGGATGTTTGGACGCCTCGAGCATTTCGCTGTGTTCGGCTTCGTCAATTCCCTCTTCAACGGTGCGCGCTTCCACTTCATCATCGTGTGGCAATTGCGGCTCAATTTTTTTTCCATGCGAAACCGGCGGCGCGCCCATGCCACTCGCCGTGATTCCCTCGTCGTCAGCCGGCGCATCCGCGGCATTGTCGCCACGCAATTCCTCTTTTGCCTCCCGCAAATCTGAAGTCGTCCGCCGATTTGGTTCGTGTCCGCCGATCAGCGACAATTCGCGCGCCCGCTCATTCACCTCGTCCGGCGTCACCGTATTTTGTGTGATTTTTCCGTGAGGATGTAATTTCTGTTTTGCCATTCAAACCTTTGAGCATCGGCCATGCCGCAACGGAACGGCGGAAAATCGAAAAAGCTTTCTCAAATCGATGGATGCCGTCGATGCCTGGCTGCATTTCGCCAATAACAAATGCAAAACGCAGTATGAAATTGCACGTTTGCCATTGGTTTTCGCTCATTTACAGTTACCCTCATCGCCAATGGAACTGCGCCATCTCCGCTATTTCGTTGCGGTCGCCGAACAGGAAAACGTCTCGCGCGCGGCATTGAAATTGCACGTTTCGCAGCCGGGCATCAGCCGCCAAATCCACGACCTGGAAGGTGAAATCGGTTTTCCCTTGTTCGAACGCACCGCGAAATCGCTCAAATTGACGGCTGCCGGAAAAGTTTTTCTTGCCGAAGCAAAATCCGTTTTGAAATGCACTGACGATGCCGTCAAAAAAGCAAAAGCCGTCGCCGCCGGAGCGACCGGCGAATTGCATATCGGTTATTCGCCGACGCCGACCACGCGCATTTTGCCGCCGACGTTGCGCGCGTTTCAGCTGGCGATGCCCAACGTGCGCGTGAAGCTGCATGATCTGGCCAACCAGGAAAACATCACCCGCCTGCGCGAGGGAAAATTGCAACTGGCATTTCTCGTGCGCCCGCCGGATTTCAAATCAACGTTCCGCGGATTACGTTTTGAAGCGTTGTCCTGCGATGCCGTTTGCCTTGTCGTTGCGCCGAATCACCCGCTCGCACGGCGAAAAATTGTCTCGCTGGCCGAAGCCGCGCGCGAACCATTCGTCAGTTACAGCCGCAAAGATTATCCGGACTACCATGAATGGTTCTCAAATGTATTTTCCGGCGTCAAATTCAAACCGCGCATCGTTGAAGAACACGACGGCATCTCCAGTCTATTTCCCGCGATCGAAGCCGGAGCCGGAGTCGCGCTGGCCGGCGAATCGTTCAAATGCATCGCCGGCAACCGGCTGAAATTGTTGCGCCTGACGCCGGAACCGGAACCGGTCGCGATGGGTATCGCCGCGTTAAAAGGAAAACTGTCGGCGGCGGCAGAAAAATTTTGGGAATGCGCGAAGATTGCGGCGGACGGCGCCAAATAGCTATTGCGATAAATCTTTCGCTTTCCGGGCGGCGATCGCTTCAGTGAACCAAAGCATTTCATCCAAAAACCCCGCGGCGCGCTTTTCGTAGGCCGGGTCGTTCGGCGTGCCATCCTCTTTGAAACTGTCCTGCACGCGAGACACCGAAAGGTTTTCCGGAATCGGCAATGCGCCCGCGCCGAGCATCACCAATCGTAATTGCGCCAGGCAATTGATGCCGCCAAAACCGCCCGCGGAAACGGTCACGATGCCGACCGGCTTGCGCTCGTATTCCGGCAATAAATAATCCAGCGCATTTTTCAAAACGCCGGGATAACCATTATTGTATTCCGGAGTGACGATGATGAATGAATCCGCACGGCCAATCTTTTCACCAAATTCTTTCAAACCCGGCGGCGGATCATCGCGACGATGCAACCGCTCTTCCATGATGGGAAAATTGAGCTCGAGCAAATCAAGCAATTCCGTTTCGACATCTCGTCGCTGCTTCAATTTGGCGAGAACGAATTTGGCGACTTTGATGCTTTGGCGATCGCGTCGCGTGCTGCCGCAAATGATCGGGATATAAAACATAATCGCGGTTACGGTTGTGCCGTTTCCAGAACGGCGTCCACGACTTGTGACACTTCAATGCCATTCATGCAACGAAAATCAACCGGACATTCGCGCAAAAAACACGGCGAACACGGCGCATGCGTCCGTAAAATTTTATGTGCCAGGCCATTGGCAGAAACCGGCCCGGTCAATTCCGGCGATGTGCTGCCGAATGGCACGACGACCGGAACGCCGAGCGCGGAGGCGACATGCATCGGGCCGGTGTCATTGGTCAACAACACCCGACAGACTTTCAACAGCGCCATCAATTCGCGCAATGTTGTCCGGCCCGCCAGGTTGAAAACCATTTGTTGCGGACTGCGCAATGAGGATTGGATCTGGTTGGCCAGCGCTGCATCGCCGGGGCCGCCAAATAAGATCCAGACGCAATTTTTACGGAATTGCAATTCCTGCGCGGCTGCAACGAAACGGCGGATCGGCCAGCGTTTGGCCGGACCATATTCCGCGCCGGGATTAAGTCCGAAAACCGGATTGACGATTTTATCCAGGCCGAATTTTTTCTTCACCGCGTCAATCTCCTCCACCATGACATTCAATTTGGGCGGCAGCGGTTCGGCATTGGCGCCGAGCGAAGCGGCTAAATTTAAATACTCGTGAATTTGATGGGCCGATGAATATGGCGCAATCGCCGCGCCAACAGCGTTTGCCGCCGGAACGGCTGCGCTGTCTTTGGCAATTCTTCTGCGAATTTTCCGGACGGACAATTTCCGCATTTTCAAGGCACCGGCGCGCGGCGCGATGGTTTTTGTCAAAAAGAAATTCCGCCACGGCCGCGCATAGCCGATGCGTTTCGGGATTTTCGCCAAATAAAGTTCAATCGCGGCGCGGGGCGAATTCGGCAATGCCAATGCCAAATCAAAATTTTCCGGTCGCAATTTTTTGCCGATGCGGAAAACCGTTTCGCCCGGCGCGATGGAAACAATTTCATTGATTGCCGAATGATTCAGCCAGAGTTCGCGCAATTTTTCCGGCGTGAGGATCGTGATGTGCGCGTCCGGAAACTTTTCGCGCAACCGCAACAGCGCCGGCGTCGTCATCACGGCGTCGCCGAGCCAATTGGTGCTGCGCACAAGGATTTTCATTTGAAACAGATTTTGCGGACACAATCCTGGAAGTCATTGGCGCCGCTGACAATCTGAATCTCCACACGCATGAATGAAATCGGCAGATCGCGCCGGTCAAGCTTGGGAAAGCGCACGGCATCTTTTTGCGTGGTGATGATGATTTCCGCCTGCCGTTTTTTGCCACGGTTGATGACGTTCAGGATTTCCTGTTGCGTGAAACGGTGATGATCGGCGAATCGCTTGGAATAAACGAGTTCCGCGCCCAGCTTGACCAGGCTTTGTTCAAAACTTTCCGGCTGGGCGATTCCGCTCAAGGAAGCAACTTTTTTGCCGCGCAAAAATTCCAGCCCGCCGCGTTCGCCGGTGAAAACGTCTTCGAGGTAAAGCGGATGATGAACGCATTCAATGATGGCGGCGTCGGCATTGAATCTGGAAATGCGTTCGCGCAATTCAGCGGTTTTGCCGTCGCTTTTGGTGATGAAAATCGTTTGCGCGCGCGCCAGATGCGTCGGCGGTTCGCGCAGGGTGCCGCGCGGCAGCAAATGTTCATTCCCGAACGGCTGCTGCCGGTCAATCAAAACGACGTCGTGCCGCCGGCCGCGCAGGCGCCAGTATTGAAATCCGTCGTCGAGCAGCAATGTATCGCAGCCAAATTTTTCAATCGCGTAACGTCCGCTTTTGACGCGGTCTTTGTCCACGAGCACGACGACGTCTTTGAGGTTGGACGCGAGCATGTAGGGTTCGTCGCCGGCCATTTCGGAATCGAGCAGCAACGATTTTCCGTCGGAGACGACGCGCGGCGGTGTTTTTTCCTCGCGGAGCAAAATTTTATTGAGGATTTGTTTGTGCAACGGCGGCGGTTTGGAACGGTAGCCGCGCGAAAGGATGGCGACATTGCGCCCGGCGTCGCGCAATTCGCGGGCAAATTTTTCGACGACGGGCGTTTTGCCGGTGCCGCCGACGGTCAGGTTGCCGATGGCGATGACCTGGATGCCGAGCGTTTCATCGCGAAGAATCCGCGCGTTGATGAGCGAGCGATGGATCTTGACGCCGAGGTGAAAGAGTTTGGAACTGCCGAACAGGATTCCGCGCGCCAATCGCGCCCTGAAATCGTGACGTTCCTCGAAAATGACTTCGAGGAAAAAGGTTTCGGCGATTTCGGCCCAGGCACGGAATTTTTCGCGCATTTAGAAATTATTGAGTTTTTTGTTTTGAGTTGGCGCAGGCATTGTCCCAACTAAAAATTCAAAACTCAAAACTTAAAATTTCAGGCAAATCCCATTTTCGCCAATTCGCCCTGAAGCGCGGTTTGGAAATCCTGGACGTCGGCTGGTGACGGCTTGTAGCCCTTTTCCGCAGGCACGACGCCGAGGCGTCCCATTTGATCGAGATACCAATCGGCTGTTTTGCCGTCGCTGAAAGTGACTTTGCCGCTGACCACGGCGCCGGGACGCGCGATTTGGTCCACGGTCACAGAAACATTTCTACCCAGCGCACTTGCGGTTTCTTCCGGTGGAACGGGTTCGGTGGCTAACTTTTTTTCCGCGGGCGGCGCCGCCGGTGTTTTGGGCGGCTCGGGATCTTTCGGCGTGAGTTTCAAATCGTCCACCAGGAATCGCGTTTCCATGTAGGTCAATTTGAGGCCAAATTCTGATTGCAGCCGGTTTTGGACTTCGGAAAGTTTTGCGCCCTGCAAAATCCATGCGGTGACGCGCTGGCGTTGCTCTTCAGTTAAATTCATGGTGAAACTATAAAAATGGAATTCATCCGCTGCAAGTTTCCTTACCAAAGGAAATCATTCGAGCTTTTCGGAAATCCATCCGGCCACAGCTTTGGATTTCACAAGAAGCAGAACGGCGATGAGAAATGGAATCGTCCACAGCATACACGATAAAACGGGAAGTGGACGGTCGTGAAAACGCCAATCGGCGAAATAAACTGCCAATTGCAAAACGGTGACACAAATAAGCGCCGTGGCCGTGACGCGCACGAGCATCAAGGCGCCACGTTGGGGATTTTCAGACATTTTCAGGAAGCGGCGCCTGAAGCGATGGATCTTGCGGATGCACCCCAACGTCGCCGAGATAATCAGTCTTGCGGCTGAATTTCAATTCCGCCGCGCGCGCATCGTCGCCATCGGCAGAAACGGCCACGGCGGGCAAATCATAATTTCCATCCGGCAAGGCAAACCGGTAACTGAACGAGCCGTCCGGGCGCAATTTGATTTCATGGCCGCCCAGCGTGACTTTGGCATCTGGCTCCGTCGCACCATAAATGATGAGTTCGGCGTTGACGTTGAACCAAAATCCTTTTTGTTTTTCCATGCCACCGATCGGGCTTGAGAAACTGGAAACGCCAAAAGAGGAAATGCCGAGCGATGAAATTTCCTGCGCGAGCCGCCGGCGGATCAATTCAGTGATTTCGAGCGAACCCATCCATACGCGACGCGTCTGGTCAATGGCGATGATTTTTGCGAGGGCTTTTTCCTGTTCCGGCGTCCAGGCGGCAGGCTGCGTGTTGCTGTTGCCGTTGAGCCGCGGCAATTGTGGGTGACCGGCGCGCCGCAATTCTTCGACAGCTTCGGCCAGCGGCAGATTCTCGCCGATCGCGGCTTTGACGATTTCCATCAAGCGCGCAAAAGGAAATTCGAACGGAATGGTTGCGAAATCCGCTTCGGTGGCCGATGACGCGGCATCGGGCGGAGTGACGGTGGCCGTGGAAACAGCGATGCGCGTCCAGCGTCCGACCGGGGAATAATAACCGAGTTCGGCCACGTAGGAATTGCCAGCGCGTTCAACGTGGGCGAACCAGTGGCGCGACTCGGGATGGACGTGGATTTCGTAAGCGGGATGGCCCTCAATTTTGTTGTAATAAATGCGCAGGACGAGATGGCCTTCCGACGATTTGGCATTCAGTTTATTTTGCTGATCGGGCGTCAAATCCCAGTTGACATAAAGCCAGTGAGGATCGCGGGCCGTAAGAAACAGTTTTTTCGTGCCGTAGGATTCCGGCAATTCGGATTCGGAAGTGGGAAACGTTTGCTGGGGCGGCGTCGGACCAAGCGCAAATTTTTCTCCGGGACCACTGATTTCCGGCAGCCCGGGGTGATCGCCTTCGAGCAAAATGGCGGGGGTTTCGATTTTCTTCTTGCGGGTGTATGTGCGGCGGACTTTGGTTTCCGCAGTGATTTCCGTCTTGTCCCCTTTCGATTCGATTTTGACCTGCTTGGGCTTGAGCAATCCCTTGGCGGTTTCGGTGATGTTCTGGAGGAGTGATTTCTTTTTGGCGCGCGGCGTTTTGGGTGAAGTCATTTCAGGAACAGTTGCAGATTCAGCAGCTTTTTCGGTTTTTATGCCTTTAGCGCGTGTCACGCGCGGCTTCACTTTTGATTCCGCCATAGGTGACGGTGACTTATTTTTCATAACCACGGATCCTTGGGCATGGGTTCTTGCCGTTCCCCTTAAACTACAATTTGAACACCGCTTGCGCAATGTCAAATTTTAAGCCGCTGGTGAATAATTTTTGTGCAAACATGCTTGCCAGCAGGACATTGCCGGTGTTTTCTTTCTACATCAGGCATGAGCGATTCGTTGAATCAGGCCAATTCCAACACATCGACGACAATTTTTGTGGTGGACGACGAACCGTTGTTGCTGGATTTGGCGGCGGCAATCCTCAAACCGTTGGGTTATCGCGTCTTTACATTCCGCGATCCGCGACTGGCCCTCAAGGAAACGTCTGCTGCGAAACCCGCCGTCATCGTCACCGATTTTGCGATGGGTGAAATGACGGGATTGGATTTGACGCGCGAATGCAAGATTCAAAACCCGGCGCAAAAAATCATCCTCTTAAGCGGCACCGTGGACGAAAGCATTTATTCGGCGGCCGCCTATAAACCCGACCTTTTCCTCGCCAAACCCTATCAAGTGCGGGAATTGATTTCTGCCATTCAAACCCTGACCAAATGACTTATGGAAACTACAATGGATAAAGCAAACCGTGTCCTTAAATGGATCCTCATCATCGTCGCCATCGCCGCCGTCATCGCGCTGATCGTGATTACGTTCTTTCTTGATTCGATTGTGCGCAAAGGCGTTGTGACCATCGGTCCTAAACTCACGCAAACGACAGTCGAACTTGATTCCGTTCACATTTCCCTCCTCACCGGTTCGGCGAAATTTGACGGATTGGTCATCGGCAATCCCGAAGGCTATAAGACCAAGCAAGCCATTTCCATCGGAACGGCCGCCGCGGGAGTCAATCCGCTTTCCCTCACTAAAGATAAAATTATCGTCCGCTCGGTCAAAATCGTCGCGCCGGAAATCACATTTGAAGGCGATCCCTTCAGCGGAAACAACCTCGCGCAAATCCGCGACAATATCGCTGGCGCTCAAAGAAACACCAGGCCGGTCGCCACTTCCACCAATGCCGCTGTTCCGCCGGCCAAAGCGGGAAAAAAACTGGAAGTCGATGATTTGTTGATCAGCGGAGCAAAAGTTCACGCCGTTCTCACCGGCATGGGTGGAAAAGAAATGGACGTGACAATTCCTGCTATTCACCTGACCAACCTCGGGAAAAATAAAGAGGGCATCACTGCCGCCGACCTGTCACGCCGCGTTCTTGACGCCCTCACCGTCACGACCATCAAATCCGTCGCCGCCGCCGTTGCCGACAGTAAAATCGGGGGCAAAGACGTCGAACAAATCAAAAAAGGCGTCCAGGATCTGATCGGCAAATGAGACAATGCCGGCATTGCGCGGAAATTTTTTTAGGATTATTCTGCGTCCATGCCACAGCCCTCGGAGAAATTCCCTTCGCCGTTGTGGCTGCTTGTCCGCGTCAATGCGCTGCATAGCTGGCGCCGATTGCTGGGCGTTCGCGATCAATCCCGTCTGCTGACGACCATTATCGCCGCCTTCATTGTCGGCTACCTGGTGCTGTCGTTCTCGATTTTTTATCACGGGATGAGATTCATCGCCAAATTTCCCGGCCTCGGCTCCGTGCTGACCGAGCGATTGCTCTACGTCCTGTTCGCCTTTTTGTTCGCCATGTTGTTGTTGAGCAATCTCATCATCGGTTACACCAATTTATTCCGCAATCGCGAAACGGCTTATCTCTTGACCTTGCCGGTTTCCAACCAAACCATTTTCCGCTGGAAATTCATCGAATCCGTCGTGCTTTCGTCGTGGGCATTTTTATTCCTGATCGCGCCACTGCTCGCGGCATTCGGCCTGGTGCGCGGCGTGCCGTGGCATTTTTATCCCGTCACCGTTTTTCTCATCGTCATTTTCACGGTTTTACCCGGTGTTTTCGGCGCCGGACTGGCCATTCTCATCGGGCGTTTTCTTGACCGCAAAAGTTTTCAAATCACGCTCATCGCCGTGGCGCTGACATCGCTGGCGCTCGCGGCGTTCTGGTGGAAAGTGCAGGCGGTGGACAACCAAATGCTTGACCGCCGCACGCTGGAAGCGCTCGACCAATTGCTGGCGCGAACGCGATTCACGCTGTTTCCGTTTTTGCCCAGCTATTGGCTCTCGTCCGCCGTGCTGCAATGGGCGGAAGGCATCATGCGCGGCGCAATCTTTTTCGCCGCCGTCCTGTTGAGCCATGTTCTGTTTTTTGGCAGCATCGCCTTCACCCGTTTCGGCAATCTGTTTTACGACACCGCCTCGGCCGTCCAAAGCCGTCCCGGCATGCGTTTTGATTTCGGTTTTCTCCGCCGCACGCTGTCCGGCAAACCGGCGGTTCATCCGGTGGAAAGCCTTTTCGGCCTTTTCTTCTGGCTCAAACCGGACACCCGCGCGCTTGCGTTGAAAGATTTGCGCATGTTCTGGCGCGACACGACGCAATGGGGGCAATCCGTCATGTTCTTCGGATTGCTTGGCGTTTACATCGTCAATCTGCGGAATTTTACGCAACAATTGAACAGCTTGTTCTGGATCAATGCCGTCGCCTTTTTGAATCTCGGCGCCTGCGCTTTCAGTCTCGCTTCCGTCACTACGCGCTTCGTTTTCCCGCAATTTTCCCTGGAAGGCCGGCGCCTTTGGATCATCGGAATGTCTCCGATGGGACTCGAGCGCGTCGTCAAAATCAAATACTGGCTGGCCGGAGCGCTGTCATTGGCCGTCACGTTATGCCTCATTGCGCTCTCGTGTTATCTGTTACAAATGGAAACGCAACGCGTCCTGTTTTTCAGCTCTGTCGTTTGCGTCATGACCCTCACGCTCAACGGACTCGCCGTCGGCCTTGGCGTTTTATATCCAAACCTGCGTGAAACCAATCCGAACAAAATTGTCAGCGGTTTCGGCGGCACGCTCTGTTTCGTTTTAAGTTCCATCTACATCGTCGCCTCGCTCGCGCTCCTGATTTTTGCGATTGGAGGGTTGCATGACCGCACCGGCTGGTCTGTCGCCGCGATCGCCGCATTTGTCCTGATGTCCGCCGTGCTGGGCTGGCTGCCGATGAAACTGGCGTTGCAGCAATTGGAAAAATTCGAGGCTTAAGCACGAAGAAATTTCTCCAGCGCATCAAATAACTGCGGTGGATTCTCCCAATGCGCCGGCGCGATTTTTTTACCGACAATCCCAAAACCCTCTCCGTAAGCCGGGCCGTTCACCACGCATAAATCCGTGGCGCAATCAGCAAGCTGCTTTTCCGCCGAGACGATGGCATCCGCGCGTTTCCCGTCCGCCTCGAATTTCCAGCCGACAATTTTTGCTTTTGGAAATCCCGCGCGAAGTTCCGACAGAATTTTCGTCGTCGGCAGCAATTCCACGAGCAATTTGCCCTGCCGGGTGGAAATCTTCTTCGCACCTTTGATTTCAACCAATTTGTTCACTGCATCCGGAGCAAAAATTCTTCCGAATGAAAAATCACTCACCGCCGCCGCATGAAAAATCGCCTCCACTTTTTTGGCCGCCAGCGATTTGAATTTTTCCCGCAAATCCGCCGTCGTGGAAAATGTCTCGACGCGTTGCGCTTTGCGTTCGCCGCTATAAGTCGCCATTTCGCCGATGAGCAAAATCACTTTATGGCCGCGCGCCGCGAGGTAATTGGCCAATTCCGTTCCCAACCGGCCGGTGGAAAAATTCGTGAGCCGGCGCACGTCGTCCAGCGGCTCGTAAGTCGGCCCGGCGGTGACGATGCAATTCATGGGAAGAGCGTGTTGCGTGTTGCGTCTTGCGTCAAGCAACAAGATAGTCGCTCGACGCAACACGCAACATTTCGTGCAAATTCGGAGTTGTTAAGGCAAATTAGCGGCTACATTTTCGCATAATCATGAGCAAAATTGTCGGCATAGATTTGGGCACTACGAATTCACTTGTCGCCACGGTGGATTCGGGAATTCCTTTTGTCATCGCGGATGCCAACGGAAATCGCCTCACGCCATCCGTCGTGCATTTCCCGGAAGCGAACACGGAACCGGTTATCGGCCATGAAGCCAATCGCGTTCGCGTCTTGAAACCGGCGGAAACCATTTATTCCGCGAAACGATTCATCGGCCGGCGCGGCTCAGAGATTTCCGCGGAAGAAAAATCCGTGACGTTTCCCATCAATCCGGAAAATTCCGGCGCCCTGACAATTCCCATCCATGGCAAAAATTATTCGCCGGAAGAAATTTCCGCCGAAGTCCTGAAAAAATTAAAACGCGACGCCGAACTCTATTTCGGCGAATCCGTTTCGCGCGCTGTCATCACCGTTCCCGCCTATTTCAACGACGCGCAGCGCAACGCGACCAAGCGCGCCGGTGAATTGGCCGGCTTTACCGTCGAACGAATCGTCAATGAACCCACCGCCGCCGCGCTGGCTTATGGTTTGGACAAGTTGAAAGAGAAATCAAAAATCGCTGTTTACGACCTGGGCGGCGGCACGTTTGACCTTTCGATCCTGGAATTAAATCGAGGCGTCTTTCAGGTTCTCGCCACGAATGGAAACACGCGCCTGGGCGGCGACGATTTGGACCGGAAAATTATGGAAGTGTTGAATCGTTACATCGTTGAATCGTGGCAGCGGTCAGGCGCGGCAACTGACGATTTAACAACGCGGCGATTCAAGGAGGCAACGATTCAATCGCGCGTTCGCGAAGCGGCTGAAATTGCAAAAATAAAATTGTCCACGGAATTGGAAACGGAAATCGCGCTGCCATTTCTCACGCCGGAATTTTCCTTCAACTACCGATTGACTCGCGCCGAATTGGAAAATCTCACGCGAGACATCATTGCCCGGACGCGTCCACATTGTTTGCGCGCATTGGCCGACGCAAAAATCGAGCCGAAAGATTTGGATCAGGTGATTCTTGTCGGCGGACAAACGCGGATGCCGCTCGTGCGAAAATTTGTCGCGGAATTGTTCGGTTGCGCGGAATTTGAAGAAACGCGCGGCGATTTGCGGCTCGGAACGGATTTTCATAAAACGAGCGGCCCGCAATTGAACACGTCGCAAAATCCTGACGAAGCCGTCGCGCTCGGCGCGGCCATCCAGGCGGCCATTTTGTCCGGCGAATTCAAAAATGTTTTACTGCTGGATGTGACGCCGCTTTCGCTCGGCATCGAAACGTTCGGCGGCCTGATGAACGTTTTGATTCCGCGCAATTCGACGATTCCGGTCAAAGCCGGTGAAATGTTCACGACGGCCGTGGACCATCAGCGCGACATGTTGATCCACGTTTTGCAGGGCGAACGCGAACGCGCCAAAGACAACTGGAGCCTGGGCAAATTCACGATTGATTTTGAATCCGCGCCGCGCGGCGTGCCGCGGGTCGGCGTCCAATTTGAAATTGATGCGAACGGAATTTTGCATGTGCTGGCACGCGACACCAAAACCGGCAAAGAACGCATCGTGGAAATGAAATCAGCCGTGGATGTCGAGGATTCCGCCGTGCAAAAGATGGTCGAGGAATCGGTCGAACACGCTTTTGAAGATTTGGCGGCACGGCGCTGGATCGAGGCGAAATTGAAAGCGAACGAAACGTTGGCCGCGACGCGCAAAGCGATTTCCGATTTTGGAAATGAAATAGAAGGCGATTATCTGCAAAAAATTTCCGCAGCGAGCGCCGATGTGGAAAAAGCATTGGCCACGGAAAATTCTGCCAATGGTTCCGGCGATTTGAAACAATTGCAATCAGCGCTGGCGTCGCTCGACGAAGCCACCAAACCGCTCGCGGATTTTCTGATGGACAAAGCGATGGAAGCGATGTTGCGCCAGCGCGGATTGATTCAATAGCTGTAACCGCCGCGCCAAACATTACGTCAACTGAAATGCCATGAAAACCAACCTTCTACTCGCCGCCGTCCTGTTTTCCGCCACTACGCTGTTCGCCGCGATGCCCAAAGCCGGCGACACCGCGCCGTCTTTTTCCGGCACGGATCAAAACGGCAAAACGATTTCGCTCTCTGATTTTGCCGGAAAGAAAAATGTGCTGCTGTATTTTTATCCGAAAGATTTTACCGGCGGCTGCACGAAGGAGGCGTGCGGTTTTCGCGACCGCATGGCGGATTTGCAAAAGGACAATGTGGAAGTCATCGGGGTCAGCTTTGATTCCGCTGACAGCCACGAGAAATTCGCGTCGAAATATGATTTGAATTTCAAATTGATCGCTGATACGGACGGAAAAATCGCCGATATTTACGATGTGCGGATGGCGGGAATGAAAATTGACAAGCGCGTGAGCTTTCTCATCGGCAAAGATGGAAAAATTATCCACGTCACGGATTCAATGAATCCGCAAAAGCATTTCGATGAGATGAAAGACGCGATCGCGGGGTTGAAGAAATAGCGCGGGCTTAGTCTTTTTCGCCAGCGCCGGTTTCGATGTCGTCAATGCCGTGCAGGTTTGGCGGCGGTTTATGCGTCAGAACGCGAACGAGACACCAGATGAATAAAATCGTCACGGCGGCAACCGAACAAATCATAATGGTCCAGCCTGCGGGTGTCATAGTTTGGTGGAGGTTGAAATGTTTTCCGCCGGCAAATCCTTTTTGTCGCGGCTTTGTTTGTCCCATCGTTTTCCAGCCAGCGCCGTCAGCAATCCAAAGAAAATCACGGTGATGGCCAGAAACAAAATGGTTACCCGCGCAACGACGTTCGGATCGGACCCGACCAGGTCGGCGACATAGCTCGTGGGAATAAATTTTTTCCGGTCCGGATCCCATCCAAATACTTTGAACCAGATGAACATTGCGAAAATGGTCAACAAATACGCCGGGCAAACATATTTCATGACAAATTTGAAGATGGAAGGGATTTTCATTTCCGCGCCGCGATGTGCTTCTTCAAAACCACGTTCGATGCCGAGGCCCCAACCGAAGTAAATGATGATGGTGGTGGCCATGATGAAGATGAACACCGTGCCGACCCAGAAATCCATCGTGTCGAGCGCCTTCAAATCTTTGCTGAAATAAACGACGAACGTGCAGCCGATGGCAGTCAAAAGCCCGAGCAACGAAACAGATTGCTTGCGATTCAGTCCCAGCCCTTCTTCGAGAAAGGCGATGCCCGGTTGCAACATGGAAAGCGAACTGGTGATGGCGGCGAGGAAAAGCAAAAAGAAAAATAAAAATCCAAACAATCCCGGCATCGGCATGTGCGAGAGAACGAGCGGAAGAACTTTGAATCCAAGCCCGAACGTGCCCTGGCCGACGACGCCTGCCGCGCCCAAAAACATGAACGCCGCCGGAACCGTGATGAGGCCGCCGAGGGCGACTTCGCAAAATTCATTGGCCGCGCTGGCGCTCAAACCGCTCAAGACCACGTCGTTTTTGTTCGAGAGATAGCTGGCGTAAGTGATGATGACGCCGAAACCGACGGAAAGGGAAAAGAAGATTTGTCCGGCCGCTGCGAGCCAGAGCTGCGGATTTTTCAATTGCGTTTGCCAGTCGCCCGGATTCCACATGTAACCCAGGCCGGTCAAAACGTTCTGTTCCGGTTTTGTTGCATCCGGCGTTCCCAACGTCAGCACGCGGACCAAAATAATCAGCGCGATGACGATCAGCGCCGGCATGGCGTATTTGCAAAAAAATTCGATGCCCTGCACAAGTCCGCGATAAATCAGGAAGAAATTGATGGCAAAAATGATGAGGAGAAAAAGAATTGCCGCATGATGTCCCGGCAAAAGCGCCGCGCCGTCCGCCGAGGCGCCCACGTAATTTGCCCAATAATTTCCGTAAGCCGAAACGTCGCTACCCAGGTTCAACTTCCCGGTCAAAAATCCCCAGCCATACGCCGCGCACCAGCTTTCGATGTAAACATAATACATGTAGATGACGACCGGGATGATGACGCCGAGCACGCCGATGTATTTGCCGAAAGGATGTTTGATGAGTGCGTAGAAAATTCCCGGGCTGGAACGAAATCCTTTTTGTCCGGCATAACGGCCGAGCGTCCATTCCGCCCAGCAAACGGGAATGCCGAGGATCACGAGCGAAACGAAATAAGCGATCATGAACGCGCCGCTGCCGTATTGCGAGGCGAGGCCGGGAAAACGAAGAAAATTTCCGAGGCCGACCGCGCTGCCGGCCACGGCGAGAATAACGCCAAGACGGGAACTCCAAGTTTCTTTCGTGGGACTTCCGCTCACCGCCGCTTGTTTTACCGCGAGGAACGTTTTCCCGCCAGCATAAAATTTGTCACAAAAAGAATTTGACTCATCGCCGGGCATTACCTACCGTTCGGTAGGTTTATGGCAAAGGCGGATTCCCATCCCAAAACCGGAGCGACGACGCGCGACCAGATTTTGCGCGCGGCGCTCAAGCATTTTGCCAATGCCGGCTACGCCGCGTCGTCCGTGCAACAGATCGTGGACGATGCCAAGCTCTCCAAGCCCGCGCTGTATTATCATTTCAAGGATAAAGCCGGGCTGTTCCAGGCGCTCGTCCATGAGGCGCATGATGAGCGCTATCGCCTGCTCTGCGAGGCCGCCGAACGCGGCGAAAATATTCGCGAACAACTGGAAAACATCCTCATCACGCTGTTCGATTACGTGGGCAAAAACCGCGAATTGATGCGGATTTCGTTCGCAACGATGTTTGCCGCTCCGGGTGAAGTGCCTGAAAGCCTTTGCTACGCCGATAAATGCGAGCGCAATTTCGAATTTGTCCATTCGCTCATCAAAAATGCGCAAAAGCGCGGCGAATTGGACAGGCATTTCGACAGCCATGAGATGGCTTTTGGCATTTATGGCCTGACGAATTTTTATTTGGTCTCTCATTTGGTAGAACGCGATTATCAACCGGACCGAAAAGCTGCCATGCGCATCGTCGAATTGTTTTTGACCGGCGCCGCGGCGAAGAAAAAAGCAAAAGGAAAAAAATCATGAAACGAGTCATCTATGGCATTGGAATTGTCTTTGCCGCATTCATCGTGCTGGCGGGAGTAAAATTTTTGCAGATCCACGCGATGATTGCGTTCGCAAAGACGATGACGCCGCCGCCGGAAACGATTTCATCCGGCGTCGCCCGGCAGGAAAACTGGCAGGACACCCTTTCCGCCGTCGGCTCGGTCACGGCAGAACAAGGCGTCACCATTGCGCCAGAAATCGGCGGCATCGTCAGCGAAATTGATTTTGAATCCGGCGCGACCGTGCACAAAGGCGATTTGCTTCTGAAACTGGATACGTCATCCGAGGATGCGCAATTGCGCGCGGCGCAGGCAGCTGTGGACCTGGCCAAAATCACCGCCGGGCGCGATCGCAAATTGCGCGAGAACAATACCGTTTCGCAGTCGGAACTGGATCAGGCCGAAGCAACGTTGAAACAGGCTCAAGCTAATGCCGACCAAATCCAGTCCATCATTGATAAAAAAACCATCCGCGCGCCGTTCGACGGACGGCTCGGCATCCGGCTCGTCAACCTCGGCGAATCCCTCGCGGTCGGCCAGGGCATCGTTTCGCTGCAATCGCTAACACCGGTGTTCGTGGATTTTTCCCTGCCGCAACAGGATTTGTCGCAGCTTCAAACCGGCTTGAAAGTCCGCGCGACGAGCGATTCCTATCCTGAAAAAACATTCGACGGCGAACTGGTTGCCATCAACCCCGATTTGGATGCGACCACGCGTAGCGTGCGCTTGCGGGCAAAATTTCAAAATGCCGAACAGCTTTTGCGTCCGGGAATGTTTTCGCGGGTGGAAGTGATTTTACCGGAATCCAAACCCGTCCTTGCCATTCCGGCAACGGCCATTTTGAGCGCGCCCTATGGCGATTCGGTTTTTCTCATCCAAAAAGCCGCGGACGGCTCGACCAATCTCGTGGTGCAGCAGAAATTTATCCGCACCGGTCGCGCGCATGGCGATTTCATTAGCGTGGAATCGGGCCTGAAAGCCGGTGATGAAGTGGCGACGGGCGGCATTTTCAAATTGCACAACGGCGCGAACGTCCAGATCAATAATGACGACGCGCCCAAACCGTCCCTCACGCCGAATCCGCCGAACAGCTAATCCAGGGCTCATTCGCAATGAAATCTTTCACTGATTTATTCATCCGTCGCCCGGTTTTGGCGACCGTCACAAGCCTCATCATTTTGATCGCAGGCTTGCAGGCGATCCGTTCCCTCAACGTCCGGCAATATCCGCGCAGCGAAAACGCGACGATCACGGTCACGACCGTTTACGTCGGCGCGAGCGCCGACCTGGTGCGCGGCTTCGTCACCCAGCCGCTCGAACGCGCCATCGCCGCGGCGGACGGCATTGATTACATGGAATCGTCGTCCAAACTCGGCCTTTCCACCATCACCGTCCATTTGCGGTTGAATTACGATTCCAAAAAAGCGCTTGGCGAAATCAGTTCCAAAGTGGACCAGGTGCGCAACGATTTGCCGCCGGAAGCGGAAATCCCCACGCTCGCCATCGTCACGGCGGATTCACAATTCGCATCCTGTTATTTGAGTTTTTCGTCCGATATTTTGGAGGCCAACCAGATCACCGATTATCTCACGCGCGTCGTCCAGCCGCGACTGACGGCGATCGAAGGCGTGCAAAAAGCCGATATTCTCGGCGGACGCACGTTCGCGATGCGCATCTGGCTCAAGCCCGACCGCCTTGCCGCTTACAACATCAGCCCCGACCAGATCCGGCAGGTATTGGCGCAAAACAATTTCCTTTCCGCCGTCGGCCACACCAAAGGTTCATTGGTGCAGGTCAATTTGACCGCCAACACCGATCTGCGGAGCGTGGATGAATTCAAAAATCTCGTCGTCAAACAAAACGGCGACAAGCTCGTGCGTTTGAGCGACGTCGCGGACGTGGTGCTCGGCGCGGAGGATTACGACAGCGAAGTGCGCATGAGCGGCGAACGCGCGGTCTTCATGGGCATCTGGGTTTTGCCCAATGCCAATTCGCTCGACGTCGTCAAAGCCGTGCGCAAGGAAATGGCTTCCATCCAAAAAGAATTGCCGACCGGCCTGAGCGCACGGGTTGCTTATGACGCGACGAAATATATTTCCGATGCGCTGCATGAAGTCGTCAAAACGCTCATCATCACGCTCATCATCGTGTCAGTGGTGATTTTCCTGTTCCTCGGTTCGCTGCGTTCCGTATTGATTCCGCTCGTGGCGATTCCGCTCTCGCTCATCGGCGCGGTTTTTCTGATGCAGGTTTTTGGTTTCACCATCAATTTGCTCACGCTGCTGGCCATTGTGCTGGCCGTCGGCCTGGTCGTGGACGACGCGATTGTCGTCGTCGAAAACGTCGAGCGCCACGTGCGCGAAGGCAAAACGCCATTGGATGCCGCCCTGCTCGGCGCGCGTGAATTGATCGGGCCGATCATCGCGATGACCATCACGCTTGCGGCGGTTTATGCACCGATTGCATTTCAAGGCGGACTGACCGGCTCGCTGTTCCATGAGTTTGCGCTGACGCTGGCCGGCGCGGTCTTCATTTCGGGCATCGTCGCGCTGACGCTTTCGCCGGTGATGTCGTCGCGATTGTTAAGCCATGACCGCGAAGACAGAGGTTTGCCCGGACGTATCAATCGCGATTTCGACCGGCTGAAAAATTTTTACGGACGCGTGCTGGATTGGACGCTCGCGCGGCGTCCGCTGGTTTACACCGTTTGGATTGGCATCTTTTTGTTGATCATCCCGATGTTTTCAATGACGTGGAGCGCGAAAGAGCTTGCGCCGGCGGAGGATCAAGGTGTCATTTTCGGGGTTCTCGAAACGCCGCCGGATTCGACGATTGACCAGACTTCATTTTATGCAGACGTGGCCGAAAAAAAATGGGCGACGATTCCCGAAGAAGAACAGATTTTTCAATTGACCCAGCCGGACATGGGATTCGGCGGCATGGTGATGAAGCCGTGGGGCGAACGGAAACGGAGCGTTTTCCAGATTTTGCCTCAGGTGCAGGCGATGGTGAATAATATTCCCGGCGTGCGGATGTATATGGTCACGCCGCCGCCGCTGCCGACCGGCGGGGAAAATTTTCCGGTGAATCTCGTCATCCAGTCCACGGCCGAACCGGACCGGATTTTGCAATTCGCGCAAAAGTTACAGCAGGAATGCGCCACGAACGGCATGTTCGCTTTTCCGCCGCAGATTGACACAAAAGTGGACCAGCCGGAATATGAATTGAAAATTGATCGCGACAAAGTCGCCGCGCTGGGCTTGAACATGCAAAGCGTCGGCTCGGATCTGGCGGCGCTCGTCGGCGGCAATTATGTGAACCGTTTCGATTTTGCCGGGCGCAGTTACAAAGTGATTCCTCAGCTCAAACGCGGCGCGCGGTTGACCGCAAATCAATTGGAAAACACTTACGTCCGCGGGCCGGGCAATCAATTGATTCCCGTCAGCACGTTTGCGCATCTGGAAAAACACACCACGCCGCGCTCGCTGAACCGTTTCCAACAATTGAATTCCGTCAAAATCAGCGGCGTCGCCATCGTGCCGCTCGAACAGGCGTTGAAATTTTTGGAGACTGAATCCGCCAAAATTTTGCCCAGCGGCTATAAATTGGATTACACCGGCGACTCGCGCTATTTGCGCAAGGAAGGAAACAAATTCATCCCGTCATTCATCCTGGCGATCGTTTTGATTTTCCTCGTGCTGGCCGCGCAATTCAACAGTTTCCGCGATCCGTTCATCGTCATTTTCGGCTCCGCGCCGCTGGCAATTTTCGGCGCGTTGATTTTCTGTTTCCTGAAAATGCCCAATCCCAACCTGCCGTTCTGGACGAACGGCTGGACGACGACGCTGAACATTTATTCGGAGGTCGGTCTCATCACGCTCGTCGGTTTGATCGCCAAAAACGGCATTTTGATCGTGCAATTCGCGAACGAATTGCAGCGGCAAGGGCGGAGCAAAATTCAGGCAATCCACGAAGGCGCGATGCTGCGCTTGCGTCCGATTTTGATGACGACGGCGGCGACGATCGCGGGCAACTTCCCGCTCATCCTCGTCAGCGGCGCGGGCGCGGCGGCGCGCAATTCCATCGGTATCATGCTCGTGGCCGGCATGAGCATTGGCACGTTTTTCACGCTGCTGGTGATTCCTTCGATTTACATGCTCATCGCCAAAGATCATTCGCGGGAAAACCTTCACCACAAAAGTGTGGCGCGCGAAAATGCCGAACCTGTTGTAAAATGAACGCCATGGACGAAGGGAACACCAAAACCGCGGAAGAAAAGTCGTTGCCAAAAAAAAACGGGAACGGCTCGCGGATCGCCAAATTGAATTCACCGCTGTTCATCTGGCCGGCGGCCATCGTGCTGGCGGGAATTCTATTTTTCGTCATCCGCATATTCGTCGGCGCGCTCACCCATGAATCCACGGACGACGCTTTCATCACCGGCCATATTGTTTCCATCGCGCCGCGCATTTCCGGAAAAGTGCAAGGCGTTTACGTGACGGACAATCAATTTGTTCGCTCCAACGAATTGATGGTGGTGATCGACCCGGCGGATTTTGATGTGACGCTGGCGCAAAAAAAAGCGGCGCAGGAGGCGCAACATGCAAATTATCAGGCGGCGGTCGCCGAATATAATTTGATGGCCGTGAAGGTAAAAACGGCGGACGCCGATGCGAAGAGTTCGCGGGCGGATGCCGAAGCCGTCGCCGCGACCGCCGAAAAAGCGCGGGCGGATTTTGAGCGCGCCAAATCATTGCAGACCAATGGCACGATTTCGCCGCAGGAATTTGACCAGGCCAAAGCCGCGATGGATCTGGCCGTGGCCAACCAGAAATCCGCCGAACAAAAAGCTGCTGCGGATGAATCAAAAGTCGCCGAAGCGCAGGCGCAAATGGAAGCGGCGAAGGCCGAAGCCGGTTCCGTGCTCGGCCAGGTGCACCAGGCCGAAACCACCGTCAGCGAAGCAGAATTGAATCTGTCCTACACAAAAATTTATGCGCCGTGCGACGGACTCGTCACGCGCAAGCAGATTGAAACCGGCAATTACATCCAGACCGGCCAGACACTGTTTTCCATCGTGCAGACGAACGTCTGGGTCATCGCCAATTTCAAGGAAACGCAATTGAAAAATATCACGCCCGGCCAATCCGCGAGCGTGGACATCGATGCGCTGGGGAAATCATTTCGCGCTCACGTGGACAGCGTCCAGGCCGGCAGCGGCGCGGCGTTCAGCCTGTTGCCGCCGGAAAACGCGACCGGCAATTATGTGAAAGTCGTCCAGCGCGTGCCGGTGAAAATTTATTTCGATGAACCGTTACCACCGGGCAAAACCATCGGCCCCGGCCTTTCCGTCGTGCCCAGCGTGTTGACCAGCTCATTTGAAATTCCCGAATGGCTCGTCGCCATCGCGGCGATTGCCATCGCCTTCACCGCGGCAATAATTTTCAAAAGATTTCTGCGGAAAAAATTCGGCGGTGCATGAGTTATGCCCGACGGACAACCAATCTGGCATCCCCGCCATAGTCCATGGCTCATCGCCATGGCGGTCATGGGCGCGACGTTCATGGAAGTGCTCGACACGAGCATCGCCAACATCGCGCTGCCGCATATCGCCGGAAGCCTTTCGGCCACGACGGATGAATCCACCTGGGTGTTGACGAGTTATCTCGTTTCCAACGCCATCATTTTGCCGATGACCGGCTGGCTGGGGAATCATTTCGGGCGCAAACGCGTTTTGCTTTCGTGCGTCATCATGTTCACGATCGCCTCAGCGCTTTGTGGCGCGGCCTTGAGCTTGCCGATGCTGATCGTTTCGCGAATTTTTCAAGGCATCGGCGGCGGCGCCATGGTGCCGATCGCGCAGGCGATTTTGCTGGAAAGTTTTCCGGCAAACAAACGCGGCCAGGCGATGGCCGTCTTTGCGATGGGCGTCGTTGTCGCGCCGGTTTTAGGGCCGACACTTGGCGGCTGGATCACGGACAATTTCTCGTGGCGCTGGATTTTCTATATCAATTTGCCGATCGGCATGTTCGCGTTCTTTATGCAGGAATGGCTCGTGGAAGATCCCCCTTACATCCAGCGCAATGAAGAAGCGACGATTGATTTCACCGGGCTTGGCCTGCTCGCGCTGTGGCTGGGCACGATGCAAATCGTTTTGGACAAAGGCCAGGAAGCCGACTGGTTTCAAGCCGACTGGATCCGGTGGTTCACCTTCATTTCCATTTTGTCGTTCCTCGGATTTATTGTCCGCGAATTGACGGCGGAACATCCGCTGGTGAATTTGCGCGTGTTCAAAAACCGCAACTTTGCGGTTGGCGTTTTTCTGATGACCGTCCTGGCGGGAATTCTCTATGGCACAACGGCGGAATTGCCGCTGTTCTTGCAGACGCTCATGGGTTACCCGGCCTTGCAAAGCGGATTGTCGCAATCGCCGCGCGGCATCGCGGCCTTCATCACCACGGCATTCGTGGGACGGCTCGTCGGAAAAATCCGTTTGCGCTGGCTGTTGATGTTCGGGTTTTCACTGCTCGCGTATTCCGCGTGGGAATTGAGCAGCATCAATTTGCAGGTCAGCATGGCCAGCGTCATCTGGCCGAGCGTGCTCAACGGCATCGCCATCAGTTTTATTTTCGTGCCCCTGACCACCGCCACGATGAGCCAGCTCGGCCAGCAACAAATCGGCAATGCCAGCGGCCTTTACAATCTCATGCGCAACACCGGCGGCAGCATCGGCATCGCGTTCGTCACCACGATGCTTGCCCGCGGCGCGCAACGGCATCAGGCGCTCATGGTCGGCGATCTGGCGTCGGCAAATCCGGAATTCGTCCACCGGCTCAATGCGATCCAACACGCCCTCGCGCGCAACGGCGATCCCGTGGCCGCGACCGACCAGGCCTACGCCGTGCTTTACAACACGCTCAACGCGCAGGCGCATCTCTGGGCATTCGTGGACAACTTCCGCCTTTTTTCACTATTCGCGTTGATGGCCATTCCGATGATCTGGTTGTTCAAACGTCCACCCGCGCAGGCATTGAAGCCGGGCGCCGCAGCCGCACATTGATCCGGCAAGCAACTTGAATCAAAGTTCATCCTCGCGCTCGGCGTAGAAAAGTTGAAAGGCGCGGTCGTAATCCGCTTCCGGCACGAAGACCTGCGCGGGACGGCTCAGATCGCCATCGTCCGGCGCGGCGGCGTCCGTGAACGACTGCGTGGCGGCGATGCCATGTTTCTCCAGCATCACCACGAGCATCTCGGCGTTGACGACCGGGCCGGTGTAAAACAATTTCACGCAGAGAAGTTAATCGCAGATGAACACTGCTTGCCACGGCAAAAGTGATTGCAAAATTTGTATCGCATTAGTTTAGCCATCAATGTTTCAATTCTGCGGAGACAACAAATCACACCGGCCATGAACGCATATCTTTTCACCTCCGTTGCCACTCTGTCTCAACTCCGTCCGAACATGGGACGTTACGGAGCTTCCGAAACGATTCAGATCTGGGATAACTTTTCGAGTCTGGTTGTTGTGAGCAACAATCAGGACACCGCCCGGGAACAATTTGAAGCCTGGTTGCACACGCAGCCGGAAGGAGAAAATCCGGTAACGGTCCAAATCAAAAAAATCGCCTCGGCACAATTTGTGGATCAACTGCTGACCGAATCGGGAAACGCGCCGCTGGATTGGCCGGAAATCTGGAAACAATGGCAAACGCAGGCGGAGTCCCTGCCGGTGGATGACTTTGAACAAGGCTATTGGGTGGACGTGGAATCCGTTGTCCGACCGGGCCAACCGGGTTTCGATGTTGAGACATTCCGGCGGGGATTGCCGGAAGACATTCGCACCGGCTTGAATTGGTCACCGGACAAGCAATTCTTTTTTATCTTGAGCGTTCTTGCGCCGCTGGCGCCGCCGCCTGAAATTGTTGAAGAACCGGAAGAGGACGTTCCCAATCTTGCCGAATCACCGGACGATGAAAACGCGGAAAAACCCGATCCCATCGAAATTGGCGAACTTTATAACATGTTTCCCGGCGCGCTGGACAAAGCTGGCGTTGCGATGATAAAGGCGCGGAATTCAGCGGTGGCCGCGTGGCTCTGGCGCAAATATGCCGCCACGGCGCGACTGGCGGCGAATCAAATCCGGATTGATCCTTTATGCGGTGTGATGGGGATTAAGACCGAATAAATCGGCAAGGTAAAAGGTTTGAGCATCCTGGCGTTGACGTTTGGGCCGGTGTAAAACAATTTCACGTGGGGATTTAATCCTTTTCTGAAACATGAATCATTAACCAATCAGGAGCAAATGCTTCACAGAAAGTCAATGCACCGATTCTGATGGCTAATGCAGTAATTGCAGATGCAATTACAATGTTGCCAATTTTCCAACCATTAAAAGCGGCAGCGAATGCACCAACGAGAACTTTACCATCGTAAACATGCGCGAGACCTTTTGACCAAGATTGATGAACATCATTCTTTGGGTCACAAACCACTCGCCACACGACACGTTTGAAGGCGCCGTTTACCTTTCGTCCCAATTCTCGGTGATTTGTTTTCTGTGTGGGTGCTGGAAGTAATTTTCGTTCGGGAAACGTCAATTGTTTGTGATAAAAATCTTGGACATCTAATAGCAACTGAACTGAATAACTTGGAAGTTCATTACCTAGAATTGCAGCCAATTCGTCTTCATTTTTCTGAACCAACTTTACGGCTTCATCATGGAGATCATCAACGGCGATTTTTCGCGGATTGTGTTCAATCAAACCCGTCAAAACACATTCTTGCTCCAATCGTTCAAGAAAACGTTTATGAAATTGCTCTCGCCGTCTTGGTGACTGAATGTTGCGAGGACAAAGAATGATTGCTTCATGAACAAGAGGTTTGGCTTTTGTAATATTTCCTTGGCGCAAATAGCAAATGGCAAGAAGCACTGTTGCTTCAAGATAAATGCGAGTGTATTTACCTGCTAACTGACGATTCCCTTCAAATCCAGAAATAGCATAATCCACTTCACGCGCTTCCAAAGCGCATTCAAAAAGCCAATTTTTATTCTGTAATAGTCGAGTTGTATGCCCTGTTGAACGCAACATCAGTTGAATTTCTAACGCCAATCTTTTTGCACGCGTTAAGTCCGCGCAAGGCACGCACGCTCGCAATTGTGGCTCTATTTCAGCGAGTTTGGCTCGTTGTTCATCTGTAAGTGCTGGCGGTTTCTTCGCCACAATAAAAATTTATTTTCGCTCTAACCGCTTTTTCACCGCTTTTTCGCCTTCGGCTTGTCGTCGGCATATTTCGCATGAAAACCGATTTCGCGTTTCGGTTTGGCCGTTGGCGACATTAACTGGCGGATGGCATCAAAGACAACTTTGAATTGCGCATCGTATTTTTTCTCCATCGCATCCAACTTGCGGGCGAGGTCGGCATTGGAGGCGAGCATCTGCCGCAGTTTCACAAACGCGCGCACCACTTGCACGCTGGTCTGCGCGGCGCGCTCGCTGTTCAAGACGTTCGCCAGCATCAACGCGCCATGCTCCGTGAAGGCGTAGGGTAAATAGCGCCGGCCGCCATGTGGGTTTGAGGTCGCAATTTGCGACCTCAAGTTTGCATACTCCGAAAGGGTCAATTGAAACATGAAATCCGATGGGAAACGATTGAGGTTGCGCTGCACCTGCTCATTTAGGCGTTTAGTTTCGACGCCGTAAATTTCGGCAAGGTCGCTGTCGAGCATGACTTTTTCGCCGCGCACCACAATGATGGCGCGTTCGATGCGCTCCAACGGAACCAAACTGATTTGCCCATCCATAATTTGCCTTTCTGAAAGGTGGTCACAGTTTGTGACCACCTTTTTGAGGTCGCAATTTGCGACCTCAAACGAATAATCAAATTGTAGGAGACGAGGTAACGAGTCTCAAATCCATTAAATTGAGCCTCCTCACGTCGGCTCCTACATTATTTTTACAACGGCTCGCGAGGTCTTGGCAGACGGCCACCGTCCTCACCCCACCGAAATTAATTCTTCGCGCCAGCCAACTCTTCCTCGAAATCCACAATTTCTTTTATCGGCACCGAAGAAAGTTGATGGTTCATGGTTGATAGTTGATAGAAAATCAATTGGCTTTCGCGAGTTCTTCCTCGAAATCTACGATTTCCTTAATTTGGACTAAAAACCATTTATCAATTTTTGTGAGATTGAAAATTTCTTCGATGTTGAAACCGGCGCGCAGGGCGTGGCGGATGAAGAAGATGCGTTCGGCGTTGGGCACGCTCAGTTTGCGGCTGATGACGTCGCGCGGCAGGATGTCGCGGTCGCCGTAGAGTTCGGTGCCGATGCGCCAGGGTTTGCCGTCGCCGCCCAATCCGCTGCGGCCAATCTCCAGTGAGCGCAGGCATTTCTGCAAACTTTCCTTGAACGTGCGGCCAATCGCCATCGCTTCGCCAACGGATTTCATTTGCGTGGTCAGCGTCGGGTCGGCTTGCGGAAATTTTTCAAACGCGAATCGCGGAATTTTGGTGACGACGTAATCAATCGTCGGCTCGAAGCTCGCGGGCGTTTCGCGCGTGATGTCGTTCTTGATTTCGTCGAGCAAATAGCCGACGGCGAGTTTTGCGGCAATTTTCGCGATGGGAAATCCTGTGGCTTTTGACGCAAGCGCGGAACTGCGCGAAACACGCGGGTTCATTTCGATGATGACCATGCGGCCGTTTTCGGGATTCACGCCGAATTGGATGTTCGAGCCGCCGGTTTCGACGCCGACGGCGCGAATGACAGCGAAGCTTTGGTCGCGCATGATTTGAAATTCTTTGTCCGTGAGCGTTTGAATCGGCGCGACGGTGATGCTGTCGCCGGTATGCACGCCCATCGGGTCGAAATTTTCGATGCTGCAAATGATGACGCAGTTGTCCGCGCGGTCGCGCATGACTTCCATTTCGTATTCCTTCCAGCCGAGCAACGATTCTTCGATGAGAATTTCGTTCACGGGCGAGAGGTCAATGCCGTTTTTGGCGATGGCTTCAAATTCTTCCTGATTGTAACCGATGCCGCCGCCGGTGCCGCCGAGCGTGAACGCGGGGCGGATAATGAGCGGAAATCGGCCAATCTTTTTCGCGACGTCGCGCGCTTCGTCCATGTTGTGCGCCACGCCGGAAATCGGAACGTCGAGGCCGATGGACAGCATGAGGTCTTTGAACGCGAGACGGTCTTCGCCTTTGTGAATGGCTTCGGGTTTCGCACCGATCATTTCGACGCCGTGCCGTTTGAGCGCGCCATTTTTGTGCAAGGCCATCGCCGTGTTCAACGCGGTTTGTCCGCCGAGCGTGGGAAGCAAAACCAATTTGCCTTTCGCCTTGAGCTTTTTCATTTCGGCGACTTCACGCGCGATAATTTTTTCGACGGCTTCGGGCGTAATCGGCTCAATGTAAGTGCGGTCGGCGAATTCCGGGTCGGTCATGATGGTGGCCGGATTGGAATTGACGAGCACGACGCGGTAGCCTTCTTCCTTGAGCGCTTTGCAGGCTTGCGTGCCGGAGTAATCGAATTCACAGGCTTGACCAATGATGATTGGTCCCGCGCCGATGATGAGAACCGAATGAATGTCAGTGCGTTTTGGCATCGTTCAAATGGCCAAAGATTCAACACGAATCAGGAACGATTGTCAGGAATAATTTCGCGCGGTGACATTCATCGCTTGACGCCGGACGGAACGGAAGGGCATGATGCCTTCAATGGTTTAAGCTGATGCATTCTTCGTCCCGAGCACCTGGAAAAAATACTTTTTGGCTGTCATCGTTATCCGCAGATCAGCTCAATTATCTGAATATCGGCCTGATGTTGTTCACGGCGGCGGCAGCTTTTGCAAGGCCGTTCGAACTTTTTTTGGCGGCTTATGCAATTTTAGGGCCGCTGCATTATTTGACGGAAATTTCCTGGCTGAACGACCGGAGATATTACACGCGCGGAAAGCATGATTATCTGGTTTTAATCGCTCTATCCATCGTCGTCACGGTAGTGGTGACGCGAGTTTTCGGCCATATCCCGGACTGGGTCCGCGTGATGGCCACTTATCTCGCATTCGGTGTCGCACTGATATTCGTGCTGGCGGGAAAATGGTGGCAGCGATTGATTTGCTATGCTGCGCTGGCCGTGACCGGCATTTTCATCATCCGCGTAGATTTTTTCTATTCGTTGTTCGACGTGCTGCTGCCGACCATCGTCCATGTCTTTATTTTCACCGGGCTGTTCATTTTGATCGGCGCGTTGAAAAGCCGGAGCGTTCCGGGGATCAGTTCATTGGTCGTTTTCTGCCTTTGCGCGGGCAGCTTCTTTATCTTTGGCCGGAGCGGCGCGAACAATCCCGTGAGCGCCTATGTCCAAAATAATTACGGCGCGTTTGCGCAATTGAATTATTCACTGATGACGCCGTTCAGCCATCAAAACCTGAGTGTTCCGCGCAACCTGATGGATTACATTCTCTATGTCAATTATGTGCTGTATCGCTCGCCGACCGCGCTGGCGATCATGCGTCTGATTGCCTTCGCCTACACGTATCACTACCTGAACTGGTTCTCCAAAACCTCCATCATCCAATGGCATAATATTTCGCGTTCACGATTTATCGGCGTGATCGTAATCTGGATCGCGTCGGTGGCGGTTTACGCCGGCAACTATCAATTCGGCTTGCGATGGCTGTTCTTTTTGTCGTTCACGCATGTCCTGCTGGAATTTCCCCTGAACCATCTCACGCTGATCAACATCGGCCGCGAATTAAAAAAATTTGTCTCGCCGGTGCCAAACCTGCCGGAACTGGAAGAGAGTTGAGTCATTCGGCCCACCGCCCCGCGAGTTTTGTTTCCTTGACCGGCCTCCGCGCGGCTGACATCCTTCGGAATTGCGGCAAAAGGATTTAATTCGTCGCCATGGCATCTTCGTCGTAAAAATTCCGGTATTAAGCCCCGGCCCGATTGAGCGGCGCGGTGAATCCTTTTTACGATCAGTCAACGGTCAAATATGCTGAAACGGCTTTGGTATAAACAAATTCCTGATATCGGAGAAGGCGCCACCTTTCTCCGCAAATGGGGATTTATCGGCATCTTGATCGGTGTGGGCGCGGGGGCCGGCGCGCTGGCGTTGATCTGGACAATTAAAATCGTCTCACATTATCTGCTCGAAATTGTCGCCGGTTATACTCCGCCCGAACCAGGCGGCGAAGGCGGCACCACGCCTTATGTTTTTCACATGACACGATGGTGGCTGCTTCCGCTGGTCACGGGTGGCGCCGGTCTAATTGGCGGCCTGCTGACCTGGAAATTTGCGCCAGAAACCGCCGGCATCGGAACGAATGCCGCCATCCGCGCCTTTCATGCCGGTGAAAAGATCGGCATCCGCACTTCGCTCTTCAAACTTGTCACCTCCGCCATCACGATCGGCGGCGGGTTGACTTCCGGGCGCGAAGGTCCGGTGGCGCAAATCGGCGCGGCGATTGGCGCGAGCATTGCGCGGGCGCTCAAACTATCTGCCCGCGAATGCAACATCGCTTTGGCCGCCGGATTGGGCGCGGGCATCGCCGCCATTTTCAAAGCGCCGCTGGCGGGCGCGCTCATCGGCGCCGAAATTTTTTATACGGAAGATTTCGAAGTGGAAGCATTGGTGCCGGGATTGATCGCGTCGGTGGTCGGATATTCCATTGTCGGCTCGGTCACGGGATTCCAGCCGATTTTCACGCCGCCGCCGGACATGATGCAGTTCAATCATCCGCTGGCGCTGGTTTTTTATGCGTTGCTGGGCGCGAGCTGCGGTTTGCTGGCCCGATTTTTGTTCAGCATTTATTTTCGCACGGAAACATTTTTTAAAAAATTTCCCCTTTGGGCGTCGGCCGCCATCGGCGGTCTATGCGTCGGCATCATGGGAATGGCCATTCCAACCATGCTGGGCACCGGTTATGGCTGGGCGCAATTTGCCATCAGCACCAATGATATTTTTCAGACGCCGTGGGTGCTATTGGCTGCGGCGTTTGCGGAGATCATCGGCGCTTCCCTGACGCTGGGTTCGGGAAATTCCGGCGGTATTTTTGGACCGAGCGTGGTGACGGGCGGACTGCTGGGTGGATTTTTTGGACGCGTTCTCCATCATTTTCTGCCATCGGTGGTGCCGCATCCGGGTGATTTTACCGTCGTCGGGATGGTGGCTTTTTTTGGCGCCGCGGCCAAAGCGCCGATCTCCACCATCATCATGATTTCCGAAATGACGGGCGGTTACGGGCTGTTGGCGCCCGCGATGTTTGCCGTCGTAACGGCCTTTATTTTGTCCGGTAAAAAAACAATTTTTCCCGCGCAAGTCAGCAGCCGCCTGGATTCGGCATTCCACGCGGATGAATTCGAACCGATCGTGCTGCGCCGTGTCAAAACGAGCGATGTGATGATGCGCCTTCCTTTATTCATCAGCAGCAGCGCGACTGTCGCCGACGCCATGAGTTTGATGGGCGATTATGGCTTGAGCGGATTGCCGGTGGTGGACGATCATAAATTATGCGGACGCGTGACGTTGATGGCCTCTCACAGGATTCCGGAATCCAATCGACAAACGGTAAAGGTCAAAGAAATCATGTCCACGACCATTTATGTTGCGTATCCGGACGAAGATCTTTTCACCATCCTTAAACGCTTTGCAGCCAAAGACGTCGGACATTTTCCGGTCGTCACGCATAAAAACCCTGACGTTCCCATCGGCGTGATCACGCGATCGGGACTCTGGGCGGCGCTGGAATTCGTCAAGGAACAGCAAACGGTCAAAAAAGAAAAAACGGACGCGGAACAAACCGGTTTGCCCTTTCAGCCGGCTTCTGTCTGAAGAATTGTATGTCGTTCAAGCGATGAATTGGTAGGCGCGAAAAACAATCCAGCCCAGCAATGCACCCGCCGGAAGGTCGAGCAGATAATGTTGCTTCGTGAACACACAACTCACCGCGATCAACAACGGAAACAACAACGCGTAAATCCCCAAATGCGGCCATAAATGAAATGCCGTCAGCATCGCCACGGAAGTGTGCATCGAGGGAAAACTATTGGCCGGTGAATCGAGCCGTTGCACGAACGCGAGAAATCTTTCCGAATGGCCGCGCCGTTGATTGATGGCGCGCCATTCCTTCGGCGTCGCCACCGGAAAGAAAACGAAGAACGCCATTTGCGCCGCGAGCAGCAAAATGTAACTCATGGCGATGTGCAGAAATTGTCGCGGCGATTCGACGGTGAAATTGATATAGACGATGACCGGATAATACAGGCCGGAATAAATCCATACCCATCCCGGCCAATAAGGAATCGCATCGTCGAGTGGAATTTTCAAGGCGCGCGGCTGGGCGATGTAATTGCGCTGGCACCAGAAATAGAATTGATAAACGCCGACGATGAGAAAGACGCTCAACACCAGATCAATGAAGTAGTCTGACGTGCTCATGGTTTCCGCCTGTTTTTCTGAATCCGCAACAAATGTTACGTTTTGGTTACGGGAAAAGCATACGGAATGGCCGGAAAATGCAAGTGCGAATTAAACCTTAAATGTCAGGAGCCAGCTCGTAATGGATTTGCATGGAGCAACTTCATCACAAAACCTGCGTCCTTCTTATTGCGATTTTTTATCAGATAATTAGGGAAAGAAACCTTCGTGGTTCGTGGTAAAAATTATTGCGATGGCGTCCGCGCGTCTTTCAAAAATTGCGCGTGGCTATCCATAAAGATGCGATTGCGGCCGCCGGCGTGAATAGTTCGACCAGACATTCCCGCAGGAACGGTTGGAACTGTTTTTGGAAAATAAGAATCCACGACGAGTTCGACGTCGCTTGGGCCGCTGATTGCGCCGACGGTGGGATCGTTGGTGGATTGCAAATCAGCAACAGCTTGCGATTCAGTTTTACCCCAAAAATCTTCGAGCGATGGTGGATCGTCGGGCCGGTCAAATCGCCACGCCCAATAGCGCGAAAGCGGCGCGTTCGTATCGGCGGAAGTATTTTGCGCGGATTGAATAATATTTCCAACGGGCGAATTAACCGCTGTGGGACACAACCAGACATTTAGGTTTGGACATTCACTGGAGAAAGTTGTCGCCGCCCATCCGGCGCGCGGGTCGGACGGCGGCCACGTCGTCCACGGACGCCAGCCGCCGGGCAAACTGGTTTTCAAATCGCGCCGGTCAGGAAAACAATCGTCATGATCGCTGATATACATCGCGAACGCCAAACCGATTTGCCGAAGATTGGAAATGCAGGCAGCCTGCTCGGCTTTTTGTTTGGCGCGGCTCAAAGCGGGCAAAAGCATTGCGGCCAGTATTGCAATAATCGCGATAACGACGAGCAATTCAACCAGCGTAAATCCCGCTTTAACTTTTCCAGAAATTCGCTCTCTGTTTTTCATTGCAACAAAACCCGATAGAAGCGGACCGGGAAATTGGTCGCGTCGGGGTCATACAATTTGAACAGATTTGTGGAAGCGGTATTGGTGGAGAGCGGCTTCCAGTTGATTAAATTTGTGCTCGCCTGCAAAACGTAATTGCTGCCTGCCACTCCCGAAAATCCCAACTCAAACACGCCGTTGGAAAAATTTTGCGACGTAAAATAAAGCGGCTGGATAAAAAATAGCGCCCCGGCGGCGACGCTGTTGTCGTAATTGGTTTCAAATGCGCTGGCAGAAAGTGTCGCGCTGTTCACCAAAGAAATTGGTCCGGTGTAAAGGAATGAATTGGTCGTGGGCAGCGAACCATCCAGCGTGTAGTAAATGACCGCGTTCGTGTCCGGCGGCTGAAGCGTGGCACTTGCGACGGCGACGAAATTTCCGCCATCGGGTGAAATCACCGGCGGCGCGAGCGCGGGAATTCCCGGCAGACTGTTAATCCAATCGGTGAAAACCTGCACGGCATTTGTATCAATAAGACTGCGCGCCAGCGACGGCATTTTGATGCCGGCGTCAGTCGTGTTCATCCGGCGATGCAACACCGAGCGCCAGATGTCTTTTGGTTTTACAATGCGCGCATTGTCGAGTCCCAACGGAACTCCCGCCGGATAGTTCGTGATGTGCTGGTTGGAAAGCGGCGTGTTGAAGCGCGCGTCGAAAGTGATGCCGCTGCCGCCGGGCTGATGACATTGCGCGCAATTGGCGTCGAGATAGGAACGGGCACGATCCTCAAGCGACGCGGTGAGATTTGTCAGCGCGGAAAGTTTTTGGAAATTCGTGATGCCAGCCTCGTCGAACGCCGGATTAAAAAGACCGAGGCGATTGAGCGTGCGCAATTGGTTGTCCGTTATTCCGGTCGAAGGATAATTTTGATTGCCGTTCAATTGCCGCGTGCTGAAGCCGAGAACGTAACCCGCGACAGGCGTGTGACACATCAGGCAATCCGCCGGGCTGGGATAATACCATGTTTGCGTGCGAACGCCGGTGGCGTTGGTGATGAGAATATCTTCATTCAAACTGGTGGTGAGCAAATCAGCGTCACTGTTGTCCGCGCGCCATTTGTAGGTGACGCCGTAAACCGCGCCGTTGACGTCGCGCACGAGCAGTCGCGTTTCCAAACGGCGGAGCGGAACTCCGGCGTTGGTTTCATTGACGACGAGGTCAAAATTTTTCACGAAGACCGTTCCCGCCGGAAACGTCCATGAATTTGTTGGAACAAATCCAATTTGTTTGTCCGGCGTATGCAGACCACCGTCATTGGGCAGCGCGAAGTAACGGCTTTTCACAGCGGCGTCGGACCAGAGCGGCGTATTCGGAGTATAAGGAATCAATCCGCCGGCAGGCGTGCGATTGGTTGTGTTGACAAACGCACCAGTGCCGGAAAGCAATAGTGGCAGCGAACCGCCGAAAGTCTGCGGCATATTTAAAAATGGCGTTGCGATTCCGCTGCCGGCCAAACCGTAAGGCGCGCCGCTGCCGGAATTCACCGTGAAGTTGACCGGCGCGGAAGTGCTGCTCAAACCGCTGCCGTCCACGGCCACAGCAGTCAAAACATAATTGCCCGCTGCAAGTCCGGTTGTCGTCAGCGTGTAAGGCGCATTGCTGACGCTGCCCAAAAATAAATTCGTATTGAGATAAAAACTGACGGCGGCGATTGGATTGTATGGCGCGTCGGCATCGGCAGAAACGGTCACGCTCGCACTCGCGGTGAAACTGGAATTGTTCGTCGGATTCAGCAACACAACGGAAGGCGGAGGATTGGTAAAAGGATTTAATTGCGTCTGCGGAATGATGGCTTGCGGCGTCGAGAGACTGCTCCAGGCCAGCGTTGCCACAGCTCCACCGCCGTTTTGAAAATAATCCATGCGGATATTATACAACTGCTGCGCATTGAGCGTGATGGAACCTTGATAAATTGTTGGCCCCTGATTTACCCACCCATCCACCAGCAATTGGCCATTCACCCACAAACGGACGCCGTCATCGGCGGTGGCATAAAATGTATAGGTTTCATTAAATTGCGGCTGCACGGAACCCGTCCAACGCGTGGTGAAAACAGTTTGGCCGACTTTGGGATCCGGCGCGGTGCTGTTCCAGTTGAAATCCACCACCGCGTCGGTGCGCGTCAGCGTCGGCGGCGTATTAAATCCAACGTTGGTGAAAGTCGTGCTGGTGGTGTTGGTCCAGTATTGTCCGAGTAATCCAATGCCATCGCCCACGGCGGAACTATTAATAAAGCTGGCGCTGGCCACGCCGCTGTTGACCGCGCCGGATGCTGCGGCTATTGCCTGGACCAGCGCGCTGTTCGTCAAAAGAAATGGTCCGGTGTAAAGTGTCGAATTGGTCCCAGGAGTCGTTCCATCCAGTGTGTAGTAAATAGAAGCGCCCGCCGTTGTATCGGCCAACGTCAACATAACGGAATTTGTAAAGGTGCCACCACTGGGGCTGATAGTCGGCGTTGTCACAAAAATGGCATTGCCAAAAACCGACACTGCGTATTCAGCGCCGACATAAACTTTTCCGCCGGTGATGATTGGCGGAACCATTTTCACCGCGCCGCCGGGATTGTCGCGAGAAAGATTTTGACTGGAATTATACAATTCAATTGCGAGGTTCGTCGCATTGTAAGCATGCAACACAGCCGGCCCGCTGCTCAAATAAGGAGTCGGATCAATGACCCAGGCGATGCCATTGTTTGTGCCGTTTGCGGAAATGGTCGGCGTCGCGCCGGGAAATCCAAAACTCGTGGCAGATTTGGATTGAGGGGTGGCAACAATCACGCCGTTGGTGATGAGGAATGCTTTCATCACGTCGCCGTTGCCTTGATAATAAATAAGATTGTTAAAATATGCCGGCGAACTCCATGTGCCGCCGACGGCGTTGGCCAAAAATTGCACGTTGGTGTCGCCGCTCGCATTGAATTTTCCCATGTTGTCGCGGTCCACGAGATAAATTTTCCCTTCCTTGCCGCAACCCACAAGCAAGTGTGGATGCTCCGCGCTTCCCACGGAATCCGGCAAAAGCATTGGGCCGCCTGAACCTAAATCCGCGTCGTAGGATTGCAATGAAGCCTGATTATACGGCGTGAAATAATCGGCAACCGATAGTTGGTTTGAAACGGTAGAAAGCTTGACGAAACTGTCAGCATAATCGCCGCCGTTCGTGTTTGCGCTGAAAGAACCATTGCCGGTTTCAAAATATAAATTCGTATTGGCATCCACGCTTAATCCGTTGCCGCCCATCCAAAGCGCGCCTTCGCCGGCATTTGGTCCAAATGCATTTGTCGTCGCATTCGGCGTCGTGTTGAAAACGCTGACCAGTGCGAGATTGGTCGCGTTGTAACCGAGCACCCAGCCGTGATACGGATCCGTGTCGTCGTGACTGCCGTAACAGGCGTATAAAATTCCGCCGGCCAGCGTGAGCGCGGGACGTTGACAATGTTGCACGGCAGAAAATGCCACCACATTGGTTCCATCGTAAATTTCCGTATAGTTGTCTCCAGACACGCCCGTGCCGGACACGGAAGCCGCAACCGTGACCGGACTATACGGCTGCTCGGTTCCATTCGTGACGTTTAATGCGTGAATGCGATGAAAATAATTTGTGGAAATTCCGGCGACAACTTCGCGCGTAAAAGCGTCCACATAAAGCGTGCCGGAAACCGGATCAATCACCGGCGTGCCCGTCATGCCTTCTTCGGGAACCACATCGAGATTGCCGACGCCGGGATGATAACGCGCGCCAAATTCGGTGATGGGCGAAGGCGAAGAAATGCCCACATTTGTTTTCCATAGCAGGCCGCCATTCGTATCGCCATTACTGTCCGCGTCAAAGGCGTAAACCGAGTCGTGCATGGTGGCGACAAACAAAACATTTCTTACACCTTTGCCGGGAATATTCAAATTCGTCATGATTAACGGCTGCGCATAAACATAACCGTCCACGGTGTAAGAAAATAATTTTCCAAAATTGGCGACATTCACATTGGATGGTGTTAACACCGTTTCATTTGTATTCGCGCCCTGCCGCGTGTTGTCGTAGTGATAGGTCAGCACCGGCACGCGTGTGACGGTCGGCGTGGTAAATAATTGCGACGGCCCGCCCCACGCAAAGCCCGCCGAGTTGGAAACAAAAGTGGTAAAATAATAAGTTGTGCCTGCCGTAAGACCGGCAACTTGTGCGCCGAACGCCCCGGATTGCGCGCCGAGAGAAACTTGATTCGCCCAATTGGCCGGATTAGTGCCGCCATCCGTCGTGCCGTAATAAAATTTCGCAAACGGATATTCGTTCCCCACGTTTAACACCTGTCCGTTCAACGTGGCGAGAGCAGTCGCAACAGCCGTCGCGGGCACATTGGTCACCGTCGGCGGAAATGGCGTGAGCGTGGTAAAACTTTTCGACGGCGCAGCCCATGAAATTCCCGCGCTATTCGATGCTTGCGCAGTGAAAAAATAAGCCGTGTTGATCTTCAAGCCTGTCACTGTTGCTGAAAAATTTCCCGACTGTGGCCCGATGGCGACATTGTTGGACCATGCCACGGCATTGGTGCCGCCATCATTTGTGCCATAAAAAAATTTCACCTGCGGAATGCTCGCACCAATTGAAACAATCCGGCCATTCAGCGTGGCTGTCGAAGATAAAATTTCAGTCGCCGCGCTGTTTGTAATCGCAGCGGCATTTGTTCCGATTGAAACCAGCCCCACATCAAAGACCGCATCGAAATTATGACTGCCGCTAAAAGTGATGGCGCCACCCGCAACGGGCAACAAACCAAGTTCGCCGCCGGAATATAAATTGTTCGACGCATTTCCCATCGCTTCCCAACCGCCCACGGTGTTTGAAGCTTTTCCGAACGAAAATGCGTAAATGGCGTTGGTCGCCAGAGGCAAACTGAATCCGCTCCATTGCAGCCAGTCGCCGTCCGCAAACGAAAAATTCGTGGCGCTGAAAGT
Organism: Verrucomicrobiia bacterium; assembly: GCA_035776755.1. GTDB lineage: Bacteria > Verrucomicrobiota > Verrucomicrobiia > Limisphaerales > UBA11358 > UBA11358. Next base: position 162,312 of record DASTWS010000013.1, read on the forward strand.
CGCCATCACCGTCGCCACGCCGTTTGTCACCGTGTAAATGTGCAGCAAATAATTTTGCGCTGTGCGCGTTCCCGATGTTGTTCCGCCGCCGGTTTTAATGGCAAGCGAATTGAACAAATATCCCGACCCGCTGGCGTCGGTGGTGAATGTTTGCCCCGGTTCGCCTGTGCCGAAACTGGTCTGGTTATCCGTGTAGTAATTCAGGCCGTCCGGCTTATTTGCCTGTCCGGCGGTGCTCAACTGCGAAATGTCATTTGGTCCCGGCGTCGGCGCAGTGCCGCCCAAACTTGCAAGCGTCGCAGGAACCTGCGCCAGCACGGTTACTGGAATAAAAGCCAGCGCGAGTGCGGCGAACAGGGGCAGTCCCGCAATTTTGGTTGTCAGGAAATGAATTGCTGAAATCAATTTGCTGCAACGGTCATGCTTAAAGAAATTTAATTCATTCATGAAGATGGCAACAATGATTCGACTCATTAAAAGGGCGGTTGGTTGGTAATCATCTTATCATAATTCGGAATCGCGAAGAATTCCAAGTCATGCATTTTGTTGACATGGACTTTGACCGTTAAATGTTTCTTTCTCCTTTGAATCAGTTAATTTCCCGTTGTGAAGCCACTTTCCCGCCCGTTTTTAAGCGCGATTTTTTGCGCTATAATTTTTTCGTTCCTTGCCTCCACGAAAAGCCGCGCCGATGACAGCTATCAGGTTTTTGTCTCCAACGAGAAATCGGGAGATCTCAGCGTTATCAGCGGCGAAAATTTCAAAGTCATTGCGACTATTCCCGTCGGCAAACGCCCGCGCGGCATCCGGGCCAGTCCCGACGGAAAAACAGTTTATGTCGCGTTGAGCGGCACGCCGGTTGAACCGCCGCCGCAACTCGATGCAAACGGGAATCCGATTCTGAAAAAATCCGACGACGAAACAAAAGAGAAAACAGATAAATCCGCCGACGGCATCGGTATTGTGGACGTCGCGCAAAAAAAATTCCTGCGCAAAATTTTTGCCGGCTCCGACCCTGAACAATTTTGTTTAAGTCCTGACGGCACACGGATTTATATTGCCAACGAAGACGTTGGCGCGGCGACCATTCTGGATGCAGCCACCGGAAAAGTGGTGACATTTATTCCTGTCAGTCGCGAACCAGAAGGCGTCGGTGTCAGTCCCGATGGAAAATTTTTCTATGTAACGTGTGAAACTGCCGGCGATATTTTTGCGATTGATGCAAACACTTACAAAGTCATCGGCCATCTTCAAATTCATCCACGTCCGCGCAGCGTAGCATTTCTGCCGGACGGCTCGCGCGCATTCATCCCGTCGGAATCCACCGGCGAATTGAACGTCATAAACCCGACAAATCATTCGTTGGTCAAAGTCATCTCATTGCCGAAAGGTTCCCGGCCAATGACCGTGAAAGTTTCAAGCGACGGGGAAAAAATTTACGTCAGCACCGGTCGCGCAGGAACGGTGTGCGTGTTGGATGCAAATACTTTTGAAGTGTTGAACACGATCAAAGTCGGCACGCGCCCCTGGGGCATCGCTTTATCGCCGGACGGAAAATATCTTTTTTCCGCCAACGGCCCTTCGGATGACGTTTCAGTCGTTGACCTCGCGACGGAAAAAGAAATTGCCCGCATTAAATCTCCGGGCAGTCCGTGGGGAATTACCATCGTGACGGCATCCGCGCAAAATGCCGCAAAATGATTGGCGGTTTTTCATCCGCCAATAATAAAAATTCCCTGCGACGTGACGCTTTTTGTAAAGCCCGGCTTGAACGATTTTGCGCGTAAAATTGTGGGAGCAGCCAATTGAATCGGTTTTTCGTAAAGCAAATCGTTTTCCGTCGGCACAGTTCCATCCACGGTGTAATGAATCGCCGCGCCCGGTTCGCTTTTCAAAATTATTTCCACCGGCTTTTCAAAATTTCCTCCGCGCGGAGAAATTTCCGGCGGTGGCAGCACTGGCCGTCCGGGCAGACTTTCAATCCATTGCCGCAACACCTTTACTCCACGTTCGTCAATTCTGTTTCGCGCGAGCGGAGGCATCTTGAACGGTTCAGTTGTGTTCACCCGCATGAAAAGAATCGAACGCCAAATATCGTGTGGCGCGATGATGCGCGCGCCATCTATGCGCTCGTCAATCAGCACACGACCGCCGATGAGATTTTGTTGCGCGATCGGCACGCAGTAACGCGCATCAAAATAAGCCGGCGTGCCGCCGGGCCGATGACAATTCGCACAGTTCGCGTCGAGATACGAGCGCGCACGATCTTCCAACGGACGCGACAAATCGTCGGTCCGGGCGAGCTTTGGAAAATTTTTAAATTCGGCTTCGTCCAAATTCGTGTCGAACAATCCGAGGCGATTCCATGCGCGCAATTCATTGTCCATGACGCCAGATGGAAAATTAAAATCGCGATTCAACTGCCGCGTTTTCATGCCCAGCACAAAACCGGCATTGGCCGTGTGGCAGGTAAGACAATCCGCGCGGCTCGGATAATACCATTGCTGCGTCCGCATACCGGTCGCAGTTTGGACGGGAATCGTCTCGGTCAAATTCGTTGCAAGCAAATCCGCATCGCTGTTGTCCGCGCGCCATTTGTAAGTGACGCCGTAAACCGCGCCGTCCGCATCGCAAACGAGCAGCCGCGTTTCGAGACGGCGCAAGGAAGTGGGATGCAATTCATTCGTCGCCACCGAAAATGTTTTTACAAAAACAGTGCCGTGCGGAAAAATCCATTCACCGGCGACATTGAATTTTATTTTTTTATTCTTCGGCACGGAAACCCAACGCGATTTTTCCGCGCCGTCCGACCAAAATGGAACGATGATGTCGTAAGGAATTAAATTGTCGCTCGCAATCAGGCGACGCGTGTCCGCAAACGCGCCGGTTTCGGAAAGATGTAGCGGCAGTGAGCCGTTCGCGCGCGAAGGCAGGTTCAAATAACTTTTTGATTCGGGACGAGTAACCAGGCCAAAAGGATTTTCCGCTGACGCTGTGATTTCAGAAAAAACGAGGGCGACAAAAATCCAAATCGAAAAAACTTCGCTGAAAGAATGTAAAAACGCATTCGCATTTTTGTTTTTTTGCGTTAAATGCCGACCGGATTTCATTTCACTCCGGCAGCTTGAAGTTTTGCTTGTTGTTCAGCCTGCAAATTCAATTCCACAGCTCTGACAAGCTGGGCGGAATATCGGCGCACATTTTTTTTAATCGTTCCGACCGACGTGTAAGTAAATCGGCCGGCAGGATAGCCTTCAATAATCACGTAATCGTATCGCTTCGGCTTGAGACTTTTTGATTTGGGCAAGTCCGTGAGAAAAATCGTGCCGACGCATATCGAACCGGGCTCACGGCTTTCGATCAAATTTTCCGCGCGGCTGGCCGTCACCGTTGCCGGCGCGAGCCACGAACGCGTCAATGGTTCGCGCAAAAGATTCGTGTAGCCGGTTTCCACCACAACACCTTCGGGCAGCACCATCAAAATTTTCCCACAAATTTGTCGGCGATTTTCAATGCACTCCAAACGAATTTGTTGGGCGTGTTCGGTGGTGAATGGATTTGAATTGGCAGAGGCTGGTGATTGAACCGCGAAATTATTTGTAATATTGGCAATGTTGGTTTGCGCCAATGCAGAAAGCGCGACGAACAGGCAAACGCAGCAAATACCAATGAGCTTGGGCATGGCAATTAAGTTTTCATTCGCATCCAACAATGTCAATCCACAGCTAAAAAAACTTCTGTTGATTTCCCGTCGCAGGTTTCAGTCCCAATTTTTTGTAACTTAATTCCGTGGCCACGCGGCCTTGCGGCGTGCGGTTGAGGTAACCTTCCATGATGAGATACGGCTCGTAAACTTCTTCAATCGTGTCCGGTTCTTCGCCGACGGCCACCGCGAGTGAATTCACGCCCACCGGCCCGCCGCCGAATTTCACGATGACGGTTTCCAAAATCCGTTTATCCATTTCATCCAAACCGTTTTCGTCAATCTCCAGCATCGCCAGCGCGCGATCAGCAATTTGCGAAGTGATTTTGCCGTCGTGCTTCACCTGCGCGTAATCGCGGACGCGCCGAAGCAAATTGTTCGCGATGCGCGGCGTGCCGCGGCTGCGCCGGGCAATTTCATGCGCGCCGGACGGCTCAATCTCAACATTCAATAAATTCGCCGAGCGCAAAACGATTTTATCCAAATCCGCCGCGACGTAATAATCCAGCCGTTCGCGCATTCCGAAACGCGTCAACAACGGCGCGCTCAAGAGTCCGCTGCGCGTGGTTGCGCCGATGAGCGTGAAGCGCGGCAGATTCAATCGCACACTGCGCGCGTTGGGACCCTGGTCAATGATGATGTCCAATTTGAAATCTTCCATCGCCGGGTAAAGATATTCCTCGATCGTTTTTTGCAGGCGATGGATTTCATCAATGAACAGCACGTCGCCTTCTTCGAGGTTGGTCAAAAGCCCGGCAAGATCGGCGGCTTTTTCAATTGTCGGCCCGCTCGTGCTCCGCAGATTGGCACCCATTGACTTCGCCAAAATATTGGCGAGCGTGGTTTTTCCCAGGCCGGGCGGACCGGAAAGTAAAATGTGGTCGAGCGCCTCGTTTCGTTTCTTCGCCGCAGCGACGGAAATCTCCAGCCGTTCTTTGACCTTCGGCTGGCCGGTGAAATCGGAAAAGAGCGATGGACGCAGCGTCATTTCCAGCGCGGCGTCGGGTTTATTTAAATTGGAAACCGGGCGTTCGGACATTTCATTGAGAATGGAAAATGCGCGCGGAACCGGCAAGCGCGATTCGTAAAAATTGGCGAGGCTATCGCCAGAAATAGTGCAAAAAATTCAAGCGAAAATGCTGGAAATTCAAAGTAAATTGAGGCAGTTTGCATCCCCTTTCACACTATGGGACTGATGAAGAAAATTCTCGGCGTCCTGTTTGCCGTATGCGCGACCGATGCGTTTGCCGGCGAAGCGGACATCCAATTGCCTCAGCTCGAGCAGGTAAGATTCCACGGCAGCGTCACCGGCCACATGATCCTCTATTTCGGTTTGTTCGTCTGTTTCATCGGCGCGGGGTTCGGCATTTTTGAATATACGCGCACCCGCGCCCTGCCCGTCCACCGCACTATGCGCGACGTTTCAAATATCATTTGGGAAACGTGCAAAACCTATCTGCTGCAACAGGGAAAATTTCTTGCCGCGCTTTGGCTGCTCATCGCCGGTTGCATGATTTACTATTTCATCGGCCTGCAGGGAAAACCGTTTGCGGACGTGCTTGTGATTTTGGCGTGTTCCATTTTCGGGATCCTCGGCAGTTACGGCGTCGCATGGTTCGGCATCCGCATCAATACCATCGCCAATTCGCGCGCATCCTTCGCATCGCTGCGCGGCAGTCCGCTGAAAACACTTTTCATTCCGTTGCAGGCCGGCATGAGCATCGGCCTGCTGCTCATTTGCGTGGAACTCGCCTGCATGATTGCGATTCTGGCATTCGTTCCCGCCGAACTTGCCGGACCGTGTTTCATTGGATTTGCCATTGGCGAATCGCTTGGCGCTTCCGCGCTCCGCATCGGCGGCGGCATTTTCACAAAAATTGCCGATATCGGCAGCGATTTGATGAAAATCGTTTTCAATCTGCCGGAAGATGACCCGAAAAATCCGGGCGTCATCGCCGATTGCACCGGCGACAACGCGGGCGATTCTGTCGGCCCGACGGCGGATGGCTTTGAAACCTACGGCGTCACCGGCGTGGCGCTCATCGCGTTTCTCGCCTTGGCGCTCGCGCTTTCGCCCGACCTGTGCGCGAAATTGATCGTCTGGATGTTTGCAATCCAGTCGCTCATGGTGCTCGCATCGCTCGGCTCATTTTATTTCAATATCGCCGTCGCAAAAATACGCTACGGCGGCAAAAAAGATTTCAACTGGGAAGCGCCGCTTACCGATTTGGTCTGGATCACCAGCATCGTTTCCATCGGCGCCTGTTTCGGTGCGAGTAAATTGCTGCTCGGTGATTTCACGATTCCGCAAACAGTCAACGGCGTTCTCACCGATGTTCCATTGCCGGATCTTTGGTGGATTCTTTCTGCCATCATGGCCTGCGGCACGCTCGCCGGCGCACTGATCATGGAATTCACCAAGATTTTCGTCAGCACCAAATCGCGCCATGTCCAGGAAGTCACCGAATCCTCGGACCACGGCGGCGCATCGCTCAACGTTTTGTCCGGCCTCGTCACCGGAAATTTTTCCGCCTTTTGGATGGGCATGGTCATCCTCGCGCTGATGTTCATCGCCTATTTGTTTTCTCTCAACCACGATTTCATGACGCTCATTCCGGCAAAATTCGTTTTTGGCGCGCCGATCTTTGCGTTCGGACTCGTCGCCCTGGGTTTCCTTTCGATGGCGCCCGTGACTATCGCCGTGGATAGCTTCGGCCCGGTCACTGACAACGCGCAATCCGTTTTCGAATTAAGCCGGATTGAAGCGCAGCCGAATATTTCTCAAGAAATTGAAAAAGATTTCGGCTTTAAACCGGATTTCCATACCGCCAAACTTGAACTGGAAAAAGGCGACGGCGCGGGAAACACCTTTAAAGCCACGGCAAAACCGGTTTTGATTGGAACGGCTGTCGTCGGTTCGACGACGATGATTTTCGGCATCATCATGTTGCTGGAACACGTTTTCGGCGATGCGTTGAGCCGCTTAAGCCTCGTCATGCCGCAAATCGTCTTCGGCCTGCTCATGGGCGGCTCCGTGATCTATTGGTTCACCGGCGCTTCGATGCAAGCCGTTGTGGCCGGCGCCTACAGCGCGGTGGTCTTCATCAAGAAAAATCTCAAGCTCGATAAAGAAGCCGCCTCCATCGAAGACAGCAAACGCGTCGTCGAAATCTGCACCCGTTACGCGCAGCGCGGACTGATCAACATTTTCATCGTCGTTTTCTCCTTCGCGCTCGGCCTGCCGTTTTTGAATCCCTATTTCTTCATCGGTTATCTGATTGCCATTGCGTTCTTCGGATTGTTCCAGGCGATTTTTATGGCCAATGCCGGCGGCGCGTGGGATAACGCCAAAAAAATCGTCGAAGTGGATTTGCGCCAAAAAGGAACCGCTCTTCACGCAGCAACCGTCGTCGGCGATACCGTCGGGGATCCGTTCAAGGACACCTCCTCCGTCGCGATGAATCCGATCATCAAATTCACGACGCTTTTTGGCCTGCTGGCGACGGAAATCGCCGTGACGATGAAAAAAGAGCATCCTGACTCTCATGTTTCCTGGGTAATCGGCGGCGTTTGTTTCCTGATCGCACTGATTTTTGTTTATCGCTCCTTTTATCACATGCGGATTCCTGCCGATAACTCGAAGAAATAAAACTCGAAAATCCTCGCCCGGCGTCACAGATTAAGGCATGTCTGCGATTCAGCGATCCATTTGCGTCCGTTGGAAATTGCGCGTGTTTTTTACAGAAAATGTTTTCGCACCCGCAAATCTGGTGCTCAAAAATGCGCTGATCGAGGAAACTCCCCGTAGAATCCTGGTTGTGCTCGAAGATGCGCTCGCCCAATCCCAGCCGGATCTGGAAGAGGACATCAAAAAATACTTTTCCACCCATACCGGCCACCTTCAACTTATCCGCTCGCCGCTTTTTGTCCCCGGCGGCGAAGCGGCAAAAAATTCCCTCACCATCGTCACCGACATTCTATCGCAAATTGACAAGCATCACCTCGATCGTCAGTCCTACGTGGTAGCCGTCGGCGGCGGCGCACTGCTCGATGTCGCCGGCTTTGCAGCCGCCACGGCGCATCGCGGAGTCCGGCTGGTGCGCATTCCGACAACGACGCTCGCGCAAGCCGATTCCGGCATCGGCGTCAAAAACAGCATCAATGCTTTCGGCAAAAAGAATTTCGTCGGCACGTTCGCGCCGCCGCACGCCGTGGTCAATGATTTCAACCTTCTCGCCACGCTCCGGCCGCGGGAAAAACGCGCCGGTTACGTTGAAGCCGTCAAAGTCGCCTGCATCCGCGATAAAAACTTTTTTGCCGAAATCGAACGCAATGCGGACAAATTGATTTCATTCGATCCAACGGCGATGAAAAAACTCATCCGCCGTTCCGCGGAATTGCATTTGGAACACATTGCCGCCGGCGGCGATCCGTTTGAGACCGGCTCGGCGCGGCCGCTGGATTTCGGTCACTGGGCGGCGCATAAATTGGAGCAGCTCTCCGGCTTTCGCATGCCGCATGCCGAAGCCGTCGCTATCGGCATCGCGCTGGACACGATTTATTCGCGCGAAGCCGGCTGGCTTAATGAAAAATCCTGCGATCGGATTTTGGAATTGCTCGAAAAATTGGGCTTTAAATTATTTGCCGGGGAATTGTTGAACGATGATGCGAGAGGAAATTTGCGCATCTTTGACGGTCTCGAAGAATTCCGGGAACATCTCGGCGGCCAATTAACGATCACGTTGTTGAAAGAAATCGGCCGGGGCGCGGAAATCCACAAAGTTGACGCCAAAAAGATTGCCGCGGCAATTCACGAACTCCAAAAACGCGCCGCGCAATTGTGAATCGCCTTGCTGTCATCAACGTCGTCGGCCTGACCGACGCTCTTTTCGGAAAGCACATGCCGCGCATCACGGAATTTGTGAAACGCGGCGCGCTGGCAAAAATTTCCCCGGCCTTTCCTGCCGTCACCTGCACCGCCCAATCAAATTATCTGACCGGCCGATTGCCATCGCAACATGGCATCGTCGGCAATGGGTGGTTCAACCGCGAGCTTTCGGAAGTTCAATTCTGGAAGCAATCGAATCATTTGGTGCAATCGCCAAAAATTTGGGATCCACTTCGCCAACGATTTGACGATTCAACAGTCCGGCAATTCACGGCCGCCAATTGCTTCTGGTGGTTCAATATGTATTCCAGCGCGGATTATTCCATCACGCCGCGGCCGATCTACAAGGCCGACGGCGGCAAGATTTTCGACATTTACTCGTGGCCATATTCGATTCGCGAGGAAATAAAAAACGATTTGGGCGAATTCCCGTTTTTTGGTTTTTGGGGGCCGGCGGCCGGCGTAAAAACGCCGCAGGGTTCCGCCGATTGCGCGACGCGCTGGATCGCCGAATCGGCAAAATGGATCGAAAACAAATACGCGCCAACGCTGAACCTGATTTATTTGCCACATCTGGATTACAATTTGCAGCGGTTCGGGCCGTTCGACAATGACGGCAATTTGAATTCAAAAATTGCGCCGGATTTAGAAGCGGTTGATTCGATTGCCGGCAATCTGATTGATTTCTTCGATAAACGCGGCGTGCAAATCATTCTGCTCTCCGAATACGGAATCACCACCGTAAACATGCCAGTTCATCTCAACCGGATTTTCAGGAAGCATGGCTGGCTGACGGTCAAAGATGAACTCGGCCTGGAAATCCTTGACGCCGGCGCAAGCAGCGCTTTCGCCGTGGCCGACCACCAAATCGCGCATGTTTATTTGAACGACAAATCATTGGAGCAATCCGTCCGTGAAATCCTGGAGAAGACTCCAGGCGTTGAAAAAGTTTTTGCCGGACCGGAAAAAATTGCGGCCGGGATTGATCATTTCCGCGCCGGTGATTTGATCGCCGTCGCCGCGGAAAAGGCATGGTTCACCTGGTATTACTGGAACGATGAGCATCGCGCGCCGGATTTTGCGCGGACGGTGGACATCCATCGAAAGCCCGGCTACGACCCGGTGGAATTGTTTCTCGATCCAAAAATTCCATTCCCGAAATTAAAAATTGCCCGGCGGCTGCTGCAAAAACAATTGGGATTCCGGATGCTGATGGACGTGGTTCCGCTTGATGCGAATCTCGTCCACGGCTCTCACGGACGACGACCGGAAAACAAAAAGGATTGGCCCGTATTTATCAGCGGTCAAAAGGAATTGATTCGCGCGAATGAAATTGCATCAACGGAGGTTCACGACATCTTCCTGCGGCTGGTTTCGGATTGAGCGAAGTGGATGAAACGGACTACTTCATCGCGATCGCCGCGGCATTGGCGAGATTGACGACGGTATTCGGGAAAATGCCGATCCAGAAAATGCCTAAAATGCAGATGGCAATGGCGAATTTTGCCGCGCCGGAAAGCGTGATCGGCGACAAATCCTTTGTCTCTTTACTCCAGTAAATCGCGCGAATGACGCCGAAATAGTAGTAAAACGAAATCAACACGCCGGCCAACGCCACAAACGTGAGGCAAAAATAGCCGTGATTTCCCGTGGCAAAACCCTGCTGGATGACCGCGCGCAGCAAGAGGAATTTTCCAAAAAAACCGGCCAGCGGCGGAACGCCCGCGAGTGAAACCATTGCCAGCGTCATGGTCGAGGCCAGCAACGGCGAGCGCTGGCTTAATCCGGCCAAACCGGAAATGTCTTCGCTTTCGAGATTTTGCATGACCAATGCGATGACGATGAACGCCGCGACGACCGTGAATAAATATCCGGCGAGATAATACATCACCGCCGATTGGCCGCTGGCGGTGATCGCCGCCACGCCGAGCAGCAAATAGCCTGCGTGGGAGATGCTGGAATAACCGAGCAGTCGTTTCAAATTGCGTTGCGGCAGCGCGCAGAGGTTTCCGTAAAGAATCGTGATGCCGGAAATGACGATCAGAAAATCCACCCAATGCGCAGTCACGGAAGGAATCGCCGTGAATAAAACGCGCAGCAGCAAAACAAATCCAGCGGCTTTGGAACCAACGGCGAGAAATGCCGTCGTCGGCGTGGGCGCGCCTTGATAAACGTCCGGCGCCCAGATTTGAAATGGCACCACGGCGATTTTGAAACCAATTCCCGCCAGCAAAAATAAAACGCCGATGAGAAAAATTTTGTTACTGAGAAATTGCGGCGCGACGGCGGCCAATTCCGTGAAATTCATTTTGCCGGTCGTTCCCCAGATCAGCGCGATGCCGAAAACCATGAATGCCGATGATAGCGCGCCGACAATCAGATATTTCACGCCGGCTTCAAGCGAGGTCAGTTTGCTGCGCTGATAACTGACGAGGACATAGAAAGTGACAGTGATCAGTTCGATGGAGACGAACAACATCGCAAAATCATTCGCCGAAGCGGCGAACAGCATTCCCATCAGCGCAAAAATGACGAGTGAATAATATTCCGAAATGCCGCCGGGAATTTTTTCCGAAAATTCCGCGCTCATGAATAGAACCAGGAAGGCGGCGACCATGAAAAACCGTTTGAAGAATATCGCCAAACCGTCCTGGATGTAGGCGCCGTTGAAGGCCGTGCCGATCGTGTCACAAATTCCGTTCCCGCTGAAACTGATGAGCAGAAAAACGCCCAGCACGGTCGCGCCAAGATAAGCGAGAAATTTTTTGCGCTCGGCCGGCATCCAAAAATCCGCCAGCAACAGCACCACGCCCAGCGCCATCACGCAAATTTCAAGTGTCATCAGGGAAGCGTTCATCAATTTCGGATTTGAGAATTCGGATTTTCAGTTTTGGCGGCTGCAAGCACGTCCGTTTTTGCCGTCGCGACATTTGCCATGCTTACAATTTTATCCGCATCCGGCGTAATCTGGTTCGTCAGGAATTTTGGATAAACGCCGAAGATAAACAGGCTCGCGAGCAAAAGGGCATACGGCAATTTACGCCAAAGGCTCGTCGCATCCGCAACGCCCGCGTATTTTTCCGGCAGCGGGCCATGCAGAATTTTGCGAACGGCACGTGTCATGTAAACGCCGCCGATGACCAATCCGCCCCAAACCGCCAGCCAGGTCACGACGGGAAACACTTTCCACGCCGCAAAGAAAACGGAAACTTCGCCCACGAAATTGGCGAACCCCGGCAAACCGCATCCAGCCATCGCCGCCATCACGAGCGCCGTTCCGATGAAACGTAATTTCCGGCAAAGTCCGCCAAGCTCGGCCATTTCGAGCGTGCCGGTTTTTTGATAGATGTAACCGCTCAAACCAAATGTCAGCGCCGCCAAAAATCCGTGCGCGACCATGATGAACACCGCGCCGGTGATGCCGATGATGTTCAGGCTCGCGATGCCGAGGAAAATGAATCCCATGTGCGCCACACTGGAATTGCCGATAAGCAAATTCAAATTCTTTTGGCGCATGGCGACCCAGCCGACATATAAAATGTTCCCGACACAGAGCCATGAAAGAATCGTCATCCAACTATGCGCGGCCTGCGGCAGGAGCGGCAAGGCGATGCGGATCAAACCGTAAAGACCGAATTTTTTCAAAACTCCTGCGTGAATCATCGCAGTCGGCGATGGCGCGGAGCCGTAACCCAGCGGCGCCCACGAATGGAACGGCCAAAGCGAAACCAGAATTCCAAATCCGAACAGCAACAACGGGAAAATGAAGTTCTGCGCGCTGACAGCCAGCGGATTGGCTTTGGCGTATTCAATCATTTTTGGAATATCAAATGTGTTTGCGCCGGATTGCAGATAAAGCGCAATCAATCCGATGAGCGCAATCAATGCGCCGACACTCAAATAAATCGTGATCTGGAAAGTCGCAAAATTTTTCCGTTCGCCGCGGCCCCAGATGCCGATCATGATGAAGGTCGGCACGAGCGCGAGTTCATGCAGGAAATAAAAGAAAAACATGTCGAGCGACGCGAACGCGCCGAGGATGCCGCCGCTCATCACCAGCAACAAAATGTAAAATTCCTTTTCACGCGTCTGGATTTCCCATGAGCAACACGCGGCAGCGAAGGCAACGATGGCGCCCATCAAGATCAGCCCGACATTCAAGCCGTCCACGCCCACGTGATAGCTGATGCCAAACGCCGGAACCCAGGGAACCTGTTGTTCGAATTGATAGCCATTCGCGCCGGGAACGAATTGGCAGAACATTTTTATTGCCAGCACCATTGAGGCCAACGTCCCCAGCAGCGCGATGAACCGGATGATGACGCGATAATTGCGCGGCACGACGACGAGCGCCAACGCCGCCAGCAGCGGCGCGCAAAAAATGTAAGTTAAGATGGACATTTTATTTCAAAACCAGCCACAGCACGACCGCCACGCCGAGCACAAATAAAAAGGCGTAGGTCTGGAGGTTGCCTGTTTGCAAAAGCCGTAACGCGCGACCGGCCAGATCCGTGCCGCCGCGAACAAAACCGATGCACAGCCCTTCAACAATCCAGCGATCAATGAAACCAAAAATTGCTGCGATGAAATCGTGCAGCCGGATAACGGTGGCTTCATAAAGTTCGTCGAAATAAAATTTATTCTTCATCGCCGTCGCCAGCGGTCCGAGCATCGCCGGCAGCGGATCTTTTTCGGCTTTGGCGTAAAGCGCATAAGCTGCAACGATGCCGACGACAAATACGAGGATTCCGAGTCCCGCCGCGATGGGCGCCTGGTGAAATGGCGCAAATGCCGTTGCCGCGAAGCCGGCGGATTTTTCCGCTTCGCCGGCCCACATACTGCGATAGGTTTCTTCGATGCCGATGAATCCGCCGATCAAACTGAAGATTGCGAGCACAACGAGCGGCAATGTCATGACGGCTGGAGATTCATGCGCATGCGAAGCGTGTTCAGATTTTTCTTTGCCGGTGAAAACGACGAACAACAACCGGAAAATGTAAAACGTCGTCAAACCCGCGATGAAAACGCCGTCGGCAAACAGCAAATAATTATGCTGCGCCAAAGCTTGCGCAAGGATGCTGTCTTTGCTGAAAAACCCGGCGAACGGCCATAAACCTGACAATGCGAGCGCGCCAACGAGAAATGTCCAGAACGTCACGGGCATTTTGCTGCGCAGATTGCCCATCTTCCAGATGTCCTGTTCGTGATGCAATCCGATGATGACCGAACCCGCGCTCATGAACAGCAGCGCTTTGAAAAATGCGTGCGTCGTCAAATGAAACATCGCCGGCGTCGGCCCACTCAAACCAACCGACATGATCATGTAACCGAGTTGCGAAAGCGTTGAATAAGCGATAATGCGTTTGATGTCGTCCTGCTGGACGGCGATCAGCGCGGCAAGTAACGCGGTGAATCCACCGATATAGGCGATAACGTGCAGGGCGTCGGCATTGAGCACAAATAAAACGCGGCAAAGCATGTAAACACCAGCAGCAACCATCGTCGCGGCGTGGATGAGTGCGGAAACCGGCGTCGGACCTTCCATCGCGTCCGGCAACCATACATGTAGCGGAAATTGCGCAGATTTGCCAACGGCGCCGCAGAAAATCAAGAGGCCGGCCATCGTTGCGGCGGTTCCGAGTGCAGCGGAATTTACGGCAAGTTGGCCTTGCAAATTGGAAAAATTCAGCGAGCCGAGAATTCCCCAAATCATCAAAATGCCGAGCAGAAATCCGAAATCGCCGAGGCGATTTGTGATGAACGCTTTTTTCGCAGCGTCACCGGCACTGGGTTTTTCAAACCAGAACCCGATGAGCAAATAGCTGGAAACGCCGACGAGTTCCCAAAAAATGAACATCTCGATAAAATTGTTAGCGAGCACAATGCCGAGCATCGAGAAGGTGAACAGACTCAATTTGGCAAAGAAGCGAGAAAAACCGGGATCATCGTGCATGTAGCCGACGGAATAAATATGAATCAGGCCGCCGACGCCGGTCACGACAAACAACATCATCATGCTCAACGCGTCGAGTTTGAGACCGAAATCAATTTGCAGATTTCCAATCGACAACCAGCTTTTAGAGATTTCTGTGACCGCCGGATGAAAACCATTCGCGCTGACAAAAAGAACTGAAAGAACAAAACTCGTGACCACCGCACCGATGGACAGAAACGCGCTGACACTGCGGCTGCGCAATGTGAACAGCGTGATGGTCGCCGCCGAAAACAGCGGCAGAAACAAAATCAGCCATGGGAAAAGTTCGTGTTTCATCCGTTACAGTTTCATCGAGGTCAAATCTTCCACATGCGCCGATTGGCGGCGGCGATACAGCGCGACGATGAGCGCCAGGCCGACGGCAACTTCCGCCGCGGCGACGGTGATGATGAAAAACACCAGCACCTGGCCGTCGAGCTTGTTGTTGAAGCGGGAGAACGCGACGAGCGCGAGGTTCGCGGCGTTGAGCATCAGCTCCAACGACATATAAATGACAATGAGATTGCGGCGCATGATGACGCCAAGCAATCCCAGCGCGAACAGCAGGAAACTGACCGTCAAATAATGTTCCAGTCCAACGTGCATTTTAATCGAGTTTCTTTTTGCTTAAGAGAATCACACCAACCATCGCCACGAGCAGCAGCACCGAGACGACTTCAAACGGCAAAACATAACTTTTGAACAGCAACGTTCCGAGCGGTTCAGTTCCGCCTTCAACCGTCGGCGAGGACGAAGCATTTAATGCGGTTGAGCTTAAATTTTTGAAAAAGATGGCGACGATGGCACCAACTGAAATCACTCCGGCGGCGACGCCAAAGAATTTGATTTTGCGGCGCGATTCTTCCTTCAGGTCGAGCAACATGATAACGAAGAGGAACAGCACGATGACCGCGCCGGCGTAAACGAGGATTTGCACCGCGGCGAGGAAAAATGCGTGGAGCAGCACGAACAGCCCCGCCATCGAAATGATGGTCAGCACCAGAAACATCGCGCTCGTGACCGGATTGCGGCTGAAAGGGTTCGCGATGACGAGCACGCCGCAAAACAGCGTGAACGCCGCGAAGACATAAAATAAATAGTCAGCGAGGTCCATTGATTAAACTTTTACCGGAAAATTTTCCTGTTCGCGCGCTTCTTCCAACTTATGTTTCCATTTCTGGATGCCGGGGCTGACGCCGCCGAGCGCGAGCAATTTTTCTTTGTTGTAGATCATTTCCTGCCGGGTCACGCCCGTCAGCGAATAATCTTTCTGCAGGAAAATTGCTTCTTCGGGGCAAACTTCCTGGCAAAAGCCGCAGTAAATACAACGGAGGAAGTTGATTTCAAATTCTTCCGGCATTTTTTCCGCATTTTCCCGATCGGCCAATTTCCCGACCGGTCCGGGCGGCGTGATTTTGATCGCTTTGGGCGGACAGACAAATTCGCAGAGCTGGCACGAAACGCATTTCGTGTTGCCATCCTGGTCTTTCACCAGATACGGCGCACCGCGATAACCTTCGGGCACGGTCCACTTCTGTTCCGGATATTCCATCGTGACACGCTTGCCCTCGAACAGCGTGCGCCAGGCGTGGCGGAACGTGACCTTGAATCCGCCGATGATTGCCGGCAGATAAAGCCTTTCCCAAAACGTCAATGGTTTGCGATTAACAATGATCGCCATATTAACTCTTAGCCCACAGCACGATGGCCGTGATTAAAATGTTTGCCAATGCCAGCGGCACAAACCGCCGCCAGCCCAAATCCATCAATTGGTCGTAACGAAAACGCGGGAACATCCAGCGCACCCAGATGAACAACACCATCAGCGCGCAGACTTTCGCCAGGAAAATCAGGATCTGCAAAATCCCGATGCCCAGCGAATGTGCCGGCTGATCGAGTCCCCAGAACGGCAGCGTCCAGCCGCCAAAAAACAGCGTCACCATCATCCCGGACGTCGCCACCATGTTGGAATATTCCGCCAGGAAAAACAGCGCGAATTTCATCGAGCTGTATTCGGTGTGGTAACCGCCGACGAGTTCCGTTTCCGCTTCCGGCAAATCAAACGGCGTGCGATTCGTTTCCGCAAAACTCGCGACGAGGAAAATGATGAACGACACCGGCGCGTAAATGACCAGCCAGCCGTGCTGTGTTTGCCAGCCGATGACCTGGCTCAAATTCAAATTGCCGGCGATGAGAAACACCGGGATCACGCTCATGCCCATCGAGATCTCGTAGGAAATCATTTGCGCGCTGGAACGGACGCCGCCAAAAAACGGATATTTTGAATTAGCCGCGTAACCGGCCAGCACGATTCCGTAAACGCCGAGCGAAACGATGCCGAATGTGTAAAGAATGCCCACGTTCAGATCCGCAATGACCATTTTCTGCGCGCCGATCTGCGAACCGAATGGAATCACCGCGATGACGAGCAACGACGGAATGATTGCCACGGCCGGCGCCAGCCAGAAATACGCTTTGCGCACGCCGGCCGGAGTAAAATCTTCCTTGAGCATGAATTTCAAACCGTCCGCCAGCGGTTGAAAAATACCCATGCGCGTCAAAATTGGTCCGAGCACCGGAATATATTTCACGAACGGCGGGGCGACGCGGTTCGGCCCGACGCGATCTTGAATCCACGCCGAAACTTTGCGCTCCACCAAAACTGCGTAAGCCGCGATGGCGTGCAACACACCAATCGCCAGCGCGATTTTGACGATGCTGAAAATGATAAAATTCCAGTCCATTAAATTTTCACAGTTGCTCCGGTGTCGCCAAGGCCGGCCCAGGTCAGGCCGTTGAACCCGGCAACTTCCTTCGCCATTTCGTTGAACAAACCTTCAATCGTCGCAAAGCCGTTTTGGCCGGTGACGTTGTAAACCAAATCATGCAAAAATTCCCATTCGGCGCGCGCGTCGCCCGGAGCTTCGAGCGCCTTCATGAATTTTTGGACGCGGCCTTTGACGTTCGTGAACGTGCCGCGCTTTTCTGCGTGGGCGCAGCCGGGCAACAAATAATGCGCCGCGGCCGTCGTCGCGTTCGGCAAAATGTCGCTGACAATCAACGTTTCCAATTTGCCAAGCAAATCGGCGCCGACTCCATGTTTCGTGACGTCTTCGCCAAAAACGATGAGCGTTTTGATTTTGCCACTCGAAATACCATTGGCAATTTGCGGCAAATTCGTTCCCATTTCGGAGAAACAAATTCCCGTGAGCCGCGCGCCGTTCGTGTTCGGATTTTTATCCGCGCTGACGAGCAATTTGTCGCCTTCGCCCATGCGCAGAACGGAATCGGAAACCGCGCCAAGTTTCGATTTCAACTTTGAAATCAGGAACAACTCTTCATTCGTCTGCCGCGCCGATGCGACAATTGCCACCGAACCTTGCGGCGTATTTTTCAATTTGTCGGCAATTTCACTCAGCGCGAGCGACCAGGTTGATTTTTGCCCGCGCACCAAAACGTCGCGCAAACGGTCTTCGCGGCCGATCCATTTGTAATTCAACCGGCCGGCGTCACACATCCATGTCGAATTGACGGCGTCGTTTTGCCGCGGCTCGTAGCGATACATTTTCCCTTCGCGCGAGCTGATGAGCGTATTGCAGCCGGTGCCGCAACTCGTGCAGATGCTCTTGGTTTCTTTCAAAAACCAGACGCGCATCTTGAACCGGAAATCTTTTGACGTCAGCGCGCCAACGGGACAAATGTCCACGGTATTGAGCGTATAATTATTGTCGAAAACTTTTCCCGGATACGCCGTCAACGTGTTGTAACTGCCGCGATTGACGATGCCGAGCGCGTCGTCACCGACGACATCGCGCGTGAAACGGATGCAGCGCGTGCACAAAATGCAGCGTTCGTCATCGAGCACGATACGCGGGCCAAGATCAACGGTTTTGGGCTTGTGAACTTTCGGCTCGACGAAGCGGCTCTTGCTCTGGCCGTAATCCACGGAATATTCCTGAAGCTTGCATTCGCCAGCCTGATCGCAAATCGGGCAGTCGAGTGGATGATTGATGAGCAGAAATTCCAAAACACCTTCGCGCATTTGCTTCACGTTCGGCGTGTTCGTGTAAATTTCCATTCCCGGCGAAATCGGCGTCGCGCAGGCGATGGCCGGACGCGGAGCTTTGGCGATTTTTGGCGTGCCGTCGGGATTTAAAATCGGTTTGCGGTCCGGTCCGAGCGCGGGCGTTCCAAATTCAACGAGGCACATGCGGCAATTGCCCGCCACCGGCAATTTGGGATGATAACAATAATGCGGCACGTCCACGTTGATTTGCGCGCAGGCCTGGATCATCGTGGTCGGAATCTGCTTGCCGGAGACCGGATCGGCCGTCGTTTTCGGCACTTCGATTTCGCGGCCGTCCACCTTCACCTTGATTTTATCAATCGCCGGCGCGGCAGGCTTGTTCTCAGTTGTGGCTGCTGTTGACATTTTCAATGATGCGCAGTGGCCAATTCTTTTCGTTCCGTCACCACCGGCTTTTTATTTTCATGCATGCGCTTCCATTCGTCGGCGGCGCCTTTGGCGACAAATTCGTCTTTGAATTTTCCGACAAAACTTTGCACCGGCCATGAACAGGCTTCACCAAATGCGCAAATCGTCCGGCCACCGGGAATGTTGTCGGCAATCTTGACTAAATAATCCGCGTCGCTCGCGCGGCCTTCGCCGTGTGTCAAGCGATGCAACGCTTTGCTCATCCACAGCGAACCTTCTCGGCACGGCGTGCATTGGCCGCAGCTTTCGTGCGCGTAAAATTCGGAAACATTTGCGAGCGCTTCGACGATGTCAGTCGAATCGTCCATCACGATGATCGCGCTCGAACCGCTCATCGAACCGGCGCCAATCAATGAATCGAAATCGTAAGGCAAATCAAGCATGTCCACTTCCTGCTCGACCATTTGGCCGTCGGCGGATTTTTTCTTCAGCTTAAATTTCTCGCCGGCTTTAAAAACTTTTGCCGATGAACCGCCCGGAATCACGGCTTTTAATTTTCTGCCATCGCGCAGTCCGCCGCCGAATTTCGGATCATTGATCAATTCGCCAATCGTCGCTTTGCCCACTTCGATTTCGTAGTAGCCGGGTTTTTTGACGTGGCCGCTCAAGCTGACGATGCGCGTTCCGGTATTATTTGGTGTGCCCAATTTTGCGAATTCCGCCGCGCCCATTGCGACGATGTGCTTCACGTTGCAGAGAGTCTCGACGTTGTTGACGATGGTCGGGCACATCCACAAACCGAGAATCGCCGGAAAATACGGCGGCTTGATGCGCGGATACGGCCGTTTGCCTTCGAGCGATTCGATCAGGCCGGTTTCTTCGCCGCAAATGTAAGCGCCCGCGCCGCGATGAACGTGAATTTCCAAATCGTAGCCGCTGCCCAAAATATTTTTGCCGAGAAAATTTTTCGCGCGGGCTTCCTTGAGCGCGGCGTTCAAAATTTTTGCGCCGTCCACCATTTCGCCGCGAATGTAAATGTAGGCAAGATGCACGTCGTTCGCGAAGCACGAGATGACCATGCCTTCGATCAACTGGTGCGGGTCTTTATACATGATTTGCCGGTCTTTGAACGTGCCCGGCTCGCTTTCGTCAGCGTTGCAAATCAGGTAAATCGGCTTGCCGCTCTTGCGATCAACAAAACTCCATTTGAGTCCGCACGAAAATCCCGCGCCGCCGCGACCACGCAAGCCGGAAATTTTCACGTCCTCGCGAATTTGCTCCTGTGGCGACAATTTTTTTCCGTCCGGCAAATCTTTCGGCTTAATCGCGAGCGCTTTTTTCAGCGCGTCGTAACCGCCGTGACGCAAATAGCATTCGATGTCCCGCGTGTAACCGGGTTCATCGGCATGCTTCAAAATCAATTTGTATTCCTGCGCCATAGCAACTTGACTCTCAAATAAAATTCTCTAGTTTAACTGTTCCCGTCTTGCCCGATGGTGTAACGGTAGCACAGCAGACTCTGGATCTGTTTGTCATGGTTCAAATCCATGTCGGGCAGCCATTCGCCATTTACGATTTCAGATTTGCGATTCACGATTTCCAGCCGGTTTATTTGCATCCGGCAACAACTTCATCCGCTTTCTTGAAGCTGACGCCTTCGTAAAAATCGTCGTTGACCATCATCACCGGCGCGGTGCCGCAACTCGCGAGGCACTCGACGAATTCGACCGTGAACTTTCCGTCTTTCGTCGTTTGCGGGCCGTGCGCATGCGCGTCCAGCCCGAATTTTTTGCAAAAATGTTCGCGCAATTCATACGCGCCACCGAGCGCGCAACTTAACGTGCGGCAAACTTTGATTTGATATTTGCCCATTGGCTGCTGCCGCAGCATCGGATAAAACGTGACGATTTCGTAAATGTTGATTGGCTGCAGCTCAAGTTTCTTTGCCGTCCACTCGACCGCTTCCTGCGAAATCCAACCGAATTTATCCTGAATCGCATGCAATACCATGAGTGACGCCGCGCGCTTGACCGGATAATGCGAAATCAATTCATTCACTTCCGCTTCCAACTCGGGCGTCGGCGCGAAATGGCCGCTGCTCTTGAGCGGATTTGGAATCGGGTCTGTGTGCGTCAGGTTCATCGGTCGCATTCTCCCATCACGAAATCAAGCGAACCCAAAATGACCGGCACGTCGCTGATCATGCAGCCGGGCATCAATTCGCCGATAATGCTCAGATTCACAAAGCTGGGCGCGCGGATTTTCAAACGATACGGAACGCCGCCGCCTTTGCTGTTGATATAAAAGCCCAGCTCGCCTTTCGGATTTTCGTGGCCGAAATAAATTTCGCCCGGCGGACAGTTCACGCCTTCGGTGACGAGCATGAATTGATGGATCAATTCCTCCATCTTCGTCAAAACTTTTTCCTTGGCCGGCAGAAGCACTTTGCCGTTGTCCACGCAAACCGGTTCGTGCGTTTTATTTTCCGCGCCGCCGGGAATTTTTTGCAGGCATTGCTCCAAAATGCGGACGCTCTGGCGCATTTCTTCCATGCGCACCATGTAGCGATCGTAACAATCGCCCGCCGAACCGATCGGGATGTCGAAATCCAGAT
This sequence comes from Verrucomicrobiia bacterium, assembly GCA_035776755.1. Classification (GTDB taxonomy): domain Bacteria; phylum Verrucomicrobiota; class Verrucomicrobiia; order Limisphaerales; family UBA11358; genus UBA11358. Next base: position 183,926 of record DASTWS010000013.1, read on the forward strand.
CTTTGTAGCAGAGATACGGCTGGTTTTTGCGCAAATCCCATTCTACGCCGCTGCCGCGCAAATTCGGGCCGCTTAAGCCGTAATTGATGGCCATTTCTTTGGAGACAAATCCGAGGTCGCGCAAACGGTCCACCCAGATGCGATTGCGCGTGAGCAACGTTTCCACTTCGTTGAGCGCGGGAATAAATTCTTTGCAGAATTGGCGAACCTGATCACACCAACCCGGCGGCGTATCGCGCATCACGCCGCCGATGCGCGTGTAACTGGTCGTCAAACGCGCGCCGGAAATGGCTTCCGCGAGATTATAAACTTTTTCGCGTTCGGTAAAAATGAGCAGGAAGACCGTGACCGCGCCGGTGTCCATCGCGAACGCGCCAAGTCCGAGCAAATGCGCGGAAATGCGCGCCAATTCAGAAACCATCACGCGGATATATTGGCAGCGCGGCGGCAAATCTTTTTCGATGCCGAGCAATTTTTCCACGGCCAGCGCGTAAGCGACGTTGTTGGCCAATGGCGCGAGATAATCCAAACGGTCGGTGTAAGGAATGAACTGCGTGTAGGTCATGTTCTCGGCGATTTTTTCGTCGCCGCGATGCAAATAACCCACGTCCGGATCAGCTTTGGTGATGACCTCGCCATCCAATTCGACCAAAATGCGCAACACACCGTGCGTCGCCGGATGCGACGGTCCGATGTTCAGCGTCATGCGCTCGTCTTGAAATTCTCCAACCGCCTGCGTGTTTCGCGAAGCGGAATCGGGAACTTCGATGTCTTGGGCAATTGCCATGAAATTATTTTTTCTCGATTGGCCCCGGACCTTTGGGATGTCCGTGCGCTTCTTGAATTTCTTTGCGCCGTTCCAACCGTCCGATGGTTTCGATGGAATCCGTTTCCGGAATGCGGATGCGCGGTTCGCGCGATTGCGCGGAATTCCCGCCGGCAACGGTCACAAATGGGCCGCCTTCCATCGGCGACGGTTTGGTGAACGCCACGCCAGGCATTTCGCTTTCTTTTCCGGCCAGCGGAAAATCTTTGCGCAAGGGAAAATATGGATAGCCTTCCCACATCAAAATGCGGCGCAAATCCGGATGCTCGCGGAAATGAATGCCCATCATGTCGTAAATTTCGCGCTCGTGCCAATTGGCGGTTTTCCAAATTCCAGTCACCGTCGGCAATTTCGATTTTTCCTCACCGACATCGGTTTTGATGCGGAATTCATTGGTGTTTTTGATGCTCCGCAAATGATAAACAATCGTCCAGCGCGGGTCGTCGCCGTAATTGTCAATGCTCGTGATGTCCACGAGAAAATCGAAACCGAGAGAGCGTTTGGCGTATTCGCAGACTTCGGCAATTTTTTCCGCGTCGGCAAGTTTCACCGTGATTTCGCCGCGAAATTCCGTCGGTTCGGAAATCAAATCTCCGAACGTCGCTTTCAATTTTTGGACGGATTCGAGTGCGCTCACGGGATGAATTATGCGGCCACCTTTTTCGCCGGATTAAGAATTTTGAGGTTTTCGAGCACTGGCTCTTTGCTGATTTTATTTTGCAATTTCATCAGCGCGTCGAGCAAGGCTTCCGGGCGCGGCGGGCAACCGCTGACATAAATATCCACCGGCAAAATCCGGTCCACGCCCTGCAATACCGCGTAACTGCGATACATTCCGCCGGTCGAGGCGCAGGCGCCCATGGCGATGCACCATTTCGGTTCGGGCATCTGGTCCCAAATGCGTTTGACAGCCGTGGCCATTTTGTAGGTGACCGTGCCGGCGACAATCATGCAGTCGGCCTGCCGCGGGGAAAAACGCATTACTTCGGAACCAAAACGGGAAATATCGAAACGGCTGGCGCCCACGGCCATCAATTCAATGGCGCAACAGGCCAAACCCATAGGCATCGGCCAGACGGAATTTTTGCGAAACCAGTTCAAAGCGGCATCCACGGTCGTCACGACCACGTCGCCTTCAATCTTCGAATTGTAACCGACTTCGCTTTCAGTTTGCATAAATTGTCCGGCCCGGAACAGAAACGGGTAAAAACCTAACCTGCCGAAAAATACGTCGCAAGTTTAATTTGTGATTTTTTTCACAAGGAACGGTTCGTCACACAAATTTAACAGAACATTTGCCAGATTTATGTTATCAACTTGCGCTTGTCGCGGGCGGGCAGTTACGCGAAAATTAAAAAGCGCGGCGCGAATTTATGAAAACTTTTGCAGAAATGAATTTTCCGGGGCGACTCATCGCCGTCGAAGGACTCGATGGCTCGGGCAAATCTACCCAGATCTATCTCGTCAAACGCTGGCTGGAATCCGAAGGCATCAAAGTCTATTTCAGCGAATGGAATTCATCCGAGCTGGTCAAATCCGCCACCAGCAAGGGTAAAAAACGTGAATTGCTTACGCCGACGACGTTCAGTTTGATCCATGCAACGGATTTTGCCGACCGTTATGAACGGCATTTGCTTCCGTTGCTGCGCGCCGGTTATGTCGTTTTGTGCGACCGCTATATTTTTACGGCGTTCGCGCGCGATGTGACGCGTGGCTGTCCGCCGGATTGGGTTCGCGGCCTTTATAGTTTTGCGGCGCTGCCGGATTTAACATTTTTCTTCAAAACGGATTTGGACGTTTCCCTGAACCGCATTTTGGAAGGACGTCCGAAATTGAAATTCTTTGAGGCGGGAATGGATTTGAGGCTTTCGGCCGATCCGTATGAAAGTTTCCGCATTTTTCAGGGACGCATTTTGGAACAATACGTTGCGATGAGCGATGAATTCAAATTCATCGTCATGGACGCGAATCAAAACGTGGAAAAGCAACAAGTGCTCGTGCGAAAAATCGTGGCGGAAAGGATTGACCTGAAAAAATTCAAACGCAAAAGTCCGCTGCCGCTGCCGCCGGCGTGGCAGGCCAGCAAACAGGACGACGCCGAAGGAGATTTAGCCGCCGTATGAAAAATTCCGAACAAAAAATTTGCCGCAAATTTTACGGTCACGGCATTCCGCGCGTCCAGGTCGAAGACCTGGCCGGAAAATTGATCGTCGTGGAAGGTGCGGACGGTTCGGGCCGTTCCACGCAAATTGCGCGGCTGGTGGAATGGCTCGAAACCAATGGCCATCCAACCGTGCAAGTCGGCTTGAAACGCTCGACGCTCGTCAGCTCCGAACTCGAAGAGGCGCAGGAAGGAAATATTTTGAGCCGGACGACGTTGAGCCTGTTTTATGCGACTGACTTTGCCGACCAATTGGAAAACATCATTTTGCCCGCGCTCAAAGCCGGTTTCATCGTGCTGGCCGACCGCTACATTTACACGCTGATGGCGCGCGACCTGGTTCGCGGCATGGACGAAAAATGGCTGACCAATCTTTACGGCATCGCGCCGGTGCCCGACGCGGTGTTTTATCTTTCGGTCGAGCCGGAAGAACTCGTCCAGCGCAATCTTTCAAAAAATGCGACGCTGGATTTCTGGGAAAGCGGCATGGACATCGGCCTCTCGCGCGACATGTTCGACAGCTTTCTGAAATATCAAACGCTGATGCAGGAGCAATTTCACAAGCTGCAAAAAACCTACGGCTTCGAAATCATCGATGCCAACCGCTCAATGGATTCCATCACCAAGGAATTGCGGAAAAAAATCGGCGCGCTGGTGGAAGGTTGAATCCGAAAGCACGGGAATAATTGAATTTTCGCCTGAGCGAAAATCACGGCTTATTCGTCGCCGTCATTGAAACGGAATTGGTCGCCGCGCCGGGACCGTTTGTTCCCTGCGGCCGGTGCGGGGCATGAAATTGCTTGAGCAGCTCTTCAAAATCCTTTCGCTGTTCCGGAGAAAGCTGCTCGCGGATTTGCCGGTTCACATCCATCATCACCGAACGGATTTTCGGCGCGACATTGGTCCAAAGCTCGTGATTGCGCTCCTGCCCTTCGGCGATGATTTTGGCGATTTTCTCGCGTTGTTCCGGAGATAATTTAAGTTTTTCGTCCAATTGCTGCATGAATTGTTTGTTCATGCGCGTGACCAATGGCGGCTCGGGAAGCGGATGCGGCTCGGGCGGGCGCGAATTTTCCGGCGGCCGATGCGGTCGATGCTGATGGTCAATGTCATTGACGAGGAAACCGCCGGTCAAAACGCCCGCGGCAAAGATCACCACCGTGGCCAGGATGATTTTCCAGGAATTCACGGCTGCGTCTGGTCGCTTTGGTCAACCGACGCCAACAGCGTGGTCACAAAATTTTGGGAAAGGTCGTCCGACGCATTGACGCCGGGCGCGTAAGAGAGAACCGTCACCACGCCGACGAGTAAAGAAATCGCTACGCAGGACATGGCCGCGCGCCAGAGGCCGCGCACCCATAATTCCAGGTTGTGCGGCGCGACGCGTGATTGCAGGAGCGCCGTCACGCGTTTTTCAAACGCATAGGGCACTTTATCCGTCGGCACGTTCATTCGGGCCGCGGCGATCAATTTCTTTTGCAATTCAGCGAGGTTCATACGCTCATTTTTTTAGACGACTGCTTCCAATTTGGGTTACAAATACTTCTCTTTTGCGATTTTTGCGAGAATTTTCCGCATCTCGCCGCGGGCGCGAAAGGCGCGGACTTTTACCAGCGGCACCGACCAGCCGGTGAGTTCGGCAATTTCTTTGACGGAACGGTCTTCAATTTCGAGCAGCGTGATGACCAATCGCGCCTGCGGCGACAATTTGTCCATCACGCGTCCGATGAGCATCCTGGCGGCGTCAGCGTTTTCGCCGGCGCTTTCCGGGGCGGTGACGAAACGATCGAGCCAATCGTTTTCCGGCTCGCTTAAATCGGAAAAAGACGATTCGCGGTTGCGTTGATGGCCGCGCAAAAAATCGTAGCATGTGCGGACGGTCAATCGCATGAGCCAATGTTCAAACGGCGCTTCGCCGCGAAAACTTTTCAGTTTTTCGAATGCCTTGAGCCAGACCTCCTGCGCAATGTCTTCCACTTCACTGTCGCGGCGGGCGTAACGGCGCGCGGTGGCAAAAACGCGGGGCGAATATTTTTGAACCAACGGCTCAAAACTCGCCGGGTCGCCATCAAGGACGGCGGCGATGAGTTGCGCTTCGGTTCGTTCCATTGCCAAATTGTGTCAAACAAGTTTGCGAAGCTAAAGTTTCTTTGCGCTCCGATAAATGTTCGAGCTAAAACCATTAAATTTGGTTTGACAAATGTTTAATTCTACGAATAAATCGGTCCCGGAAGCGGGACAAACATCCATACTACTCAGGTTATGAAAATGAACAAACTCTCTCTCTTGTGCGCGATGGGCGCGGCTTTAATGCTGTGCGGAAACAATCAGGTTTCGGCGGTTACCGTCGAGGGACAAGTGGTTTTTCCGCTGAACATCCAGCTCACCGGTTCGATTAAAAACAACGGAACGGTTCGCCGGGTGCGGATCACCAACAAAGACATTTTGAATTCCATCAACGATCAATTTATGCCGGTGGCCAGCGGAGATCGTGTCGCCATGTGGGAAAACGAAATTCTTTTGTTGGATAAAAATGACAACATCGTGACCAATCTTTCCTATGAAGGAGTAATGGAAGTGAATTTCGGCTCCCCTTATTTTTATCGGATGATCCCGTCGGGCCGAGTGACCAAGTTCATCGAGGCAGGACAATTCAGTCTGTATTTCGACAGTGCTGGTTACGAAGACACTGCAGAATCAGAAGTCTGGTTTGATATCAACTGCAATTTTCTGGCCAGCGGCGGCTTCATCTATTTTCCCACCGGCCAATTTGAAATGGCAACGGTTGAATCATCGGCGCGGGGAACCGGCTTCAAGGCCAGCTTCGATGATTTGAACAACCTCAATATCTCTGGAAAAGTCACAGCGGCCGGCAGCGGATTTAATCTGGTGCCGTAATTCAATTCAAACCATCGCAACCGGTCCGGCAAAATTGTCGGGCCGGTTTTATTTTTCAGGGACTATGGGCGCGTGATGCCCAACGCAATTTCCAGGGCGGCGGAAATCTCCTTCACCGTATTGGCAATTTTTTTCGGCTGCTCTATCAATGTCGGCCACATGCGCGAGGCCGTTTCGGGGCGGCGCTGAATCATCTCCATCGCCGCGACCATGAGCGAGAGGTTGTTGTTCACGTCGTGGCGAAACGACGATAATTTTTGGCTCAATTCCTCAATTTGCGCAGCAGTCAGCGTCACCGGTTCTTTGGGTAAAGGCATTGACGGAATATCGCGCATGGCCGCGCGAAAAGGCAAGCGGCTTTTGCCATTCATAAGACAAAAAACAATAACTATTACTGATGCTTTTAGCGTTGACAAAAAAGGATTTTTGATAAATGCTCTACTTCAGTCAGTCAGGCAAAATAAAACAATAAATCTACAGCTAAAACAGGAGTTCTCATGAAATCTACATTGAATGCAGTGTCGGCCTGCGCTCTTGCGGCAGGGTTATTCACTGTCGGAATGAACAACGCCAGAGCCATAAACATTGACAACTGGAATGCTTCAGTGGTCAATGCCAAATTGACAGCTTTGGTCACCACGAGCAAAGGGAACGTCCAGAAAGTGCGCATCACCTCCAAAGACCTCGTCAAAGCGATCAGCGACGACTTCGGCACCAACTTTAAAGGTGACCAGATTGTTTACTGGAATGAAAATGACGGATATTGGCTGATGGATAAACATCAAAATCTCGTTGAAGATCTTTCCAGCGACGGCGTCATCGAAATTAGCCACGACGACTATTACGACAATTATTCCAATAATAATCATAAATACTCCGAAACCGGCGTCTCTTATTTCTATTTTGCCAGCTATGGCAATGACTTTGATTACGGCGATTCGACGATTGAATTCGACTACCTTTACGGTTCTTACACTTATAATTACACCGAAAGTTCGGTTTTTCACGGAAGATATTTCTGGTCCGAAACTTCAAAAGACTATGTCGGTGGCGCCGGCTATGACGGTTATATCAGCGGCGACGATATCCCGGTCAGCGGAACGATCGTAACCAGTGGAAGCGGGGTTTTTATCGACTGATTCTCTGCCTTTGATTCAGCCGGCCCGGAATTAATTGTCCCGGGCCGGTTTTGTTTTTGGTTACTTAAAATTTTTCCCATACAACAATAGAAAAAGCAACGATCCTAATGTTTAAGATTGACAAAAAATGTCATTGGAAAAATGCTTGGAGCAGTCAGTGGGCAACAAAAACAACCAGACCACGGCTAAACAGGAGTTCAAATATGAAAACAACATTCAGAGCGGTGTCGGCCTGCGCACTTGCCGCAGGGTTATTCATTATCGGCGTCGGCAATGTTCAAGCCACAGTGATTGAGAATGAAGTTGTAACCGGCTTCAATGCGAAACTGGTCATAGCTTATTCTGATAATGGAAAAGTAAAAAAAGTGCGCATCACTTCCAAAGACATGGTCAACGCCATCAGCTCCGATTTTGGCATCAGCTTTAAAGGCGACCAGATTGTTTATTGGGACGGCGACTATTGGTTGATGGATAAGCATAACAACCTCGTGGAAAATCTGACTTCGGATGATGTTCTCTACTATGATGAATACTCCGATCAATCTTACAGTGAAAAAAGCGGTAAAAACGGCAGCTATCGCGAGGCCGAAACCGGTTACATTTACGAATTAGAATTCGACAGCGATGGTTCCTGGGACGGATCTACTCTCGCATTTTACAGTGACTATACCGGCTATACCTATTCAGAAAACTGGTCGCCGATATTTAAGGGCAAGCAATTTGAAACCATCAAAGAAACCGATGGCTTCGGCGGCTATGGCCACGATTGGAACGTTTCAAGCGATGAATATATTTCTGTCTGGGGAACCATCCTCCAAAACGGTAGCGGCATCGTGACCGCCCTTTAATCGTTAAAATAATTGATTCAGCTTTATTCCGACCGGCCCGGAACTTGTTTCGGGCCGGTTTTGTTTAGTGTTGACAAAAAATGTCATTGGAAAAATGCTTGGAGCCGTCAGTGGGCAACAAAAACAACCAGACCATAGCTAAACAGGAGTTCAAATATGAAAACAACATTCAGAGCGGTGTCGGCCTGCGCACTTGCCGCAGGGTTATTCACTGTCGGTTTGAGCAGTGCCAAAGCCGGTGTCATTGACAACGAACTTGCAGACGCCGTCAATGTCAAGCTGACGATGACCTATACTGGCAATAACGGCAAAATTAAAAAAATGCGCGTCACTTCCAAAGACCTTGTAAATGCCATCGCCAACGATTGGCAGGAAAACTACAGCGGAGACAGGATCATTTACTATTACGGTAATGATGATTTTTGGCTTGTGGACAAACACAACAATTTAATTTTGGATCTGACTGAAACCGAAGTGCTTTATACCGATTATTCAGATACGTCCTATTGGGAAAAAGATGGCAAAAATGGAAGCTATACTTTCCGGAATGTTGGAATAGATTGGGAGTTTGAATTTACCAGCTACGGCAATGAGAATTGGGACAGCTCGACGCTGGCGCTGTATGATTACAACCTTCCTTATTTTGAATCCGGTTTTGGCACGCCGATTTTCAACGGCAGACAATTCCAATCGGATAGCACCAAAGAATCCTTTGCCGGCTACGGACACAATTACGATGTCAGCAAGGACGACTATCTTCCATGTGTCGGAACCGTTACCGAAATTGGCAGTGGAATTTTGATCGGCCTTTAAAATCTGGCTAAATCATCAAATTGAATCGACCCGATTTCAGCCGGCCCGGAACTTGTTTCGGGCCGGTTTTTTTGGTTTAATTATCCCATGCGAATAAAGATCATTTTTCCCATCCTTTTGATCGCATTGGCGGTCATCGCCCTGGCGCTGCGCTCAAAACATTCCGCCCCCGCCCCGGCTCCCGTTGCGGCAGTAGCGCCTGCCAATTCATCCGCCGTTCCGCCGGCCATGGTCATGACGAAACCAATTTTCTCAAATGCGCCGCCGGCCAAACCCATTCTCACCGTGCGACCGCACATTGACACCAACGGCATGTCTGCCCACGACATTTCCATCCACGAAGAAATTCAAAAACTTTCGCAATTGCAGGCCAATGACGATGCGGAATCGTTGCATGAAATCCTTTCCGACCTGACCAATTCCGACAAAACCATCCGCGCCGCCGCGCTTGAATCCACCATTCAATTCGCCAGCCGCGATGCCGTTCCGTATTTGCGAAACCTCGCCAGTAGCACCAGCGATCCGCAGGAACGCACCAATCTCATCGAAGCCGCCGATTACCTGGAATTGCCGAGCTGGACGGAAATTCACCAGCAGGATCCGAATGCGCGCCTCGGCAAAGCATCGCCGCTCGCCAACGACCCCGCGCCGGAACAATAAATTTCTCGCAAAATTTTTTCATTCCGCTTATTGATTTCTGCCGTGAGCCTTTTATAGTTCGCATCGCCGAAATCACGAAATGAGCAATTCATCTGACGCCAATGCGTGGAGCATCGAAGCTGCGCGGGCGCTTTATAACATCCATCGCTGGGGCGCGAAGTATTTTGACATCAACGACGCCGGGCATGTCGTCGCCAAACCGCAACAGGAAGCCGGCATTCCCGTGGATATCACCGATGTCATCGAAGAGGCGAAAGCACGCGGATTGAAATTTCCGGTGCTCATCCGGTTTCAGGACATTTTGCGCCACCGTGTCGAAGCGATCAACAAAGCCTTTCAAAATTCCATCACCGAATACAATTACAAAGGCCGTTACCGCGGCGTCTTTCCGATCAAGGTCAATCAACTCCGTGAAGTGGTGGAAGAAATTCTCGACGCCGGAAAGCCATTTGATTTCGGGCTCGAAGTCGGCAGCAAACCGGAATTGTTTGCCGGCCTCGCGCTGCAGAATCATCAGGGCTGCCTCGTCATCTGCAACGGTTACAAAGACGCGGATTTTATCAAAATGGCGCTGCTCGGCATCAAGCTCGGCAAACGCGTCATCATGGTCGTGGAAAAATTGGAGGAATTGCGGCAAATCATTTCCGTTTCCAAACAACTCGGCGTCGAACCGCTCATCGGCATCCGCGCGCGGTTGTTGAGCAAAGGCGCGGGCAAATGGGCCGAAAGCGGCGGCGAAAATGCCAAGTTCGGTTTGAGCACCGCGGAAATCCTCGCCGCCACGGAAATGCTTCGCGCAGAAAATCTCGGCCATTGCCTGAAGCTTTTGCACTTCCATATCGGCTCGCAGGTGCCGGACATTCTCACCGTCAAGAAAGCCGTGCAGGAAGCCGCTCGCTTTTATGCCAAGCTGCACAAGATGGGATTTGCCATCGAGTTCCTCGATGTCGGCGGCGGCCTGGGCGTGGATTACGACGGCTCGCGCAGTGCGTTTGATTCATCGACGAATTATACCTTGCAGGAATACACCAACGACGTCGTCTTTTACGTCGCCGACGTTTGCAATGCGGAAAATGTCCCGCATCCGAACATTATCAGCGAAAGCGGCCGCGCCATCGTCGCCCATCACAGCGTTCTGGTCGTCGAAGTTTTCGGTGCGATTGAAAAGATCCGGCCCGGCGAATTTTTGAAATACGGCGATAACGAGCACGCCATCGTCCGCGAATTGCTCGACATCAAAAAGAACCTCGGCAAGTTGAATAAACTGGAAGCATATCACGACGCGCTGGAACGCCGCGAAGATGCGCAACACATGTTCACGCTCGGCATGATGGACTTGCCAGATAAAGCCAAAATTGAAGATTTGTATTGGCAGATCAGCAGCGCCGTCGTCGAAGGTTTCAAAGGCCAGGCTTACGTGCCCGAAGAAATCCGCAAGCTCGAAGATTCGCTCGGCGACCAATATCTTTGCAATTTTTCCGTGTTCCAGTCGCTGCTCGATCATTGGGCGCTCGGGCAATTGTTTCCCATCATGCCGATTTCGCGCCTTAACGAAAAACCGACGCGCGAAGGCACGCTCGTTGACATCACCTGTGATTCCGACGGCGCGGTCAACAAGTTCATTGATTTCCGCGATGTGCGCGACACGTTGCCGTTGCATAAATTGAATTCCAACGGCAACGGTTTGCCCGAACCGTATCATATCGGCTTTTTCCTGATGGGCGCGTATCAGGACATCATGGGCGATCTGCACAACCTTTTTGGCCGCGTGAATGAAGTCCACGTCTTTCTCGAACCCGACGAGCCGAGCGGTTATTACATTGAAGAAATCATCGAAGGCAACACCATCGTCCAATCGCTGGCCGCCGTGCAATACGACGAAAATGAATTGAAACGCCAGATGAAAGCGCAGATGGACGAAGCCATCAAATCCGACCGCATGAAACCGAGCGAAGCCATGCGCCTGCTCGATGAATACGAAAAAGGATTGAAGGCTTATACCTATTTGAGCTTTTAACGGACCGCGAACCGGTGATGGAAATTCGTTCATTGCAAATTCCACCTTCAATCTTCTATTCTCCCGTTTTCGTTTAATGGAAAATTCGCCGAATCCTGAACTCCTTCGCTCGCTGGGCAAACTTGTGCGCGGATTATCGGCGTTGTTCTGGGGATTGCCCATCGCGCTCATCGTTTGCGCCGAAACCGCCGAAGTCCGGTTTTTGCAGCCGGTTGGAATTGTTCCCGCCATCATCGCCAATGCGCTCATTCTCTTCGGCCTCCGGCAAATGAGTCATTTTCAAAAACAGGAACGGCCCTGGCGCAACGCGCTCGACCGCGCCAAATTGCTCGGCCTTGTCAATCTCGGCCTCTGTCCGTTTTTGTTCTGGTTCAACCGGATGCCGGAGGAATTTTATTTTCGCGCCGGCATTTTTGTTTTTCTCCTGTCCGCGCTGCTGTTCCTGTTCAACCTCAATGTCGTCATCAAACAACTTGGCGCCATGCTGCCCGACGAAACGTTGCGCCAGGAAACGCGCCAATTCACCGTGCTCAACCGCTGGATGCTGGTGATCTGGATCGTCGTCGTGGCCGTTTCGATTCTCGCCCTCGAGCTTTTTGATTTGCCGGCATTTTTCGATGACAGAAATTGGGCTTTGGCGCAACACCTGGACGTTTCGCTCCTGCTGTTCCTCGGGCTTTCACCGCTCGCCGTCACCATGGCGCTCATCTGGAAAACCAAACAAATCATTCTCGACAGCGTCTTTGGCGCGCGAAGCTGAATAAAATTTCCAATCTTGGTTTCCCTGCTCCTTTGTTGTTCAATTTTTTCGCTTAAATGAAAACTGCGCTTTCCGCTCTTGGCCGCCGCACCGCGCCGCCACCGATTTCATGGCTGATGCAAACCGCGCTTTCGCGGCCAAAATTGATTTCGCTCGCCGCCGGATTCACCGACAACGAAACGCTGCCCGTCGAATTGTCCCGCAAATTGCTCACCGAAATTTTGAATGACTCCAAAACCGGACAGCCGGCGCTGCAATACGGCATCACCGCCGGCGAAACGAATTTGCGGCAACTGACCGCGCGACATTTGCAAAAATTGGATGGCGCAAATATCGATTCAAAAGCCTATTCACCGGATCGCTTGATGATCACCGGCGGTTCCCAGCAATTGCTTTACATGACGCTCGAAGCGCTTTGCGATGAGGGCGACATCGTGCTTGTGGAAGACCCGACCTATTTCGTTTTTTTGAGCATTTTGCAAAGCCAGGGCGTCCGCGCCCGCGGGGTGAAATTGGAACGCGACGGAATTGATTTGGCTCACCTGGAAAAAGTTTTATCGCAGTTAAAAAAATCCGGCCAATTGCGCCGCGTCAAAGCGCTTTATCTCGTCAGCTATTTCCAAAACCCGACCGGCGCGACGACATCATTCGCAAAGAAATCAACGGCGCTGAAAATCCTAAAGCGATTTGAAAAAGCCGCCGGCCATCCAATTTATTTGGTTGAAGACGCGGCGTATCGCGAATTGCGATTTGCCGGCGATGATATTCCGTCGGCGCTGGCCATTCGCGGCGCGGCGGAGCGCGTGATTTATACCGGCACTTACAGCAAGCCGTTTGCGCCGGGCGCGCGCGTGGGTTTTGGCATTTTGCCCGAAGAAATTTTCGATGTGGTCAACCGCATCAAAGGCAATCACGATTTCGGCACGGCGAATTTGTTGCAACAACTGTTGGCCGGCGCGCTTAAATCCGGATTATACGACCAACATGTGGCGAAAATTGAAAAGCGTTACGGACAAAAAGCCGCAGTGATGAAGAAGGCGCTGTCGAAACATTTCCCATCGGCTGTGGAGATTTGGGAATCCAGCGGCGGATTATATTTCTGGGCGCGATTGCCGAAGGGAATTCCCGCCGGCGTGAAATCTAAAATTTTTCAAACGGCATTGAAAAACGACGTTCTCTATGTGCCGGGCGAATTGTGTTATGCGGATGATCCGTCGCGGCGCAAACCGGTCAACGAAATGCGCATCAGCTTCGGCAATGCGACCGAAGAAAATATCCGTGAAGGAATCAAACGTCTCGGCGCCGTTTTGCATGAATTTGTAAAGTAGATTCCTGCAAACGCGATTGACAATCATTCCGCCCGGCGCAAAATGACGGCGTTCCGGAAAGGCGCGTCGCTTTCAGAAGCGGAACGGAAAACCAACCTGTCATGAAAACGAAATCCTCGCTGTTGTTGTTGACCCTGTTTTTAGCCGCGATTTTTTCCCTTCGCGCGCAAGATGACACCAACGCGCTTCCGCCGAAAGTGGTCGCGCTGCTCAAAAGTTTGAAATATCGGCAGGGCGAAATTGATTTGCACAACGGCCTGGCGACGTTGATGGTGCCGACGAATTTCAATTATCTCGGTCCGGATGACGCGGAAAAAGTGCTGGTAAACCTTTGGGGCAATCCGCCGGATGAGCAAAAACCGCTCGGACTTTTGATTCCCGCCGGGTTGACGCCGCTCGATACGAATTGTTGGGTGGTGACGATCGATTACAGCGAAGATGGTTATGTGAAAGACGACGACGCGAGCAAAATCAATTACGACGATTTGCTGAAAAAGATGCAAAAAGGCGTCACCGAAGCGAATAAAGAACGCAAGAAGGAAGGTTATCCGACGGTGGAATTGCTCGGCTGGGCCGCGCCGCCGCATTATGATTCTGCGACGCATAAATTGTATTGGGCAAAGAAATTGAAGTTCGAAGGCGAAGACGGCGAGACGCTCAATTACAACATCCGCATTCTCGGACGCAAGGGTGTCTTGGAATTGAACGCCGTTGCCGGAATCAATCAATTGGAGATGATTGACGGGGAAACGCCCGAAATCCTCGGCATGGTGGATTTCAAAGAAGGCAGCCGTTACGCCGATTTCGATCCGAAGGTGGACAAGGTCGCCAAATACGGTATCGCTACGCTGGTTGCCGGCGGCGCTTTGGCGGCCGCGGCAAAATTGGGATTGCTCAAAGGACTTTGGGTTTTTGTGCTCGCCGCGAAGAAATTCATCATCATTGGTATCGCGGCCATTGCGGCCTTCTTCCGGAAATTGTTCAAACGCGGCGGAACGCCTAAAGTCTGATCAACCCGGCGGCCAATTCATGTGCCGTCCGCCGAGGATGTGGCAATGTAGATGCGGCACCGTTTCGCCGCCGTCGGCGCCGTTGTTGATGACCAGCCGATAGCCATCGTCGAGCCGCAATTTTTTGGCGACTTCCGCCGCTTTGAGCAACAGATGGCCAAGAATTTGTTTGTCATCCATTTTCGCTTCCTCAACGCGCGCAATCGCCTTTTTTGGAAAAATCAAAACATGCACCGGCGCCTGCGGATTGATGTCGCGGATGGCCAACACCATTCCGTCTTCGTAAACAATTTGCGCCGGAATTTCGCGGGCAATGATTTTCTCAAAGAGAGTTTTGCTCATGACTTCAAGGATTTCTGCCAATAAACACGAATCCCGCAGTGCCACGCAAATCGAAAATGAAGCCGCGGAACCGGCGGGAATCGCGCGATTTTTATTCCACCATCAGCGCGCAGTCGTTTTGCTCTTTATCGGCCGTCAAACAGCCGCGCAAATACTCGACGATTTGTTCCTGAATTTTTTCGCAACGATGGCTCCAGCGCCGCGCGCCGGCGAGTTGTTTGGCGCAGCCGCGCAAGCCGCGGAACCGCAGCAATCGCGGCGTATGACGCAATTGAAAACGCACTTCATCGCGCAAACGGGGATAAAAAAACAGTTCGGCGTTTTCGCCGAATTCCCGCGCAAATAATCCCAAATCCGTTTCGATGACACCCGGAACATCGGATTGGATCGCACCGGTGCGGATATTCAATCCGAAACCGCGCAGGACTTTTTCAAGCGCGCTGGCAAATTCGCCGACGGTGACGCTTTGGCGTTCCAGATCAATTTTGAAATAGTGAAAAACCGATGCCGTCGCGTGTCGCAGTGTTTCCGCGTCCAGCAACCCGGCGGAATTCCCAACAATTTCGACGCAAATCATTTCCGCCGAACAGGGAATGCTTTCGCCGTTGGCGAGTTGAAACAGCAGGCAATCAGAATTGAGAGCAATCATTTGGCAGCCTCCAATTTTTTTACTTCTTGCACAAAATCCGTCGCTTCCTGAAACCGGCGATACACGCTGGCGAACCGGACGTAAGCGACTTCGTCCAGTTCCCGCAATCCGTCCATCACCATTTTGCCGATAAATTCTCCAGGCACTTCGTTTTCAAATTTTTCCGTCACCGCAGCCACGACGTGATCCACCAGATCTTCCATCGCTTTGGAACTAACAGGCCGTTTTTGGCAGGCTTTTTTGATGCCGCTCAAAAGTTTGTCGCGGGAAAATTCTTCCCGCCGTCCATCGCGTTTCAAAACCATCAGGCCTTCGTGCTCAACTTCTTCGTAAGTGGTGAAGCGATGTCCGCATTTGGCACATTCCCGGCGGCGGCGGATAGTGGCTCCTTCGCGCGAAGAACGCGAATCAATGACTTTATCTTCCAAACAACCGCATTTAGGGCAACGCATAAAACCACTGCTAATTGTGGTCGAAGTTTTTTATCCCACAAATGATTGTGGAAGTCAAGGGAGCGTTATTCACCGCGGAATTCTTAAATCAATTCCGACAATCCGTTTTTGCGGAAAAACAACCTTGCTTTCATTTCAAATTGAATTACTTTTTGCGGCTCGCGTTTTCCAAATTGGCGCGAAAATTTTTGATTTATGGCAACAGCAAACGATCTTCGCCGCGGAATGGCGATCAATTATAACGGCGACATTTCCGTCGTCCTCGACATGCAACACCGCACGCCGGGCAACCTGCGCGCCTTTGTGCAGGCGACGCTCCGCAGCATCCGCACGGGAAAATCTTCCGACGTGCGCTTCAGCTCGACCGAAAAAATCGAGCCGGTGCCGATGATTGCCAAAAAAATGGAATACAGCTATAAAGATGGCGAAGATTACGTTTTCACCGACCCGGAAACTTATGAAACCGTCACGCTCGCCGCGGAATTGATCGGTGATGCGAAAAATTTTCTCGTGGAAAATGCCCAGCTTACGGTGACCTTCGTCGAAGAAAAAGCCGTTTCCGTGGAATTGCCGTCGTCGGTGATTTTGACCGTGACGGACGCGCCGGAAGGCATTCGCGGCGATTCCGCCAACAACGTGCAAAAAGCGATCACGGTCGAAACCGGCATCACCGTCCAGGCGCCGCTCTTCATCAAAACCGGCGAAAAAATCAAAGTGGACACGCGCACGGGCAAATACATGGAACGTGCATAAATTGCCGGTCGCAGAACAATTTCAGCCCGCCTCGCGCGGGCTTTTTTGTTGCCGGCTCAACGATTTTTCCATCAGAATTTCTTTTCAAGCATCCATTCTTGCGGTATCTCTTGTCAGACACGATGTCAGCTCAGACGAAAGGGGAGAAAGTGTATCGCGGCATCGCCGTTTCGGCCGGCGTTTGTCGCGGGAAAATTCTCGTCATGCACCGCGCGCGGCATTTCATTTCGCGCCGCGAAGTTTTGGAAAATGACATCGCCGCCGAAGTCAAACGCTTCGAAGAATCCCTCGCCAAAACCCGGAAACAAATCTCCGAAGTCCAGCGCAAAGTCGTCCAAAACATGGGCGCAAAAGAAGGCGATATTTTTGACGCGCATTTGTTGATGCTCGAAGATCGCGCGCTCGTGGATGAAGTTTTGAAATTGATCCGTGAGCAAAAGATCAACGCCGAATTTGCCTTTCACACCGTTTCCGAACGCTACATTGACGTGCTCGCCGGCGTCAATGACGAATACCTCCGCGAACGCGCCGCCGACATGCATGATTTGACTTCGCGCGTTTTGGACAATTTACTCGAGGTAAAAGATGGGTTCGATTTACGCCGCATCACCGAGCCATGCATTTTGGTCGGACACGATCTAAGCCCATCGGTCACGGCGCAACTGAACACCAAACTGGTCCTTGGTTTTGCCACAGACATCGGCGGACCGACATCGCATACGGCCATTCTTGCGCGCTCCATGGACATTCCGGCCGTCGTCGGCTTGCAACATATCAGCGAAGAACTGGAGACGGGCGATTACGCGCTGCTCGACGGCTACAACGGCCTCGTCATCGTCAATCCGACCGATAAAACTCTTTTTGAATACGGTCAGCTCGAAAAAAACCGCGCCTCGCTCAATGAAAAATTGCGTGAAATCAAAACGCAATCGGCCGTCACGCTCGACGGAAAAGTCGTCACGCTTTCCGCCAATATCGAAGACCAAAACGACATCGAAGCCGTCCTCGCGCACGGCGCGGAAGGCGTCGGGCTCTTTCGCACCGAATTTTTGTTCATCAATCGCGAAAAGCCGCCCACAGAGGAAGAGCAATATCAGGTTTACCGGCAAGTTGCCACCGCGCTCAAACCGCAGCCGGTCATCATCCGCACGCTTGATTTGGGCGGCGATAAATTTGCCTCGCACCTGCAATTGGCGCAGGAAATGAACCCGTTTCTCGGCTGGCGCGCCATCCGCTTTTGCCTGGCTCAACCGGAACTCTTTCGCGCCCAACTCCGCGCCATTTTGCGCGCCAGCGCCGACGGCCACGTCAAAATGATGTATCCGATGATTTCGGGGCTTGATGAATTGAAGCAGGCCAATGCCATGGTCGAAAAATGCAAATCCGAATTGCGCGCGGAGAAAATTCCATTCAATGAGCAAATGAAAATCGGCGCGATGATTGAAATTCCATCCGCCGCGCTCATCGCCGATTCACTGGCCAAACACGTGCAATTTTTCAGCATCGGCACAAACGATTTGATTCAATACACCCTCGCCGCCGACCGCACAAACGAACGCGTTTCGCATCTCTATGAGCCGACGCATCCGGCGATTATCCGCCTGATAAAAAACACCATTGATGCCGCGCATCGCAACGGCATCTGGGCCGGCGTTTGCGGTGAAATCGCCGGCGACCCGGCACTCGCGCCTCTGCTCGTCGGGCTGGGAGTGGATGAATTGAGCGCCGCGCCGACGCTGGTTGCGCAGGTCAAATACATGATCCGCCGGTTGAAATTGACCGAAGCTCAAGCGCTCGCCGAATCTGCGCTGCAAGGCGATTCGCCTTCGGAAATTTTTTCCCGCTGTGTCGAGCTGGCCCGTTCTTCCGCGCCAAGTTTATTTGAAAATAAAGGCTGATATGCGTAATCCCATCATTGCCGCTCTGGACGTTCCGACTGTGGGAGCCGCGCTGGAACTCGCCAAAGAAATCGCGCCCGTCGTGGGCGCATTCAAAATCGGCAGCGAACTGTTCACCAGCGCCGGCCCGGAAATCGTCAAAAAAATCCGCGCCACCGGTGCGAGCGTCTTTCTCGATTTGAAATTTCACGATATTCCCAACACCGTCGCCAAAGCCGTTGCAGCAGCGGCGCGATTGGACATCCAAATGCTCACGATTCACACCAGCGGCGGGCTGGAAATGATGCGCGCGGCCGAAAAATCCGCACAGGAAACTGCCGCGCAAGCAGGATTAAATCCGCCGCTCGTTCTTGGTGTCACCGTTTTGACCAGTCACGATAATTCAACGCTCGCGGAAATCGGGATTCAACCAAATATCGGACATCAAGTTGAACGGCTCGCCAATCTTGCCGCGAAAGCCGGTTTGCGCGGATTGGTTTGTTCGCCTCTGGAGATCGCCGATTTGCGGGAAATTTTGCCGGCGCATATTCAATTGGTGACGCCTGGAATCCGAACCGGCGCGGAAAAATCCGATGACCAGAAGCGCACGCTCACGCCGAAAGAAGCGATTGAGGCCGGAGCCGATTGGCTCGTGATCGGCCGGCCGATTTACGCCGCCGAAAATCCGCGCGCCGCGGCGGAGAAAATTTTAGCGACACTTGCCTGATTTAACTGGTGAAAGCTGTCATTTTAGCCGCCGGCAAAGGCACGCGAATGCGGGAACTCACCAATGAGTCGCCCAAGCCGATGCTGCATGTGCAGGGCAAACCCATTTTGGAACACATCGTCAGCGGAATTGTCGCCGCCGGCGTGCGCGACATTTTTATCGTGACCGGATTTCGGGCCGAGGTGATTGAAAATCATTTTGACGACGGAAAAAAATTTGGCGCGCAAATTTCCTTTGGCCGGCAGATTGTCCAGGATGGCACGGGCAAAGCGCCAGAACTGGCAAAAGAATTCATCGGCGATTCACCGTTTCTGCTGACTTACGGTGATATTTTGGTTTCACCGGAAACATATCCGCGAATGCTCAACCGTTTTGGTGAAGATGATTTCGCCGGCGTCATCACCGTCACACGCGGTGAAGATGTGACGAAAGGCGGATTGAATTTCTTTGATGAACAATTCTGCCTCAAGCGCCTGGTGGAAAAGCCATCGCCGGAACAGTTGGAACAATTGCGGCGCGGCGGCTGGATCAAGTCCGGCGATGCGGCGTGGTATAATGCGGGTATTTATATTTTCCGGCCAATGCTTTTTGACTTCACGGCACGATTGCTGAAATCTCCGCGCGGCGAATATGAATTGACGGATGCCATCAGCGCGATGATTGCCACGGGAAAAAGAATTGCCGGATTGGAAATTCAAGGCCGGTGGGCGGATGTGCGGGATCCGGAAGTGCTGGCAAAATTGGAGAAAGAATCGCCGGCCGGATAACGATTATTCACTACTTTTTCACCGCTTTTAAGTGTCGTGCTTTTGGCATTGATAGCTACGGTGCCAGACGGAAATTATGAATTTAACCGGCTTGTAATCAGGTTGTTACCAATCAATTTAGCGCGCTGCATGCTGCATGGATTTCTTCTGAAGCGTTGCATAATTCCCAATAACGGAAAGCATTCGCCTCGGCGGAAAAAGTTCTTCACCGCCAGGTTTTGGAAGCAAACGAAACCATCAATCCTTCACGCGCGGCGTCCACTTTTAATTTTGCCTTTTGCCGGGCCACGATGCCGCGGCCGCGTTTGACAAAGGCATCAATTTTTTTATCGTCGTGGTTCGGGTCGTGATGAAAAAGGAAGAGTTTTTTGACGTTGGACTTGAGCGCGAGGGCGACGGAATCGTCCACGCAGCCGTGTCCCCAGCCGACGTGCGATTGATATTCGTCGCAATCGTATTGCGAATCGAGGATCAATGCGTCGGCATCGCGGATAAAATCGATCATTTCGCGGTCGTCGCCGCCGGTGCGCGGCTCGGTGTCGGGGAAGAAACAAACGATGCCATCGGGCGAGAAAAGCCGGTAGCCGACGCAGACGCCGGGATGGTTTGCCCGAAGCGCGCGGATAAGAACCGGTCCGATGTCGAAATTAAAATCTTCCAATTCTTCGATCTGGATATTGCTCGGCAGTTTATCGAACGGCACCGGAAAATAGGTGCTTTCCATCTGGCCGGTAAGTGCGGCAAGCAGGCCTTTGCGCGCGCCTTCGCATCCGACGATGCGCAGACGGCATTTGGAATTATAAATCGGCGCAAAAAACGGCAACCCCTGGATGTGATCCCAATGAGTGTGCGTGATGAGGAGCGTCAGGTTCAGCGGCTGGTTTTTAAATTCTTTGAGCAGCGACTGGCCGAGCAAACGCAAGCCGGTTCCGGCGTCGAGAATGATGATTTCATCGCCGCAACGGACTTCCACGCAGCTCGTGTTTCCACCGTAACGAACGGTGTTCGCGCCGGGCGTAGGAATCGAGCCGCGCACTCCCCAGAATTTTATGCTCGTGCCGGATTTGATGGACCAATTTTAACCAATGCGTTAAAAAAGCAAATTCAAATTAAAAACCGCCGGCGCGAGTCATTTTCATCAAATCTTTTGGCGGTTTTCAGATGACCATTTTAATGCGCATTTCATAAAATAACTATGTCCACAAGAATGTGTTCAAAAACAAAACTGTTGTCGTCCCGGCTGTCGTTGGCTGCCGGTGTCTTGATTTTTATTGGCAGCTCCGTCGCGGCCGAAACGAATTCCATTCCCGTCATGGCATGGAACCTTTCGGCTGGAGCGAATAACTGTTTTTCCGACGGCACAAATGATTTTGTGCTGGCATTAAAAACCAACTTGCCGCCGGCGTTCAATCAATCGGCCATTAAACAAAGCCCTGAAATTTCGGGGCCGAATCCAAAAATCCCTTATTTCAACGTCCAATTCGCCATGCCGGTTCCGCCGGAAAACCTGACAAATAATTTCGCGGCGCTGACGGGAATGGATCCAAACGTCTTCACGCATAATCATTCGCCGGGTTTTGAGGTTTTGCCCAATGGCGATTGCCTGGCAATTTATTTCAGCACACCGCCGGGCAAAGCCGAAGCCGATCCGTCCACATCGTTTGTGCAGGCGCGATTGCGTTACGGCGCGGAGGAATGGGACATGCCGGAACTGTTTTACAAAACCGCAAATTACAATGATCAATCCGGTTTGCTCTGGCAGGAAGGCAATAAACTTTGGTTTTTTGGCGGCGGTCGCGATGCCGTCGTTCCTTTTAAGATGGCGACCTCGACCGACAATGGTGCCACATGGACGCTCTCGCTTCCGCAATTGGATGAGACGCCCACAAATATCACTCCGCAACCGATCACCAGCGCTTTTCGCGGACCCGACGGCACGATTTACTTCGCCATGGACGGCGATGGCGCGAAAAGTTTTCTCTGGCGCAGCACCGATGACGGAATTCATTGGCATCAAATGTCCGGGCGCACCGGTGGACGGCATTCCGTGATTGTGCCCGTGGGTGAAAAAGGAAAATTGCTTTCTATCGGCGGAAAAAACGCGTCGGTCAACGGCTGGTCGCCGGAAAATGTTTCCACCAATTGGGGCGAAAGCTGGAGCACGAGCAAAGAATCGCCTTTTCCGCCGCTCGGCAGCGCGCAACGGCCAAGCATGATCCGGCTGGCGGATGGAAATCTGTTTTTCGTGAGCGACGCATGGCTGCAAAAGGCAGATCGTCCGCCGCCGAAAGGTTGGAAAAATGGTGACGGCTGTTTCGTCGCCATTTCAACCAACAACGGCGAATCCTGGCATATCAAAACGTTGCCCGTGCAATTGCTGAATCACCAATTTCGCAAGCATGGCACGCTCGGCTACGTCACAGCGCGGCAGGCACCAGGTGGCGTGATCCATGTTTTGACGACGGAAACTCAACCATGTTTGCAATACGAAATGAACGAAGCGTGGATTTGGTCGAATGCCGGCGACATTGCGCCTGAAAATTCCGGCGGCGCGGTCAAAGATTTTTCGGAAAATTATCCCACCGGCAAATTGCGTTCGAAATGGAGCGCGCGGATTTGTCCGCATGGACGTTATTTGCTCAACGGCACAGAAACCGATTTTTATGAAAGCGGCGCAAAACAACACGAAGTCACTTACGTCAACGGTCGCAAATCCGGCACGGAAACGTTTTGGTTGCCGGATGGAACGAAGCTGTGGACATGGGAAAGCGATTTGAAAAAAAACACGGCGGTTTGGACGCATTTTTGGAGCAACGGTAAGAAACGTGTCGAATCCCACTGGAACACGAAGCCAAAGGCGCGCGATTTGGACCGGAGCTTTTTTGGATTTGTCGCCAACGGCCCGGCGTATCAATGGAATGAAAAAGGCGAATTGACCGGCGCGTATAATTTCACCAACGGAATGTTCGCCGGAACATTACCGATGCAAAAAGAAAGAGGCAAAAAATGACTTCGATGCGTCCGTTGGATTTAGTTGTCATCGCGATTTATTTCATCGCCGTCGCGTGCATCGGACTTTGGTTCACGCGCCGGCAGAAATCGACCGAAACATATTTCGTGGCTGAACGCCGCGTGCCGTGGTGGGCGATGGGACTCTCCGTTTTTGCCACGATCATCAGCAGCATCACATTCATCGCCTATCCCGGCGCGGCATTCAAAGGAAATTGGAATCAACTGGTGCCCGGCTTCATGGCTGTTGGTGTTTTGATCGTGGTGGGAACGGTCTTGATCTCATTTTTCCGCCACGCCGTCGGCATGACTGCTTACGAATATTTTGAGAAACGTTTCGGCTACGGTTCACGGGCTTATTCGGCGCTGGCTTTTTCGGCGGGACATTTTTCAAAAATGGGTTTTGTGCTGTTCACGGTCACGGTGGCAGTTTGCGGCATGACCGGCTGGGACAAATTTCACGTCATCCTCGGCGCGGGCGTTTTGACCGTTGTTTACACCTTGCTCGGCGGATTGGAAGCGGTGATTTGGACGGAAGTGTTGCAAGGCATCGTCAAACTCATCGGCGTCATCGTCGTCATTGGGGTTTTGTTTTCCATCATGCCCGGCGGCCCGGGCGCAGCATTTCATCTGGCATCGGAAAAACATAAAATGAGCCTGGGCGATTTCAATTTCGACCTCACCGCCAACGGAAATTTTTGGGTCATGCTCATTTACGGCGCGTTTTGGTATCTGCAGAAATATGCCGCGGACCAAACGCTCGTGCAGCGTTACCTCGTGGCCAAATCCGATCGCGGCGCGTTGCGCGGCGTGGCGATGGGCGCGATTTTGTGCGTCCCGGCGTGGACGGCGTTCATGCTCGTGGGCACGTTGCTTTGGGCGTATTACCAGCTTTCGCCTGACACCTTGCCGCCAAACCTTTTTGATGCCAACGGCAAAATCATTTCCGACGAAGTCTTCCCGTATTTTCTGACAACGAAAATTCCTGCCGGATTAGCCGGCATTTTCATGGCCGCGCTTTACTCCGCCGCGATGTCCACGATGTCATCCGATTTGAACTGTCTTTCCGCCGTTTTCACCGAGGATTATTATCGCAAGTTGCGTCCGAATTCGACGGACAAACACCTGTTGCTCGTCGGCAAAATCGTCGTCGCTGTTTGCGGCACGATCGCCGTCGGAATCGGTCTCTTCATCGCCGGCAAAGGTGAAAGCGCGCTGAAACTTTATTATGCCGCCACGGCAATCGTCGCTGGCGGATTGGCAGGAATGTTCATGCTCGCGTTTCTCTCGCGGCGCGCCAACCGCCAGGGACTTTGGATTGGAATCATTGCCATGCTCATTTTCACCGCGTGGGCGACGCTCACCAGCGGCAAAAACGCGATCATTGATCTGGGCGATCACAATTATACCTGGCCCAGCGTCATGATCGGCGTCATTGGCCACATCATCGTCCTTGTGATCGGCTGGCTGGCAAGCTGGTTCTTTCCCGCCGATCCGAATGTCAGACAGGAATGGACACTTTGGGGCTGGCTGGAAAAACGCAAGACCGCGCGGCAGGCGGAAGCCATTCCTTCGTCCGCTGCAGGAGAAAACGTGTGAACACCATCACCCTGCTCCAACCGCCGCGCATCGTCTTCGGAAACGGCTGCGCTCCACAGTGCGCCGAATTTCTCACCCAACGCGGAGTCAAACGCGTGTTGCTCGTTTCCAGCACGCCGGTTCTACCTACGCTCGGCGAAATCAGCGCCGCGCTGATAAATTCAAAAATTGAAATCATTCAATCCGCGCCGGTGGACAGCGAACCGACCCGCAATTTTTTTGAAATGGTTTTGCAACAGGCGCGCGCGGAAAAAATTGACGGCGTGCTCGGCATCGGCGGCGGCAGCGCGATTGATGTCGCCAAACTCATCGCCGCGCTCACATTTGGAAATCAAACCGTTTCGGACGTGTTCGGGATCAATTTGCTTCGCGATCGGCAATTGCCACTCGTCTGCCTTCCGACAACCGCCGGAACCGGAGCAGAAGTTTCGCCCAACGCAATTTTGCTGGATGAAATCGATGAATTGAAAAAAGGCGTCGTCAGTCCGCACCTTGTTCCCGATGCCGCATTCATTGATCCGTTGCTGACCCTTTCCGTTCCGCCCGTCGTCACCGCGGCGACCGGACTGGATGCTTTGACCCATTGCATCGAAGCCTTTGCCAATAAATTCGCGCATCCGATCGTCGATGTTTATGCGTTGCGCGGCGTTGAACTGATTTCCAAAAATCTTCTGCGCGCCGTTCGCGATGGAAATGATATTGAAGCCCGCGCGGCGCTGGCACTGGGAAGTTATTACGGCGGCCTGTGCCTTGGGCCGGTGAATACCGCCGCCATTCACGCGCTCTCTTATCCGCTGGGCGGAAAATTCCACATCGCGCACGGCGTTTCGAACGCGATCCTGATGCCGGAAGTTTTAAGATTCAATTTGCCGGCCGCGCCGGAACGCTATGCGGAAATCGCCGTCGCGACCGGAATTGCGCGCAACGGTTCAACGTTGCAAACCGCCGAACACGGCATCGAACAACTGGCCAAACTGTCGCGCGATTGCGGGGTGCCGCAAAAACTTTCCGAATTGAAAATTCCCCGCGACGCGATTCCCGCGATGGCGAAATCGGCGCTACAGGTGCAGCGGCTTTTGAAAAACAATTTGCGCCCGGTCACGGAAAGCGATGCGAAAAAAATTTACGAGGCAATCTATTGAAATGAAGTCAGAAGTTAAAGTTGGAGCAAAATATGGCGGCGTGGTCGTGCCGATGGTCACGCCCATCACCGCCGATGGGAAATTGGATGAGCCATCCGTGGACCGGCTCGTGGATTCATTATTGGCCGGCGGCGTGGACGGAATTTTTATCATGGGCACGACCGGTGAAGGCGGTTCGATTCCGCGCGAATACCGCCTTCGATTGGTGAAACAAACGGTGAAACGCGTCAAAGGCGCCGCGCGCATTTTCGCCGGCATCGGGGATTCGCATCCGGAAGAAATCGCCGCGGGCAACGATTACCTTCGCGCCGGTGCGGACGCCGTCGTCTCGCGCCCGCCGGTTGAGATTCCAATTGCCGGTATTCTGCCGTGGTATCGAACGTTGTTGGATGGATTGAATGGCCCGCTGGTGCTTTACAACATGCCGATGACGACCAAAGTTTCCATTCCTTTGGATGTGGTTGAACAATTGCTCGGTCATCCGAATTTCGCCGGCATTAAAGATTCCGAGAATAATCCGGCGCGCCATGAAGAATTGCTCAAACGTTTCAGCGGTCGCGATAATTTTTCCATTTTCATCGGCGTCGGCGCGCTCATGGAAAAAGGCCTGCGACTTGGTGCGGACGGAATCGTTCCCAGCGTTGGTAATTTGATTCCGTCCACCTGCGGCAAGCTCTGCGCCACGGCGCGCCTGGGCGATTGGACGGAAGCGGAAACGCATTTTGCCCGCATGAATGCCGTCGCCGCGCTCTATCAAAAAGGCCGCACATTGAACGAATCGCTTTCCGTTTTAAAAGCGGCGCTCCATTTGTGCGGGTTTTGCGCGCCACACGTTTTCCCGCCGCTCAAGCCAGTCACCGAGGCTCAATTGCAGAAACTTCGCCTGGAAATGGAACGGCTGTATTTGCTGAATGTAAAATGAAAGCCGCGCGACCAGTTCTCGGTTTGACGATGGGCGATCCGGCCGGCATCGGCCCGGAAATTTGCCTTGCCGCCATCCGCGAACCTTCCATCCGCAAAAGCTGCACGCCGGTTTTGTTCGGCGATGCGGGCGTTTTGCAATTGGTCGGCCAAAAAATTTCGCGCCACCGCCGCAAGAGTTTTGGAAAAAGTCTTTTGCGGATTTTATCGGCCTCTGAATTTCAAAAACTTTCCCGGGTTGATGAACCAGTCATCGTTGATTGCGCCGCGTTGGATGCGAATAAAATCCGTCCCGGAAAAATCTCCGCCGCGTGCGGTCGCGCCGGATACATTTACATCGAGCGCGCCATTTCGGCCGCGCTGGCGGAAAAAATTCACGGCGTCGTCACCGCGCCGATCCATAAAGAAGCATTGCATCTGGCTGGCGTCAAATTTCCCGGCCATACGGAAATCTTCACCGCGCTGACCAAAACAAAACGCAGTTGCATGATGCTGTATTCGGACAAATTGACGGTGAGCATGGTGACGACGCACATCGGTTTTGTTGAAGTGCCGAAAAAAATTTCTTCACAACGGATTTTGGACGTGATCGAACTCACAGCCCGGGCGATGCAACGCATCTTGCGCCGCAAACCGAAGCTCGCCATTTGCGGATTGAATCCGCACGCGGGCGAAAATGGACTTTTCGGAAATCGCGAAGAAGAGAAATTCGTCGCGCCGGCCGTCGCACAGGCAAAACAAAAAGGCATTTCCATTGTCGGTCCGTTGCCGCCGGATGCGGCATTTACGGCGAACCAGCGCCGAAATTTTGACGCGATTGTCACGCTGTATCATGACCAGGGACATATCCCGTTCAAAATGCTCGCGTTCGACACCGGCGTGAACACGACGCTTGGTTTGCCGATTGTCCGCACCTCCGTGGATCACGGGACCGCATTCGACATCGCCTGGCAGGGCAAAGCCGATACGACCAGTTTATTTTCTGCCATTCGCGTGGCGGCTGATTTGGCAAAAGCAAAAATATGATCGGCGTGATTGCAGACGATTTGACCGGTGCCGCTGAAATTGGCGCCATCGGTTTGCGTCATGGTTTACGCGCGGAAATCATTTTCAGTGGCGAGCCGAGTGGCGATGCGGATCTGGTCTGCGTGGACGCGGATTCCCGTTCGCAGACGGCTGATGAAGCGGCCAGACGCGCCGCGGACGCGGCCAAACTGTTGCGTGACGCAGGCGCAAAATGGATTTATAAAAAGGTGGATTCGGTTTTGCGCGGACATGTCAGCGCGGAAATCGAAGCCGTGATGAAACAACTTGATTTCCAATGCGCGTTGCTTGCGCCAGCCAATCCATCGCTCGGACGGACCATTTTCAACGGAAACTATTTCGTCGGCTCAAAGCCGATCCATAAAACTGAATTTGTGCGCGACCCGCAATTTCCGCGCCGTTCGCCGCAGGTGCTGGAACTGGTGAAATTGCCGCCGACATTTTCCATCAACGTTTGCAAAGCCGGTGAAAAAATTCGAGAAAATGGAATTGTGATTGCGGAAGCGGCAACTTCAGCCGATGTTGCGCAATGGGCAAAATGCCATGACGAAAAAATCTTTCCTGCCGGCGGGGCGGAATTTTTTAACGCGCTGCTAACGGCAAAAAATGCCGGTGATGGCACGGTGCGACCGGAAAATCTTTTGACCGGCGGCGAGGCCCGGGAATTTTTCGTCAGTGGAACCGCAAGCGTTTCGGCGCGAAAATTTGCTGCGGCTGCCAAACGGGAAAAAACGCCGGTGTTTTCATTGCCGCTGGAATTGTCGTGGGGCGCGAATCTCGTTCCCGCGGCGGTGGATGCGATTGGGCAGCGCATCGTGGCGGCGTTTGATTCGCATCGCCGCGTCGTGTTGACGGTCGGCCTGCCGCAAATGAAAGATTCAAAAGCATCGGAAAAATTGTCCGAACACATCGCGCAAATCGCGGTGTCGGCGCTGCGACACGCCAATGTCTCGCATATTTTTTCCGAAGGCGGCGCGACTTCGGCCGCGCTGGTGCGACAGATGGGCTGGAAGCGGCTGAAAGTCCTGTGCGAAGAAGCGCCGGGCGTGGCAACGTTGCTGGCGGACGGCGAAAAAAAAATTTTGCTGACCATCAAGCCGGGCAGCTATTCTTGGCCGCAGGAATTTATAAAAAATTAAATGCCGGAATCTTCAGACAATTTGATCTTTGTGGATCCGTCGCCGATCGCGCGGCGGCTCTTGTGGCATTTATTTTCAATCGGTTCGCGCCGGCTGACGCAGCCGGACCATCACGAGAGCTTTGAAAAGCCGGGCGCGCATTTATTCTGGGTGCAATCGGGGGAAGGCGAACTGGCGCACAAATCACAACGCCTTGCTTTGCGGCGCGGAAAGAAAATCTGGTTCACGGATATGAGCCAGCCGCGTTCTTACATCCCCGCGCTGGGACAACATCTCACGATCACCGGATTTCGATTCGGCGGACCGGGACTGGAATTCTGGCACGAAGAATTCCATGTCAAAGAAAACGCGGAATTCATTATCGAAGATTTTCAATTTGTCACGCGCACGTTGAGTGAATTGCTCCGGCTCGTTCGTCGCCGCCCAACCGGTTGGGAATGGCAGGTGCATTTGGTCATCACGACGATGATGGGGAAATTGCTGATGTCGCGTGAACTGCTTACGTCGCCGCATGCGGAAATGCCCGCGCCGGTCGTGCGCGTGCTCAACGCGATTTCGGCCAATCCGTTGCGCGATTGGAAAGCCAAGGAACTCGCGGCCATCGGCAAAGTAAGCTATTCCGGCTTGCGCGCGCTGTTCCAAAATTCCGGTCAGGGAACGATTCATGCGCACATCCAGCGGGCGCGGCTCGACCAGGCGCGACTGTTGCTCGCCGACAAACGGCTTTCGGTCAAAGACGTGGCCGGCCAGCTCAATTTTTCCAGTGAATTTTATTTCAGCCATTTCTTCCGCCATCACACCGGCATGACGCCGACGGAATTCCGGTTGCATTTGAAAGGCTAAAATTTCCGATGAAAAAAGTTCTGATCGCCGCGGCATTTTTATTTTGGGCCGCTAAAATTCTTTTCGCGCAACAAACGGAAATCCAATTCCTTTCCGGGCATGGCAAAGACGACGCGGTGCCGTGGAAATTCTTTTGCACCGGCGGCGCGCAATCCGGTTATTGGACCAATCTCGTCGTGCCGTCCAATTGGGAACTTCACGGTTTTGGCACATTGACTTATCACCGCGATGCGCCGGACGCGGAGTCGGGACTTTACGAACATGAATTTTCGGTTCCCAAAAATTGGGACGGCAAACGGATTTTTCTCGTTTTTGACGGCGCGATGACGGACACGAGCGCGAAAATCAACGGCCACAGCGCCGGCCCGACGCATCAAGGCGGCTATTATCAATTCAAATACGATATCACGTCGCTCGTAAAATTTGGCGATGAGAATAAACTCGAAGTCACCGTCGCCAAACATTCCGCCAACGCGTCCGTTAATGGCGCCGAGCGCACCGGCGATTTCTGGATGTATGGCGGCATTTTCCGCCCGGTCTATCTCGAAGCCGTGCCGCGACAATTTATCGAACGTGTCGCGATTGACGCAAAAGCGGATGGAAATTTTTCTGCCGAAGTTTTCCTAAATGGACTCACAAATGCGTGGCAGGTCGAAGCGCAGATCCAAACGCTCGCTGGGAAAAATATCGGAAAACCATTCGCCGCTCCGGTCATTGCCGGCGGTGGTCGCCCGGACATGGCAAATCTCCAAACGCAAATCACTTCGCCCAAACTTTGGAGCGCTGAAATGCCGAATCTTTATCAGGTTCGAATCCGGTTGAAACAAAACGGCAAAACCGTTCACGAAATTTCACGACGATTCGGTTTTCGCACGTTTGAAGTCCGCGACGGCGATGGACTTTATCTCAACGGTCGGCGCATCGTTTTGAAAGGTTGCGACCGTCATTCGTTCTGGCCGGATTCCGGTCGCTGCTTGAGTGAAGCCGTCCAACGCCTCGATATCGAAACGATAAAAGACGCCAACATGAACGCCGTTCGCATGTCGCATTATCCACCGGATGCGCAGTTCCTGGATTTGTGCGACCAGCTTGGGCTTTACGTTTTGGACGAACTTGCTGGCTGGCATCACGCTTACGACAATGAAACCGGCACGAAATTGGTGAAGGAAATGGTCACGCACGACGCGAATCATCCTTCAATTTTATTTTGGGACAACGGAAACGAAGGCGGCTTCAACACGAATCTCGACAATCTTTTTGGCAAATACGATCTGCAACAACGTCGCGTGTTGCATCCGTGGGCGCCGTTCAGCGGCATGAACACGGCGCATTATCTGCCCTACGATTTTACAAAATTGGCCTGCGAGGGCTGGCCGATCACGTTTCATAAAAACAATTATTTCGCCGATACAAATTCACCGCGGAAATTCATTTATATGCCCACGGAATTTATGCACGGGCTTTACGACGGCGGCGCGGGCGCGGGATTTGCGGAGGTCTGGAATTTGATGTCACATTCGAAATATCTCGGCGGCGGATTTATCTGGGCGTTTCTGGACGAGGGCGTGAACAATCCGTTCACCGGAACCATTGATGTCGCGGGAAATCAGGCGCCGGACGGGATTGTCGGACCTTATCGCCAGCGCGAAGGAAGTTTTTACACGATCAAGAAAATCTGGTCGCCCATACAAATAACTCCGGAAACGAATGGTGTTTTCGTCATTGATAGACATTATCGGATGTCGCACCAGACCAACGGCGTTTTCGATATTGAAAACCATTTCAGTTTCACCGACGCCAAAGACTGCCAATTCGAATGGCAATTGCGGAAATTTTCCACGCCGGATGCCAAAGGTGATTTCAAAATTCTCGCCACAGGAAAGATCAACGGCCCGGAAATTCCGCCGGGCGGGAAAGGTTTGTTGCGCCTTCATTTGCCGAAAGCGGAAAAACATGCGGACGCATTGGCATTGCGCGTGAGCGATCCGCATGGTCGCCAGCTTTGGACGTATGTCTGGCCGTGGCGCGAAGAAAAGATTTTGCCGGAAAATGTTGGCGTCATTTCGCAGGCGGATTTTTATGGAACCAACGGCGGAATGATGGAATTGGAAGGCAAAGGAATTGACGCTCAAATTGAAAATGGCGAATTGGTTTCCGTGGAACGCGACGGAAAGAAATTTTCTCTCGCGAACGGTCCGCGCATCGCCACGACCAATTCAGTTCTCAAACACGTTTCCTGGAAATTGCGCGACGATGGCTGGCTGCAATGCGATTACACTTATTCCGCCGAAGGCACGAACGATTTCTTCGGCGTCGTTTTTGATTATCCGGAAAATCTCGTGAAATCAAAGCGCTGGCTCGGCGACGGGCCGTATCGCGTCTGGAAAAATCGCAGAGAAGGCGTCGAGTTGAGCGTCTGGCAAAATGATTACAACAATACCATCACGGGCTGGCGCGATTGGATTTATCCGGAATTCAAAGGCTGTTTCGCAAATGTTCGCTGGCTGCAATTGCAAACGGCGGAGGGCGAAATCACGGTTGTGCCGAAAAATATTCCTTTCGTGCAGGTGCTGACGCCAGAATTTCCACCGGCAAAATTAGGTGGGAATACGACACCATCGTTGCCGGATTGCGGTTTAGGATTTTTGAATGCTATTCCACCGGTCGGCAGCAAATTCCAGCGCGCGGAAGTTGTCAGTCCGTCCGGCGAGCGCGCCGCGGCGCATGGAGACTACCATGGCGCGGTTAGTTTTTACTTCGGAAACCTGCCTTAAATCGGCGTTTTTTTGCGTGACTCAATCGGAAAAAGGAGTAGAAATGGCATTATGAAATTCAAAGCTTTGATTTCGGGTATTTTGCTTTCGACGGTTTTTGTCGCCGTTTCGCCGGCGCAAACGGACAATCCGCCGGTGATGAGCACGCCGCCGTTGTCGCCGTCCGAACGGGAAGCGCTTTACAACCGCTCCGTTGAAAATCGCACGCAGAAGATTTTGGAGGTCCTCAAATTGACGGATCCTGCGAAATCCAATTATGTGCACGCGGCCATTGTCGCGCATTATCATGCATTGCGAGCGCGTGATGAAGCGATTGACGCGGAACTGGCAAATCTTCAAAAAGGTTCCACCGCATGGTCCCAAGCGCGCGTGGAAATGTTTCCGGAAATGTCCAAACCGTTGCATGACCGTTTTGTCGCCAAGCTTTCACAGGATTTGACGCCGGAACAAATTGAAAAGGTCAAAGATAAATTGACTTACGGCAAGGTGGAATTCACCTACGATGCCTATTGCCAAATCGTCCCCAACCTCACGGACGAGGAAAAAGCCAAAATCCTTGCATGGCTGAAACAGGCCCGCGATGAAGCCATGGACGGCGGCAGTGCGGACGAAAAATCGGCTGTTTTCCAGCAATATAAAGAACAGATCAACCATTATCTCGATTCCCGCGGCCACGATGTCGCCAAAGCCATCGGCGAATGGAATGAGAAACAGGAACTGGCGAAAAAAGAAACCGCTGAGTCCGCGTCGCTTACCAATTCATTTGTGCAGTAACCTAGTGCTTGTGATGATGGACGCGGTGGCGCCGGCGCATCTTTCGGCGATGGCGCCATGCGTCAATCACAAGCAGCACGAAGAGGATTCCACCGCCAAACAACAGCACCACCAGCCCCGGTTTGTCCTGCCAGAGATCGCCGATAAAGCTCGCGAAATCAAAGCTCACTCAACAATTTAGCGTAGGCGCGACGAATTACAAAACATTGGCCAAAAAACTTTTTCGCAATAATGATTGCTATTTTCCGTGGATATGCGAAGGTTGCGGCGTCAAATAGATAGCTCAACGCCCCATTCATGGTAAATCTTCAGGTGAAAAACTTCAGTGATGATTTGAAACCCGGCAGTCGGGAACAGTTTGGTAAGCATAGCATCAAGGAGACTCAAATCACATGAACAATAAACTGTTTGTAGGAAATCTTTCCTTCAACACCACGGAAAACGACTTGCAGGACGCATTTGCAGCGCACGGCACCGTCACAGAAACCAATCTGATGATGGATCGCGCCACCAATCGCCCGCGCGGATTCGCTTTCGTCACCATGAGCACACCCGAAGAAGCCCAGAAAGCCATTGACGGTTTGAACGGCAAAGAATTGGATGGCCGCGCCCTCACCGTCAACATTGCCCGCCCGCGTGAAGAACGCTCCGGCGGCGGCGGTGGACGTCGTGAATTCCGCGGCGGTGGCGGCGGCGGTCGTCGTGAATACGGCGGCGGACGTGATCGCTACTAATCAACAGCGATAATTTCACGACGGAGCGTGGAGAAATCTGCGCTCCGTTTTTTACTTCCTCGACACCCACGGACTGCCTTTGACGTAAAACCGCAAATGTCGTCGCGCCCAATGTTTCGCATAATCCACACCGATGCGCGGGCGTTTAATCGTTTTGAACATTTCCGCTTTCGTCGGCGCGGCAATATAAAAATCGTCGCTCGACAAATCGTGGCCGTTGAGCTTTTTATCAATCTGCATCGCGCGGCAAAGCAAACCCGGCCCGCTCGTTTTGCCGGAGACATTTTTCATCGGCTCCAGCGCGCGCAATAAAACCGCTGCGGCTTTTCCTTCCGGCTCGGTGACGACATTCATGCAGAAATACATTCCGTAAATGAAATAAACGTAGGCATGGCCGGGCGGCCCGAACATCACCTTCGTGCGCGGCGTCAATCCGCGCGCTGAATGCGCCGCCAAATCATGCGGGCCAAGATACGCCTCCGTCTCGACAATTTTGCCAACGCGCTCGACGCCATCGCAAATGTGGACGAGAAATTTCCCGAGCAATTCTTTGGCGACGAGAATCGTGTCGCGGTCGTAAAATTCGCGCGGCAATTTTTGCACGCGGTCAATTTAACGTTTCGCCGGAAAAAGAAAACGGGGAAGCCTTTATTCGTTAACCGATTCTCCAAGCAGCGATTCCAGATTCAGCGGTTGCGTCGTCATGGCCAAATTGCCATCCGCATCTCGCGGCCATTGTTCGCGCGGACGATCCCAATAGATTTCCAAGCCATTGTCATCCGGGTCGCGCAAATAAATCGCCTCGCTCACGCCATGGTCGGCAGCACCGTCAATTTCAATTCCCGCCGCGATGAGCCGGCGCAAGGCATCGGCCAGCGCCGCACGCGTCGGATACAAAATGGCGGCGTGATATAAACCGGTCGTGCCGGGCGGCGGCCGCGAGCCGCCTTTGCTTTCCCATGTGTTCAGGCCGATGTGATGATGATAACCGCCGGCAGAAATGAACGCCGCTTGCGAACCGAACCGCTGTTGCAATTCAAACCCCAGCACGCCGCAATAAAATTGCAGTGAACGTTCGAGATCGGCCACCTTCAAATGAACGTGACCGATACCGACGCCGGAATCAATTGATTTATGCGGAGCTGTCATGACAGAAATAGTTTACGCCTTTAAAAGTCCGGCAAAATTCCCGCGATAACGCCAAAGCAAAAACAGCGCGAGCACGGACACGGCTGCTGCAAGTTGCCAGCCCTGATGATTCAGAAAAATGTGAAAACAAAGAATATTTACGATCACCGGCCCAAGCAGCGTGAGCGCAAGCGCCGTAAAGCGGCCGCCCAACAAAATTAATCCGCCGACAATTTGCACAACGGCAACGACATAAAAATAATGACTCATAAACAGTGCCTGGAAATAGTCGCTCGCCAATCCTGCCGGTGGTGGCGGCATGGGGATGAAATGAAGAAATGCATTCAAGCCGAAGACGGTGAAGATCAATCCGAGTAACAATCGGGCGATAATGGTTGCAATTTTCATAATTGGATTTGTATTGGTCTTGGGAATTGGAATTTATTTTTTCAATTTCAGCGCAAGTTCTGCCACGCGTTTGCCGAGCAGTTCGCCGGTCAATTTATCTTCCGTGCTTGGTTTTTCGTCCGGCGATTCCTGCATGGCTTGTCCCATTGCGCCGCCAAAACTGCCGAGACGATTCACGCCATTCGGTTGCATCGGCATCTCGCCAAGGCCAATCCAAATCATGCCGTGCTGCATCGCGAGCGTATGAAAATATTGCAGTGTGCTGAATTTGTCGCCGCTCGGACTGCCAGAAACGGAAAAGCCCGAAGCAATTTTATCGCGCCATGCGGATGAAAACCATTTGATGCTCGAAGCATCGGCGAACGCTTTGAATTGCGCGGACGGTCCGCCCATGTAAGTCGGGCTGCCGAAAATGATCGCGTTGCTCGCATCAAGCTTGGCAAAAACGTCGTCATTTTTGTAACGACCTTTGACAATGTCATCGCCGTTGATGGAAATGAGATTGGTTTTGACGCCGGGAACAGACGCCGCGCCTTTGTGAACGGCTTCCGCCAATTTTGTTGTATGGCCGGAGCCGGAAAAATAAATAACGGATACAGTTGTCATAGTTTTGGATTTTTAGTTCGGTTTTGGTTTTTGGTTGTAGCGGCGGTCTATGACCGCCGCCATTTTGGATTCATTTTCGTTCCGGCGCTCATAGAGCACCGCTACAGTTTCAATTCAAGTCGAACAACAACACCTGCGACGGCTTGTTCGCCGACAATTCCAGTTTCGTTTCATCCGCCACCGCCGCCGCGTCGCCGCCGGAAAGCGTTTTGCCATTCAAAACAATTTCGCCTTCCGCGACATGCACCCACGCGTTACGATTTTTTGCGAGCGTGTGCGAAACGTTTTGTCCCGCTTCCAATTTCGCCAGCCACAAATCCGCGTCCTGGCGGATGGCAATCGAGCCGTCGCGACCAGCCTTGCTGGCCATCAGATGCAATTGGCCCGCCGGTTTGTCGCTCAATGATTTTTCGGCGTAACGCGGCTTCGCGCCTTTCTCATCCGGCATGATCCAGATTTGCAACAGCCGCACCGCCTCGTCCGGCGATGGATTGAATTCGCTGTGCGTCACGCCGCTGCCGGCGGACATGTATTGGATGTTGCCCGGCCGGATGACGCTGCCGTTGCCCATCGAATCCTTGTGTTCGAGCGCACCGCTCAGGACGTAGGTGATGATTTCCATATCGCGATGCGGATGCGCGCCAAAGCCGTTACCCGGCAATACGAGATCATCGTTGATCACGCGCAAACTGCGGAAATGCATCCATTTCGGATCATAATAATCCGCGAAACTGAACGTGTGGTAGGTATCGAGCCAGCCATGATTGGCGTGCCCCCGTTCATTTGCTTTTCGTATATTCATCATGGAACGACTCTACCGTGCGGATTGAATTGGGTGAAATACCATGTTTCTTGCGTGACAAGAACTTTTGGTTATGGTCAGAAAAATGAAAGCGCCAATGTAAAGCCCACCATCCGGACTTTAACTAAAAAATAAAATTACGCTGCTGAAACTTCTGTCTCCAATTGCGCCAGTTCCGTTCCCGCTTTTTCCCATTCCGCATTCGCTTCCGCCAGCCGGTCATGGACATGCAGTAATTCGCGATTGATCTGCATCGCGCGGCCGCCGGAATAGCTTTCCGGTTTTTCCAACTCGGCGACCAATTCCTTTTCCTTGGCCTCCAATTCGGCGATTTCTTGTTCCAGATCCGCGATGCGTTTTTGAATCTCCTGCCGCTTGCGCGAGCGTGCCTGGCGTTGTTCCGCTTCCATCCGCTTTTGCTCTTTGCGATTCACCGTCGGCAATGATTTTGTTTCCACCGTGGAATTATTGCTGAAGCTCGAACTGGTCAACGCCGCGCGCGCGGTTTGCGCCGTCTTGTCCAGATAATACTGATAACCGCCGGTGAAATGCCGCAACTGCCCGGCTTCGACGCGAACGACGTGATTCGACAATTGCCGGATGAAATGCACATCGTGGCTGATGAAAATCAACGTCCCTTCGTATTGCTTGAGCGCTTCGATAAGCGCATCCACGCTCGCCAGATCCAGATGCGTCGTCGGCTCGTCCATCAGCAAAAGATTCGGCGGATCGAGCAACAATTTCACCAGCGCGAGACGGCTTTTCTCACCGCCGCTCAAGACGCTGACCGGTTTGTAAATGTCATCGCCGCGAAACAGAAAACTGCCAAGGATGTTGCGGATGAATTGTTCCGTCACGCGTTGCGGCGTGTCACTCGCCTCCTGCCAGACGGTGTGATTCGGATTCAACATCTGCGTGCGATGTTGTGCGAAATAGCCGTGCTTGACGTTGTGACCGGGTTTGCGTTCGCCGCCCTGCGGCCGCAAAACATCGGCCAGCAATTTCAGCAGCGTGGATTTGCCCGCGCCATTCGGCCCGACTAAAACAATCCGCTGGCCGCGTTCCGCTTCAAAATCCATTCCGTCATAAATCAATTTCTCGCCGTAACCGAATTTGATTTTCTCCAGCGTGATGACGCGCTGGCCGCTGCGTTGCGGTTGTGGAAATTTGAACCCAACCGTCGGCCCGTCGCTCGCCGGCGCTTCAACCATTTCTTCTTTCAGCCGCTCGATCTGTTTCAACTTCGATTGCGCCTGCGCCGCCATCGTATTTTTCGCGCGAAACCGGTCCACGAACGTTTGCAGTTGGTCAATCTTGCGCTGTTGCGCTTTCGCCGTCGCAATCATGTTTGCCTCGGTCGCGACGCGTTGTTCCAAATACGAATCGTAATTGCCGGTGTAACGCAGAATGCGGGCGTTGCGCAATTCGGCGATGTGTGTGCAAAGCTGGTTCAGAAATTCGCGGTCGTGCGAAATCATTAAAATCGCGCCGGGATAATGTTGCAGATAATCCTGGAACCACAGCAACGTTTCCAGATCAAGATGGTTTGTCGGCTCGTCGAGCATCAGCAAATCCGGCTCCTGCGCCAGCAATCGCGCCAGATGCGCGCGCATCGTCCAGCCGCCCGAAAGTTCGCGCGCGGGACGATTGTGATCGGACAATTTGAAACCGAGCTGGTCGAGAATTTGTTTCGCCTTCGCAATGAATTGCCCGTCGTGCTCGTGCTCGTGCGGCACGGCGATTTCCAAAACCGTTTCGTTGCCGACGGCTTCACTTTCCTGCGGCAGATAACCGATGCGCGTGCCGCGCATGAACGTCACCTCGCCGGAATCCGGTTCCTCTTTGCCGAGAATAATTTTCAGCAAGGTGGATTTGCCCGCGCCATTCGGTCCGACGATGGCGACGCGTTCGCCGGATTGGAGCGTGAGCGAAACCTCGTCAAAGAGTTCGCGTCCGCCAAATGATTTAGAAAGTCCGGCTACAGTCAGCATGAACCACAGATTATTCCTGACCGGAAAATTTTCGTCCAGCCGAACCGCACGATTTCAGTCAGCGCACCAGCAGAACGATGACGATAATCAAGATAATCAAGCCCAAGGTGCTTCCACCGATCACAAGCACGCTTCCCAGCATTGGAGTAAGTAACAGGTCCATTTTGTCTCCTTTGTTAATTTACCATCCTCGGAAACAAGGTAATTCAACAAATGGCCGCTGTCGAATCGCTGCGACTAT
Source organism: Verrucomicrobiia bacterium (assembly GCA_035776755.1). GTDB lineage: Bacteria > Verrucomicrobiota > Verrucomicrobiia > Limisphaerales > UBA11358 > UBA11358. The sequence goes on from DASTWS010000013.1 coordinate 223,108, forward strand.
TTCGGCTTCAATTGCGGGAACAGAATCACGTCGCGGATGCTTTCCTGGCCGAGCAACATCATGCAAAGGCGGTCAATGCCGATGCCGATGCCGCCGGCGGGCGGCATGCCGTGTTCGAGCGCGACGAGAAAATCTTCGTCCAATTTCTGCTGCTCGCCGCCGGCTTGATGTTCCAGCCGCTCGCGCTGCTCAATCGGGTCGTTTTGCTCGGTGTAACCGGGAGAAATTTCCTGTCCGTTGATGCAGCACTCAAAAACTTCGACGGTCGTCGGGTCGTCGGGCGAAAGTTTGGCAATCATTTTAACAACCTCACAATTTCGGCCAACAAAACATCAAGGTCATTGTGAAAATTTACTTGAGTAAAAGTTGGAATGGTTTCGCTCTTTCTAATTTTACAATGCAAGTGCTGGTCAGCAATTTTTCGAGAAGAATTTTCCAAATGCTGCATAGATTCCCGAAATGACTTTGAGCCGGCATAGTTATTTGCAATTTCTGAAAAAAGTGAACAGTCAAAAATCGGAGGCACATGATCAATAATTGCTCGCGTGAGCATTATCATGGAAAAATAGCACTTTAAATTTAGGCATTGGTTCAATTCTTCGCAAAGTTTGATAAGTTTTGAGACATCGAATTTTGAATTACTAATTTTTCGCAATTCCTCAAGACGATGTGGGTCAACATACGCGTTCATGGTTTCTGTTGCGTTATCGTTTGTGGGATTTTGTTTTTTTAAGGAGTTAATAAACGCCCACCCTTTTGGGCTAATTGAATATCGGCTATCATCGCCAAGTTCAGTAACAAGTGGATGCCGAATCAGAAATCCCATTTCAGCATACAAATAATCATGAATAAAAAAGCGAAGCTCGCTGATTTCCGTCAGCCTTCCAACCGCCATAAACTCTAAATATGTTGGTCCTGATAAATCTTGAATTTCGCCAGGCTTTGGAAATTTGTGTGCGAGTTGTATCAAAATCTTTTCGGCTTTTTCATTGACCGTTAAATTTGGCAAGTTAGCTAGGTCTTTGAGGCTTGGGCTAAAAATTTTGCAATTCTGATTTTCTCTTATCCAACCCGACAAATTTATTCGTTGTTGAGAATTCCAACATGAAATTTCATGCGCAGAAATATCTCCAATTTCAAACAATCCGCATCGAACGCAATTGAGTTTATAGCTGCCTCCTCGGTAATGGTCAGCAAGTGCAGATTTCTCCGAACAAACCGGACATTTGTTCTGCTGAACCATAATTATTTCGGTTTCAGTTGCGGAAATAAAATTACATCACGAATACTTTCTTGTCCCAACAACATCATGCAAAGCCGGTCAATTCCAATCCCAATTCCGCCAGCCGGAGGCATTCCATGTTCAAGAGCAATCAAAAAATCTTCATCAAGTTTCTGTTGTTCACCACCCGCTTGATGCTCAAGCCGTTCACGTTGTTCAATTGGGTCATTTTGTTCCGTATATCCCGGCGAAATCTCTTGTCCATTGATGCAACATTCAAAAACTTCAACGCAGGTTGGATCATCAGGAGAAATTTTTGCCAGCGGAACTAATTCTTTTGGCAGATGCGTCACAAAAGTTGGTTGAATCAGCGTCGGCTCAATCAATTTTTCAAACACCGCGCCGGTGACTTCAAAGTCGGCGTAATCTTTTGTGATTTCCGCGCCTAAATCGTGCGCACGTTGACGGCGAGCTTCCGGTGAAACGTCAAACCAATCGGCCCCGGCTTTTTCACGGACTAAATCTTTGTATTTCGCGCGTTTCCATTTCGGCGTGAGGTCAATTGTTTTAGTAATTTTTCCTTCGGCGTCCTTCGTTTCGATTTTCAACGTCCCCAAAACTTTTTGCGCGACGTGGCAAATCATTTCTTCGACGAGTTTCATCATCGTCTCGTAATCGCCGAACGCCTGATACGCTTCGAGCATCGTGAATTCGGGGTTGTGTTTGCGCGAGAGGCCTTCGTTGCGGAAGTTGCGGCCGATCTCGAACACTTTGTCCACGCCGCCGACGAGCAGCCGCTTGAGATACAGCTCCAGCGCGATGCGCAGATAAAATTCGCAGCCGAGCGCGTTGTGTTTGGTCTTGAACGGTTGCGCCGCCGCGCCGCCGGGAATCGCCTGCATCATCGGCGTCTCGACTTCTACGTAGCCGCGCGCGTGCAGAAAATTCCGGATTTCGCGGATGATTTCGCTGCGCTTGAGCATGACGTCTTTGACGTCGGGATTCGCCATCAAATCGAGATAGCGCTGGCGATAACGGATTTCCGTGTCGGCGAGGCCGTGCCATTTTTCCGGCGGCGGACGAAGCGCTTTCGCCAAAATGACAAATGAATCGAGCTTGATGGAAATTTCGCCGGTCTTCGTGGTAAATAATTTTCCTTTGGCGCCGATGAAATCGCCGAGGTCGAGGTGCGTGAAAATGTCCCAACTGTCCGGCGCGGTCTCTTCAAGATGATTTTTCTGCGCGTAAATCTGGAGGCGGCCGGATTGGTCGCGGACGTCAATGAACATGGATTTGCCCATTTCGCGATGCGCGGTGATGCGACCGGCGACGGAAATTTCCGTGGAATCGTTGTATTCGCCGCGTTTATATTTTTCGCGCGCGTCATCGCAGGATTCCGTCGGCGTAAATTTATTTTTGAAAGGAAAAATGCCTTTGGCTTCGAGCGCTTTTAATTTGGCTCGACGCTGTTCGATCAATGAATTCGATTCGTCCATTTGAATTTGCCAAGTAAATCAGAAAATGCGCGATTTTGCACGAATGTTTTGAGGATGAGGAAGAGCAAGAGGAGGAGAAAGATTTTTCACATGTGATACCAATTGTATTGGCTGTGGAAAACCGGCCAGTCGGTGACGATTTCGGAGATGAGCATGAGCAGAATCGTTCCGCTGAAAAGCGCAATTCGCCAGCGTTCGGAAATCCGATACGTCAAACAGTCGAAACCTTTCACCAAAATCAACGCAGACGGAATCAGCGCGCCCAACATCAGTCTGCCGGAAGAGAAATAGGGATATTCGCGGGACGGGTAAAAGCAATCGTGAAAATCATAAATCAGAGACAAGCCGGCCAGAAAAATCACCGACGCTGCGAGGAACACAAACGAAAAATAAAGCGCCCGACGATTTTCGCTGGCATTCGTCGAACGTAATAAAGCTGTCGCGCTTGCGCCCGCCAGTATGACCGTAATGAAAAAATATATCCAATTCAGCGCCAAAAAATTCAGCGGTTTTCGATGCCAAAGGATTTCGCCCTGCCAAAAAGTGGCGGTGAGGCCGGCTAAAAATGTCAGCAAACCGCGCGGCGTAAAAATCGGATGGTGGAACCAATCGCTGAAGGGTTTTTGCGACCAGCCGAGAATTTCGACTTTAGCCCTCGAACCGGTGAAATCACCAAAAGCAATTCGTGACCAAAACGACCAAACCAGAACCGGCAGTGCGGCGGCAAATATCAGCGAAAGGTATGCGGGCCATTCGGTCCGAAAGCGATGGCCGCTGCGCGCGGCGAAAAGCACGACAATGGCAATAGCCGCCAACACAAGCGGCAGGTTGCTGATTTTGGTCAAATATGTTGCGGCCAGCGCCAGCCCGGCAGCGCCGCCACGTCCGACCGTTGGCGTGGGCAAAAATTTGAGCAGGCAGAGAAAAGCAATCCCAAAAGTCAGCGGCGAAAGAGCATCGTTTTCTATCGCATAAAAGGCAGATTGCGGCATGAACGCGAGCAACATGGGAACGCCGACCTGTATAAAATGGTTTCCAGGAAAAACCATTCGCGTTGCGTTCCAGCCAAGCCATACCACGGCGGCGATGATAATGAGATTAAGGAAACGCAGCCAATACAGCCGACTTAATCCATTAAATCCAAGCCATCGCCCCATCCGCCACCAGGCCCCGGCGGCGGCGTAGTAAACCGGCGGCTGCGAATCTTCGTAATTGATGATGTTCGTGCGATTGAGTTCGTTGGCGACGATGTAAAGCCGCATTTTTTCTGGCGATTGCGTCCATGGCGGCAGTGGATATTTGCCGTCCGGAAATGAATTGGCCATCCACAGAAATTCCTGCGATCCAAAAATAGCGATGTAACCCATCGCTTCGGACGAAATCACGTCCATTTGCCGCGGCGGCATGCAATTGCCGTATTTGACCGCCAAATCGAAATGATTGGCTTCGTCCACGTTGTTGAAGAATGGAAACGCTGCGGCAAAGACAAACACGTGAACGACCGCCAACATGCAAAGTATCAGGATCAAGGACCGTTCCTGCAGTGAGTTTCCCGGTTTGCACGGTTCTATCGATGAATCGAATTTCCCCATTTATTTTGCCAAATAAATCAAAAATTGCGCAATTTTGCACGAATGTTTTGAGGATGAGGAAGAGCAAGAGGAGGAGAAAGATTTTTTCACATGTGATACCAATTGTATTGGCTGTGGAAAACCGGCCAATCAGTGACGATTTCCGAAATCAGCATGAACAAAAGAAACGCGCCGAGCGCGGCAAATTGAATCCATGTTTTCAGGTCGCGCAGCAGGCTGTGCATCCCGAATTGAAACAGCAACAGAAATGGAATCAACATTCCCAAAATCAAACGCCCGGCCACGAAGAACGGGTGTTCTTTTGACGGATACGGGCATATTCCGAAATCATAGCGGATGGACAGATAGATAAAAAATGCGGCATTCGCGGCAAGGAATGCCAGGCTCCAGAAAAGAACAGGGCGTTGTTGCGGCGTGGCGCGACGAAGTTGCAGGAGCGCCAGGCTGACAAATGAAATGGACAACAAGACATAAATGGCATCGGGAAAGGGCCGGTCAAACAGGGAACCGGCCCAATGAAGGTCGCCCTGCCAGAACATCACCAGTGTTTCAGAAAGAAATGTCCAGATTCCTGCCGGCGAAAAGATCGGATGATGCCACCATTGCAAAAAAGGTTTTGGCGTCCAGGTGATGAACTGCAATTTTGCCGCCGTGCCGGTGAAATCGCCAAAGGCATATTTTGTCCACGCGAGCCATGCGCCGACAGGAATGGCAGCGCATAAAAACCACGCGATGAAAGAGGGTATCGCCGCGCGCAGTTTCGCGTTTCTTGCGATTTGAAATAATTTCCAGAAAACAATCGCGCCGGCGACCGCAAGCATAGGCGCATTGCTCAATTTTACAAGAAACGACGCGGCCATGGCTGAACCGAGAAAAATTCCGCAACGTGGATCGGGGATTTCCGCGCGCCAAAATTTTATCAAGGCAATCAGAACGATTCCGATAGCGAGCGGTGATGCAACATCGTTTTCAATCGAATAAAATGAAAATTGCGGCAGAAACGCGATGATTGCCGGAACGCTGAATTGAATGAATTTGTTTTCCGGAAAAGCCAATTTGGCCGCAATAGACGCGACGACGACGGCGCTCAGAACGAACAGGATATTGAGAAATCTGAGCCAATAAAGGAGATGCAAACCATCCAATCCAATCGCTTCCCCGAGATTCCACCATGCGCCGGCGATGATATAATACAACGGTTGTTCCGATGATTCGTAATTCGTCCATTTTGGCAGTTTTTTTACGATGCCCCAGGATTTTGATGCCTGAACATAGGCGGCAGCGCGCAATGTTTTTTCTTCCGGCGTGCCGACCCGATGCAGCCAGAATGGTGTCGGGTATATGCCGTTGGTGAATGAGCCGGGAGGAGAAGTGTATTCGGGCGAGCCGAATGTAAGAAAATATTTCGACGATTCTTCGCCCATTGTTTCCAAACCCCGTGGAAGATCGCCGTGAGCGTAGCGGACTACCAGATCAAAATGCTGTGCTTCGTCCATGTTGTTGTCGAAGGGAAAGGCCGCGGAAAAAATAAATATGTGCAACGTGGCGAGGATGCACAGCAGCCAGACAATTTTCAGGTCATGGTTCCGGCGGTTCAACGTGGGAGTCGTTTCTTTCATGCTACATGTGATACCAGTTGTATTGGCTGTGAAAAACCGGCCAATCGGTAACGATTTCAGAACCGAGCATGAACAGGATCAAAAAACCAAGCGCTGAAAATTTTATTGTATTGTCATATTTTTTGAATGCGCGTTCGAACCCGAACGTGAACAGCATCAAAAAAGGAATCAATAGACCGAGCATCAAGCGCCCGGATGTGAAATAGGGATGTTCACGCGATGGATAAAAGCAATCGTGGAAATCGTAGATGACCGAAAGCAAACCATAAAAAGTCAGCGCCGCCGCCACGCCGGCAAATGCCAGCCAAAGAGCATAGCGTTGGCGGGTGCCAGCGGTTTTCGGCATCGAAAGTAAATAGAACAAGGCAACGGCAACAAAAATCACGGTAATCATGGTGTAAAATAAATTCACCGGTCGCAGAGAAAGGAATTGCCCGTGCCACATCATTTCGCCCTGCCAAAAGGTTTGAATGTTCCCGGATAAAAATATCCAAAACCCGTGCGCCGTGAAAATGGGATGATGAAACCACTCGCCAAATGAATTTTCCGTCCAGCCAAGCGAGCGGGTTCTGGCACTCGATCCGGTGAGATCTCCAAAATGGCCGCGACACCAAATCATCCAGGCCAAAATAAACGGCAAAGAACAGATCGCGAACCCGGCCAATGCGGGCAATCCAGCGGAGCGGCGATGCTCACGCCATCGGCGAAAAGTTTCGAAAATCAAAACGGCGGCGACGACCGCAAGCAATGGCAAATTGCTGATTTTTGTGAGATAAGTCGCGGCAAACGCAAATCCACCAATCATTCCCAGCACGATTCCGGGTGTTTTGGAATTCACCCATCGGACAACACAAATAAAAAGCGCGCCGAAACAAAGCGCGGACAGCGTGTCATTTTCCAGAGAGAAAAAAGCGGTTTGCGGCATGAAAGCGACCAGCGCCGGCGCCGCGATCCGGATGAAAACTTGTTCCGGGAAAATAAGTTTTGCGGCGAACCATGTGATCCAAACCAACGCACTGATAAAAAAGACGTTCAAGAAACGGATCAAATAGAGCAGAAAACCATCGTGAAATCCGCAGGCTGAACATAAACGCCACCATCCGCCCGCAAGCAAATAATAGAGTGGCGGTTGCGATGATTCACCATTGATGGTTTTCCAACGTTTTTCGCGCGCCGCCAACGTTGCTCCGACCGTTGAAATTGGCTGTGTCCATGGCGGTGAAATTGAATTTTCCGGAGTCAAAAGATATTCCCATGATGAAAAGACAACAATGTATTGGAGCGATTCGTCCGAAATGTATTCCACTTTGTGCGGGATCCCGCCGTGCGAATATTTGACGATGAGGTCAAAGTGATCCGGCTCATCAACGTTGGTGAAAAATGGAAACGCCGCGGCAAAAATGAATACGTGGACAACGGCAAGCGCGCATAACAACCAGATCCATTTCCGTTCGCGCGATTCGCCGCCGGATCGGTAGCTTTCAGTCAATGGCTTGGTTTTACCCATTTCGGTGTTTACATGTGAAACCAGTTGTATTCGTTCGGGAAAATTTTCCAGTCGGTAACTATTTCCGTGGCGAGCATGAAAATGACCAGGGCAGCCAAGATCGCCGGACGAACCCAATGATTTTTAATTTTGATCAACAGGCAATCCAGGCCGTAAAAGTAGAGCAGTAAAAATGGGATCAACGCGCCGAGAATCATCCGGCCGGAAGAAAAATACGGAAAATCGCGGGACGGCCGAAAACAATCATGAAAATCGTAAATGGTCGAAATGAATCCAAGGAACGCGACGCCGGCTGTGAAACAGCCAAAGCAAAACCAGAGTCCGGCGCGACGATCTTTTATTGTTTTCAATCGTTTGAACGATAAACAGGCCAGCGCGGCGCCGGCGAAAATAATTGTCGTGCCGATGTAAACGAACCTGACCGGCGGGAGCGACATCGGTTTTCGATCCCAAAGCAATTCCCCCTGCCAAAACGTGGAGAGCAGATCGGAAAGAAAAGCCCAGAAACCGCGCGGTGTAAAGATTGGATGACGAAACCATTCGGCAAACGGCTTGTGCGTCCAACCGAGAAATTGAATCTTGGCTTCGGAACCGGTGAGATCGCCAAAATTATTTTTGCACCAGGCCATCCAGGCGGCCGCCGGCACAATCGCGCAAACAGCCAGCACGACAATGGCGGGAATTCCCGCGCGCAATTGTTTTTGCTTCACCAGCCGCAAAATTTTTATCGCGATAAAAATTCCGGAAACAGCAAGGAACGGCAGATTGCTCATTTTGGTCAGAAAAGTCGCGGCCAGCGCCAGGCCGGCGAGTATTCCTGCTTTGACGCCGGGAATTTCGGCGCGCCAAAATTTGATTAAAAAGATAAAGGCAATCCCGAAACAAAGCGGAGAAAGAACGTCGTTTTGAATCCCATAAAACGCGCTCTGCGGAATGAAGGCGAGCGCTGCCGGAATTCCGATCCGGAAGAAATAGCGTTCGGAAAAGAGGATCCGCGCAGCGATATGACCGATCCAGACGATTGCGGCGATGATGAAAATGTTCAAGAACCGTATCCAATATAAAAGATCGCCGCCAACCAAACCCAGCCATTTTCCCAAGTGCCACCATAAGGCGGCGACGGTGTAATACAATGGCGGTTGAGAAGCTTCCTGATTTTTCGACCTGGCCTTCCAGATCGCCTTGACGGCCGCAACATTTTTGGCCGCGACATCAGCCGGCAGTTTCCACGCGGGCGGCGGAATTTTTCCATCCGCGAAAGCAGACGGCGGCCAGAGATATTCCGGCGTATAATAAATGGCGACAAAATCCATCGCCTCGTCGGACAATGGTTCGACTGCCCGCGGAATGTCGGCATGAGAATATCTCACCACCAGATCAAAATGTTCCTGTTCATCAACGACATTGAAAAAAGGAAAAGCTGCGGAAAAAACAAAAACATGAACGGCAGCCAGAACGGAAAAAACCAGGACAATCAGATGTTCGCGGTCTTCAAGGATTTTTCGCAATCGGTTGTTTCGGTTGTCGGTCACATTTTTGACAGGTTAAAAGCAGCCTTTCAAAGCTCAAAGGATTTTTCGCCGCGCATCAATTCAACCGGATCAGATATACGTCCGGCGTGGGATTTCGAACTTCAGGATGCGGAAATATGTATCGGCCGATGAGCGTCGCGTTAAACCGGTCGAGCCAGCGATCGATGTTTCGTTGCGAAAGAACGCGCCCATCCATGACCACGAAATTTACGCCATGCGACCTCAAGAAATCAGGCGAGTCCTTCGGGGTAACGCAAAGGACAGACCGGTGGCCATAGGGCAACCAGATTCCGGGCTCATCCACATCATACATGAGCGCGAAATATCCGATGTTGGATTCCTCAGGCAGAATTTTTTCCAGATAACTTCTTCTCGCTTCATTAATGCGGAAAGAATCGTTGACGTATTTTTCGTATTCGGACAAAACAAATTCATTTTTTGGAAACGTCTGGTAAAGAGACGCAAAAATAGTTTTAGCCGGAAACAATGGACGATTGCCGGAACCGATAATCAAAGCAATCGTAACTCCCATGGTGATAAAACCGAGCTTTTGCCATTGGCGGTGGCGCACGATCCAGGACTGCGCCGGTTGCACGAGGAAGGCTGGAAACAAAAAAACGTAATACGGCGCCAGATGCCGGGCGTTTTCAAAAGCTCCAACCTTGGCGATAAACACCAGCAGTAATGCCCACGGCAATATCCGCAGCACAAATAGAAATTTATTGCGCCGAACGGCAGCGACCGCGCTCGTCCGCAATTTCCGCATTTTCCAAACGGCGGCAAAAATCAAAAGACAAATGCCCAGACCCAAACCGGCGTCGCCTTCGGAAATTCCGTGATAATAACTGGCGCTCAGGTGGCCAAAATTTTCAAAGGATCGAAAATGCGAGCCAAACGATGTCTGAAGGAAATGCTGCATTGTTTCATTCCAAATTGAAGCCCAATAACTATAGAATGGAGGAATCAATTCATAAAATGGCGGAACTAAATTCTGGACGGGAATACAAAACAGATTTCCAATGACTCCCCAAAATGGATTCAATTTAAATTGGCCGAGTTTGCCGATGCCGGAGGAATCCAGCGGCATCCAGGTTCCATAATGTTGATAATTGAAAACGCAAACCGGCACGATTGAAACCAATACGCCGATGACGGCCACGCCCAAACTGCTTAACGGCCTTTTCAAAAACAATGACCGCGCCGGACAGGCTGCCACCGCCCATAATGCCACCAGGGGAATGTTTGTCTGCTTTGTCCCGGTGACCAATGCCGCGGCTAAATACGACAACCACAGATCGCCGACCGAATTCTTTTCGCGCGCCCGGAGCGCCAGGTCAACCGCTGCCAGAATATAAATCGCCGCAAAACTGTCGTTGGCTATCGAACTGGCCTGCAAGACGAAACACCAGCCGGAAGACAACAGCCACATCCACCACCAGGCCACCCGCAGACGAACCTGCAATCGCGTAAAAACGCTGAAGATCAATCCCGGCAGCATCAAATAAGAAATCCAATTGATCAAAAATAAAAGCCGGTCAGTGTGAGTGAACAAAATCAGCGGCGCTGAAAGCCATTCCATTCCGCAGGCGCTGACGTTCATCCGCGAATCAAAGGTGTGAATCCAGTGCCACTGCCCGGCCCAAAGCCAGTGCATCACCCGCGGCAGCCGATAAGCGTTGGCGTCATAATTGAGCGCCGGATAAAGGCATCCCGATAAAAGTGATAATGCCGCGATCCAGAGAAAAAATTTTGGCGCGCGCCGTCGAAACCTCCGTAAAAATTTGGACCGCAGGCGATGAATGTCTTTTCGCAAAAACAGGTCTGTCGATTTGCCCCAATAAAAAACGGCCAACAACAATAGAAAAAAAATCACCGCATAACCCGCACGGTTCAACTGGTGCACTGAGGATAAAATCCATCCACCAGCCACCAGTGCGGTAGAAAGCAATATCCAATAGCGGACAACGGTCAACACTTTGATTAGGCTGACATTATTCTGTTGGCGATACGATAAAAAATTGACGGCAAATATAATTTGAGTGCTTTTGCATTTAGTCATCCTCGCCATCCGGCTGCCACTAAAAGTTTTAGGTTTTCATAATGATTGGCCTCAAACGTGGGCGCGTTAGTTACTTCGTAAAACTCTGAACAGTTTTGCTTGAGAAACCATGCCACCACCGCTGCCCAGTTATCACAATAAGGTGCTTCCCCCCATCCAGATTCCTTCAAAGGTGGAGGTAACAGCGATGGGCATCGTCTTCCACCATCAGGAATTGACATCACTCCGATTCCGGTTCTTGCCGACACAATCCAAACATCGTGGCCCGATTGCAGTGTTAACTTTATTCTTTGAAACAAAGGCTCAAGCATTTCGGTGTTTTGCATTTCTTCCTGAAGAAGATCGTAGCGATGTCGTGAATGATCAGAAATAAATGGAATTGTCTGCCAATGGAGGCTGGAACCGCAATAGCGATCAAAACTAATGCCACAAAACCATGGAGTCACCAAAACAAAGTCATCTCTGTTCGCCGTATTTCTCAATTGCCGTGCTAGCTGATCAACATTGGTAAGCCTGACACTCAAATGGCTTGGTGCGTGCGATATTTGCAAAAATGCGGCCACTATAATGACGCCAAAAGCCGTCGTTTGAATTGGCTTGGGCAGAGAAAGGAACGAAAACCCAGTGTCAAAGCATACCGCTACAATTGCAGCCAGCGGAAGAAAATACCATGGCTCGGTTCGCCTGCCTGCCAAAAAAAGAAATGCTGTATATCCAACTATTGCCACGATAATCGTAACACAGGCGAACAGTAAATGTTCGTTTCTCGTCAAAAGCGACAAACGGTTTTTTCGAGGGAAGAACGTCAAAACCGCAAGAACGCAAAACATAACGTAAATCAAAAAAATCCATATGATGGAAAAAAACTGCTGCGGCCAACCAACAAGTTGATTGCAATTGGCCAGCGCCGTGTATAACGAAAATCCGACTCGTAAAGGATCATGCGTCGTGGTTAACCCATGAATCTGTGAAAAATAAGGCAGCAGAGACAACGCTGCCATGGATGATGCAATTAAAATTTTTATCGCCGTTACGAAATCTCCACGTCGGCAAACGACACAAATTCCCCCTGCGGCGAGCGCTGCCACGAACACTGCGTTTTGGTATAGAGCCTGCACAGCCAATATAGCGGCCAATGAAAAAGCACCACACCGCCACCAATCAGGCTTTTTTAAAGCGAACATCATTGCCGTCATTGCCAGTAAAATTAAAAGACAGCCCAAACCATAAGCACGCAGGGAATCCCCATAGTAAATAACCGCTGCATTGGCGCCAAACAAAACCAGTCCCCATAATGGTGGCCGTTGAATTTTCAAAGCGCAAAGCCACATTATCGCAATGATTCCCACGCCAATCAAAGTTCCCAAGATACGAATTCCAAAATCACCGTGAACCGGTAACAGGGTCATCCAACCTTTAACCAACAATGGCATTAACACAGGAAAAGAGTCTTTCGCCATTTCTCCAAGAGAGTGAAAATGCGCAAGATTCACAAGATTCACTTCATCGCGCCAAAGTCCGCCCGCGTGAAATAGAAAAAACAGATGTAAGATAATGCAGGAAAGGGTGATCAAAATGGCCATCAGCCATTCGCATTTTTGCCATTTGTTCTTTACTGGCATTGGTTAAAATTTTTTGCTTTCGTCTTTTGTTTGTGCAGAATCGGTCCAGCCTTCGGCCAGAAACAATTCTGTATCTTCAATGAATGGCAAACCGGCGGCCGGATTATCCACGGGGCCGAACCGCACCGCATGGTCAGCAAGCAATTGAGCAATTTGAGAATTCCAGACCATCGTATAAGGCGCTTCCGACCATCCGGAATTTTTCAACGGCGCCGGCGGCAAGTCCGGCAGCGGAGACGTTCCAGCTGATGGAACGTCCACCAGTCCCGCGCCCGCGAGAAGCCATACCCGATGTCCGCCCTGAAGTGTTTCGATGATTTGTTTCAATACGGGTTGAATCGCGTTGGTATTTTGAATTTGCAATTTTACCAGATCGTAACGATGAGCCGAGTGATCCGGCAACGGCGGAATCGTTGTCCACGGCGTAGAACCCCTGAAATAATAATTGAATGAAATGCCGTCAAACCACGGCGTCACCACGATGTAATCCTCCGGCGAAACCGTCGCCGACAGTTTCCGCGCCCAACGATCCACGTTGGTGAAACGGTAATGCAAAACACGGCTGGCAGCCGGAATAGTCATTGCCACGGAGACAATTGCCAGTGCTAAAATCAAAAAACATCGTCTTCCCTGCCCAATGGAAAATCCAATTTCAATACAAGCCGCCGCCAGCGCAACGAGCGGAAGTAAATACCATGATTGCGATGGAAACGCCGCCAGCCAGAGAAAAAGAACGAACCCGATGAAAGCCGTGACAACCGTTATGCCGGCAAACAATCGGAAATCATCCGCGTCGGCGATTGGACTCGGATTTTGTGGAACGCGGCTTAATGTTATTCCCGCCAGAACCATCAATCCCAATGCCAGAGCCGCCCAAATGCAGATGTATTCCGGAAATGGAAATCCCAGCACATCGCGAAAGGCGGAAAAAAATCGCCAGCCTTCAAGTCCACTTCGAATGACAACCGTCGTTGCCTCTCCACCGAATAGAACTCTCAAATAAGGCAAAAGTGACAAAGCCGCCAGCAATCCCGCGAAAAAAACTTGCCCCGCGGCAAGCCAATTTTTGCGCCGCGCGCACACCGTCATTCCACCAAGACAGATTGCGCCCACAAGAACCGCGTTGTGATACAACGTCTGGACGCTCAACACCGCCGCCGCCGCCAGCAGACCGGCTCGCATCCATTGAGGCCGACGCAGGAACGCAATGGCCGCCGCAACCGTCAGAACAATCAGCAAACATCCTAGACCGTAAGCGCGGATGGAATCGCCAAAAACCAACAACGTTCCGTTCAAACCGAAGAGCGCCAAACCCAACAATGGCGCCGAACGTCTCGCGATCCAGGCGACCAGCCATAACGCCGCGGGAACGCCCAAGCCAATTAACATTCCCAGCAGGCGCAACTGCGTGCCGTCATCCAATCCCAGATCCCGCCAACTCCGCACCAGCAACGGCATCAGAACCGGAAAGGAATCTTTTTTCATATCCGCCAGGGAGGGCTTTCCGGAAAGATTGATGAGATTGACTTCGTCGCGCCAGAAACCGCCGGCGTGAGTTGAAAAATAGTAATGGAAGATAACGATGACCGACGAGATAGCGATGGCCACAAGCCATTTGGCACGGCGCGGAGAAAAGGCCAATAATGCCGCGGAGGATTGCGTCACGCGCGATAATTGAACAAAACCCGGACAGGCTCTCAAGTGCAATTATCGCTTAAAGAAATTCCCACGCGGAAAACGTCGCCGCTTGTCCGCGCAATTCACCGGTTTCGGAAATCAAATTCCAGACGATGGCGTTGGAAATTTGAAATCGCCGCCCGCTTTTGGAGATGCGCACACCGGAGTAATCGTCAATGAAACCGCGTTCAGAAACGATCTTTAGAAAACGCGCGCGTTCTTCGCGCTTCGGCGCTTCGGCGGTGAGTCGCGACGGCGTGCGCGTGAATTCTTCCCACGACATTTCCCAAAGATTCAGCGCCGCCCGATTGCCGTAATTCAAAACCGGATCGGCTTCGAGCCCGTGCGAGAGAACGACGAATGGCGCTTCGAAAATGTTTCGGACCAGGCCGGCAGGATTAAAAAGTCCCGGTAATAAATCGCGACCGGTCCAACGCCGGAAACTGCGCGTCAGGCACAAAATATGACGGGTCAAATCATTTTCCATTGCGGACAGACTTGTGATGAAAGGTTTGCATTTTTGAGCTTTTTGCACAACAATGCGTTTTATCAAGCGGAAGTGAACCATCGCCGGTCTTGAAATCCGATTTCGATTTTCAAACGGCAACCGTCAAAGCCTCTGCCCAAAAGAAAAGCATCGAACAAGCATGCAAAACCTGCGCGGATTGTCAGCTGTTTTCGCCACACGCGCGTTGGAACGGGTATTGCCCGTGCCGGCGCTTCATCGGATTGCTGAAAGTCTGCTGCGTTTTCGCGCCCGACGCCACGGCATTCCCGACCGCGCGCCGGAAATTGTCCTGCCGCCATTTTTCGACCAGCCCAACCCAGTGCGCATGACGACCATCGGCCTGATGCTGCATTATCATTTGAATTCGCAGGTCGAATTTTTTCCCGATCGCCTGGCCAATCCAAAATGGCAGGAACGCTGCCGCGTCATCGGCCTTGAACCCGTCCGCCGGGCAATCGATGAAAAACGTCCCGTCATCGTCGCCTTTTGTCATTTCGGCGCTTATCAATTGATGGGCTACTGGCTGCGCGCGTTGGGATTGCCCGCTGCCACGATTGTTGCCGGCGAAGTGGCAAGGCGATCTCAATTAAACCGCCTCAAGTCACGCTGGTCGCCATTCCGTGACATGCCGACGGTTTTTCACCAGGACCGGCTGCCGGAAATGATAAAATTTCTGAAATCCGGCAAATTGCTTTTGGTTGCGCTCGACGCGCCGAGTGGAAAACAATTGGACGTTCCCATCGCCGACGGCTGGACATTTCAAACCGCTACCGGCGGTCTTCGGCTCGCCGCAAAAAATGGAGCGAAATTGTTTTTTGCCTCGATGATTGAAGAAGGACCGTGGCGTTTTTGCCTCGAATTTGGCCAGCCGGTCCCGCCTGAACTGCTGACGAACAAAGACGATCCAATGCCGGCGGCAAAATTCCTGCTCGCCGACTGGCTGGCGTGCGCCAAAAAATTTCCCGGACAGATGTCTCCAAAAAAAATTCGTCTGTTCAAAAAGATCGAATCCGAAAAAAATCAAATAGATGAAACCATCCATCCTCAAGAATTTGCTGCGTGACAACCCGGTAGCCGTCACCGGCATGGGCGCGTTTTCCTCCGCCGGCAATTCCGTGGAAACGTTGTGGAACGCCGCCGTGGCCGGACAAGGCCTTGCGGCGTGGCAGGAATTTGATTTTGAAAATGAGAGCCTGCGTTTCGCCGTTTGCACCGCGCCGGCGCTGGATGCGACCAGCCCGCAAATGCATCCCGTCCGCAAAATGGACCGCTGCGTCCAGCTCGCGTGGGTCGCTGCGGAACAGGCATGGAAACAGGCACAACTGGAAGGCGCCTACCCTGCCACGCGTATCGGCATCATCGTGGCCTCTTCGCGCGGGCCGTTCAGCAAACGGAACGAATCGTTCAAAGCCGTCGGCCGCCATAAATATCCGCCGTCACTTTCAGCCAACAGCACGTTCGCTTCGCTTGGCGGCGCGCTCGGGTTGGCACTGAAAATCCGCGGGCTGGGCGCCACCGTTTCCGCCACGTGCGCTTCCGCGGCGTTCGCGATCGGCATGGCAGCCGAACAAATTCTTTTGGGCAATTGCGATGCCGTTCTTGTTGGCGGCACCGAAGCGCCGTTGCAATCGGCCATCCTCGCGCAATTACATTCCGCCGGCGTCATCGGTTCGCATGAGGAAGCGCAAAAGACCTGCCGTCCGTTTGACCTCACGCGCAACGGCCTCGTGCTGGGCGAAGGCAGCGGATTTCTTATTTTGGAATCCGCCGCCGCCGCAACGGCGCGCAAAGCAAAAATCTTTGCGCTGCTCACCGGTTGGGGATTGAGCCTCGACAACGCCGGACGCACCAGCGTGAGCGAAGACGGCGCCGGTTTATTGCAGGTCATGGAACATGCGATGAATTTGGCCGATGCCACGGTTGAAAAGATCGGCTATATCAACGCGCATGGCACCGGCACAAAAATGAATGATGCCGCCGAAGCCAGCGCGGTTAAGACTCTTTTTGGCGAACATGCGGCAGCGCTTCCGTGCAGCTCCACCAAACCTGTCACCGGCCATTGCCTCGGCGCCACGCCGGCGCTGGAAGCCATCATCGCCATCGAAGCGATACGCCGCGGCATCGCGCCGCCCACCGCCAATTGCGTTCAATTGGATCCGCATTGTCCCATTAATCCGCTTTCAACCGGGTCGAAAGCCACGGACATTTCGATGGCGATGTCCAATTCCATCGGCTTTTGGGGCTATCACGGTTCGCTGATTTTTGCACGCGCATGAATGTCACGGATGTTTTGAGCAAATTCAGGCCAAATTTTCCGGAATGAAAGAAAGTATTAAATCCGCATCCGGCCTGGCATTTTTATATTCCATCCGCGCGATGGAACGTTCGCTTTCCGTGGAAAATCTCCGGCGCGCCTTTTATTCATTCAATGGCCCGCGCGCCGCAATCAATTGCGCCTTCAAAAAATTGAAGCCATTGCCGCCGTTGCCGGAAATGTTTCTTTATCAAAAATCGGCGCGACTTGCCCGGCAACAGCGCGCCAGTTTTTATCTTAATCATTTGCTGGAATTTTTTCCGGACCGGCTGACAGAACCGAAATGGCTCGGGCGCTGCAAAATCGAAGGGATCGAACCGCTCCGCGATGCGGTTCGCGCCAAACGCCCCGTCGTTTTGTTGAGCGCCCATTTCGGTCCGTATTATTTGGTCCGCTTTTGGTTGCGCGCCTCCGGGGTTCCCGTCCTGGAATTGTTCGGCGGCACGAAAAAAAATTACACGCGGCTCATGCAGGTCAAAAACAGGCTCTCGCCGTTTCCGGAAATCCCGCCGATGCTTTATCAGGATCAATTACGGGAATTGGCGTCGCTGCTTGCTGCGGGAAATGTGATTGGACTGATGATTGACACGCCGTTTGGCAAGCAAATGGAATTGCCTTTCTCTGACGGATGGAATTTCCAGATGGCCACCGGCGGCATCCGCCTGGCGATGCGGCATCGGGCTGACGTATTTCCCTGCCTCATCATTGAAGATGGCGATTGGCGATTTCGCATTGTATTCGGCAAACCCGTGCCTCGTGAATTCCTTTTGGAAAATGCCGACTGGAAGCTTGCCGGAAAACATGTGCTCGATGAAATGGTTCCACATTTCAGCGCGCATCCGGAACAATGTGTCGTTCCCGATTTGACGCGCTGCCTGAAACCGGTTGGAAATTCCCGGTGAAGGAAATATCCCGCCGGCCATCAATTTTCCGGAACATTTTTTCGCCGGCGCAAATGGATGATTTCCGCCTCTTCGTGGATATTTGTCAGCGACAATTGCGTGGCACGGAGCAGATTGATGCAACCGCCGACAATTCCAATCACGCCAACAAATCCGAGCACCAGGCCCGCGCCGACGCCCACGCGAATCAACCTTTCATGCTCCAGTTGGCCGAACAGCGCGCCCAGCAACGTCACCAGACTCGCCGCCGCAAACGCGCCCAGCGCGATGTAAATCCAGCGCAGCGCGCTCAATAAAAACATGGCCTGCTTTTCCACGCGGCCGACTTGTTCGATGAATTTTTCGCCGCGCAATTTCGCCTCGTCATCCGATTCGCGAAACAATTCGTGCATTCGGTCCCGTGTGCGAAGCATCCGGTTGATCGTGCTCATGGCGAGCACACTGGTGGCGTTGGTTAAAATTGCCGGAGCGGCGATGAACGTCAGCACCGCAAATGGATTGTTTGATAATAAATTGTTTCCCATAAATCATTTTTGCGGCAGAACGGTTTTCGGCGGCGATTTTGGATTTGATTTGTCCATGTTTTTTGAAGCCGATGGGCTGCAAATATCCCGATAAAATTCACCGACGCGCGTCCATTTGCGCGGCAGCGTTTCGTCGGCAAAATCCACGGAGAATAATCCAAATTTTTTTGTGTAACCGAATTGCCATTCAAAATTATCGAGCAGCGACCAATAAAAGAAACCGCGGACATCCACGCCGCTGTTCATCGCCGCACGCAATTCCTGCAGGTGCAAGGTCAAATCGCGGATGCGGAAATCTTCGTCGCGCGACGCCGCGCCGTGTTCCGTGATGTAAATCGGCAGGCCGTATTTCCGATGCAATTTCGCCAGCAATTTCCCGAAGCCTTTTGGATGCCGCTCAAACATGTCGTCGCTGACGATGCCAAGCGATTTTAATTCGTCGGCGGAAATATTATTGGTCGGGACCAGGGCGCGAAAATGTTTCAGTCGCGCGCGGCCGTAATAATTCAGGCCGAGAAAGGTCGAAGCGTCTGGGCGTTTGCCGATGAATTCGTCCAACACGAATCGGTTGAACGCATGATGCGAGGTTTCCGCAAGCAAATGGTCCCACAACGCAAAAACCTGAAACGCGCCGAAGGTGGTCCAATTTTTTGCGATGCCGATTTCCGGCTCACGGGAGAATTTGTTTTTGCGGATCGCATCGCTCACGCATTCATGCGCCAGCGCCATGTGTTTGATGACGCGGCGGTATTTGAGAAATTTCCATTTTTCGAACGGTGGAAATCCGCCGATCAAATAGGTGAGTGAGGCGTAAGTGTCCGGCTCGTTGAATGTGTTCCAGATGTAAACGCGTTCTTTGAGCGCGGAAACCAATTTAGCCGCGTAATCCATGAATGCCGCGATGGTATTTGGATCAAGCCAGCCGTTATTTTTGGTGATCCATGGCGGATTGGAAAAATGATGCAGCACAACCATCGGCGTGATTCCGGCGGCCTGAAGCAAATCGAGAAGGTGAACGTAGCGCGCGAGTTCGGTTTCATTCAATGGCCCAAACGGTTCCGCCTGCAATCGCGACCATTCGATGCCCATGCGATAGGCGTTGACGCCCAGGCCCGCCATCAATTCGACATCGCGTTCGTAAAAGTGATAATGATTGCACGCAATGCGGCAATTCCCGCCGTCCGACGCGACATAATCCGTCCATTCGTTTGCCACATTGCCTTCGATCTGTGTCGGCGATGTGGCGGTGCCCCAAAGAAAATTTTCCGGGAATTTGAAATCGCTGCGCATGGCGGTCAACCCGGATAATTTAAAGTAAATCGCAAAAATTTACAGAATTCAATTTTCGGGCGGCGACGATTGTTTTTCAAGGACGTTGTGAACGGTTTGAAGCAATTCTTCTGTGGCAAATGGTTTGGCGATAAATGCGTCCATTTTGATGTCGCCGGCTTTGGCGATTTCCTCGGCCGAACCGCTGGCGACGATGATTTTGATGTCCGGCATCATCTTCCGCAACACGCCAACCGTTTTTGCGCCATCCATGAACGGCATGTCCAAATCGGTGATGACAAGGCGGACATCTCGCCGGTTTTCGGAAAACAGCGTGACCGCTTCCAATCCGCTGTTGGCAGCAACGACGCGATAATTGTAACCCTCCAACGCGGTCCGCGTGATGGCCAGGATTGATTCTTCATCGTCCACAATCAAGATAGTTTCTCCTTTTCCGATCGGCGGCAATGGCCTGGCTTCGGCGCTTTCTACGGCATCATTCGCTTCGGCCGGCAGAAACATTTTGAATTCAGAACCTTCGCCGGTTTTCGTTTTCACCGTCATAAATCCGCCGTGATTGCGGACAATCGTGAGCGACGTGGAAAGGCCAAGTCCCGTGCCTTTGCCGGGCGCTTTGGTGGTGTAAAATGGCTGGAAGATCTTTTTGAGACTCTCGTCGGAAATTCCCGTGCCGGTGTCGGCGACGGTGATGCATAAATAATTTCCTCCATGCGCTTCGGGCGATAAACGTCTGGCCGCGTCAGCGTCGAGGTGAAGATTTTCAGCCGCGAGCGTGAGTCGTCCGCCTTTGGGCATGGCGTCACGGGCATTGACGCAGAGATTCATCAGCACCTGATGCAATTGAGTGGGATATGCGGCGACCGGCCAGGATTTTTTGTTCACCTGGACCCGGCACTGAATGTTTTTCGGGAAAACGTCGCCAATGATTTTGCCCATTTCCTTGAGCAACACTTCCACATGCATGGCTTTACGCGGCGCATTGCTGTCCCGGCCAAACGTCAGCACCTGCTTGACCATCTCGGCGCCGCGGCGGACGCTGGATTCCATCGTTTCCAAAATACCGGCAACTTTTGGCGAGAGATTTTTTTCTTCCCGCAGAATCTGCACGCCCACCATGAGCGGCACCAGCGCATTGTTCAAGTCGTGTGCGATGCCGCTGGCCAGGACGGCGAGGCTTTCAAAACGTTGCGCGCGCAAAAATTGTTCCTCCAGTTGTTTGATTTTATCGTCCGTCCGTTTGCGTTCGCTCACGTCAATGGTCACGCCCACCATGCGCTGCGGTTTTCCTTCGGCATCATAGATGACCGACGCCCGGTCCAGGACATGGGGAAAGCTACCATCGGAACGGCAAATGCGATGTTCGCTCCACCAAATACGGCCGCGCCCGGCAATGAGCGTCGAAATGCCAGAAATGACCCGGCCTTTGTCATCGGGATGGATCAAATCGAACCAGCGCTCGGATGGAATGTCCGTTTCGCCAGTGGTCCCATAGATTGCATGAAAATTTTCGTTGAACGAAACCCGGTTATTGACGATGTCCCATTCCCAGATGACATCGTTGGTGGCGCGGGTGATGACGCGCAAACGTTCTTCCGTCTGGCGCAATTCATGTTCCGTCTTTTCAAGCCGCGCCCGCTCACTCGAATTCCGCAATGCGCGATGGACCGCGGCGATGAGCCGATGCGGTCGTTGCTTGAGCACATAATCTGTCGCGCCATTTTTCAAGCTGTCCACGGCGATTTCCTCGCCAATGGTGCCGGAAAAAAAGATGAATGGTATTTTTGGTTTGAGCGATTGCGCCAGCGACAATGCGGTAAGTCCATCATAGGAAGGCAGCGTAAAATCGGAGATGATGAGGTCATAATCCGTTTTCCTGAGCGCTTCAGCGAATTCACCCTGTGATCTGGCGATCGAAAAATTGCAATGCAAACCGTTGGCGTGAAAAAGCTCCGAGACGAAAATATGGTCATTTTCGTTATCCTCTAAATGCAGCACACGCAGTTGCCGCTTGAAGAAATCAGTTTTCATAGTCAGCGTTTCATTACGCCCGGCGGTGGTTCGTTGATGACGGCCCAAAACATTCCCAATTCCTTGACGGAATCCACGAATTTCTGGAAATCCACCGGTTTGACGACGTAGGCGTTCACTCCCAGTTGATAACTTTGAACCAAATCCTGTTCTTCCCGCGAGGACGTGATCATCACGACCGGAACCATTCTCAATTGCGGATCGTTCCGGATGGCGCGCAATACTTCCAACCCGTCCACTTTTGGCATCTTCAGGTCCAACAGCACCACCACCGGCACGCCATTGGCATGGCCGGCAAATTTGCCGCGCCCGTAAAGATAATCCAGCGCCTCCGCGCCATCGCGCGCGACGACCACTTCGTTGGCCAGGTTGTGTTCGTCCAGCGCGGCGAGCGTCAATTCGACGTCGCGCTCGTTGTCTTCTGCAAGCAATATGCGTTTGAGTGGAGCCATGATTTATCCTTTGGGTTGCGGTTGAATTTTCGGAAGTGAAAAATAAAACGTTGCGCCTTGATCCAATTTCCCCTCGGCCCAAACACGGCCGCCATGGCGATGAATGATCCGCTGAACATTGGCCAGGCCGATGCCCGTTCCCTCAAATTCATCCGCCCGATGCAATCGCTGGAAAACGCCGAATAATTTGTGCGCATATTGCATGTCAAAGCCCACGCCGTTATCGCGCACATAAAAAATAAATTCCCCGTTCTTGGAATCCTGGACGCCGATTTCAATTTCCGCCGGATCGCGCGGCCGGCTGTATTTGACGGCGTTGGCGATGAGGTTGATCCAAACCTGCCGGAGCATCGCCGGATCCGCGTTGACATCCGGCAACGGCGCAATTTTCCAATCGATCCGGCGGTTTTCCATTTCACCTTTTACAGAATCCAACGCTTCATGCACCAGCGAATCCGAAGCAACTCTGGTTTGGCGCAATTCACTGCGGCCCATCCGCGAAAAAACGAGGAGGTCGTCAATCAACGCGCCCATTTGCCGCGCGGCGTCGGCGATGATGTTGACGTAACGCTGCGAGCGTTCATCGAATTTTTCTTTCGCCTGTTTATCGAGCAATTTGACGAAACCGTCAATATGCCGCAGCGGCGCGCGCAAATCATGCGAGACGGAATAGGAAAATGATTCCAATTCCTTGTTCAGCGCCGCGAGTTGTTTGTTTGCCGCCTGCAATTCCTGTCCTCGTTGAAACACTTCGGCTTCCATCCGTTCCAGCCGGATTTGTCCCGCGGGAATTCCCGCCGGATTTTTTCCATCTTTCAGGCGCTGCCGGATGAAATCGGTGACATCCTCTACGCGATGGATGATGTATTCTACTTTTTGCGCCAGTCCGAAGACCGGCGAATTGACCGGACTCCAGAATCGCTCCTCGAATTGCCCATCCGGCCGCCGGATATCATATCTCTGCACGGCCATCGTGTCGGATGTGCCGCGTTCGAGAACATTTCGCAAGGACGCGCGCAGATTGCGCATGCCGTCGGCGGACGGATCATCGGGATTGTCGGGAAAAATCTCGAATAATTTTTTGCCGATGATCTGTTCGCGTTTGGTCATCGTATCGCGCAGATAGGCGTCGCTCACAGCCACGATTTTGTAATCACCGCCGTCCGGCTTGAGCACAAGATAGGAACCGGGCGCCGATTGGAAGAGTGCCTGGAATTGAAGCTGCATCTGCTCAACGCGTTTGCGGTCGGTGATGTCCGTGGAAACCGCGCCGATGGCATAAATTTTCCCGGCCGGATTGCGCAACGGAAATTTCGCCGCCAGATGCGTGTGCGGGCCGTCCGCATAGATCACCGTTTCTTCAAATTGCATCGGCTTTTCCCAGTTCAAAACCACCAGGTCGTGTTCATGCGCCGCCCGCGCGATGTCTTTTTCAAAAAGATCGAATGTCGTTTTGCCGATGACTTTTTCGCGGGAGAGGCCGGACACGATTTCAAACTGACGGTTGACGAACAGATATTTGCCTTCGCAATCCTTCAGAAAAATGACGGCCGGCGTATTGTCCAGAATGGATTGCAACAACGCGCGATTTTCCTGAAGTTCATTTTCAATGCGCCGGTGTTCCGTCAAATCGCGCAGCACTTTCACAAATCCCAACAACTTGCCGCCATCATCATGCACGGCCGAAATCACCACATCCGCCCAAAATTTGGAGCCGTCTTTGCGGACGCGCCAGCCTTCATTCTCGGCGCGGCCTCTGGATCCGGCCTCGGAGAGCAATCGTTGCGGCAGGCCGTCTTCCGCCGATTCCTTCGTGTAAAATTTGGAAAAATGCTGTCCGATGATTTCGCCGGCGGTATAACCTTTGATATTTTGCGCGCCGGTATTCCAACTGATGATGCGTCCGTGCGTATCCAGCATGAAAATGGCGTAATCTTTCACCGAATCCACCATCGAGCGCAAACGTTCTTCGCTTTGTCGCAGCGACCGTTCTACCCGCCGGCGCGCCGCTAAATCCCGGCGCAAGAAAATAATCGCCGCGATGCCGATGACGACCGCGGCCAGAATCGCGAACGAGGCGATAATAATCATCCGGCGGAAATTGGTCTGCGTCGCCTGGCGCCGGGCCGTGAGCAGGTGATTTTCTTCATCCTGCATTTCGGCGGCTTTTTGCCGGATGCGTTGCGTTAAACCATTTTCACTGCGCGTGACAACCAAATCGGTCGCCGCCGTCAAGTTTCCCTTTCGGCGCAATTGGATCGCGCGGTTCAAAGCATCCAATCGTTGCCCGACCAGCGTCTGCAATTCATCGATGCTTTTTTGTTGCTGCGGATTATCCTGCGTCAGCAAGCGAAGATTCTTAAGCCAGTCATCAATTTGATTCTGGCTTTTCTGGCAGTCGTCGAGAAATTTTTCATCGCCGGTGATCAAATAACCGCGTTGTGAACTTTCCGCATCGGTAAGAACGACCAGCCCGGTTTGTAACGTGGTGATGACTTCGCGAGTATGCGTGACCAGATCTTGAGTGCGGGCTAAATCACTGGAAGCAAAATAAAGGAGCCAGCCCATGCCAAAAAGCGCGAGCAACGATGCCACGAATCCCATCGTTATTTTGCTTTCGACCGATGCCTTCATGCGATTCCTTCTACCTTGTAACCGCCTGATTCCCCAGAGCTTATATGGGTTACGCCTACTTTAAGCGACAATTATGGGAATTGCAAACAAGATTCCTCATCCGAAAATTAAGTCAAGTTGCGCTTGCCATTTTGCTGCGCGATAGATTGAATATCCGTCTGCGCTGGCAGGATAGCTCAGTTGGTAGAGCAGAGGACTGAAAATCCTTGTGTCCCCGGTTCGATTCCGGGTCCTGCCACCACTTCTTCAATCGCATCGCCATAAATTGCGATTTTATTTTGTAGCCAGCCCGGGGAAAAATTCGTCATTCTGTTCCACTGCCACATCCAAATGAAAACAATCACTTCATTGCTATCCGCCTTTTGTCTCGCCTCGTCCGTTTGCATTGCGGCTCATGCCCAACCGGAAAAACCAATTTTTAACGTCCGCGACTTTGGCGCGACCGGCGACGGCAAAACGCTCGACAGCCCGGCAATTGATAAAGCGATTGATGCTGCGGCAAATACCGGCGGCGGCACGGTTTGGATTCCGGCGGGGACTTATTTAAGCGGTTCCATCCATTTGAAGAGCAACATTCACCTGGTGATTGATGCCGGTGCGACGATTCTCGGCGCGCCACAAAAGATGAATGCCTACGATTTCACCGAACCGTATTCGCTCGGCGGTTATCAGGATGGCGGACATTGCTATTTTCATAACAGTCTCATCTGGGGCGAAAATCTCACGAACGTTTTCATCACCGGCCACGGCATGATCAATGGCGGCGGCCTGGTGCGCGGTGATAAATGGCTCGACAAGATGTGCGGTTTTATTGGCTCAAACATGGGCAGCTTCAGCAATTACGGCGCGGAAACGAATACCGATGGCGCGATTCGCCTCGGCAATAAAGCCATCGCGCTCAAGCTGTGCAAAAACGTTCTCATCCGCGACATCACCATTTATCATGGCGGCCATTTTGCGGTTCTCGTCACCGGCTGCGATAACCTGACCGTGGACAACGTGACAATGGACACCGACCGCGACGGCATTGACATTGATTGCTGCCGCAACACGACTGTCTCCAATTGCCGCATCAATTCACCGAATGACGACGGCCTTTGCCCGAAAAGCACTTTTGCGCTTGGGGAAAGACGCCTGACCGAAAATCTAACGATTGTGAATTGCCAGGTTTCCGGTTTTGAAGAAGGCACTTTGCTTGATGGCACGATGAAACCCAGTTCGCATCACAACGGTCGTATCAAGTTCGGCACCGAATCGAGCGGCGGTTTTCGCAATTGCACCGTGGCCAATTGCACTTTCCGCAGCTGCAAAGGCCTCGCCCTCGAAGAAGTGGACGGCGGTATAATGGAAAACATCTCCATCAACAACTTGACCATGGTGGACGTGCCGGACTATGCGATTTACATCACCACCGGCAAACGCAATCGCACGCCCGGCGTGACCAATTCCAGTTCGATGAAAAATATTTTGATCTCGAATGTCATCGCCGACCATGTCGGAAAAATGAGCGGCATCCAGATCATGGGCTTGCCCGAACAACCGGTTGAAGGCGTGCGGCTCGAAAATATCCGACTCATCAGCGACGGAGGCGGCACCAAAGAAGACGCGGCGCGCATGCCAAAAGAATTGGCCGATGGCTATCCCGAACCGAGCCGCCTCGGGACTCTTCCCGCTTACGGACTTTACGCCCGCCATGTGCGCGATCTGGAAGCCGCCAATATCAACGTGAATTTTGAAAATGAAGATTTGCGCCCGGCCATTGCCGCCGTAGACGTAAACGGACTGGAAATTGACAATTTCAAAGCACAATTGGGCAAAGGCGTTTCTCCGACGATGTTTGATAGTGTAAAAAACCTTTCCATCCGCAATTCGCCGGTTTTGGAAAAAGCCAAATAATCGCCGGCGAATTTTGCCAGCGACGATTCCTGGGCTAAAATCGGTTATGAAAAAGATTTTTAGCCTGCTTTTGATGTTCGCCGCATTTGCGTTGCATTCCATCGCCTCCGGTTCTCAGCCGCAATTGCTCAACGATCCGGTGGACATCAGAAGCGATTTTCACGATTTCTCGGACACTTATTTTCTCGCCGACAAAGTTGCGGATTTCGATCCGAAAACCGCCAGCGGAAAAATTATTTACCAGCGCGCGCAGTATTTTACGCAGGAAGCATTCGATAATATGCTCGCCGCCATCAAACCGGTTGGCCCGAATGAATATCCGCAAAATGAATATGCCGCCAATCCTTCGCTGCCATTCTCGATTCAATTTGTTTCGCCGCGCACCATTCGCATCCGCATGACCAGCGGGTTGCAGGTTCACAAAAATTATGAGGAACTCATGCTCGCCGGCAAAGTGCCGACGGATAACTCATGGAAACATGAAAAAATTTCCGGCGGCTGGCGTTACGCGAGTCAATTTGGTTCCGTCACCATTTCGGAAAATCCGTTTCATCTCGAAATCCGCGACGCGAATGGAAAACTGCTGACCAAAACCGACCATTCCTCCGATAATAAACTTTCCTTTACGCCGATTTTGCCGTTTTCATTCGTCCGCCGTTCCTCGGATTATTCGCGCAGCTTTAATGCGGCGTTTACGCTGTCACCCGGTGAAAAGATTTTCGGCTGCGGCGAATCGTTCACCAGCCTCGACAAGCGCGGACAGAAAATTGTGCTGTGGACCGACGATGCCAACGGCGTGCAAAATCAAGGCGAATACAAACCGATCCCCTTTTTCCTGAGCAGCCGCGGTTATGGCATGTTCCTGCACACCAGCACGCCGATCACTTGCGATTTCGGCCACGACTTCAGCGGCGTCAATTCGCTGATGATCGGCGACGATGCGCTGGATTTATTTATTTTCATCGGCACGCCCAAAGAAATTCTGAACGAATACACTTCGCTCACCGGCAAATCACCGATGCCGCCGCTCTGGAGTTTCGGTTTATGGATGAGCCGCTGCACTTACAATTCCGAAACGCAGGTGCGCCAAATCGCCAGACAATTGCGCGAAAATAAAATTCCTTGCGACGTGATCCATCTGGATACGGGCTGGTTTGAAACGGATTGGCGCAATGATTATCAATTTTCAAAAACGCGATTTCCGAACGCGGGAAAAATGATTTCCGATTTGAAGGATGAAGGCTTTCATATTTCCTGCTGGCAATTGCCTTATTTCGTCCCGAAAAATTCTTTGTTCGATGAATTGGTCACCAACAACCTCGTTGTGCGCGATCGCAAAGGCAATTTGCCGACGGAAGACGCGATTCTCGATTTTTCAAATCCCAAAACCGTGGACTGGTATCAGGACAAACTCGCCGGGCTTTTGCGAATGGGCGTCGGCGCCATTAAAGCCGATTTCGGCGAAGCGGCGCCGGAGGATGGTCTTTACGCCGACGGTCGCACCGGATTTTACGAGCACAATTTATATCCGCTGCGTTACAACAAAGCCGTCGCCGACATCACGCGCAAAGTTACTGGTGAAAATATCATCTGGGCGCGCAGCGCGTGGGCCGGCAGCCAGCGTTATCCGATCCATTGGGGCGGCGACGCCGAAAGCACCGACCAGGGCATGGCCTCCGAATTGCGCGGCGGACTTTCCTTCGGCTTAAGCGGATTTTCGTTTTGGAGCCACGACATCGGCGGATTCACCGCCAGTTCCATTTCGCAGGTGGACACCAATCTCTATGAACGCTGGATGGCGTTCGGGATGTTGACGTCGCATTCGCGTTGCCACGGCATCGCGCCGAAGGAACCGTGGAATTATGGAACAAATTTCATGAACGAATTCCGTCGCGAAGACGAATTAAAATATAAACTCATGCCTTACGTTTATGCGCAGGCCAAAGATTGCAGCGAACACGGCCTGCCGATGTTGCGCGCGCTGTTCGTGGAATTTCCCGATGATCCCGGCTCGTGGTTGATTGACGATGAATATCTTTTCGGTTCGCAAATGCTCGTCGCGCCGTTGATGCACGAAAATGAAACATCGCGAAATGTGTATTTGCCGCCGGGCAATTGGATTGATTTTCAGAGCGGGAAAATTTATTCCGGCGGCTGGAATAAAATCGAAGCCGGCGAAATTCCTGCAATCATTCTCGTCCACGACGGCGCGGCGATTCCAGAAACCGACAATTCAAAGCAACCACAAAGCACGGCGGAAATCGATTGGTCAAAATTGAAGCTGGTTGTCTTCGCCAAAAATTCCACGACCGCAAAAGGTTTGGTTTGCCTTCCATCCGATAACGTGTTGCATGAAATTTCCCTGAACGAAAAGGGAAATTCATTTGAATTGAACGGTCATCCTCTCGACGGAAAAGTGAAATGGGAAATCACGTCGTTTTCGCAGCCCTGATTTCAACAAAATAATTTACTCCGGCGGCGCGTGGCCGGTCAGCGATTTGAAAACCGCCGCCGCCATCAATTTCGCGCCTTCGTCGTTGGGATGAACGGCGTCGGGAAATAAATCGCCTTTGCCTTCCATTGCCGAATGCAAATCAATGATCGTCGTGCCGGTGTCTTTCGCCACTGTGCGGATCATCGGAATCATTTCTTCGCGGATTGTTTGGTCGTTGATGCCCCAGCGTCCGGGAAAATCCGGCGTCGGAAAACAAATATAAATTTTCATCGCCGGATTGGTCTTGCGGAACGACGCGATCAAATCCTCGTAATCGCTCACGAAATTGGTTTTGTATTGCCAGTTGTTGAGCGCTTTGGCGGTTTCAAAACCTTCGGCATGAGGGCGTTTGCTGTCGTTCGCGCCGAGATTGATGATGACGATGTCCGCCTTGAATTCGAGCGCGTTGGTGTAGGCGCGTTGCTTGATGTAAGGAAAATTGGCGCGATGTAACAACGTGGTGCTGTTCACGCCAAAATTTCGCACGTTGTAATTCGTCCCCAGCCATTTGCCGAGCCAGACCGGATAGGCATCGTTTTGCCGGTCATGCAATCCGTAGCCATAGGTGATGCTGTCGCCCACGCAGGCGACGCGCGTGATATCGGCTTTGGCAAATTGGCTTGCAAAAAATAGCGCCGCGAAAGTTACTGAACCCAAAATGAGACGATTGAGATAATTCATAGTTAAACTTAAAAATATCATCGGTTTATGCTCTGTCTTCGGCCCGCAATATCGGATGACAAATTTTAAATTATTTTGCCGATTACACAATCACGGTTCTTGTTTTGCGCTTAGTTTATCCGCGGCAACCGCCGCGAGAATCACGAAACCTTTAATGACCTGCTGCCAAAAGGGTGAGACATCGAGGAGAAATAATCCGTTGTTCAAAACGCCGATGATGAGACAACCAAGCACAGTTCCAGGAATCGAACCGCGTCCTCCGCTTAAGGAAGTGCCGCCAATGACGACGGCGGCGATGGAATCAAGTTCGTAACCAAGTCCGGCCTTGGGGTCGGCGGCGTCGAGCCGCGCGGTGACGATTAAGCCCGCGACGGCGGCGAGGGCGCCGGCGAGCGCATAAACCCAAAGTTTTACGCGTTTGACGTTGATGCCGGAAAACGCGGTCGCTTTTTCACTGCCGCCAACAGCGTAAATGTAGCGGCCAAGCAAGGTGTTTTTCGAAACCACATAAAAAATCGCGACAAGTGCAATGGAAATCCAGATTGGCATCGGCACGCCGAGAAGAAATCCGGCGCCGAGGAAACCGAATTTCGGACCGAGATCGGTCACTGGAAATCCGCCGGTCCACAACATTGTCAGTCCGCGTGCGATGCTCAACATGCCGAGCGTGGCCACGAACGGTGGCAGCTTGAATCGGGTGACAGCAATGCCATTGAAACATCCGAGAGAAACGCCGACCAGAATTCCCGCGATGATTGCACCAAACGGAGTGAATTGCAGGACGACGCCGAACATTTTGAATGTCAGTCCATTTTTCAAAAGTCCTGCCGCGACTGCACCAGCAAGAGCAAGAATAGCCCCGACAGACAAATCAATTCCTCCGGTCAGGATCACGAACGTCATGCCAATCGAAAGGCAAAGGTTTACGGATATCTGCAACAAAATGTTACGCTGGTTCGCAATCGTCAAAAATTTATCCGAAAGCAGCGAGAGTGCCACCACCATCACAACGAGCGCGATAAGCGGCTGCAATTTTTTCAAAAAATCCTTCGCATTCATTCGGATTTTGTCTCAATGGGAATCAGGTTCAATGGATGCAAATCGCTGGACTCATCGTTCACTTCCGCGCAGCCGGCGAAAGAAATTCGCGCGCCGACTTTTGCCTGCTCGCGCAGCTTTGGAAGCACTTTTGTTTCAACTTCGTGATTCAAAGCTGCGGAAATGTCATTGAAATCCTGCGAATTCGGATAAGCGCTGGCGTGCAGCAATCCGGTGCCATCGCGGATGGCATCGCCAAAAATAAGGCCGGTCTGCAGGGTAATTTCCACATTCGTGGAATTCCCGGTCACAACAATGGAAACCGTATCGTCCGAAACCGCAACGATTTTTCCTTCGCCATGCAGAAAATAAAAATAGCTGTCACTCAAGCCGACACTGCGCGAATAATTCGTTTTAGCATTGGACGGACTGGCCTGAATCGCCGCCAGCAAGCCTTTCGCGTTCACGGCTGTGTTTGCTGCGGGCAGCAGTTTTTCGATCCAAAATTTTTCCACAAATGCCGTCGCGTCAAATTTTCCGGCCGTCTTTTCCGCAACAGCCATTTTCAGCGGCACGACGTGAAACAATGGGAAAAGCCAACACAGAAAGGCAGCGACGGCGACAGCGATGAATCGCCGGATGATGTCTGTTTTATTTTTTTCCGTAATCGCCATAATTGCTGACGTTTTCCGGAGTCACCAAATCCACTTTCACGGGGATTTTCTGGGGAAAATCCCGCCGGCCCTTGAGATATTCATCCGCGTATTCCGCTGCCGTCCGCGCCATCACTTTTGGAAATTGCATTCCCGTTGCGGCAATTTTTCCTTCAGAAATGAGCTTCACTACATCGTTCGCGCCGTCAAAGCCGAACACTTTTACCTGCTTGTCCTTCCCGGCGCTGACGAGCGCCTGATAGGCACCCATCGCCATCGCGTCGTTGCCGCAAAAGACAGCTTTGATGTCCGGGTGCGCCTGCAACATGGATTCCATCACTTCCAGACCTTTGGCCCGGTCAAAGTCGGCGCTTTGCTGTGCCACCATTTTCAGACCGGGAAAACGGTCGACGACGCTGTGAAACCCTTTCGAGCGGTTCCAAGTGTTATTGTCGCCGACCAGACCGAGCAATTCCACATAGTTCCCCTCCTTACCGACTGTCTTGACGAAATACTGGCCGAGTTTGACGCAACCGGCATAGCTATCCGACAGCATCTGGCAGGTCGCGGCATTCGTGGAATTGATTTCGCGGTCAATGCAGAACACCGGGATGCCCGCCGCTTTTGCCTTGAGCACGTTGGCTACCGAACCGTCGGCGTCCGTGGGATTGAAGATCACTGCCTTGTATCCACCGGCAATCAGGTTTTCGAAATGCGATGCTTCCTTGGCCGTATCATTTTGTGAATCGAAAATCGTCGCGTCGTAACCCAATTCAGTGGCGCGTGCCTTGGCTGTTTCTGCCAGAACGACAAACCATGGGTTGTTAAGAGTCGAAATCACGATGGCAATTTTTTGCTTTGCCGCCGGCTCGCCGGCATGGGCAAAAGCGATCGTCATCAAAAGAGCCATTGCCATCGCAACGGTGCGGAGGAGGTTGAAAAGTTTTATTTTCATAATGTGGCGGGATTGCAGTTTCTTTAATTTTTTGGACTATGGGCAGAATCCGGGGTGTCCGAAACTCTCTTGATGCGAATAGCCATGTAAGGTTTGCCCGGCAGCGGAATGGAGCGGCCATTCTTGTCGGCAAACGTGTAATTGCCTTTCTTCTCAAGAGTAAATTCCCCGGGAACATGCGTCACGGTCATGTTCCAGGTATCGAGAACGTCAGCGGTGAATTTCAAATCGGCGGGCGATTGCAGCTTGCCCAAAGGCGGCTTCGGAATCTGGAATGTCCAATTGGTCGGAGTCTCTTTGCCGAAATAAATCAGATAATATTTTCCCGGCTGTCCGCCCATGTCGGCGTCCTGCCATTTATCAATCGGGTCAATGCCTTCGGACGGGGCGTCCTCCAGCACCTTTTTCAGAAATGCCAGCCGCGCCGGACTTTGACCTTTGAGCACGCCCCCTTTGGACCACCAGAGGATTTGGTCGTCGCTCTTGTAGGTTTCGCCGTGGCCGCAATAGGTGCCGGCAACGGTCGCGTTCCAGAAGCGAAAGACCATTTCCTCGGGAGAAAGTTGGCCCCAACGGCTTTCGATATTGCCTTCGTATTTCACTTCATCGTAAACCACCGGCTTGCGATAAACATCGCGATACAGCTCCGCGCGGCCGGGATCTTCAACCGCAAATCCATTTTGGATGCTCGCGTGTGTGATGAAGGGCAATGTGTTATTGAAAATCTTCATGCCATTGTGAATCCCGAGCAGGTGATGATACGGATCATTGTGCGAAACGATTTCGCCAAAGCGGATGAAATCGGATTCGGTTTTTTCCCTCATGAAATCCCACTCGTTGGCCAGCGACCACCAGACGTTGCGATACGCGGCCAGCCGCGCGACCACATAACGTAAATAACGGTCATCCACTGCCGACGGCATCTGGTCGAAGCCCCAATGGCCGCGATCGTAGGGATGAAAAAGAATGATGTCCGCCTGGATGCCGAGTTTTTGCAGATCGGCCACGCGCTGTTCAAGATGTTGAAAATATTTGGGATTAAAACGGTCGAAATCCCAATTGGTCGTGGTGGCGAGGTTGTCTTTGCTTTCAAACGGATACAGAATCGGCTCATTGGTGTTCCACTGGTAACGTTTGGGGAAAACACACATGCGGATTTTGTTGAACGGCGATGATGCCAGCGTTTTCAGCGTCTCTTCCTCCAACGCTTCCGGCTGCCATTCCCAAACATAGCACGTCGTGCCCAACTCCCAATATGGAGTGCCGTCGGCATAGGCAAAATGATACGTGTGCGCCACGCGGACCGGGCCGTGATTATCACCCGAAGGCGCGGTGACTGTGAAATCACCGGTTTTGCCATTGAGTTGAATCGCGGAACTTTCCGTGACGTAACGCCATTCGCCCCGCGTTTCCGGCATGAAACGAACGCGATAAATGCCGTCGCCGTCGTAAAAACCATCGACCTGGATGGAATTGGTTCCTTGCACGAATCGCGCGGAGAAAGGCACGTCCAGAAACGGATTTCCATTGGTCGGACCGTTCAGCGCAATTTCAAAAACGCCCCATTGTTCAATGGCAGAATCTGCTGCCTTCACCGGACTTAAGCCCAACGCAAAAAAAGACAGGACGATCAATATTTGATTTTTCATATATCAAATCAGTCACAAAATCCGACTCACCGCTGCTTTCCAGCCGGCGTAATTTTTTTTCACGAGTTTCAAATCCATTTTCGGACGAAAAATTTTTTGTTGGCGTGGCAATTTTGTCAGTTCATCCAGTGATTTATAAATGCCGAGTGCCAGCAAACTGCTCATCGCTGCGCCCCAGGCCGAACTTTCCGCGACTTCGGCCACTTTGATTTCCATCCGCGTTATGTCCGCGGTGAATTGCATTAGAAATTGATTTCGCGTCGGGCCGCCGTCGGCGTGTAGATTGTGCAAATTGATTTTGGCATCCACGCGCATCATGTCCAGCACGTCGCGGATCTGATACGCGATGGATTCCAGCGCCGCGCGAACGACGTGTTCCTTTTTTGTAAAGCCCGTCATGCCGACAATCGCTGCCCGTGCATCCGGCGACCAATACGGCGCGCTCAATCCGGCAAAGGCCGGCACGAGATAAACGCCGCCGTTATCAGGAATTCGCGTCACGAGCTTTTCGACTTCACCGGAATTTTGAATCAGGCCAAGCTGGCTTTTGAGCCATTCAATCGTCGCGGCCGAAAAATTGATGATGCCTTCAAACGCATACGTTGGTTTGCCGTTCAAAACCCACGCCAATGCGGTCACCGCGCCGCCTTTGGACGATTTGATGCCGCCGATATTCAGCAGCACGGATGTTCCCGTTCCAAAAGTTGCCTTGGCTGTGCCCAGAGAAAAACATCTTTGGGCAAATAACGACGCCTGCGAATCGCCCATGATGCCGGCAATCGGAATCGGCGACGGCAAAATGCCATTCACGTCGGTCTCACCGAATTGCGACGCGCTTTCGCAAACTTCTGGCAATGCGGACATCGGCGCGCGAAACATTTTGCAGAGCCTTTCGTCCCAGCGCAATTTGCCGAGGTCGAACAGCAGCGTGCGGCTGGCGTTGGTGAAATCCGTTGCGAACACTTTTCCGGCGGTCAACCGATAAACCAGATAACTATCAATTGTGCCGATGACCGCTTCGCCCTTTTTCAATTTCGCGGCAATGGCCGGTTTGTTTTCGACGAGCCAGCGGATTTTTGATGCAGAAAAATAAGTATCAATCTTGAGGCCGGTCTTGGCCCGAACCGATTTTTCGACACCTTGCTTGCGAAGCGTTTGACAAATGGCATCGCCACGGCGGTCGAGCCAGACGAGCGCATGGTGCAACGGCTTTGCGGTTTTGCGATCAAAAACCAAAACTGTTTCGCGCTGGTTGGTGATGCTCAAACCGGCGATTTGCGAAATCCTTTTGCGGTTTCGCTTCGCGATTTCTCGAATGACGGCCAAAACATTTTGCCAGATTTCTTCGGCGTCGTGTTCCACCCAGCCCGGACGCGGATAAATCTGCCGATGACTGCGCGCCGCCTTGTCCAAAATATTTCCCCGCGCGTCGAAGAGAACCGCCTTCGTCGCGGAGGTGCTTTGGTCGAGGGCGAGGATCAAACTCATTTCAATAATTTCAATGCTGTTTCGCTCAAGTCTTCCATCGAAATTCCGTAGTGCCGGAAAATATCCGCCTGCGCGCCGGGAACAGTTTCCTCGTCGGGAATGCCGACAATTTTAAACGGTTTGCAAATTCCGGCTTGCAACAAAATTGCTGCGCACGCTTCGCCAAGTCCGCCATGAACCGAATGTTCCTCCACCGTCACAACAGCGCGACATTCGCGGCCGACTTTCAAAATGG
>DASTWS010000026.1:0-79364 GCA_035776755.1 Verrucomicrobiia bacterium
AAAATAAAATTCCTCAATTCAAATTTCATCCTGTCGGACTGGCGGCACGTTGCAGCACATTAAAATTATCGCCACCGATAGACGAGCAGGAAGGCTCTTGGTCCGGCTTTAGCGACAAACCATCAGCATTGGAAGTTCCGACGGTGGATTTGGAAACCCTGATGCGTCAAAATGGGCATAACCATATTGATCTGCTTAAATTGGACATCGAAGGCGCGGAATATGAAGTAATGGATGGTTTGTTAAAGAAGCAGATTCCGATTCGTCAGGTGTTGGTTGAATTTCACCACGGAATTATTCCCGGTTTCCGACGTGGTCAGGCTGCCCGATTAATATTCAGAATGGCATTGGCTGGTTATAAATTGCTCGACCAGGCAGGAAACAATCACACGTTTTTGTTGCCGGCGCGCATTTTTGAAAAAAGATGTTCCATTATTCGAACTCCTCCATGAGAGACGTAATTGTCCGAAAACTATCTCAGGGTCACGCCGACAAATAGGGTAAGAGAAAATTATCTTCAATGACAGGAAAAATTGATTTGCGGATGGAACGGTTAAACGTCTTTTCCGCCGCATTCAAATCCATCGTTTCCTTACCTCGGACCCCATCTCTTTGATCAGACCAGTAATCCGTTTGCAACCGTGGTTGTAGACGCATCCGCTCATTAAAGAGATGATTTTTAGTCGTCATCGCCAAATGATAACAACACGATGTTTCCCTTAAAATTCGATGACATTTTTCCAAATCATCCAAAAACACGTTCAGACCTCCGCAACCGCTAAGGCTATGTGCCGTGCCATGAGTCCATGCTGTGAAGGAAGCCATTCGATTCTTGCAAAACCAATATGTCTTACATTGATTGTGTTGTAGCCCTCGCCCTGTCAATCTTGCCAATGACTCTGCAATACGCCCGCCATATTTAAAATGTGGTCGTGCCTGTCGGGTGTAATACCATCCCTGCAACGAAAATTTCAGCGTCTTCGGTGGCCAGATTTCTGATGGAATCACGTCTATGAAATGAAAGCCGAGCTGGTCCATATCCAACGATTTGAAATCTTTCACATATAAAAACTCGTCACTATCCACCACCATTGTCCGCATGATTTCCGGCGGCAAATAGGATGCCCCCCAGGCATGGACATCCGATCGAAGATGATGAAATTTCCCCCCCGGTGTATATTCAGTGGCTGGATAACTCGCCACCCAAAGAACAAAATCTCCGTCCGTTAATTCGCACACTTTCAATTCCATTCCCGCCGGCGTGAAACAAGTCTTATCCATGACCGGAATCGGCATATTCAATTTTTCGGCCAGCAATTGCTTGAGCGAGTCATGAGTGCGACCGCGAGTCATGCCGCAGAAAATCATCGCCCGTTTGAAGCCGAAATATTGCCGGTAATAGGCCATGAACGCCGGCAACAGTGAATAATTCTCTTTGTGATGCGTCACAACGCACCAGCGGCTCGGATCAGAAAGCATAAAAAATTTTAGGAAAATTCATTTCATTCCAACAAGTGAATTCATTTCTCCAGCGAAAACATCGATCTAAAAATCTCCTTTTCCCGCTGCAAATCTTTCAGGCTGATACCAAGCAGCCGTGCAATCAAAAAAAAGGAAACGACTAGAATTATTATCAATAAAGAAAAATTCAATGCGTTGACCGGCGGCAAAACCATGCGCAATCCAAATCCAAACACCGCCGTCCCCAAAGCCAATAACCATTTATTTCCGAATAATTTCCACCATGGGATTTGTAGTTGTCGGCTGGTGAAGCCAGCCAGAAAAACCAGTTGCGCCGATTGGGCAATGACCGTGGCAAATGCGATGCCAAAAATGGAATTGGTCATGCCGATTTTCGGACTTAATAACACCGCCAAAACCGAAAGTCCCAGATTCAACAAAGCCGAAAGCAGCGAGGCGATTCCGGTGATGCGGATGCCGCCGTCGCAACAACGCATAGCCATATCACCCGCGCCATAACCGGTTCCCAGCACTGCCAGATAGGCCGCAAACGCCGCCTGCCACAGCAACGGAGCCTGAAAATCCGCGCCCAGCCAAAAACGCATGAACCAGTCATTCACCGCCAGATAGACCAGTGCCGCGCAACAGCAAATAAACGTTTGGAATTTGCTCAATCGCAGCAATTCCTCCATGCCCCGGTCGCGGTTGTTTTTTTCCGGTGAAACAATCCATTGCGTGATCTTTGGTGTGCTGGCTATACCAGCGCTGGTGGCCACAAATGCCGCGAGTTCCGCCAATTTGTTGTTATAAAGATAGGCGGGAACGACGTTCGCCCCAAATTTTGCAGTGATCAAAAAAACGTCGGTCGTCACCCAAATACCCGAAGCGACGGAACCTAAATAAACCCAAAAGCTGTTTCCAAACAATGCGGCAAATTGTTGTCGTTCGAATCGCAACGGAGTCACCGTGCCCAGCGCAGGATGCGATTTTTTCACATAAATCCATCCAGTAATTTGAATGAGCGCCGCGCTGCAAATGTAGGGAAGATATTGCATCCACAGAACAGCGCCGTGTCGCGCGAGCAGCCAATGGCTCAAAACGGCCAATTGCAAAAGCACGAACATGGGAAGAATCGGCCACAAAATGTTTCCGCAGCCGTAGTTCAGGTTATTGATGTAGCTGTTCAGCACCACAAACGCCACGGCAACACCGCCGACCACCGACAATAACAGCAATTTACCAGTCTGCGGATCGCCACCAAAATTCAGGAGTGTGAACAAATGCGGAGAAATCGCCCAGAAGATCACGGCGGCCAAAATCGCCATCACCAGAAAAACGCTTCGCGCCACCGTCAGAAAGGTTTTCAATTTTTCCTGTTCACCCCGGCCCAGCATCCGGTTGGTCTGGATGTTCACCATGCCGCCCATGCCCAAGTCGCCGAGATTGCCGAGCGTCGTCCATTTTTGAAAGTTGAGGAAAAGCCCGTTTAGATTTGGCCCCATGCTGCGGAGCAACAGCGGCGTCCATAAAAGCGATAGCAACGATGAAGCCACGCGACAAATGATTTGCAGGAGAAAGCTTAATCGCGTGGAATTGCGCTGCCGGTCCAGCCATTGGAAAAAATTGTTCATCGGCTGGCGAACGACTGCGGAAACTTTTTTATCCGCGACTTGCAATTGGATTCAGGGAAAAACATTTGAGCCTGCTACCGGCGTTTTGACAATCACACCGGAGCAACGCTCAAAGATTATCAGGAAAGGCGGCGTGCCGGAAAACAAAATAGAAATGCCCTGGCAGCCGGCGTGAACCGGCTCATTTCAATCAGAGCGGACTGACGTTCCGTTGCTGCGATTGTAAATGATGTTGAGCCAATCTGCAGTTTGTTAATTCGTGCGGGACAACCTGCTCAAATAAAAAGGGCGGCCTTCTCCGTTTCCAGAAAAGGCTGCTTTGCCTACCAATTTCTGCGATGTCGGGAGGGAATCAAAACGAATGATAACGTGCGCTGAAGGGAGAGGTTGCCAGAACCGAAATGTTCTCACCCGGTTGAAGGATGACTGTTACAGCCGAGCCGTTCACGGTCGGGAACAGGCTCGCACCATTATATTTCACCGATCCGGTTAGATTGTTGATGTAAACGACTACATTTTGTGAAGTCGTATTCGTCCAGTTTAATGTATATACACCGCTGGCAATGGTCGTTGCCGCTGATTGGTTGTCTTGGGAACTGGCAATGCCGTTTGGAGCCGCCAAAACGCCGTTCGTTTGAAGGATTGCTACAGTGACACCATGCACGCTGATGATCGCATTGGAAGCTGTCACTGACATGGAAGCCCAATCGGTTGCTGCGGAATTGGTGATGGAAAAGGAATTCCATATTGTTGCGTTGGTGGCAGCCACTGCGTTAACTTGTTGGGCAGTGATGTCAGTCAGACCGCTACCGTTTCCATGAATGATACCAGCGATGAAGGCGTCCGACTGCCCCATCCCAATTCTGGTGATATTATTGTCAGTTGAGACACCGATGTTACCGATGTCGATATTGCTGCTTCCTGTCGTTAAGTTATAGCCCGCTTGAATGCCCAGCGCAATGTTATAACTTCCAACTGTATTAGAGTAAATCGCTTGTGCCCCGTCTGCCGTGTTATAGTTACCGAGGTTGGAATAAAGTGCCAAGGCGCCATTGGCCACATTAAAACTGCCATTCGTGTTTGAAGAAAGCGCAAGAAATCCGCTGGCGGTATTTGCCCCGCCAACTATCTCATGTCCTAACGTTCCTGTTCCAACAGCCGTGTTCTCAATACCGGTCGTAATAGTCGCAAGCGCAGCTCCACCAATAGCCGTGTTTTCGTAGGCGGTAGTATTGTTCTGGAGTGTAGCTACTCCTATGGCAGTGTTCCAGAACCCAGTTGTGTCCGAAGAAAGCGCGTGAAGACCTACAGCAACATTTTCATTGCCAGTCATGGTAAAATTTCCCGCACCGCCAAAAAAATAATCATCCAACCCAGTGATCGCATAGGCCAGATTCTGACCGTTATAAACATAGGCCATTCCGGCCGGAATAGTGATATTTGCATTGACACTTAGATTCGTGTTAAAAGTGATTGGTCGGGTGGAACCGTTGGTAACTAAAATTGCGGGATTGTTCGGCAATCCCAGAGTGGTCAGCGCATATGATGAACTGGGACTGCTGGCGAGCGCTATGCCATAATAACTCACTGGCGTCCCTCCCAGCGCTGGTGTATTCATGTCATACCGATAGCTCCCATATAAATCGTAATTATTATCTATGTTTACACCAAAACAATTATAATATTGATTGGTTAAAACTGAATCTACATGGTTATTAGCAACATCCAACCCAGTTGTATTATTAGCTAAAATAAAGTATCCCCCCTCAGAACTTGTATCACGGACGGTATTTCCAAATATAAAAACATTTGTATATGTGCCAGCATTTTGCAAAAAAAATGCAGACGGTATTCCTTTCGAATTTGTAAGCTCTAAATAATTGAAGGCGAATGTTAAATTGGCTCTAATAGTGTTGGCCAAAATTGCGCCAGCCAAGACATTTTTGAAGGTATTATTTATAACCGTCAAATTTGCAGTGTTTCCAGTATCTCCATATACACCAACCACACCACCGTCAACATAATTCCCCTCAATTAAAGTATTTTCACTAGCTCCAATTCCAAATCCTTCGTTTGTGGGAGAAAGATAGACATGATTATTCCGAATGATGCCACCACCTCCTCCGTTAAAGGCTATTGATGACATACCAATAACTCCACCCTTAAAATGAGATATTTCGCAATTCTCTATAAGATTTCCAGGCCCTATGTTATTCATAACAATTCCCCATGTATCTCCTGGAGATCCCGAGAAGGATGCACAATCTATAACCTTGACGTATCGTATCGAATTATGTTGGCCTTGTAACCCAATTCCAAAACAGTTAAAATTGCCGCCGCTGTAATTCGCATCCAGAGTCAGATCTGAAACATCAATGTTCGTGTAAGGTGGAACATCGGCTGTTCCAATAACAAACGCTTCAGGTGCAGCGGGATCAGAAACCAGTTTTAAAACAGTTATGTCTATGCCAGCGCCTTGAATTTTTACGTTATCAGTGCCGATTTTATATCCCCCTCCACTCGTATTATTTCCTTTAGTTTGATAAACTCCGGCTAAAATATGTATTGTTCTGTTGTGTCCCAAACTTCTATCGCCAATTAGGTCAAACATATTCCGGTCGAAGTTAGCTTCCGTAGAACCGTCTAGTGGATTATCAATCGTTCCCCCTGTTACACCAACGCCGTTTGTATAAAAATTTCCCGTAGCATTGGTCGAAATCCAAAACTCATCCGGAATTTGAACCGAGGCGTTGCTTTGCCGGCAAAAAAACAAAATGCCTAAGATGATAGTGGTGAAAATGCATGTAAAACAGCCTTTGTTTGCGTTCATATTTTTCGTGAATTTAAGCTCCGCATGCTATCCTCCCTGATTATCTATCGACTTCAATTGTCAAACGTTGTCCGTCAGCGACATTTGTTATCTGTAGGCGACATTTGAAGTAATGAAAACCTGTAATAAAATTCAGATGGCCGCAAGCGCGTTTGAAGTTTGAACTGCCGGCAAAAGTGCGAAACCTGTTTGAATCCCAATTCCAATGCCACTCGTTTAACCGGCATCCCCAGAAGTAACAATTTTTCCGCCACTTTAATCCTCCGTTCATCCAACCATTTTTGCGGACTTTTTTGGAATTGGCGATGAAACTCACGTTGAAGATGTCTAGGAGACAGTTGACACAAACAAGCCAGTTCCCTGGAATTGTAGTGGGCGGTCACCGCCAATTCTTCCAGCGAATGCCAAAATAACGCCACTCTTGCCATAAAACCTTTCCTTAACGCCGAGATTTTATCTGACCAATCTTCCTGTTCCGCGCCAATCGTTACAAATTTGTAAGAATATGTCCAAAAAAAACAAATTCTTTTCGTAATAAATCCAATCAGAGATAGGACTTGAAATAAAAAGGGCGGCCTTTCCCGTTTTCAGAAAAGGCCGCTTTGATTTGCAGCGGCGGTCAGTGACCGTCGCCAGTGCCGCAGCGTCACTCATCGAGCGACGCTACCGTTTATTTCGCCACGGCGGCTGTCGCCGTGGTGGTCCGGCGGGCCGGACTTTTGCGTTCGGATTTCTTTCGCAATCCGAGTGCCTGCGCTTCGTCGCTGTCATCACCGAATTGGGCGATGACCTGTTGCTTGGCGCCGAGCATGGCGTTGTGGAACGCCCATTGCGCGGCCACGTGCGCATCACGTTTCGCCTGCCAATCGGCCTCCGCCTGCGCAAAGGCAGCGGCTGCAGCCGTGAGCGATGTGTCCGCCGCCTGCAGCTTGTCCAGCGCGAATTCCGCGTTGGCCGGGGCGTAGGTCCCGATGTTTCCCAGCGCAGCCAGTGCGTCAGCATCGGCCTTCAACACGTCGGCAGCGACGGGTTTGGTTTCATTTTTAGCCATAGCCATTCACCTCCTTTCTGTTTTTCCGGTGGTTTCGGAAAAAGGGATAAATCGCCGAAAAATAAGGGATTTCGCGAAAAAGGATGTTCTTCCTCCCGTGCAGGAAGTTGTTCCTGCCGTAGAGAACGGAATTTCTCCCGAGGAGGATCGCTGTCCTGCCGTGCAGGAAATAAATTCTCTCGAAGCGGACAGAGATTCTGGCGCGCAGGATGGTCGTCCTGCCGCGGAGGATGCGCGTCCTGCGCTGGAGGAAAAAGCTCCCGGCGCGGAGATTTGCCGTCCTCAACGTCAGGAACCGTGTCCTGCACGCCGGAAAAAACATCCGGACGGGGCGGGCGGCGAGCGCCTGCGGGACGAAGATTTGTGTCTCATCGGCGACCGATTTTTTGCTGCACAAACTTAAATTCATGCCGCAATCTTACCTAGGGGGGTAGGACAAATACGGTCATACCCCCCAAAATAGTTAAAATTTTTTTCAGGGCGTTTTTGGCCTGTTTTTCAGGAGGTTTTGAAGATTTTCTATGTCTTGAACGAAATCGAAGACGAAATTCTTTTTTGTTAGAAGAGCGCGGGTCTATGGTTCGATATTTCCGAAAACGTTCTGCCGTCGATTCAAAGGCAAAGAAAGTAAAATTTCTTTTACGTTCATGTTTATTACCTTGCGATGCTGCCGAACCGTAAAATGAAAAATCGCATTTACACCGGCGCGATACTTAAAGAATATCAGCGGCAATCATTTGGCGACGCTGATGTTGTTAATGAATCGGCCCGCCCGAATCAAACGTAAAATATGTTGCTCAAAAAAATTGCCGCTCCGGCGAAAGGGTTTTTCTTCAACACCTTCGGCCGCTATCTGGTGTGGCTGTTTTCCTCGCCCTATACGCTGACTTTGAAGCGTTGCGATAAAAAAGATATTGTCCCGGTCATCCAAACGGCTCGCGTCAATCATCCCGAGGCTGCTCTTTACATTCTTTCAGACACGGATATTCCAACATTTCCGAACACAAAACGGATCAACTCAGTGGATGATTTGAAATACGTTTCGACTCCGGCCGCTGTGGTGCTGGCATGCAATTCGGATGAACTGGCTTTCGCCGCGGTGAAATATATCCAGGCACATTCCGGCATCTTTTATTACGGCGCAAACCGGGTTGTCCCGGCGGCGCGTTACTTCCATCGCAACGAAATCGGAAGAAAAATCCTGATCGAATCGCATAAAGCGCGGTTGGGTAAATTTGATCTGCCGGATTTTGAAAATATTATCCAGGCGCTCGA
Source organism: Verrucomicrobiia bacterium (assembly GCA_035776755.1). Classification (GTDB taxonomy): domain Bacteria; phylum Verrucomicrobiota; class Verrucomicrobiia; order Limisphaerales; family UBA11358; genus UBA11358. Next base: position 8,249 of record DASTWS010000026.1, read on the forward strand.
AATCACCCGCCGAAACGAAGGCGATTATGTTGAAATCGGCGTGTTCAAAGGTGACAGCGCATATGCGGCGTTGGATTATATGGATCGGGCCAACATCCAAAAGCGGGCCTACCTCTTTGACACGTTCTGTGGGTTTGATTACGAAGGCGCTGAAACGTCTGCGGACCGGACATGGTATAAAACCCACGGCGACGCCAGCATGGACGCCGTCCGGAAATTGCTGTCACGTTTCAAAACATCTCATGAAGTAATCAAAGCGAACATCATCACCGACCCTTTACCCGATTCGATCAAGAAAATCGTCGCCTGCAATATAGATGTGGACATGTATGAAGCCGTCGCCGCCGCTCTGGCTAAAGTCGCACCGCTGATGGTGGAAGGCGGAATCATTATCGTCGAAGACCAGGGACATACTCCGCTTTTGATCGGCGCCTATGTGGCTGTCCGGGAATTTCTCGAATCATCGGCGGGTCGTTTTTTCGTGCCCATCCAAATGATGTCGGGCCAAATGTTTCTCATCCGGACGCGCGGTGGCGGCAATTGAAAATGTTTACGCTAACTTCCGGTATGCAGCAATCCTTCCAGCATTTCGCCGAGGTCTTGTGAGTTGCGGGCGATGTTGATGGAATCGCAACTCTTGAACGGGTTGCTGCGGGCGTAGTCGTTGATGACGATGCGTTTGCCGTGATTGAGGCCGAACAGGATCTGGTGATAGCGGACGCCTTCTTTTTTCAATTGCCGTTCCGTCAATTTGCGCGCTTCCGCTTTGCGCGAGGTGGTGATGATGATCTGCACTTTGCCGCTGTCGTAAAGGCGGTTGATGGCTTCGATGTTTTCTTTGATGCCGGATGTCGTGCCCCAGACCGGTTCGAAATGTTCGCCGGAATTGACGACGAGCGTGCCATCCAGATCCACAAAGAGCGTGCCGAATTGTGATTTGTAGCGGTTCCAGTCTTTCAACGTGCCCCAATCGGAATACTCGCTGCAAACGGCGGCGGAGAACGCTTTGTCCTCCAGCAACATCTGGTAAATGATGTGTGAGATATACAAATCCTTCAGCCCGGAAAGCTGATTGAAATAACGCAGATATTCCTGTGCGTCTTCGAAGCCGTAGGCGCCGCTGCAGAAGAAATTGCTGATGACGCGCTTTTCCACGATGTTGGTCACGAAATGGTTTTCGTTCACGTCGGCGTAACTTTTGTTGCCGGGATTGACGAAGCCGACGGAATTCAGATCCACGACGGACACAAAATTGGTCGTCGGCACTTTCATGCGGAAAAAATTGTCGGAATCCTTGATGCAAACCGCGCCTTTGATTTTTTTGATCTCAATAGCGCGGGCAACCGTTTCTGGCTGCGAATGTGTCGGCTGGTCGAGCGCCACGACGACCAATTTGTCGAGCAGCCCGATCTGGCGGAATTGCTTTTTGATGCCGTCGAGGCATTTGAATTCCTTGAGATGCGCGTCGAGCACGACCAGATAGATTTTTTTGAGATTGGAAAACGTCAGGCCGCGAATCGCTTCGGCGAGCATGAGATTGCCGTTGGGATGCGTGAGCATCCACTTGGGCCGCATTTTCGGGAAGCGCGACGATTGTCCGGCGGCGGGAATGATGAGATTCATTTTTTTTATGCTATTAAATTCTTTTGGGTTTGAAACTGAAATTCAGAGAACATCCGCTCCAGGCTGTCCAAAATGAGGATCCGCGTCGCATGACCCGTGCAATAGGGCAGCACGCGCATCAGGTTCACGAATTGGAAGAGAAAATAATGCCGCGCATACCAGTCCTGGCGGCCGAACGCGGCGTCAATTTGTTTGTCCAGGTAACCGAAAGCGATCTGCATCCTGGCCCAGTTGAATTCCGCCTGATACAGGCGCAGCGACCAGCCGAAATGCGTGTCCTGCCGTAATTTGACGATGTCCTGCAACGGCGATTCCACAAAACAGTCCAGAAAATCCAGCAGATACAGATGGTCTGTCTTGAACAGAATATTGGAAAGGGTCAGATCGCCGTGGCATGGGCCGACGGGCGCCAGCACGGGCGCGCGGCACAGTTTTTCCGCAAGTTTGAGATAACGCGCCGGGACTTTTTTCGTCTTCAACTCCGCGAGTTTTTTGAGAAAAGATTCCGAGACATCCGCCATCCGGCACGATTTCAGGTTGCGACGGATGAATTCGCTGACGGTTTGAACGAAGTCGTCCAGCGTCCGGCGATCGGCTTCGGAAAGGAATTGGACGAAGTCCTTGGCCGCGATGAACTCCATGTCGGCGTAAAATTTGTCCCGCATGGAAACCGTCCGAAGAATCTTTGGCGTGCGAACGCTGTCCTGCTGGAAATGTTCGTAAAAGGAGATTTGCTTTTCGATTTGCCGTTTCAGCCGTTCACCGCCGGTGCCGGGAGCGGATTTGCGGATGGTCAATTCATCCACCAATTCGACGCCGAAGCCGGAATGACCTTTGACCAGCAGCATTTCAATCGGCCTCCAGCCCGGCCTTGCGCAGCAGTTTTTTGATTTCGCCGACATCCACCGTGGCCATCATCGCGTGGTCGGATGGGAAAATCTGCCAGAAATAATCAATTTTGTTCACGACGGTGTGCGATTCCACGCCGCCGTCAATGAAGCTGTCCGGGATGAAAGTGATGACTTTGCAGCCCGGCGGACTCCAGATGCAATTAGTGAAGCCGCTGCCGAAAATGCCGGCGACGGCTTCGGCGTTGGAAAACAGTTGCAGTTCCTGCGCAAACGTCAGCGTCTCGGTGTCAATGATCGCCCAGCCCAGCTTTTGGAAATACGCGTTCACTTCGTCCTCGTTCAGGATGCCGCGGGATTTGCCTTTGCGCTGGATGACAAATCGCTTCGGCGCATTATAGGATTTGTCCGCATGCGGCAGGAACGCTTCGCGCAGCCAGCGGATGCTGTAAGGGCTGTAACACGAAATCATCGAGGTGGGCGAACTGAAATAATAATTTTCCAAAATCAAATGTTTCTCGGGCGTCGGACGCACCCGGTCCATCAGCCCGAGCATTTTCAGCATTTCCTTTTGGTAACCGGCGAGCCGCGACGGAACGATGATTTTGGTGTCCGCGGGAAATTCCTTCAGCAACGCCAGCCGCGGCAGCGCGTCCATGATCCAATGCGAAAACGGCGCCGCGCCGGTGTTCGGGCACCAGCGCGAGACGATGCTCGTCCAGTTTCCCGCCAGCGAAACGGCTTTCGGCAGCGCGAAATAATTCCAGGCCGGATCGTCCTGCGCGCACATGTCGTTGTAAACCGATTCGCGGCAAAGACGTTTGCGTTCATCCAGCAGCGCCAGCGATGATGAAACCAGCCGCGCGTTTTTATGGTGACTCCAGAAGACCGGCCACGGCTGGCACAGGTGCTGTCGCAGGCCGGACACCGCCATGAGCGAATCCGCCGATAATTCCGGCGCGCCCTGGTCTGTCAGCACGACCCGGGCCGGACGCATCTTTTCGTAAAGCAGCGATTGGTAAATGGAGATGGTTTCGTTTGGCGGACCCAGCCGGAAGGAATTTCGTGGTGTCACCGCGCGCCATAAATCCACGGCGGTTTTGGGGATTTTTTCCGTCAACAGGCGGCGCGACTTTTGCAGCGGACGATGCAATGCCGGCCACCGGCGTAAATTCATCTTCAATTTGTAAAACGCGGTGACGTCGGGCATGGCATCAAATTTTAGTCGTTTCGGCTCTGAACAGCTTAAGAAAAGTCTGCCGTGCGGCAAAGCGCAAGCTGAAATGAATTGCGCTGCGGGGAATCAGGTTTCCTCAGTATTTCAACGGGACATTGGTCTGCGGCTGCGGCGATGGTCCAGCGCCTGTTCAAAGCTGACAAGCCGGCGAACGAGCGAATTGTAACGCGAATAGGCGTCGCCGCCTTCGCGACATAATAACCGATACAATTGCAATTCAGGTTCCGGCGCGGACGGCATCGGGGGAACGGACAACCCGGCATTGCTCAACCGCGTCCGGGCAATGCTGATGAGGCAAGCCGGAGCGGTGTGTCTTTCATTCTCCAAATCGGACAGCCCTTGCGATATCAATTCTTCGCCGGGCAACCCGGAAATCAAATCATCGGTTTTCATCGCAAAATTTCTGGACCACATTTTTGAATGTCACCGGATCTATGGCCGGATAACGGATGAGCTGCCGCTCAATCTGCCCAAACATTTCCTGCAAGCGACCGGCCTCAATCATTTTCGTTTTCAACATCGCCTTCACATCAACGATGTCACGGTCGTGCCCGCGTTGCAATTTGGACAGGGCCTGTCCATACGGATCATAGTGAAAAAATTTCACCGCGCCATATTGACCGATGAACAAGCTGCGTTCACGCCAGCCGGGAATCTCTGGAATGAATTGGTCCGGGCTGGCCAATTCCACATTGATGTCCAGTTCGTTTTTGAGGACGGCGATGGCTTCAAACAAGCCGCTGGGTTCGGGTTCGGGTTTGATGTCCACGTCAATGGTCATCGCGCGCCAGTCGTGAAGCACCGCCGTCGCGCCGCCGGCAAGATAAATGACACCTTCGCCAACGCGCCTGCCCAGGGCGGACATGAAGTTCTCAATTTTTGCTTTATCGGCTTCCGCGCGCATGACCTAAAATGCAAGGCAGGCGACATCCGGCGCAAGCAGATTCCCTCAATCGCAAAATTCCCGGGCACGGAACGATCTACAAAATGAATTGCGCCGCACCGATCGAACCGCGCAAAATCCTTCATGCACTGCGTCATCGGTTCCGGCCCGGCGGGCGCCGCCTGCGCCAAAGCGCTGCTGGCGCGCGGCGAGAGCGTGCTCATGCTCGATGCGGGAATCGAACTGGAAAACGACCGCGCAGAGATCGTCCGCGAACTTGCCGGTAAAAAATTTTCCGATTGGACACCACAGCAATTGACTGCCGTGCAAGGTGATTTGGCGGCGACGGCCAAAGGCATCCCGCTCAAAATGTTGTTCGGCTCGGATTTTCCGTATCGCGAAACGGAAGAAAAAATTCCCTGGCGCGGCCACGGCATCGGCTTTCGTCCCTCGCTCGCGCTCGGCGGATTAAGCAACGTTTGGGGCGCGGCGGCCTTGCCGTATCGCGATGCCGATATTTCCAATTGGCCGATCAAAACCGCCGACCTCGCGCCGCATTATCGCGCCGCCGCCGAAATCATGGGGCTGGCTGCGCGCCGCGATGACCTGGAAGAAATCCTTCCGCTCTATTCAGAAAATCCGTCGCGCCTGCAATCGAGCCGTCAGGCGCAATCGTTTCTGGCGCGTTTGGAAAAACATCGCGACCGATTGAATTCGCGCGGCTGGCATTTCGGGCAATCGCGCCTGGCCGTTCGCGCCACCGATTCGCCGCGCGGCAGCGGCTGCGTTTATTGCGGCCAATGCATGACCGGCTGCATTTACGGCTGCATTTATAATTCTGCCGATACCATCCGCGAATTGCGGCCGGACAAAAACTTTTCTTATCGTGGAAATGTCGTCGTCACGCGATTGCGCGAAGATGGCGGAGCCGTTTTGATCGAAGGTTTTGACCGGCAAACGCGCGCGCCGCTGACGTTTGAAACGAAACGCGTCTATCTGGCGGCGGGCGTGATCCCGACAGCGCAAATTTTGTTGCGTTCACAAAATGCGTTCGACTGCGCGCTGACGCTGCGCGACAGCCAGTATTTTTTGTTTCCGGTTTTGCTCGCCAAACGAACGCGCGATTTGAAATCTGAAACGCTGCACACGTTGAGCCAGGTTTTTCTCGAATTGAATTCCCCGCAAATCAGCCCGCGCGGCGTGCATCTGCAGGTTTACACCTACAGCGACATCATCGCGCAGGCAGTGCGTCATTCGCTCGGGCCGCTGAAAATGTTCGCGCGACCGTTTGTGGAACGGCTGTTGATCGCGCAGGGTTATTTACATTCGGATGAATCGGCGACGGTGGAAATGCGATTGAAGCGCGATGGCGAAAAGGATTTTCTGCAATTGGACGCCAAACCCAATCCACGGACAAAGCCGGTCATCAAAAAAGTGTTGCGCGAACTGGCGAAACAATTCCGCGCGCTCGGCGGCGTTCCGGTTCCGCCGATGCTGCAAATCGCCGAGCCGGGACGCGGCTATCACATCGGCGGTTCGATCCCGATGCGCGCCGAACCGAAGGAATTCGAAAGCGATCTGCTGGGCCGTCCGCACGGCTGGAAAAATGTTCACGTGGTGGATGCCAGCGTTTTGCCGGATATTCCGGCGACGACGATCACGTTTTCGGTCATGGCCAACGCGCATCGCATCGGCGCGGCGGAATTGGATTGATGGATTTTTGAATTAGTGGATTATTTCACCCCGAAGCGCGCAGATTGTCTATTTCCCGAAACCAAATTTAACCAATCATCCGATGAAGATTTGTGCCATCACCGGCAGCAACGGTTACGTGGGCGGCTGCGTCAAAAATTATTTTGCCGCGCGCGGCTGGGAAATTTTTGAACTGGTCCGCAACCCGAAACCCGGCACGCGCGCGGCGCAATTTCAGCTTGGCGACGACGTTTCGCCGCAATTGTTGTCCGGCGTAGATGCGCTGGTGCATTGCGCCTACGATTTGAAACTGGTGGATGCCAAAAGCATCCGCGAAATCAATGTGGAAGGTTCGCGGAAAGTTCTGGAAGCGGCGCGCGCGGCGGGGATTCCGAAAGTCGTTTTCATTTCCAGCATCAGCGCGTTCGACGGTTGCAGATCGCTTTACGGAAAGGCGAAGCTGGAGATCGAAAAAATTGCGCGGGCGAACGGCGCGCTTTCGATCCGGCCGGGTTTGGTTTACGGAAATAATTCCGGCGGAATGGTCGGCAAACTGGCGGCGCAGGTCAAAAATTCATCCGTGATTCCGCTGGTCGGCGGTTCGCAAAAACAATTTCTGGTCCACGACGAAGACCTGTGCGCATTCATCGAAAAATATTGCTCTGGACAAATCGAATTGCCGCCGCAGGTGTTGACGGCGGCCAACGAACAACCGTGGCCGTTCAGGAAATTGCTTTTGGAAATCGCGCGGAAGGAAGGAAAAAGCCCAAAATTCATTCCGCTGCCGTGGCAGGCGATCTGGCTGGCGCTCAAATCCGCCGAACTATGCGGCGTGCGATTGAATTTCCGGAGCGACAGTTTGGTGAGCTTGATGCATCCGAATCCGCAACCGGATTTTTCGGCAAATGCCGGGATCGGATTGAACTGTCGGCCTTTCAGAATTTAGATCAAACCGCCGGCGGTTTGCGCTTGGAGGTCTTCAAGCCCAGCGCGCTCATAAAGAAGCTGGAGAAAATTCCCTGGATGCCGAGGACGACGAGCGCAGCGGCGGGAATGAGCCGGCGCAGATTTTCTTCCATCGAAGGCAATTCGCCGAAGTGAAATTGTCCCCACAACCAGATGGCCCGCGCCAGCAGGGCAAGTCCCGCGAGCAAGATCACCACGCCGAGCACAATTCCTTTTTCCAGCGTGAACAGCCTTAACACGCGCGTCAGTTTCGGGTCGTCCGGCAGCAGGCCTTCGGCGATGGCGAACACTTTGACGTAAAAGGCGAAGGCGACGAGTTGAAAGCCCACGATTGCGGCCATGCAGGAAACGGCGAGCGTGCCGACATTGAATTGAACGGCGCCGATCTTGAAATTGCCGAAGGCCAGCGCGGTGGAAATCGCGAAGCCGAAGGTGAACAGAATCATTCCCGGAATCAAAAACAGCCAGCGCGGCGAAAAGAGCAGCATGAAGCGCAAATGCCGCCAGCCGTCGCGCCAGGGTTTCAGATGCGGCGGGCGCGAGCGGCCGTCCTTGCTCAAGGTCACGGGCACTTCGGTGATCTTTAATTTTTTGAGCGTGGCCGAAATGACCATTTCCGACGCGAATTCCATTCCGGTCGTCTGCAAATCCATTTTTTCAAACGCCTCTTTTGTGTAGCCACGAATGCCGCAATGAAAATCATGGGCAGGGCATTTGAAAAACAATCTGCCGATGGACGAGAGAATGGGATTGCCGATCCAGCGGTTTTTCCACGGCATCGCGCCCGGCATGATTTTTCCTCCGCCGGATGGCAGCCGGCAGCCCATGATCAATTCAAAACCCTCCTGAAATTTTTTGACGAAACGGTCGGCTTCGGAAAAATCGTAACTGTCATCGGCATCGCCCATCAAAAGCCATTTGCCGAGCGCGGCGCGGCTGCCGCCGATGAGCGCAGCGCCATAACCTTTTTCCTTCACCGCGACGACGCGCGCGCCGAGTTTTTCGGCGATAGCTTGCGAGCCGTCGGTGCTGCCGTTGTCGGCGATGAGGATTTCTCCGCGCACGCCGGCTTTTTGAATTCCGGCCTTGGCTTTTTCGATGCAGCGCGCGATGGTTTCGGCCTCGTTGAGGCACGGCATGAGGATGGTCAGTTCAACGGGTTCAGCCACGCGGCGAATTTATTGGAAGCAACCGTGTTTGGCGAGCGGGTTGTCTTAGTTTTTTAAGTGGCGGAGCACAGACCAATCTTCCTCGCCCCAACTGACCAGCGTAACGATGGAAACAGATTTCACGATTTCCCAATGATGGTCCGCAGACCATTTTTCCAGCGATTCGCCATTCACATTCGGCCACATTTTTTGTTTCACGATGATCCAATGGACATCGTTCGGGACGTCCAAGGATCCATCCGAATTTTTTTGCAAAGGAACAACCTGCCGCTTTCCAAATGGTCGCCACAATGAATAGTCCGTGTCGTTTCCGCCGGCAATAAATCCGATTTTTTCAGCGTTATCCGATACGGCTGCCCGTAGCGGCGCGAGTGCGTCGTTACGATGCGCATAAGCGAGATAGACCCCCGCAAATCTTTTCGCCGCCGCGTTACGGGGATAATGCTGCAAAAGCCAGTGGGACGTTTGAACGGCAGGAAATAACGGGCGCGATGGAGATAAAACAATGGCTGGCAAAACGCTTAACATGCAAAGGACTGCGAAAATATTCCAACTGCGGAGACGCGCCAGGCGTTTTTGCGCCGGGAGCAACAAGATGGGAATAGCCATCAGCGGATAATAGGCCAACATCAATCGAGCCGTAGCTTCCGAACCCATTTTGGCCATGTAAACGAGAGCGGCGAACCATGCGGCTAATCCGATAAGAGAGAGAGAAACGCATTTTTTATCCTGATAAAGGCCAGAAATCATGGCAACCAACAAAAGCAAAGTAATTCCCAATCCCAAACCAGCGGTTTCTTCCTGGGGTAGCTCATTGAAACCGATGTAAAACCGCGGAAATTTTTCGCGCAGAAATTGGCGGCAAGGCGCCGGCATCAGACGATCTGCCCATGCAGTCGCTTTGCCAGCCGCCGGCAAAACCGGAGGCATCACCGACTGTTGTGCCAGTAAAAGACTGTTGCCTAAAATGGCTGCGGCAGGATCTTTAACCTGAATATGGCTGGTGTTTTCGGGGTCTCCAGTCCAGGAACGGGAGTAAGTTTCATTGAGAGCAATCGTCGGCGCAGCAGAGGCCATGACGGCAATTCCGATGACCAGAACACTGGCTGAAAAATGATTGCGCAGATAAATCAACGCCGGCCAAACAGCAATCAGACATGGCAGCAATAACGGCAGATTGGAAAGTTTTGTTCCGGTCATTAATGCCGCGGCCAGAATCGCGCACCAAACGTCCACGATTTTTCCGGAACGGCGCGCTTGCAATCCGAAAAACACAGAGGCAAGCGCGAAAATTGCGCCGGTCAAATCATTTCCGATGCTTGCCGCCTGTGTGGCAAAACCATAAGCCATTGGAAAAACCCACATCCATACCCAGGCAACCCGGGTGGAAACGCCGCAATTCCGTAAAATGGAAAACATCAGTCCCGGCATTAGCAAAAAGCCAATAAAATCAATCAAAAACAAGCACCGGTCGGAACGCAACAAAGCCAACCACGGCCCCGCAATCCATTCCCAGGCTGCGGTTGAATAATTCATGCGGTCATCGGGAGTTGAAATCCAAAACCAATGATTTTGTGCGAGCCAGTTCAGAATGCGCGGCAGACGATAAGTCAGCGCATCGTAGTTATCGGGGGCATAAATTGCGCCGCCGAGAAAAATTAAAATGGAAATGCCAAAAAAAATCGCCGGAAGAGGTTTTGAAAATCGGCGAAAAAACTGTTTTATGGAACCTTTGCCGAACGCCAGCGACAACTGAAATTTTTTCCATAGAAAAAGAGTAATTGCGATGAAAACCACCAGCGCAACCGCATAGCCGGTCGCGTTTAATTCGTGAAATGCCGACAGCGTCCAGCCCGCGCAATTGAGATATGCGCAAAGCCAGACCCAGAGCATGAGAAGCATCGGCATGGGAAATCGGATGGTAGGCGCTGAGGGATTCGAACCCCCGACCAACAGCGTGTAAAGCTGCTGCGCTACCGCTGCGCCAAGCGCCTGACCGCATTCAAATTAACAAACGACGCGATTTTGACCAATTCATTTTGATTGTTGCTCAACCAACGTCCCGTCGCGCCGCAATTTCAATTTTTTCCCTCGCCACTCAACGGTATTTCCCGCAAAGGCAAAAAACCAAATCGCGGCCTGAAATAAATCCTTCACCGGCACGAGCCAAAACGGGGAAACAAGTTTCCAGTTCGCCGTGAACCTCTTCTGCAAATCGTAAGCGATAAAGATCCGGGCCAGGCAAAAGAAAATTGCAACTGTCACGCCGCATGGCAATGCCGTTGAAATGACCCAGCCGGCTCCGCCGTCGAGCGCGCGGGTTTTTACAGTCAATCGGGACAACGACCAGACAAGCCACACCAGCGACCAAAATGTTGCATTCGATAAAATGCTGAAAAAATAAGGCAACGGCTGGCAACTGCGGATCGTCCGCGCCCAGCGCAATTGATGCCGCCAGACGTCGCGCCAATTCATCGGCGAATCCCAACATTCGACGACAACCGGGCAAATCTCAATGCGATAACCTTTTTTTGCGATGCGATTGCCCAGTTGATAATCGTCCGCCAGGCAATTCACCAACGATTTGAACCCGCCGATTTCTCCAAGAATTTTCCGGCGCGTGAGCATGACCGCGCCGAGCGCGAAATCCATCGGCTTGAGCATTTGCGATTGCAAAACCTGGCTCCAGAAATCGGCATTGACCGCGATTGCTTCCCATTGCATTGCCGATGTCGCCGGATTGGCGAGCCGGTAAAAGCAATTGACGAGGCCAACCTCTTTTTGTAGCAGCCGATGTGAGTCGGCTCCAATTAAATTGAGCGGACTTACGTCCGCTGCTACAAGTTCTTGAGAAAACGGCGCAACAACGTTGGCGAGAAAATCTTCCGGCACGCGGACATCAGCGTCGCTGGCCAAAATCAATTCATGTTTCGCCAATTTTTCCAATTGCGCCAACGTCGCAACTTTCGCGTTGGCGCCGAGGTTTTCCGCGCAAACAATCAATTTTACGTCTGCTTCCGGATATTTCTGCAACAGCATTTCAATGATTTTACAAACCGGATCGTTGGCGTCCGCAACGCCAAAGAGAATTTGGATTTGGCCGGAATACTTTTGTTTCAGCCAGCTTTCCAGCGATTCAAAAGTGGTGTCGTCGCAGCCTTTGAGGGGTTTGAGAATGGAAATCGCCGGCACAAATCCAAAATCCGCAATCCGTTTGTGCAGCGGAAATCGTTTGGCGGCGAGCCATTGCCAGAGCGCGAGCGCGAAGCTCAACACGGCCAGCGCGGCAAAAATGAAATTCAGGCAATTCACCGGCCAAATTTAACCATAAAAAATCCGCCGACGAAAGCGCCGGCGGATTTTGAATCGTTGGTCGATTTACAGAGATTTGACTTTTTCGACAATCGCCGCCGCGTCAATTTTGAAATGCGCGAGCAATTCCGCGGCGTGGCCGGAACGCGGCAGGCCGTTGACGGCGAGTTTGTGAACTTTGATGCCTTCGCTGGAAAGTTCGCCGGCAACCGCATCGCCGATGCCGCCTTCAGGATAATGGTCTTCGACGGTGATGACGGTATTGTTGGTCTTCTTCGCTTCGGCGAGAATCACATCTTTGCCGAGCGGTTTGATGCTGTAAGCGTCAACGACAGTGACATTGATACCTTCGGCTTTCAACTGATCCGCAGCTTTGAGCGCTTCAAACAGTGTGACGCCGGCGGAAACAACCGTGACTTTATCGCCGGTGCGCAACACTTTCGCGCCGCCAACGGGAAATTGTTCGTCATTGTTGTAAATGACCGGAGTTTTGGGACGTGAGGTGCGCAGGAAATAAATTCCTTTGTTCGCGGCCATCACTTCGAGCAATTTTTCCGTGGCAACGGCATCCGCCGGATATAAAACGTGGCTGCCGACGACCGAGCGCATCATGGCCAGATCTTCCAGCGCCATTTGTGAAGGACCATCTTCACCGATGCTGACGCCGACGTGCGAGCCGACGAGTTTCAAATTGGCCATCGAAATACCGGCGACGCGGATCTGGTCAGCCGCGCGGGTGAAAAACGTCGCGAACGTCGAGGCGAACGGCACATGGCCGCGCGTTCCGAATCCGACGGCAACGGCGACGAGGTTTTGCTCGGCGATGAAGCATTCGGTGAAACGGTTCGGGAATTTCTTGAAGAATTTTTCGGCGTAAGTTGAATTTTTCGTGTCGCCATCCATCGCCACGACGGCGGGATTCGCTTCGCCGATGCGGACGAGTGCGGCTCCGTAAGCTTCGCGCGTGGCGATCTGGTCGCCAAGTTTGTAGCTGATGGCCGGGTAGCTGGCGGGCGCGGCGAGGTTCGGCGCGGGCAATTCGGTCGGCTTCGGGATTTCCACGCCAATTCCCGATTTGGCGCTGGGCTGCAATTCCGCCACAGCTTTGGCGGCTTCTTCTTTGTTCAACGGTTTGCCGTGCCAGCCGTCTTTGTCCTGCAAAAAGGAGACGCCGGCGCCTTTGTAAGTTTTGGCGATGATGGCGAGCGGTTTGTCATCGAGTCCGACGCCCTGGAGCACTTCAACAATTTCTTCGATGTCATGGCCGTCTATGACTTCGACGCGCCAACCGAATGCGGCAAAACGTTTTTCGTAAACGCTGGTGTCGTGGCCGAACGCCGTTGCCTGGCTTTGGCCGAGGCGGTTGTCGTCAACAATCGCGATGAGATTATTTAATTTGTAGATGCCGGCGAGCGATGCGGCTTCCCAGACGGCGCCTTCGGCGATTTCGCCGTCGCCCAGCAGCACGTAGGTATTGAAATCCAGATTGTCCAGACGCGCGGCGAGTGCCATGCCACAGCCGACGCCGAGACCTTGACCGAGCGAACCGGTCGCCACGTCCGCGAAGGCGAGACGCGGCGTCGGATGACCTTCGAGGTCATTTCCGAACTGGCGCAGTTTCAACAGTTCGGACACGGGAACAAAACCGTTTTCGGCCCAGGCGGCGTAAAGCAGCGGCGCGGCGTGGCCTTTGGATAAAATGAAACGGTCATTGTTGTAGTAGTGTGGATTTTTCGGGTCATACTTCATGTGCCCGAAAAATAAAGTGGAGACGATATCGGCGGCGGAGCAGCACGAGGTCGGATGTCCACTGCCGGCGGCGGTGGTGGAGTTGATGGAATGAATTCGCAATTGGTTTGCGATGCCCTTCAAAAGTTCAATGTCCGTGTCAATCATGGAGCGGACAATTTACGCGAGAACGGACGAAAGCCAAGAGTGAATTTTGCTAATCCTCAATGCTCCGGCGGCGAAAAGAAAAACCGGAACTATTGCGGCAACAGATGCCCCGGGACGGAACAAGCCGGCAAAATCCCAACGGCATTGATGGTGTAACTGCCGCCGCTCGGGCAAACCGGAAAAAGGTTATCCCGCAAGTATGGCAATAAATCCTGTTCGGTAGGAATGTCCGCCGCCGTCCGGTTGTTTTCCAGCGCCCATTGCTGTTTGGCGGCGTCAATCTGCCGGAGATTGTTGATGCAGGCGTTGCGTTCTTCGACGTCGGCCTGGGCAGCCTGCTGGTTTTCTGTCTGCAATTGCTGCAAATGTTCCTGTTGCAGTTGCACGGCGGTGCGCGCGGTGGTCAATTGTTGCGTCAATTTTTCATTTTGCGCCTGCAATTGCGTGATCGTGTTCTGGAGTTGCGCAACATTTTGGGAAAGCTTGACGTTTTCCTTGCGCAAACGGTCGTTGTCGCTGCTTTGCGTCGTGACGGTGGTGTTTTTGTATTGATCCAACTGCTGTTGCAATTGTGCCGCCATTTGTTTTGAGGCGTTCGCCTGCGTGAGCGCCGCATTTTTTTGGCTGTTGGCGCGGAAGAGAAAAATTTCGCTGGCAATCAATGCCGCGATGCAGATTCCCAGAAACACGTCTTTCAGTTTCATGGTCACGCCTGTTTTCGCTGTTTTGGACGCCCGCGTCAAATACGAAGTTACGAAAACCGGTCAATGATGATGATGCCGGAACAATCGCTGCCGGTTTTTCAACAGATACCAGACGATCAAGACATTCAACGCCAGCACCAGAAAGATGCCGATTCTCGGATGCGGAAACAAATTCACGCGCCGGTGTTCGCCATCCTCCGGCAAACGGCGGCGAAGCAGTTCAAAAATTTCGATGGGAATGAAAAACACCGATTCGCCAATCGCCAGCCAGATCGCCCATTTGGCACGAAATCCCAACCCCGTGCCGCCGACGATCAAAAACAATCCATAAAGCATCGTCCCCGACGCAATGACCCGGACATTCGTCGGCGTCACCGTGTCCAGCCATTCGCCGATGGCTTGAAAAAACTTCCGCTCGGGATCAAGATGCACCCATTGAAGAAAGCGATTGAATTCCTCCGGCAAATCTTTATCTGCCAGCGAAAAGATGCTTAATGCCAGCAGCACGAGAGCCAGTCCTTTGATCAATTTGATCGCGACGATGAGATACAGCGTCGGCGCGCGCTTTTTGACTTCGGGAATTTTGGCTTCAGCGGACATTTATCAATTCATTTCCGCTTCGACGGCGGGCGGCGGCATTTCTGCCGCCTTGTTCCGTGATGCCTCGACCTTGATGTAATGCAAAACCACCGGCGCTAAAATCATTCCGGGAATTCCCATCAATTTTTCGCCCAACACCAGACCGATCAACGTCAGCCACATCGGCGTTTTGATGCGATCGCCGATAATTTTGCTGTTGAGGAAATATTCCAATTTGTGGATCACAATCAGAAAGACCAATGCCGCCAGCGCCGTTTTTGGAGAAACGGTAAAGCCAACGCCGACGATGAGCGTATTGCTGATGAGATTGCCGATGATCGGCAACAGCCCGCACAAAAATGTCAGCGCGACCAGCACCGCGGCAAACGGGTAACCCATCACCGCTAGAAAAACCGCGGTCAAACCGGTGTTGATGATGGAAATGACAATTTGCGCGCCCATGACCCGGCCGAAGCTTTGGAAAAATGTTTTGAAACGGATAACCAGTTCGCGGACGACCGTCGCATATAAACTATCGCGCGGCGCGGGCGAATCTTTTTCCGTGCCCCAGGTCACGTTCAAAAACAGACTGGCCGCGACGACGAGTCCGACGATAAGCAGCACAAATTGGAATGTCGCCGCGCGAATGTATCGGCCAATGCTCGCAATTCCTTCTTTGGCGTCCTGCACCGCGACGGTTTTCAAGCTTTCGTAATCCGTAAACGGCAGTTCAATTCCATTTTTTTCCGCAAATTCAACCACCGCCGGAATGGAAGTATCGGCAATTTGCGGCAGTGCCACGTAGGCCTGTTTTGAAAAATAGGCAAAGCCGCTGCCGATTCCGGCCACGGCGATGATATAAATCAGCAGCGCCAGCCATTTGCTGCGCCGAAAACTGAAAGCCAGAAGCGCAAAATAGCCAAATAACGCAGTCAACAGCAAGGTGCCGAGATTCAACCACGCCGTTAAAATGAGCAGCGCCACCATGATGCCATAGGAAATGCGCGTGGACTGGCTCATTTGATTCGGTCAACGAACCCTGGACAGTAAAAAGTCCAAAAGTTCGGAAATTTTCTTTCGTTCCTGTTTGGCGTCGTCGCGATAACGAATCGTCACCGTGTCTTTCAATTCGTCACCCGCCTCGCCGAGCGTTTCAAAATCAATCGTCACGCAAAACGGCGTGCCCGCTTCATCCTGGCGCGCGTAGCGACGGCCAATCGAACCGGCATCATCGTAAAACACATTCATCCACGGACGCAACAAATCGCGGATCATTTTGGCCTTTTCCACCAGCGCCGGCTTGTTTTTCAACAATGGCATCACGCCGACTTTGACGGGTGCGACGCGCGGATGAAATTTCAAAATGACGCGCGTTTCGGATTTGCCTTTGTCATCCGTTTCCGTGACTTCCGAATAGGCGTTGCAGATCAGCGCCAGGATCAAACGGTCAACACCTGCGCTCGGCTCGATGACGTGCGGAATGTATTGGCCTTTCGCCAAACCGTTCGCGTCTTCCGTCGCATCTTTCGAGGCCTGCTCCGGCGCGACTCCGGACTTTTCCAGATAACGTTTCCGATTTTCGTAATAGCGCTTCCAAAGGTCGTCCTGCTTTTCTTTCGGCAATTTGGCCCACGCAGAACGCAATTCTTCGTCGAATACGCCCATCGCTTTGCCCGAAAAACGTTCATGCTGCGACAAATCAAAATCGCTGCGCGCAGCGATTCCTTCAAGCTCCTGCGTGCCAAACGGAAATTTGAATAAAATGTCCACCGTCGCGCGCGCGTAATGCGCCAGTTCTTCCGGCTTTTGCCAATATTCCTCCAGCGTCGTGCGCGGCAAACCGATGTTTTCGTAAAATTTGATTCGTTCTTCGACCCAATATTTGTGCCAAACTTCCCAACCCCAATTATCTGTAGCAGCAGACGTAAGTCTGCTCTGATCATTTTCAGAATGAGCGGACTCACGTCCGCTGCTACAAATTTCAGATACGCTCGCTACTTTGCAGGCAATTGCTTCGACCACTTCATCCGGTTTGATAAAAAACTCCAATTCCATCTGCTCGAACTCGCGCGAACGGAACGTGTAATTGCGCGGCGTGACTTCGTTGCGAAACGCTTTTCCGATTTGTGCAATGCCGAAGGGAACTTTTTGGCGCGAAGTTTCCAAAACATTTTTGAATTGCGCAAAAATGGCTTGCGCGGTTTCAGGACGCAAATAAGCAATCGCCGATTCGTCCTGAACCGGTCCGACATAAGTTTGAAACATCAAATTGAATGCACGCGGCGCGGTTTTCTCGCCGTGACATTCGGAAACCATTTTGCTGGGTTTTTGGTTGCAAGGAATTTCATTGATTTGGTCAGCCCGGAAACGGCCTTTGCAGGTTTTGCAATCAATCATCGGATCGCTGAACGTCGTAACATGTCCGCTCGCTTTCCAGATTTCCGGCGACATAATAATTGTCGCTTCCAGGCCGGCGACGTCGTCGCGCTGGCGGGTCATCGTGTTCCACCACAGTTCCTTGACGTTGCGCTTGAGTTCGGCGCCGAGCGGGCCGTAATCCCAAAAACCATTGATGCCGCCGTAAATTTCTGAAGATTGAAAGATGAATCCGCGCCGTTTGCAGAGCGACACGATTTTTTCCATGAGCAGATTTTCTTTTGGCTCGGCCATAATTGAGTCGGGCAGTGTCGCCGATTGTGTGAAGAAATCAATCAAAACCGAGAGCCGGATTCCAGCGAAAGTTGGGCAAACTGCAATCCCGGTCGCGCAAAGCAACAGTCATGGCGATTGTTTTTGTGAATAACACCGAGGTGTGCGCGTGATTTTCACGCGGAGCGCGTGAATTTTTTACGCGAACCATGGCTTCGGCATCGGTGATTGTTCTTATTTCTTCGCAAATCAATGGATTTTTCGAATTGGCATTGTCACTGCTAAAGAAATTTCAGAAATCCGTTGACAGCTATTGTGGTTTAGTTAGAGTCGCAAGACTGTCTCCGAACGAACAACGAAACATAAATCAGTCTATGAAACGAATTATGAAACAGAAAAAAGCGTTCACGCTCATCGAATTGCTGGTCGTGATCGCCATCATCGCGATTCTCGCGGCTATGTTGCTGCCGGCTCTCGCGGCGGCCAAACGCAAAGCGCAACGCATCAATTGCGTGAGCAACTTGAACCAAATCGGCCTCGCCCTCAAAGTGTGGGAAGGCGACAACGGCGACCGGTTTCCCTGGGCAGTCAGCACGTCTCTCGGCGGCGCCAAGGAAAAGCTTTGGCAGAATAATACAACACCGTCTGCTGGATATGGTTATACTACCAACGTTTATCTCTGCACATCTAATGAATTGAATTCGCCGAAGATTCCGCTTTGCCCTTCGGACAGCGTTCATAATACCGTTCCCGCTTCGCTCGCAAATGTAGCCAGCTCGAACAACGTCAGCTACTTCTTCTGCGGCGATGCTTCTGACGTGTATCCGCAAATGGTTCTGTCCGGCGACCGTAACATCGGAACGACCTCGTCGAGTGGTATTCCGGCACCGACGGCGAATTGCGACGAAGTGACGAGCCAACAATCGTTCCCGATTGACAGCAGTCATTTTGCAGCCTGGTCGCAAAACGATTTGCACTTGCGCGTGGGTAACTGCGGCATGGCCGACGGCAGTGTTCAACAGATGACGGTGTCAGCGCTTCAACAAGCGCTGGTCAACGCCACCAACGGCGGTCCGACAGCGACGCCGAATTACAACTTCCCGTGATTTAACGGGAGATTTTTCAACGAGGCATCCGCAAGGGTGCCTCGTTTTTGCTTTTTGACAGGAGAATTGTTCTTGAGGGAAAAGCGTTTTGAAGTAGAGTGGCATTGTTCAGCTCTTGATTGTGCGTGAACTTCAAACATGATTTCGACTGCTGATCCAATGAACGAAACGCTCGACGTTCCCGAAACAACGACCACTTCGGCACCCAAGCGCCGCGGCACTTTGTTGGTGGTAGATGACGAGGACGGCCCGCGTCAATCGTTGCGCGTCATTTTCAAAGATGACTATGATTTGTTGATGGCTGAGGACGGCCCCTCGGCCATCGAGTTGGCTCAGAAAAACGAAATTGACGTAGCCGTCCTGGACATTCGCATGGCCGGCATGTCCGGCATCGAAGTCCTCGAACGCATCAAATACGTCAATCCGGATATCGAAGCCATCATGATGACGGCCTTCGAGACGACAGACACCATTCGCCAGGCGCTTCGGTTACGGGCCTGTGATTACATCAACAAGCCGTTCGACATTGCCACCATTCGCGCTGCCGTGAACCAGGCAATGCAACGTCGCCGGCTCGAAAGCGAAATTCACAACAGCGCTGAAAAAGTTCAACAACTGCTGACCGAATTGCAGGAACAACGCATCGAAGAACAAATCGCCAAAACGCGCGGCGACATTTACGCGAGCATCATTCACGACATCAACGGGCCGCTCACGGTCATTTCAGGATTCGTCCAGGTGCTCAACCAGCGCCTCAATCGCAGTTCGGGGATGGAGCTGGAAGATTTGGAATTCATCAAAGACCGGCTGCGCATCATCGGCCGGCAAACCAGCAATTGCATTGAAATTTCGCGACGTTATCTCGGATTTTTGCGGCGTCAATCAGATGAAAATGCGCCGCGCGTCAGCGTCAACCAACTGCTGCGGGATCTGGACCAACTCGTGCGGGTGCATCCGAGTTTGCTCGAAAACGAATTCCGCATCACGCCGCTTGCCGAAGATATCGCCGTAAAAATCAATGGCACCGATTTGATTCAAATTTTGTTGAATCTTTCCGTCAATGCGTTTCAGTGTGCGTCATTAAGCCATCGCGTCGAAATTTCCGGCGAAGCCCTGCATGCGCCGCTTGACCTTTCGCAATTTAAAGATGGGCCGAACGATCGGTTACTCAATGTGGAAGGCCTCGACAACACCGCGCCAATTGTAAAATTCTGCGTGCGTGACGATGGTCCCGGCATTGCGCCGGAAGTGTTGCCAAAAATTTTCCAGCCGTATTTTACCACCAAAGGACCGCGCCAGGGAACCGGTTTGGGCTTGAATATCGTCCAGCGGCTCATCAAAGAGAGCAACGGCGCATTACACGTTCACACCAGACTGGGCGCCGGCACGACGTTTACGATTTATTTGCCGGGGGCGTCATCGGGAAAATAGTTTTAGAAAGGGCGATAACCGTAACCGTGGATTGGATTGGAATAATCTTCGGCAACTCCTTGAAGATAAAAATAACCGATAATGCCGCAAACAATTGTCAAATCGGCTGTTACAGAAATCGGAGTGAACACGGCCTTTTCATATTTTCCCCATCCATCGTTATAAATTGGCAAATCATACGAGCCAATCTCATCGTCTGAGGAATACAATGTAAATGATTGTCCGTTTGAATAGATTGCGTAAAAGTTTTGCGATAGCATGTTGGTCGGCTGCAAGTAGAGAATTGGAATTGACGGCAAGTCGCACTGTGCATTGGTGTTCACAAAAACCGGTGAACGTTTTTTTTGATGCGCAATTCATTTTCATTCAACCAATATGCCCGTGTTTGAATTTTACTGTGCCGTTCGGAAAATTCGTCATAAACTACCAAAAAATCTTTTCGTTGACTGGCTGCAAACAAATGCAAATTTGGATTTTGCGCCGGGTCGTTAAACGAATCCAAATCCCCATTCGTCCAAAGCGCGTGTGTCATGCAGCCGCTTTGAAAAATTAAAATCAGCAGCAAAGGCATAAATCGAATCGCTTGTTCGATTTTCATTTGATTTTCGTCAGTTTTCAAACACCGGCGCAACGCTTCAGTTTCAAAAATAATCCGGCGCATTTCCGGATTTCCATTTGATATTGCAACCAATGCTCGGTTTCTGATTTTGCGAAATTTCTTTTCCGCTCAACAGTGCATCCAGCGTCGCGCGTAAATCTTTTCCCGTTACGGCAATTCCATTTCCCGGACGGCTGTCGTCAAATTGCCCGCGATAAACAAGTTTACGATCGCCATCGAACAAATAAAAATCTGGCGTGCAGGCGGCGCGATAACTTTTGGCAACCGCTTGCGATTCATCAAACAAATACGGAAACGTGTAGCCCGCCGATTTCGCTTCTTCTTTCATGCACGCCGGGCTGTCGTCCGGATAATTCTCGATGTCGTTCGAACTGATGGCCACGATGCCAACACCGCGACGTTGATAATCGTGCCCCAGCTTCGAAAGTTCCGTGCGAATGTGTTTTACGAACGGGCAATGATTACAGATGAACATCACCAGTAGCGGCTTTTCACGGAAATCTGAAAGCGAAACAATTTTTCCATTGGTATCCGGCAATTGAAAATCAGGCGCTGTCGTGCCGAGCGGCAGCATCGTCGAAGGAGTCATCGCCATGCGTAAAAATGTAGCAGCAAGCGTGAACTGGCTCAAATTTTTTGAATGGAGCGAATCCCGTTTCGCTGCTACAAATAATGAGCGTGGCAAAGAGCATTGTTTATTTCGATCTGGAAACTCAAAAATCCGCGGATGAAGTCGGCGGGTGGAACAATATTTCCAAAATGGGCATGAGCATCGGCGTGACGTTCAACACAGCCAGTGGCGAATACAAAATCTATCACGAAAAATCCGTCAACGATTTGATTCGCGAATTACAACGCGCGGATTTGGTTGTCGGTTTCAATAATTTGCGTTTCGACTACGAAGTGTTGCACGGTTATACGTCGTTTGATCTGACGCAATTGCCGACGCTCGACCTGATGGTGGATTTGCAAAGCAAATTGAACCATCGCCTTTCGCTCGATTCCATCGCCACGGCGACGTTTGGCGTGGAAAAAACCGCGGAAGGTTTGCAGGCGATTCGCTGGTTCAAAGACGGACGGCTTTTGGACATCGCGGAATACTGCTGTTATGATGTGAAATTGACCAAGCTGGTCCACGAACACGGCAGCCATCACCGGCAAATCCATTATAACAATCGTTTCGGCAAAAAAATGACCGTGCCGGTGAGCTGGTGATCAAGAAGATTTCAGGACGCGATAAGTGACCGGAACCATCCAATCGGTATAATCCGGTTCGAATGCCTTCATCGCATTGACGATTTGCTGGCGAAAAGTTGTTTCGATCAAAGCGCCTTGTCCCGGCCAAATCTTGAATTGCACCCGCAAAAAACTGCAACCATTGCCCGGCAACGTGACGACTTCTCCCAATGCCGGTTCATCCAGAATCACCCCGCCAAATTCCATCCACATTCCTTTGGCTGTGTCGGCGACAAGCTTTGAAATTTTTTCCGCGTCCGCCTTTGCCGGTATCTGCACGTCGGCATACGCGTGAACGCCACGATGCGGAAAGCGCGCCACGTTCAGAATATTCCGGTTCGGGATAAAAATGACCTGATTGTAAAAATTCACCAATCGAGTGAAACGCAAACCGATTTGTTCCACGCGCCCGATCGTCCCGGACAAATCCACAATGTCGCCCACATCCATTGCGTCGGACAAAATCAACGTGATTCCCGTGACCACATCCTGCACCAGTCCTTGCAAACCAAAGCTCAGTGCCAATCCAATGACCGCCGCGCTCGTCAGATAAGTCCGGACAATATTTTCTGTCGCGTTTTGAAACGAAGCCATCAGCACGAACAAAATCGCCAGCGCATAAATCAAAAATGTCACCGTGCTGACAACCAATCGGGTAACCGTGATGAATTTCGGCTGCCGCGTGACAAATTCAAACGGCCGCTTCTGTTCATGCGATTTTTGGATGGACCATTCGCTCGCATAGCGGATCGTTTTCACAACGATGTGCGCCATCAGCGCGACGATGACGATGACGCCGATCCGTTCAGGCGTCGAAGCATTTTCCCAAAAGCCGGCGACATGCGGATTGGCGGTGAACCGCGCAAATGCATTTGTCGCCGCTGAATTCGTTCCCATTGCTAAACATCAATCAACATTCGCGCCGGATTGTCAATCGCGTCTTTGACACTGCGCAAAAACAAAACTGCTTCCCGTCCGTCCACCAGCCGGTGATCGTAGGTCAAAGCGATGAACATCATCGGACGAATCACGACCTGCCCGTTGAGCGCGACCGGACGTTCCTGGATTGAATGCATTCCTAAAATTCCCGTTTGCGGCGGATTGACGATCGGCGTCGAGAGCAATGAACCAAAAACACCGCCGTTGGTGATCGTGAAGGTGCCGCCTTCAAGTTCCTGCGGCTTCAATTTTCCTTCGCGCGAACGCTTCGCAAAATCGGCGATCGCCTTTTCAATTTCGGCAAAACCCATCTTGTCGGCATCGCGCAAAACCGGAACCACCAGCCCGCGCTCGCTCGCGATTGCCACGCCGATGTCAAAACGGTTGTGATAAACAATGTCGTTGCCGCGGATTTCCGCATTCAATTGCGAAAATTGTTTCAGTCCGCCCACCACGGCTTTGACAAAGAATGACATGAAACCGAGTTTCACTTCGTGGCGCTTTTCAAATTTCTCCTGCGATTCTTTCCGCAAATTCTGCACCGCGCTCATGTCCACTTCACTGAAAGTCGTGAGCATCGCCATTTGTTGCTTTGCCTCGACGAGACGTTTCGCCGCCGTCCGGCGCAACATCGTCATCGGAACAATTTTTTCGCCTTGCGGGACGGTTGTCCTGCCGGCCTGCGATGTTTGAATTCCAGCTTGAACCGGACCGGAAACCTGTCCTGCTTCCATTTTATCCGCCGACTCCTCCGATTCCACAATCGTCGGTTTCAATTCTCCCGATTTCGCCGCGACTTTTTCCGGACGTTCCACGTTGCCCAGATCTGAAACCGCTTTTGTTTCCGGCGCTGATTTTGGTTTTTGGGCCGGCGTTTTTTTTCCTTCCGGCTTTTTGGTTTCAGCGGCCTTTGGTTTTTCCGTTTCGGTTTTTTGCTTTTTGTCTTCTTCCTTTGCCGGCTCGCCATCCGTTTCGATTTGTCCAATCGCTTCTCCGACCTTCACCATTTCGCCGGCCTGACGTAAAATTTTCAGCCGTCCGTTTTCCGGCGCGGCAAGTTCAAGCGTCGTTTTCTCCGAATCGAGCACCGCCACATTTTCGTCTTTTTTGACCATGTCGCCATCGGCTTTCAACCATTCCGCGATCTGCACTTCCGTGATGGATTCGCCGACACTCGGGATTTTTAATTCAATTGCCATAAAATCATTCCTCCTGCGCTTTCGCCGACGTTGAAGTCTTTTTCGGAGCCGGTTCCTTCGCATTTTCGCCGTCGCCGAACGCGCGCCGGATCAATCGCGCCTGCTCCAGTTTGTGCGCGCCGGATGACCCGGTCGCAGGCGTGGCTGATTCGTCGCGGCTGATGAGCGCCAGCGGCCAGCGACCGAACAAATGTTTTCCGAATTTTTCGTGCAGGAACCGCCATGCGCCCATGTTGCGCGGTTCGTCCTGCACCCACAGCACCGGAATATTTTCGGCGTAAGGTTCCAATGCGTTCTCCAAAAGTTCGTCGCGCAGCGGATAAAATTGTTCCAGCCGCAAAATTGCCACGTCATCCCGTTTTTGTTCGTCGCGATACGCCAGCAATTCGTAATAAATCTTCCCGCTGCAAATCAAAACCCGTTTGACCGTTTCGGCCGGCAAATTGTCCGGCAAAATCCGCTGGAATTTTCCTTGCGCAAATTCATCCGCCGATGAAACGACTTTCGGATGTCGCAACAGGCTTTTTGGCGTGAGCACAACGAGCGGTTTGCGCCATTTCCGCAAAGCCTGGCGCCGCAGGAGATGAAAATATTGCGCCGGCGTCGTCGGCTGCGCGACCTGGATATTATCTTCCGCCGCAAGCGTCAAAAATCGCTCCAGCCGCGCGCTCGAATGTTCCGCGCCCATGCCTTCAAATCCATGCGGCAACAATAAAACAAGGCCGGACAAGCGATTCCATTTGTCTTCCGCGCTCGAAATGAATTGATCCAAAATCACCTGCGCGGCGTTGACGAAATCGCCGAACTGCGCTTCCCAAAAAACCAAACCGTCCGGCCAATCAAGACTGTAGCCGTATTCAAAGCCGAGCGCGCCGGCTTCGCACAGCGGGCTGTTCACGATCTCCACCGGCGCTTGTTTTTCCGACAAATGTTGCAACGGGCAAAATGGCGTTCCGTTTTCATGATCGTAAAAAATCGCGTGCCGATGGCTGAACGTGCCGCGCGCTGAATCCTGGCCGGTCAAACGGATGCGATATCCTTCGTCCGCCAGCGACGCCAGCGCCAGCAATTCCGCCGCCGCCCAATCAAGCGGATGTTCGCCTTCGGCCATCTCGCGGCGCGTTTTGAGCCCGCGTTCCAATTTCGGATGCAAATGGAAGCTCCCTGGAACTTCAGAAAGTTTGTGCAACAGTCCAGAAATTTTTTCCGGCGAAATCCCCGTTTCCATCTCCTCGCGCGGTTCGGTTCCGCCGGCGTAACCGCGCCAGATGTTGCGCTCTTTCTCCGGCAACGGGCAGTTGTCGCTGCGTGCGGCGGCCAAATCTTTTTCCAATTTCTCGCGGCATTCGGCGGCGATTTTTTCCGCATCCTCTTTCGTGATGCCGTGAAGCCGCTCCAGGTGTTCAAAGTAATTTTCCTGGATGTTGCGGCGTTTTTCGATTTGCCGATACAAAACCGGCTGCGTGAATGATGGCTCATCCGTTTCATTGTGACCCCAGCGGCGATAGCCATACATGTCAATGAACACGTCACCCTGAAATTCGTGCCGATAATCCAGCGCCAGGCGGATGACCTGCGCCACCGCTTCCGGATCCTCGCCGTTCACATGAAAAATCGGCGCCTGCATCATCCGCGCAATGTCGGTGGCATACGGCGTTGACCGGCTTTCGTGCGGCAACGTCGTAAAACCGATTTGATTGTTCAGGATCACATGCAGCGTGCCACCAACGGAATAACCGGGCAATTTGCTTAAATTCAAACTTTCCTGGACGATGCCTTCGCCCGCAAAGGCCGCGTCGCCATGAATCAACAAACTTAAAATGTCACGACGGTCGCCGTCGCCGCAGCGGTCCTGGCGCGCACGCGTGCGGCCAAGCGCGACGGGATTGATGAACTCCAGGTGGCTCGGATTGAAACAAAGTGAAACATGAATCTCCCGGCCGTTCGCGGTCGTCCAATTGCCGCTGTAACCGAGATGATATTTCACGTCGCCGCGGCCCTCCCATTTTTCCGGCGTGGCATCGGCGAATTCGCGGAAAATATCGCACGGATTTTTCCCGGCGATATGCGCCAGCACGTTGAGCCGGCCGCGATGCGCCATGCCGATGACCACGTCGCGCACGCCTTGCGCGCCGGCGCGTTCCAATGCCAGGTCCAAAAGAGGCAACAATGTTTCGCAACCTTCCAGGGAAAATGTTTTCGCGCCCAGAAATTTTTTGCGCAGGAATTCTTCAAAAATTACCGCATCGGTCAGCCGCGTCAAAATCCGCAATTGTTCTTCACGTGAAAGTGACAATCGGTTTTGCGTGCTTTCCATCCGCTGTTGCAGCCATTCGCGTGGACGCCAATCATCAATGTGCATGAATTGCGCGCCGATGGACCGCGAGTAAGTGTTTTGCAGGCGGTCAAAGATTTCGCGGATGGTCAGCGGGGCGCCAAAATGCAACGTTGGCAAATGGACAGGCTGATTCAGTTCGGCTTCCGCAAAATTATAAAAGTTTAGATTCAATTCCTGCGGACGCGGGCGGGTGGAACCAAGCGGGTCAATGGCTGCGATGCGATGCCCGCGCACGCGAAAGTTGCGGACAAGCATGTGCAATTTTTCATCAGGGTTCGCGCTGCGCGCGGCGGGTTGGATGACGGACGGCGAAAGCAACGCGGTTTCGCCGTTTTCGTGTCCATTGGCAAATCCGTTTCCGTGGAAATAATCACGCCATTCCGGCGCGACCGATTCCGGGTCGAGACGGTAGCGCGAATAAATCGTTTCAAGATAGCCGAGGTTTTCCAGCATAGTCTCCAATTTGCCACATAATCTTCCATGCAGTTTGCGGTTGTTCAATGAAATTTTTGGAGCATATTTTCATAAATGGTTGAAATACTTATTCTTCCGGCCTGCGTCATCAAACCTCTCGCGATGACGAAACCGGGAGCGAGGACAAAATTGACATGAGCAAAAATCTTTCGGGCCGCAGCCGCTGCATCATCGAAAACGTCGCGCCGGAAATTGACGGCGGAAAATTTCCCATCAAACGGACCATCGGCGAAAAAGTTGTTGTCGAAGCCGATATTTTTGCCGACGGCCACGATGTCATTTCGGCCGTCGTAAAATTTCGGAACGAAAAAAATCCCGGATGGACGGACGCGCCGATGAAATTTTTCGAGGACGACCGCTGGCGCGGCGAATTTGCCGTCACGGAATTGGGAAATTATTTTTACACCGTCGAAGCGTGGATCAATCGCTTTCAATCCTGGCGCGCGGATTTGAAAAAGAAATTGGATGCGGACCAAAATGTGTTCGTGGAATTGCTTGTCGGCGCGGACATTATGGAAGAAGCCGCCGCACGGGCGGCGGGAGCCGACGCGGACACATTGCGCGATTGGGCAAAAGAATTGCGCGGCAAGAAATTTGCCGCCGCGCGCGCATTGGACAAGGCGCTTGCCGGCCTGATGAACCGCCACGCCGGACGGAAACTGGCGAGCGTTTATGAAAAGGAATTGCGCGTGGTGGTTGACCGGGAATTGGCGCGCTTTGGCGCCTGGTATGAATTATTTCCGCGCTCCTTCGGCGGGTTTCACGGTTGCGTGAAACAATTGCCGCGGCTGGCGAAAATGGGTTTTGATGTCTTGTATCTGCCGCCGATCCATCCGATCGGAAAATCATTTCGCAAAGGCAAGAACAACAGCGTGAAATGCAAGCCCGGCGAACCGGGCAGTCCGTGGGCGATCGGTTCAGGCGAAGGCGGGCACAAGGCGATCCATCCCGAACTCGGCACGCTGAAAGATTTTCAGCATCTCATCGCCAAGGCGCGCGAACATAAAATTGAAATCGCGTTGGACATCGCGTTTCAATGCGCGCCGGACCATCCGTATGTCCGCGAACATCCGCAATGGTTTCGCAAACGTCCCGACGGCACGATCCAATACGCGGAAAATCCGCCGAAAAAATATCAAGACATTGTGCCGTTCGATTTCGAGTGCGATGATTGGGAAAATCTTTGGCGCGAACTGAAAAGTGTTTTTGAATTCTGGATCTCACACGGCATAAAAATTTTCCGCGTGGACAATCCACACACGAAAACGTTTGGATTTTGGGAATGGTGCATCGGCGAATTGAAGGCCGGGAATCCGGAATTGATCTTTCTTTCTGAAGCGTTCACGCGTCCCAAACCGATGTATCGGCTGGCGAAACTCGGTTTCACGCAAAGCTACAATTATTTTCCGTGGCGCAATTCCAAAGACGAACTGGAAAGTTATCTGATCAGCCTGACGCAAACGGACGTCGCGGAATTTTTCCGTCCCAATCTTTGGCCAAACACGCCGGACATCCTGACGCAATTTTTGCAGATGGACGGGCCGGCGGCGTTTTCGATTCGCCTCGCCCTCGCCGCCACGCTCGGCGCCAGTTATGGCATTTACGGACCGGCATTTGAATTGTGTGAAAATACGCCGCGCGAGCAGGGGAGTGAGGAATATCTCAATTCGGAAAAGTATGAAATCAAACACTGGAATTTGTCCGCGCCGCACAGTTTGGACGCGCTCATCACGCGCGTGAACGGGATCCGCCGCGACAACCCGGCGCTGCAATCGAATCGCAATCTGATTTTTCATCACACGGACAATCCCGAGTTGATCGCCTACACAAAATCCACGGACGACAAATCGAACACCGTTCTTGTGGTCGTGAATTTGAACCCGCATTACAAGCACAGCGGCTGGATTGATTTGCCGCTGGATGAATTGGAATTGGACAGGCAGAAGACGTTTCAGATGCATGATCTGTTGACGGACGCACGCTATCTCTGGCGCGGTTCGCACAATTATATCGAATTGAATCCGGCCTTTTCTTCCGCGCATATTTTCCGTCTCCGCCGGCATGTGCGCACAGAACATGATTTTGATTATTTCATGTGATTGGATGTTTCAGAAGCGGAACGGCGCTGATTCCATGATTGCCAATTCCGCGGCAATTTCGCTAAATAGCTGAAATGCCATCGGTTGCCGATCAATTGCGCGCTGCTCGCGAAGCCAAAATGCTGACGATTCAGCAGGCCGCCGACGCTACCAAAATCCGCACCGACCACATCCGCGCGTTGGAATCCGGCAATTACGACGCGTTTCCCGCGCCGATTTACATCCGCGGTTCGGTTAAAAATTACGCGGCGATGCTCAAGCTCAACGTGCCGCAAATCATGGTTTCGCTGGATGAGGAATTGAGCGGCTCGGAAAAATTCAGCGAACCGCCGCCGCTCGCCGAGCCGACGAATACGCTGGGAAACCGGCTGATGTATTTGCTATCGAAATTGAATTGGAAAACGGCAGCAGTCGCCGGCGCGATTTTAGCGGTGATTTTGATTGCCTGCGGAATCAGCTTCCTGGTCCATCATCACAAAAACAAAGAACCGCTCACCGATTTGCCGCCCGCCGTTTATCAATCAGATTCCGGAGAAACGTTGCCGCTGCCGAAGTGATTCAAACATCGCTTAAATAGATTTCGCGGTTTCGCCACAGATAAAGCAACCCCGACCCCGCCGTCAGCGCGACGGTTATCCACAACATGACTTGCGCGAATTCCGGCGTCCACGAAATGAAAAACTTTTGCAACGGCGCGGGCCATTCTTTGCAGGCGTCCGTCACCAGCAACGCGATGATGGTCACGATTTGCGAAATCGTTTTATGTTTGCCGAAATTTTCCGCCGCCAGCACCAGGTTTTTTGAAGCCGCGAGCAACCGCAATCCCGTGATCGCCAGTTCGCGCGCGACGATGAGGATGACCATCCACGCGGCGACTTTTACCGGCGCATTGGCATGACGATGCGTGCTTTCGACAAAGGCGATGAAGGCCGAGCAGGTCAAAATTTTGTCCGCCAGCGGATCCATCAAGATGCCGAAGTTGGTGATAAGTTTTCGCGAGCGGGCGATTTTGCCGTCGAGAAAATCGGTGAATCCGCCCAACGCGAAGAAAATCAGCGCCAGCGTGTAGCGAAATGGAATTTCTGCGGGCAAAAACAGGGCGCACAGAAAAAGCGCCGTGAGCGCAAAACGCGAGACGGTAAGTTTGTTCGGTAAATTCATTTCAACGCTTCCTCTTTTCTCCGCCCTCGATCTTCCTCAATTTGATTGAAGAGGAAGATTCCTATGCGCCGAATTTGTCGAACATCTTCGCATTGGCCTGCATCAGACGAATGAGATATTTCGATTCAAATACGCCAAGCGAGCCGGAGTTGGCGCCGGTCTCGGTGAAACGTTCCAATTTATCCGAGCCGCTGCTCGCGGAGTGGATCATCACCGGTTGCGGATGCCATGAATGACTCTTGAGCGCGCACGGCGTCGAATGATCGCCCGTGACCACGAGCACATCCGGCTTTTTCTTCAGCAAAATGGGCAGCGCAGCGTCGAAATCTTCGATGGCTTTTTTCTTGGCGGCAAAATTGCCGTCTTCGCCATATTTATCCGTGTATTTGTAATGGATGAAAAAGAAATCGTAGTTGTTGTATTCCTTCAAATACGTTTCAAATTGTTCGGCGATGGTTTTCGCGCCTTCAATTTTTTTCATGCCGACGAGTTGCGCGAGGCCTTTATACATGGGGTAAACGGCCAGGCACGCGGGCTTCAATTGATAACGGTCGGCAAACAACGGAATGTGCGGCTGATGCGCGATGCCGCGCATGAGAAATCCATTGGCAGGATGTTCTTTGGCGATGATCGGCAGCGCGAGTTTGTAAAATTCAGCGATGAGCGCGGCCATTTTCTTCTGGCCGGCATTTTTTTCATCGCGCGGATGAACCGTGGGAATCGCAAAGCCTTCGCGATTCGGGTCGGCGTCGGTGAGCGGTCCTTCCAAGCCTTTACCGCGGAAAATCATCGCAAACCGATGTTCCAGTCCCGGCTGGATGATGACTTCAACGTCGCCAATTTTTTTTATTTTTGCCGACAGCATGGCGCATAATTTTTCGCAGGTGGCAGTGGGGATCCTTCCGGCGCGGCGGTCGGTGACGATTCCATTTTTGTCCAGCGTGCAGAAATTGGCCCGGGCGGCAACGTCGCCGGGTTTCAATTCCATTCCCAGGCCGAGGGCTTCGATGACGCCGCGGCCGACTTGAAATTCAAGCGGGTCGTAACCGAAAAGCCCAAGATGGCCGGGGCCGCTGCCGGGCGTGATGCCGGGCGCGGCAGGAATCATGCGGCCTTGCGCGGAATCTTTGGCGAGCTTGTCGAGGTTTGGCGTCGAAGCCGCTTCGAGCGGCGTCAGGTAATTTTGTTCTTTGGTGGCGAGGTCGCCGAGGCCGTCGAGAACGATGAGGGCAAGTTTGGTTTTGGTTTTGAGCGTCAATTCGAAATAAAGTGCATCTAAATTCATCCAATTAATTTGCGCGCAATCCGTCGTGCGCGCAATGAATTTGCGATTTGAATTTTGACCGTTTTGGCCGACGTTAAGCTTCATGGACAAGGTGGTGGCGTGTCAGACATGCGGTTTGGTTCAAGAAGCGGGTGAATCGCGGAAAGGTTCGGTGATTAAATGTTGCCGCTGTGATTTTGAGATCTTCCACCGCATTCCCAACAGCCGGATGCGCACGCTGGCTTTGTCAATCGCGGCAGGCATTCTATATTTCCCGGCCAATATTTATCCCATCGTCACGGCCGAATATCAGGGCAATTACATCCGAACGACGATTTTCGAAGGCATCAAATCGTTGTGGCAACAGGGTGAATTTTTCATCGGCGGCCTGGTTTTTTGCACCAGCATGCTGACGCCGGGGATGAAAATCGCCGGATTGATTTTTATCAGTTCCACGTTGCATTGGAAGAAAATGCAAAAGCCGCGCACGTGGATTTTCAAAGCGATCCGCTTCGTTGATCCGTGGAACATGCTCGAGGTTTTTATGCTGGCAATCTGCACTTCCATGGCGGAATTGGGCGAGATCGCGACGATCCATCCCGGCCGCGGTGTTTTTTCCTTTGCGGCGGTGGTCGTGCTGACGTTGCTGGCCACTTTGAGTTTTGATTCCAGATTGTTATGGGATTCCAACCAGGAAAAAAAATTATGAGCGAGAAAGCACATGGATTGCCGAGGGCGAAAGTGGAACGAAGCTACCTTACCTGGTCGCTCTGGCTGATACCCGCCATCGCCGCTGCGGTTTGCGGATATTTCGTCATTTATGACGTCCTTTTGAGCGGGCCGACGATAGAAATCACTTTCAAAAACGGCGGCGGTTTGCAGGAAAAAAATACGCCGGTGAAATATCGTGGCATCAAAGTTGGCGAAGTGGAAGGGCTCAAACTTGTCGATCACGGCCAGAACGTTCTCGTCACGGCCAAACTCAGCAAATCAGCAGAAGAACTGGCCCGGCAGGGCTCGCAATTCTGGGTCGTCCGTCCGCAATTCAGCATGGGCGGCATCAGCGGCCTGCGCACCATCGTCGCCGGAAATTACGTCAATGTTCAGGCCGGCACCGGTCCGCGCACCAATAAATTTATCGGCGCCGAAGGCGAACCCATCAAACCCGTCAAAGCCGTCCAAATCACCTTGCTGGCGGACGACCTCGACTCCGTCCAAAAACGCACGCCCATTTTTTATCGCGGCATGCAGGTCGGCGTAGTCATGGACGTTCATTTCAGCCAGGATTCGCGCCACATCGTCATGGATGCGCGCATCAAACAGGAATATGCGCCGCTCGTGCGACAGGATTCCGTTTTCTGGAACGCCGGCGGCATCAACGTCCACGCCGGATTATTCAGCGGCGTTGAAGTTTCCGCAGAATCCGCCCAAACCGTGATCAGCGGCGGCATTGCGTTCGGCACGCCGGACAGCTACGGTCCGCAAGCCACCAACGGCACGGTTTTTGTCCTCCATCCAAAGGAAGACGATGCGTGGAAGAATTGGAATCCGGGCATTCCCTTGCCATTCACGCCGTCGCCAAAAACCGATGAAACCTCTTTGCCGCAGGGCGATTCGCAGTAAAATCAGCGCATGGAAAATGACTGCGGCGATTACATTGCCGAATATGATGCGCTCCGCGAAAGTGCCGGCGTTTTGGACCTAAGCTCGCGTTCGCGCCTTTGTCTGGTGGGAAACGACCGCGCCCGATTTCTTCACGGCCAGGTGACCAACGACGTAAAAAAGCTTCGCCCCGGCGAAGGCTGCTATGCCGCAATGACCACCAACAAAGGCAAAATGGAAAGCGATATGAACATTTTCATTTTGCCGGATGAATTGCTTCTGGATTTCGAAGCCGGATTGACCGAAAAAATTTCCGCGCGATTGGAAAAATTCATCGTTGCCGATGACGTGCAAATTGTGGACGCCGCTCCTCATTACGGATTATTAAGCGTGCAAGGACCGAAAGCCGGAGAAGTCGTCCGCGCATTGAATTTAATTCCCGAAATTCCAGTGAAACAATTTGCTTCCGTCAAAATTTCGGACGCGCACCTTGGCGAAATTTATTTGGCCAACAATTCGCGGCTTGGAACAGGCGGTTTTGATCTGTTCGTTCCAAACGACTCGCTCGACGTCGTCGCAGATAAATTGATTGCCGCCGCCAAAAATTCTGGCGGAGGAAAATGTGGTTTGACGGCGTTTGAAATCGTTCGCATCGAGAATGGCATCCCGCGATTTGCCGTGGACATGGATGAGACAAACATTCCACTCGAATGCGGCGTCGAAGCTCGCGCCATCGTTTACAACAAAGGCTGTTACATCGGCCAGGAAGTCATCAACCGCATCCACAGCATCGGCCATGTGAACCGCGAATTGCGCGGCCTGCGCTTGGCGGCGGATCTGGAATCCATTCCCGTGAAGGGAGACAAATTATTTTTCAACGGCAAAGAAGTCGGCTACATCACCAGCGCCGTGAAATCACCAGCGTTCGGCAACATCGCGCTCGGCTACGTCCGCCGCGAAGCGAATCAAACCGGAACAGAATTGATTTTGAGAACGGCATCGGGCGAAAGCGCGATAAAAATTATGGCAACCCCTTCTCGCGAATGAATTTTTCTCGCCCGCCATTCCATTTCCGGATTTAATTTCCGCCGCATGAAACAAAAAGCCTACGCCGCCGCCGGCGTTGATATTGATCTGGGGAATCGCGTCAAAGCCAAGCTGCCGCAATTGCTTGCCTCGACTCACCGCCGCGAAGTGCTCGGCAAGGTCGGCGGTTTCGGCGGCCTGTTCGCGCTCGATCTCAAAAAATATCGCGAACCGGTCTTGGTTTCGTCCGTGGACGGCGTGGGCACCAAATTGAAAATCGCCTTCGCGATGGACAAACACGATACCATCGGCGCGGACCTGGTGAACCATTGCGTGGACGACATCGCCGTGCTTGGCGCGGAACCGCTTTTTTTTCTGGATTACCTCGGCACGGGAAAATTGGAGCCGCACGTGTTCACCGAAATCATCAAAGGTTTTGCCCGTGCCTGCGCCCAAAACAATTGCGCGCTCATCGGCGGCGAAACGGCGCAGATGCCCGGATTTTATCAGGCCGGCGAATATGACGTGAGCGGAACCATCGTCGGCGTCGTCGAGAAATCCAAAATGCTCAACGGCCAGAAAACCGTCAAACGCGGCGATGCGGTGATCGGAATCGCTTCGAGCGGCTTGCACACGAACGGTTATTCACTCGCGCGAAAGGTTTTCTTCGAACAACTTTGTTACAAACTCACCGACAAAATTCCCGGCTTGAAGAAATCCATCGGCGAAGAATTGTTGAATGAGCACATCAGCTATGGGCCGCTCGTGCAAAAACTGTTGAAGAAATTTAATGGGAGGGACGAGTTACACGAGTCCCAATCCAAAGAGTCAGGGACTCGCGGAGCTCGTCCCTCCGAGAATTTTGTCAAAGCTTTCGCCCACATCACCGGCGGCGGATTTGTGGACAACATTCCGCGCGTGCTGCCGAAATCGCTCGATGTTGTTATCCGTAAAGGTTCCTGGAACATGCTGCCGATTTTCCAGATCATCGCAGAAAAAGGCGGCGTGCCGGAAGACGAACTTTACCAGGTCTTCAACATGGGCATCGGCATGGTTGGAATTGTTTCCGCAGACAAAGCGGACGCCATTTTGAAATTCATCCGCGCGCAAAAGCACAATGCGTGGATCATCGGCGATGTCGTCAAAGGCACTGGCGAAGCCCGCATCGAATAACCGGCAATATCCCCAGAATTGGCGGCAGGATTTGCATTTTAGAATTTCGATCATCCGCGTAATCTGCTGGCATGAATTTCCATCGCGCCCGGATTTTGCTTTTCGCCGTCATCGCAGGCACCGCCATTTCGCTTCACGCCGGAATTCTTTCCGCCACTGTTCAAACTCCTCCGCCGGCGGAAACCGGTTATTTCAAACTCGGTTCCAATACAAATTCCGCCGGGCACGAAATTTCGGTGAACAGCCGCAGCCTGTTGCTCGATGGCCGGCCGTGGTTCCCGGTGATGGGCGAATTTCATTATTCGCGCGTGCCGGAAGCGGAATGGCGCGGCGAACTTCTCAAAATGAAAGCCGGCGGCGTGGACATCGTTTCGACTTACGTTTTCTGGATTCATCACGAGGAAATTGAAGGCCAATGGGATTGGAGCGGCCGCCGCGATCTGAAGAAATTTTTGCAGACGTGCAACGACGTTGGATTAAAAGTCGTCGTCCGCTGCGGTCCGTGGTGTCACGGCGAAGTGCGCAATGGCGGTTTTCCCGATTGGATCGTGGCGCACAAGGATTGGAAACTGCGCTCGACGGACACCAATTTTCTCGCGGCGGTGAAAGTTCTCTACGCGCAAATCGCCGGACAATTGCGCGGTGAATTGTGGAAAGACGGCGGCCCGGTCATCGGCATCCAGGTGGACAACGAATTTCGAGGTTCGCCGGATTATTTGCTGGCGCTGAAAAAAATCGCCATTGAGGCTGGAATTGACGTTCCGCTTTACACAAAAACCGGCTGGCCGGCGATGAGCAAACCGGTGCCGCTCGGTGAATTGCTTCCGCTGTTTGGCGCGTATGCGGACGGA
This sequence comes from Verrucomicrobiia bacterium, assembly GCA_035776755.1. Lineage (GTDB taxonomy): Bacteria > Verrucomicrobiota > Verrucomicrobiia > Limisphaerales > UBA11358 > UBA11358. The sequence continues at coordinate 44,325 of DASTWS010000026.1, forward strand.
TTTTGGGATCGCACGCTCAAACCGATGAGCGGAAACGATTGGGAAAATTTCACATTCAAAATCACGCGCACCGATACCGGCGTGGGCAATGACACTTTGAAAGCGGAAAAAAGCGGCGACACGACAGGCACGGAAAAGTATCCGTATCTCACATGCGAAATCGGTGGTGGAATGCCCGCGTCGTATCATCGCCGGATGAATTACGATCCGCGCGACGTCGAAGCCGTGGCGCTCTGCCAGCTCGGCAGCGGCAGTTCGCTGATGGGCTATTACATGTATCACGGCGGGCAAAATCCCGACGGCAAATTGACAACGCTCCAGGAATCGCAGGCGACCGGTTATCCGAATGATTTGCCGGTGAAAAATTACGACTTCAACGCGCCCATCGGCGAATACGGCCAGTTGAATCCGCAATATTTCTGGATGCGGCGATTACATTTGTTCCTGCATGATTTTGGCGGCGAACTTGCCACGATGCCGGCGACGATGCCGGAATCGCAGCCGGCGAATAAAGATGATTTGGCAACGTTACGCTGGTCCGTCCGGTCGGATGGAAATTCCGGTTTCGTTTTCGTGAACAATTATCAGCGGCTTCAACCAATGCCGCCGAAAAGCGATGTGCAATTCAAATTGAATTTGCCAAGCGGCGAATTCATTTTCCCGCGAAAGCCGGTCACGATTCCGGCGGATGACTTTTTCTTCTGGCCGTTCAATCTGGATCTGGCCGGAGCGAAATTGATTTATGCGACCGCGCAACCAATTTGCAAAACCGCTGACGGCGACACGCAAACTTTTTATTTCGCGGAGACGCCGGGAATCAAATCGGAATTTGTTTTTGACGCGAAATCACTCGCCTCGAAAAAATCGGAATTCAAGAATTTGAAACCGGGACGCAAAACGGCGATCGAATTGCAAACCAAATCCGGCCAAGAAATTCAGATTGTCCTTTTGAACGGAGCGGATTCCCTCGCTTTGCAAAAAGAAAGCGGGAAAATTGTTTTTGAAAAACCACACAAATTTTCTGTGACAACGGTGAAAACCAAATTGATTCAATCAGCCGCAACGCCGCGGGAAATTCCGTTGAATCCGAAATCGCATTTGGCCATGGCGCCGACGGATGCCGATTTCACGAACGCGGCAATCTGGAAAATTGAATTGCCAAAAAATCTGGATTTGAACGCGAATCCGATATTGGAAATTCATTACATCGGCGATGTCGCGCGTGTGGCGCTCAACGGCAAATTGCTCGACGACGACTTTTACAGCGGGCGCGATTTTGAGATCGGCCTGAAACGTTATGCGCCGGAGATTTTGGATGGCGATTTGCGCCTGCAGATTTTACCATTGCGCAAAGATGCGCCGGTGTATTTCGAGCCAAAAGACAGGCCGGATTTCGGCGCAAAGAAAAGTCTGTTGAAACTGGAATCGGTAAAAATCATCGCGGTTAAAAATTAACGGAATGAAAAACGTCGTTTTGCTCGGCAGCACCGGAAGCATTGGCACCAGCACGGTCAAGGTCGCGGAGGATTTGCCGGACCAAATCCGCCTGCTCGCGCTGGGAGCGGGAAATAATTCAGATTTGCTGCTGGAACAAACGCGAAAACACAAACCCAAAGCCATTTCCATTGGCGACGGGAAAAAGGCGGACGAACTCAAAAAGCAAATCGGCAAATCCGCCGACATTTATTCCGGCGAAGAGGGCTTGATCAAACTCGCGACGCTGCCGGAAGCGGACATCGTTTTGATTGCGATTGTCGGCACGGCCGGGTTGAAACCGGCGCTGGCGGCGATCCGCGCCGGGAAAGACATTGCCGTCGCGTCCAAGGAAATTCTCGTGATGGCCGGCGAAACGGTGATGAGCGAGGCGCGCAAACACGGCGTCAAAGTTTTGGCCGTGGACAGCGAACATTCGGCGATTTTCCAATGTCTCGACGGAAAACCTTCCAATTCTGTCCGCAAACTTTGGCTCACGGCCAGCGGCGGACCGTTCCGCGACAAAAAGCTTTGGCCAAAAGAAAAATTTTCCGAAATCACCGTCGAACGAGCGCTGAAACATCCGTCCTGGGTGATGGGCCGAAAAATCACGATTGATTCGGCTACGTTGTTCAACAAGGGTCTGGAAATGATCGAAGCGCGCTGGCTGTTCGACATCGAAATGGCGCGCGTCGGCGTGGTGGTGCATCCGCAAAGTATCGTGCATTCGATGGTGGAATTTGTGGATGGTTCGCTCATCGCGCAGCTTTCCATGCCGGACATGTGTTTGCCGATCCAATATGCGCTGACGTATCCGAATCGCATGGCCAGCGACCGCGTGCAGACGAATTTTCCCAAGATTGGTTCGCTCACGTTTGAAGAGCCTGATGTGGAGCGTTTTCCGGCGATTGAACTGGCTCGCCACGCCGGTGAAGTCGGCGGAACGATGCCGGCGGTTTTGAACGCCGCCAATGAAGTCGCGGTCGAAGCGTTCGTGAACCGTAAAATCAACTTCCCGCAAATCACCGAATCCGTCCGGCGCACGATGGACGCGCATCAAACCGTTCCGCATCCATCGCTCGAACAGATTCTGGAAGCCGATGCCTGGGCGCGAAAGGCTGCTGCAATTTGAATGGCGCGACGCCGTTTTCCTGCTAAATTCAAAACTCACGGATGATCATTTTCCATTACATTTTCATCGCCCTGGAAGTCGTGTTGTTGTTCAACCTGCTCATCGGCGTCCACGAGCTGGGCCATTTTCTCGCCGCCAAATGGCGAGGATTGAAGGTGGACCGTTTCGCGATCTGGTTCGGCAAACCGATTTGGAAGAAAAATATCGGAGGCATCGAATACGCCTTGGGCTGGATTCCCGCCGGCGGCTACGTCGCCCTGCCGCAAATGGCGACGATGGAAGCCATCGAAGGCAAAAGCGATACGCCGACCGAACAATTGCCCAATGTTTCCGCACTCGATAAAATCATCGTTGCTTTCGCCGGGCCGCTGTTCAGCTTTGGATTGGCAGTTTTATTTGCGTTCATCGTTTGGGACGTCGGCAGGCCGGGCGTTTCGGCGGGCAATTCCACGCAGATCGGCTGGGTAGTTCCCGATGGCCCGGCGGCCAAAGCAGGTTTGCAGGCCGGAGATGTCATCCAATCTATTGATGGACACCCGGTGAAAGATTTTCAGCCGGGCGGTTCGATTTATGACAGCGTCAAATGGCAGATCATCACCAGCACCGGCACGAATATCGCGATAAAATTCACACGCGATGGCAAGGAGATGCCAACGGCTTACGTGACGCCGACCAATGTCCCGACTCCGTGGTATGAGCGTAAGTCGTTGCGGCAAATTTTCGTGGATTATGCGCAACCGGCCGTCATCGGCGACATCATCAGCAACAGTCCGGCGGCGCGCGCCGGGTTGACGAATGGCGATGAAATCGTCGCGCTTAACGGAAAAAAAATTTACAGCCCGGACAGCATTGATTATGCGCAAATCCAGATGAGCAATGGACCGGTTCAGTCGATGGCGCTGACGGTTCGGCGCGACGGGCGCGAATTCAACACTACATTGATGCCGCAAAAACCGCTTCAACCGACCAATAGTTTTCCGATGCTTGGCATTTCGGCCTGGCAGGGCGATACCAATGTTTTGCTCGAACATCCAAGTCCCGTGGATCAAATCAAATCCAGCGTCGGCCAGATATTCGCGACCATTGAAGCCATCACAGCGCCCAAGAGCAGCATCGGTGTTCAGCAACTCGGCGGCGCGGTGATGATTGTCCGGGTTTATAGCAATTTGTTTCAGGACAAGGACGGCTGGCGCCGCGTCCTGTGGTTCAGTGTGATTTTGAATGTGAACCTCGCGTTGTTGAATCTCCTGCCATTGCCCGTCCTCGATGGCGGCCACATTTTGCTTTCGCTGCTGGAAGTGATCCGTCGCCGGCCGATCAGCGCGCGCGTGTTGAATGCCATTCAATCCGGTTTCGCCATTCTGCTCATCGCGTTCATGCTTTACATCGCCTTTTTTGACACCGGCGATTGGATTCGCAGCGCCCGCGCCGGCAATGAACAACCCGTCGTCTTTGCACCGCAAGGGCAATAAACCGGCGGAGTTTTCAACTACTTTATCACCAGCGGTTCGTGCCAGGCATGGCCGAGTTGCGCCAATAAATCATCGGCCGCGATCGGTCCCCAGGTTCCCGCCGCATAAAACTCGCGGTTCGTGAGTGCTTTGTCTTTCCAACCGGCGCGGATGGAATCGACAATCTTCCATGCCGTTTCCACTTCATCGCGGCGGATGAACAGCGTCGCATCGCCGGCAATCGCTTCGAGCAACAGCCGTTCATAAGCTTCCGGCGTGTAAGCGCCAAACTCGGAATCATAGCTGAAATGCATCCGCACGGGCCGGACGCCCAAACTCATGCCGGGAACCTTGCCGTTGAACCGCAAATAAATGCCTTCATTCGGCTGCAGGCGCAATGCCAGCGCGTTGGCATTGAGGTTTTGGCCGCATTCCGCAGCGAACAAAACATTTGGCGTCGGCCGGAATTGCACGCGCACTTCGCTGACGCTTACCGGCAAATTTTTTCCCGTTCGCAAATAAAACGGCACGCCGCTCCAGCGCCAGTTATCAATGAACAATTTCAATGCAACAAAGGTTTCGACATCCGACCTCGGATTCACTTTCGGTTCCTGCCGATAACCCGGCCGCGCTTCGCCGCCGACGTTGCCCGCGAAATATTGTCCGCGCACGACTTGTTTCGCCACATCCTCCGGCATGAGCGGACGAATGGATTTGAGCAATTTCACTTTTTCATCGCGCACCGCTTCGGCTTCGAGCGATACCGGCGGCTCCATCGCGATGAGCGACAGCACTTGCAGCATGTGATTTTGCACCATGTCGCGCAGCGCGCCGGCTTCCTCGTAATAACCGCCGCGCTCGCCGACGCCGAGTTTTTCGGAAACAGTGATCTGGACGTGATCAACCGAATTGCGGTTCCACAGCTGCTCGAAAATGGAATTGGAAAAGCGAAACATCAAAATGTTCTGCACCGTTTCCTTGCCCAGATAATGATCGATGCGGAAAACCTGTTGCTCCTGCGCGTAACGTGTCAATTCACGATTCAACGCCTGCGCGGACGGCAAATCATGGCCGAACGGTTTTTCGATGACGATGCGCTGCCAGGCCGGAGAACCGTTTTTATTCAATAACCCGGCGCGATGGATTTGCTCGACGACTTCGCCGAATTGGCTTGGCGAAATGGCGAGGTAAAACAGAAGGTTTTCGCGCAGCGGCCCGCTTCCAAATGAGCCGAGCAGCGTCTCCAGTTTTGCGTAGGCCGCATCATCCGTCAGATCCCCCTGGCAATAGACGAGATTTTTCGCGAAGGCATTCCAGACTTTGTCGTCCACGGGTTTGGTGCGGGAAAACTGGTCGAGCGCGGCGCGAAGTTCGTTGCGCCAGGATTCATCGGTCTTTTCGCGGCGCGCGAAACCGACGATGCGGAAATCGGGTGGCATTTGTCCGTCTTTGCACAAATGATAAAACGCCGGGATCAATTTGCGCGCGGTCAGATCGCCGCTCGCGCCGAAGATCACGATGGAGCACGGTTCGGACAGTTTACGTTCAATACCGATGTTACAGACCTCTTGAGAAACCATAGGCAGGACAAGATGGTTGAGAATTGAGGGAAATTCAATGTTTCAAAAATGTCCGGCCAGTGATTTTAGTCATTAAAACAATGAAAAGAATTCGCGGACAAATGCGGACAAGGACGATTCAACTTGAAACTTGGAACTTGAACCCTGAAACTTTGCGGGCGTGATGAAAGCAAAAATCATTGTCACACCCAAAAAAGCCGTCGTTGATCCGCAAGGCATCACCGTTCTAAAAGCGTTGGAACACATGGGCCATCGCGGCGTCAAAGCCGTTCATGTCGGAAAATATCTCGAAATTGAATTGGACGGCAACGACAAAGAAGCGGCGCGCAAAGCGCTCGATGAAGCCGCGCACAAATTTTTGAGCAATCCCGTGATCGAAGATTACAAATTGGAAATCGAATGAATTTTGCCGTCCTCCAATTTCCCGCCAGCAATTGCGACCAGGATTGCGTCCACGCCGTCCGCGTGCTCGGCCATTCCGCGAAATTGCTTTGGCACAAGGAAACGTCGCTCGGCGACGCCGACGCCGTCATCATTCCCGGCGGATTCAGCTACGGCGATTATTTGCGCACCGGCGCGATTGCGCGATTCAGTCCCGTCATGCAGGCCGTGCAGAAATTTGCCGACAATGGCGGAATTGTCATCGGCATTTGCAATGGCTTTCAGATTTTATGCGAAGCGGGATTGCTGCCCGGCGCGCTCGTGCGCAATCGCGATCTGCAATTTCATTGCGAACAGGTGTTTTTGAAGACCGGAAATTTTGAAACGCCGTTCACCGGCAAAATTCCGCGCGATAAATTTTTGAAGATTCCGATCGCGCACGGCGAAGGCTGTTATTTCGCCGATGAAGAAACGCTCGCCAAACTCAAAGCGAACAATCAGATTTTGTGGCAATATTGCGATGAATCGGGAAATCCGACTGACGCCGCCAATCCAAACGGATCACTGTTGAATATCGCGGGGATTTGCAATGAGCGGAAAAACGTCGCCGGTTTGATGCCACATCCGGATCGCGCCTGCGAAAACATCATCGGCAGTGCGGACGGAAAATTCATTTTTGAAAGCATCATTGCCGCATTGCAAAATAAAACGGCGGCGAAAGCGGCGTAAATTTATCGCGCATCGGCTTTCAGTTCCATCGGCGCAACTCTTCTAGACAAAGAATTTTGTCATTCTACCATTGGTTCGACCCTGATCTTAAAAACCATGTGGCTGATTCTGACAGGTTGTCTCGCGGCCTTGATTATCGCGGCTGTCTGGTTTGGATTTTTTCCACCGCCCAACGCGCTTGCTTTGCTGCGCTTTCGCGACGGCGTCGTCTTTATTTCCAAAGGCCAAATCAAATCATACGCCAAAGAAGACATTGCGCAGATCCTGTCCGCTGCCGGTGTGACGAAATGTTTCATCGCCATCATGGCGTCCAAACGCGTCATTTTTTCACGCCATGTTCCGAATACTGTTCATCAGCGGTTGAGAAATGTCCTTTTGAATCAATAAGGTTTGCCGCAACAAAATGTTTTTAGCACTGGCCATCGGAAGTTTTTGTATCGCGTTTGCGCTGGCGCTGGGCTTGAACTGGCTGGCGCTGATTCCCTGGCGTCGCAGCGCCGGCCGGCATTGGACGGAACGGGCACGCCTGCTTTATCCGGCACAAAAATCCGCGCGTTTGAATAACTGGGTCATTCCCTTTCTCCTTGGACTGATGAGCTATCTGTGGTTCCCGGGAATCCATTTTCTTTACGCGGGAATCGCCGGCTTTATCGGCGCTTTGTCAGCCGGATATTTTCTCAATCGCGAAGCGTTCCCGAATTTGCAGTTCGGGCAATGGTTTCGTTTGATTGTCGCCGGCGTCCTCCTTTTCTTTTTCTGGTGGTTTGTGCTGATTTTCGCGGCCTTCGATATGCCGGATAACTTCGGCGCAACCACATGGTGTGTCGCAACCGGAATTTTCATTTTGTTTGTGGCGTTTCAATCCGGAATGGGATTGTTGCTGCTCCGATGGCTTGGCTTATTGCATCCGGCAACGCAAAATTTGAAAACTCTGGTCGCAGAAGTGTCACAACAAATGCATGTGTCCGTGCGTTCCACGTGGATATTGGACACCTTTCTCTCCAACGCCGCCGCCTTTCCTCATTCGCGGCAGCTGGTTTTCACCGGCAAGCTGCTTTCGACCGCGACCGACGAAGAAATCAAAGCCATCTGTGCGCATGAACTGGGTCATCTGAACGAATCCCGGACAGTTTTACTGGCCCGCACTCTGGCGGCCTTTGTCTTTTACCCGCTGATTTTTGCGCGGCCGTTCAGTTCGCTTGGCCGCTCCGGAATCAATGTCTATTTTTTCCTGATGACCGGCAGCCTCATCCTGTTTTTGACCGGAGTTCGCGTGGCCCGGCGCATGGAAAAGCGGGCCGATAAAATTGCCGCGGAAAATTTGACGGATACCGCCGTTTATGCGCAGGCCTTGGAACGTCTCTACGAAACCAATCGCGTTCCCGCAGTCACGCCGCTTCGAACGCCTAAAATTCATCCCGATTTATATGACCGGATGGTTGCCGCCGGCGTCAAGCCGGATTTTCCGAAGCCACTTCCGCCCAAAAGCCAATGCTGGACCAGCCGTCTGCTCATCATAGTCGCTGCCGGAGTTCCCATCGGCGGAATTTTCATGAAAGCTTTTATGGCTGCGTGGACGACGATGGGCGTTCACTGATATCCGCTCTTTTTTGACGGAAGATCAGCCAGCCCCAGCCGAACAGAAAACTCACGCCGCCGACTGGAGTGATCGCGCCGAGCCAAAGGACATTCGTCACCGCCAACAGATACAGCGAGCCGGAGAAGAAAAAGATACCGATGAGAAAACTCCACCACGCAACTTTCGGAAACACCATTCGTTCCGCCAGCACGAATAGCATCACCGCGTGGATAAAATGGTAGAACACGGCCTTTTCCCAAACCGTTGTTGTCCCGTTATCCGCGAGCAAATGTTTTAGTCCATGCGCGCCGAACGCGCCCAAACCGACGGCGAGTAACCCCATCGCCGCGGCGATGCGGGAAGCCGGTGTTGAATTCATTGCGCCAGTGTTTCTCGGCTGACGCGCCTCCGCAAGATTCTTCAATCGTGATAACTGCGAATCACGACAACGGTTGACGTTGCCGGATCGAAAACGGCAAAGACATTGCCGCGTTCGCGTTCTTCGCCTTCCTTGAAAACGCGCTTGAAACATAGTGCGTTTGCCAACTGCGGAATGCTCCGGCCCAATCGCGTCGCCTTCAGTTGTGAATTGCCGAACATTTTTTGAAATTCAAACACGTCCGCCGGAACCAATCCGGCATCGGTCGCGAATGTTTGAAACGATTTTTCGTCCGTGTGAAAAACCGCCAGCCATTCGCCGCGCAAAAAAGCAGAATAACCGGTGATTTGAATCTGCTCCGCCGACGCCGGCGCGTGGCCCGCGCAAATGTAATTCAACCGGTGAACGCTGGATTTGTTCGCTCCCAGCAAAACCAATACCGAGGTCACTATCACCGCCGGGCCAATCAATAACACCAAGCCGGTGGATTTCTTCAAGCGGCGCTTTTCGATGAACACTTTTGTCAGCGCAAAAATCGTGCTGCCCGCTCCACCAACCAGGACCAGGAGCGGAATCACCGGCAGCAACGCCATGACCAGCGCCGTGCCGAAAAATTCATAACTGCCGTAATGTGTCGCGAGAAAGAACAGCAGGGCCGCCGTCACCAACATCGTGTCCACAATCCAAAGCTGCCAATAATTTTTAGAACTGATAACGTGGCCGCTCTTATTTTCTGCAGCGGAAAGCGACTGATTCACGCCGATATTTTCAATTTCACCAGCGCGATTGGCAATTGAATTCCCGGTGGAAAATGGAAAAAACAATGGCACTTTGAGTCATGGCGGGGAGGGGAAAGAAGGAAAACAAGTTGAAGAAGTTCGTCAAGGACAACAGTCTTTCTTTGACCTTTGCGGCCTTGTTCATCCTGGCACTGGCCGGCCACAGCATCAGCGGATGGAAATTCTACAACGAACAGCTTTCCGGCCATCAGATGGCGCCGGTCTCATATTGGAAATATCTCGGGACCGGCTCGTTCCTGGATTCAGCCTTCACCAATTGGCAGGCGGCCGTCCTCCAATTGGCCTGTCTCATCATTTTCAGCGAGGAACTGTATCAACGCGGCGCGTCCCATTCTCGCAAACCGGATGGCGATGGCGAAAATCAAAAAAGCGGCAAACAACATCAAAAAGAGAGCGACTCCAAAAAACGAAAATCCGGCCAAAAGAAACGTCCTCAGCATACAAGCTGGATTTACCGAAATTCCCTGTCGCTGGCGTTTGTCGCCATCACCGCCGCCACATTCATTCTGCATGTGATTTTCGGAACGATGTCCTATAACGAAGACCGCGCGCTGGAACACCAGCCGCCGCTGACCATCGCTCAATTTTTTGTGTCGTCGAAATTCTGGTTTTTGACCGTGCAAACCTGGCAGGCGGAATTTTTTGCCATCCTGGTGTTCATCATCCTCACCATCTTCCTGCGGCAACAAGGTTCCGCCGAATCCAAACCGACCAACGCCTCCGACAAAGAAACCGGCGAGGCGAATAAATGATTTCGTCGCGTCGTCCGGTATCCGCAAAAATAATTTAAAATTTCCCTTGCGCGATTCTTAATTGTTACTATATTAGTCACAGTTTATGGCAGTGAACACTCAATTCTCGATTGCGGTTCACATCCTGGCCGGGCTGGCCTGTGGATGTGATGAGAAAGGTGTTACGTCCGCGCATCTGGCCGAAAGCGTGAACACCAGCCCGAGCTTTGTGCGCCGCACGCTGGCGAAATTGTCGAAGGCCGGCCTCGTGGAAACCGCCAAGGGAAAGACCGGCGCGTGCTGGCTGGCCAAAGAGCCGAAGAATATTTCGTTGCTGGATATTTACAAAGCCGTGGATGCACCAAAAGCTTTTGCCATCCACGATTATTCCGAGCAAAAGGAATGTTTTGTGAGCTGTCACATCAAGACTGCGCTGGAAAAAGTTCTGGGCAAAACCCAAAAAGCGATGGAGGCCGGATTGGCCGGAATCAGCCTGGCTGAAATTGTCTCTGACGTCCGCGAAAAATAAAAAATTTTATCTTAAATTGTTACTTTTTTAGTCACAAATAAAACAACAAACAACCAAAAAAGGAAAACAAAATGAGCACAAACACAAATAAACTCGCAGGCAAAGTCGCCGTCGTCACCGGCGCTTCCAAAGGCATCGGCGCGGCCATCGCCGCCAGCCTCGGTTTGGAAGGCGCTTCCGTCGTCGTCAATTACGCCTCCAGCAAAACAGGCGCCGATAAAGTTGTCGCGGCTATCACCGGCGCGGGCGGCAAGGCCGTCGCCGTCCAGGCGGACGTTTCCCGGTCCGCCGACATCACTCGATTGTTCGGCGAAACAAAGAAAGCCTTTGGCCGGGTGGACATCCTCGTGAACAACGCAGGCATCTACGAGTTCGGCGCGCTGGAGCAAATCAGCGAAGACCATTTTCACAGGCAATTCAACACGAATGTTCTCGGCCTTCTTCTCACGACGCAGGAAGCGGCGAAACATTTCAACGGCGACGGCGGCAGCGTCATCAACATCAGCTCCGTGGTCGGCGTCAATCCGCTGCCCGGCGCGGCGGTTTACAGCGCGACGAAAGCGGCGGTGGACGCGGTGACCAAATCACTCGCGCGCGAACTGGGCCCGAAAAAAATCCGCGTCAATTCCATCAATCCCGGCATGATTGAAACCGAAGGCGTTCACGCCGCCGGTTTTTTGGAAACGGAATTTCCGAAACAGGTCATTTCCCAAACACCGCTGGGACGTATCGGCCAGCCGCAGGACGTGGCGACCGTCGCGACCTTTCTGGCCTCGGCCGATTCCGGCTGGATCACCGGCGAAACGTTTCTCGTCTCCGGCGGTTTCCGTTGAGCGATGCAAACCCGCGAACATTGAAACAAATTATTTATGAGCAAAACCAACATCACACCCGACCTCACACAACGTCCGCCGCGCAGTCCGCGCGTCCAATTGGGCGGTTATGTCATCCTGCCGCGCATGCTGGACAAAGGCCGCGCCCTGCTGGCCGGCAAGAACGGCGAATATCATTATGCCTGTCCCATGGACAAGCATTTCCTGTCCTTCACCGGCATTGACCCGGAAGCGTTAAAGACCGAACTCGCCAAAGGCGGCGGCGATTGGGAAATCCTCAATTGGATCCAGGCCAACGCCAAACAGCAACGCCAGCCGTGGGAAATCGCCGCGTGGAGCGAATATCATTTGCGCCGCACGCCGGACGGCGACACCGAGACGCTGGAATATTTCACCGAACAGGTGAAGAAATTGAGCAGCGTCCGCGAGGACGTTCGCACCTGGTTCGATTATCTCGACCTCGACGACTATTGTAGCTTCGGCGGCAAAGCGTGAAACAAAATCATTCAACAAAAGTCATTTATGAAAACGACCATTGAAATCAATGAAACGAACTTCGAGAGTGAAGTTCTTCAATCCGACAAACCTGTCCTGGTGGACTTCTGGGCCGACTGGTGCGGGCCGTGCAAGATGCTCGCGCCCGTGCTCGAGGAAATTGCCTCCGCGCAACCCGGCGTCAAAGTTGCCAAGGTCAACGTGGACCAAAATCCCAAATTGGCCGCGCGCTACGGCATCCAGTCCATCCCGACGCTGCTCTATTTTGCGGGCGGCGAATTGAAGGATAAAACCGTCGGCGTCATCGGCAAACGGCAGATACTTTCCAAATTGGAAACTCTCGCCGTGCCGGTTTGAAAAATAAATTGAGAACCACCAATCAAAATCCCAAGGGGATTTCAGCATTCAGCCCGGCGTTGACGCGATGCCATCGCGGCTACGCCGGGTTGTGTATTAAAAATAAATCAACCCCAACGGAGACTTCTGCAAAACTCACCGGATGCGGAGTCGGTGTTTTGCAGAGGTCTCCAATGGGATTGCATCCGGCATCCGATGCAAACAGATTCAACCCCGTTTGGGACACGGACGGAGCGCGGGCTTCAGCCCGCTTCAACGGACAGATTGAAGAGAGCGTTGGAAAAAATTTCAGGCGTGCTGACTGGCGTGGGTTGAAGCGGCGTGAACGCCGCGCTCCCATTCATTTCCCGATGCCGGCTTGTCGAGCGTCACGGCGAGCAATCCCATCACGGCAGCGATGCGGGTGGCAAGGGCGGAGATCATTTAAATCAACAAAGTATTGTATAAGTTTGTGAACATATTCTTGCTCTAACAACCTTAGCGGCTTCGAATCCGTTCATTTTTAAAAGCTTTTCGACATGCAACTCCTCTAAAGGACATTGGAATGCTAAAATTATTCGCTTCAAAAAAATTTTGGGTATTGGCCAATAATGTGAGCCATTACTTTCAAAACAATGTTTTGGATTTGTTAAATCTACAGTCAAGCGAGATTCTTTTTCAAAAGACCAATTTGAAGATTTTTGCTGCCAAAATATATTGGCCGTAGGCCTTATGTAATCCTCGAATTCTGTATCCCATGTATTCGCCCGACCTATTTCTTCAATTCGTCGGAGATCTACTTGTGGTCGGTTATCGGAATATGCCATATGCAAAATATCTGAGTCCCGCCATTCGTGTTCCAACTCAAACGCTACACCTTGATGTTTATCTGCGTATAAAGACCAAAGAACGGGATCATTGATTACCTTGCTAAAGCAAATAATTCCAATGCGAGGTTCAAGCTGGCGATGGAGTAATTGTAAAAGCCTTTCTATTTTTTTATGGTCGTCAGGCCGAGGATTGAAAGCTCCGAAACGCCATTCAAATGGATCGTTGAATTTAGAAATTCTTCCAACCTTGAAAGCTCCACTTACAAGAGTTTTCAAAGCCGCGTCGGAATCCAAATAGCGATAGATTTGGATTCGTTCAGCCATAATCACTTCGGCATTTTCAATTTTAACTTCGCTGCGACTTGTTCCACATCTTTGTCGCCGCGACCGGACAGGTTCACGATGATCAATTTGTCCTTGCCCATTTTCGGCGCACGAACGATGCACTCGGCCACGGCGTGGGCGCTTTCCAGCGCGGGGATGATGCCTTCCAGCCGCGCCAGTTTCATGAAGGCGTCGAGCGCTTTGTCGTCGGTAGCAAAAGTGTATTCCACGCGTTTTTCGTCGTGCAACAGCGCGTGTTCCGGTCCCACGGCGGCGTAATCCAGCCCGGCGCTGACGCTGTGCGTGGATTGAATCTGGCCAAAGTCGTCCTGCAAAATGTAGCTGCGCGTGCCCTGCAACACGCCGAGCGAACCGCCTTGAAACCGCGCCGCATGTTGCTCGGGCTTGATGCCGTGGCCGCCGGCTTCCACGCCGACCATTTTCACGCTCGCGTCAGCAAGAAATGGATAAAAAAGTCCGATGGCATTCGAGCCGCCGCCGACGCAGGCAATGAGCAAATCGGGTAAACGCTTTTCCTGTTCCAGAATCTGCGCGCGGGCTTCGTCGCCGATGATGCGCTGAAAATTTCGCACCATCACCGGATACGGATGCGCGCCGTAGGCCGTGCCGAGAATGTAATGCGTGCTGCGGATGTTCGTGACCCAGTCGCGCATGGCTTCGTTGACGGCTTCTTTCAACGTCTTTTGTCCCGCGTGCACCGGCACAACGTCCGCGCCGAGCATTTTCATGCGATACACGTTCAGCTCCTGCCGCGCGCAATCCACCGCGCCCATGTAGATGACGCATTTCAAACCGAACATCGCCGCGACGGTCGCTGTCGCAACGCCGTGCTGGCCGGCGCCGGTTTCGGCGATGATGCGCGTCTTGCCCATGCGCTTGGCCAACAGGATTTGGCCCATCGCATTATTGATTTTGTGCGCGCCGGTGTGGTTCAAATCCTCGCGCTTGAGATAAATTTTTGCGCCGCCGAGTTCGCGCGTCAGCCGTTCGGCGAAATAGAGTGGCGTCGGACGGCCGACAAATTCGCGCAAATAATAATTTAGCTCGCGCTGAAATTCCGGATCGTGTTGCGCGCGGAAATATTCCTCTTCAAGTTCCTTCAGCGGATGCATTAACGTCTCGGGCACGTAACGTCCGCCGTAAGGACCGAAATGGCCTTGCGTGTCGGGCAATTTTTCTGCGACTGCGCTCATAACCCAATTCTCACGCAAAGGCGTAAAGACGCAAAGGAATTATTTCGCCGGTGTAAATCTGTCGCGGCTCGTGGTAAATAATGAGATGAACACGTTCAATTTGATCGCCATCGTATTGACGCTCGCCGCGTTGTTCGGCTATGTGAATCATCGTTTTATCAAATTGCCGTCGAGCATCGGGCTGATGCTTATCGCCCTGGTGTGTTCATTGGCGTTGATCCTGGCGCACCGGCTGGGGCTGCAAATTCAATTTGCGGAAAAGATGATCGGCAGCATCAGCTTTGAAAAAACGTTGATGCAGGGAATGTTGAGCTTCCTGTTGTTCGCCGGCGCATTGAACGTGGATGTGGAAAATTTGCTGCGGCTGAAATGGACCGTCGGCATTTTTACTTTCTTTGGCGTTCTTTGTTCGACGGCCATCATCGGCGTCCTTGGCTGGCTTTTTTTTAACGGGGTTGGAACGCCGTTGCCGTTCATCTATTGCCTGCTGTTCGGTGCATTGATTTCGCCGACCGACCCGGTCGCCGTGCTTTCGATGCTCAAGAACCTGAACGCACCAAAAACGCTCGAAATAAAAATTGCCGGCGAATCTTTATTCAATGACGGGCTGGCAATCGTCGTTTTCCTGACCGTGGCGGGGATCGCATCAGGGCAGGGGGAATTGACCGCCGGAAACGTAGGGATTTTGTTTTTACGCGAAGCCGTCGGCGGTGTTTGTCTGGGACTCGCGCTCGGCTGGATCACATATTTGCTGCTCAAAAGCATTGACCATTATCAGGTCGAAATTTTACTGACGCTCGCGCTGGTCACCGGCGGGTATGCGCTGGCCAATGCGCTCGGGACCTCCGGACCGCTCGCGACCGTCACCGCGGGAATTCTGATTGGCAATCGCGGACGCCGCCTCGCGATGTCCGACCGGACGCGCGAACAGGTGAACATGTTTTGGGAGCTGATGGATGAGATCATGAACGCCGTGTTGTTCGTGTTGATCGGATTGGAAGTGCTGGCCCTGAAATTTCAAAACAATTACTGGCGCGCCATCGCCGTTGCCGTGCCGATTATTTTAACGGCCCGTTTTATCAGCGTTTCCATTCCGGCGACGGTCTTGCGCGCCCGCCGGGCAACGCCGCACTTGATCAAAATCATGACCTGGAGCGGATTGCGTGGCGGCATCTCCGTGGCGCTCGCGCTTTCGCTGTCCCAGGAAATGCATCGCGATTTCATCGTCACCATCACTTACGCGATTGTCGTGTTTTCAATTCTCGTGCAAGGATTGACGACGCCGATGCTGCTGCGCTGGACGTTGAAAAAATGTTCCCGGCGGATCACTTTTTGATCTTTTCAAAATTCAATGCCGCGGAATTGATGCAATAGCGCAAACCGGTCGGCGCCGGGCCATCGTCAAAAACGTGGCCGAGATGGCCGCCGCAATTGGCGCAAAGCACTTCCGTGCGATGCATCCCGAAACTTTCGTCCTCTCGCAAAACAACTTTGTTCTTCGCCGCCAAATCATAAAAACTTGGCCAGCCGCAACCGGATTCGAATTTTTCGCCCGAGGTAAAAAGAATTTCGCCGCAGGCCGCGCAGCCGTAAACGCCCGGCTCCTTCGCGTCCCAATATTTCCCGGTGAACGGCCGCTCCGTGCCTGCCTGCCGCAGCACGCGATACTGTTCCGGCGTCAATTGCTTGCGCCATTCCTCCTCGGATTTTTGCACGGGAAATTTCATAGAGCTGCCAGAGTTCATGATTTTGGTTACGAATTATCAATCGCACAATCGCGCCACAGATTCAACCGGCTTGATCCTCCGCCCGCAGCACGCGGAACGAATGCGTCCACGGATCAATCCGGCAAACCGGCGCATAATCACATTTATCGCACGCCTTTTCGCTGCCTTTGCGATACGGATCCACATTGGCCACGCCGGAAAAAATCGCCCGGCCAAACTCACGCAATCGGATTTCCACGCCGTCCAGCAATCTTTCAAATTCCGCGCGCGGCAAGGCCTCGGCCGAATTGGCATAAATTTCGCCGTTGTTTTTGACCCGATAATTGAACTGGTCGCGCGCACATCCACTGTCCAGCTTCTCCAGCACACCCGCGTCAAACCGGCCGTTGTGTTTGTATGCGACCCGCCGCGATTCCTCCGCCCCACCCAAAACGTCATCGCGCGTGCCGTTCTTGAATTGCCCGCGCAAATTGACGTAAAAAGCGCCGGCCGGATCCAATTTTTCCACGCCAAAAGTCGCGCGCGGATTTTTCCAGTGCCGCAACACGTTCAAATACGCAAGCAATTGCAATTGAATCCCGTGCGCGACCAAAAGCCGGTCCAATTTTTTTTGGCTCGATTTGTAATCAATCACGATCGCCGCCGCCGATTTTTCGTCGCCGCATAAATCCACACGATCAATCCGGCCGTTGAGCGACAATTGACGGCCGTCGCCCAAATCAATTTCCCAAGCCGTTTCCGGCGATTCTTTGCCGCCGAAATCCAATTCCGCTTTTGCCGGGTCAAATCCGTTTTGTTCGCGCAGCCAGGCGACGCTCACCGCGACGAATTCCTGCAATGATTCCGTCAACACCCGCGCGGCAAATCGCGATTGCGCCGTTTCGCGCAAAAGCCCGGCACGAAATTGTTCCATCAATTCATCGGCAATTTCTTTTACCAGTTGTCGGGCGGTCTGCGGCGTCAAATCCCGCCAGCGCCCGTGATCTTTTGTAGCGCGGATATGAAATTCCTTTAAAACCTCATGCTGAAAACTGCCGCGTTCGCGCGCATCCAATTCAAACACTTTTCGCTCGTCCGCGCGCAAACCGGTTTTGACAAAAAACCGGAACGGGCATTGGGCGAATTCCTCCAGCCGGCTGATGGAAGTGCGCAAAACGTTTCCGTAAAGCCGTTCGGCGACTGGTGGCGAAAGGTTTTCTCCGGGATCGGGCTCGCACAAGTTTTCCAGATTTTCGATTTCAAGCTTCGGATCTTGCGTCGAAAAAAACAGCGGCGCGATTTCGGCCGCGTTTTCAATTTCCGCGAATTGAATCACGTCGGGAAATTCTTCTATTTTGAGCCGGGGAAACATTCCCCGCAGCCGCGCGATGAACGGCGACGGATTCAAAACATTCCCGTTGGCGTCGTTGCGCGAAAATGTCAGCGTCAATTTTTCCGCCGCGCGCGTGCAGGCGAGATAGCCGTAAAATTGCTCGCGCGAAATCTGGTCGCGCAAATCAGCATCGAGCGGCAATCGCAATTCGTCGCGATCGGCGTTCGTCAAAATCACCGGCGCGACCGGTGACGCGGGAAATACCGTTTCATTGACGCCGAGCACGAGCGCGAATTTGAGGTCCGGATTTCGCGCACGATCAATCGCGCCAACGAGAACCTCGTCCAGCACCGGCGGAATCACGCCCACCGTTAAATTGCCCAGGCCGGATTCCAAAACCGGCAGCCAATCGCGCAGCGGCAATTGCTCATTTGCAAAACCAAGTTCCAGGTTGTCGAGCAGCGATTCCATTTGCTGCCATACGGTTGCGTGGATCGCCGGTCGCCGGTCGCCGGTCGCCGACTGCGATTCGCTCCATTTTTCCAAAATGGTTTCGACGCCCATCTCTTTCCAAAACTCACGCAAAACTTCGGCAAGACGCCGGCCATCGGGCGGAAATTTTGTTTTCGACAACCGTTGATACAATTTTTCGAACGGCGGCAAAACCTTTTGGCGCAACCGCTCGAACTTTTCATCCGGCAACGGTTCGCGCCATTTTTGCCCGTGCCAGCCGAATTCCAGCGCGGCGTTTTCCAGCGCATCAATTTCATTTTCCGCAACGTCACAAAAACCGGCCTTCAGCGCGGAAAAGAAATCTTCGTGCCGCCAGTCAAACGCCGCCGTCCGCAAAGCGCCGCGCGTCAATTCGGCCAGCGGGTGATGCGCCACGCTCTCGCGGCGATCGAGAAAAAAAGGAATCTGATAACGCTGAAAAATTCGCGCGAGCGGTTTGTGATAATTTTCCAGATTACGGACGATCACCGCGCAATCGCGAAAGCGGTTTCCCCGGCGGATAAATTTCAGGATCTCGCGCGCGGCCGAAACGGCTTCGGCCCCGGGATTGGCGCACGATGAAATTGAAATTGCCGAAACCTCAGTTTCAGCCGCCGGTTTTTCCAGACTGCAATGCTTCTGCCAATTCTGCTCCAAAAATTGCAACGGCGGGTTTTTGCCGAAACGGCCTTGCGCGCGGCCGCGCCTGAGAAATTCAATTTCAATTTTTGTGTCCGCCAGGTTTTCCATCCGCTGCCGGCATTGCTGAAATGTTTTGCCGACGCAATTCCACATCGAAAGCCATGAACTTTCCTTCGCGTCCTCGGCATCAAGGCAAAACGCCAGCGTGGCCGTTTCGCAAAAAGGCAAAATCGCCGCGAGCAGATCCAGTTCCTGCGGAGTCATTTCCGCGAAACCATCCAGCCACAAACCTTCGATCTGGAATCCCGGATTCCGGATCTTGAATTCCTTTTGGAGCGTTTCGGTGGCGGAATCTAAAATTCGGTCGGCGTCGCGCAATTTGTTTTCGTCGAGCCAGCGCGAATAATTTTCCTGGAGCAGCGCAAGGTCGTTCAATTTATCGCGCAGTTCGGCGCGGAGATTTTCATTCCCGGCGATGGCGCGCAATTTTTCCGGGGCAATTTGATGCTGCTGCAATTCACGCAACAATTGGTTCAATTGCTGCGCAAAGCCGGGACGCCGCGCGCTTTGCCGGAACAATTTCAGATCGTTCGCGTGGCGCGACAATAATGCGCGCAACACCATCACGCGCCCGTCATTGGACAACGTTTTCGGCGCGGCGGCGTTGAGTTTTTCGAAAACGAATTGCGCCAGCCGTTCAAACGACAAAATGCGCAAGCGCGTAAAACCTTGAAGCGAATCGTCGGCCAGCAATTGTCGTTCGATCTGATACGTGGCCTGCTTGGGCGCGAGAAAAATCAATTCGCGCGCGGAATCCTTCCGGAGCGCGGCGCGGATTTCCGCCAGGCAGCGGAATGTTTTGCCGCTGCCGGCGGGACCGAGAAGAAATCGCGCTAGCACGGGACATCTTTTAACGCAAAGGCGCAACGACGCAAAGGCGCAAATGTCGCTTGGTTCTTTTTTTCGCGAAGTTATCTTTGGCGCATGGCGGTTCTGCCAAAACCTGAAATTGCCGCAGCATTTCTGAAAAAAAAATTTCGATCGCCCCCGCGTTTGGCGATCGTGCTCGGCAGTGGATTTCATTGCATCGCGGGTGAATTGCGCGACGTCAAAAAAATTTCTTACGCCCGGATTCCCGGTTTTCCCGAACCAACGGTTGCCGGCCATTCCGGGGAATTGCTTTCTGGAAAGATTGGCGCGCTTCCCGTCGTGGTCTTGAGCGGACGCGCGCATTTTTACGAAGGCCACGAAATGGAACGCGTAACGTTTGCCGTCCGCGCGCTGGCCGCGTTCGGCATCCGCGATTTGCTTTTGACGAACGCGGCGGGCGGCATCAACCGGAGCTTTCGCGTGGGCGATTTCATGGTTTTGGCGGACCACATCAATTTTATGGGCACAAATCCGTTGCGCGGATTTCGCGGGAATGAATTGCCGCGTTTTGTGGATTTAACGGAGGCTTACGATATCGGTTTGCGCCGGCTGTTGTTTAAAGCTGCAAAGCCGGCGAAGCTTGAATTGCGCCGCGGCGTTTATTTGGCCGTGAGCGGGCCGAGTTACGAAACACCCGCCGAAATCCGCGCGTTTGCGAAATGGGGCGCGGATGCCGTGGGCATGAGCACGGTCCCCGAAGCGATTGTCGCGCGGCAATGCGGAATGCGCGTGGCCGCGGTTTCCTGCATCACGAATTTGGCGGCAGGCACAGGCAAAAAGGCATTGTCCCACGCAGAAGTCCTGGAAATGGCGAAACGCTCTGGAAAGAATGCCGTGAGATTGATCCGGCATTTTGCCGCACTTTACCGCAACACGTTTTAGTCGTGGAAATACAGCAGGTATCTTTGAGTGTATTTTCATCGTTTCTTGAATTTTGTTAAAAGGATTGTAGCCTGCCTTATTGGTCTAAATGAATTCCGATATCGTTTTTGGGCTGGAAGGTGCTGCATGGCCTGCGTTATTGCTCGACGCCGGCTGCGCGATCCTGCGCTCAAATTCGGCGGCGCTCACGCTGTTCGGCGCACCGTTGAAAGCGGAAAATGCGCCGCTGGCCAATATCTGGTCGCAGGAAAATCCCATGCCACCACAGGATTTCTTTTCGCAATGGGAAAAGGCGCCATCCGCCACCGGCATTTTGAAATTCCGCGCCGCGACGGGTGAAACCCAAAAATTCGTGGCCGCCATCTGCGCGTTTGGCAAGAACGGCCAGAAATGGTTTGTGCTGCAATTGCTTCCGACCGGCGAATCCATCGCCACAACCGGCGCGACGGCGCAAACAGCGGCGGCGGACAACGTCACGAGCGCGCCAGTCGCGGACGCGGGCGGCGTTGTGCTCAAACAGAAATTGGATTGCGCGCTGCAATTGGCGAGGACCATTTCATTGGATTTCAACAACGCTTTGACCAGCGTGCTCGGCCATACGTCGCTGCTCTTGAGCAAGGCCGAGGCCGGTCACCCGTGGCGGATGTCATTGATGGAAGTTGAAAAATCGGCGGCGCGCGCGGCGGAGATCGCCAATGAATTGCAGATGTTCAGCCGGCAGGAAAAAGAAGTCAAACGCGCGCCTCTCGGCAATCTCAACGCCGTCGTCAATCGCTGCGTGGATTTCTTCAAGAACACAAACGGGGATAAAATCGCGTGGAATCTGCAATTGGAAACAAATTTGTTCGCGGCGCATTTTGACGAGGCAAAGGTGCAGCAGGCGCTGACCAAAATTCTCGAAAATGCCGCCGAAGCCGTCATCGCCGCCGGTCGCGGCCAGGTAACGGTGCAAACGCGCAACGTGGAATTGAGCGAAGCCACGCAGGATCGGAATGTGCGGCTCGCAGCGGGCGTTTACGATTGCGTGGAGATTTCCGACACGGGCATCGGCATTGATGCAGAAACGCTGCCGCGGATTTTTGAACCGTTTTTTACCACAAAAGGGAAATCGCATCGCGGCCTGGGTCTGGCACTGGTTTACGGCATCATCACCAATCATGGCGGCGGCGTGGCCATCTCCAGCCAGGCCGGCACCGGCACCTCGGCGCGGGTTTATTTGCCGGCGGAAAAAAATCTGACGCGCAACGGCGCGAGCAGCGGCGAGGATTTGCGTGGAACGGAAACCGTTCTCGTGGTGGATGACGAAGCGATGCTGTTGACGATGGCGGAAACCATTTTGACGGAATTCGGCTATAAAGTCTTAACGGCTAATAACGGACAGAAGGCGCTGACGGTTTTGTCGCGCGGAGAAAAAGTTGACCTGGTGGTGACAGATCTGGTGATGCCAGGAATGGGCGGCCGTGAATTGGTCGAGCGCTTGCGACAATTAAATCCGGACGCCAAAATCCTTTGCACGAGCGGTTACGTGATGCCACAGGACAAACAGATGAACGTGCCGTATTTGCAAAAACCATTCACGGCGCTGGACCTCGTCGCGCGTGTCAGATCCACGTTGGCCAACCCTGCTTCCGTTTGACGAAGATGATTTTTTGTTGTTTATTAGCCCGATGCAAATAGAAAGCCTTAAAGTTTTTTGTGATTTGGCTGAAACGGAAAGTTTTACAAAAGCTGCTCAGATCAATGGGGTTACGCAATCTGCCGTCAGCCAGCAGATCAGCGCGCTCGAACGCACTTTCAAGTCGCTGCTCATCGAACGAAGCAAAAAAAAATTCCGTCTGACCCGTGAAGGCCAGACGCTTTACGATTACAGCAAACAGATCATCCAGACCTACGAATCGCTTCACAGTAAATTGCAGGAATTGAAAGACATCATCTCCGGGACGATTCGAGTTGCGACGATTTACTCAATCGGCCTGCACGATCTCCCGCCTTACATCAAGCGGTTCATGAAGAGTTATCCGACGGTGAACGTTCACGTGGAATATCGCCGCGCCAATCAGGTTTATGAAGATGTCTTGAGCAACGTCGTGGACATCGGCCTGGTCGCCTATCCGATGAAAGATGCTAAACTGGAGATCATTCCTCTGCGCAAAGAGCCGCTGGTTTTGATCTGCCATCCACAACACGCGTTCGCCAAATTGAAATCCGTGGAACTCAAATCACTGGCCGGCCAAAAAGTCATCGGCTTCGAACCGGACATTCCCACGCGCAAAGCGCTCGATAAAATTTTGAAGGAATATGATGTGGAAGTGAAACACGTCATGGAATTCGATAACGTGGAAACCGTCAAACGCGCCGTGGAAATTGACGCGGGCATTTCCATCGTGCCGATGGGCACCGTGCAGCAAGAAGTTTCCAAACAGACGCTCGCCGCCGTGCCGATCGAAGACGGAGATTTCTATCGTCCGCTCGCCGCCATCTTCAAAAAGAACAAAGTGCTTTCGCCGGCGATGAAACAATTCCTGACGATTCTCAAAGAAGCCGTCGCAGCCTGATCCATTTCTGCAAAGCGGCAGGCGAAATTTCTCGCCTGCCGTTTTTTTTATTTCAAATTCTGCGGATTCAGCCCTTTCAAATCCTTTGGCAGAAAAATTCCGTCCTTGCGGATCAATTCGCCATCGAACCAGACTTCGCCGCCGCCCCATTCCTTGCGCTGGATCAAAACCATATCCCAATGCACCGCACTGCGGTTGCCATTGTCGCACTCCTCGTATGCCTGCCCCGGAGTGAAATGCAGCGATCCGGCGATTTTTTCATCAAACAAAATATCGCACATCGGATTCAAAATATAGGGATTGAACCCGAGCGAAAATTCGCCGACGTAACGCGCGCCGGCATCCGTGTCCAAAATTTCATTCAACCGCTTCGTATTGTTGGCTGTTGCTTTGACGATTTTTCCGTCCACGAATTCCAGCCGCACATTTTCAAATTTCGTTCCCGCGTAAAGCGTCGGCGTATTGAATTGAATTGCGCCGTTCACTGAATTTTTGACCGGGCAGGAAAACACCTCGCCGTCGGGAATATTGCGGTCGCCCTTGCACATTTTGGCGCCGATGTCTTTGATGCTGAATGTCAAATCCGTGCCCGGCGCTTTCAAATGCACTTTGTCGGCGCGGATCATCCGTTTTTCCAGCGGCGTCATCGCACGCGCCATTTTTGCGTAATCCATCGTGCAAACGTCGAAATATAAATTTTCGAACGCTTCCGTGCTCATGCCTGCCGCCTGCGCCATGCTCGGCGTCGGCCAGCGCAAAACGCACCACCGCGTTTTGTTGACGCGATAATTCATCACCGGCCGCAAGATCTTGGAATACAGTTGAAGACGTTCGCCCGGCACGTCTGCATTTTCGCTGGCGTTGGCGCTTCCGCGGATGGCGATGTAAGCCTGCATTTTCTTCATGCGGAACATTTCAATTTCGCGGATCTGCCCGGCGTGTTGCTCATTGGTTCCCAAAAGCAATTCCCGTGAGACACGCGTGTGGCGCATTTCCGCGAATGGCGTGCCGCCGGCCTCGCGCACGGCGCGGATCAATTCCACCGTGAATTCATCCGGCACATCGATCATATCCAGCAACGCGCGGTCGCCCTTTTTGATTTGCGTGGAGTAATTTACTAAAAGTTTTGCCAATTTTTTGTAACGCGGATCGGTCATAAAGTTATCCGGACAAGGTAAAGGAAAATTCACAAATTGCCATGCGGAATTGTCTGCGGCAATCTGTGGCCAGACTTTCTGGCAAATGAACCGCGAAGCACTGGACAAATTTTTTGAGCGTGGAATTCTCGCGCTCGTGCTGGCAATTCTCGTCTTTGCGCCGCTGGCCATCGGCGCCGTTGATCCGTGGGAATTTCTCGTCGTTCAAGGTTTGACGATTGGCGTCAGCATTTTTTGGCTGTTGCGGATCTGGCTCGGGGATAAATCCAAATTGCTCTGGCCGCCGGTTTGCTGGGTCGCGCTGGCGTTTGTCATTTACGCCGTCGCGAGATATTTAACGGCGGACATCGAATACGTCGCCCGACAGGAATTGATTCAAATTCTCGTCATTGCGACTTTATTTTTTTCCGTTACCACCAATTTATATCGCCAGGAATTTTCACAGATCATCAGCTTCACCGTCATTGCGCTGGCGATGGGCATTTCCTGTTTCGCGGTTTATCAATTCGCCACGCATCACTGGAATGTCTGGGGATTCGTCGGCCTTTATCCCGGCCGCGCGACCGGCACTTACATTTCGCCGAACGATTTCGCATGTTTTCTCGAAATGATTTTGCCGCTCACGCTCGCCTACATTCTGGTCGGGCGCATCAAACCGCTCACGCGGATTTTGCTCGGTTATTGTGCGCTCGCCATCGGCGCGGGAATTTTTACCACGTTTTCCCGCGGCGGCTGGGTCGCGGCGGGCATTGGCGTTTTTGCGTTGCTCATAATCCTCGTTTTCAGCCGGCATCACCGTTTGCCCGCGTTGTTTCTGTTGATCCTCCTGTTCGGCGGTGGCGTGTTTATGGGCGTGAAATATCTACCGCATACCGCGGCATTTATCCAGCGATCGCACAACGGCGGAATGCAGCCCGGACAAATTGATTTGAATCTGCGCCGTGATTTGTGGACGGCGGCGATTCAGATGTGGCAAGACCATTTTTGGCTGGGTGTTGGACCGGCGCATTACAATTTCCGCTATCCGCAGTATCGGACCGAGCGGATGCAATTTGCGCCGGACCGCGTCCATAACGATTATCTGAATTTACTCGCAGACTGGGGAACCGTCGGCGGAATCATTGTCGCCGCCGGAATCATCGCGTTCATCGCCGGCCTGCTGCAAACGCGCCGTCACGTGCGGCGGGCTGATAAAACATTCGGCAGCGGCATGAGCAACCGGCACGCATTTTTTCTGGGCGCCGGTTGCGGATTGCTCGCGCTGGCGGCGCATTCCGCGATTGATTTTAATTTGCATATCCCGGCGAATGCAATTTTGGGCGCGACATTATTGGCGTTGGTGAGCAGTAATTTGCGGTTTGCCACGGAAAGATTTTGGCTTCCGTTCCAGTGGCCGGCGCGAACCGCTGTCGCCATTTTTCTGCTTGGCGGAATCACTTATCTCGGCTGGCAGGAAAGCCGTCACGTCCACGAGCAGATCTGGTTAAGCCGCGCGGAACTGGCGCCGAATTTTTCGCCGGAACGGGCTGCCGATCTGGAAAAGGCGTTTGCGGTGGAACCCAAAAATCCGCAAACCGCTTACGACATCGGCGAATGTTATCGCGTGGAAAGTTTTGACGGCGGAAAAGATTTCGACGCGCTCGCGCAGACGGCAACGGATTGGTTTTCGCGCGGCATACAATTGAATCCGTTCAACCCGGATAATTATTTCCGGTGCGGCATGTGTCTGGATTGGCTCGGCCGTCACGAGGAAGCGGAAAAATTATTTTGGGACGCAGAAGCGCGCGATCCGAACAGCTACTTTGTCGCGGCCAATTTCGGCTGGCATTATTTCCAGGCCGGCGATTACGCGGCGGCGCGGGCCTGGTGCCTGCGCTCGCAGCAATTGCAGTGGAATGAAAATAAAATTGCCGCCGAATATCTTGAATTGTCCGAGCAACGTTTGTTGGATCAGGCGGAAGGGAAAATTATTTTTCCCGGTTTTTAAATTGAATCGCGGCGGGCGAGTTTTCGATTGCAACCGGCGCGATTTGAATTTACAGTTGATTTGTCAGCCCAAAAAAGTTTTTCGACTTATGTTTTTCGGCGTTGATTATTATCCCGAACATTGGGTCTTCCCCTATGCAGGTTCCACCGACCATCCCGAGGCGCAATGGGAAAACGACGCAAAAATGATGGCCAAAGCCGGCATCAACGTGGTGCGCATCGGCGAATTTACCTGGGGTGTTTGTGAGCCGGAAGAAGGCAAATATGATTTCCTCTGGCTGCGCCGCGTGATGGACATCATGATGGCGCACGAAATCAAGGTCGTTATCGGCACACCGACTGCCGCGCCACCGATTTGGCTGGCAAAAAAATTTCCCGAAATTCTCCCGCTGGATGAGCGCGGAATCGTCAAACATGAAGGCACACGCCGCGCCGTTTGCCTGTCGAGCGATATTTACTGGGAATATTCCAAAAAAATCGTCAACGCCATGGCCGAAGCGCTCGGCGACCATCCGCAACTGGTCGCCTGGCAAATCGATAATGCGATGGGTTTGCATGATACGGAAGCCTCGTTCAACGAAGCTTCACGGCAGGAATGGCATTTCTGGCTCAAGGCCAAATACGGGACGATTGAAAATCTCAATGAGAAATTGGGTTTAAGTTTTTGGGCGCAAAACGTGACTTCGTTCGAGCACGTGCCCATGCCAATGTATTCTCCCGGGCAGCATAATCCCGCGCTCGTTTTGGATTGGAACCGGTTTTGCAGCGATACGATGGTGCAATTCGTCAAAATGCAGGCCGATTTGCTGCATGAAAAGTGCCCGGAAATCCCGGTCACGGTCACGATGCGCGCCTTTTTGCGCAAGTTCGACCATTTTGACATGGCCGATGCGGTGGACTTTGTGTCCGTCGAAAGCAACGTCGTCATGAGAGGCAAACCCGCCGAATTGGCCTGTGATGTGGACTTTTTGCGCTCGCTGAAAAAATCGGGCATGAAAACTCCCGACGGCGATTTCGGATTTTGGGCGATGGAACAAAAGGTCGGCCAGGTGAATTGGCAGGACGTCAATGCGCTGGTCCGGCCGGGACTTATCCGCCTTTTCACGTATCAACTCATGTCGCGCGGCGCGAGTGGCATTTTGTTTTTTCGCTGGCGCCAACCACGCATCGGCAGCGAAAAATTTTACGGCGCGGTCGTGTCGCATCATCTCGGCGGCAACAACCGCACGCTTCAAGAAATTTCCCAGATCGGTGAAGAATTAAAAATGCTCGCGCCAGCTATAAAAGATTCCAAAGTCGTCAGCGATGTCTGCATCCTTTACACACACGACAATGACTGGACGCTGCAACAGCCGATGCAGCCGAACAAATTTTTCAATCTGCGCGAACACATCCAACTCATCCACACTGCGTTGCATGACCGTAATATCCAGGTGGATTTCGCGCGGCCAACAGAGGATTTGTCCCAGTATAAAATTGTTTTCGCGCCGTCGTTGCATTTGCTCGCCGCGGGCGAAGCCGACCGGTTAAAACTTTACGTCCAAAATGGCGGCACGCTCGTGAGCACGTTCAATACTGCGCTCGTCAATGAATACAGCATCGCCACCGACTCCGGTTATCCGGCGGAAATGACGGATCTGTTTGGCCTGGAAGTGTTGGAATTTGATCCCATTCCGCCGGGCGAAGAAAATCATCTCACTTTCAAAGGCGCATTTCCGACCAGCCACGTTCATCCGGCGCGATTGTGGTGCGACATCATTGAGCCGAAGGGCTGTCAGGTCCTTGCCGTTTACGCAAAAGATTTTTATGCCGGCAAGCCTGCGCTGACGATGAACACCTTCGGCCTGGGCAAAGCCATCTACATCGGCACCCAAAGTCATCAGCATTTCTATCACGATCTCGTTGCCTGGCTGCGACAAATGTGCGGGTTGCATCCGCTGCTCAAAGTGCCCGAAAATGTCGAAGTCAGCATGAGACAAAAAGAAGGCACGCGGATGTTTTTTCTGCTCAATCATCAAAACACGCCCGTGCGTTTGCAATTTTATAAGCCGATGCACGATTATCTCACCGGCAATACTTTCTCGGGTAATTACGATTTGCCTCCCCATGGCGTGCTTGTTTTGGACGAACATCCTGAACTCAAAGCCGCAGAAGCGCTCGCGTAATTTCGGCAAAAGTTTTCCCTTTGCAGATTTCAAAAATCTGAGGCACATTCGGTTTGGCGATGAGCGCCAACGGAAAATTTCTCAAAGGCCAGTTGCTTTTAGACAGCGGGCAACTCGGCGGTTCCTTTTTTCAGCACACGGTTATTTTGGTTTGTCAGCACGATGCCCAAGGCGCCTTCGGCTTGGTCCTTAATCGTTCGCTCGGCAAAACCGTGGGCGAAATGATTGTCGCCGATCTGCCGGATACGCTTAAAGAATCGCCGCTTTATCTTGGCGGCCCGGTGCAGCCCACCGCGTTAAGTTTTTTACATTCGGATAATTTTCTTCCTGATGCCGACGTCATGCCCAACCTTGCGCTCGGCCATTCACTCGATGATTTGCTGGAAGCCGGCGAGTCGTTTTCGCCGACGAAAAAAATCCGGATGTTCGCCGGCTATTCCGGTTGGAGTCCCGGCCAGCTTGAAGACGAAATGAAACGCAAAGCGTGGCTCACCTTTCCCGCGTCGCTCGAATTGGTTTTTGAAACGCCGCCGGAACAGCTGTGGCAAAAAATTCTTAAGAACAAGGGCGGCTGGAAAAATAAATTGCTCTCACAAACGCCCGACGATTTGTCGTGGAATTGAAAAATGCAGCCGCAGATCTCGCGGATTTTGTTTTCTTTAACCCGCGTAATCGGCCTCAACATTCAACAAAGTCGCGTTTGATTTTGCAGAAATTTCCGTCTGCTCAAGAATTGCCGGAATTAAACAAAAATCCCCCGCGCGCAAATTCGCCGAAGCGTTTCCACTTTTGATTTCAATTCCTCCGCTCAAAGCCGCGATGATTTGCATTTTCTTTGGCCTCAACAAACAGCTCGCGCCGTTTTCAATTTTCAATTGCTCGACGTTAAACAGCGGGTCGCTGACGAGTGAACGCTTTTGAATCTTTCCTTGGGCAGAAAATTCATTTTCCACCAGCTTCGGCTCGAAATCATTGAAATCAATGCTCGCCAGCGATTGCGGCACATGCAATTCGCGCGGTTTACCGTCCAGCCCGACGCGATTCCAATCAAAGACGCGATACGTCGTGTCCGAATTTTGTTGGATTTCAAAAATGACCAGGCCCGCGCCAATGGCGTGAACGCGGCCGCTCGGCAAAAACATCGTGTCGCCGGCTTTTACAGGAATGCGATGAAAACAATCGGCCACACTGCCATCGGAAATTTTTTTCTCAAATTCCGCGCGCGTCACTCCGTGCTTCAGCCCGACGTAAAGCTCCGCGCCGGGCATCGCGTCGGCGATAAACCACATTTCCGTTTTCGGTTCGCCCTTCAATTCTTTCGCTTTGTGCGCGGGTGGATGCACTTGTAACGATAATTTTTCACGCGCATCCAAAATTTTGCAGAGAATGGGGAAACGATTTTCCGCAGCGGGTTTGGCGTCGCCTAAAATTTCCCGGGAATAATTTTCCATCAGCCAACGCAACGTCTTTCCGGCGAATTCGCCGTTGGCGATCACGCTTTCGTCGCCGGGACGGTCGGAAATTTCCCATGATTCGCCAATCGGCTTTTGCAGCAGCAATTTTTTGCCGTAAAGTTTTTCGATTTCGCGTCCACCCCAGATGCGTTCCTTGAAAACCGGTTGAAAAGTAAGCGGGTAAAGCACGGATTAAGCAGCCGCTTGAGGAACGCCATCGGCTTCGGCGTCAATTTTTTCGGTAAAACGCCCGTGTGCGCGAAATTTTTCGTAGCGCGATTTCAAGCGTTCTGCAACCGATAACGCTAGCACTTCTTCGAGATGCCTGACTAAGTGCGTTTTTAGATTTGCCGCGGTGGCGGCATAATCCGTGTGCGCGCCGCCGAGCGGCTCGGGAACGATTTCGTCCACCAGTTTGAGTTCGAGCAAATCTTTGGCCGTGATCCGCAATGCTTCCGCAGCTTTTGAAGCGTTGGTGCGATCCTTCCACAAAATGGCCGCGCAACCTTCGGGGCTGATGACCGAGTAATACGCATTTTCCAAAATCAAAACGCGGTCGGCCACGCCGATGCCCAGGGCGCCGCCACTACCGCCTTCGCCGATGACTGCGGCGATGATCGGGACTTCAAGCAAAGTCATTTCGCGTAAATTCACGGCGATGGCTTCAGCAATATGCCGTTCTTCGGCGGCAACGCCCGGATATGCGCCAGCCGTGTCAATAAGTGTGACAACCGGCAGTCCAAATTTATTCGCCAGTCGCATCAGGCGCAATGCCTTGCGATAGCCTTCAGGATGCGCCGAACCAAAATTGCGCAGGATATTTTCTTTGGTGTCGCGACCTTTTTGAGTGCCGATGACGAGCACACGACGGCTGCCAAGTTTGGCGAATCCGCCGACCATGGCCCGGTCTTCGGCGAAAAGCCGGTCGCCGTGCAATTCCTGGAAATCGGTGAAGGCGCGGCTGATATAATCGAGTGAAAAGGGACGCTTGGGATGGCGGGCAAGCTGGACGCGTTGCCAGGCTGTTAAGTTGGAAAAGATGTGGCGCCGGGTCTCGACCAGTTTTTTTTCGATCAACTGGATTTCTTCCTCGAAACTGATGCCGAGCGAATGCTTCTCCGGATGTTTCCGGAGATCGTCCAATTTATATTGCAGTTCGATGATCGGCTTTTCGAAATCGAGCTGATGTTTCATGCGTTTGAGAGAATAGCGGTTTTTAAAAACGCAGGCAACGCGAATCCAGACCGCAATTGTCACTTCATAAAATACAAAGGCCGGACTTACGTCCGGCCTCAGTGATGACGAGGTTTATACGCCTTCATCCAGGCGCTCAGAAGGGCGACGCGACCAACTTGGGGGTCGCTGTTCGAGCCGCGCCGCAAGCAAAACCTCTCTGCCAACCCTAAACGAACAGCGAAATCTATCTGTAAATCTTCAGGTATAAGACGACCAACCTTCAGATTCGGTTCAAAAAATTTTCAAATTTTTCTAAAGAGCTAAAATGCAGACTTACTCTAGCTAAATAACTATTTGGTTACAAACACTATTTCAATCCGACATCGGTAAAGATTTTTGTCTCCGCGCGCAATTGAATCACCCTTGCGAGCGGCGTATTCCCGTTTCTGTCCAGCGAGCGTCTTAAAGCAAACTCTTTGCCATCGCCGGATGCCATCACCCAAACCTGAGCCGCAGCCGCTATAACATTGACGTTTACCGAAATCCGGTGCGGTGGCGGCTTCGGCGAATCCGGCACGAAGAGGAAAAAATCGTTGCAATTGGCAATCCGCTCTATTGCATTTTGAAAGAGCGATGCCACATGCCCGTCTTCACCCATGCCCAACAAGACCAAATCCAAAACCGGAACGCCATTGTTATTTCTGGCGACAATGTGGATATCGGACTCCGCTAATTTTATAGCCATTTCTGGCGATGCTTCGCCCATTAAACGATGAATTTGCGACGCCGAAACGTTTAATGGTTGAAATAAAAGTTCGTTTGCCGTCCTGAAATTGCTTTCGGAATCGTCCGGCGGAACACATCGTTCATCGGCCCAAAAAAAATGGACGCGCTCAAATGAAATTTTTCTCTTCTCGTTTTGCGCCACCGTTTCCGCAAAAAATTTTTGCGCGATGCGGCCACCCGAAAGCGCGACATGGTGTGTTTTGCCGGCGCGTTTGGCCGATTCAATTTCATCCAGCCATTTTTCGGCGACCGTTTTTGCCAATTCATCCGCGCCCGAAAATTGGATCAATTCAATATTTGCCATAATCACATTTTGTCCGTGAAGTTGTCCTTTGCCGTCTCCATGAGGCTGATGAAAACATCTTCCAGCCCGGACGATATTTGTTTCCATCGAAATTCATCCGTCATAAACGGCTGAACGCTTTCGCTCAATTTTTTGCCGTCGCGACCGCTCACGTGCAAGGTGGAGCCGAAGGGAACAACCTGTTCAACCCCGGCACGACCGCGCAATTTTTGAGTGAGCAGATGCAAACTTTCTCCGGCAACCTCAAACGTTGTCAATTTCGCCTGCTCCAACACTTCGTCAACCGTCCCGCTCGCGAGTAAATTACCATAAGCGATGTAAGCCAGCCGATGGCATCGCTCCGCTTCATCCATATAATGCGTTGTCACCAAAGCAGTCAACCCTTCGCCGGCGAGCTGATGAATCTCGTCCCAAAATTCGCGGCGCGCTTTCGGGTCCACGCCCGCCGTCGGCTCGTCGAGCAACAGCAATTGGGGTTCGTGAATCAAACACGCGGACAACGCCAGCCGTTGCTTCCAACCGCCGGACAAAGTTCCCGCGAGTTGTTTGCGCCGCTCAACCATGCCGAGTCGTTCCAAGCTTTTTTCGACGGCAGATTTTCGGTCGGCGACGCCATAAATGCGCGCGATGAATTCCAGATTTTCCTGGATGGTCAAATCTTCGTAGAACGAAAATTTTTGCGTCATGTAGCCGACGCGCTTTTTGATTTCGGCGGATTGGCGGCGGAAATCGAGGCCGAGGCAACTGCCTTCGCCGCCGTCGGGTTTGAGCAGGCCGCAGAGCATCCGCAGAAACGTCGTCTTGCCGCTGCCGTTGGGGCCGAGAAAACCGTAAATCTCGCCGTGCCGCACCTGCATGGCGATGTTGTTGACGACCGTGCGCTGCCCGAATTTTTTCGTGACGCCGCGCACGTCAATGACGAAGTCGCCGCTCATATTAAAGTTGCGAACGGCTGCGAATTTTGCGGCTGCCAACGATTGCTCTTCGAAATGTTATCTGCCTCCCACATCGGTTGAAGATTTTTGAAGTGAAAACAAATGCGTTGCTGATCAGGGTCTTCAAGATTGAAAGAATCGCACGGTCGAATGTGGTCTATATGCCATCCATTGCGCCCGCAATTATCCCAAGTCATACCCGACAAAAACTTAGATTCGAGATGCGCCCGAACTTCAGCAATTGTGCAACCGATAAGTTCCATTGTGCTCGCAGCTTTGCGTGCTCCGTTGCCATTTCTCGTTATCGCTTTATGAATGCGTGAAGACAAAAGTTTCTTAATTCTAATATGCTCACTCACGTTGATATATTCGGCTTTTAGCCGGGCAAGAATCTTGTCGTGGTTCTCATAATATTTATTTAGCGCTTTGTAAGCAGTTACCGACGGATGGTTACACCAGTGAATTAATTCGTCCATTTTCCGACTTTTCTGAAGGTCATTCGCATACTCAGCCATAATTAACCGTGTTACATTGAAACGCCGCTTGAGCTTTTTACCTTTATTGGCCTTCCCGCGTCCCAAAGTTGTAAAAATGCCTTTGACTTTAAGCCAGCGCCAAATCTCAGCACGACTGCGATGTGGCATGATGCGCTGAATGTATCCCGTGTCATGACCCGCAAGATGCAATTCAACGGCCTTTGTTTTATCGGCAATTAATTGTGGTGATTGTCGAGCAAGCCCACTGGCAATCCCGCCTCTTTGCGTTGCCGTCAAATTCATAAATGCATTTCAAGTTTGATGCGTTTTGAAATTAAAGAATCGAATTTAGTTTGCCGCTTTCAATTTCTTCAGATGAAATCTGTTTCTTGCAGCTTTTGGTTGAAATTCGCCAATCAAGAAATGTGTCTGATGCTTTCGCACCTTGCTCGAGCACTTCCGGCTTGGCAAGCGGAAGTTTATGCGGATTTCTGCCATTCACCGGAAATGGAAATAGATTTGGTCCCGAAAAGAAAATGACATAATCAAATGCGTGCGGTTTTCCACAAATCGAAGCTAAAGAGTAAATGATTTTGGCTTTATGATTCGCGCAATCTTCTTCACGGCCCGGCGTAATTCTTTCCGCTGCTGGAAAAATTTCGCCAAATGGACTGCCTTTATCAATGTGTGCCAATAGCCATCTTTCAGAAAAATTTTCTTTCCATCTTTTTAAATCGTCGCGCTTCTCCTGAAATTGCCGACTAAAAGCCGCCAAAGAATCTCTGACTGAAAATTCGCCCCAAGGAAATTCTCGATAAGGTTGTGGATTTGTGTTGGCTTCTTTCTCCCATTCTTTGAAAAATTTTCGCGTTGTGTAGCCGCCATCAACAAAAATTTTTGGATCTAATTTGGTCAATTCAACGCCAATTAATTTTTCTGAAACATGAAAAATAAAATCTGGTGGTTCTGAACCATATTCGACATCGTCAATTGTCATCAATTTGCAGAGACTGTTCAAAAACCACCAAATATCTTCCGCTTCTTTTTTCTGTTGCCGATTTGAAGACAGCTTTCGATAAATTGAAAAAAAAGGATGGTTTATTGCATTCACAATTTCATTTCCCCCAACTTCACATCCACCGGCTGGCCGGGGCGCAGTTGCGTCGCGTCCGCCGGAGAAAAGACGGCTTCAATCATGTAAATCAATTTGGCGCGGTTCTCGCGATTGTATAAAACCGGCGGCGTGAATTCATTTTGCGTGGAAA
>DASTWS010000025.1:0-173595 GCA_035776755.1 Verrucomicrobiia bacterium
GCGCGCATCATGGATGAATTGGAAAATCGCGGCATCGTCGGCGAAAGCAAAGGCGCCGAGCCGCGCGAAATCTTGATTGATCTGGATGGCGGCGGTGCCGATGGAGCAGGGCAGAGTGCGGTCTAGTTTTTCCAGACCCAATCGCCGTTCGTGTAATTGATGGAGCCGTTTCCGTGTTGTAAATCCAAGCCGCCATCATCCGTTTCATTCCAGCCGACGGAATAGAGCAAAAATTTTCCATCGTCCGTGCGACGATATTTCAACGGTTGTCCACCGATGATATCATGCGGAACTTTGTCCATGAATTGCGGGACGAGCGCATCAAGCGTTTTGGGATAATCTCCGTTTGCCAATTTGTAACGTTCCAGTGCGCAGGCGATTTCTGTTTCATTGATGTAATTTTGAATATAGGCGGCGCTTTGCAGTGCTTTTGAATAATTTGGAATAGAAATTCCGGAGAGTAATGCAAATGGCGAGCGGCTTCGCGCAATTGCTTCAATATTTCCTTGCTCGCGGTCTATTTTATCAACGGAAACAATCATGTTTGTATTATCCATCGCATCAATGATTTTTTGCTCCGCTTCGATTTCCACGACATAATTTTGCAAGATCCACCCGCGCGGGTATGCGTTGAAAAGCAAAGCATAAGGAGATGTCGGATGCCTCATCCATGAAATAGGAATCCCAAAAATTTTTTTGGAATGGGCGCGATCAATTTTATTGCCATGTTCCAATTGTTCAAAAAAACGGTTGCTGCGGGCTGGTTTTTCTCGAAACGATTCTGCGATGAATCCAAAGACGTTTCGTTCATTCAATTGTTTTTGCAAAATGGCTAACTGCTGCTTCTTCCAAATATGGGATTGCAATCCCTCGGAAACACTTTTTGCGTAAAGCTGTGCGACTGCCTCGTCGATCATCGCCGTCACAATTTCCACCGGTTGATGTGTTGGCGCGCCTTCAAACAAAAGCCTTAAATCATGCAAAAATGTCAATTCGTCGAGTGCTTTTTGCGGTTCATTTAAGATTAAATGACATTTTGCGCGTTGTGCCAAAACTTGAGCGACGGCTCTCGTGGAAACAAAATTGGGAAACGGAATTTCTAAAACATCAGAATAATCGCCATCAATTCGCGCATAAGGACGTTTGAGCGCGTCTCGAATCAAATTGAAGTCCGGTGTAAATTGGTCGCTCCACGATAAATAGTTAAGCGCGTCGGTTTTGTTTGTGATTATTGTGACCGTCAAATCATTGGTTGAAAGCCCGGTTAATTCGTTTGTCGGCTGCGGCCAGCTGCTTGAGCGAACAAACCATTCCTGCATTTTCGGCGCGGCAAAGAAATTTTTTTCCTCAGGAACCCGCGGCGGAATCAATTTGTCCCAGTCCATCGTTTCACCCTTGGCCTCAATTTCACGTTTGCAGTTTTCCCAATCGCGTTTGCCGCGCCAGTCTTCCTCAGTATAAAATAGTGGAATCAAAGCGATCAGGGCAGCCAGCGCGATGAAAATCCTAGTTTGAGATTTCAATGCTGGCATTTTCCAAAATGGCCCGGATTACGTCAATGACTCAACTGCGGCTCGACTGCTTCTTTGACTTGTGGAATGTCCGTGATTTTCAAAACGCCAAGATAATCAGGCGCAGCATATTTCTGCGACTCGGGAAGATTGCGCAAATCCAATTTCTTCACCGTTGGCTCGAACAGCGCGGCATAAAGCGCGTTCACGGCCATCGGACAGTCGGCCTGGAGTTCAACCGGCGCGTCGGAATCCGTGGCGGAATGAATTGCTTCAACCGCGCGGCGAATGTCCCAAACTCTCATGCCGTCGAGCGTCTGGCCCAGCAGCATGAAGCGGCGACGGATCTTCGTCAGGCGTTTGTTATCCCCGGAAAAAGCGGTCAGGCCGACGCCGCGCGGCGCGAAAAAGGCGATGGCGGTTTTGCCGCCGGACAATGCGCTTTCCAATTTTTCCAATGCGGCGGCGTTTGCAGAATTATTGTTATCCGTAAATTCTTCGGCGATGGAATTGCCGTTCATCGCTTGTCCTCCCCAAAACGCGCGGCCCGCCGCCAGCCAATTCGTCCAGCCGGCTTCATCCAAAACGCGCAGCGAAATGCGTTCCGGTTTTTCCGAGACATCATCGAGAAGATAAATTCGCAGCGGCACGTCATGCTGACTGACGAAATCCCAACCGCGCAGCCGGATGTTTCCTTTTTGAACGGAAAAGAAATTGGTGATTTCCAACGGCGGATTTTCACGTGGCCAGCCGTTGAAAACTTTGGCGCGTAATTTCTTACGCAACTCGTCCGGCGACATATTTTCCGGCTTCGCCATCGGCACGAAATAATCGGCGATATTGGAATTGATATTGTCGGCGGGCAGCGTTTTGAAAACTTTCATTTCCGTCGGCGGATAAAATTGTTTAACAGCCATCGGAACCGGAACTTCCTCACCCTTCAAATAGCGGTTGAACCAGCGGACGGCGGCCAATTGCAGTTCGGGAACTTCATCGTGGATTCCGGGCGCGAGCACCAGGCCGAGTTTTGTCGTGGCGCCGTAAAGTTCGTAAATGCGATGGACTTTTTCGTAGATGCGCATCGTGCTGGGCAGATGGAAAAGCTGGTCGCGGTCGGTGCCGCCGATGAGCAGCGGTCGCGGCGCGGCCAGCGCGGCGACTTGCGGAAAATCCCAGCGGTAAATGTTGATGGGAAAATTGCAGTCGCAATGGCTGTCAATCACGCCGTCGAGGATGTGACTTTGGTCATCGGCCATGCCCGCAAACGGCGCGGCCACTTTGATGCGGTCATCCAGCGCGGTGATGGTCCACGAATACGCGCCGCCGCCGGAATGACCGGTGATGCCAAAGCGATTGGTGTCCACTTCCGGACGGGTGCAAAGATAATCCAGTGCACGGATGCCGAAAAACGCCTCGACGCCGGCGGGCGTATAGCCGCGGGAATTCCACCACCACAAATTATGGTCGCGTGTGCCGGTGTGGATCCCCTGAATTTCACCGGCCAGAACGGTGTCCACAACCATGCAGACGTAGCCGTTGCGGGCAAACCATTCGCCGTCGCGCTGATAAACGGCTTTGTTGCCATAGCTGATTCCATTCGTGTTAAAACGCCAATGGCCGCATTCGTAAAGAATCGTCGGCGCGGATTTGGTCAGATGTCGCGGAATGAATAGGTTGGCCGTGCAATATAATTTAGGCAGCGCCTGGTAATAAAGTTTTTGGACGATGAAATCGTCGTTGGTGATGGTGCCGGTGATGACCGGATGCAAATCGCCGCGCGGCGGCATCGGCCAAAGCCCGAGCATTTCCTGCAATTGCCGACGATATTCCGTGCGCTTGGATTCCCAATCGGCCAACGATTGAACATCGGCCAGGCAATTGGACGACTGCATCATCACCTGATCGCGGAAATAATTTTCCAACATCAGGTCGCCGCGGGTCGGCTTCCCAGCAGGTCTGGGAATTTGTGCGTCACCGGAGAAAAGTAGCGTGAGAAAAAGCGCGACGAAAAACAAATGCAATGGCTTCACGTCAACAAGATGAATCGCACGCGGTGTGGTCGCAAGCAATTTACCCGTTGTGGAGAAATTTTTTATCGGCGCCAGCAGTTACCAAATCCGGCGAATGCGGAAAAATTCGATATTTGTGCCGGGCACAATCGGCACGCTCAAATTAAATTGATTTGCGGTTGCAACGGGAATGTTGGTGACGACAGTCCATTGCGCGTTCGGACCGAGTTCGGATGTCTTCTCCAGCACTGCGTCGGCATCGGTGATCGGCCAGGAAATATTGAATCGGTTGGCGCTCTGAATCGCGCTCACCGTCATCGGATCGTCAATTTGAATGAACCCGATGTCCGCCGCATTATTGCCCGATGCCGACGCGACGACCGTCCAAAGATAAAGTCCCGGTGTCTGATAAATGTGCGCGGGAAATTGATTCGTGTCATGCGGTGTGCCGTCATCGAAATCCCAATCATAAGCCACTGGTGCAATGGAATTCGAGAGGGTCGCAACTGCGGCAAAGGGCACAGTCCATCCTGCCGGATAAAACGATGGCACAAGCCCCGTTGCCTTGATCGAAAATGGGCCTTGCGCGACGACGACTGTGCCGGTGGCAAGGTTTGAATTTTTTCCGTTGTAGGCGGCAAAGGTGAATTGATTCGTGCCGACAAATCCGGGATCGGGAAAATAGGTTGCGACGTTGTTGCTCAAGCCGACCGCGCCGTTGTCTGGCTGGGAAACGATCTGGAATGTCAGGCCGCTGCCGGTGGCCGGGAGGAGCATCCGCACAGATTTATCGTTGGTCGTATTCGTAGCGATATTGCTGACGGCAGGCGCGACGCTGTTGTTGATATTGTCGTTGCCCGGTCCGTTGTGACAGTTGTAGCAACCGACGATCGCTTTTCGGAACAGCAAAATCGTCACGCTATTGGTGTCGAAATGAGCGGTCAATGTGCGATCCGCCTGGGCGCGCGACAACACCGTGCCGCGATAATCGAGACCATGACATGCCTGGCAAACCGTCACGCCGCCGGGCAATGAGCCGATGCGGTCGCCGTGCTGGCCGACCCAGGTTTGGCCGACGGGATGCATTCCATGAGGGCCATTCGTCGATGTGTTCGGCATTGTGACATGGCACGCGGTGCATTCAATCATCACGCCGGCATGGCCCTGCAACTGGATATTGCGCAGATTGTCGTTGAGATGTGTGCTGGGAAATTCGGCATGCGTCGAGCCGTGGCACGCTTCGCATTGCAATCCGCCGTGACCGGCGGAAAAACGATACATTGATAGACCGGCGGCGGGCGTATTGGATTGTGTGGCAAACGTTGAATCAACCGCCGTGCGCCATTGCCCGTTTGAATCAAATGCGGATGTATAACGGATTTGTCCGTTGTTATGGGTCGCCGTGCCGGAGTGACAATTCTCGCATGTGGGCTCGATCAGCCATCCAGTCCGCGCGGGCGAACCGACGGCCGTCATGTTGCCGTGGCAGCTTTGACATTGCATTTCCATGATGCCGTTCGTCGCCACGGCGCCGCCCATCGCGCCGCGCAGGCATTGCGTCGTTGAACCGGGATGACAGCGATAGCATGCGGAGCGATTTGCCGCATTATCCAGCGTCACATTTGAAATCGGGTCCATCACCGAGGCATGATAACTGTGCATTGAAGCGGTGAATGATGGAATTCCGGGGAATCCGCCGGCCAGCAACGCCACGTCCTCATGGCAGGCGGCGCAAAGGACCGGTTTGCCATCGGCGATGACATTTTGGTAAAGCCCTTGAGGATTGAATTTGTTTGTCGCGAGCGACGCCTGATACAGCGCCGGATGATTCACAAATTCATGTTCGTCGTGGAGGCGAAGGATGTTGAGACGGAAATCGCGTTCTTGAATTCCATCCCAAACCCAGCCGGCCGCCGGTTGCGCCGCTGTTACCGAACCGGATGCATGACAGGCGCGGCAATCCATTTCATCGGAGATTGGCAGCACGATTTGATTGGTCGCAATGATGCTGTTGCCCGCGTTTCGCGCCACCAACAGCATCAGCGGATACGGATTTTTTTTGACGGCATTATCGTAAGGCGAAAGTGGAATTCCCTCCGCGCGAAACCAGTTAACCGGCGTAAAAACGCCCGGCACGGGTTCATTGTTCTGCTCAAAAAGCATTTGTTGCGGCGTATTGTTGGTTCCGGGCATTCCCCAGCTTAAAAGTCCGGCATCAACCGGCAGATTCGCTCCAAACAATGGCAACGCGAAATCATAAAAATTTCCTTTATTCATCGCCGTGGAATTGAATGAACCGGCCGGATCGGCCACGGCTTGATAGGTCACCGTGTAACCCGTCCCGTTGGTCACCAGCAATCCGTTGACGATGAGTTGTGCTTCAATCGTATTGTAAGGCGGCAAAATACTGAAAACCGAATAGTCGCTGTCCATGCAGTGGATCCCCAGATTATTCCAGCCAAGAAGCTGATTGCTGGCAGCAGGTGCAATTGTCGTGGACAACAGAGGAAAAGCAGTCAACAAACCCAAGAGCAGTCTCATTTTCATAATCAGATAGCTGCAAACGCCATCTTAATTCCAATCGAAGACCTGACAATCCACGCTTTTTGGCAAAATGATGGCAATAAAGGCACTGATAAAATCCATGTGCATCTGCGCGAAGCAGTTGCTAAATTTCTGCAAATGGAATACGAAGCCGTCATCGGACTCGAAACGCACGTCCAACTCAAAACCAAATCCAAAATGTGGTGCGGCTGCGCCAACGCTTTTGGCGCGGATCCGAACACGAATGTATGTCCGGTTTGCCTCGGAATGCCCGGCGTGCTGCCCGTCGCCAATGAAGAGGCGTTGAAGCTGACCGTGTTGACCGGCTTGTTGCTCAACTGTGAAATTCCGTCGCGCGCGAAATTCGACCGCAAAAATTATTTCTATCCCGACGTGGCAAAAAATTATCAGGTGACGCAATACGACCAGCCTTCGACGAAGAACGGCTACGTGGAATTTGAATTTGCCGGCGGCATTTCGCGCGTCCGCATCACCCGGGCGCATCTCGAAGAAGATGTCGGCAAGAATTCCCATTTCGACCGCAACAGCGGAGTGGATTTCAACCGCGCCGGCGTGCCGCTGCTCGAAATCGTTTCCGAACCGGATTTGACCGGCGCGGACATGGCTTACGAATATCTCAACGCGCTCAAGGACATTTTGATTTACGGCGGCATCAGCGATTGCGACATGGAAAAGGGCATGGTGCGCTGCGACGTGAATGTTTCAGTCCGACCGGTCGGCTCGAAAGAACTCGGGGCGAAGATTGAAATCAAAAACATGAACAGCTTTTCCGGTGTGCGTCGGGCGTTGGAATACGAAATCCCGCGGCAAATTGAAGTCGTGAAACGTGGTGGAAAATTGATTCAATCCACGCGCCGATGGGATGATGTCGCGGGTATCACTGAAGAAATGCGCACGAAAGAGCACGCGCATGATTACCGCTATTTTCCTGAACCGGATCTGATGCCGTTCGAGCCGACGGAGAAATGGCTGGAAGAGATCAATTCGCGCGTCGTGGAATTGCCGCTGGCGCGCAAGCAACGGTTCATGCGCGATTATCAATTGCCGAAATCTGACGCCGAAACATTTGTGAATGATGTTCCGCTCGGCAATTATTTCGAACCGATCGCGAAAAAATCCAAAAATCCAAAAGCCGTGGCGAATTGGGTCATCAACAATTTGCGCGCGAAAATGGCGGAAAGTAGCAGCCGGCGTGAGTCGGCTCAAATTGGAGAATCAGAAAATCAGAGCGGACTTACGTCCGCTGCCACGATTGGATTGGATAATTTGAAATTCAAACCGGAGGCGATTTTGGAACTGGTCAATCTGGTGGACGCCAAAACCATCAGCAGCGCGGCGGCGCAAACCGTTTTTGCCGAAATGTTCGAGACCGGAAAATCTCCGGCGGCCATCGTTCAGGAAAAGGGTTTGGCGCAAGTCAGCGACACCGGCGCGATTGAAAAATTCTGCGACGATGCGATTGCTGCAAATCCAAATTCCGTTGCTGATTACAAAGCCGGAAAGGTCGCCGCGCTGAATTTTCTCAAAGGTCAGGTGATGAAATTGAGCAAAGGCAAAGCGAATCCCAATCTCGTCGGCGAAATTTTGGAAAAGAAACTTAAAAGCTGACCCTGCGTGAATCAGTAAAAATTTGTCTGCATGTTTTCGCCGCTGCCGTCTGTCCCATCGGCGCGTTTTAATTCCACGGCATAAACCTGGTTTGCGCCGCTCATGTTGCTGCGGAAGATGAGCCATTTCATGTCCGGCGTGAACATCAGGTTCGGTTCCAGCGCATAATCATGCTTGCTCATGTTCACAAGTTTTTCCGCATGGAAAACGCCGGGATGGATCAACATGGAACTGTCCACTTCCGGGCCGGATTCATCCGGCAACAGCTCCGGGCGAAAGAGATAAAGCCATTTGCCATCGGGTGCGTGCGCGACCATGTGCTCATCGCCGCCGTCGCTGCTAAATAATTTTCCATCCGGCGAAACATTGAAATGCACGCCCCATTCGTTGCGTTGCAGGTGATACCACGTGCGTTTGCCCGTGGCGACTTCGTAACCGGCCACCCAAAAATCTTCGCCGCGCGGCGTTTGCAGGTCATACCAGATCGTCTTGCCATCCGCGCTCCAGAATTCGTGCCCGGCAATCTCCATGGCCATGGTGCGTTTGTGGATTAATTTCAAATGCGAACCGTCGGTGCGAATCGTCCAGATGCGGTCCACTTTGTGCCAGGCGCCTTCGTGACAAAACATCAACAGCGTCGGATCCGTCGGCGAAAACAACAGGTGATTCAACCAGTCGTTGCAGCGATTGAATTTTTTGATTTTGCCGGTTTGCAAATTGTAGGTGAACAATTCCATCGGATAACGCGCGGCCAGGCGTTTCTCCATCATGTGCCCTTTTTGGCCGCGATAGGCATCGGCGCTCTGGATGTCGTTGCCGTGATTGGTTTCATTTTCAAAGAATTCATTTTCCCAATTGGTGCGATACGTGAACGTGCCGGCGAGCAATGTTTCATCGGCATTGACTGACGCGACGGACTGGCCGCGTGCAAGCTTTAGAATATCGCGTGTTTTTTTAGTGATTGGGTCCGTGGCGCAAACGTAATGATTGGTCCGGCCGCTTTCAATTTTGGTCGCAATGTAATAAATCTGTCCGGTTTTATGCCCGACCATGATGATATGCACGCGGCCTTCGACAATTTGTTCAACCGCGCGGGTTTGCAAATCCAGCAACGCGATGCCGTTGGTCATGGTGAAGACCATTCGTCTTCCGTCCGGCGTGAACGGGTTCATGTTGAAATAAAGGCTTTGACTGCCCGGCGTGGTGGAAAGCTGCACGACGCGATGGCCGGTATCGGGATCAATCCATTCGGTCGGCGAATCGGTTTGCGCGCGCAAAGAAATAACGGCCAGGCAGAGCAGGGCAGTGAGGAGGAAATGTTTCATGGCAAAAGACGGTTGAGCGGCGGATTAAGTTTCACTGACGGTTTTTAATGGTTTTCCCGCAAATAATTTTTCAGACGGCAATCGGGCAACGCTTTGATTCCGGCAACAACGCAGGACGCATTTAATTCTGCGCCACCTGCGCTTGAATGGGTGTTGTCCCAGTGCGTGAAATATTTTTCTTTGATTTCCGCCGGCGTCATTCCGACGTAGTGGCTCATGACGCATTGGTTCAAATTTATGAAGGCGACCTTTTGATTGATGGCCACTTCACTCGACCAGCCGACGTAAGGGAAATTTTCAACTTCGCCTGACTTTACTTCGGTTTTCGGCACGTGCGGAACCGGCGAACAGATGATGGGCATGATGCCATGCGCCCGCGCATCGGAAATATATTTACGCAAATACCAGCCGTAAGTGTGAACGGTTTCCTGTTTGTGCGTCACCGGGTTGTAAATTTCCTTTTGCTCGTCGCCGGTGCCGGGAATCGAACCGCGCGCGCGATTGGTGTCATCGAGCGCTCCGGCGTCGTTATGTCCCATTTGCAAAAGCAAAAAATCGCCGGGACGCGCTTCTTTCAACAACAGATTCCACCAGCCTTGCGTGATGAACGTGCGGCTGCTACGTCCGGCCAGCGCGTGGTTTTCCACGATGATTTTATTCGTGTCGAAATAATTTCCGATGACGTCGCCCCAGCCGACGCGGCCGCCGTCGTAATTATGGACGGTGGAATCGCCGACGATGAATAAAACCGGAACCGTGCGACTTAAATTGACGGGAAAACTCGAGCGATAACCCGTGCGGTCGTG
Source organism: Verrucomicrobiia bacterium (assembly GCA_035776755.1). Lineage (GTDB taxonomy): Bacteria > Verrucomicrobiota > Verrucomicrobiia > Limisphaerales > UBA11358 > UBA11358. Next base: position 9,825 of record DASTWS010000025.1, read on the forward strand.
CTGAATATCAATGTTCGCAAATTCCTGCGGCGGCATCGGCGGATGGTTTTTAGCGGTTTCCCGATTTCCCGGCATTGCGCAGCCGGCGAGACAAGCGACGAGCACAAGGCAAAAGCCTTTGGCGCAAAAAGACGACAAATTCATTGGATGATGAATTCTTGACCCAACCCGGAGAAAAAGCAATCCACACAAATGGCGATGCGCGCAAAAAACTTTGTGTCTTTGTTTCTTCATGGTTTAATTCGGCTTCATGTTTTCATCCGAAATCAAATCGGTTCATTTCACCGGCATCGGCGGCACGGCGATGGCGTCCGCAGCCGCAGCCATGTTGGATAAAGGTTTTCAAGTCACCGGTTCGGACCAGAATGTTTATGAGCCGATGGCGTCGTTTCTCGCCGGAAAAAAAATTCCCGTGATGAACGGCTACGACGAACGCAATCTCTCGCATAAACCGGATTTGGTCGTCATCGGCAACGCTATTTCTCGCGGCAATCCGGAAGCAGAGTTTGTGCTTGACCATAAATTGCGCTATTGCTCGCTGGCCGCGCTGTTGGCTGAATTTTTCATCCGCGGCAAACGCTCCGTCGTTGTTTCCGGCACGCACGGAAAAACCACGACGACAAGTTTGTTGACGTGGGTTTTTGAACATAATGGATTGAACCCAAGCTATCTCATCGGCGGCATTCCCAACAATTTTTCGCAAGGCGCGCGTTTTACCGATAGCGAATGGTTCATCATTGAAGGCGATGAATACGACACCGCTTTTTTCGACAAGCGCAGCAAATTCATCCATTATCATCCGGAAATCGCCATCGTCAACAACCTCGAATTCGATCACGCGGATATTTTTGAAGATATTGATGCCGTCAAAAAAAGCTTTTCTCAATTCATCCGCCTGGTGCCGCGAAACGGTTTATTGCTCGGCAACGGCGACGATTCAAACCTCGCGCCGTTGCTCAATGTCACGCATTGTCCCGTGAAACGGTTTGGTCTCGGCGCGGACAATGCCGTTCAAGGTTTCAATTTGCGCTTCGGGCCGACGGCCACGGAATTCGAAATCCCCAGTTTCAAATTTCATATCAATCTCGTCGGCGAATTGAACACGCGCAACGCGCTCGCCGTTGTCGCCTGCGCAAAACATTGCGGGCTTTCCAACAAACAGATCCAAAGCGCGTTCGATACCTTCAGAGGCATCAAGCGCCGGCTGGAAGTCAGAGGCATTGCCGGCGGTGTGACGGTGATTGACGATTTTGGACATCATCCGACAGCGATCCGCGAGACATTGAAGGCATTGCGTTTGAAATATCCGCGCGAAAAAATCTGGGCGATTTTCGAGCCGCGCTCAAACACGACGCGCCGGAATGTTTTTCAGAATGAATTGGCGCAATCCTTTGCCGATGCCAATGCCGTTGTGGTTTCTGAAGTTGCGCGATTGGAGCAATTGCCGGCGGAAGAGCGATTGAATCCGGAAAAATTGATGCAGGATTTGAAAGCATCCGGCAAAGACGCGGCGTATTTGCCGGATGTGAATTCAATCATTGCGCACGTCGCGAAGAATGTCATGGGCGGCGACGTGGTTTGTGTTTTCAGCAACGGCGGTTTCGGCGGCATCCACGGAAAATTGTTGGAACGTTTGGGCAAGCGATGAGTTGCGAAGGGCAATTCCGGTTGAATTTTTTTTCAAAATTTCACTGGCAAAAATTTGGAAATGGGCGTTTAGTTGAATCAGGTCATGAGCACAACCGAAAGTTCAACGACCGCGCGATTGCGCCGGGCTTCGGCGCGACGCGTTCACCTTCAACCGGAGAGATTCCCATGGACATCCATCATCCATTAATCACGGAATTTCCCGAACATCGCGAGACAATCCGCTCGCTCAAGCTGGCGGACGGAAAATTTCGCGAAATGTTCGAGGAATATCACCATCTCGATGACCGAATTTGCCGCATCGAGGAGGAAATTGAATACGCCACCGACCAGCAGATTGATGAATTGAAATTCAAGCGCGCAAAATTGAAAGACGCGCTTTACAAAGCGGTGCGCAATCACGAAGCAGTCGGCGCGGCCACAATGGTGGGCGCTGTCGCACAATAATTTCTTTGTCCGTTTCCGCAAAGCGGGCCGCCTTCAATGCGGCTGGTGATTCGCTTTTAATTTTTTTGCTTCCTCGATCACTTTTTCCGCAGAAGCGTGCGGCATTTCTTCATAATGACTGAACTCTTCCGCATGGACGCCACGTCCGCCGGTCAGCGAGCGCAACGTGCTGGAATAATGATACAATTCCGCCGTCGGCACGCTGGCTTTGATGACCTGAAATGCGCCATCAGTATCCATGCCGAGAATTTTCCCGCGGCGCGACGACAGATCGCCCATCACTTTGCCCATGCAATCTTCGGGAATATGAATTTCCACCGTTTCAATCGGTTCCAGCAAAATCGGCTTGGCAGCCAGGAACGCCTCTTTGAATGCAAAATAGCCGGCAATTTGAAATGCAATATCCTTGGAATCCACCGGATGCATTTTGCCGTCGTAGAAATCAATTTTCACGTCAGTTACGCGACAGCCGGCCAGGATGCCTTCGGTGCAAGCCTGATTAACACCTTTCTCCACGGATGGCACAAAAACGCGGTCGACGTTTTGGCCGACGAGTGAATTGGAGAATTCAATCCCGGCGTCCCGCGCGAGCGGTTCGATGCGCATCCAGACTTCAGCGAATTGTCCCGCGCCGCCGGTTTGTTTCTTGTGGCGATATTTGGAATCGCCTTTGCTTCTGATGGTCTCGCGATATTTCACGCGCGGTTGCGCGAGTTCGACGTGGACGTTGTGACGACGGCGCAATCGGTCGGCGACGACTTCCAGATGCAATTCGCCTTGCGCGGAAATAATCGTCTGGTGCAATTCCGAATCCACGACGTAAAGAAATGTCGGATCTTCGTTGTGCAACGCCGCCAGGCCGGAAGCAATTTTATCTTCCTCGCCTTTCACGCTTGCGATGAGCGCGGCGTGAATGTTCGGCTTCGGATAAATGACTTTTGGCAGCGTGACCGGATGTTTGGCGGAACAAAGCGTGTTGCCGGTGTGCGTGTCCTTGAGTTTCACCGTCGCGGCGATGTCGCCCGCGCCGAGTGAATTGACGGCTTCGCGATTTTGGCCGTTGAGCAGATAAATCTGGCCGATGCGCTCGGAAAGTTTTCGGTCGCTGTTGAATAGATCTGAGCCGCTGTTGACCGTGCCCGAATAAACGCGGAAAAAAGAAAGCTCACCGAAGTGAGCTTCCGACATCGTTTTGAAAACGTAAGCCACGGTCTCGCTGCTGTCGAGCGAGACCTCGACTTCTTTGCCACTGGCATCCACGGCTTTGACTTTCTTGCGGTCAACCGGCGATGAACCGTATTTAGCAATAAAATCCATCAGCCGCGCAACGCCGATATTATTTTCCGCCGATGTAGCGAATAGCGGAATGAACAATTCTTTTTGCACCGCGGCATGGATTCCCGCGCGAAATTCTTCTTCCGACAAACTTCCTTGCTCGAAAAATTTATTCATCAATTCATCATCGGACTCGGCGATGTGTTCAATCAATTGCGCGTGAAGTTCTTTGGCTTTAGCTTCCCATTCGCCGGTCGCCGGTTCTTCGGAATATTTTCCGCTGCCGTCGGTGGCGTAAGTCACAATTTCGCTGCGCAACACGTCGAGAACCTGGTTGAAACCGGGGCCGGCGTTTACCGGAATGGCGAGCGGAAAAACGTGACGACCAAAATGTTCTTGCGTGGATTTAACGACGGCGTCGAAATCCACATTCTCTTTGTCCACGGCGTTGACGACGATCATTTTCGGAATCCCGTAATTTGTGGCGTAATTCCAGACGCGGTCGGTGCCGACGCCAAGTCCATGCTGCGCATGAATGACGACCAGGGCAAAATCGCCGACGCGCAATGCGCCGAGACCTTCGCTGATGAAATCGAGATAACCGGGCGTATCAATGATATTGAATTTTTTATTCGCCCATTCCAAATGCAGCAGCGACGCCGACACGGAAATCTGCCGCTGCTTTTCGCTGACATGATAATCGGAGACCGTCGAGCCGTCGGCGATGCGTCCCATGCGCTGGATGACGCCGGCGCAGCGGAGCATGGCTTCGCTCAATATGGTTTTGCCGGACGATGCGTGGCCAACGATGGCGAAATTCCGTAAATCGGCTGGAGAATAATTTTTCATAGCGACTCAACAGTTGGGACGGAAGCGGCGGTGGAAGTAAAAATCGGCAACAACAAAGAAATCATTGCCGGGATGACGTTCGGTTTTTTCATCCGCTAACAAAATATCCCTTTATCGCCGCAAAGCGAAGAAAAGTTGATTAGCCGGACTTGGCAATTTCCGAACATTTTTTGCCAACGCCTGCTAAAGAGTCGCAATTTCAGATGGGGAACCGTGTGCTCAGGACAATTGATTTCCGATGTTGCGGCTAAAAGAGTTGCGTTTTCCCATGGCACATGAATTGCAGCATTTGGAGCGTGGCTAAAAAAGCAAATTTATTAAGGCAGGCGCAAATGATCCGCGCCGGGTTTGAGATCGCCAATCGGCAGCCGCATCCACCCGCCAGCGCGCTTTATTTGATGCAATTGCGTCAACATCCCATGAGAATCGCCGTGCCGAAATTGCGTCGCGAAATCGCGGTTCAGACGCCTGCCGGCGATTGTCCGCAAGTTGTCCAAATCATTCATCGCGCTGGCTAAAATTGAGGCACGGTATCGGACGACGGTGATGGCACGATTTTTGAATTTCCATCCACGAATTCAACGTGCTGATAGCCGGCCTGGTTTAGAAAGACAGCCAGCTCCAATTGCGCCCGGCGCGTCGCTTCATCCAAAATTCCATCCGTTCGCGCGGCCCGGCGAATATCATCCACCGCATTGGCGCGCACTGTTTGTTCCAAATCCTTGTCATAATCGCGCAAAAAACCGCGCTGCCAATCAATCACTTTGGTTGCATGTTCGTCCAGATAGGCATCCGTGATCTGCGCTGGCGGCAAATGAATGCGAATCGTTTTGTCACTGATTTGCACGTCGCCCGCCTTCAATTTGCCTAAATCAATTCCTGCCTTTACGGTTCCGTGCGCCAGCAGCAAAATGCGGTTTTCGCCCTGCACGAATTGTCCCAGCGTGCTTGGCGGCGGCGAATCGAAAATTTCCACCTTTTCCACGACATATTTCACCGTGACCAAATCCGACAGCGTTTGGATTTGTCGGACGACGGCAACGGTGTTTTCCTGATGTAATGGTTTTGGGGCAAACCAGCGGGAAATTTTAAAGCCAAGCCCGATGCCGCCGATAAACAGGATCAGCAGCAAGGCCAGCAACGCCAGGATTTTGAGCACGCGCACGCAAAATCCATGACAGGAATTTCATGAATTGTCACGACAGGAATTTGCAGTGTCGGCAACTGGCGCAATGGTCGCTTTCGCGCTAGATTGGGCGATGTTTCTTGCCGGACTTGGAGTAACGGCGCCGCCAAACCGCTTTACGCAACGCGAGTGTTGGGAGGCTGTCAGAAATTCAAGCTTTCTCGCTGCGCTCAAGCCGCGCTCGCAATGGTTGCTTGAAAAAATTCTTTGCGGTGAAAATGGAATCGCCGCCCGTCACTTTGTTCTGCAATCGCCGGAAAAAATCTTTGACCTCACGCCCGATGCCATGCACGCGCGCTTTGCCGAATACGCGCCCGCCCTCGCCGCCAAAGCGGCGCGCCGCGCGCTGGACGCCGCCGGCTGCCTTGCGGACGAAATAGACGCCGTGCTCATCAGCACTTGCACTGGTTATCTCTGTCCCGGCCTGACCAGCTATGTCGGCGAAAAAATCGGCTTGCGAAAAAATGTCTTGGCGCTCGACCTCGTCGGCCAGGGTTGCGGCGCAGCGTTGCCCAATTTGCGAACGGCAGACATGTTGCTTGCGTCCGGACGGGCCGAAAAAGTTTTGTCCATTTGCGTCGAAATTTGCAGCGCAGCATTTTTTCTCGACGACGATCCCGGCGTTTTAATCAGCGCCTGCCTTTTTGGCGACGGCGCGGGTGCGGCCGTCTTATCGAAAGCGCCGAAGCAAATAAGCGGGCGGCAGGTGGAATGGAAATTTTCCTCGTCCCGCCTCGCGCCGGACAAACGCGATGCGCTGCGTTTCAGCCACAAAAATGGAATGTTGCGAAATGTGTTGCTGCCCGAAGTTCCGCAAATCGCCGGCCTCGAAGCTGTCAATCTCTTTTCCGAATCGCTCGCCGGAGCCCAGATTACCCGGGAAAAAATCCGCGGTTGGATTTTTCACACCGGCGGACGCGACGTTTTGGTGTCGCTGCGCGGGAAATTTGCGCTGGCGGATTTTGATTTGCGGCACAGTTCATCGGTCTTGCGCGATTTCGGAAATATCAGCAGTCCGACCGTTTTCTTCGTGCTCGAACGCGCCCTGCGCGATACCGTGCCGGATGGCCTTTGGTGGATGTCCGCATTCGGCGCCGGTTTCAGTTGTCACGGTGCATTGCTGGATGTGAAATCATAGCTCGAAAAATGGAACGCATCGTCCAGCCGGAAATTCTCGACACCATTTTGCCGGACGACTCGCGTTCGCCGAAATTGCGTCGCGATCTGGCGCGCATCAATTTTTGGATGGGCAATCACCGGACGATCCGCATCGCTTTAAAAAAACAATTCGGGGCTCGTGCGCCGAAAAAGATCGTCGAACTCGGAGCAGGCGAGGGGAAACTGTTGCTAAGCATCGCAAAAAGTTCAAACTGGAACAATGTCGACGCCACATTGGTTGACCGCAATAAGATTGTCGCGCCAGAAACGCTTGCTGAATTTTTGAGACGTGGCTGGCGCGCCGAAATACTCACAGCCGACGTTTTTGATTGGGCGCAAAATGAAGTTACTGACGCCGTCATCGCCAATTTGATTTTGCATCATTTTGAAAGTGACCGCCTTGCTGATTTGTTCCGAAGAATTTCCGGGCAAACAAATTTTTTTATCGCAAACGAGCCTCATCGTTTTCGCTGTGCGCCGTTGTTCAAGCCTTTGTTTTATGGATTAGGTTATCACGCCATCACCGTTCACGACGCGACGGTGAGCATCCAGGCGGGGTTTGCGGGCGGCGAACTGTCGCAGCTATGGCCGGACAAAAAGAATTGGCAGCTGGCCGAGCGCCGCGCCGGACTGTTTGCCCATTTATTCATTGCCAAAAGGATGCCCTGAAATGTCTGCCGCCAAGCCAATCCAAATTGTCGGCGGCGGCCTCGCCGGCTTGACGCTCGGAATCGCTCTCCGCAAAAAGGAAATTCCTGTCACTGTTTTTGAATCCGGAAATTATCCGCGCCATCGCGTTTGCGGCGAATTCATCAATGGCAAAGGCATTGAAGTTCTCGATCTTCTGGGACTGAAGAAAAAAATTTTCAGTGCGGGAGCCATTCCGGCGCGGAGCGCGACATTTTTCCTCGGGAAAAAACAATCGCCGGTTCGCGCATTTCCGGTCCCGGCCATTTGTCTTTCGCGATTTGTCATGGACGAATTGCTCGCAGATGAATTTCAACATCTCGGCGGTGGCTTGCATGTCAATTTCCGCTGGCAAAGAGATTTTGGCGAGGGCGTCGTCCGGGCGAGCGGCCGGCGCATCGATCCGTTTAAGACCGGCCCGCGTTGGCTCGGTTTAAAAGTTCACGCGAAAAACGTTTCGCCGTCGGCTGATCTGGAAATGCATTTTCTGAAAAATGGTTATTTGGGAATTTGCAGATTGAGCAATGGAAGCGTAGATGTTTGCGGTTTATTCCGCCGCAACGGTAAGAACAATTTGCCACGCGATATTCTCGATGTGTTCCGGGGAAATGCAGGAACAGCGTTGCGTGAGCGCATGGCCGGGGCGGAATTCGACAAGAATTCATTTTGCTCGATCGCGGGATTTTCACTCATTCCGCGGCGCGCTTGCGTCCGGAAAGAGATTTGTATCGGCGACGCGCTGACGATGATTCCGCCGGTCACCGGAAACGGAATGTCCCTTGCGTTTGAATCCGCGCAATTGGCCGTCGGGCCGCTGGTCGCGTTCAGTCGCGGTGAAATTTCGTGGATGTCTGCGCAACAGCAAATTGCCCGACGCTGCGACAACGCGTTCTCGGCGCGGTTGCGTTGGGCAAGCCGATTGCAGCAAACAATGTTTTCATCGTCGCTGCGCAACATTTTGTTTGCGCTGGTTTCGCGTAGCGATTGGTTTTGGCGGATGACATTTGAACGAACGCGTTGAATTTGCCACAATCTTCCAGATGAAACCGCTGGCGGATTGCAAACTTTACACGTTCGTGGACACGGCCTATCTGAACGGCCGCGCGCCGGAGTTCGTCGCGCAACAATTGTGCGACGGCGGAAGCGATCTGATTCAACTGCGCGCCAAGGATTCCGCGCCGGAAGAAATCCGCAAAATGGCGGAAAAAATTTTGCCGATCGTCAAACGTGCCGATGTCGGGCTCGTCATCAACGATCACCTCGAGATTGCGCGTGACCTTGGCGCTGAATTTTGTCATCTGGGCCAGGAAGACTTTTTTGATGCTGGTCACAAAAATGTTTCCGAACTGAAAACGAAAAATTCAAAACTTCAAATCGGATTAAGCACCCATGCGCCGGAGCAGGCGACGCGCGCATTGGCCGCAAATGCGGATTACGTCGCCATCGGCCCGATTTTCGCCACCGGCACGAAACCGACCGCAAAACCGGTGATGCTTGAATATGTCCGCTGGGCGTCGGAAAATGTGGACATTCCCTGGTTCGCCATCGGTGGAATCAAGCTGAACAATCTGGACGACGTTTTAGCGGCGGGCGCAAAACGGATTTGCGTGGTCTCGGCGATTCTCAATTCATCGGACATCGCGAAAACTTGCGCGGAATTCAAACGGCGATTGTATTAGCGTCTGCCCATTTTGCTCCGGGCTTTCTCCAGAATTTCCCGTTCCTGCTTCGTCAGGCTTTGGATGCCGTGCGCGGAAATTTTATCGAGGATCGGGTCCACTTCCGTTTTTAGATATTCATCTGCGGTCAGATCTTCGTTCGGCGGAATTGAGGCGCCGGATTGCCACAACTTTTTGAAAACTCGTGCCGGAGCGAAACGGCGGGGAGGCGAAACAAATTCTGAAACATGACCGCGTTGGAGCCAAATCATGTAAAGCGCGCCCGTGATGATGCCGCCGAGGTGCGCGGCGTTGGCGATTCCATTGTCGGGCGTGAGCATTCCAAAAACGGCCAGGCCGACGCTGATCCACAACAGCGTTCTCCCGCGCATCGTGATCGGAATGAAATAGAAAAAAAGCGTGAAGCGTTCGCGCCAATTCATCAGCGCAAAAGCCGCGACAAGTCCGGACGCACCCGCCGATGCGCCGACGACCGAGCCGCCGAACGCGGGAAATAAAAAAGCAAAGAGCATTTGCACCAGTCCGCCGATGATGCCGCTCAAAAAATATAATTTGAGGAAATGCCAGCGTCCGACGGCTTGTTCCACGGCCCGGCCAAAAAAGAAAATGACGAGAGAATTGAACAGCAGATGCAGCCAGTTGGCATGCATGAATTGGAATGTGACAAGCTGCCAGAGATAAAAGTGCTTCAATCCGAAAAGACTCAGCGCGAAATAGGTGCTCTGGATTTCCGCGCCGTTTTGCAAATGCCAGCCGACCATCTGCGCGATGAAGGCCAGCGCGTTGACGATCAACAACGCGACCGTGACCGAAATCCGTGGTTCACGGAAATCCGGCTCACGCATGTAATCGCGATCTTCGAGCATGGCAAAAGAAACTACTTCCGTTCGACAAAAATTCAATCCGCCCGCTCAAAATTTACGATTTGGCCGTCGGCCAGTTCCACGACGCGCTGCGCGTGCGCGGCAATTTTGGCGTCGTGCGTGGCGATGACGAGCGTGGTCCGTTTTTCTGTGCGGAGATTTTTGAGCAATTCAATGATTTCCGTTCCGGTGTGCGAATCCAGATTGCCGGTCGGTTCATCGGCCAGCAGCAATTCCGGTTCGCCGACGAGCGCGCGGGCGACGGCGACGCGTTGTTGTTCGCCGCCGGAAAGTTCAAATGGTTTATGTTCCATGCGCTCTTTCAGCCCGACGCGTTCCAATAATTCGCGTCCGCGCCGGTTGATTTGCGGTGCGGAATTCCTTCCGATGCGCGCGGGCAGGCAGACGTTTTCCAGCGCCGTCAATTCTGGAAGCAAATGATACGCCTGAAAAACGAAACCGACGCGGCGATTGCGAAAATGAGTCAATTCGCGTTCGGAAAATTTTACAAGGTCTCGGCCGTCGAAAATGATTTCACCGGCGTTGGGCGAATCGAGTCCGCCGATCAGATGGAGTAGTGTGCTTTTTCCCGCGCCCGAGGCGCCGCGCAAGGCGAGAAAATCGCCACGCGCGACGTCCAGGTCCACGCCGCGCAACACTTCGAGCGAACGTTTGCCGATGGTGTAAACCTTTTTAAGCCCGCGTGCAGAAAGCAACGGTTCACTCATAACGCAACGCCTCCACGGGTTTGAGCCGGCCGGCGCGAAACGCGGGAATCACGCCGCCGAGAATGCAGATGATAAAGGAACTGATGCAAATGATGATGATATCGCCGGGAATGATTTGCGCCGGCAATTCAAAGAAACCATAAATTTTCGCCGGAAAAATTTCGATGCCGGTCGCCGCGCGCAGGAAATGGAGAAATGGATTCCGATAGGCAATCATCAGCATTCCCAGCCCGTAACCGCTCAACACGCCGATGACGCCGATGACGGCGCTTTGGCTCAGGAACAATCCCATGATTTGAAAATTGGTGGCGCCGAGCGCTTTGAGCATTCCGATTTCGCGCGTTTTTTGAACAACGAAAGTGATTTGTGCACTCAAGATGCACAGCGCGGCGACGAGCACGACGAAGAACAGAAGGAAGAACATCACGTTTTTTTCCACGGCGATGGCGCTGAGAATTTCCGAATTCCGATCCATCCAGCTTTGGATCGAATATTCATCGCCCAACATCGCCTGCAATTGTTCTTTCACAGCATCGGCTCGATACGGATCGTTCAGCGCCACGACCAATCCCTGGACTTTATCGTCCAGCGCATACAAATCCTGCGCATTGTCCAGCGAAGTGATGATCCAGCGCGAATTGAATTCGTAATAGCCGGTGTCAAAAATGCCGGTCACCGTGTAATCGTCCGGTAAAATGGTGGTCTCGCCGTTCTTGCCCTGCGTATCGTGCATTTTTTTCAATTCCGCCGGCGAATAAATGGAAATGATGTCGCCAACCTGAAGATGCAGGTTTTCGGCAAAATCGACTCCCACCAGGACGCTGCGCCCGCTCAAATCGAATTTTCCGGCGACGATGCTGTCGGGCAATTGTGTGATTTTGCTTTCTTTGGCCGGATCCACGCCGCGCAACATCGGCGCGTCCTCGTATTTCGAACCGCCGTCGGTTTTGGGCTGCGTTTCGATGAGCACCGGGCCCATGATGATGGGCGAAACAGCGCGGACATTTCGGTTGGAAGAAATCAGGCTGCCGATGTCCTGATAATTTTCCATCGGCTGGACGCTCGAACCGGAAGGATTCCATTGCATCACGGTCAGGTGCGGATTGAAGCCGAGAATTTTTTGACGCAGATCGCGGTCGAAGCCGCTCATGACACTCATCACGATGACGAGCACCGCCACGCCGAGCGCGACGCCGACGATGGAAATGAGCGTGATGATGCTGACGAAAGTCCGTTTGGGCCGCAAATAACGCAGCGCCAGAAACAGTTCAAACGGCAGTCGAGACATCCGCGCAGGTTAAATTTCGGAACGCGAAGAGGCAATTTTAATTGCGCACTTCGAACGGATTTCCCTTTGGCGTGGCTTTGGAATGTCGCGGGATGAAAATCAGGCTCGTGATCAGATAAATCCAGCCAAGCACCAAATGCGCGGCGAAAACAAAGGCGAATTCCACCAGTGTGAGCAATCCGAAATCATAAGCAAAAATTCCCGCTGCCATCAGCAGCGCGCCGGGAAAGAGCGACGCAGCGGATAATTTCCAGCATTGCCGCAGATTCAAATCGCGATTGCTATAGAACACAAACAGCCACGCCGGCAGGCAATACAGTGTCGCCAAAATCCACCAGCTGAACGGCAGCAGAACCGCCGTGGCCAGCGCCGCGCCAAACAAAATGATTTCGTCCCACGCATTCCAGAGCGGTTCCAGTTCCGGACGGTTGAAAGAAATGATCTCGCCGGGCGGATAAATGAAATCAGTATAGCCGAGCAGGGAAAAAACGCGGACGGAATTTTTTCCGAATTCAATCTGGAAATCCGCCGTGGATTGAATCGCGCCGGAATGATTCAAATCCAAATTGACGGAAAAAATCCGTCCCTGCGCCAATGACGTTGGCGATTTGCCGACCCAATCCAATTTGCCGCCGCGAATGTCGCCGTAACCGGGCAGATTTTGAATCCCTGTTTCAATCGTTGGAAAGCAACTGTCGTTGAGAAACCACGCGACGGACGCCGCGCCGAGCAGGGCAAAAAGGGCTTGCGCGATGGTGAGCCGGTTGAATTTTCCACGCGCAAACGCCGCCACGCCGCGCGGCGTGAAAGGTTCGGCGAAGGTTGAGCTGTTCATATCCGCAGATGACGGAGATTTTCACAGATTGTTTTTTATGATTTCATCTGCGTCAATCTGCGAAATCTACAGACCAAATCAGGACTTGCTTTCCGGCGGCGGCGCAGCCGGATTTGGGTTTTGCGGCGGCGCGACAATGACCGGAATCGGATAACGCAATTTCATCACGTCATCCACGAGCACTTCGATAAAATAAGTTCCCGCGTCTTTGAATTCCACGTTGCCGAACATCATGATGCCGGTCGCGTGCGTGGCGGGGTCTTTCAATTCAAATTTCATCTCACCTTTGCGCAGCACCGTCGTCTGGTCGGGCGCAATGAGCTTGATGGATTCGGTGAATTGTCCGATGCCCGCCGTCCAGCGGTTGAAAACGCAGAGGCGCGCGGCCACGACGGGCAATTGCGGCACGCGGATGAAATTGATGACGCCGACGAGGAAAAAATTCCCGTTGGATTCCTGCCGCACTTCTTCGCACAGCAGCGAGCATTGTAAATCAGGCAAAATACGGGTTGGATTCATGCTTCGTTAAATTGTTGAATAGTTGAACCGTTAAATCGTTCGCGTCATTTCGGCGGCACGAATTGTATTCCGCATCAGCATCGCGATTGTCATCGGGCCAACGCCGCCGGGATTGGGCGTGATGCGTCCGGCAATTTTTGAAACGGTCGCAAAATCCACGTCGCCGACCAGTTTGGTTCCGGTTTTTGCCGACGAGTCCGCGATGCGATTGACGCCTACGTCAATCACCGTCGCGCCGGGTTTGACCATGTCTGCCTTCACGAATTCCGCCACGCCCATCGCCGCGACCAAAACGTCCGCACGCAGACAATGCGTTTTGATGTCGCGCGTTGCCGAATGACAAATGGTCACCGTGGCATTCGCGTTTTTGCCTTTTTGACAAAGCATGGCCGCGAGCGGTTTGCCGACGATGTTGCCGCGGCCAAGAATGACGACTTCCGCGCCATCGGTTTTGATGTTTGAACGCGCGAGCAATTCGCAAACGCCCGCCGGTGTGCAGGGCTGAAAACCCGTCGTATCGCCGAGCATCAATTTGCCGACGTTGAACGGATGAAATCCGTCCACGTCTTTTTGCGGTGAAACGGCGGAAAAGATTTTCTGTTCGGAAATGTGCTTCGGCAGCGGAGCCTGGACTAAAATTCCGTGCAATCGCGGATCAGAATTCAATTTCGCGATTAGCGCAAGCAATTCGCCTTCGGAAGCTTTTTCCGGCAGGACAGTTGTTTCAGAAAAAATGCCCAGTTCTGCGCAGGCTTTTTCTTTGCGGCCGACATAGACTTTGGACGCGGCATCTTCGCCGACGCGCACGAAGGCAAGTCCGGGAACGATGCCGCGGGTTTTCAATTCCGCGACGCGCGCGGCAAGTTCACGTTGCAATTGCGCGGCAATCGCGCGTCCGTCAATGAGATTGGCCGTCATTCCACGACGATAATCTTTTCGACGGTGAGCACCGGCGTCCGGGGCCAGCGCGGGTCGAGCGCCTCGGTGCCGGTCACGACGATGTGCCGGTCGTTATAGGCGCCGATGTTGAGATTGGTGTCCGTGGTGTAAAGGTAATCAATATCAATGCCCGTCTTCAGGTCATACAACTCATAAGCCGTCGGTTCGATGACGCTGTGGACGTGGCGGACAAAACCTTCGTGCGTGACGCGGCGCGGCGGCGGCGGCGGCAAATTCGTGTCCACTTCGGCCATATTTGTATCCACCATTTCGGGCGCGGGCGTCTCTTCCATCGTCGTTTCTGTCGCAATAGGAGCCGCTTCGGCAACGGTGTTGGTCGTCATCGGTTCAGTTTCGGCGGATTCAGGAACTTCTGTCGGCGCGGTGCCGGAAGCTTCCTGTTTCAAATACATCGCGGCGACAAACGCATAGGCATTTTGCGGCGGTTCGATGCGTGTCCAATTTCCTTTGGTTGTGACTTCGGTGACCGGCATGCCGTGTTCGAGAACGCCGACGACGCTGTAATTTTCGCTTGGACCGGCGCGCACATTCAATTTTCGTGGAATCACAGTTTTGTTGGCGTCAATGTAGCGTGACATCACCCAGACCTGGGCATTGGTCGGGAAAGCAATCTTTGCCCATTGCGCCGGTTCGCCGGCTTTATGTTTATCCAAATTGATTTGCTGGATCACATTGACGGTTTCGCCTTCATGCAAATGGGTGATGAATTCACCTTTCAATCCGGCCTGGCCGCGAACATTCAGATTCTTTGCGGCGACTTCAGCCGGCCCGGGCGCGAGAGAAACAGGCGGTTCAACGAACATCTTTTTGGCGCCGGCGGTATGATGTCTGCGGACCGCTTTGGGCGGCAAATTCGTTTCAGCGGTGACCGGTCCGGCTTGCGGCGCAGCCATTGTCGATGCGGGGGCCGGTGTCGCGAGCGGCTCGGCAGCAGCGGGAGCAGCAGCCGAAGGAGCGGCTGCCGCCGGTGCGGCGACGTTATTGGTCATTGGCAAATTGCCATCAGCAATGGCGGCCGTGGCGACCATCGCGCTTAAAATCGTCCAACAAATCGTTTTCATGATTCCGGAAGTAAAGTTTTTATTTCTATTTCTGTCAATGCCCGCCATTTTCCCAATTTCAATTCACCCAATTTGATTTTTCCGATCTGCGTCCGTTGCAACCGTTTTACCGTAAAATTTTGCGATTCAAACAGCCGCCGCACTTCGCGGTTTTTGCCCTCGGTCAATTCCAGTTCCACGACGCTTTGCGATTTCGTGGCGGAAAGAATCCAGGCTTTCTCGGCCTTCAATTTCTCGCCGCCGTCGTAAATGCCGCGCGTGAACTTTTCGAGAATTTCGGGTTCGATTTTCCCGTCAACCGTCGCCACATATTTTTTGCGGACGCCGTAACGCGGATGGGTCAGGCGCAAGGCGAATTGTCCATCATTCGTCAGAAAAATCAATCCTTCGCTGTTGAAATCCAATCGGCCCACCGTTTGCACATTTTCCCATTCTTTGGGCAATAATTCGTAAATCGTCGGGCGATTCAATTCATCTTTACGCGAACAAACGCAGCCGCGGGGCTTGTGCAGGGCGATATAAAGTTTCTTTTTGGCGCGAATGGGTTTGCCGTCCACGGTCACTTTGTCGTGGAGCGGATCAACTTTGGAACCGAGAAGGCGGACGATCTGGCCATTGACGGAGACGCGTCCGTCCAGGATGAATTGCTCGGCGGCACGGCGCGAGGCCACGCCGGCTTCGGCCAGAAATTTTTGCAGGCGGATGTTCAAGTCGTTAAATCGTTAAATGGTTGAATCGTTACATCGTCAGCCGATTCAACGATTCGCGATTCAACGAATTACGCCTCGGGTTTGGTCTTGCGAAGGCCGGTGATGCGGTCGCCGGATTTCCATTGGCTCCGTTTCTTGAGGAGTTCGACGCGCTCGAAGCGCTTGAGAACGTTGCGTTTGCCGCCCAGAGTGGCTGCCGCGCGCAGACTGCGATGCTGTGACATAAATTTTCTTTTGGTTGATTCCCGTTAAAAAAACGGGCGGCGAGGATAACAGATTTAATTTTGCCTGCAACGACGAATTTACGCCCCCGCATTTCCCAGCATCCGCCGCATCCGTTCCAGCATGGATTCGGCATAACGTTCGTAAGGCACGAGCGGGCGTCCGTAGATCTTGATTTCGTCAACCATCGCCAGCGACATGCAGAAATCCAGGTCGTGAAACGGACGGCCGCGCTTGACGCGATGCACCCAGCGCGAAAGATCCGTGATTTCCTCGATATTGTCGTCGTGGCCGGCATGAAAGAAAATGTTCCAGTCGTCGCGTCGCGCAAAGCCTTCGCTGCAGCCCTTCTTCTCAAACCATTGATCACAGAGCAGCGCGCAAACAGATCTATCCGGAACATCGCCAAGCCGATAAAAAACGATCGGCGCATCCGTTTCGCAAAAATGGTCGTAGGCGATTTCCAGCGCGTCCTCCGGCGGCGGCGTGAATTTGGTCTGAAATCCCACGTGAAATCCACCTTCCTCGGTTTTCAATTTCTCGAAGCACAGATTTTCCTCGAACAACCAGATGATGTTCGTTGCGAATTTATGTTCCGCGAGAATTTTTTTCCACGCGTCAAGAGCTTCATCGAGCGCGGGGCGATTGATGGTTTTGGCTGGTTCCATTCTGGCTTTAACTTTGGCTTTTCCTGAACCAATCCGCAAACAATTTGATGCCATCCTCGATTTTCACCCGCGGGTTGTAGCCCAGTTTCGCGCGCGATTTGGAAATGTCCGCGAACGTGATCGGCACGTCGCCCGGTTGAAGCGGCTGGCGGTCGATGACGGCCTTTTTGCCGAGCGCGGCTTCCAGCAATTCGATCATCCGCGCCAGCGAAACCGTTTGCGATTCGCCGAGATTGAAGATTTCAAAACCGAAATCGTTGCGCGTGCAGGCGATGACGCCGTCGCAAATATCGGAAATGTAAGTGTAATCGCGCGCCGTGCTGCCGTCGCCGTAAACGGGAATCTTCTTCCCGCCGGAAATGAGCGTGGCGAATTTGCGGATTGCCAGATCCGGTCGCTGGCGCGGGCCATAAACCGTGAAAAAGCGCAGCATCGTCACATCCATTTTGTAAACGTGATGATAACTGTGGCCGAGCGCTTCGCACGCCAGTTTGCTCGCCGCGTAAGGCGAAATGGCGGAAAAAATCGGGTCGCTCTCCGAAAACGGCACTTTGGAATTCACGCCATAAACCGATGACGACGACGCGATGACGATTTTCTTCACGCCATTTTTTCGCGCGGATTCGAGGACGTTGACCGTGCCTTCCACGTTCACGCGTTGGTAAAGCGCCGGTTCGGCCAGGCTGGGGCGAACGCCCGCGCGTGCGGCCAGATGGATGACCTGGTCGAATTTGACCGAAGAAAAAATGTCATCCAGCGCCGCCGCGTCGCAAATATCGCCATGAACAAATTCAAACGGTTTGGCTCGCCCCGTGGAATAAGCCGGATTATCGGTGATTGCGTTTTGAGACGAACTATTCCACGGGGCAAGCGCCTGGATTTCGCGGAGGTTGGATTGCTTGAATTTCGGGTCGTAAAACGAGTTCAGGTCATCGAATGCCCAGACATGATGGCCGTCGCGCAACAGGCGTTCGCAAACGTGCGAACCGATGAAACCCGCGCCGCCGGTGACGAGAAAATTCATGCGAAAACGCTAGCAATGAGAAGGTGAAGTGTCGAGTGCGGACGAATCAATGTTGCCAAGTCATTTAGATTTTTCCCCGTCCGTTGCCGGATCGGACAGTTGAGAGCTTTGAAGCTTCATGAGTTGATTGTAGCCTTCGACCCATTTTTCTTCGGCAACCTTTTGAGCATAAACTGCCGGATGATATTCCGCATGCCAGATTTCAAATTGTCCTTCGTATCGGCCGGAGAATTTGTTTTCTGTGTTTTCACCGTGAAAATCATATAGGCGCAATTTGCCGTTTTTGAAATCTCTTCGTGACTGTTCGGCGCCACTTGAAACTGCTTGAACCGAAACCTCTGTTTTCCACAAAGCATTTAACCAAAGCGCATGAGCCAAATATCCCTGCGAAATCACAATCGCGATAACGAGAGTTCCTATCACCGTTTTGTATTTAATTGAACATTTAAGCGGCGACACCGCAGCGGCAAGAAGCAAAATGATGATCGGAATTTTGAAAAAGAGTCCTGTCATCAGCAGATTTACGCCGTGGTTGATGTCAAAAATACATTCAAAAGTGAGAAACGCAGCATAAAGAAGAGCGCCAAGCAATGCTGCAAGGAGCCTGGTTCGATAGGCAAGAATGCCGAGCGCAACATAAACAAATCCACTCAAACAAAGCATCACTCCAAGGCGGTTTGGCTCGACCCCGGATATAAACCAATTGATTCCTCCCCAAAAAAAGAGCAGGACTGCAACTCCGAAAAGCGCCGACACCGTTACATTTTTGTCTTTTTGAATTCCCATTGATGTGTTCATACAACTCAAACAATTTTGTAAAAGACGATTCCGACCACTCTTTAATTATTGGCTTTAAGTTTTCTTTCGCAAGAAGTTTTGCCGCCAAACACGGCTTCGCTTAAAGTTTCGCCATGGCCGCAATTGTTCCTCCCCCATTTGCCGCAATCATCCTCGCGGCAGGCGCATCGTCGCGGATGGGAAAACCGAAATTGCTGTTGCCGTGGAACGGAACAACCGTCATCGGCCATTTGATTTCGCAATGGCAAAAACTCGGCGCGACGCAAATCGGCATTGTTCACCGGCCAAACGATGACGCGCTTGTCAAAGAATTGACGCAAATTGCCAAGGTTTTCCGATTCAACGATTCAACGATTCAACGAATTCCAAATCCACATTCCGAACACGGCATGTTCAGTTCCATTCAATGCGCGGCCCATTGGCAAGGCTGGAAAGACGAAATCGAATCGTTCGCGATTGTTTTAGGCGATCAACCGCATTTGAAAATGGAGACATTGCGCGAATTACTGGATTTTCACGCGGCGAATCCTCATTCCATTTGCCAGCCGGCCTTTCGCGGCGAGCCGAAGCATCCGGTCATTTTGCCGCGCGACATCTTTTGCGGATTGAAAAATTTCGTCGCTGCCGGCGCCACGCTCAAAGATTTTTTGAAACTTCATTCGCGCCGCAGCGTCCAACTTAAAACAAATGACGGCGGTCTGTTGCTTGACTTGGATACGCCGGAGGATTACAAAAGGGCATTGAGCCTCGACGCATGAAAGATTCTGACAAAGACGGCGTATTCGGCGCGCATTCGCGGCGCACATTTCTTAAAAGCCTTGGCACCGTCGCGGCCACGGCGGCCACGGCGCAGGTCAATTCCGTCGCCGCGGAACTCGAAAAGGTCAACGCCGAGAAAATCATCGGGCCGGAAGCCGTTCCGGTGACGCTGAAAATCAACGGCCAGAAAATCAAACTTCAACTCGAACCGCGCGTCACCTTGCTGGATGCGTTGCGGAATTATTCCAGTTTCACCGGCCCGAAAGAAGGTTGCGACCGCGCGAGTTGCGGCGCTTGCACGGTGTTGCTCGATGATTTGCCGGTTTATTCCTGCCAAAAACTCGCCATCGAAGCGCAAGGCAAAGAAATCACAACCGTGGAAGGTCTGGCCAAAAGCGGAAAACTCTCGCCGGTGCAGCAGGCGTTTTTTGAGAAAGACGCGCTCATGTGCGGTTATTGCACGCCGGGATTTTTGATGAGCGTCACGGCGTTGCTGAAGAAAAATCCTCACCCGACCACCGACGACGTGAAACATGCCTGCGCCGGAAATATCTGCCGGTGCGGAACGCATCCGCGCATTTTAGCGGCGGCGTTGCAGGCGGCGGGAGTCGCCGCAAACGGAACGACAAAGACGGAGGTCATCAATGCCTAGCTGGCCGACAGAAACCAAATACATCGGCGCGGAAACAAAACGCATTGATGCGCCGCAAAAATTAACCGGAGAGGCGCGCTATTCTTCCGATATCCAGGCCGACGGCTGGCTTTACGGGATGATCCTGCGCTCGAAATGGCCCTCCGCAAAAATCACCAGCGTCAATTTGGATAAAGCCAAACAAATTCCCGGAATCAAAGCCGTCGTGACCGTGGACGACGGCGAACGCACGGTTCGATATTACGGTGAAGAAATTGCGGCCGTTGCCGGAACGTCAAAACAAGCGTGTCTGGACGCATTGAAAGCAATCGAAGTCAAAGCGACGCCCTTGCCGTTTGTGGTCCGCGAAGAAGAGGCGATCAAATCGGATTCACCGAAAGTTTTTGAAGGTTCCTCCAATTCCAGCGACCCGCGCGTGCGTGAAAACGGAAATGTGGACAAGGCATTTTCCGAATGTGCGGCGGTCATCGAAGGTTTTTATTCCACGCCGGTGCAGATCCATAATCCGATGGAAACGCACGGCAGCACGGCGTCCTGGACGGATGAAGGCGTGATTTCATGGGCTTCCACGCAAGGCATTTCCAGCGTGCGCGACAGTTTGGCCGGCGCCTTGAAATTGGATCACAGCAAAGTTCGCGCTATTTGTGATTTCATGGGTGGTGGTTTCGGTGCGAAGTTTAACGCCGGTGTCGAAGGTGTTTTGGCTGCGCGCCTTTCCAAAGAAACGAAAGCGCCCGTGCGTTTGATGCTCACGCGATTTGACCAGGCGCTCGCGGTTGGAAATCGTCCATCCAGTTTTCAGAAAATTAAAATGGGCGCGCTGGCCGATGGAACGTTGCACGCATTTGACGCGGAAAATTTTGGCACCGCCGGTTTTGCCGCGGGCGGCGCGACGGGTGGCGGCGGCGGCGGCGCGGATATTCCGATGCCCTATCTTTATCGCGTTCCGAATGCGCGATCGTCGCAAAGAGTGGTTGCCGTGAACGCCGGTTCGGCCCGCGCGTTTCGCGCGCCGGGAAATCCGCCGGCCTCGTTCGGAATGGAATCCGCGATGGACGATCTGGCCGTGAAACTTGGCATGGATCCGCTGGAATTCCGCCTGAAAAATGATCCAAGCGAAATCCGCCAGCGCGAATACAAACTCGGCGCGGAAAAATTTGGCTGGAAGGAGAAATACAAAAAGCCGGGCAGTTCAGGCGGAATTGTGAAAACTGGAATCGGTTGCGCGGGCGCGGCCTGGCCGGCCGGCGGCGCGAGCCGTCGCACACAAGGCGAAGCGCAAATCAATCCCGATGGCTCGATCGAATTTCGTCTGGGCGTCCAGGACATCGGCACGGGAACAAAAACCGTCATCGCGGTCGTCGCGGCGGAAATGCTTGGCCTCAAGCCGGAGCAAATCACCGTGCGCGTGGGCGACACCAATTATCCGCCCGGTCCCGGCAGCGGCGGCAGCACGACGTGCGCTTCGATTTCGCCAACGGTTTACGACATTTGCAATAAAGCGCTCGACCAATTGCAAACGCAATCCGGCATCGCCGATGCGCGCGGCGCCAATTGGTTTGCGGCCTGCAAAAAATTAGGCGTCACGCCGCTCACGGTTCACGGCCAATGGCAACCGGGACTTTCTTCGGACCACGCATGCGGTGTTCAATTTGCCGAAGTCGCGGTGGACACCGACACGGGATTTGTTTCCGTGAAAAAAATCGTCGCGGTTCATGATTGCGGACTCATCATTGATAAGCTCACGCTCGAAAGCCAAATCAACGGCGGCGTCATCATGGGCATGGGTTACGCGCTTTATGAAGAGCGTGTGATGGATGAATTGTCCGGCGTCGTCCTGAATCCGAATTTCGAAACCTACAAATTGCCCGGCATCGCCGACGTGCCGGAGATTGATGTTTATCTAATCAATATGCCCGAACGCGGCGTCATCGGCATCGGTGAGCCGGCAACAGTGCCGACGGCGGGCGCGATTGCCAATGCCGTCGCCAATGCGATCGGCGTCCGTGTTTCCAGTCTGCCGATCACCCCGGCCAAAGTTTTGGCCGCGCTCGGCAAAGTTCCTCCGCCTGTCACCACATGAAAGCATTTTCCTACGCCACCGCCCGTTCGACCGACAGCGCCCGCGAGCTTGCCGGCAGCAAAGGCTGTTATCTTGCCGGCGGCAACGATTTATTGACGTTGCTGAAAGATTATCTCGTTCCCGCGCCTGAAATTTTGGTGAACATCAAATCGTTGCCGGGCATGAGCCAGATTCAGCGCGGCGAAAAATCATGGACGATTGGCGCGCTTGTGACTGTTGCCCAAATCGAGCACGACGACGAAATCAAAAAAGTTTTTCCGGGATTGCACGAAGCCGCGGCGGAAATCGCGTCCCAACAAATCCGGAACGTTGCGACCGTTGGCGGAAATCTGGCGCAACATTCGCGTTGCTGGTATTTCCGTCATCGCGACACGGTTTGCCTGAAAAAGAACGGTGATCTTTGCTATGCCCGCGAGGGGGAAAATCGCTATCACAGTTTGTTCACCGGCAATACCTGCATCAGCCCTGTGGTTTCGAGTTTGGCCACGACATTTGCCGCGCTCGACGCGACGGCGATCGTTTTGCGCGACGGCAAAGAAACGCGCATGAACATGGCTGAGCTTTACCATCGCGCCTGGGAAAATCCGCTGGCGCACAATTCATTGAATCCCGGCGACTTGATTTTGCGCGTGGAAATTCCGACCGCGCGCAGCCGCAGCACTTACATACAGGTGAGCGACAAACACACCTTCGACTGGGCGCTGGTCAGTTGCGCGGCAGCGGCGGAGGTTTCGGATGGGAAATTGAAATCGCCGCGCGTGGTGCTGGGCAGCATTTCACCGGTTCCGCACCAGGTCGAAACGGCGAATCAATTTCTCGACGGAAAGACTTTGGATGATTCCGTCGCCTCGCAGGCGGCGGACATGATTTTGAAGGACGCGAAGCCGCTGGAACATAACGGCTATAAAATTCCGATGGCGCATGCGCTGATTCGGCGTGCGTTGCTGAAACTTGTTGCCTGACCATGAACACGATCTGCAAACATCTTCGCACCAAAAAAATGTATACCGGCACGCCGGCTCACGAAGCATTCGTGGAAAAAGAAGGCGAGCATGTCACGCCGTCGCATTTCTGGTGCAATTGCACACAGCGCGAAATCGGCGGCGACGGAAATCTGGCGCATCCGAATCAATGTAATTCTTCGCGCCGTTGTTTTGAAGAATAGCCCGCGGACTCACGCGCCGGTTTTCCGGTTGTTGAGCCGCTCAATATCCGCTTTGAATTTTTCCTGGCAATCGGGGCAGATGCCGTGAGTGAATGTGGCATCGGTGCATTCGCGGACGTAATATCGACGCTCTTCCGAAGGAAAATTGCAGCCGGCCTTAATGCGCCGAAGTCACCAGCAGCACTTGTTCGAGTGTGGAAACGCCGTCGCGGGCGCGGTCGAGTCCGACCATTCGCAGCGTGTGCATTCCCTGGTTGACGGCCACTTTGGCCATTTCGCGCGAGCTGGCGCGGGCGATGATCAGTTTGCGGATTTGGTCGGAAATGGTCATGGCTTCGATGATGGCCATGCGGCCGGCGTAACCGGAATTTTTGCAGCGTTCACAGCCGCGTCCGCGATACAGTTGCACGCCGCCAAACGTCGCGGGATCAATTCCCAGATCTTCATACATTTTGGCCGGATACGTGACCTGTTCTTTGCAATGCGAACAAATGCGGCGCATCAAACGTTGTGCGCAGGACAAAATCACCGAAGAGGAAATCAAAAATGGCGCGATGCCCATGTCATCAAGGCGCGCGATGGCGCCGGGCGCATCGTTACAGTGCATGGTGGACAAAACCTGATGGCCGGTCAGCGCGGCTTCAATGGCAATTTCAGCGGTTTCGGTATCGCGAATTTCCCCGATCATGATGATGTCCGGATCCTGGCGCAAAATTGACCGGAGCGCATTGGCAAAGGTCAGGCCGATTTCTTTTTTCGTCGGCACCTGATTGATGCCGGGGATTTGGAATTCAACCGGGTCTTCGACCGTGATGATGTTGTAAACCGGATTGTTCAGCTCGTTGAGCGCGGAATAAAGCGTGGTGGTTTTGCCGGAACCGGTCGGTCCGGTCACCAGAATCAATCCGTGCGGCGCATCGATGGCATTTTTGACCTGCTTGAACGTGTCCGGATCCAGTCCCAATTTGTCGAGGCTGGCGGACAAATTGGATTTGTCCAAAACGCGGAGCACGATTTTTTCGCCATGAACGGTCGGCAAAATAGAGACGCGCAAATCGTAATCTTTGCCGCTGACTTTGACGCGCATGCGCCCGTCCTGCGGCAACCGCCGTTCCGCGATGTCGAGGCTGGACATGATCTTGAAACGCGAGGCGAGCGCCAGTTGCATTTGCTTGGGCGGCGGCGTGGCGTCAATGAGTGCGCCGTCGATGCGATAGCGCAGGCGCATTGATTTTTCGAACGGTTCCAGATGGATATCGCTCGCCCGGTCTTTGATGGCCTGCAGGACGATCAGGTTCGCGAGTTTGATGACGGGCGCTTCTTCGGACGACGCTGCGAGTTTGTCCAGATTGACTTCCTCGATCGTGTCGCGCACGGTCTGGATGTCTGCTTCTCCATCGCCATCTTTTTGCGATTCCTGGATGATGTCCTCCATCGAACCGCTTTTGGCCGAGTCAATGGCGTTAAGTTTGTCGACGATCGCCTTTTCCGGGGCGATGAGCGGCGCGATCTCCAATTTGGTGATGCGCTTGACGTCGTCGAGCGCGAGCACGTTCAACGGGTCGGCCATCGCGATGAATAATTTATTTTCCAGCCGCGAAACCGGAACGATGCGGTGATTATGCGCCATTTCGCGCGGGAGCAAATCCGCGATTTCCATTGGGATGCTGATCCGCGAGAGATTGATGGGGGTGATGTTCAACACGCGGCCCATTGAGACAGCCAGATCCTGGTCGCTCACAAACGCTTTATCCACGATCAGTTTGACGAGCCGGGCGCCTTCTTTTTTTTGCTGTTCGAGCAATTCTTCCACCTGGTTTGCGCTCAATAATCCGTCCTCGACGAGGGCGTCGGCGATGCGTTCTCCAAATGATTTTACTTTTGCCATATCAACGGAAAGCTTTGCGCACGTTAGTCATCAAATCGCCCGGCGAAACCAGATACCACAGCAGACGCTGTGACGTGGTTTCCGCCAGTTCTTTCATTGCCTGTTGATTGAACGGATTTACGGTGGCGACCAAAATCGACTTGCTCATCCGATCGAAGGGCAGGATGCACCAGCGCCGGCAGATGTCCGCCGGAAATCCGCGCGAGAGGTCAATGTCCACATCATATTTTTCCAACGGCAGGAAAGAGAGCCGCGATTTATCGGAAAGGATTTTCAGCGATTTTTCCAGCGGCAAAATGCTTTTATCGCTCAACGTTTGCAAAAACGGTTCGGAGACATCCATCGGCGAGCGCGTCAAATCCGGCATGCGCCAGCATAGATCGAAATCTCCGGCGCTGATGATTTTTCCATCCACGAATATCTTGCGCATCGTGTTACGGCCATCGTCCATTTCTGCGGGAGTCGCCGCGCGGGTGGTTTTTTTGCGGAAAAGAGATGTGTCGGTGGCGGCGGGCATGGCCGGAGCCGCTTCGGCGCCGGCGGAATGCACGGCGACATTGTTCGCCTTGTTTTCAATTTCCTTGAGCGCCGCCTGCACTTCGGCGTCATCCGGCTGGCGTTGCAGGACGGTTTCAAATTCCAGGATGGCCGAAGACAATTGCCCGGACTGCATGTAGGCATGGGCGATGCGCTTGGAGATATTGATGACATCCTGTTCGCGCCCGAGTTTGGTGTAGGCTTCTTTGAGGATTTCGAGAGACTGGCAATCGTTGGGCTGCGATTGCACAATCACTTCGAACATCTCAATCGTCTGGAGCAATTGAGCTTCTTCGCTTGAATTCAACGTGGCGGTCGCCATGGTAAAAGTTATTTTGCCGAACCAGCAACTTCACTACCACAATAGAATTTTTTGCAAATCAAGGCAATCCAAAGTGATGCGCTGCTCGGATTTAAGACAGCAGCCGTTGCGAAATCGGGACACCGACGGAAATTTTTACGCGAATCTCCGGCGCGCCCACTCACAAACTGTTCAACGTATTGATCAATTGCCGCAGCCGCCCGTAATCGCGACGGTTGAAATTGAACGCGATCCGGGCGAATTGCAAATGATCGTTGTCGGCAAACTCTTCGGGCGTCGGCCTGATGTTTTGAATTTTGCCGTCCGAGACGATGTCGGAAAAATCTTCGTTCAAAGCGGCAATGGCGGATTCGCCCGGCACATTCTTCAAGCGGACGACGAGTTTATCTTTCACAAAACGCATGGAATGGAAATTCCGGTAAAAGCGGGAAATGATTTTCACGGCTTCATCCGCGCTTTCAGTGATTTGATAAAGATTCAAATCATCGGACGAAATCAATTTATTGCGCAACAACTGTTCGCGCACATTTTTATTCCACGTATGCCAATAATCGCCGCCGGGCCGTTCGATGAGCACTAGTGGCATGAGTTGGCTTTTGCCGGTTTGCATGAGCGTGAGCGCTTCGTAACCTTCGTCCAGGGTGCCGAAGCCGCCGGGAAAAAGGACCAGCGCGTCCGAATGCCGGACGAAGATGAGTTTGCGCGTAAAAAAGTATTTGAACGTGATGAGCTTTTTATCTTCCGCAATGACAGGGTTTGCGCCTTGTTCCCACGGCAAACGGATGTTGACGCCAAAACTGTTTTCCGGCCCGGCGCCTTCATGTCCCGCCTGCATGATTCCCGGACCCGCGCCGGTGATGACCATGAAGCCGGCTTTGGCAATTTTTTTTGCAAACTCCACGGTCTGCTGATACTCCGGTTGCGCCGGAGAAGTCCGCGCGGAACCGAAAATAGAAACTTTGCGTTTGTCGGCATAAGGCGCGAACAGACGGAACGAATAGCGCAACTCGCGCAGTGCCGTCTGGATGACGCGCACGTCGCCGGTGTCCTTGACATCGGTGAGCAATTTGAGCGCGTTTTCGATGATATCGGCGACTTCCAATTCATTGTGGCCGCCGCCTTTGGATTTGATGAGTTCGATAATTTGCTGGCGGATTTTCGGATCAACGGATTTAGCGTTTGATTTCTTCATGGTTGATTTCCTTGCGCGTTTGCGATGATAACAGCGCAGGTTTGGAATGCAACTGTGTCACGCGAAATCAAACCAACCGCCGCATTAAAATTTTGCGCAGAATGCATTTCCCGTGCAGATGACCGCAATTTTCATCGCCGACGCGCTGCCGTCTTTGCGGCCAGCCAGCGCGCCGGTCGGTCGGACGTCTTATGCCCTTCGTCATATTTTATTACCGTTTCGCAGGTAGTAAGGTTTCCGCCATACCACCGTGAAACGCGATGTTCATCCTTCATCTCGTCTGCTTTTAACATCTTTGATTTTCAATATTGTTCTTCTCGGCTTATGCGCGTTGCTGAAGTCAACGGCAGCGAAGGCCTCTGCGTCGCATAAAGCATCGGGTTCTCCGCCGGCCGTTAGACATGTTGTTGAGATGCCGGTCGCAGTTGCTGCCGTTTCTCGCGTGGACCGCAATGGTCCTTCCGATTTAAGTCATTGGATTTTGGCGTTACGCGCTTCCGGGGCGCCATTGAACATTCTGGTGGCGGTCGCGCAGGCCGATTTTGATGCCCGATGGCAACAGAAGAACGCCGCCATGCAACGCGCTTACGCGGCCGGCGAGGTGGACGATGACGCGCTGGCGGTTTTTACGATGGAGCGGGACGGGGAAGCGGATCATGAATTGCAGGCAGCTTTGGGAGACGCGGATTTTCAAAAATGGGACCATGCAAAACAACTGGCGATGCTCGATATGAAAGGCATTGTTCTTTCGGCCGATGAAACCAACGCCTTGTATCATCTGCAAAGGACATTGCGATTGCAAACGCGGGAGCTGGAGCTTGCCCGGCGTAAAAGGGAAATTGATTCCGCACAATTCGAAAAGGAACGCGACGCCTTACAGGCCGAATATAACCAGCAACTTCAACAGCTTCTGGGTTATCAGCGTTATTCAAATTTTACCGGCACTGGTTTGACGGCCGACGAACGCCATGAACTTAAACATTTGGATCTTGATGAGAACCAGATGTCCGCGATCGAGAAAGTTGAAATTGAATTCAGTGAAAAGCAGGCCGCGCTGGCAAAGGAGGCTGCGGATGGCGAATTGAATCCGGCCGATTTAAACGCACAGATGCAAGCGCTCGGCGATTGGAAGCAACAGGAATACGAGCAAACGCTGGGCGCGGATGCGTTTAGCGCCTATCAAAAGCAGCAGGACTCCCGATATGTGGACATGGAGAACTATCGCAATCAATGGCAGATGTCCGATCAGGACATTGATCGGGTCTATGCTTTTCTTAAGAACTACGACGCGGCGCAGCAGGCGTATCAACAACAGATTTCCGGGCTGAAAGCTCAGGGAGATATAGATGGCCAACATCAATTAAGTAATAGCTGGCAGGAATTCTCGAATCAAACTGCCCAAAATGTATTGCAGTATTTGGGGCCGGATCGCTTCGATGTTTTGAAAGAAAACCGCATTTTGCCTTTCTGACCGTTTCACTTTTCCTTGAAAACCAACCAAACAAACATCCGATAGAAAAAATGAAAAATAATCCGAACTCGCAGTTATTGGCCATGCTGCACCAAAATCAAATAGCCCGGACTGTGGCGACCATCATTTTATTGCTGACCGCCTTTTTGGCGACGGCGGAAAGTGGAGCCGCGGCGCAAATCATCATGGGAAACGGCACGGAATGGTATCATTGGCGCGGCGTCATTAATTCCGGCGGCGTTACCTCCACGCAAAATCTTTACACGATCATGAAGAACAGCCAGATTCCAACGCGTCTGGAAAAGACTTACATCCCCGACACGTCCGACGTCTCTCACTTCCAGGATTTGCTCAACAACGGGGTTTGCCCGGTGATCCTGGAAGGAAACCAGATTCAAGCGATTTATCGCAGCTATTATCCCAACGGCAATGATTGGGATCCTTCGCATGTCTGGAATTCCACCATCTCTTCGCAGGCATATGCCTGGTTGAACAATGTGCTGGCTCCGTTGCTGGCCAACATGAAAACGATGAACTATAACGGATTGAAATTGTATTACGTGCTCAATCCGGAATTTACTTTCATTGGCGACACCAAAACCTCGAGCGGCTACGCCCAGTTTGTCATTGATGAAATCAACATGATCCGAAATGCCAACTTGCCGAACGTAAAAATCATCCGTGGATTTCTTGTGCTTCATCAGGACTTTGATGGTTATTTGCCGACAATACAAACATGGGCGAATGCTCACCGCACCGAGTTGTCTTTGGTGGATTACTTTGGTCCAGACTTTAACAACCAGATCAATGTAAATTCCAGCGTGGCGGCTGATATGATCAATTTTTTAACCACCGTCAAATCCTACACCGGTAAAAGTAACTTTATCCCCAATTCCTATGTTTATTGGGATACTGTTTATAATGGGACCACTACTGGCACGGATGCTGATGCTGCCAATTTCTTGAATTATCTTCATGCGAATCGAAATCAGCTTTACAACAACGCTGGCGTCGTGGCCTGGTGCTGGTCTGCCACGCTGGAGCATCGCGGCAGCACGGGTTTTGTTAATCCTCAAAGCGTGCCCACGGGCGGATATCCGTATCCGTTCGGTCCGAACAACACCTATTATCAGGCCGGCATCGCCTTAGCCAACTGGATGCGCGATGAAGCGCCCTACCAGATCATGAACAAAAACAGCGGATTGGTGATTGGTGTTCCTCAGGCCGTAACATACGTGACCAATCTGGTGCAGGGCACGCCGACATGGGCTTCGGACCAGCAATGGGTGCTCGTCCAGCTTTCCAGCAACGGTTACTACAAACTTCAGAACAAACATAGCGGGCTGGTGGCGGCGGTTGCCGGCGCTTCAAAATCCGCCGGAGCGATCATTAAACAAGGTCCTGATTACGGCCAAAGCGACGCGCAATGGACGATTGAAGATGCCGGTGGCGGCTATTGGAAAATCAGAAACAAAAATAGCGGCCTGTTGTTAAACGTCGTCGGAAGCTCGATGAGCGTTCATGCGCAACTGGAACAGCAAACGGATATGGGCATCAGTTCCGAACTTTGGCAATTGAATTATCTTCCGGCCCAATAATTCCAACAAACAAATTCCTTTCGGCTCGCGCCATCGTCGTTCCCGGCGACAGCGCTTGCCGAAAGGTTTTTAATTTTTGGACACTTCCAATTTTGATTGCAGCAATTTCACAGCCGCACGGATAAAATTGCATCACCGGATGTGCATGTTAAAATTCTTCCATCAGCGCTTTTGAAAACCGAACGCACCATTGTCACTGTTCTCTGGGCCTTTTTGTTGGCGTCGGGCTGTCAGTGGAATTGTAACGGACAATCCGCCGGAACATCCAATTTGCCGGTGACCAATCTTTTACAAATGGTCCGGCTGATCAATTCGGACGAACGCGCCACACGGGACATTCAAATTGAAGCGACGGTTTGCGCGGCCAGTCGTCCGGCCGTGGGCGTGGTCGTATTGCAGGATTCGACCGATACCGAACTTTTTGAATTCGACGGCGGCGGCCCGGAACTTTCGCCGGGCGACAAGGTCAGCATCGTCCGTAAAAACTGCCTGTTACGCCGTGGCGAACTGGGCGTGAAAATTTCAGTGATGCCGATCGTCAACAATGACGGCATTCATGCGATGCGAACCACTCAAAGCGGCATTGGACTGAGAGAAGGCCGTCATTCATTGACCGTAGAATGGTTTAGTCGCGAACATGAGCCGGGGCTGGAGGTGAAATGGGTTTTACCCGGCTCCCATTATGAAGAGATTCACGGCAAAGATCTTTTCTGCCTCGTCACCAACCAATCCGGCAATGTCAGCATTCAGCCAGGTCTGCGGGTTGGATGTTATGAAGGAGATTGGGAACGTGTGCCGAATTTTAATTTACTGACACCGGTCAAAACGGGAATCGTCACCAACTTTAACACCACTTTTCGAACCCGGGATGAATTGGTTGCCCTGAAATTTAGCGCTTATTTCAACGCGCCGGTGGATGGGCTTTATAATTTTCAAACTCGGTCCGCGGACGGAAGTCTTTTATTCGTGGACGAAATCGTCGTGCCCGTCGTAAAAATTGGAACAGCGGCCGTCCCGGTTCCGGTGCCGGCAACCATCGGCCAGCCGTTGAACAAGCCGACGAAACAGCGATGGGTGACGGTCGAAGGATCCGCCGGTTCGGTTATTCCCGCAGGTCATGGATTGGAAATCAATCTCAATTTGGGACGCAATTCGCTTCACGTGCGCGTGGCGGATGCACAAGGATTGAGTATTTCCAATGTTCTCGATTCGGAAATCCGTGTGACCGGCGTCGGTGTGACGGTATTTAATCAACAAGGCGACGCCATGCTGGGGCAAGTTCTTGCCGCCAACGCGCAAAGCGTGGAAATTGTCCGGCCCGCAAAGCTTAAGAAAATTGGATCCACATTGCTGGTAAAAGCCGAACAAGTGCAGACATTGACGCTTGAAGACGCAAAGCGCCATTTGCCTATTCATCTGCGCGGCGTCGTCACCAGTAAAGGCCGCCCTTATGATTTTTGGCTGTCGGCACAAGATGATACCCGCGGAATTTTCGTGGATTTTCACAATGTCTCAAACGCGGTCCCGATGTGCGGCGATTTTTATGAGATTGTCGGCCATTCGGATGTCGGCGATTTCGCGCCCATCGTTATCGCCGACCGGCTCGTCCGCGACGGCAAAGGAGAAATGCCTGCTCCCGTCCGTCCCACGTGGGACGAGCTTAATAACGGGAGCATGGACGTGCAATGGGTGGAATTCAAAGGTCTGGTCACGGATGTCCACAGCAACGTTCTCTCAATGTTGCTGCCCTCCGGACAATTGGATGTTCACGTCGAAAGTCCGCTGCCGGTGCGCCTGGAATCATTGAAAAATGCCGTCGTGCGCCTTCAAGGAGTTTTGTTTGCGATGTGGAATTCCACGCGCGAAGTCCGGATCGGCAGCATTGTCATGCGCAACGTGAACGTGGCCGTGGAAATTCCGGCGCCGTCGGATCCGTTCGATGCCGTTACCAAGAGCCCTCGCGAATTGCTTTTATTCGATGCGCAAGCCACCGCATTCCAGAGAGTGAAAGTGCGCGGACAAATCATTTATGCCGATTCCGCGGAAGCTTTCCTGCAGGAAGATGGCGACGGTCTTCGATTGGCACTTGCCGGAAAAGCGGACTGGAAGCCGGGCGATGTGGTGGAAGCCGTTGGCTATCCCAATATCAGTAAAACGGTTATGATCTTGCGCCAGGCCGTCATTCGTAAGACCGGCGAATCCGCGTTGCCGCAACCCAGGCAATTGAGCGAGTCGGAACTGGCCGGACCGCGGCTCGACTCGACCTACGTGAAGGTCGCCGGAAAATTTCTGGGCTGGCATCTGGAAGGCGGCAAACCGGTTCTGGAAATGCAATCGGGGACGCATTTGTTCTTTGCGCGATTCGGGCAAAAATTTCTCCAGCCGATATCACTTCGCACCGGCAGCCGCCTGGCGTTAACCGGAATCTATGTGACCGTCAGCCGCAATTCCGGAGCCGATGGCGAGAGGGAATCCTTTGAATTGTTGTTAAATTCTCCGGCGGATGTCCAAATCCTTTCCCAGCCGTCGTGGTGGACCTTGCCGAGATTGTTGATGGTCATTGGAATTTTGTTTGCCGTTCTTTGTGCCAGCGCCATCTGGATCAGCCAATTGCGACGGCTGGTTGAACAGCGGACGCGGCAACTTCATCTGGAAATTCAAGAACGCGAAGCTGCGGAAAAACAACGCGCATTGGAATCCGAACGGGCGCGGATCGCTCGCGACCTCCACGATGATTTGGGCGCCAGTCTGACGGAGATTTCCATTTTGGCCAGCGGCGGCCAGCGGTCCAATGGCATCGAGCAAAAAATTTCGGGCGTCTTCAAAACCATTGCCAACAAAGCGCGTGACCTGGTGGCGGCTTTGGATTTGATCGTCTGGGCCGTTGATCCGAAAGATAATTCCCTTCAATCAGTGGCGGACTATTTATGTGATTTCGTTGATGAATACCTGGCGCCTTCCGGCATCGCTTCGCGTTTCGATGTTCCGGTCGTTTTGCCCGCCGTGGTGCTGGATGGACGATTGCGGCACGAATTGTTTTTGACGGTGAAAGAATCGTTGAACAACATCGTCCGTCATTCCGACGCCAGCGAAGTGCAGTTTCAATTGTCGGTCGTTGAAGACCGGCTCCGGATTGTCCTTCAGGACAACGGAAAAGGTTTCCGCGAAGATCCGGCGCGCTTCGGCAAAGGATTGAAAAATTTGCGTTCGCGCCTTTCAAAAATTGGCGGGGACTGTGAAGTGGAATCCATTCCCGGACAGGGGACGGCCGTAAAAATCAATCTGTCTTTGTCCGCCCAGATGAAAAGCAAAGAATCGGTATGACAAACGACATATAACTTTTTCGGGCAGAGCTTGTAAGCTTATAGCGCATGTTGAGAATACATGAATTGTGCGCGACTGTATGTCTGCCCTAGAACTTCAATCTGTTGATAAGAGTCTGATGACTAAAGTAGCGATTGTTGAGGACAATTCGACGTTGCGACAATATCTGGCCGAATTGGTTTCCAGAACGAGCGGCTATTCCTGCGTCTGCACGTGTGGATCGGCGGAGGAGGCGATGGCCAAACTCCCGGAAATCCGCCCGCATGTGGTGCTCATGGATATTCATCTGCCGGGAGAATCGGGAATTGCCTGCACCGCTTTTCTTCGTGAAAAAATGCCAAAAGTCCAGGTCATTATGCTCACGGTTTACAAGGACATCACGACGATTTTCAAAGCACTTAAAGCAGGCGCGTGTGGTTATGTGCTGAAACGGGAAGACGAGCAGCAAATTCTCGATGCCATCGCCGAAGTCCGCGCCGGCGGAGCGCCCATGACCAGCCAAATCGCGCGAATGGTGGTCCGTTCATTTTCAGAAGGCGCGGCGGAAGATTCAAAAACAGATCAATTATCCGCTCGCGAAATGGAGATTTTGAAACTGGTCGCCAAAGGATATTCCAACAAAGAAGTCAGCAACACTTTGAACATCGCGGCGGGCACCGTGCGCATCCATTTAGGGCACATTTACGAAAAGCTCCACGTTCGCTGCCGCACGGAAGCGGCGGCCAAATACTATCTTTCCCAACCTCAAAATCCCCATGTGGGAAATATTGCAATTTCAAAATCAACCACGCTGTGATTATGGAAGGTTTGAACGGCATTCAATTTCAGAAACAGATTACCAAGCGCGAAATAGAAGTTCTCGCGCTGGTTGCCGAAGGCTATAGCAACAAGGAAATCGCGGATCGCCTTCTCATCACCCAAACCACTGCTCGAACTCATTTGACGAATATCTACCGAAAACTTCATGTCCGCCGCCGCACGGAAGCAGCGATTCGATTTCTTCGGTTTCATAAAGATAATGAACGGGAAATCGATTATGCGGCGGGAAATTTTCAATCAGCCGTGTGATTCGGCTCACTCATTCCCGATGCGAAATGTCAAACGATGCGGCTATCGCTTGTTGAAAGTTCTGGCTCTGATGATGCTGGTGACGGCCTCTTTGACCGCATGGGCTGATTTGCCGCGGGACATCGAAGTTTTTTTGCAGGGCGGCCAGTCAAATTCTGACGGTCGCGCATTGACCAACGGCCTGCCAGCCGACCTGCTCGCGCCTCAAACAGACGTGGCTTTTTATTATTACCTTGCCGGCAGCCGCACAAATGCTGACGGCACCCTCGGAACATTGACTACTTTACGACCAGGCTGTTCCGCTATTGGAAATGGGAAAACATTCGGGCCGGAAATTGAATTCGGGCGGGACATCGCCGATCATTTCGCCCGCGCAAAGAAACCGGCGACCAATTCCGTTCTGGTAGCGATTATCAAATATGCGCACGGTGGCACCAGCCTGGCGACACGCTGGAAAGCCAACGATAAAAATTCAACCGAGGGAGACGGTCCTGATTATGTTATTTTTCAGCGAGTCGTTCAGGACGGCCTTGCTCGATTACACGCTGAGTATCCCGGCGCGCGGATTCATTTGGAAGCCATGACCTGGGTTCAAGGGGAGACAGATATTGATGGTGGAGCAAAGACGGCCGCGCCTTATGGCACGAATCTGGTTCGATTCATCGAAGATGTTCGGCTCACATTTGCAACGAATCAACCATATGGAACGAATTTACCATTCATCTTCAGTCAAATTTCTGCCAACCAGACCGTTTATTCGCGCACCAATGATGTCGCCTATCCAGACTACCTGTTGCTCCGGGCCGGACAGGCATATGCAGCGAAAAATTTGTCCAACGTAACAATGGTGGATACCGACGGATCGCAATTCAGCACCTTGACACCGTATTGGTCGCCCGGACTTCACTTCGACACCGCCGGACAACTGGCGCTAGGCAAAGCGTTGGCCGATGCTTTCATCACCAATCAATTTCGATAACATTCTGTTCAGGACAGAGCCAATTCCATTGGAATTAATTTGTCCTTTGAAACCTATTTAACAGGATTTGTAACCGTCCACATCTTTGAAATCCACGACATATTCTTTTCCGTCGGCCAGCGTCAATTCCGCGCCCACCACCGAGCCGGACGGCAGCACGTCCATCAGTTTGATATCTTTCAGAGGTGAAAGCTCCGCTTTTGTCCACATGGCATTGTCGGTTTTGTGAAGCATTACGGAAATCATCAGCTCCATTGCCGGGTTTTTAGCTGTGCGTTTTCGATAAGCGCCCAATACCGTGCTTTCTTCGGCTTCAGCATTGAAGCCTTGATGAATGCGGGCTTGCAAGCTGTCCCAACCACGATAAGTGATCAGAGCGAGTTGCCGTCCCGGAATGGATGCGGTAACAATTTTCCAGTGGCCATTTTCAATACCGTTCACGAGCGCTTTTTTTCCTCCCAAATGCGGCAATCCAAAATGGCCGAGCGTCAGTTCATGCTCAAAAGCAAGGCGGCAACGATCCACGCGAATGACGCCGCCCGGAATGGTGATTTCCGCAAGGTCAATGATGTAACCGACGCCGTTATTCGGCGGCTTGCGCATCAGTAATTGGCGATAGAGCACGCCGTCGCGCACGCCGTTGAACAAAATACTTTGCGAAACGGAATAGCCGGCGGTTTTGGAAGAGGCATTGTCCACGGCGCGGCCGGTGAGATAAAAATTGATGTCCACACCACTTAAATCGCGCGGGTCGAGACTGCGGAAACTGTAAACCTGCGATGTGCCGCCTTGCGGATCGTGATCTTCCCATGGGAAATGTGTGTTGAAAACCAGCTTGGCGTAATTCTGGTCGTCATCATAAACCTTGCCGGAAATAATTTCAGAAGTTCCGCTGCTGCCGTGATTGACAAGAACAAGGCCCGGCTTTGGCAACACTGTTCGTTTCGATTCTTTAGCCAACTCTGTCCAGATGCCGTCATTTTCCGTTGCCGTCCAAAACGGAGAATCTTCCGGCAAAGCCAGCGCGATAAATGGCAGGAACATGATGAATGGACTGGCGGGGCAACTGTAATTCTGGATCGCAAATTCCCGATGGCCGTAAAATCCAAGAGCAGGGATATCGTTCACATAAAAATCTTTCCGCGCAGTGAATTGCAGAAGTGAACCGGAGCAAAGCCGGCGCGCCCAGCCCGGATCGAGAGGCCTGGAATTGAGCATGAACGAGGCCGGGAAACCGCCTGAAATCCAAAGCCGATAGCAAATACTGCGCGCCCACATGTTGATGAACCCGTCGCGGCCAAAAAAGTTGGGATAGGTTTTGAACAGTTCATCGAAGCTCTTCTCCAGCGCGGCGGCGATTTCCGGATAATGTTTGTCGCCAAAAGCACGGCACCAGATCGTGCCGTAAACCACGAACAAGCTGATGGTGTAATAATTGTAACTTTGCTCGAGATACCAGCCATTGCCGGCGTGATACGAGGTGATCCAGAGCAAATGACTTTTCAGAAGTTCATCGTCGATCCGGTAGCCTTTTAGCTTGAGCCAGGAAAGCGCGCAAATATTGAACAAACGCCAGTTGTTTTGCGTGGTGCGATGATGTGCCCATTTGGAAATGGCGACGGCGATTTCGTCCTGCTGCTGCCTGGTCCAATGTGGCCAAAGCACGTCCGGCATGAGCAGCATCGTTTTGGTCCAGCCACCGAACTCGCAGGTGAATTGATACGTGGCGTCCGGCAAATCATCCGGCATTGGCAAACTGTTTGGATTTCCCGGCGTCAGCGCGCGATGAAAATGATGAAGATAATAATCGCGCAGTTTGATGTCGTTGATGCTGATTTCCGGATCCACGTGAATCAATGGCGCGGCGAGGTTAAACGTGCGCTCCAATGCTTCCCATTCGTGCGCGCGTGTTCGCCACGGCGGGTCGTTAGGTTGAGGATAGGATTTGCTGCCGGGGATGGTTGGAAAGACAATGGGCTGGCCAAAAGACTTCACGTGTTTGAAGGCGCGCGTGAGGATATATCTGGCGCAATCAATGTAATGCTGTCGCGTCATGCCCGTCATCGGGCTGAGCTTGTAATCCGGATTTTTTATTTCGAACGTTTGCTCCATATTTTTATTCGCAAATGCGCAGAAAGAGACGCATTTTAAAATTGCGCCGCAATATAGGCAATTGCTGCGCCGGAAACATATCCCCTAAATGTCATATTGTTGCGCCTTTGAATCATGTAGAATCGAATTGTGAAATCGCTTTTGCCGGCCACCGTGTTTTGCCTGCTCTTTCATCCGAAGGATTGATCGCCACACGTCATGCTGGAAAAAGTCCGGCGTTGCGCCTGAATCCATCAAGCGCGTAAATGAAGGTCAATTGATTTGCACGCGATAGAACCGCGCGAAGTTTGTCGGTGAATGAATATCCGTGAATGTGAAGGGAAAGAGCGCCGGGTTGGTGGTAAATATACTCTCCCAATCAATCAGGTTGGTTGAAGTCAGCACGGTGTAACTGGCATTCGGTATGCCGCTGATGGATATTTGCGGATGATTGCTGACAACGGTAAAGGAGTTAATCACCGGAGGCACAGAACTGGGAAGCGGGTAAGTAATAACCGGACGCAAGCTGATCGTTGTGCATTCCTTGGAACAAAAGGCGACGTCAGCTTGAGAATTTGTGACCAGTGACGAAATCCGGATGGAAAGGAAGCCGTCATTGGTCGCCTGGTTTTTGGCGATGCTGGTTACGTCAATGGATACCCGCGTTCCGACGGCATAACCGGCTTGGTTTGTGAAGGTGACGGACGGAATGTCTGTCGGCCGGTTGTTCCAGGTTATTCCTGTTTCCGTCCAATTATCATTCGTTTCCCACTGATAAGTTAACGTTGGGATCACTGCATCCGTTGTGCTGGGGATAAGAACCAAAGTTGCATTCAACGCATTCGTTAATCCGGCGACATTGAATTTTAAGAAAGTG
Source organism: Verrucomicrobiia bacterium (assembly GCA_035776755.1). Lineage (GTDB taxonomy): Bacteria > Verrucomicrobiota > Verrucomicrobiia > Limisphaerales > UBA11358 > UBA11358. The sequence goes on from DASTWS010000025.1 coordinate 48,435, forward strand.
ATGCGATTGAAGCCCGAAGAATCCGCTTTCACCCATAAATCGGCGGCATTACCGAAATTGCTGTTTGCCGAGCCGCCGTCGCGCACATAAGCATCGGCCACCGGATTGATAGAGAGCGCCGGCGCAAGAGTGGCGCTGGCCACGTCGCTGTTTTCGCCTTCGCCAGAAACATTCACGGCGGAGACGACATAGAAATACGTATTGCTCGTCTGTAAACCGGCATCCACATAACTATAGAAAGTATTGTAAACTGTGGCTCCACTGCCGAAGCTTGAATACAGGTTCACCGAGTTTGTGATTCCTGTCGCAATGTTGGTGAACGGCCCGTTCAGCGATAATCCGCGTTTGATATTGTAATACAGACAATTCGTCGCGTGCCAGGAAATGGTTGCCTGGCCATTGCCTGCCGTGGCGGTTACAAGGCCCGGCGGTGCGGGCAATTCAGGGGCAAAATCTGCCGGTGGGACCATGACGTTTGCCAAAGGAACGGCATTGGTTCTCGCGGCGCTGCCGGAGCAATTGATATTGATGTCACATGGCCCGTTGCCGGTAAGTGTCAGCGTGAATACTCCATTGGCAAACGTCGCGGAATTGGTCATCGGCTTGTGGCTGCCGCGGTTGGTCAATGTGTAGGTCGGCGAATTGGTGCAGCCGGAAATCTTAAAGATTGTCGTCCTCGTGGTGTTGGTCGTGCTGTCAGGCGGGTTGGTAATAAAATTGGTTTGAATATATGCATTGACATTATTGTTCGCTGCCGTCCATAACGCGTCTTTATCTGTAAAATAGTTGTTGAAGTAAATCTGCAGGTTTTTATTGCTCTCGACAATCACGGCAAACGTCTGGGGCGGATAGGTCAGGGTTAAATTGGTGCAGGTATTGTATTTCAACGGAATGGATGCCGTTTCCGTCACGTTGCTGTTTAAACTGTTATTGTAAGTGAACCATTGATTGTCGCGCCGGGCAACAAATGCAGTCCCGGAATATTCGGACGGAAAGTAGTTGTTGAGTTCGTTGGTCTTGGATGCAATTGTCGGCCAGCGGCTGCTGTATTCCGATTCCAATACATTGGTTTTAAAAAAGGAGGTTTCGTAACTGGAATTCGTGAAGATTCCGGGAATGGACGCATAACGGCCACCGGATTTGAACCAATCGTGATTGTTCGTGCCGTCACCATCAATCATGTATAGGCCATTATAAACATCGCCGGTCAGATTATTATTTTGATTACATACATAGGCGAGTGGCGTGTGCGAAAGAACATTGGTTAAGCTTGGGATTTTGATCGTTCCATCCAGAACTTTTCGGAAAATATCGCTGGTCATGTTCTGATAGCACGGCATCAACCGTCCGTTATTGATCGTGGAATAACCTGGAACTTCCGGCCCATCTATGACGGTTGCGCCTTGTAACATTAAATGATCCACAATGGGAATGCCCTGGGCGGGTTCGGGACAGGAAAATAACGCCAGCAATGATAAATTTGTTTCGCTGGAATTTTTTAATCCATATAACTGAGACCGTCCGGAATACGGCCAGGCATATTCATCGAAGCGAACGGCATAATTACCCGCATGTCCGGACAAGTATACGCCCAAAGAAACACTTTCATTATCGTAATAACCACGGCTGCTGGTGAACTTGTCCCCGACAATATAATTATTTTTGTAAATTTTTGTGGCATTCGCAAAGTCTGGGCTGGTCTTGAACTTGGAAATGGGATTATAGCCGGGATTGGAAATGGATTGCATTTCGCTGACATACAAATAGCCGCCGTATTGGTTGCAGATCGACAACAGGTCGGCAAATAATGCGAGGCGATCAGGAAAGCTGGACGGACCCCACTGCGATGAGTTTGCGACAAATCCCCAATCCTGCTCGGCAAAAGCAAAACCAATCAAATTCGGATATTTCTGAAATAAAGCTGCATAGTCGGTCGTATTGGTGTTGTTCATCGTATTGGCATAACCCGAGGCGACTTGGACCATGCACCACACACCGTTTTGCTGGCAGACGTTGCAGAAATAATCCGCGAGCGCATAGCCATTGGTTTGTGTGCCGCTCTGGGCGCCCAGGCAATACATCATCACGGTATAGTTCCGCACGTCGGCGGGAACGGCGTCAATAGCCGCCTGTGGATCCGCGGGATCTGTCTGCTGAACTTGAAACAGAAACATCGGCGTTTGCGGTGAGAGAGCGCGCCGGAGGGAAGTGGCATGCATCGCAATCGCCGATTGAAATAAAATGCAGGCGGAGATCGCGGCGGTTACAGCTTTCATCGTGGATTCGACGACTCAATAATCTATCGGTAAAGACATTTTGAGTCCACCTGGGACCGCTACTTCGTTCTAGCGCGATAATGGCGGGTGAACCATAAAGCAAGCGCTCCGCATGTTATCATTGCCACCGTTGAGGGTTCGGGCGTCGGGGTGGTATAAATTGCAAAATCAAGGTCACGGGAGCTGTTGGCGGTGGTGCTTCCAGCTGCGCCGGTGCCGTATGCCCCGCCGGAATACGAATCTTGCGTCGTTCTCGCCGCATTAATATTGCCACTTCCTCCGGCATTTGAAAACGACATCAGGATGCCGTAATAATCACTGCTGTTGAGCACTGCTGAATCGGTGAAATCAAAATAATATTGCCGGGCCAAAGTATTGGGAAAAGTAAAGGTATCCGAGAAAATGGTCGTTGCCGTGCCGTTCATTTGCGCGCTGGTTGTGATCGGACCAACGGATCCGTAATCTAAAAGCGAAATCGTGTAGCTTCCGGTAGTCGGATTATTGACGCCCGGAGACCAAAACGCAAACCCTTCTAAAATAGCGTCAACTCCTTGAAAAGTCTGGAGAATCCCCGTGGCGCTCGACCCTGCATTCACTGTAATGGTGACAGCACCTGAAGTCCCCAAATTGGTCGAAGTTTCATATAGAAGACTGCCTCCACCTGGCGAGGTTGAATCAAAAGGAGTGGAAGCGGACAGACCCGAAGCGCTTTGGCTGACGGTCACATCGGCCACGGCTGCAAATGACATTAAAACCGTTCCCGCTATCACGGATAGAAATTTGGAATTCCGTGGCGCGAATATGGAAACTAAATTAGTCGATATTGAAGTCATGTAGGGTTTCATTTTTTTGAGGTTTAACAGATTTTAATTCTACACGCCCGAATTGGCGGCGGTATATGACAAGCGTCATATTTTTGGATGGCGACATGCTGATAAAGAGATTCCAGTAGGTGTCGAACGGCTGTGATAGGTTCAAATTCTCCCAATTATCGGATTGCAACGGTATTTTGATTTTTGCTGAGTTTTGCGATTCCGAAAAATATGACATCCATCATATAGAGTTCATGGTCGCGTTTTGAGACAGTTAGGAAATGATACCCGTCGGCAGATATTATGTCTCAACCCCACGCCAACTCTTGTAATCCATTCAAAATTATGAAAATGATAGCAGATAAAAAGTTTTCCGCTAACTGGACGATTGCCTCTTTACCCGTCAAGGCGCTGGTTTGTGTTGCCTTGCTGATGTCAGCTTCTGTTTTTGGTGCAACGACGCTGACCTGGACCGGTGCGGACCCGAACAGCCCCAATGAGCTGGGCGCCGCGACCAATTGGAGTGGAGATGTTTTGCCGAGCGCGAGTGCCGGTGATGTCGGTCAATGGGATGGTTCTGTCGCGGGTGATTTGTCATTGACATACAGCGGCGGACTGGCTGGTGGCTTTGGCAATCCGGGCGTAAACTTCGCTCTTGCGGCAGGTCAAACCGGTAATGTGAGTATTGATTCGAGCGCCGGAAGTTCCCTTCGTGTCAATAACTTCACGAACAATAGCGGTTCGGCGGCGTTTACGATAGGCGGACCATCGGGCAGTCTCCAGTTGATTCTGGGCGGAAGCCCGAGCACGCAAACATGGATCAATAATTCTTCGGCGGCGGCAACGATCGGCCAAGACGTGCAATTCAATATGGGCGGTGGCGGCGCGCATGGTTTTGCCCTGGGAGGAACAGGCGATTGGGTCATCAACACTTACCTTGGTAATTTGAACACCAGCGGATCATTGAATATTGTAAAAAACAACGCCGGAAGCCTCATTTTAAATCCCACCGGAGGCTCATTTGGGGCCGGTCCGGTCGGAACAACGACGGTTAACGCAGGGACATTGCAGGTGCAAACTGCGGACGCTCTTCAGGGCGGCAGCACTCCGAGCTATTCCATTGATGGTTTTCAATATGGCAATATAACCGTCAATACAAACGGCATTCTGGATTTGAATGGGCAAAATCTTCCTGTCAACGCTCTGAATGGTTCGCAGGGAACGATTGAATCATCATCCGGAGCCGCGACATTGACGGTCGGGGCAAATGGTGATAACGGAAATAATTTCAGTGGCACCATCACCAATGGAGCCGGATCCGTGTCGCTCGTTGTGGCAGGCACCAATATGTTGACTTTAAGCGGCACAAATACCTACACCGGAGGCACGACGGTCAACGCCGGTTCTTTAGCGGTCAATGGCCAAATTGCCGGAAATGTGACCGTCGCATCCGGTGCGTCGTTTGGCGGCACCGGAACTATTCCGGGAACTGTGGATTGGTCGGCGTCGGGTTCGACTCTTACTTTGGTCGCCAACCAGCCGTTGAATCTTACTGGCTCGGCTACTTTAAATAACAACGGAGTCGTAGTGTATGTCCCGGGCGTTTCACCATTGGCGGCAGGCACCTACCCGCTGATGACTTATACTCCCGCCAATGTCACCGGCTCGCTGAATGCGACTCCGGTCGCCTTTACCGGCGCGGGCGTGGTGGCGGGAACCTATTCCATTTCCATGAGCGGTGGGACGGTAACGTTGACCGTCGCTTCGGCTGTTACCTCGGGCGCATGGACCAATAGCGTTAGCGGAAATTGGTCAACCGGCGCAAACTGGAATAGTAATCCCAATGTGCCTCACTCCGCCACAGATACAGCTGTGCTGGGAGCCGGCGCCGGTTTTACTACCGTGACATTGGATGCTCCGGAAACGGTTGGCAGCCTCAGTTTTACCAATGCCAATTCTTTTGCCATTGCCAATGCGGGAAACACGCTGACACTCGATAATGCCGGCGCTGGCGCCAGTGTCAATGTGTCGGCTGGGTCGTCGAATTCAATCAGCGCACCCGTCCTGTTAAATGACAACGCCACGATCACAATCACTCCGTTCCTGAACAACCTGCTCTCGCTCTCCAACGTCGTTGGCGGAGCCGGCAAGACGTTGACCATGGCAAGCGGCGGCACTCTTGGATTGTATGGCAACAACACTTACGGACCCTCCGCCGGCACCGTCGGCACGACATTGAGCGGGGGAACACTCTTGCTTGGCAACTCACACGCGCTCGGTTCCGGAGATGTCAGCATTTCGGGCGGCAACGGGACGATTCAATTCAGCACGCCGATGACCTTGGGCAATAACATCCAAGTCACCGGTGGCCGGACACTTAACCTGAACGACAGTGGCAATGCCGTTACCTTGAGCGGCGCGATTACCGGAGGCGGATCTATTTCCTATAATGCTAATGGCACCGTAACGCTCGCCAATGTTGGAACCATGAATGCAGTCGGCGCAAATGGCGGCAGCGGCCGTTTGATACTAAATGCAGTAAATGGTTCAACCTTCACCAATCTTTATACAACGGGAACCACCCATCCGACTCTGGAGATCGCCTCCGGAAATATCACGTGGCACAATAATAACGTCGGCGCGGCCGCCACGATTGTTGATAACGGCGCTACTGTCACGATTGATTCGGGAGTGATAATCACTGCCGATCAAGGCAACGCTATTACGATCGGCAACACTTCCGGATCCACGAGTCCCGCGACGCTTAACGTGAATGGCACTCTCATTGACAACACTGCAACATTCCTGGTTGCTCGCAACGGCACCGGCGTCCTGAACTTGAATAGCGGCGGCTTGATTCACATGGTTAACACAGGCAAACAATTCGACGTCACTCAAAATGCGGGAGTAGGCACGGTCAATATGGACGGGGGAACTCTGCTGACCGGTGCGATTGGAAACGGAGGACCTACCGCGTCCACTGCCATTTGGAATTGGAACGGCGGGACATTGAAGGCGACAAATACTACTGCCAGCGCCTTCTGGAACAATTATTCCTGGATGACTGTCTATGTAAGAAATGGCGGCGGCATCATTGACAATAACGGCGTCAATATCACCAACAAACAGCCTTATCTGCATTCCACCAATGCTCTTGATAATGCGATTGACGGCGGCATCACCTACAAGGGAAGCGGTATCACAACCTTGTTCGGAGAAACAAATACCTATACCGGACCTACCATCATTGCTGCTGGAACGCTGGCGATGACAAATGCGGCGGAAAATCCGGTGTCCACCATCTCCATCAGCAACGGCGCGGTGCTGAACCTGATAAACCCGACGACCAATGTTATCGGCGGTTTGATTCTCGGAGGCGTCAGCCAGCCGGCCGGCATCTACAATCAGGATAACGCATCGCTGTATATCACGGGAGCCGGTGGACTGCAGGTAGTTCAAGCCGGTCCGATTGCGCCCACCAATTCGCCGACCATCACTCAAATCAGTTTGTCCAATGTAGGCCCGTCCGGCGGCAACGTCATCATCAATGGCACAAACGGCAACATTGGAGCGACATATTATTTGTTGGCCAGCACCAACATTGCCGCGCCCCTTCCGCAATGGAAGACAGTGGCGACAAATGTTGCAGCGGGAAATTCATTCAGCTTTACGGAAACCAATGCCGTGACAGCGGGTGCGGCGCAACAATTCTATATTCTTAGCAGCACGAACTATAATCCTTGAAAGCTAAAAATGGGCGGCGACGTTCCTGACGTCGCCGCCGATTTAACGAAGACAAAATGATCTCAATAAATAATATGCAGAATGGTAAAAGACAGAAGCGCGCTGCTTTCACTCTGATCGAACTTTTAGTTGTCATCGCGATAATCGCGATTTTGGCCGCCATGCTGTTGCCGGCTCTCGCCAGTGCTAAGGAAAGGGCTAAACGGATCCAATGTGTAAGCAATTTGCGGCAGATCGGATTGGGTTCGACTCTTTACGCCGGGGATTACGACGATTATGTCCCGCCGGGGCAGGGATACAACGGTTCCATCAATCCGCCATACGTTCAAAATTGTTTTCCCACGCAGATTGTAGCCGCCCTGGATGTTTATCTGAAGGTTGAAACCAACGGTGTTTCCTCAGTTTGGACCTGTCCGGATCGCATCACCGGACTTCCATATCTTGACGCCAGCCTGGGACAAGTCTTGATCGGTTATTCTTACATGGGCGGAATGAAAGATGTCGGATCAACATCAGGATGGTCGCATTTGACCCACAGTCATAGCCCGGTAAAACTCACGACTTCAAAACCCTATTGGGCGTTAGGGGCTGACGCCATTCTCAAAATAAAAGGCGAATGGTCGTCCCAGGCGGCCGCGGGCACCAGTTTCCAAGCGGAATATGGAAATGTTCCGCCGCATCGCACCATGGGCGGCGCTGCCGCCGGTGCAAACGAAGTGTTTGTGGATGGTTCGGCGACCTGGTTGAAGGCTCAACCGATGTATAATTTTAACAGTTACAATGGTGTGTTGGGGGTTACAGATATTTATTGGTATCAGGATTTACGCGATTTTACTCCCCAGGAGGTGAAGACCTTGTCATCGAGTTTGCTGCTAAAGTAAACGATTGCGTCCATAGGACGGTTGCCTCTGTCAGGCAATGCCAATGCAATCGTGCCTTTGAAGTTAAATATGAAAGTTCCGTCCGCTTGTTCCGCCGTGAACGTAACCGTTGGCGGCGACGGCGGTTTTCAGATGAAGACCTGGATTGTTTGCAGATTGTCCCTTAGGTTTCTTTAACTTCCAACCCAACCCGCCGTTTCAAAATTTGGCCGGCAAAATTCGATTTTGTTTCAATGTTTGATAGCGCTGCGGGCCGAGATATTGCTGAAGCGATTGCGCCGTTTGAACAGAAAACGTTTGTAGAGCCTGTTTGATTTCATCTTCTTTTTCGGTGTCGCCATTCGCTTGGCAAGCGTTCATTTGTTGTTGATAATCTTGAACCGTGCGGTCGTAATTGTTAAGGGCGCCGTAAACCTGTTCGATGTCCTGGTCGGAAAGTCCCCAATTGATCGCAAAGCTTTGCATGTTCACGTATCGCGGGTCCTGTTGCTTTTGGAAATAGGCGAAAGCGTTTGTGCCTAAAGCGCTTTGCATTTGTTGCTGCTGCCAATCGCGCAAAGACTGCATTTGCTGCTGAAAACCGGCTTCGTTGAGTTCGCCGGCCTCGACTTCTTGCTCCAATTCCGCCTGTTTATCATCCGATTTATCCTGAATGGTTTCAACTTCAGCGAGCTGGTCCTGGCCGACGTTCATTTCCTTAAGTGTGTGTTTGATGTCGTCCGGAATTCCGCTGCCTTTAGCGAGATTGTAACGTTGATAACCCAATAGCAATCGCAGTTGTTGTTGATATTCAACTTCGGCAGCTTCGTGGCGCGAATCAAGTTCCGCCTGGTCGATTTCCTTTTTATCTTTGGCAATTTCCGCCGCGCGAAGCTGTTGTTGCAAGCGCTTTCGCAATTGATAAAGCGAATCGGTCTCCGCAGGCGTCAAATCCAGTGCCGCGACATTGATATCGGAAAATTGACGGGCTTCGTCCCAATGTTTGAATCCGTCTTCGCCAAGCGTGTTTTCCATTTCACGTTCCAGATCCGAGTCGTGCTCGATGTTCATGAGCGCGATGTCATTGATGTCAGCCTCATTATTTTCGTATTTCTTTTGCAGGTCCGCCGCGCGCGATTGCCAGCGGCGATCGAAATCCGATTGAATCAATGTGGTGAGCAATGATTCCGGCGCACCCGCATTTCGTAAGAGATCAACCCAATCTTTCAATCCCAGTGCCCGCACTTTGACCGGGGGAACAACTTTGATCGCAGTTTTTTCTTCCGTCTTTTGTTGGGAATCTGCGGGAATGGCGGCATTCGATTTTGTTTTCGAATGCATCGGACGTTTAACCAGAATTCCCAGAAGGACGAAATTCAACGCAAGGGAAAGCATAAACCACTTTTTCATATGCGGTAGATTTTAGAAAATGGAATCGCGCGCAACGGTTTTCGTTGCGCGCGAACAGAGATTCACATCAATTCTGCACGAAGGTCGAAACGCTTTGCGCCGGCAGCATGGCACCAAACGAATTGTTTGATAACGAAATGCTTCCTGTCGTAGTGAGGTCTTCACTGGACGACGTGCGATACCGCGTCACCGAACTTACCGATGTCCAGTTTTGCAATTGGAATGGTTGGTAAACCGATGAACTTCCGGTATTGACGGCCACGATGACGGCTTTGCCGTCACTCTTGTATGCGGTGACGTAAACGTTTGATTGAGGATTGTAAGTGCAATTTACACGTTGAGCGCCTGGGCGAATCCAGCGCGCAAATTGCGCCATGACACAGCCGCGTTTGGTGCGATTTCCGTTTTCGTCCACTGGGCCGTAATCGCGTTTAAGATACCACCAGAGATAAGCATTGAAGCCGCCAATATTCATGCAATCACTGATTTCTTTGCCGGTTCCAATGACCGCCGACAAAGATGTATCGTTATCCAGATGTTCCGTCATCCACAATTCTTTGCCCTTGCTGGTGGCCAGCGAATACGACGTCAATCCACCGCCGTAAATGTGTCCGCCGATGATGTCAACGTGCGATGCTGCAGTTGAATTATTCAACGTCGGATCAGACATCGAATGGTCAAAGTGATACGATTCGGGCATAATCACTTTGGTCGAATAGAATACGCCCATGTTATTTGCGCAAAATGTTTCCAATTGGCTCGCCGACCAAATACACGACTCGTATGTGACGGTGATGTCCGGTTCATTTTGCACGGAAATGGCGTAAAGCGAACAGCCGTTGTCCGAGCAATAATGCGTAAAGTTGACGAGATTGTTTGCGTAAGCGGAATAGCTTGAAGAGTTGAGATGCCCTTGAACCGTGCTGTTATTATCTTTCATTGAAGCCGGAGGGCTCCACGGCGTGGCCATGATGATGGCGCCCCGGCTTTTGGCTGCCGCGCCGTTGGCGACTTCGCTTGCCCAGCCCGAACTGCTCGTGCTCGGAGGGATACGGATTCGCGCAATCGTCAGGCCGACACTTCCTGCCAGATTGCCTGACGTGGTGCCATAACCCACGTCAAAATAGGAGGAGGGAATGCTTCCCTGCCACGTGACTGTTGCCGCGCCAAAACCGCGGATTGTTTGCTTTGTATCTGAAAAGTCGGCATAAGCCGTGCCGCATCGGGAAACAAATGGCAGCACAGCAATTGCCGTCAGCAGTCCATATTTTGCCGCCGCGGTCAAGCAACTGCGTGGTGGATGGTTGACGAACTTTGTTACAGGGATGAATTCGTTTTTCATTGTATTTCCTGGTTGGTTGTTCTTGGGAGACGTTTAACTAATAGATCAAAATAAAAAAATCTCTATATGACATTCGTCGTATTCGCCGCTCGTATATGAAAACAACTGGAAAAAGTTGACCCGGCTCCAAATTTCTAACCGGTTTGGACGAGCAAATCACGGTGTTTGCCAAGAACCAAAGTTATAAAACACTCTTCGTCTTGCTCGTGTTGGAAACCGGCTTGTTAATTATATTTTTTCATCAGTTCCAGACAACCGCTCAAACGCGATTTTGCGACGCAGATCCGGTCAGCCTTGAGCGACTTTCAAATCAACTTGCCGCGAACGCGAATTCGGGCATAATAGTTTTCTGATTGAACGTGGCGTCCACGATTGACCACGGTATTTTTTGGCCGGTTGCCGATTTTCTAAAAGGCCAAATCATATAGTAAATCAACGCGAATGGAAGGGTGGCTGAGTGGTTAAAGGCACCTGACTCGAAATCAGGAGTAGGGGCAACTCTACCGTGGGTTCGAATCCCACCCCTTCCGCCATTTCAAAAATGTCCCGGCTGAACATCCATCGGCGCTTTGTTCATTTCTGTTTTGCTCTCGCTGATCGCCACGCCGGTGGTATTATTTCCTTTTGCGCTCGTTCAGAAAAACAATGTTTAATCCGGTGCTGCAGATGTTGAGATGGAAGAGCAAACGCCGTTTGTTTTTAAAAGGAATTCCTTTGGCGGAATTCGAGGGCAAAAAAGCGCAGTAATCAATGCACTCCATGTATGTGTTATTCTTTTGCCATTCTCATGCGTAGCAAGTATCTACGCAAAACCGCCGGCATCTTTATTTTGATTTTCCGCACCATCCAGCCAGCACAAAGCGTTCGATGAAAAAATTGATATTTCTAACAGCCTTGATTTTTGGCCAGCGGCTATCGAGTTCCGCAGCCTTGACATGGCATTGGGTCAGCGTGCCTTCAGATCCGACGATCCAGACAAACATCGAAACCTCGATGAACCAGGCCGTCGCGATGTTCAATAAATACTCGGATTATAGCGGCGACATTCCGGTGACATACAATTCCGGCGTGCCGACAGCCCAGACGGACGGCTACATGGGATGGATTGAATTCGGCGGCTCCATCAGCTATCGCGTGGCGATGCACGAGATGTCGCACTGGCTCGGAACGGGAACTTATGGCAATTGGTCGAGCTTTTCGGTGAATGGCAATTGGATCGGCGCCTACGGCAACAGCGCTATTCAATCCTATGACGGACCGACGGCCGTAATCGGCTGTGACACCCAACACTATTGGCCCTACGGCTGGAACTACGATAACGAAGCCGTCAATCCCGAACGTCACATTGGCATCATCGGCGCCTTGCGCCGCGACATGGGGCTTTCCGATATGACGATTGGTTATGCGCCGGGCACTTACCGGTTGCTGAACCGGTCCACGGCCAAAATGCTGGATACCGATGGCGCAACAACGAATGGAGCGCAGGCCAGGCAATACAGCTCCAGCGGCAGCGCCAATCAGCAATGGATCCTGAGTTTGATTCCGGGCACAACCAATTTCACGCTGCAATCCGCCGGCAACGGCAAGTATCTCGATTCGCTTGGCAATTCCAGCGATGGATCAGCAATCGGTTTGCAATCGGGCAATTCCAGCACGGATCAACAATGGCAAATCGTGGCGGCGGACGGCGGCTTTTACAAAATCATCAATGTCGCCAACGGCAAATGCCTCGATACCGGCGGCCAAAATGCCGAAGACACCGGAATGCAGAATTGGTCCAGCAGCGGGAATTGGAATCAACAATGGAAATTTATGAATGTCACGCCGGCGGTGATTCCGGCTGGATTGATTTCACAATATCGGCCTGTGACGGCCAGCAGTTCGTCGGCCGGAATCCTGCCGGAAAACGCCGTGGATGGAAATACCACAATCTCCCGTTGGGCGGCAAACGGCGGAAGCTATCCGCAGTGGTGGCGCGTGGACCTTGGCGCCGTGTATCAGGTCACAAACATTATTACCTATTGGTATCCCGGCTGGACATTCAAATATCGGATTGAAACGAGCACGAACGACGTGAATTACACGACGGCCGTGGATGCCACGGCCAATACCGTGGTCGGTTACACGACGAACAATTTGTCGGCGACGGCGCGTTACGTCCGGATAACTTCCACCGGCATTTCGCCGGGCGGTGGCTGGGCATCGTTTTATGACTGCCAGGTTTTCGGCACGCTGCAAACTCCGCCCGCGTCCGCCGGTGGTTTGCTGCATCGCTATGACTTTACCAGCAACGCCAACGATTCAGTCGGGACGGCCAATGGAACGCTTCGCGGTTCGGCAACGATTTCCGGCGGCGCGTTGAATACCACTTCTGTGGCGGGCAGCTTGAGCGGCGGTGCGCCGCAGAACGGCGTGCAATTGCCGCCGGGCGCGGTGGCCGGGATCACCGGGCCGTTCACGATTGAATCATGGTTCAAAGTCAATTTCGGCGGCGGCTATACAACTCTTTTTTCTTTCAGCGGCAACAATACGGGAAGTTACATCCTGGCCACGCCGGCGCGTGGAAATTCGCCTTATGCCTCTACGATTTCTGTCATCGGTGGCGGTGGAAATTTCGCCGAGCAGCAGGCGAGCGAGCAATACCAGGATAATGGTGTTCTTCACCAGATGACGGTTACCTACGATGGAACCACGCTTTCCTATTACATTGACGGCGCCCTGAGTTCGTTCTCCGGTTTGTCGCCGACCGTCAGCGATTCCGGATTGGTTCTCGCGACGTTGAATTATATCGGCATCAATGGCGGTTCGCCGTGGCCGGACAACAGCGTGAACGGTTCCACGCTTGATTTTCGGATCTATGGCCGGGCGTTGACTGCAGGCCAGATAACAAATCTCTATGCGCTGGGGCCGGATGCGAGCAATGCGGCGATTGCCGCGGTTTATTCCGTGTCCACCGCGCCAACGAGCGTCACGGTTTTGCAGGCGGAAGGAACGCTTAATCTGTCGTGGCCGGCAGATCACACCGGCTGGCAGTTGCAGGTTCAAACCAATAATTTGAATGCGGGGATCGGCACCAATTGGGTGGATGTCGCCGGTTCCGAGACGACAAACAATATGACATTGCCGGTGGATGCGACCAAAGGCAGCGTCTTCTATCGGCTCATCTACAAGTGATTCGATATGATGCCGCGAGCAATTGAAAACTTTGCCCTTCTGGCAGTCGTCAGCCTGTCATTGTCAGCCGGTGCGCAGACCATCAATCTCACCAACGGCGTTCAAAAATACGCATCGCTGGCGAATGCAACGGTGAATATGAGCGGCCAATGCGAATTGTGGATAACAAATTCATCCACGCCACTTTCGGGCTGCACAATCAATTTGAATTCGACTGATGCCTGGTTGTTTCTGCCCGAAATCAAACCTTCCGTCGTGGTGTCCGCTTATCTTGGGCAGATATACGTCAGCGGCGCGACGGCGGTAGCCGACACGACGGTGCGTGTGGTTGAGTATGGGCAAAACGGTTCAGCGGTCATTCCGCAGCCATTCAATTTCAAACCGTTGACCACTTATAGCGGAACGCAATTCAGCGGCCCGGCGCGGCAATTCAGTCAATGGACTTATTACACCGGAACCAGCCTGACCAACATCAGCTCGTTCAAATTGAAACGCGGATATCAGGCGGTTTTCGCTCAAAGCAGCGACGGCAAGAGTTGGAGCAAATGCTATATCGCGCAAGACGGCGACTTGGAAATCGGCATGCTGCCCGCGACGCTGGATCGGCAGGTTCAATTCATTTACGTGACGCCGTGGCGTTGGAGCAGCAAGAAAGGCATCGCCGGAAATCCACCGTATTCATGGCTCAATGTGGATTGGTGGTATGACTGGAACATTGACCAGAACTCATCACGCGACCTTGAATACGCGGCGATTCGGCAGGATCAATATTGGCCCGGACTGGGACAAAACTGGCAATCGCGCGGCATCAATACGATTCTCGGTTACAACGAGCCTGACAACGCCAGCGAGGCAAATATGTCGGTCAGCGCGGCGATTTCTTCCTGGAGCGATTTGCTGGCCACGGGATTGCGTGTTGGTTCGCCGGCAACGACAGACGGCGGGCGTTATAGCTGGCTCTATCCATTCATCTCGCAGGCGGATGCCGCCGGATTGCGGGTGGATTTTGTCGCAGTCCACTATTATCAAGGCTGGAATCCCGCAGATCCAAACGGCGCGGCAAATCAGATGTATAACTTCTTACTCGACATCTGGAATCACACTCATCGTCCGATTTGGATAACGGAATGGAATAACGGCGCCAATTGGACCGATAACAATCCATATCCGCCGCCGACGTATGCACAGCAACAGGCATGCGTCGCGGCGATGACGCAGATGCTCGAAAACACGCCGTTCGTTGAACGTTACGCGCTTTACAATTGGGTGGAGGACGTCCGCTCCCTCGTGACCAGCAGCAACACCGTTACGCCAGCGGGCGCGACCTATTCCAACCTTGTTTCCAATCTTTCCTATTCACAAGCCATGCCGGACAACGGCACGCGCAGCATCGCCGAATTTCTTTTTGCGACCAATACCTGGGACAGCTCCGGCTATTGCAACAATGGAATGGCCGTGGGCGCTCCTGCTTATGCATCCGGCCATAACGGACAGGCGCAGGCGATCGTCCTCGACGGCGCAAACAGCTATGTCCAACTTCCGGCAAACATCGCCAAAGGGAGCGGTTTTACGTTTGCCGGATGGATTTATTGGAACGGCGGAGGCGCATGGCAGCGCATCTTTGATTTCGGAAATGACACGTCGCATTACTTTTTTCTGACGCCGGATTCCGGCGGCGGCACACTTCGCTTTGCGATCAACAATGGTGGCGGCGAACAAATCGTCGAACGCGCCGGCGCCCTGGCTTCCGGCTCCTGGCAGCACATCGCAGTCACCTTGAGCGGCGGCACGGCCACTCTCTATCTGAATGGCGTTTCGGTTGCCTCGGCGACAGGGTTCACCAATTCGCCTTCGGCCATTTATCCGATCAAAAATTATTTTGGTAAAAGCCAGTTTTCGGCTGACCCGCTTTTCGGCGGAAAACTTGATGAGGTGGAGATTGCCGATTACGCCATGAGCGCCGGCCAGATCTCCGCGCTTTACAACAGCGCTTCGCCTCCCGTTTTTTCCGGCGGCATGTGGACCACCAATGCCGATGGAAATTGGAACACGGCTGGCAACTGGAGAAGTGGTGTCGTTCCAGCCGGCGCTGGATTCATCGCCGATTTTGGTTCGCTCGACATCACCGCGAACCGGACGGTGACGCTCGACAGCGCTTGCACCGTCGGCGGATTGAGATTTGGCGACTTGTCGGGAATTCAAAATTGGATTTTGACCGGCGCCAACTCTCTAACGCTCGACGGCGGTCCGGGCAATGTGCCAACGATTTCGGTGAACCAGAACACCGCGACTGTTTACGCGCCGTTGTCCGGCACCAACGGTTTTATCAAAACAGGAAATGGCACGCTGACGTTAAATGGAAATGACGATTTGGGTGGCGGATTGACGATTGATGCCGGCACGTTGAATATCGCCGGCGGTTCGGCAAGGTTCGGGAACGGTATTTCATCCATCGGTTATCTTGAAGGCAGCGGCAATCTGACAATGACTGGAGGCAATCTTGCGACGAGCGATGAACTCAGGGTGGGCGGCTCGGATCAGAACGGAACACAATTCGATGCCGTCGGCACGGCCACGCTGACAAACGCGACTTTGTCTGTCGGAGCGCTTACTATTGCGCGGGGAAATTACCTCGATAATTCGGTCTCAGGCACGGTTATCTTGAACAACGGCAGCACTCTCATTTGCACGAACGATACCATCGTCGAATTTGCCGGCACAGGAAACGGCAAACTGGTGCTTAATGGCGGCAATTTTATCATTGGCCCCGCAGCAACGAAATGGTTCATGATCGGATTCTACGATACCGGAGCCGGGGAAGTGGACATCACCAACGGCGATCTGTTGCTGGAAAACGGTTCTTCATTGAAAATGTGTCGCGGCGGTAATACCGGCGGCAATGGGATCAATCAAATGGGCGGCAATGTCACGTTCTACAACGATGCCGGCGTGACCGTGGGAGGTGGAGGAAATCTCGATTTGAATTACGCCGGCGGTTCGTCGAGCAGTTCTATTTACAATTTGGACGGAGGCACATTGACCGTGCCGCAAATCATTGCTTCATCGGGCAGTGGCTCCGGCGTCTTCAATTTCAATGGCGGCACGCTCAAGCCCGCTGTCAGCAACGCCAGCTTCATGCAGGGATTGACCCGCGCCAATGTCCGGAACAACGGCGCGATCTTTGATACCGCCGGATTCAATGTGACCGTCGGCCAGCCATTGCAACATTCTGCTGTCGGAGGCGATGACGCTGTGGACGGCGGCTTGACCAAAAACGGCGACGGCACGTTGACTTTAACCGGCACGAACAGCTACACCGGCGATACGACCGTCAACGCCGGTGTCCTGGAACTCGTGCATGCTACACTTGCGGCAACCTCTTCCGTAAAACTGACGAATACCGCAAAATTGAAATTGGACTTTGCCGCGACCAATCTTATCGGCGCAATCATCTTTAACGGTGTTCTGCAACCGCCGGGCAATTACAACAGCAGCACAGCGCCTGATTTTATCACCGGCGCCGGCAATCTTCGTGTTTCCATCGCGACGAACCCGGCCGACGTCCTGTTCAAAATGAATAACGGCGCGCTGGACCTTTCCTGGCCAACGGACCACACCGGCTGGCGGTTGCAGGTTCAGACAAATGGACTGGATTCGGGAATTGGAACCAATTGGGTCGACGTGCCTGGCTCGGAATTAACCAACAACCGGGTATTGCCAATAAATGTGACCGCAAAAAGCGTTTTTTACCGGCTAATTTATTAATTGTTCGTGCGGCATGAAACCTTTAACCGCAACAATTGATTGGAATACGTTTCAGGAAGCCCGGCAAAATTATTGATAGTCATTCATAAAAATTTCTTCCGAACGGGGTAAGCACATCGAAGCGTGGATATTATCCTTGAGACAGCCACTGTTCCTCAGTATAATATTGGTGTGTTATCCAAATCCGTCTTACTGCCGACTTCATTGCAGTCTCGTTACCGGTAATTTGCCGACGCAGTCGAGTATTTGAATTGTTGTATGAGCGACATAACGCTTGTCCTTGACGCCATCAATCGTGGCGAAACCGGTGCTTCAGAAAAATTGCTTCCTCTTGTTTACGATGAACTCCGGAATCTCGCCGCCGCACGCATGGTTCAGGAATCATCCGGACACACATTGCAGGCGACGGCGCTGGTGCATGAAGCCTGGTTGCGGTTGGTGGGCGATGGCAACCGGAATTGGAAAAGCCGCGCGTATTTTTTTGCCGCCGCCGCGGAAGCGATGCGGCGCATATTGGTCGAACACGCGCGGCGAAAGGCGCGCTTCAAGCATGGCGGCGGCCGGCAGCGTTTGAATATCGAGGACATCGATCTGGCTGACAGCATGCCGGATGAAAAAATTCTGGCGGTGAACGATGCCCTGGAAAATCTTGAGCGCAGCAACCCTGAGCGCGCGCGCATTGTGGTGATGAAATTTTATGGCGGCATGACGAACAAAGAAGTCGCCGAGCTTCTTGGGATCGGCGAGCGTTCGGTTGACCGTCATTGGGTCTGCGCCAAGGCATGGCTGTTTCAAAAACTGGAAGATATTGCGCAATAATTGTTTTTGATGGCGGAAAAATCCCGGCGGCGGCGCATGAATCTTTGAAGGCAAATGAGTGAAGTGTTGATAGAAAAAGCGGAAGACATTTATTATTCCGCATTGGAAATTGCCTCGGCAGAACAGCGGATGTCTTTTGTGGATGACGCCTGCCGGGGAAATGACGAACTGCGTTCCGTGGTGAAGAAATTGTTGGCCTCGCAAGACAAGGCGGAAAAATTTTTTCCAGAAGGCGGTGTCGCGCGCCTTCCGGTAAAGGAACTTTCAAAAGCCCTGACCCAAACGCCCGGCCTCGTGGAAAATGTTGAGCTGCTTGCCGCCGAAGGTGAATCCATCGGAAAATATATCGGCTCATATAAATTGCTCCAGCGGATCGGGGAGGGCGGCTGCGGCGTCGTTTACATGGCTGAACAGGAAAAGCCGGTGCGCCGCCGCGTTGCCTTGAAAATCATTAAATTGGGCATGGACACGCGGGGTGTCATCGCCCGATTTGAAGCGGAACGACAAGCGCTGGCCCTGATGGATCATCCGAATATCGCGCGCGTTTTGGATGCAGGCGCCACGGAAACCGGACGGCCTTACTTCGTGATGGAACTGGTGCGCGGCGTCAAAATCACGGAATACTGCGACCAAAACCAATTGGATACGCGGCAGCGGTTAAGGCTTTTTATCCAGGTCTGCCAGGCGATCCAACATGCCCACCAAAAAGGCGTCATTCATCGAGACATCAAACCTTCAAATATTTTGGTCACGATTATTGACGGCCAGCCAGTGCCCAAAGTGATTGATTTCGGAATCGCCAAGGCCATTGAAGGACGGCTGACGGACAACACCATTTTCACCGCATACGAACAATTTATCGGCACACCCGCATACATGAGCCCCGAACAAGCCGTGATGAGCGGGGTGGACGTGGACACGCGCAGCGACATTTATAGTTTAGGGGTTTTGCTGTATGAATTGCTGACCGGCCGCACGCCGTTTGAAACCAAAGATCTTTTGGAACGCGGCTTCGACAGCTTGCGCCGGACACTGCAGGAAAAGGAACCGCAACGGCCGTCTGTGATCGTGACGACCTTGCGCGGATTGGCTTTGACCCAGCTGGCTCACCGCCATCAAGCCGAACCGCTGAAATTGATTTCGCTGTTGCGCGGCGATCTGGATTGGATCGTGATTCGCGCCTTGGAGAAAGAACGCGCCCGGCGCTATCAAACCGCCAACGGCCTGGCCATGGATGTGCAGCGGTTTTTAGACGATGAACCGGTCGTCGCGCGTCCGCCAAGCCGCTGGTATCGCCTGCAAAAACTCGTTCACCGGAATAAAGCAGCCTTTGCAGCCGCAACGCTCGCGGTGGCGGCGTTAATCGCGGGTTTGGGAACCTCCATTTGGTTTTGGCATCAGGAACGCGAATCCCGCCAGCTGGCCGTGGCGGCTGAACAGCAGGCGTTGATCGCCGAACAGCAACAATCGCAATTGCGTGCCCAGGCGGAGAACCGCGAACGCATCACGCAGGCCGCCTTTTTGATCAGCCAGGGAAAAATGGAGGAAGCGGACAGCGTTGTCAGCAAGGTGACGGCGATTGAACCGTCGCTGGAGGCCGAATCGGTTTTGCGCGCCCTCGGGGAATGGCATGCGGTTAAAGGACGATGGGCGCAGGCGGAGGAGCGGTTCAATCTATTGTTGAAGGCGGATCAACAGGACAATTCCTGGGCGATCACCGACGATCTGCTCATGGCCGGTCCAATCCTGATTGAACGGGATGATTTGCAGGGCTACGAACGTTTCCGCCGCGCGGCGATTGCCCGTCGTGCGGGAACGACTGATCCGATATTCGCCGAACGCACTCTCAAGATTTGCCTGCTGACGCCTGCGGATGAACAAGTGATGAAAACATTGCAGCCGTTTGAGGATGTATCGTCCAATTCATTACAAGGAAGAGATTTAAAGGATTTTTGGGATGCGTGGCGCTGTATTTCTCTCGCTCTCATGGCTTATCGCCAGGATTACAATCCAACGGCTAAAACCTGGTGTGACAGATGTTTATCGTTCAACGACGGAAATATAGGCCGATACGCAACGGCCCACATCATCCGGGCGATGGCCTGTTATAAGCTCGATGAAATCACGGAGGCCAAATCGGAATTGCTCACCGGCCGCAATTTAGTTTCTGACCAATTTACAAAAGGGTTGGACCAGAGCAATGCCTCGATCGGTTTTTGGTATGACTGGCTTTTTGCGCGGATACTTCTGCGTGAAGCCGATTCGTTGATCGAAAATACTCTCCCGCATGAAAACAGCGTGGAAATGACTCCGCTTCCTTCTCCGCAAAGCCCCGTCAAAAAATAGTTAAAATTTTTTGGCGGAAATTTTTCCCATGAAGTCGCAGGTATAAATGAAGCCATTTGAAAATCCTCAGTTATCGGGATTTTCGCGCGGCAAGATTGATTTAGCCATGACACATCCTGTTGTAATCCCCGTGAAGGTTGCCATGAGTGTCCGGCTGATTTAGTGAAACAATAACCAACCCATGAAAATCCACAATAAAGTCGGTCAGGGAAAAATGTTTATGGTCATCCGAACCCAAACAAAGATTTTGACGGCGGCCCTGCTTGCCGCTGCCGGTGTCGTCACCGCGCGAGCCGACAGCTTGACGTGGGATCCGGCAATGTCCGGAGGCTCAGGCGGCGCAGGAACCTGGGATTTGAACTCGACCGCCAACTGGTGGAACGGCGCCAGCGATGTGGCATGGAAAGACAATTCCGCCAGAGGCACCAACAGCGCGTTGTTTTCAAATTCAGCCGGAACGGTAACGCTGAACACAAGTTTGAGTGCTTCGAATCTTCAATTCACCGCGGCCGGTTACACCGTGTCGGGTTCCGGCACGCTGACGCTTGGCGCCGGAGGGATTGATGCCAGCAGCGTTTCCAGCGGAGTGACTACGATCGGCAATCCGCTTTTCCTTTCTGCCGGGCAACAACCATGGCTGGTTGGTTCCGGCAGCACGCTGGCGATCAACGGCGCGGTCAGCCGCGCGAATGGCGCGACGGTTGATTTTTCATCCACCGGCGTCACCAGTTCCACGCTCGCGAATGTCAACGGCATTTTAGGCGGGTGGGCCACCGTCAGCGCAATCAGCAGTGGGGGCGGTGATTGGGCGGCCAATGATGGCTCTGGTAATATCGTTGTTTATAGCGGCTACACCGATGTTTCCGGGGTTGCGATTACCAATTCAACCGGAACCGATGTTCAGAACTGGAAAAATGCGACGGCGGTCACTCTTCTGGCGACCAACGCCCTGGTCAATTCACTCTATCAATTGAACGATTTTACCGTCAGCAACGGTTGCACGTTGACGCTGGGCAGCGGCGGTTTGATGCTCGCTTCATCCAGCCGTTGGATGTTGGCCGGCAGCAGCACTTCCAGTTATTTAAAGTCCGGCGCCAGCAGCGGCGAATTGTTCGTCCATGTGCCGGATTCTGGCAGTGGCGGCAATTGGACGCTTTGGCCGTTGATCGCCGACAACGGTGGAACGCCGCTTATCCTGGTTAAAGACGGCGCGGGTCTTGTGAAATTAGGCAACAACAATTCCTACACCGGCGGCACGATTGTGAATGGCGGCGTTTTAGCCGCGCGCGATGCCGTGCCGGCGGGAGCGGTCACTCCGTTTGGCTCGGGAGATGTGACATTGAACAACGGCGTCCAATTGGAACTGGGCACCGATCCTGGCGCGGCATTCGGTTCATACATTTACGCAAACAACATTGCTGTGAACAGCGGCGCCATTTATGCCTTTGACGGTTCTCATCGCATCACCGGCAATTTGAACGTCGGTTCCGGCGGGTTGGCGATTGGTTCGACGTTCGACGCGCCGTGGGAAGGTTTTGTTGAAACGAATTTCCCGAAAGCTTTGTTTGTTGACGGGCTGGTGACCGGCACGGGAAATATGACGGTTCAAGATCCCGGATATGCTTCCGGCAATGCGTGGAATACATCCTGTTCAGTGTTTACGAGTCAGGGCACGGCTGCGCAAAATACTTACTCGGGCACGGTCACGGTCAATCCGTTCGTCGTGACCGGCAGCGGCGGAAATTACCTCTACATCGTCGGCACGAACGTCTTCGCGAATGCGACGATCAATCTCACGGGAGACAACCTGGCGGCCACGGGCCGCATGGGCATTTATACTTTGCTCTTCGGCAACGGCAGCATTGATGGTCCGGGTTACGTCACCATCGGTGGATTGGCCGGCAGCGGCAGTTTGCTTTTGAACGATACGATTCTCTTTACTGGCGGCTCCGGTTATTCGAATGGCATCCCGGTTGCATTGACGGTCGGCTACAACAATTCCAGCACCACTTACTCCGGAGCGATGAACGGTGATGGAAGTTTGATCAAAACCGGTCTTGGCACTCTCACGCTTTCGGGAACAAATACCTACACCGGCAACACGACCGTCAATGGCGGCACGCTGGCATTGTCGGGAACGGGTTCCATTGTCTCCTCAAACATTGTCGTCGCTCGCGGCGCGACCTTTGATGTTTCCGCTGTCAGCGGCTTTACTCTTTCAGGCAGCCAGGCTTTATGGGGCAGCGGTGCGGTCAACGGTTCATTTACAGCAAGCTCTGGCTCGCAGATTTATGCTGATAACGGCAGCGGCTACGGCACGAACGCATTTAACAACAATTTGATTTTGGCTTCCGGTTCGGCGATTCATTTCAATCTCAGTGACCTGGCAAGCGGTTCCAACGACCGTCTCACCGTCGGCGGCACGTTGACGGCCAACAATAACGCCATCCACATCAGTGCTCCGAGCACGTTGGACAATTTAGACACATCCGATTACGTGCTGATCAGTTCGCCGAACACCCTTTCTGGCAGTTTTGGCGGAATCGTCTGGGATGTTCAACCGGCGAATGCTGCGCATTACTCGCTCGTGGCCAGCGGCGGCACGTTGACGTTGCACTATACGGCGGTGACCTCGCCCGGTGCGGGCGGTGTCGCGACCCCGTCACCCGCGTTGCGCAACCAAACGGTGTTGATCACCGTCACCGCGACAAATGGAACCGGCGGTTCCGTCAACAGCGTTACGGTGGATGCCAGTCCGATCGGCGGTTCATCATCGTTGGCGCTCGTTTCTGCCGGTGGAAATATCTGGACGAATTCCGTCGTGGTCACGCCGGGCACCGCAGCGGGAGCGAAAAGCTTGACTGCGACAATTACGGATACTGTTCCGCTTTCGACCATCATTAGCATTCCGCTGACAGTCGTTGTTGGCAACGATGTCTGGAACGGAAGCGGCGGTGATGACAACTTCAGCACCGGATTCAATTGGACTAATCAATTGGCTCCCGGATATATCGGCGACAGTCTGGAATTTGCCGGCACCACGCGTTTGTCGCCCAACATGGATAACAATTATACGATTACGTCGTTGCTGTTCGATAGCGGAGCGGGTGCATTCAATATTTCAAGCGGCAACACTTTGACCTTCTCAAGCGGCGCTTCTATCAGCAACAGCTCGGTCAATCCCCAGATATTGAACCTGACCGTTGTCGGCACCGGTAACTTGTCAAAATCCGGCAGTGGTATGGTTGTTTTATCCGGTAACAGCACGATTGGCGGCGCTGTCTCGGTAAATGGAGGCATCTTAGGCGTTTCGTCAACGCTGACGGCTACCAATATCTTGATCGGAAACAAGACCAACGCGGTGGCCGCGCTTTACCAGACCGGCGGTAATATATCCGCGGCGACCGGGACCGGCTTTGACAACCTTTCCATCGGCAACCTGGATGGTTCCTATGGCTATTACAACGCCGAAAGTGGAAGCGCGACCCTTAATGGAATTGCCATTGCCGGCGAAGATAATAACGGCAGTTCGGCGAACTTCAGCGCGCCGGCCGGCAACGGCGTCATGGACGTCAACGGCGGCAACGTCAACTGCACCGGATGGCTCGTCGTCACCCGAAATGCCAACGCGCAAATGGGTGTGCTCAACATCTATAACGGATCGCTTTCCTTTGCCGGCGGCGGCCTCGTCTGCAACTGGGGCGGCGGCCAAACTTCCATGATCAACGTGATGGGCGGCAATTTGTCATCCGTCAATAATTATATCGGATTCCTCGGCGGAACCGGCGTCTTGAACCTGCTTGGCGGTGTTACCTCGGTGACGGCAGTTAACGGCGCATGGTCCACACCGAGCGGTCAGGTGAACTTCAACGGCGGCACGCTGCAGGCCGCGGTGAATACGACCAATTTCCTCGCGGTGACCCGTGCCACGATTTACAGCGGCGGCGCGACCATTGATAATAACGGTTTCCCGGTCACGATTGCCCAGCCGCTCACGGCGCCGACCGGCAACGGCGTTTCTGCCGTGACTTCATTTACTGGTGGTTCCGGATATTTCGCGCCGCCGATTGTCACCATTGCCCCCGGCAGTGGCGATACTACCGGCACCGGCGCGACGGCCATCGCTCAAATTGATCCGGCGGCGGGCACGGTCACAAATATCCTTATCACGTGCCCAGGCATGAATTACACCGCAACGCCGACGTTCACGTTCACCGGCGGCGGCGCCATCACGCCGGCCAGCGTCACAGGAGTGACCCTTGAGACCAACACAAGCGGCGGCCTTACGTTGATCGGCTTCGGCGGCACGGTGACATTGTCGGGGGCGAATACTTATACGGGCGACACAGCAATCAATAATGACACGCTGATGCTGACCGGCTCGTTGGCCTCGACCAACATCATCACTCAAAGCGGCACGGTGTTCGATGTTTCGGGCCTGACGAATTATACTGTCAATGCCGGCCAGGCATTGTCCGGCTTTGGCAATGTCAACGGTTCCGTGAATGCGGCTGCAAGCTCGATGGTTTACGGCGGCACGGACGGCACCTACGGCACGCTCACATTCAACAATGATTTGACGCTCGCTTCCGGCGCCGCTTGTTATCTGGATTTGGGAACGACCTATAACGGGGCGAATGACCAGATCGTTGTCAACGGCACATTGACGGCGAACGGAAATTCAATCCATATCAAAGCTCCGGATACGCTGTCTTCGCTGGATTCTTCCGGAGATTATGTGTTGATTACCGCCGGCTCCATCACAGGCAGCTTTGCCAGCGCACCGATTTGGGACGTGGCGCCGGTTAATGCGGGACATTATTCAATCGTGACCAGCGGCACGACGGTTACGCTTCATTACAATGCAACTGCGTCGCCAATCGTTACGGCTTCGGCCAATCCGACAACGTTGCTGCGTAATCAATCCACATTTGTTACCGCAAGCATCATCCCGGGCGATGCACCTATCAACACTGTTACGGTGGATTTAAGCTCGCTCGGCGGCTCAACCGTTTCGCTCGTGCAATCCAATGCAAGCAACGTTTACACAAATATGGTCACGATTCCCGCTACTGCTGCTCCGGGCAGCGCCAGTGTGACGGTGACCGCCACAGACACTTCTTTGCAATCAGGTTCAACGGCGATTCCGTTGACGATCGGTGTCTCGACCGAAGTCTGGAATGGCGGCGGTTCGGGTGACTGGAGCGACAACTCCGATTGGATCAGCGGCCTCGCGCCCGGTTACAGCGGTGACACATTGTTCTTCGCCGGTTCGACGGGTTTGACTCCGAACATGGACGCCAATTACAGTGTCAGCGGCCTGGTCTTCAGCAATGATGCCAGCAGCTTCACCATCGGAACCGCCAACAGCAGCACGCTTACTCTGGCTGGTGGTTTGACGAATAATTCCGCCAATACACAAACCTTCAACGTGCCGGTCGCATTGAGCGGCGCGCAAACCGTCAACGCGGCGGCGGGCAACATCGCGCTGGCCTCGACGGTGAATAATGGCGGCAGCGTTTTGACGGTGGCGGGTGCCAATAACACGACCATCAGTGGAACAATTTCCGGTGGCGGCAGCCTTGCCAAAGTTGACGGCGGCACGCTCACGTTGAATGCGTCCGGAAATTCCGTCGGCGGCAATCTCAAAGTGATTGGCGGGACGATGGATGTCACCGGCGGTTCCACGACATTCGGAACAAGTCTTTCCTATGTCGGATACCTCGCCAACAGCGGTAATTTGAATATCACCGGCGGCACCTTCACCAACGGCGGCGAACTTTGGGTCGGCGGTTCGGACCAAAACGGCGCCACATACAATGCAGCCGGCACGTTGACCGTCTCCGGTGGCGCCACGGTATCGTTGGGCAAGCTGACTATCGCTCGCGGCAACAACAATCAAAACACGGTTTCCGGCACGGTCACTCTGGACAGCGGTTCAATCAGTTCGGAGAATGACATCTTTATGGGATTCGCGGGAGCCGGCACTGCGAAGATTGTCGTGAACGGCGGCACTCTCAGCGTGGCCACGGCTACCAAGCGCTGGGTGATTCTCGGCCAATGGGACACGACCGGTTCAGAGATTGATATCAACAATGGCCAGATGAATATCAATGCGAATACGGACATCCGGTTCGCGACCAGCGGTAACGACGGCACCAACATATTCAATCTGAACGGCGGTGCGGTCACCTTCTACAGCGACAACGCCACGACGATTGGCGGTTCCGGTGTGGTTGACCTGCATCAGGGCAATGGCTCGACTGTTAACAACACATTCAATTTGAACGGCGGCACGCTGACGGTGTCCGGAATTGTTTCCGCGAACAACAACGGCACCCGCCGGTTCAACTTCAATGGCGGCACGCTCAAAGCGACGGCTGATAACAGTTCCTTCCTGAACCTGGGCAGCGGCAGCGCCGCAGCCAATGTGCGCGGCGGCGGCGCGGTCATTGACGACGGCGGTCACGCGGTGACAATTCCGCAACCGTTGCTCCATTCGTCGATCGCCGGAGATAACGCCACGGATGGTGGTCTGGCTAAACTCGGCGCAGGCACGTTGAAGCTGTCCGGCGCAAATACCTATAACGGCAATACAACCGTCAGTGCCGGCACTTTGGAATTAACGCAAGCGACAATCGCGCAGGATTCCACGGTTTCTGTGAGCAGCGGCGCAGTATTGAAATTGGACTTCACGGTCACCAATAAAGTTGGCGCTCTTGTCCTGGATGGCGTCACGCAATCGCCGGGAATTTACAACAGCAACACCACGCCGGCTTACATCGCCGGCAGTGGCAGCCTGTTGGTTCCGTCGGCCATTGCGACCAACCCGACGAATATCACGTTCAGTGTGAGCGGAAACACGCTCTCGCTTTCATGGCCGGAAGATCATCTGGGCTGGATCCTGCAGGAACAGACCAATGACTTGAGCTCTGGACTCGGCGCCAACTGGGTGGATATTGCCGGAACCGAAAGCATCACATCAACGAATATCACGGTGGATCCGGCAATTCCCGCGGCGTTCTATCGTCTGCGCGCTCCGTAAGAGATTCCCGGACGGCCGGCCCGCTGTTTGAAGCGGGTCGGCTGTTCGAGAGATAAAAATTAAACGAAGAGAAGAAAATGAAGTGCTACAAGAAAGATATGAGGAGAAAAGTTTGTGGAACCGGGGCGGGAGCTTTTACATTGATCGAACTGCTGGTCGTCATCGCCATCATCGCCATCCTGGCGGCGTTGCTTTTGCCGGCGCTGGCCGCGGCCAAAGAGCGCGCTAAAAAGATCTCCTGCGCCAGCAACTTGCGCGAATACAATCTCGCATTGAAGATGTATGGAAACGATTTCGATGATAAATTGCCCGGCGCTCATACCGCCGGCCCCGCATGGCCGTGGGATGTTCCGACAAACACATTTAATCTGCTGACCGACCAGGGCACGCAGCGTCACATCATGTATGACCCGGCTTTTTCGGACCAGGACAACGATGCGCTGTGGAATTTTACCGGAAATCCTCTGATTCACGTGACCGGTTACGCTGCGACGTATCCGGATACTTATTCCAATATCGTCTCGGCCAACTCGACATTGATTACGAATATGGTCACCACTTACAATCTTCCGCCCGGGAAAAGCCCGACGGAAACGGTTTTGCTCTCCTGCGGAATTGTGTCGAAAAAAGTCGGCGCCAATCTTGGGATTTGCAGTTTCAATCTGGTGCAGGGGACTTACACCCACCGGACCTCTCATTTGAAGGCGGGACGGCTTCCCGATGGCGGCAACCTTGCGTTTGCTGACGGCCATGTCGAATGGCAAAAATTTATGTATCTGCATCCGAGCTGTCCGCGGACTCCCGACCTGGCTTCCGGCACTGGTGGCTGTTACTTCTGGTGGTGACATTATTGTGAAAGATTCAATTGAAAATCATCAATAATTGTCTGGGCGGACGAATTGCTCACAATATTTCAGGCTGGATTTTTTCGTTGTCCCGGCCATCAAAAACAGCAGGACTTTTTGCCTCGTTAATAACCCTGGTCACGGCTTTGGCGCACGGGCAATCCGCCGCCATCGTGACAATTGATGCCAGTCGCCCGGGCGCAATCGTCAGCACGAATCTGTTCGGCATTTTTTTTGAGGAGATCAATTATGCCGGCGACGGCGGAATTTACGGCGAAATGGTCCGCAACCGTTCCTTCGCCGAATCTTCGAACCCGGATTATTGGACGCTTGTGACCAGTGGCACGGCCACGGGAACAATGAGCGTGGATTCAACGCAGCCGCTAAACACCAATATCGTCAGTTCGTTGAAGCTCACGTTGTCTTCGGGCAGCGGCAGCGTGGGCGTTGCCAATTCCGGTTATTGGGGAATGTCCATTTCCAACGGCGCAACCTATAACCTGAGTTTTTATGCGGCAGCGCCGACAGGATTTTCCGGTTCGCTCACAGCACAGTTGAGGAATTCATCCGGCACGATTGTCTATGCGCAAACCGCGTTCGGCGGATTGAACGGCAATTGGCAAAAATTTTCCGCATCCCTTGTTTCCTCCGGGACGGATACCAACGCGCAATTGGTGATCAGCATTTCCCAGCCGGGCAGCGTTTGGCTGGGCATGGTTTCCCTGTTTCCGCAAGCGACGTTTCACAATCGCACGAACGGGCTTCGCGCCGACATCGCAAATATGTTGGACGCATTGCATCCGTCATTCATGCGTTATCCGGGCGGCAATTTCATTGAAAGTGATACCATGGCCAATGCCGTTCGCTGGAAGAAAACCATCGGCGACATTTCAGAGCGGCCCGGCCATCAGAACGATGCCTGGGGTTATTGGTCCACCGACGGCTACGGATTCGATGAATACGCGCAACAGTGCGAGGACATGGGAATGCGATTGCTTTATGGCATCAATGCCGGCCTGGCGCTAGGTTACAACGGCAGCACCAACAACACCGTGCCGCTCGATCAAATGGGACCGTGGGTGCAAGACGCGCTCGATCTGATCCAATACGCCAACGGCGATACGAATACGACATGGGGCGCCTTGCGCGCCGCCAACGGCCATCCGGCTCCGTATGATTTGCAATACATGGAAATCGGCAATGAGAACGGCGGATCCTATTACAACGACCGATATGCGTTGTTTTACGATGCGATCAAATCGAATTATCCTTCGATGCATCTGATCACGCCAAATTGGGGCGGCATTCCGACGAGCCGGCCCGTGGAGATTGAAGACGAACATTATTATTCCAGCCCGGGGACATTTATTTCCTACGCCACGAAATACGACAATTACAATCGCAGCGGGCCGAAAGTCTTCGTCGGCGAATACGCCGTGACGTCAGGCTTTGGCACTTATGGAAACCTTTCCGCTGCGCTCGGCGAAGCGGCGTTCATGACCGGAATGGAACGGAATTCCGACATTGTTCAGCTTGCTTCCTACGCGCCGCTGTTTGCCAATGTGAACGGTATTCAATGGCATCCGGATTTGATCTATTACAACAGCTCGCAGGTGTTCGGCACGCCGTCATATTACGTCCAGAAAATGTTTTCGAACAATCGCGGCGATTATGTGCTGCCGACGGCGATCCAAGTTGATTCCAGTGCGCCCGCGCCGCCGCCGCATGGTGCGATTGGAGTTGGTTCGTGGAACACATCCGTGCAATACACGAACATCGTCGTGACCAGCAACGGCGTTGTCATTTACCAGAGCGATTTTGTCAACCAGGGCACGAATGGCTGGCGCGTTTACAAAGGTTCATGGAGCACGAACGCGGGTTTGTATCAACAAACATCCGCTTCGACAACCGATTGCCGTTCCACGACCGGCGATACCAATTGGGCGAACTACACGATCTCGCTTCGCGCGCGAAAAGCCAGCGGCAGCGAGGGTTTTCTGATTTTGTTCAATTGGAGCGATGACAATAATTGGACGTGGTGGAACGTTGGCGGCTGGGGCAACACCCTCGACGGCGTCGAGCAAATGTCCGGCGGCACAAAAGCCGTTTTGGGGCAGGTTTCGCAGACGGCAATCGCCACCGGCACGTGGTATGACATCAGCATCGTCGTGAGCAATTACACGGTTCAATGTTATTTGGACGGTTCGCTGGTTCAGACCGTAAATTATTCCACCAATTCCACCAGCGGCCTTTACGCCTCGACCACGTTCAACAAATCAAGTGGACAGGTCATCGTCAAAGCTGTCAATCCTTACAGCACGCCGTTGATCACGACGATGAATTTGACCGGCGTGAATTCGATTTCACCAGATGCAGACGTCGTCCAATTGACTTCCGGCAGCCCGTCGGATGAAAATTCTTTCGCCGCGCCGACGCATGTTTCGCCGGTGACCAATCACATTTCCAATGCCGGCACCAATTTCACGCTCACGCTGCCCGCCAATTCGCTATCCATCATCAAACTCACTGCGGATGGCATGAACAATTACACAAATCTCTCGCTGCAATTGCCGCCGGTCATCACCAACGGTTTTGCCGTTTCTTCGACCGTGTGGGGACAACAATTGGGAAATTGGTTCAATCTGACGACCAATTCCAACCATGCCATCACGTGGACATCGTTGAACACAAACATCGCGGTCGTGGATATTTCCGGTCGCGTCACCGGCGTTCACTCCGGCACCGCGACAATCATCGCCAGCTATCCGGCGCTGGGTCTATCGGCCACGCAAACCGTGCAAGTGATTTATACGCCGGTCACGTTGGAACATCGTTATAGTTTCAGCGAGACATCGGGAACCAATGTTGCCGATTCGATCGGCGGCGCGGCCTGGGACGGCATCCTCCCGAACGGAGGAACATTCAATGATGGACAAGTTCAATTACTGGGCGCCAGTTCGCAATATATTCAATTGCCGGCGAATATCTTGAGCAATTACACCGCGGTCACGATTGAATTGTGGGCAACCTTTCCAACCACGCTTCCGTCCGCGTGTTTTTTGTTTGGATTTGGCAATATCAACGGCAGCTCCGGTCTTAATTACATTTTTTGTCAGCCAAAAAATGGACGCATCGCCATCACTGATTCCAATTATTCCGGCGAACAGAATACTGCGCCAAGCCCTTCCGGCGACTGGAGCGGCCGGACAAATCTGCACGTCGTCGCCGTCTTCAACCCGCCGCTCGGCCAATTGATGCTTTATACAAACGGTATTTTGGCCGCGCAAAATTCCTCCATCACCATTCCGATGAGTTCCGTCAATGACCTTTTGAACTTCATCGGACGCTCGCTTTACAGTGGTGATTCCTATTTTGATTGCAACCTGGATGAATTCCGTATTTACAACGGCGCGCTCAGTCCCGCGGAGATCGCCGCGTCCGGCGCCCTCGGTCCGGATCAATTGTTGAGCGATGCCAACCCGACAATCAGTCCGTCCTTGCCGGCTCCGGGCAATTTAAGAATTTCATGGCCGCTGAATGCGGCCGGTTTTTATGTCCTTAGCACCACCAATTTGGCTTCGGGCAATTGGATTTACACGGAATTGACGCCGCAAATTGCCGGCGGCGAATGGCAGGTCGCCGTGCCCGTCACAAATGCCGCCCAATTTTATCGGCTCGGAAAATGAACGGTTTGCGACGGATTGATGCGACAGTGTGCATGAATCTGCCTTTGCTATCCCGAACGGTTACACGAACCTTTGGTGTCACCCGTCTTAACCAGGACAATTGAAAATAATGAACCTGCGATGTTTTAACTCCGGCAGAAAATTATCGATCGCGCTGCTGGCGCTGATTCCGGCATTTTCACTTCACGCGCAATTTATTCATCCCGGCGGCCTGCACACGCAGGCGGATTTTGATCGGATGAAAAGTAAAGTGGCGGCCGGTATTTCACCGTGGATTGACAGCTATCGTCAACTGACCAACGTGGCGGAAGCCAATCTTGGCTGGCCATGGGCTCCGGTGACGCAGATTGTCCGTGGCGCGTCGCCCAACAACTACGCCCGCAGCCAGAAAGATGCGCTGGCGATTTATTATCTCGCCTTGCGCTGGCGGATCAGTGGTGACACCAATTACGCCGAAAAAGCCGTTCAAGGATGCGATGCCTGGTCGGGCACCATGACCAATGGCGTCGGCGGCAACAGCAATTGGGCGCTGGGCGCGGGCATTTGCGGTTATGAATTCGCCGTCGCCGGTGAAGTGTTGCACGGTTACACCAACTGGTCGCAGACAAGCGTCAGTAATTACTGCAATTTTCTCAAAATCTTCGCCGCCGGAAACGAAAGTTTTCTCGTTAATCACAATGGCACCTGCGACAGCCATTATTGGTGCAATTGGGATGCATGCAATCTCGCATCGCTCATGGCTTGCGGCGTTTTTTGCGATGACACGAATATGTTCCAAACGGCCGTGGATTATTTTGAACAAGGCAAAGGCAATGGCAATATCACCAGCGCGGCATGGTTCATTCACACTAATGGATTGGCGCAATGGCAGGAAAGCGGCCGCGACCAGGCGCATACGATGGACGGCATCGCATGGATGGGCGTGGCTTGCCAGGTGGCGTGGAACCAAAGCGTGGATTTGTATGGCTATGACAACAACCGCTTTTTGCGCGCGTTGGAATATGTTGCCAAATATAATCTCTGGAACGACGTGCCGTATGCACCGTTTGATGTTTGCGAGGGAGCGAATTTCGCCTGGGGCACTGCTGCATTGAGCAGCGGCAGCCGCGGCTTTTTGCCGCCGACATGGGACATGTTCTACAACCATTATGTGAACGTGAAAGGTTTGTCCGCGCCGTGGACAGCGCAGGCGGCGGCGGCTCTCCGGCCGGATGGATTTTATAACAACGGGAATTCGCCCGACTTCGTCGGCTTCACGACTCTCACCTGCATGCAGGATTCCATTGCCGATGGCGCGGCGCCAACTGGATTGACCGCCAACGTGAGCGAAACCAATGTCACGTTGACGTGGTTCGGGTCGGCGTATGCGACAAATTATCTTGTCAAACGCGCCACCGTCAGCGGCGGGCCTTACACGGCGATTGCGACGATTTCCAATCCGGCAGAATTTGTTTACACCGACACCACTGCAACCAACGGCGGAACCTATTACTATGTTGTCTCGGCGGTGGACAAATTCGGTGAATCGGCCAATTCAGCGGAAAAGCAGGTGAGCATTCTCGACCAACTGACGACTTATTACAAATTCGACGAAAGCAGCGGCACAACGGCGGCGGATTCATCCGGTTTAAGCCCGTCAGCGACGCTCGAGAACGGCGCGAGTTTCATCGCCGGAAAATTTGGCAACGCCCTCAACCTGAACGGCAGTTCGCAATATGTCGCTCTGCCGAATGGTTTAATTTCCGGCCTTCACGACTTTACCATCGTTACCTGGGTTTACCTGAACAGCATCAACACCTGGGCGCGGATCTTTGATTTCGGCGCGGACATTGACCGTTACATGTTCCTGACGCCATTTTCCGGCAGCGGCACGACGCGGTTTGCCATTTCTAAATTCAACGGCGGCGGCGAGCAACAGATCAACGGTCCGGCATTAAGCCCAAGCGCGTGGCATCAAGTCGCCGTGACGCTCAAAGGAACGGAAGGCAGCGGCGTTGGCATTCTTTACGTGGACGGCGTGGCGGTCGGAACAAACAGCGTGATGTCTTATTATCCCGATATGATCGGCAGTCTCGTCAATGCGACGAATAATTTCATCGGCCGGTCTCAATTTTCAGGCGATCCGTATTTGAACGGTAAAATAGACGATTTCCGGATTTATAACGGCGCATTGAGCGCGGCGCAAATCGCGTCGCTCTACACCAGCGCTCCGCCATCCGCGCCATCCGCGTCGACCGCGACCGCGACGGCGGTTTCGTCGAGTGTGATCCATCTTTCATGGACGGCGATTCCGGGCGCGACCAGTTATCTCGTGCGACGTTCGCTCACAAGCGGCGGAGCTTACGATGTCGTCGTTTCCGGAATCACCGCGACGAATTTGATTGATACGGGTTTGAGCGGCAGCACGACTTATTACTACGTTGTTGCCGGCGTCAACAGCGGCGGAGCCGGGACGGATTCGGTTGAAGCCAGCGCAACGACATTGACGCCGCCGGCGACTCCAACCGGTTTGACGGCCACCGGAATTTACGGCGGACAAATCATTTTATCCTGGAATGCGAGCGTGGGCGCAACGGGTTACGATCTTAAACGTTCCTTGAATTCCGGCGGCCCTTACGTCACGGTCGCCACGGGAATTACTTCGACAGGTTTTACAAATAGCGGATTGGTTTTCAACGCCACGTATTACTATGTTGTTTCCGCCGTCAACGCCAACGGCGAGAGTCTCGAAAGCAATGAAGCCGGTTCCATCGTGCCGGTGCCAACACTCGTCTGGCAGGGAAATATGAATTCAAATTGGGACGGTGTGACGACGAATTGGCTGTTCGGCGGCATCGGCGGAACGTATTCCGACGGCTCGACGGTCATCTTCAACGACACGGCAACGCGAACCGCCTTGAATCTTCCGGCAAACGTCGCGCCCTACAGCATTGTTTTCAGCAATTCATCATTGAGCTATACGATCAATTCGACCAACAGCTCAGGCATCGGCGGCGAGGCGACGCTGACCAAATGGGGAACGGGCACGGTGACATTGAATACGACGAACACATTTACCGGAGACACGGTCATCATGGCCGGCACATTGAGCATCGGCGGAGCAGGGGAATTGGGCGGTGGAAATTATTCCGGCAACATTGCCAATTATGGCACGTTCAACTACGCCAGCTCGGCGGCTCAAAGACTGGACGGAAATATCTCGTTGGCTGGTTCGTTGAGCAAAGGCGGTTCCGGCACGCTGACCTTGACCAAAGCAAACGATTATACCGGCGCCACGACGGTCGGCGGTGGCGTGTTATTATTGATGGATTTCGGCCAGCTTTTAAGCAGCAGCTCGATTCTCGTCGGAAACACCGCCGGCAACAGCGGCGCATTTTTTCAAAGCGGCGATAATACCGTGGTCAATGCCGTTTCCGGTCTTAACGGATTGCAGATCGGCAGCGCGGCGGACAGTTTTGGCTATTACAATTTATCGGCCGGAACCATTAATCTGGCGACGGAAATGCACGTCGGCGGCAGCAGCGGCGGCGCGGGCACGTTCGGGCAATTTGATATGAATGGCGGAAATGTTGTCATGTCGGATTCAGCTTCGTCCTTTTTCATCATGAACCGCGGCGGCGCCGGCGAATCTTCCGTGGTGAATCTTTCCGGCGGCATCGTGGATGTTTCCGGCGGCGGCACGCCATCCGTCTCCGGCGCAAATGGATTGAGCGCCAATTGGTCCGGCAGCGGCGCGGCGCAAACCAACACGACCACATTGAGCGGCGATGCGCAGTTTCTTATTCCCAGCCTCGATGTGTTTTTGAACGTTGGCGGAAATGCGGCGAACATCTGTAATCTGAATTTGAACGGCGGCGTGATGCAGGTGTTATGCATTCCATCCGCGGCGGGCGCGTCGAGAATCAATTTCAATGGCGGCACGCTCAAAGCCGGGAATAGCGGCGGATTGTTGATCGGCAGTTTGCAAAGCGTTTTGATTTACAGCAACGGTGCGACGATTGATGACAACGGACAAACCGTCGCCATTGACCAGCCATTGCTCGCGCCGACAGGCAATGGTGTCAGCTCGATTCCGATTGCAAACGGCGGCGCGGGATACGTCATGCCGCCGGAAATTCTCATCACCGGTGGCGGCGGCAGTAATGCGACAGCAACCGCGGCCATTTCCAACGGCGTGGTCGCGAGTGTAATCGTGACCTGTCCGGGCGCCGGTTACACTTCCGCGCCGACAATTCGATTCGCGGGCGGTGGATTCACTACTGCGGCGACGCCGGGCACGGCAACAATTTCGCCGAACATTGGCGGCGGCCTGATCAAACAAGGTTCCGGCACGCTGACGTTGAGCGGCGCAAACAATTATTCCGGGCCGACCGTTATCGCCGCCGGCACGTTGAAATTGGACGATCCTCTCCTGCATTTATCTTTTGATGAAACGAATGGGGCAACGGTCATCAATCAGGGCGCCGGTGGCGCGGCGCTGAATGGCACATTGACCGGCACCAACGTGCTCATCGTTTCCGGCGGACATTCCGGAAAAGCGCTCATGGTCAGCAACGGCCCGGCCAGCACCGGTTATGTGTTGGTGAACAGTCCTGTGGTTAATTTCAATGGGCAGCCGGGAAATAATTGGACGGTCGCGATGTGGCTGAAGACTTCGACGCCGGGCGGCGTTTATTTATATCAGGGCAGCGGCGTTTGGTCGTCCGGTAACACGGAATTTTATCTCGAGAACGGCACGCAAGGCGATGGCGCAGGCACTCACGCCGGAGGCGTCCGCTACGCTCAAAGTTTTGTTTCCGGAACCACCAATCTTGCCGACGGAAATTGGCATTTCGTTGCCATGACCGTTTCCAACGGTGTAAAAAATTTATTCTGCGACGGCGCGGTGGATCCGGTTCTTTCCGGCTCATCTTCGTGGACAGGTTCCGGCACGGGCAATCAATTATGGATTGGCGGCGCGGCGTCGGGCGCGGACAGCAAAATCGGATTCAACGGATTGATTGACGATGTTTCCGTTTTTGGCCGCGCGTTGAGCCGGGCGGAAATCACCAATATCATGAATGGCGCCAAAGCGACCAGTCCCGCGCTGCCCGCCAACGCAAATGTCATTCTCGGTTCTGGCGCAACGCTCGTGCTCGACACCACTGCGCAATCCGTCGGCTCGCTTTCCGGCAGCAATTCGAGCAGCATTTTGCTCGGCGGAAATTCTTCGACGGCATTTACCTTTGGAAATTCATCCAGCACAGTCTTCGCTGGATCCATTTCCGGCAACGGTTCCGTGACCAAATCCGGTATGGGCACGGTGACGTTGTCCGGCGCAAACAATTACAGCGGCGCTACGATCATCAATTCCGGCACGGTCAAGTTCGGCCAGAGCAACAACACCAATTATGTCGCGTCGCTCGGGCCATTACTGTGGTTCAATTTTGACCAGGGCGTTGGCGACGGCATCGTGACGAATCTTGGCTCCGGCGGCGCGGCGATGAACGGCATTTTGAATGGCAACGCCGTCACCACCAGCAGCGGCAAATACGGCAGCGCGCTTTATCTCGATGGCGTGTCCGACCTTGAAGTTGACAATAAAGTAACGCCGTTGGATTGCGATTCGTTCGGCGCAAGTTGGACCTATGCATTGTGGATCAAGACCAGCACCGCCGGCGCGACTTATGGTTATCAGGGCGACGGAACGTGGAGTTCCGACGCCACAACTTTTTATTTGAACAACAATGGCACATCCGCCGGAACAAAAGCCGGCGGCGTTCGCTGGGGCGATGGCTGGCTGACCGGAACGACCGCGCTCAACGACAATTCCTGGCATTTTGTTGCCATCACTGTCAGTGGCGGCGTTAAAACGATTTACGTGGACGGACAGGTGGACGCGCAAACAGGGGCGACCGGCTGGAGCGCGCAGGCAATGACCTCGGCTGATAAATTTTTGATCGGAGACACGCCCGACACGGGTGATGGCGAAATGCCATTCATTGGCTCCATTGATGAGATTTACATGTTCAACCGCGCGTTAAGCCAAAACGAAATCCAAAATATCATGTCGAATGAAACGGTTGTTGTTTATGGCGCGACCACCGGACAATTGCCGCCTGCTTCACCGGTCAGTCTGGCGTCCGGCGCGTTTCTCGATTTGACGGGAACGTCACAAACTATCGCATCGCTTTCCGATGTCAGCGGCAGCGGCGGAATTTTGACGAACAGTGGTTCGTCGGTGACTTTGACATTTAATGACGGAAGCGCGGATACGTTCAGCGGAACCATTTCAGATACACCGGGAAGCGCCGTCAGCCTGATCAAAAACGGCGCCGGCACACAAACGTTGAACGGCGCGAACAATTACAGCGGCGATACCACCGTCAACGCGGGAACATTGACGTTCGGACAACCGACGCTGCCAACAAACGGCACAGTAATCGTAACGAACGGCGCAATCCTAAATCTCAATTTCACCGGCACAAATCGGATTGGCGCGCTGATTTTGGATGGAATCGGCCAACCGGCGGGCATTTACAATTCCGCCAACAGCAGCGCGTATCTTTCCGGCTCCGGAAATTTACTGATCCCCGATCCGGTTGCGACCAATCCGACGAATATTTCTTTTACGGTTTCAAATGGAAACTTCAGGCTCTCATGGCCGCTGGATCACCTCGGCTGGCGATTGCAGGTGCAAATCAATTCATTGAATGCCGGGCTTGGAACCAATTGGGTGACGGTGGACAATTCCACAAACATCAATCAGCTTTCGGTTCCAATGACCACGAACAGCAGCGTCTTTTATCGGTTGATATATCCTTGAATTCAAACCGGCAGGCTAATCTCAAACAATTCCGGATAATTGTCCGCCCGAAAGCATATCCACGATATGCTTCCATTTCGTGCGCGGCGAAGTCGAAATCGAATCAATTCAATTGAAGAATGGAAATTGATAGCGACGGCGTTCCGTTGGGGTTTTGTCGTGACCGAGGAACGGCCTTCGGTTTGTCATCGCGATTTGTGCCGCAACAATACGACATTTGGCTGATTGTTTGGCGAGTCCAGTTTGTCCGATAATGGGCGCACATGCGAAAAGTCTCTCACGTCATTCTTTGTCTTGGTATGTGCGTTGCCGGTTATTTTGTTCTTACCGGCTGCCGGTCGCAGGAATGTGCGACTTCCGGTTCTGAAACAACAACACCGGTCGCGGCAGAACCCGCTCCTGCCGCACCCGCGCCGCCGGCTGTCGAAGTGCCCGCCGGTTCTGTCTTTCGCCTGGATGCCGGATCATCCATGGCATTCACCGATTCCCTCGCAAATGTCTGGCTGCCCGACCAGGGTTTTGACGGCGGCGACATCATTGACCGCGATCCATCCACGGTGATTGAAAACACAAAAGATGCCGGGCTTTTTCTGACCGAACATTACGGGATGAATTCCTTTTCCTGCAAAATTCCCAACGGCAAATATCTCGCCAAACTTTATTTTGCGGAAACGTATGAAGGCATCGGCGGGCCCGAACAACGCGTCTTTTCCTTCAATGTTCAAGGACATGAATTCAAGGACTTCGACGTATGGGTAAAAGCCGGCGGGTCGAATCGCGCTTATGTGGAATCGGTTCCGGTGGAAGTGACGAATGAAATTTTCCGCATTGATTTTACGACGCAAACTGAAAATCCCGAAATCAACGCGATCGAAATTATTCCGCAGTGATTATGGCGAAAAATCCCCCACGCTATCTGGTTCCAGACGGCATTTATATGGCCGACCCGGCGGCGCATGTCTTCAACGGCAGGCTTTATATTTATCCCTCGCACGACATCGAATCTGGCATCCGTGAAAATGACAACGGCGACCATTTCGACATGCGCGATTATCACGTGCTCTCGCTCGATGCGATGGACGGGCCGGTGACCGATCACGGCGTGATTTTGGATCTGAAAGATATTCCCTGGGCCGGCCGCCAGCTTTGGGATTCCGATTGCGCGTTCAAGAACGGAAAATACTACATCTATTTTTCGGTGAAGGATAAAAATGATGTCTTTCATCTCGGCGTCGCCATCAGCGACAAACCGCAAGGCCCGTTCATTTCGCAGGAAAATCTCATCAAAGGCAGTTACTCCATTGATCCGTGCGCTTTTCGCGACGACGACGGCGCGCACTATTTGATTTTTGGCGGATTGTGGGGCGGCCAATTGCAGCGTTATCGCGACAACAAAGCCGTCGAATGTGGCAAAGAACCCGCCGACAACGAACCGGCGCTGTGCCCGAAAATTGTTCGTTTGCGCGACGACATGTTGGAATTTGCCGAAGCGCCGCGCGATCTGGTCATTCAGGATAAAAACGGCGAGCCGCTCAAAGCCGGCGACCACGCACGCCGATTTTTTGAAGCGTCGTGGATGCACAAATACAACGGCAAATACTATTTCTCCTATTCCACCGGCGACACGCATCTGCTTTGCTACGCGACGAGCGAGAATCTTTACGGTCCGTTCACCTATCAAGGCGTTATCCTGACGCCGGTCGTCGGCTGGACGACGCATCACAGCATCTGCGAATTTGCGGGCAAATGGTATCTGTTCCATCATGATTCCAAACCTTCAGGCGGCAAGACCTGGTTGCGCAGCTTGAAAGTGGTCGAACTGGAATATCTCCCGGATGGTTCGATCAAAACAATTGAAGGCCGGCAATGAATTCTTTCCAGAAACTTTCTTTCGGAGAAAAAGCCGGTTACGGCGCCGCCGATGCCGCCGCGAATTTCGTCTTCATGACGATGATTCTCTTCCAGACGAATTTTTACACGGATGTCTTTGGGCTTTCGGCGGGCGCCGCCGCCGCGATTTTACTCTGGCCGCGATTGTGGGACGCTGTGGCTGATCCGATTGTCGGAATCCTTGCCGACCGCACGAATACGCGCTGGGGAAAATTTCGTCCCTGGATCCTGTTCACCGCCGTGCCGTGGGCTATCATCATGATTTTGGCCTACACCACGCCGCACGGCTGGAGCATGGGCGCGCTCATCGCTTACGCCGCCATCACGAATACGATGTTGATGACGATCTATTCGATGAACAACATGCCGTATGCCGCGCTCGGCGGCGTGATGACCGGCGACCTCGGCGAACGCGCCAAATTAAATTCCTTCCGCTTCATCGCCGTGAACGCCGCGCAATTCATCGTGGGCGGATTTACGCTGCCGCTCGTCGCCAAATTCGCCGCCGGCCACGACCGCCAGCACGGGTGGCAAATGACGATGACGCTT
Source organism: Verrucomicrobiia bacterium (assembly GCA_035776755.1). Taxonomy (GTDB): domain Bacteria; phylum Verrucomicrobiota; class Verrucomicrobiia; order Limisphaerales; family UBA11358; genus UBA11358. Next base: position 89,803 of record DASTWS010000025.1, read on the forward strand.
TGGGCGGTGCTGTGTTTGATTTTGTTCTTCATCACCTTTGCGACCACACGCGAACGCATCCAGCCGGTGACCAAAGAAAAATCATCGCCGCTGCACGATTTTCGCGATTTATTAAAAAATAATCCGTGGAAAGTGATGTGGTGCTGGACGCTCGTCCATTTTGCGATCCTCTCGTTCCGCGGCGGCGCGCTCTACAATTATTACCATCACTTCGCGGACAAAACCGCGATGTTCAACTTCGCGCAAAAGCTCGGCCTCGTCGTTCCGGCCGGCGCATCGGCGCACGGCATTCTGGAAACGCTCGGCTATCTGGTTCATGGCGATCAAACTGCGTCCAACGTCGCCGACGTTTTCAACAGCATCATCAACATGCTCGGAACTGGCATTACGATTGTCGTGATTTTAATTTCTCCGTCGCTCGCAAAAAGTTTTGGGAAAAAAGCCGTCGCCGTCGGCGGATTCGCCTTTTCGACCGTGTGCGCGCTGGCGTTTTACTTTTTATCGTCGGCCAACGTTTGGGGAATGATTGCGCTCACGGTTTTGGGTTCCATCGCTTATGCGCCGACAATTCCGCTGACGTGGGCGATTTTCGCCGACGTTGCCGATTATTCCGAATGGAAAACCGGACGGCGTTTTACCGGAATGGTGTTTGCGACCATCGGTTTCGCGCTGAAAGCCGGCCTCGCGCTCGGCAGCGCGTCGTTCCTGTGGATCATGAAATACGCGTTTGATTACGACACCAAATTGCCCGATGCCGCGCGGGCGATTTTCGGTTATCGCGTCTGCAGCGGATTGGGCGTGGGAACGTTGTTCGCCATCTGCACAGTTTTGCTGGTGATCTATCAATTGAATAAACGCACGACGATTCAAATGGCGGATGAATTGGCGGCGCGCCGGCAACAATTCACAAATTCCCCGGCAGCAGGAGTAGTATCATGAAACGCGGTAAAATAAACTTTAGCAAAGCGATCGTCGGAGGGATGTTCGTGGTATTCGTGTTCATTTTAACCAGTTGTTCCAGCGTGAAAACTGCTCATCCGGAACCGTCTCTCAAAGAAGCGTTCAAAAATGATTTCCTCATCGGTGCCGCGCTGAATGAATCACAGTATTGCGAATCCAATTCGCTCGAAGCCGCTATCGTCAAAGAACAATTCAATTCCATCAGCCCGGAAAACGTTTTGAAATGGGAAAAAATCCATCCCGAACCTGGCGAATACGATTTCGCGCTGGCCGATTGCTACGTCAATTTCGGCGTAAAAAATCACATGTTCATCATCGGCCATAATCTGGTCTGGCACAGCCAGACGCCCGGGTGGGTCTTTCGCGATGACAACGGAAATTACATCGACCGCGACACACTGCTCAAACGGATGCGCGAACATATCTTTACCGTCGTCGGGCGTTACAAAGGAAAGATCGGCGGCTGGGACGTGGTGAACGAAGCGCTGAACGAAGACGGCACGCTGCGTAATTCGTCCTGGCGCAAAATCATCGGCGACGATTACATTGAAAAGGCATTTGAATTTGCGCACCAGGCCGATCCGAAAGCCGAATTGTATTACAACGATTTTGGCCTGGAAAAAGCGCCCAAACGCGCCGGCGCCATCGCGCTCGTGAAAAAATTGCGGGCCGAAGGCATCCCGATCACCGGCGTCGGATTGCAAGGCCATTACGCGTTGGACTGGCCGGACGACGCGGACCTGGACGAAACCATTTCCGCGTTTGAAAAGCTCGGCGTCAAAGTGATGATCACTGAATTGGATGTGAACGTGTTGCCGTCGCCCAAACGCCGTTCGCTCGACGCGGAAATCTCCGACCGCTATCAAATGCAACCGGGAATGAACCCCTACACCAACGGCTTGCCGGAAGCCGTGCAACAACAACTGGCGGAACGTTACGCCGATTTCTTTTCCGTTTTTCTGAAACACCGTGCCAGCATCAGCCGTGTGACGCTTTGGGGCGTGACCGACGGCAATTCCTGGCTGAACGATTATCCGATCCGCGGGCGAACCTCCTATCCGCTCCTGTTCGACCGCGACGGAAAACCCAAGCCGGCATTTTTCAGCGTGTTGAAAACGGCGGAAATGAATTCCGCCACGAAGCTCACGAACGATAAATCGGTTTCGGCGCGGTGACCTCGTCTTGATCTCTTGGATGGAATTCGTGGTTAAAAACTGCGCAATAGGCAAACTAACCTTCAACCATTTTCAACCCAGCCTTTAAAAACCCGAGCGCGTAGGCCATTCCGGCATGCCATGGCGCCGCGCAACTCATTTGCGGCGCGTGATCGGGAATGATGACGCCGTTGAAATTGTTCTTTTTCAAAATCTTTAGCACGCGCAGCACGTCCACCGCGCCGTCGTCAATGAACGTTTCTTTGTAATGCGGCACTTTGTCGCGGACATTGCGCAAATGGACGTAAGCCAATTTGTTCTGCCGGCTGTAAGTTTCCACCGCGTCATAAACGTCCCCATCCTTCATCTCGGCAACCGTGCCGACGCAAAATTCCAGCGCGTTGCGCGGACTCGGTTTCAAATCAATCAATTTCTGGAACAGTTGCGGCTGCCAGACGAGTCGTGGTTGGGCGCGGACGAAGGGCAGGGGCGGATCGTCCGGATGCGCGGCCAGCGTGACGCCGGCTTCTTCGGCGACGGGAACCAATTCATCGAGAAAAAATTTCAATCGCGACCAGAGTTGTTCCGGCGTGGCGGACGGCGCATTTCCGGCGGGTGCATTCTTGTCATAGACCATGTTCCAGACCATGCCGTTGGGCAACGGTTTGTCGAGCGGGCCGTCCATGCCGACGGCTTCGGCATCGCCGCGGGCAAATTTTCCTTTCACGCGCCCGGCCACGCCGGCAATGGAAAAATTGTAGCCCATGACCGGAATGCCAGCCTTGCCGAGGTTGCGGATGATGGTCTTGAGATTCTCGATCTGTTGCTTTTTCTTCGGGCCGTCGAGCAACACGTCGTGCCAATGCGCCGGATCAAAATTTTCAACCGCTTCGAGTTCGAGGCCGTGGGCATTGATTTCTTTTTTGATGGCGGCGAGTTCTTCGAACGTCCAGAGCTTGTTTGGATCGCCGGCGAGTCCCCAGCCGGAATCATCGCCGCACGGCTGGTCGCCGGGCTGGTTGCTGCGCGAGGAGCGGAAATAGTCCACGAGATGAATGACCAGGTGCGTGCAGCCGCATTGTTTGGCGAAACGATAATGTTCCGCATCGAGTTGATGGCGATAGAGGCCGAGTCCGAGTTTCATATTACGAAATTAAGTCTGAAATAACCACGGATGGACGCGAATGAACACAGATGTTGATTTGTTTTATTCGTATCCATCCGTGTTTATCCGTGGTTGAATTATTTTAAGGCAGCGAGACGCGATCAATCACCGCGCCGGAATCTATTGCGCGGATTGTGAATTTATGTTTTCCGGCAGCGAGAGCGGGCAGGGGAATTTCGGCGCGAACATAATTGTCCTGCACGCCATTGCTTCGCACCGCGCCATTTTCATTTTCGGCGCCGCTGGAGCCGGGCACTTCCACAATCGTCGCGGGCTGATTGTCCACGCTCACGGCCACGCGCAATTGCATTCCGGGATAAATGCGGAACGTCGGCAGGAAATCAATGAATGCCTTCGCGTCGCCGGATTTCGTTTTGAAATCGTATTCAAGCGTCGGCGCGTTGGTGTCGGTTTCATTCCATGACGAATCGAGACTTGCGGGCAACAATGCCATTGCGCGACCGGACGGGCCGAGTCCTTCAACGACTTTCCATCCCGCGGCGCCTGAAGAAAATTGGCGGTCAGCATCCGCCGCATCGCGCCACGTTTTTTCCGACGGCGCATTGGTGTTTGTGGTCAATTTCTCCGAATCTTTTTCGCCCCACGGCCAGCGCACCTGGCTGTTCCAGGCGCTCAGATATTTTCCCGTCACGAGGCCGGGCATCATGTGGTTCCACTTTCCACCGGTGATTTTGGTGTTGAACTCTTTGACCTGCGCTTCGAGATAATCGCGCAATTGCTTGATTTGATTTGTGTTCGCCGCAACGTCTTTGCCTTCCTGAATCTCGCGGTCGACCATGAAAATCAATCCGGCCGAACCCAGGACGCGAACGGGAAAGCCGACGAGTTCGGTGTAGGCGTCGCGCTCCGACGCTGGAATTGACTTCGCGAGCGATTTTTCGGATTTCAATAAATGGCGATAATCTTTTTCCAATTTTGCCGCGCGTTCGGGTGTGAGCGACATCGCCCATTCGCGGTCCATCAATTCCGGTTTGCGAATCGTTCCGAGCCGATAAAAATCCATCAGCAAATCACTCATCGGCCGCGCGAATTTTTTGCCGAAATTGTCCTCGGCAAACTTTTGGAGAAATGCCTTTTGTTCGGGAAGCTGGAAGCCGTCGGGATTCCAGGAGAGCTTTGAAAAATAATCAATGCCCATTTCCATCGGCTTGATGTCGCCGACGTTGATGACCCACAATGTGCGCGCGTCATTTTCCCAGGCTTTGTGCAATTCCTCCCACATGAGCGCCGGCGCGGTGGTGTCAATCCACGTGTAGGAATGCGGGGGGCCGTAATAGGATAAATGCCAGTAAACACCCGCGCCACCGGGCCGTTTGCGTTCTTGCGGATTACTCAGGCGGCGGATGTAACCGAAATTGTCGTCCACCCAGACGAGCGTCACATCGTCGGGCACGTTCAATCCGGCATCGTAAATTGGCAGCACTTCTTTGTAAGGGACGAAACATTGGGCGACCGGCCCGAAATTTGTCGTGACATATTGATTCAGCAAATCGCGCTGGTCGCTGATGACGCGGCTGACAAGGTCAATCCGGTCCGGCAACGCGGTCGGCGGTTTTTGCATCGCCGAATCGTGAATGCCGCGGATGCCGAGCGTCCAAACCGCTTCGTCCGCGCCGCGCGCTTTTACATTTTCTTCCCAGTAGGCGTGAATGGTGTTGCTGTTGAGGAGATAATTCCATTTGCCTTTTTCTTTTTCGTTCCAGTGGACGTTGTTGCACAACATCGGCTCGCAATGCGATGAGCCGGCGACGATTCCAAATTTATCGGCGAGCGCGATGTTTTCCGGCGCGGAGGCGAATTCCCGGGTGCATGCGTGCATGGCCGGCCAGATGTAATTGAGCCGCAGGCGCAACATCAGCTCAAAAACTTTTTCATACGTTTTCGGGCCGATGTTTCCGAATTTTGGGTCAAAGGTTTTGGACGCCCATGGATTGAGTCCCCAATCTTCGTCGTTAATGAAAATGCCGCGATATTTCACGCCCGGCGCATCCGTTTGGGGCGCGGAAATTTTTAGCGCGAGAGCGTCGTGATGTTTTGCCGGAACGTCCGTCCACCAATTCCACGGCGAAACGCCGATGCGTTCCGAAAGCTGCGTCAATCCGTAAGCCGCGCCGCGCCGGTCGCTGCCGACAATGACCAGCGCGCGGTCCACGCCGGGGAACGGTTTTTCCACGATCTGCCACAACGTCGCTTCCCATTTGTCTTTGATTGTATCAAGGTCTTTGAGTTTTCCGGCGGACGCCAATTGATCAATGAATGAATTGTGGCCGAGCGTTCCGGCGATGATGACTGGCGCTGCGCCGGCAATGGAATTGGTGACGGCCGGTTGTTGTCCGGTAACGCGTTGAACGTCGCCGGCAAAAAAATTCGCCGCGAGTTGGACGACGGGAAAATCATTCGTGTCCACGATAATTGCCGCGCACCTGTCTTTGGTGGCAATCGTGATGCAATTGGCGTCCTTGGATGGAGTGGTGAGAATTTCAAGATTCATTGCGGACGTCGCCGATGCGGTGAAGGAGGCGAGCAAGAGGATTGGACAAACAGATTTTGCGAAGCATCGCATCGGAATCAGCGCGGTTGTAATAAAATTCATGGCGAAAAAGGAGTTTATCGGTTGGAATAATTAAATCAACATGCTGTAGATACGACGTATGTCGTATAGCGACAACAATGACCGTGAAGTAAATTTTTTGTGCCCAAATCCATGCCAGCCTCCAAACAGAAAATCATTTCACTGGACATTTTTTTTGTTCTCGTCCTGGTTCTTTTTGGATTGCCGCTTTATTGTTCGGGTTCGCCGGTTTCGCTGGCGAAGTTTGAAGCCGAATCCGGCGCGCCCGGTTCCGATTGGGCAATCAGCAATTCAACAACTCCGGCATATATCACCACCTCGGTTGACGGCGGGGGATATTATCCCACCAACGCTTCGCGCGTGATCACTTATTCCGTCACGCTGCCAACGTCCGGCGACTATCAACTTTACGCGCACGTTCGCGTCGGCCCGAATACCTTCAACGACGACAGCCTGTTTTACGGAAACGGATTTGGAACAAACGATCCGGCCAACGCCTCCGATTGGGTTTTTGTCAACGGCCTTGCTTCCGCGGGTTTTTCCAATGCGACGGATGTTGTGACCGGCGGCGGCACACTTGGTTCCGGCGTTTGGAAATGGATCAATCTCTCGCTGTTCGCGCCGTCGTCGAATCCATTCACTGTGACCGCCACAAATCTGACCCAGACATTTCAGATCGCATCGCGCGAAAATGGATTGGACATTGATGCGTTCGCCTTCGGATTGAGTTCTTACGCTTACACGGTTTCCGATTTGGATTTGGGAATTGACGGCGCGCCGCCCGCGCCGCCGGTTTGCTCGCTCAATTGGACGAATACGCAGCAGCGGATTGACGGTTTTGGATTTTCCAGCGCATGGTGCGGGCAATTGACCGGCGCGAAAAATAACGCGCTTTACAACACGCTCGGCATGTCCATTTTGCGCGTGCGCATTGATGAAACCGGAGCTTGGAGCCAGGAAACCGCCAACGCCGCCGCCGCTCACGCCGCTGGCGCCATCGTGCTTGGCTCGCCGTGGTCGGCGCCGATCGCGTGGACGAGCAACGGTTCCAATAGCGGCGGTTATCTGCTGCCAAATCATTATGGTGATTACGCCAATTGGTTGAGCAACGCCGCCGTCAGCATCGGCATTGATTATATTTCCATCCAAAATGAACCCGACTACAGCGCGTGGATGAATTGGACGGCGGCGCAGATCTTCAATTTCATGAAAACGAACGCGCCGGCCATCGGCAAACCCGTCGTCATGCCGGAATCGTTTCATTTCAACGACGCCTATTCCGATCCGGTGATCAATGATCCCGTCGCGGTAACTCATTTCAGCATCCTCGGCGGCCATTTTTATGGCGGCGGAAATTATGTGCATACCAATGCCATCGCCCACGGCAAACCGGTCTGGATGACGGAACATTATTTCGACGGCGGCACGACGAATTTTCCCGTGTGCCTGAATTTTGCCCGGGAAATCAACGACGCGATGAACAATCAGTTCAACGCCTACATCGCCTGGTGGGCGCAGGATGGCGATACCAATATCAACCTCGCCAACAGCAGCGGCACGATTTTGAAGGACGGCTACACGATGGGACAATTCTCAAAATTTATTCGGCCCGGTTTCTATCGGGTCGGCGCGACAAATACAGTGAGCGGCGCGCAAATCAGCGCTTACAAAGATTTGGCTTCCAGCAATTATGTCATCGTAGCCATCAATCCCGGCAGCACCGTCATCACGCAACAGTTCAATCTCAATGGCTTTCCCACAAATTCCGCGGTCACGCCGTGGCTGACTTCCGATTCGCAATCGCTCGCGATACAGGCGCCCGTCACGAATTTTGGTTCGGCATTCACTTATGCGATCCAGCCTTCGAACATCGTGACGTTTGTCGGCACCGTGCCGCCGCAGACGCCGGCGAACTTCACCGCCGCGCCGGGCAAAAATCAGGTGAGCTTGAGTTGGAACACAGTCATCGGCGCGACCAGTTACAATGTCAAACGCGCCACCGTGAGCGGCGGGAATTATACGCTGTTGACCAACGTGACCACCGCGGGTTTTGGCGACACCAGCGCCGCCTTCGGGACGATTTATTATTACGTCGTTTCCGCCGTGAATATCAGCGGCGAAAGTGCGGACAGCGCGGAAGCAAGCGCGCAGGCGATGCCATACTTTTCGCAATCGCCGCTGGCCGATGCGTATGTCGAAAGCGGCGGAAATGCCGCCGTCAATTTCGGTAACTCCACGAATCTGCTGGTGAAAAACAATGTCACGTCCGGCACCGCCTTCCGCGCCGCGTATCTCATGTTTGATGTCCACGCCCTGACCAACCTGCACAGCGCGACCGTGACGCTCGTGCCGAACCGCGTGGATGACCCGAATGTGAAGATGTATTATGAAATCGCGCCGAACAATTGGACGGAAAACGGCATCACCTGGAACAATCAACCCGGCGGCACGGGAATTTTTCTGGCGACCAATACCGTCGCCGCCGGTGTGCCGGTGGTGATTGATGTCACGTCCGCGGCGGCAAATCTGGCGACCAACGGCGGATTCCTCTCGCTCCGCATCACGCAGCCGACCAATTCACTCAACGGCCTCATCCAATTCTGTTCCAAAGAACATCCGACCAACAGTTGGCGGACGGTGCTGGAATTTTCGCATTTCCTGAACACTGCGCCCGGCGTGACTCCGGTGGCCAGCCAGATTGTCAACGCCGGAGTGATCTTGCTCGTGACGAATTTTGCGACCGACGCCGATTTGCCGTCGCAAAGTTTGACGTTCACTTTGCTGGTCGCGCCAACGAACGCGACGCTCACCGCGCTGAATCCGACCAACGCGCTGGTCCAGTGGCGCCCGCTGGTCAGCCAGGCGGGCACGACCAATTCCTTCTCCGTGAAAGTGGCTGACAACGGTTCGCCGGTTTTGAGCGCGACCAACCGTTTCACCGTGACCGTAAATCCGCTGGTCAGCCAGCCGGCGATCAGTTCCATCACCGTCGGCGGAGGAAAATCATTGAACCTGTCCATTGCCGGCCCGAATGGCCCGGACTATTCGCTGCTGACTTCGACGAATCTGTTGGATTGGACGCCGTTGCTGACGAGCAATTCACCGGCAACACCGTTCATTCTGACGATCACAAACCGAAGCGAACCTTCGCGATTTTATCAAATTCAAATCGGGCCGTGAGCGCGATAGAAAAGTTTCCGCCCTGGCGGTGCGCATTGAATATCCCGGAGCGATTTTTCGCACAATGAATCGCGGCGATTGCCGGGAGACATTTTGGTAAATGACTTAAAGCCGGTTCTCGATTGCGCGGAAACGGTGGTTAAGACTCGTTTTAGTGCGGTGGCATTCCGCCGCCCATGCGTTTCATCATCTGGTCGCGCATCATTTCCATCATGTCATTGTATTTCTGGTAACCGGATGGCGGGTCAAAAAGGCTGGCGTCGGGCGTGGAAAATTTTACGTCGGTGAACGTGGTCGTCACGTCGTTGCCGTTTTCAGTGGCCTGAATCTTGACGGGAAAATTTTTCAGATCGGTTGCGTTCCAGACGAGAGACTCATGTTTGTCGCCATTTTTATCGGTGACGACGGCTTTATTTTTCACGCAGGGATGGCCGGCGACGGTTTCTTTGCCCAATTCCGTGAGTGCCACTTTGAAATCATTCAAATTGGCGTTGGTCTCTGTGTTCCGGACGGGGACTTCAGCATACGATTGCAATCCCGGATAGACCATGTAGGAAAGTTTTTTATCCGGGCGGCTGATCATGATGACTTTGTCCATGCCCATTTGTTTCAAATGCGCGGTCATTCCCGGAGAGATCTCGCCGCCGGAAACGCGGGTCATGTCCACTTCAAACCGCGACTTGCCGGAATCAAAAGAAAAATTTCCCGGCATCGTGACCGTTTTTCCGGATTGCCCGATCATCGTTGTTTCCATCGTGGCGGAGAAGGTCTGGTTGTCGCCGAACAATTTATCCATCGCGCCGCTGAAATTCGGGCCGCCTGGCGCGCCGCCCATCGGTTGGGCAGAAAGTGATGTTACGCCCAATAAAGCAATGGCAAGAAATATGTGAATGACGGTTTTCATGGTGATCATTTGTGTTTTACGCCGGTCAATTAACAGGCAATTAGCGCTGGCGTCAAGCGAACGGTCGTGGTCGTGGTCAAACTTTCTGCAATCGCGCGAGGATTTGATTCAACTGGTCCCACAATTTTGGCGGAACGCGGTCGCCGATCTTTCGAAAATTTGCGGCGACTTCGCCCAGGCCTTTTTCCCAGCCGTCTTTATCCACGGTAAATAATTGATTCAAATGTTCCCCCGGCAAATTCAAGCCATCCAAATCCAGCGCATCGGGCGTCGGCAAATTACCGACCGCCGTTTTTTGTATTTTTCCGCGGTCCTCCACGCGTTCGCAAATCCATTTGAGCACGCGCGAATTTTCGCCATAGCCCGGCCACAAAAACTTTCCATCGCCATTTTTGCGGAACCAATTGACGAAAAAAACCTTCGGCAATTTGGCGCGCTCGGTCCGTTCAGCAAAGGAAAGCCAATGTGCAAAATAATCGCCCATGTTATAGCCGCAGAAGGGCAGCATCGAGAACGGATCGCGCCGCAAAATGCCCGGCTGCCCCAGCGCCGCCGCCGTTGTTTCGGAACCGCACGAGGAACCCATATAAATCCCATGTTCCCAATCGAACGCTTCATTCACCAGCGGGATGGTTGTCGGACGCCGACCGCCAAACAGGATTGCCGAAAGCGGAACGCCTTCCGGATTCTGCCAGTCCGGGTCAATGACCGGGCATTGCGCCGCTGGCGCGGTGAAACGTGAATTCGGATGCGCGCCTTTCTTTCCGCTGGCCGGCGTCCATTCTTTTCCCTGCCAATCAATGCCGCGCTCCGGCGCGGGCGTATCCATGCCTTCCCACCAGATATCGCCGTCGGGTGTGAGGACGACATTGGTGAAAATGGAATTTTTTGCGCACGCGGCCAGCGCGTTTGGATTTGATTTTTCCGAAGTTCCCGGCGCCACGCCGAAAAATCCCGTTTCCGGATTCATCGCATAAAGCCGCCCGTCTTTGCCGACACGGATCCACGCGATGTCATCGCCGAGCGTGGTGATGCGCCAGCCCGGCAAGGCCGGTTTCATCATCGCGAGATTCGTTTTGCCACACGCGCTCGGAAATGCTGCGGCGAGGTAATATTTTTTTCCGGCGGGCGACGTGACGCCGAGGATGAGCATGTGCTCGGCGAGCCAGCCTTCATGTTTGGCCACGACCGACGCGATCCGCAGCGCGAGGCACTTTTTCCCGAGCAAGGCATTGCCTCCGTAGCCGGAACCGTAAGACCAGATCGAAGGTTCATCAGGAAAATGAACGATATATTTTTTTTGCGGATCGGGCTCGCACGGCCAGGGAACGTCGCGTTGCCCCGGCGCCAGCGGCGCGCCGACCGAATGCATGCACGGAATGAAATCCCCGGTTGAATTCAATTTATCCAAAACGCTTTTGCCCATGCGCGTCATAATGCGCATGTTGACGACCACGTAAGGCGAATCTGTCAATTGCACGCCGATTTTGCAGATCGGCGAATCCAGCGGTCCCATCGCAAACGGGATCACGAACATCGTCCGGCCTTTCATGCAGCCGTGGAATTTTTCGAACAGCGTCCGTTTCATTTCCGCCGGATCCGCCCAATTGTTCGTCGGCCCGGCGTCATCCGGCGTTTCGGCGCAGATAAAAGTGCGGTCTTCCACCCGAGCCACGTCGCTGGGATGCGACCGGGCGAGAAAGGAATTTGGCCGCAATTTCTCGTTCAATTTGATGAATGTCCCGCTCCGCACCATCGAATCGCAGAGTGATCGATATTCGGCCTCCGATCCATCACACCAATGGATTTTATCCGGCCGGCACAACGCAGCCATTTCTTCCACCCAGGAAAAAACGTTTCCGTGGACTGTCGATGAAATCTCGCTCGCCATAGTTTAACAGCTTACCGGCGACTGCCATCCTCCGCACAAAAATTAAATACGCCAAAATTGCTTTTCTCACCACGTTTTTTGCACCGTGACCGTTTTGAATCGCGCCGGAACTTCTATTATGCTAAAAAAGATAGCGCAATGAAATTGACAGAACGACGCAAACGCTCAGACGAAATCTGCCTGGCGCGTTCCGTCGTGAACACGCTGGCATCCGAGCCGTCCCTCGAAGCCGTCACGATTGACGCCGTGCATGGAAAAATTTCCGTCGCGACTTTGGGCCGCGCGGATGCGGAAAAATTGACGCGACTGGTGACCGAAAAAATCCAGGCCGCCGCGCAGAAAAACCGGTGTGCGTTGCTCCAGGGCGAAGAAAATTGTTCCGCCTGCGAAACACCGCTGTCGCCCGCCGAACGGCAAAACGTCGTGATCAAACACGAAGGCGACAGCACGACGATTGCGCGCGCGACTTGCCCGACCGCGCCTAAATTTTGGCGCTGGCGCGAAATCCCGATCCCCAAAATCGTCCCGCGCGACGTGGAATTCCTGGAAAGCGCCGAACACATTGACGAGCACATCAACGAATGGAAAGTGCAACTCGCGGCGGCCGTTCTGTGCGGTGTTTTCGGGTTGGCCGGATTTTTCATCGGCCATGTTTCCACGCTCGCGCACTTCAAAATCATTTTCTACGCGCTCGCTTATCTCACCGGCGGCTTTTATCCGGCGGAAGAAGTTTGGGAACGATTGCAAAAGCGGACGCTGGACGTTCATTTCCTGATGCTGTTTGTGGCTGCGGTCGCCGCGTATCTCAATGCCTGGGGCGAAGGCGCCACGCTGTTGTTTTTATTTTCATTGAGCGGCGCACTGGAACATTTTGCGCTCGGCCGCACGCAAAAGGAAATTCGTTCGCTTTTTCGGGATGCGCCCAAAACGGCAACCGTTTTGGATGAGCAAAATCTCGAGCGCGAAATCGCCGTCGAAAAGATCCGGTCCGGGATGCGCCTCCTTATCAAGCCCGGCGCGCAATTTCCCGTGGACGGCGAAATCTCCAAAGGCGCGACGGCTGCCGACGAATCGAACCTCACCGGCGAGGCAACGCCCGTCGAAAAGAAAATCGGCGAAACCGTTCTGGCCGGGACAATTAATCTTTGGGGCGCGGTGGAGATCACCGTCATCAAACCGGCGGCGGAAAGTTCGCTGCAAAAGATCATAAAATTGATCCGGGAAGCGCAGCAGCAAAAAGCGCCGGCGCAACTGTTCACGGACAAATTCAGTTCCATTTATACGTATGTGGTCATCTTGCTGTCGGTGGCGATGTATTTTGTCTGGTGGAAAATTTTCGGCTACGCGCCGTTGCGAACCGCGATCGATTCCGACAGCGCGCTTTACCGCGCCGGCACGTTGCTGGTCGTCTCCTCGCCCTGCGCGCTGGTGCTTTCGATCCCCAGCGCCGTTCTGGCGGCAATCGCCTTTGGCGCGCGGCATGGAATTCTTTTTCGCGGCGGCGCGGCGGTTGAAAAATTGGCGGAAGTCAACGTCGTGGCGCTGGACAAGACCGGAACGCTGACGACCGGCGAACTGCGCGTCGAAAAAATTGAAAGTTTTCCGTCCGGAAACGAAACCGAAATCGCACGGCTGGCATATTCATTGGAAAAATTGTCCACGCATCCGCTGGCCCGCGCGGTGACGCTCTACAGCAAGCAGAAAAATTTGCAGCCGGTTGAATTAGAACATTTCGAATCCGTGACCGGCCACGGATTAAAAGCAAAATGGAATGGAGAAAATGTCTTTCTGGGTAAACGCGATTGGGTCTTGAATTCTTCAAAGCCCGAAAAATTTGCGATCGCCGATCCGCAATCCGCGATTGAATCCGGCATTTCCGAGATTTGGATTTCGCGCGGCAATTTGCTCGGGCGAATTTTATTGCGCGACGACATCCGCCCTCAAGCGCGCGAGGTCGTGGATGATTTGCGCGCGGAAAAATTGCGCAGCGTCGTTTTGACCGGCGACCGCAAGCCGGCGGCCGAACATCTGCGCGAGCAATTGCATCTGGACGATGTTCGCGCGGAATTGAAGCCGGAGGAAAAAGTCGCCGCGATCCGCGAATTGAGCGCGCAGCAAAAAGTGGCAATGATCGGCGATGGCGTGAACGATGCGCCGAGTCTGGCCGCCGCGCATATCGGCGTGGCGATGGGCGCCCGCGGCGCGGACGCGGCATTGGAACAGGCCGACGTGGTTTTGATGCACGATCGACTGGAAAATTTCCTGTCCGCGTATCGTTTAAGCCGGCGCGCGCGGAAAATTATCCGATGGAATCTGTTTATTTCACTTGGCACGGTGGTGGTCCTGGTTTGTTGCGCGATGGCCGGAAAAATTCCGCTGACGATCGGCGTGGTCGGCCACGAAGGCAGCACGGTGGTCGTGGTGATGAACAGTTTGCGATTGCTTTTTGGCGCGTCCCGAGCAAATGCTTAACCGTGAAACGCGCTCAAAATCCATTTCGCAAATTCGTTTTGGAACAAGCGCGAATTTTTCAAAGCGCAAAAAAAATTTCCATGCCAAAGTCAAAATCTCCGGCGCAAAAAATTTCTTCCGGCATTCCACGCGCGCTGATTTTTTCTCCGCATCCGGACGATGAATGCATCATCGGCGCGTTGCCGCTGAGATTGTTGCGGGAATCGAAATGGAGAATTGTCAATATCGCCGTCACGCTCGGCAGCAAACGCGAACGGCAACCGGCGCGATTGCGTGAGTTGCAAAACGCGTGCAATTTTCTGGGCTTTGATCTGATTGCCACGGCGTTCGAAAAAGTCAATTTGGAGACCCGGATGAAAAATCCGGCGCAATGGCGTTGGGCCGTTAAAACGGTTTCCGAAATTTTGGCAGAGCAAAAACCGCGCGCGATTTTTTTGCCGAACAAAGAAGATGTTCATCCGGCGCACATCGGCACACATTTTCTGGTTTTAGACGCGCTCAAACGATTGCCCGGAAAATTCGATTGTCTCATAGTGGAAACGGAGTTTTGGGGACAGATGGAAAACGCCAATTTGCTTGTTGAGTCAAAGGCGGACGACGTCGCGGATTTGGTGGCGGCGCTTTCGTTTCATGCCGGGGAGATCAAACGTAATCCGTATCACGCGCGGCTGCCGGGGTGGATGTTGGACAACGTGCGGCGGGGCGCTGAATTGATCGGCGGGCGCGGAGGCGCGGCGCCGGATTTTGTTTTTGGAACGATTTATCGCTTGCAGAAATGGCGTGGCGGAAAGTTGCAGCAATTGCCCGGCGGAGGCTTCTTAAGCGCAAAACAGAATCCGGCAAAATTATTTTGTTGAGGTGGAGATTGGATTGCGAATCCAATCTCCGGGCGCAAGGCTAATTTCGAATGATTATTTTGCCGGCTGAACTTTTCCGCGCAGCACATGGATCAATGCTTTGACGGTGAGTTCGATGAACAGGAACGGTTTGGCGATGAAATCATTTCCGCCGGCCATCATCGAGCTGGTGCGGTTGTCGAAATCACTCAAGGCGGTGACGAATACGACCGGCGTCTTTTTGTGCATCGGCACGCCGCGTAATTTGGCGCAGAGTTCGAAACCGGTCATGCCCGGCATGTCCACGTCCAGAAAAACAAGGTCATATGAATTTTCCGAAATCAACCGGAACGCATCATCAGGATCGGCCACGCTGGTGGATTGTAAATGTGCTTTTTCGAGCGCATAAATGATGGCGCGACGCGAGATTTCTTCATCGTCCACCACCAAAATCTTTGCGGCGGGCATTTCCTGTTTTTCGATCGCGGTGCCGTGTTCAAACAAGAAGCCCAGAAAATCCACGGCGGCGGCAACGGTGCGCGACGTGGAGGCATTGATATTTTTTGGTTTTTCGTAAAGTTCCTTGAGGAACGCTTCCAGCGCGGCGGCCATGTGCGCGATCAAAACCATTCCAGCCAGCCCGGAGTTTCCGTTCAGCGCGTGAACGCGCCGGTAAAGTTCATAAATATTTTTAAGGCGGATGGTTTCATCCGGTGATTTTACGAATTGCATCAGGCCATTGCGAAGCATGGCAATCGTGGCGGGCAGGCTTTCGATGAACGTTTTTTGTAATTCGTTCTGAAAATTCACGTCCTGCGCGGCGCTGATAACGGTGGGTTTGCGTTCCGGCCCGGAGATATGAATGGTTTCACCCGCGCCAATGGTCATGCGGACGACATCGAGCAGATCTTTGGGGGAGGTGTTCGCTTTGGACAAACATTTGGTGGCGCCGGCCTTCCATGCCTCCTGGATCAAATTGGTCAAATAAGTATTCGAAAAAACGATCACCGGCAGTTTCTCAAAATCTTTTTCGCTGCGGACATGGCGGATGACATCGACGCCGGACATCTTGGGCAGCATCAAATCAAGCATGATGAGGTCAGGCTGAAACGTTCGCATCGTTTTGAGTCCGCTTTCGCCGTCGAAAGCGACTTCGGATTGATAACCTTCGTGCGCGAGCTTGTTGCGATAGACGTTTGCGACGATCTGGTCGTCTTCGATGATGAGAATTTTTTTCATTATTTAGCAGCGAGTGCGGCCAAAACGGGTTGCGCCGCCAAAAATTCCTTGATGCGGATAAACTCGCGCCCGCAATTTTCGCAAAGATCGGCGGCATTCGGGGCGAGCGTTCCCTGCGCGCCTTGCTTTTCCAGTTCGCGGAGCGGGGGAACGATCTGCGTCATGCCCAATGTGGCGCTGGCGCCCGCGCAACTGTGAGCCACCCGGCGGACGTCCTCGACATTGTTTGCGTTGATCGCTTCGCGCAATTTCTGCAACTGATCGGCGGTTTGTTTGTAATAAAGTTCTACCAGCTCGCGAAGCGAATCGTCGCTGCCGTCGGCCAAATCCAACAGGCGTTCCATTTCGACCGGAGCTTCATTGTTTGAAGGCGAATTGTTGTTCATTTTTGGTTCTACGGTTTCGGTTGGTATTCCTATTTTTTGCGCCCAATGTTCGATCACATGTCGGATATCTTTTGGGCGGACCGGCTTGGCCAGATAATCATCCATGCCCGATTCAATGCATTTTTCACGGTCACTTTGCATCGCGTGGGCGGTCATCGCGACGATGATGACGCGGTTCTGGATGATGCCTGCTTTTTGTTTGTTGCGGATAGCGCGCGTTGCTTCCAATCCGTCCATTTCCGGCATCATCACATCCATGAAAATGAGGTCATACGGTTTTTGTTGCGCGGCGGCCAGCGCCTCCAAACCATTGACTGCCGTGTCTGACTGATAACCCAATTGCTGTAAAATCCGGATGGCGACCTTTAAATTGATGGCATTATCGTCGCACACCAGCACGCGCAAGGGAAGGCGATTTCCCAATAATTCCTCGGGAACAGGCGCCGCCGTTTGCGGCGTGGATTTTTTTGGGCTGAACAATGCGCGTTCCAGCGCGGCGGCCAATTGCGCCGGCTTGACGGGCTTGGCGATGGAATTGGCGAACGTCAGATGCGCCATCTTTGCCACGTCCATCCGCATTCCTACGGGAATTAAAAACACGAGAGGCAACATCGCCGCGCCGGGCAATTTGTGCAACTCCGTCCCCAGCGCGATACCGTCCATGTCCGGCAATTGCAAATCCAGAATCGCCGCGTCGAATTGCGCGCCGCGGGCGATTTCCAGCGCACGCGATGATGTTTCGGCAACCTGACATTCCATGCCCCAGCTTTTCAGCAACGCATAAAGCGTTTCCCGGCTTTTTTCATTATCGTCCACGACAAGGATCCGCAAATCCGTAAAATTGAGATTGCGCGAACCGTCATTGGATTGCGGCTCGGCCAAAAGACTCGCGGTAAAATGAAAAGTCGAGCCTTTACCCGGCACGCTTTCAGCCCACATTTTTCCACCCATCAGCTCGACGAGCTTCTTGCTGATCGCCAGGCCCAAACCGGTGCCGCCGTAATGCCGCGCCGTTGAAAGTTCCGCCTGCATGAACGGCTGAAACAGGCGCGATAACTTATCCGGCGTGATTCCGATGCCGCTGTCGCTCACGGAAAAATGGAACGTGGCCGGAAATAAATTGTTATCATCAGCCGGCGGCGGACTGACGACTTTGACTTCGACAAAAACACTGCCGCTGTCCGTGAATTTCAACGCGTTGCTCAACAAATTTGCCAGCACCTGCCGCAGCCGCAGCGCGTCGCCATGCACTTTCGCCGGAACCGTCGCATCCATCTGATAAACGAGGTCGAGTTTTTTTTCGACGGCTTTGGCCGACATCAGGTCGAGAGTTTCCTCGATGCAGCCGCGCAAATCGAATTGGCGGGTATCCAGCTCCATTTTGCCGGATTCAATTTTTGAAAAATCCAAAATGTCGTTGATGATGGCCAGCAACGCCTCGCTGCTGGTATGGATGGTTTCCAGATAACCGCGTTGTTCATCGCTCATCGGCGTTTCCATCAACAAATTCACCATGCCGATGACGCCGTTCATCGGCGTGCGGATTTCATGGCTCATCGCCGCAAGAAATTCCGATTTCGCGCGCGCCGCGGCTTCGGCCGCCTGCTTCGCGGCGATGGCTTCGCGCTGGTCGCGGATCAATTCATCAAATTTTGATTTTGCCGCGATGGCCGCCCGCATCCGTGAATAAAGAATGTCCCGTTCCACCGGTTTGGAAATGCAATCGAGCGCGCCAAATTGGTAAGCACGCAATTTGCCTTCTTTGTCGTCCGCGGCCGCAAATGTGTAAATCAACGGCGCCGGCATCGGGGGATTTTCTTTCAACCGCCACATCAGTTCAAACGCTTCGGGCCGGGCGGACTGCAGATCCAGAAGCACAAAATCCATCGGCTGGTCGCGCAATATTTCCAGCGCTTCCGTGGATTTGCGCGCAAGCCGCAACGCCACGCCGTCCGCCTGAAACATATCGGCCAGCGATGCGGACAATTGCGCGTCGTCGTTTACGAACAAAATGTAGAAATCGGTCATCTGGTCGGCGTGTGAAATCGTTTTCTCTGAGTCATTTGAACATATTTGGACTGTTTTCGCCAATCCGATTTTTTGACGACCATCCGCTTTTGGATAAAAAGTTTTCAATGGATGTGCAAATAAATTTTGAAATTGCCGGAATCCCGGAACCAAAAAACGGGCCCGGCCGAAAGAAACGTTGCTGGCGCGGAAAATTGCCGCTAAACTTTTTTCATGCTGCAAACGGTGCTTGAACGCGGTGCGCAGGAAAACGCGGCCGACTTCGGCGAAACCTGCCGGACCGCCTTTCGCTACATGCTGCTCGCGCGGTTGCTCGATGACAAACTGGCTGCGCTTTATCGCGCCGGAAAAATCCGTGGCGGTGTTTTTCTTGGCCGCGGCCAGGAAGCTTTGAGCGTTGCCGTGGGGATTTCCCTCAAACGAGGCGATGTTTTTGCCCCGCTCATCCGCGATGCCGCCGGGCGACTCGCGTTTGGCGAATCTATTTTGGATTCCGTCCGCACCTTCTTCGGTTCGTCACTCGGACCGATGCGCGGTCGCGACGGCAATGTTCATCGCGGCCGGCCGCAGGAAGGTCTTTTGCCGATGATTTCACATTTGGGCGCGATGATTTCCGTCGTGAATGGAATCCTTTTGGCGCGCCGGTTCAAAAAAATTTCCGGCATCGTCGGCGCAGCATGCATCGGCGAAGGCGCGACCAGCACCGGCGCATTTCATGAAGCGCTTAACCAGGCGGCGGTCGAAAAATTGCCGCTCGTTCTGGTGGTCGCCAACAATCAATACGCCTATTCCACCCCGAATTCGCGGCAATTTGCCTGTGCCGATCTGGCGGACAAAGCGATCGGTTATGGCATAGAAGCGCATAACGTGGACGGCACGGACTTGAATGAATGTTTGAAAATTGTTGGCGGTGCGGTGGCGAAAGCGCGCGCCGGCGGCGGGCCGCAATTGATTATCGCAGAATTACTCCGGCTGTGCGGCCATGGCGAACATGACGTGGCTGATTACGTGGATCCTGAATTGAAAAATTCTCCGCTTGGCCGTGACTGTCTCAAAACGGCCGAGGAATTTTTGCTGCGGAAAAAATTGACCGATGCCGCGCAAATCGCCGTCATGCGGAATGAGATTCAACATGAAATCGAAGAAGCTGTCGCGCAAGTTCAACGCGAACCATCTCCGGATCCCTTCGCCGAAGAATGGCGCGCGATTTCTTCCGGACATTTAAGCGAAGGAACCGGCGAAGATTGATGCCCTAAATTTACTGATTTGACGATGAGTTTGACCTATCTGGAAGCCATTCGCGAAGCGCAGGCACATGCCTTGCGCGATGACCCGCGCGTTTTCATTTATGGACAGGATGTCGGCGCGTTTGGCGGCGCATTCAAAGCGACAAAAAATTTGGCAAAGGAATTTCCCGGGCGCGTTTTGGATTCGCCGATTTCTGAAGACGCGATTGTCGGCCTCGCCGTCGGCGCGGCGATGGAAGGAATGCGGCCGATCGTGGAAATGCAATTCGCCGATTTTTCAACCGTCGGCTTCAACCAAATTGTCAATCAGGCCGCGACACTTTTCTGGCGGACGAATTTGCCGTGTCCGATCACCGTGCGCCTGCCGTTTGGCGGCACGGAAGGCGGCGGACCATTTCACAGCCAATGTCTTGAAGCCATTTACGCGCATTATCCGGGGCTGATCGTTTTGACTCCGGCGACTGTGGAAGATGCTTACGCGATGTTGCTCGAAGCGGTGGCGCTCGACGATCCGGTGATTTTTTGTGAACACAAATTTCTTTATTACCATTTGAAAGCGGAAAAATTGCCGAGCGAAGCATTGCCCATCGGCAAAGCCCGCATCGCGCGCGAAGGCCGCGATCTGACCGTTGTGGCCTACAGCGCGATGGTTCACGAAGCCCTTGAAGCCGCGAATGAACTTTCCGGGGACGGCTGGGAGATTGAAGTCGTGGATTTGCGTTCCGTCAAACCGCTGGACACGGACACCATCGTTGCCAGCGTGGCGCGGACGGGAAAATTGCTTTGCGTCGGCGAAGCCTGGCCGTGGGGTGGAGTGACCGCGGAAATCGTTTCGCGCGTGGCGACGGAAGGCTTCGGTTTGCTCGACGCGCCGCCGCAACGGCTTAATGCCAAAGACACGCCCGTGCCGTATCATCCAAATTTATGGGCCGCGCACCGTCCGACCGCGCGCAGTGTGGCCGCTGCCGCGAGAAATCTTTTACGCCAATGAAATTGCCCGGTAAAAAGTTGAACAACGATTTAACGATTTAACGTCATGCCACAAGTTCCCATCATCATGCCGCAGCTTGGCGAATCGATCGCTGAGGCGAACATCGTTGCATTCCTCGTCAAACCCGGTGACAGCGTCGTGGCTGACCAAAATCTCATCGAAGTGGAAACCAATAAAGCCACGATGACGGTGACTTCGCCCTGCAACGGAAAAATCGAAACTCTTTCCGCCGAATTGAATGAAAGTTATGCGGTCGGCGCGATTCTCGGTCAAATCGAAGCCACCAAAGAAGAAGTTGCGAGACTTGGCCTTGATGTTTCCCCGGCTGCAAAAAGTGGCGACAGCGAGCCGATTTCAAAATCCGGAATCAACGGCAGCAGAAGCCGTGTCGAACCGACGGTGCGCGGTTTGCCCGTTCCAGCGAGCGCGACCGGCGCAAGCTATTTGTCGCCGCGATTGAAAGCGCGCATGACCGAACTGGGGTTGAGCGCGGCGGATCTGGCCGGCGTGGCCGGCAGCGGCGCGGCGGGACGCGTGACCATCGAAGATTTTGAAAAATTTATCGCGCATCTTGAACAGCAAAAAATGAGCGGTGCCTCCTCGATGCGCGTGGCGGTGGCCGATGCGATGCGCCGCAGTTGGTCGCGTCCGCTGGCAACCGTCGGGTTGCCGGTGCCGCTGGAAGCGATGCTTTCGCACCGGAAAAATCAAAATCCAAAACCCGGCCCGGCGCTTTATGCGTTGCGCGCTTTGGCGATCGCGCTGTCAGAAAATTCCGCGCCGGCCGGCCGGCTCGTCGGAAATAAAATTGTTCATCCCGGTTCGATTGACGTTGGCTTTGCGGTTGAAGCCGAAGACGGCGTGCTCGTTCCTGTGTTGCGCGGCGCGGACAAAAAATCTTTGCCCGAACTTGTGACACGTTACAACGAATTGGTCGAACTGGCGCGTCAACGGAAATTGCCGCCGGACGCGACGGGCGGTTCGGTGGCGACGGTGACCAATTTCGGCACCTTTGGCCTGATTTGGGCGACGCCGATTCCGCTGCCGGAACAAACGCTCGTGCTCGGCATGGGCGCGGGGCGACGGATGCCGCATTGGGACGAAGCGAAGAATCAATTTGTGCCGGTGATGGAAGCGTATCTGACGTTGAGCTTCGATCATCGCGTGCTCGACGGTGGCGCGGCGGGACGATTGCTCCAGCGCATCAATCAATTGATGCAGGCGCCGGAGAGATTGTGATGACTATTTTTCAAACGCCGCGACGATCGGCCTGTGGTCGGAGCCGACTCCCCAATTTGAAATCGTCAGCGCATAGGTTTCGTTCATGACCCAAACCCGCGCCATCGCCGGACTCAACAAAATATAATCAATGCGCGAATAGGTGTCGTCCTTGCCGAAATAATAAGTCCACGCCACGCGCGGCGGATGAAAATATGGCGGCAGAGCAGGGGAATCGTCGCCGTTGCGATCGGCCGGGCGTGTGTCGATAAGCTTGAATTTGCCGCGACCGATAATCGTTCTGACGGACTCCGAATCCGGCGCATCATTCAGATCGCCGAGCACAACGATTTTTGCCTTTGGGTTCTTCCGGAAATGTTCATCCAAAATCCGGCGCAAAATTTTTGCCTCGTTGAGACGCTGTTCGGAGGGATCTGCCGCCGTGTCATTCAAACGTGACTTCAAATGCGCGGCAACGAGCGTGAAGGTGAAATTCGTTGTCGGTTGAATTTCCACTTCCACAAATCCGCGACTGACGCGAAAACGTTTTCCATCCAACAGAAATTCATCGTCCGTATGCGGATGCCGCGAGATGATCGGAAATTTGCTTAAAATGGCGACATGGATATTGGTGTCCGCGCCTTCCACAAATTCCCAAAATGGAAAATATTGTCCTTCCGATTTCAGCGCCGCGCGCAATTCCATGAGCGCATTCGTCGTCCCCATTTCTTGAACCGCGAGCACGTCGGGATTGATCGCGCTGATGCTTTCGCAGACTTTCGCTTTGGCTTTGGCTGATTTTGTGAAATGCCGCGTTTCGGTTGGCGTATCCAAATAATTTTCCGCATTGTAGGTCGCGATGCGGAATGCACCGGCGACGGAAGAAAAATTGCAGAGCAATCCGAAAATGAAAAACGCCGTGCTGACCTTGAATTTCACGGCAGGAGCATTGTCAGGCGAAGCATGTTTTTCAAGTGACATTTTGCCAAACGCGGCGATTCTGCTAACCTTTGAAAAATTGATCTGATGCCTGCGGAAACCCTCCATTTTGAAAATGCGCGTGTCGCGCAACAACTTTTCAACCACGAACCGCGCAATTTGCAGTCGCTCGAAAAAGAACTCGGCGTCAAGGCGACGGCGCGCGAAGGCTGGATCAAACTTGAAGGCGCGGCGGAAAATGTCGAGCGGGCGAAACAACTTTTTGTCTCGCTCGAAAACATGCTCAAAGCCGGTTCGCCGGTGCGTAATCGCGAGTTTTCCCATGCGCTGAACGTCGTAAAAAATGAAGGCGTCGAAACATTGAAAGACCTCGTCAGCGACCGCGTCCATACGCATGAACGCAAACCCGGCGTCACCGCGAAAACGGTCGGCCAAAAAAAATATCTCGATGCCATCCGCAAACACGACGTGACTTTCGGCATCGGTCCGGCCGGGACGGGTAAAACGTATCTGGCCGTTGCGATGGCGCTGGCCGATTTGCGTGAAGGACGCGTTTCGCGGATCATTTTGACGCGGCCCGCGGTTGAAGCCGGCGAAGCGCTCGGATTTTTGCCTGGCGATCTTTACGAAAAAATCACGCCGTATTTGCGTCCGCTGCACGATGCGCTGCACGACATGCTGCCCGCCGAAGAAATCCAGAAACACACCGAGCGCGGCACGATTGAAATTGCGCCGCTGGCCTACATGCGCGGGCGCACGTTGAATAACGCATTCATCATTTTAGACGAGGCGCAAAATGCAACGACGGAACAAATGCTGATGTTTCTCACGCGGCTTGGCCATGGTTCCAAAGCCGTGATCACCGGCGACGAAACGCAAATTGATTTGCCGGCGCATAAACATTCCGGCCTCGTCGAAGCGCATCGTGCGTTGCGAGCGGTTGACGGCATTGCGCTGGTTGAATTTTCCAAGCGCGACGTCGTGCGTCATCCGCTCGTCCAAAAAATCATCACGGCTTACGAAGAACACCGCGGCAAGGCGAAAAGCGAATGAACATCGTTGTTGCCAATCGCCAGCGCGTAAAAAAAATTAATTTGCGTCTACTGAAGCAGATTGCCGTCGCGGCGGTTGCGGAATTGAAAATTGTTGAAGCGGAAATCGAAATCAATCTGGTGAGCGCGGAAAAAATGGCGGAAATCAATTGGCAATTTCTCAAACACGAAGGCTCGACCGATGTCATCACCTTCGACTATTCGCGATCCAATTTGAGCGGTGAAATTTTCATTTGCATTGATGACGCGATCGCGCAGGCGAAGCGATTCAAAACCTCATGGCAATCAGAGATCGCGCGTTACCTCGTTCACGGCATCTTGCATCTGGCCGGCTACGATGATTTGCGCGCGGATTTGCGCCGCAAAATGAAACGGGAAGAAAATGCTTCGATGCGTGCGCTTTCCAAACGGTTTTCACTCGCGGAAATTTCCCGCCCTTCCTAGAATTTCCCTGTGAGAAAATCTCTTTTCGCGCGATGGCGTTCCAGTTTTTTGACGGGGCTGGCAGTGATTTTGCCCGGCGTCATCACGTTGGCTGTCGTGAAATGGCTTTTCGGAACCGTTTCCAGTCTTACAGATTATTTGCTGTTTTTTCTCCCGGCGGAGGTCACGCACAAAAACAACGGCGAGGGCCCGGTTTATTGGTATTGGAGCCTGCTCGCGTTGGGTGTGGCCGTGATCATGGTTTCAGCGGTTGGCGTGCTGGCGCGATATTACATCGGAAAAAAAATCATTGATTGGACCGACCGGCTTTTGATGAGCGTGCCGTTGTTGAACAAATTTTACGGCGCGGTCAAACAGGTGAACGAAGCATTTGCCGGCAACAGAAATTCTTTCAAAACGGTCGTGCTCGTGGAATTTCCGCGCGAAGGAACTTATTCCGTTGGTTTCATCACGGGCGAACAAAACGGCGAGATGCGGTTGAAGACCAATAAAAATATCGTGGCCGTTTTTGTGCCGACGACGCCGAATCCTACTTCCGGGTTTTTGATCCTCGTGCCGGAAGAAAAAGTCATCAAGCTCGACCTTTCCGTTTCTGATGGCGTGAAATACATCGTCAGCCTTGGCTCGATCACGCCCGAACATTTGTCCCGCAAGATCAATGATTGAATCCGCGACCGGAATCATTTTGCGCACGCGTCCGCTGACGGACACCAGCCTGATCATCCATTGGCTCACGCCGGAATTGGGACGGCTTGCCACGGTTGCCAAAGGCGCGCGACGGGCGAAGTCGCCTTTTGCCGGGAAATTGGATTTATTTTATGAAGGCTTATTTTCTTTTGCGCGCAGCCGCAAAACCGACCTGCACACGTTGCGCGAAATTGTTTTGCGTGAAACGCGCCCGGCCATCCGCGAAAATCTTTTGCTGTTGCAACGGGCGGCCTACGCCGGCGCATTTATCGAACAGATGACGGAAACGGAAACGCCGTTGGCAGATGTTTTTTATTTATACCGGAATTTTTTAAAGCGGCTTGCGGAAAACAAATCTTCAGCGCAAACCATTTTTGCATTTGAATTGAAATTATTGGACGAGCTCGGTCTGTCGCCGGATTTGGACAATTCCGGTTTGACGGCGGGGACGAAAAAAATTGCCTCGCTTCTGCTGCGAAATGATTTTGCTGCCACCGAAAATGTGAAGCCGGCCAAATCACAAGTTGTGGAGCTGCGCCAATTTTTGCACGGCTTTTTGATATTTCATCTGGGAAAATTGCCGAAAGGGCGCGTCGCAGCGTTGAGCGAAGCAATTTAATTTTCGCCAGCGGAACGTTTTCAGTTATATTTTCAAAAATTCCGGGACAGGCAATGATACGAAAGCTCGCGCACAAATTTTCGAGTGTGAGGATGCAACTGGTCGCCAGTGTCTTCGTCGCCGTTGCGCCTGCGCTCGTCCTGACATACATCGTCAACCAGGACTGGTTTTGGCGGTATGCGCCGGAATGGTTGCGGCCTTATGCGACGGACGTTCCGTGGGTCAGTTTTGCCATCGGAATGCTCGCGCTCTTCGCTGCATGGTTTGGCGGCGAGCATTTTATCTTGCGGCAGGTGCGGGCGATGACGCGGGCGGCGCAGCAATTGGCCAGGGGAAACCTGGAAGCGCGAACCGGCTTGCATCACGTGGATGGCGAGCTGGGTGAACTGGCAAAAACGCTCGACGAAATGGCGGCGGCCATGCAAGTCCGCGCCCGTGAGCACGAGCGTGTGGAAAAAAATCTCGTCACTGGCGCATTGCGACAAACCGTCGTTTCAGCGCTCGGGCAATTTGCGCTGACGAACAATGACTTTTCCGCGCTGGCAAACCAGGCGGTCATGTTCATCAGTCAGACCATTTCCGTGGAATATGCAGCGGTCTGGAAACATACCGCGGACCGGCAACTGTTGCTGCTCGCGGGAGCCGGGTGGAAAGCCGGCAGTGTCGGAAATGAAAAACTGTCGGCGAACAAAAATTCTCAGATTACGTTCACGCTTGAAACCGGCGAGGTGGTATGTGTTTCGAACGCAAAATTGGAAACGCGATTTGCGGTTCCCTCGTTCCTGGAGGAGCATGGCGTCGTCGGCGGCGTGACGATTGCGATCCCGACGCGCGGAAATCCATTCGGCGTTTTGAGCATTCACAGCACTGCGCCGAGGGAATTCACGCCGGATGAAGTGCAATTTCTTCTGGCTGTCGCCAATGCTATCGGGGCGGCAGCCGACCGGTTGAATCTGGAAGCGCAATTGCGTCAGTCGCAAAAAATGGAATCCGTCGGGCAACTGGCCGCCGGCGTCGCGCATGATTTCAACAACATGCTGACGATTATCCAGGGTCATTCCAGTGCATTGTTATCTAAAAGCGATTTGCCGTCGGAAATGCTCGCGCCGGTGCAATCGGTTTATTTTGCGGCGGAACGCGCGGCGGGATTGACGAAGCAATTGCTGATGTTCAGCCGAAGGAACGTCATGCAGCCCGAACCGCTTGATTTGCGCGAGGTGGTGGGCAACCTGAATAAAATGCTTCCGCGTTTGCTCGGCGAAACAGTGCAACTGGAATGTT
The DNA here is from genome assembly GCA_035776755.1 of Verrucomicrobiia bacterium. GTDB lineage: Bacteria > Verrucomicrobiota > Verrucomicrobiia > Limisphaerales > UBA11358 > UBA11358. Next base: position 117,089 of record DASTWS010000025.1, read on the forward strand.
TTACCTCCGATCGTCTTCCGCTGATTCAGGCCGACAACGGAATGATTGAACAGGTGATTGTGAACCTTTCGGTCAATGCGCGCGATGCAATGCCGCGCGGCGGCACGCTTACCATCAGTGTTGAACCGGCTTTCATCGTTACGGGGCACGCGCAAATGCATCCGGATGCGCGGTCCGGGAGTTTTGTCCGGTTGCGCGTGAGTGATACGGGGCACGGAATGGATTCCGTGACGCTTACGCGGATATTTGAACCGTTTTTCACCACCAAAGATATTGGCAAAGGCACTGGCCTGGGGCTGGCCACCGTTTACGGCATTGTCAAACAGCATGAAGGGTGGATCGAGGTCAATAGTGAACCGGAAAAAGGCACCCGCTTTGATATTTATTTTCCCGCGACCGGCGAACTGGCCATCGAAAAAGAATCAGAAACCGCCGCCGTTACGCCTGTCGTCGGCGGTTCGGAAACGATTTTGGTCGTGGAAGATGAACCGGTTTTGCGCGAAATGACCTGTGTCATTTTAGAAGGATGCGGTTACAAAATTTTGCAGGCGGGAAATGGCCGCGAAGCATTGGATGTCTGGAACCGGCGCACGAAGAAAATTGATTTATTGCTTACGGACATGGTGATGCCCGAAGGCGTGTCTGGCATGGATTTGGCCGAGCGCATTTTGGTGACGCAACCAGACGTGCGCATCATTTTTACGAGCGGATACACCGCCACGGAAATCAATCCGGAAGTTCTTGCCAAAACCCACGCCCGATTTCTTCAGAAACCATACACGCACTCCGACCTTGCCAAATGCATCCGCGACTGTCTGGATCAAAACCTGAAAATTAACGGGAATGTCGTGCGCGCGGAAATGTCAAAGCAAACGCGTGACGCGGTCATCAAGCCGGTCCGGGACTAATTCATTTCTTTGGCGGAACCAACTCATCCGGTGATTTGATGTCCGGCACGACGACCGGTTGAGGTAAAACCCGCTTAACGCCGCCGATGACGATGATGTTGCCGCTGTCATCGAGCGTCAGCCGCGGGCGGCTGTCGGCGTAATCGTAAATCTCCTGATCCACGAGCATGCCGTTCGGATTGACGATCGAATACAGAAACGATTTCGCGCCGCTTTGATAAAGGATGTGCAAATTATTCAAACGATCGAGTTGGGCCTGTGGCTGGCTGAAAGAAACCGTGGGGCCGACGGGAGTGACTTTGATGATGCGTCCTTCGGCTTCATCGGTGACTACGGCATAGAGGCGTAACTGCGAGCGGAGGTAATTGGATTTTTCCAAAATATATTTGCGCACTTCGGGCGGCGCGTTGCTGGCGGCGGGCATTCCAAAAACCTGTGACCAGATTTTTGCGCCGCTGGAAATGTCAAAGGGCCGCTGAGTGCTGGTGATTTCCGAATTCCAACCGGGAATACGGAGCGTGGCGGTGACGCGATAAAGCCCGGGCCGCGAGAGTCCGAAATACGGCTGAATGTCCACGCGTTTGGTGGCCGTTTCCATTGAGCCGAGATTGAAGGCTCCGAGCACGGGGACTTCGGCGTTTTTGCTGACGATAAATCCGTCGGCGGATTCAACGCTGAAGGTGAGCCAATCAGGTTGGTCTCCGAGATGAATCATTTGGCCGGAGCGATTGGTGACGCGCACGGTGACAGGAATCGTTTCGCTGGGCAGAAATTGGTCCTGGTCAAGCGAAATGGTGATGCTGACCTGGGCGGCCGCGGTGAAAGCCAGGAGCGAAACGAGCGCGGCAAAAAACGGAAAAATTTTCATTGAACGTTTGACACTTTAAGCGACGGCGCGTTCGTGGCAATCAAATAATATCTGCAATCATCCGGTGCCCGGGCGCGCGAAATTCTTCGTCACGGTTTTGTTTTGCCGAAGTTGCTTCGATGCTTGTGCAAATTTTTTTCCAAAAGCGCATGAGTTGCATTGACATTTGGCCGTTCAGGTGAAAACTTTTGGACGCGTTCCAGGTTCATTTGTTCCCAACGCAGAAATCTTGTGGCAGAAAAAGACGACTATTTAGCAGACCTGTTGGTTGACCTTGGCTTCACCACGGCAGACCAGCTGGCCAAAGCACGCGCGGAAGCGCAGGCCGCCGGTGTGGGTGTGGTGGATTTGATGGTGGCAAATAAAGTGATCCGTCCCGGCGACGTGACGCAGGCCAAAGCCGCACACTTCGGCGCCGAAGTGGTCCAGCTTCAAAGCGTTCAAATTCCGGACGAAGTCATTTCCATCATTCCGCGGCACATCGCGAAAAAATATCGCGTCGTGCCGGTGATGAGGTCGGACGGCAAAGTCGCCGTGGCGATTGCCGATCCGTCGGACCTGAACACGATCGATTCTCTCACGCATTTGCTGAACGCGGAAATTGAACCGCGCGTGGCCTCCGAAACGGACATTGAAGCGGCGCTCAACCGTTATTACGGTGGCGACAAAAAGGCAAAGGACGAAGGCATCTTCAAAGACGTCATCCAGGAATTGACGGAAAGCGAAGTCGCCGTCGTCGGCGTGGACGAAGGAGCGGAAGTGGACGCCGATGCGCCGCTGATTCGTCTGGTGAACCAAATCATCGTGGACGCTTTCAAGATGCGCGCTTCGGATATTCATCTTGAGCCGCTCGAAAAAAGGTTTCGTTTGCGCTATCGCATTGACGGCGTGCTGCACGAGATGAAAGCTCCGCCCAAACGCTTGCAGGCGTCCATCATCGCCCGTCTCAAGATCCAGGCGAACATGCAGATTTCGGAGCATCGCATTCCGCAGGACGGACGCATCCAGACCAAAGTCGGAAACAAATTGATCGATCTTCGCGTTTCCTGTCTGCCGACGAATCATGGCGAAAGCATCGTCATGCGTATTTTGGACAAAGAAGGCTTGAAGTTGGGATTGCCCGAACTGGGATTTTTCCAGGACGATCAGGAGACCTTCGAGCGCATGATTAGTTTGCCGGACGGCATTTTGTTGGTCACCGGTCCAACCGGTTCCGGCAAAACGACGACGCTTTATTCCTGTTTGAATTTCATCAATCGCCCTGACCGAAAAATCATTACGGTTGAAGACCCGGTGGAATATGTTTTGAACGGTATCAACCAGGTGCAGGTGAACGAGCAGGTCGGCTTGTCCTTTGCCGCCGCTCTGCGCGCCATGTTGCGCCAGGCGCCGAACGTTGTGATGCTTGGTGAAATTCGCGACATGGAAACGGCGTCCATTGCCGTAAACGCGTCGCTCACTGGCCATTTGGTTTTCTCCACATTGCACACGAACGATGCGCCCAGCGCCGTCGCCCGTCTCGTGGATATCGGCATCAAACCATTTTTGGTCGCCTCATCTGCGCGTTGTCTGATGGCGCAACGCCTCGTCCGCAAGATTTGCAAAAAATGCGCCGAACCATATCAACCGACGGAAGCGGAAATGCGCGCGCTGCAATTGTCGCCGGACGCGCTGAAAACGGCGACGCCAATGAAAGGCCGCGGTTGCGCCAATTGCAACAACACCGGAAACCGCGGGCGCTTCGGCATTTTTGAGATTTTCATCATTGATGATGAAGCACGTAAATTGATTTACGACGGCGCGCCGACTTCCGTTTTGCGCACCCGCGCCCGCGAAATGGGAATGCGCTCGTTGCGCGAAGACGGCATCCGCAAAGTGCTTGCCGGCTTGACGACGGCTGAAGAAGTCATCCGCGCGACGGTTGGCGACGAAGCTTAAATGAAGTTAAATCGTTACATCGCTGAAACGCTAAATCGAAAAGGAATTTTTCGATTCGCGGACAGTTCTCGATTCAACGATTCAACGATTCAACGATTTTGATTTATGTCTTATTCGATGTCAGATTTGTTGCAGTTGGTGGTGTCAGAAGGTTCCTCTGACCTTCACATCCGCGTCGGCATTCCGCCGACCATTCGCGTGCATGGTATTTTGCATCGCGTCGAAGGTCCGCCGCTCAAGCCGGAAGACGCGGAAGAATTGATGCGCAGCATCACTTCCGAAGAACACATCCAAAGCGTGCGGGAACGCGGCGGCGCGGATTTCGGTTTTGCGTTCGGTGACGCCGCGCGTTTTCGCGTGAGCGCTTTCAAGGAAAAAGGAAATTTTGCGATGGTGCTCCGGCAAATTCCGAGCAAATTGCTGACGATGGAGCAGATCGGTATTCCGCCGAGTGTCAAAGAATTGCTCTACAAGCCGCGCGGATTGGTTCTCGTCACCGGCCCGACCGGTTCCGGCAAAACGACGACGCTCGCTTCGATGTTGAATATCATCAACGAAGAGCGTGAGGAAGCGCACATCATCACGATTGAAGATCCGATCGAGTATTATCATAAACACAAGAAAGCCGTCGTCACGCAGCGTGAAATCGGCGTGGATGTGCCGAGCTTTGCCGAGGGTTTGCGGCGCGCGCTGCGCCAGGATCCGGATATTGTGCTGGTCGGTGAAATGCGCGATTTGGAAACGATTGAAGCCGCGATCACAGCGGCGGAAACGGGTCACCTGGTGTTCGGCACATTGCATACGACCGGCGCCGCGAAAACGATTGACCGTATCACCAACGCGTTTCCGACGAACCAACAGGAAATGATCCGTATTCAGCTTTCAACCGTCATGCAGGCGGTCATTTCGCAATTGCTGATTCCGCGGATTGACAAACCCGGCCGCGTGGCCGTTTTTGAAATCATGGTCAATACGCCGTCCATCGCCGCATTGATTCGTGACAATAAAACGTTCCGTATCCAATCGGACATCCAGACCGGCGCGAAGTATGGCATGGTGACGCTCGACGCATTTTTGATCGAGAAATACATGGCCGGCATGATCGCCCGCGAAGAAGTGATCACCAAAGCGCAGGACCCGACGACAATTCAAGCGAAATTGCAGGAATTGGAATTGGCGCAAACCATCGCCGCCGGCGGAAAGAAATAATTTTACATGGCACAGGAAATTTCAGATCCATTGCTGTCGCTCATCAGGGAGCAGGGGATGATTGACGATTTGCAGTATGAAGACGTCGTTGCCGAATACCAGCGCAACGCGACGCCGATCATCCAGATTTTGCAGGATACCGGCGCGATGAAGTTGGACGACATTTTACATGTGATGGCCAACGCCATCGGTTCAGAAGTGGTGCAATTGAAGGATGTGGACTTCACGCAGGAGCTGGTTCAAATGGTTCCGGCGAATGTCGCGCGGATGTATCGTTGCCTTCCGATCGCGGCGAACGGAACGACGCTGAAAGTAGCGCTTGCCAACCCGCTTGATCCGGCCACGGCGGATGAAATTCAATTTGCCGTCAAACGCGAAGTGCAAATTGTCATCGCCGATCCCGGCGAGATCGACAAGACGATCGAACGGATTTACGGTGCTGGTGAAAATGAAAACTTCGCGGAGATTCTAAAAGAACTTGACGCCAACAAAGATATCGCGCGGGAAGCGGTTGAGGCCGAGACGAACGTCAAAGCGGTGGAAGATCTGGCGAACGAAGCGCCCATCGTGAAGTTCGTCAATTTGGTTTTGCAACAAGCCATTCAGGACCGCGCGAGTGATATTCATTTTGAGCCGTTTGAAACGGAATTTCGCATTCGCTATCGCGTGGACGGCGCGCTTTATGAAATGACGCCGCCGCCAAAGCATCTGGCGCTGGCGGTCATTTCGCGCATCAAGGTCATGTCCAACTTGAACATTTCCGAGCGACGGCTGCCGCAGGACGGACGCATCAACATCGTCGTGACAGGGCGGCAAGTGGATTTGCGCGTTTCGACATTGCCGACGGCGTTCGGCGAATCAGTCGTGCTTCGTGTTTTGGATCGTTCCTCGGTGAATCTGGAATTGGAATCACTTGGTTTTCCTAAGCAGGTTTTTGAATTTGTTAACGATGTGATTTTGCGTCCGAACGGGATTTTCGTCGTGACCGGTCCGACTGGTTGCGGCAAAACGACGACGCTTTATTCCTGTCTGCGGCGCGTCAATACAATTGATTCCAAATTGTTGACGGCAGAAGACCCGGTGGAATTTGACATCGAAGGCATCATGCAGGTGGCCATCCATGAAGCGGCGGGCATGACTTTCGGAAAGGCGTTGCGTTCATTTTTGCGTCAGGATCCGGACATCATCATGGTCGGTGAAATGCGCGATCTGGAAACGGCGCAGATTTCCGTTCAGGCGTCGCTGACCGGTCACCTGGTTTTGAGCACGTTGCACACGAACGATGCGCCCGGTGCGGTGACGCGTTTGGTGGACATGGGCGTGGAACCGTTTTTGATTTCTTCCACATTGATGGGTGTGTTGGCGCAACGTTTGGTGCGCACAATTTGTAAGAATTGCCGCACGCCGTTTGAGCCGACGGAAAAACAGCTCGAGATGCTAAACCTTTCGCCGCACGATATCGGTGACAAAGTCTTTTATTATGGTCGCGGCTGTCAGACATGCAATGACACGGGTTACAAAGGCCGGAAAGGAATTTTTGAATTGCTCGTGGTCACCGAGCCGATTCGCACTCTCATCAATGAACGTGCCCCGACGGTTGTCGTCCGGCAGAAGGCGATGGAGCTGGGAATGGTGACATTGCGCGAAGACGGCTTGCGCAGCATCTTCGAAGGTGCTACTACTATTGAAGAAGTCGTTAAATATACATAACCGGAATCGCCATGCCTAAATATGCTTACATCGCGCTGGACCGCAGCGGCAACGAAACCAAGGGCGAGATCGAGGTGGACAATCAGAATGAAGCCATCGCGCGCGTCAAGGAAATGCAGTTGTTTCCCACCAAAATTGTCGAGGCAGGGAAATTGGATGTCGGCGGTAAAAAAGTAAAAGGCAAAGCGGCGGTCAAAGGAGGAAAAAAAGGCAAGGGCGGGGCGATGAATCTTGAGATAAAGATTCCATTCCTGACCGGTAAAGTTAAACCCAAGGTTCTCACCACTTTTACCCGGCAATTGGCGACACTTGTGGATGCCGGTCTGCCGTTATTGCGTGGATTGCGCGTGCTGGAAAAACAGGAACGCAATGTTACGCTCAAAAAAATTGTTGGGGAACTGGCGCTGTCCATCGAAGGTGGCAGCACTTTTTCTGAAGCGCTTGCCCAACATCCAAAAGTTTTCAATAAATTGTTCGTTAACATGGTAAAAGCCGGCGAATTGGGCGGCGTGCTGGAAGTGGTGTTGAAACGCCTCGCTGAATTTTCTGAAAAAGCGCAAAAGATCAAAGGCAAAGTCAAAGCCGCGCTTTTCTATCCGGTTGCGGTCATGATCGTTGCGGTCGGCATCATGATTCTGTTGATGGTGTTCGTCGTGCCAAAATTCAAAGAAGTGTTCGCGGGAATGAATATGAAATTGCCAGCGTTTACGTCGTTGGTTTTGGCTATCAGCGAAGTCATCAAAGATCACATTCTCTACGCGCTTGCCGCTGGCGTTGTCGTTGTCATCGCTTTTCTGCTTTTTGTAAAAACAAAATTCGGACGGCATATCTGGGATAAATTCAAATTAAAAATGCCAGCCATCGGCCCTGTCATCAGCAAAGTGGCCATTTCCCGTTTTACCCGCACCCTGGGAACGCTCGTCAGCAGCGGTGTTCCGATTTTGCAGGCGTTGACCATTGTGAAAGAAACGGCTGGCAATGTCATTATCAGCAACGCCGTTGGCAAAGTTCACGAAAGCGTCAAGGAAGGTGAAACCATCACCGCGCCCCTCGAAGGTTCCGGTGTCTTTCCGCCGATGGTCGTCAGCATGGTGGACGTTGGCGAACAAACCGGCGCTTTGCCGGAAATGCTCATGCGTATTGCCGATGATTACGACGAGCAGGTGGATAATGCCGTCGCAGCCATGACTTCATTGCTTGAACCCATCATGATTATTTTTCTGGCGGTCATCGTCGGAAGCATCGTTATCGCGATGTTCCTGCCGTTGATTGCCATGATCAGCAACATGAGCGGTGACGGCAGTGGCGGCGGCGGCGGTGAAGACTAATAGTTTCGTTGACGGGCATTTAAATCTTCGTTTTACTTGAGATTTCAGAAACTCATTGACAAACACCTATGCTGGTGCGTAAATACATTGTAATCACATTGCATGGGCGATTGATGCACAATTAAGCTCATTATGGAGTTTGATTGGAACAATTCGCCTTTTGAAAGTTCTTTGAGTCAAAGAGAGATCGAAGAGTCTTTTGAGGATCCATTTGCCGTTCGATTGATGCCGGATTCAGCGCGGTTCGGCGTCCAGACCAGATTTTTCAATCTGGGCATGTCAGCCGGCGGCGTCGGGATAGTCAGCGTTTACCGCACGAACGGACGAATGATCCGAGTTTTGCAGGCGCGAGAATTTGAGCCTGAAGAAAGATTCTTTTATCAACGGAAAACGGATCAAATGCTCAACACATGACGAGTTTGCCGACTGCTGACTATGAAATCGAAGTATTCTTGTCATTTTCGAGGCTGGCAGTCTGCAATCTCTTATGAGAACGTTCGCCAATTGGGAAGATGTGCCGATCTTCGACAGCGAAGAAGCCGAGGCGGACTTCTGGTCGGAGAACCGGCCGGATTTGCGATTGATGGAAGCGGCTACGGCAGGTAATGCCGAATCTGCCGAATCCGTGACGATCACGTTGCGGATTGACCCGCGGATGCTCGCCCGCATCAAGCGGTTGGCCCGCGCGCGATATTTGAATTACCAGAGTATGATCAAGCAATGGTTGAGCGAGCGGATGGAAGACGAACTGCGCGAAAAATAATATGAAACGTGACAAGTGCCAGATGACCGGTGACAAGAAAAACACAGTCGCGCTTGCGGGACATTCCTGTTCCGGCCCACGAGTCGCCCGCCGTGCATTTACATTGATTGAACTTCTCGTCGTCATTTCGGTTATGGCCGTTCTCGCTGCGTTAACGGTTCCCGTCATCGGCGCGATCAAGAAAAAGGCGATCATCAATCACGCTCGCGGTGAAATGGCGCAATTGGAAGCGGCGATTGATCGCTACAAAGCTGCTTACGGGTTTTATCCTCCGGACGGCTCGCGTGGGCCTGTAACCAACGAGCTTTATTATGAACTGGTCGGGACGACCAATCGCAGTTCAACCGCCGATTTTCAAGTTTTGGGAAGCACCAATGCCATTGATTATGCTGCTGTTTCCGGCACCTTCGGGATTCAAGGTTTTATGAACTGCGATAAATCCGGTGGCGGTGAAGATACAAGGCCGGCGCAAAACTTTTTCCCCGAAATTCCGCCTACCGAGCTTGCCAGTTCCGGTGCGATCAAGGTTTTTGCCACATCCGTGGGAGGACCATTGGAGAACTATGCACCAATGCCGGGCTTTACAACGTCGGGTGGCGGCAACGCAAATCCATGGCGCTATGTTTCGTCGCATCCGCGGAACAATCCGAACAGCTACGATCTGTGGGTGCAGATCGTTTTCAAACCCGGCGTGACCAATTTGATTTGTAATTGGAACGACCGTCCGATCATCAACAGTCCAATGCCGTAATATGCGCGTTACTATCCAATTTGAAGATGCCCGTTGCGAATCCGTCGCCGTTGTGCGAACACCGCGCTATCGTCGAAAATCATTGAACACATCGCCAGAGCTTTCCCGTGACAATCTCAACTCCTTAAAAAGCATGAAATCTATTTTATCGCGTTCGCGCCGCTTCCGCGCGTTTACGCTGACCGAATTGCTGGTGGTCATCGCCATCATCGGCATTCTGGCGGCGATGTTATTGCCGGCGCTCGCCGCCGCAAAAAGGCACGCGCAAAAAGTCCAGGCGCAATTGCAAATCAAAGATATCGTGACGGCGATTGAACATTATGATTCGACTTATGGACGGTTTCCGGTTTCCAAAGCCGCGCAAACTACCGCCGGTAACGGCGATTTTACATATGGCGGAATGTTTCAAGGCGAATCAGGCCCGATGCAAATCGGACAAACAACGGCGAGTAATGCCGAAGTCATTTCCATTTTGATGAATTTGACAAATTATCCTTCGCCGCCGGCGGGCTCTGGTTTGCCCACCATCAACACCAACAGTCAATTTAATCCGCAAGGGATTGTATTTTTAAATGCCAAGCTGACGGGAGACACGGAAACGTATCCCGGTGTTGGCTCTGATTACGTTTATCGCGATCCGTGGGGGCATCCTTATGTCATCAGCATGGATTTGAACTACGACGACAACTGTGAGGATAATTTTTATACAAATTCTGCGGTATCTGCCAATGGCTTTGCCGGATTAACTAAATTGCCCGACGGCGTTTACGGTATTCATGGTAAAGTGATGGTCTGGTCGGCAGGACCGAATGGAAAGGTGGATTCGGGTGACCCGGCCAATGATAAAGAAAATAAGGACAATGTTTTGAGCTGGCAGTGATGGAAAGTGACGAGTGACGCGTGAGGAGCGACGAGAAAATGACATTCGAGCGATTGGCGAATTGGAAAAGATCTTTCCAGTCAGCATTTACGCTGCTCGAATTGCTCGTTGTCATTGCGATCATGGGCATCATCGCGGCGCTGGCAGTGCCGGCCATCAAGAATCTTGGAAAATCAAGCGCCAATGTCAGCGCCACGCGCCAATTGCTCGACGACATCGCCCGGGCCCGGCAATTGGCCATGAGCCGGCGTGCGACAGTTTACATGGTCTTTGTGCCGACGAATTTTTGGTTGATTCCCGGTTTTGACATCAACAATTACACACCGGCGCAGAGAACCGTTCTGACCAATCTGGTGGCATCCGAATTGACCGGTTATACGTTTGTGGCCTACGGTTCGGTGGGCGATCAGCCGGGCCGGCATCAATGGCATTATTTCGCTCCGTGGCAATCACTGCCGGAAGGCTCATTTATTCCGGCGCAAAAATTTCAGCCAAACGCTTATTTCTCTGTTTCCGCATGGGCCAATGATTATTCGGCGGAAATTCAAGGCCAAAACTGGAAACCCGGCATGACGCAAATCTATGCGTTCACAAACTTTTTTGTCGCCTTTCCGACCGAGGATTCAACCAATCTGTTGTCGTTGCCTTGTATTGCTTTCGATTCCTTCGGGCATTTGATTTCTGAAACGCCCGATGGCAGCAGTTTTTATCACGCCTACATTCCGCTGGCTCAAGGCAATGTCAGCTACCCCATGGACGGAACGACAAAATCGCCCATCATTCCGTCCGGTGGCGTGACGTCCGGCGATATCACGGAAAATCCACCCGGCAACAGCGGCATCGGCAACAACAATCTGAGTTATAACGTGATTGACGTTGACCCACTCACCGGTCGCGCGACGCTGCAATACCACAAGTTGCCATGAAATTTACGATTCGCGATTTACAGTTTTTGAATTCTGCGAGGCGGCGCAGTTGCGCGGGTTTTCCGGTTTGCAATTCGAGGAGGGCGATCGGAACGAGCGCTTTTACGATGATTGAAATCGCCATCAGCCTGGCAATCATCGGCATTGCGCTGGTTGCCATCATCGGCGTTTTGCCGTTGGGCATGAACGTCCAGCGCGACAATCGTGAACAGACCATCATCAATCAGGATGCGTCTGTTTTTATTGAAGGCATCCGCGGCGGCGCGCGTGGGTTGGATGATTTGACGAATTACGTTTACACCATCACGAATTATTGGACGCAATTTCCTCAAAACGCCGCTCCTAAATCGGGCCAAAACAGTTACGATTATGGCGTGGCTACGGTTGCGCCCGGTTACTTTACCACTGCGGGAACTTTTCTTTGGCCGTCATTATTGCCACTCCATTCCGGCACAAATATCATCGGCCTTTTGAGCGTGCCGGAATTCACTGATTTGGCGGGGAATCCGACAAACAATCTTTTCAGCGGCGGTTATAGCAATCACATCGTTGCTTATGTCCATTCGTTGAGCGGACCGGCGTCGGAAAAGCCGCCGCAAGGCAATGACATTTTGCGCGACAATTCTTTTAGCTACCGGCTTTTTTGTGTCAACGCGCCGGTTGTGACAGATACAAACGTCTTCAACGCCGATCCAGCCAATCAGGTTTATGCAAAACAAACTGACGCCAATTTGCATGACCTGCGGCTGACGTTTTTATTTCCGCAACGCCCGAACGGAGACGTCGGTCGCGGGCGGATCACTTTTCGGACGTTGGTTGCCGGACAAATTGTGCGGGATACAAACAATAACAGTTTGTATTTCTACCAATCGCAAACATTTACGAACGCGCTGTGAAATTGAAAATGCCAAATGACGATGGCCGCATGCCGGTTGATTCCGGTGACGCGGGGCATTGTCTTTCAATTGAAAATCGCCGGTCGAAGATCGAAAATGGATTTACGCTGATCGAAATTCTGGTTGCCGTTGCGCTGCTCTCGCTCATCGTGCTGGCGTTGATGACCGTTTTCAGCAGCACACAAAGCGCCTTTCGCGCGAGCATCACACAGACCGACGTTCTTGAAGGCGGGCGCAATGCGATGGATATGATTGCTGCTGATGTGAAAGAAGCGGCGGCATCTGGTAACGCCAACGCGATCAATTTTTCCGCCAACACCAACATCGATTTTCTTTCCGTTTACGGACAGCCTTTGATTCAATCGCTGCCGGCAAGCACGATGCGGCGCACCAACGTGTTGGAAGATATGTTTTTGTTGAGCCGGGAGAATCAAAAATGGACGGCGGTCGGCTACAAGGTGGTTTTTACCAATACCAGCCCCATCAACGGACTTTATCGTTTTTCCTGGACGACCAATATCCATAGCGACCCGACAATGATTTATACCATTTTCCAAAATGCCCGGCCGGCGCAAATGAGCCACATTTTGGATGGCGTGGTGGATTTGCGCGTTCGCGCTTACGACACGAACGGGTTTTGGATGACGCGGGCATCCGCGGGCGCAACATTTACCAACAACATTTATTTCCCGCCGATGGTATATGGTGAAGGCGGATTTTATATGTATAGCAACACGCTGCCCGCTTCCGTTGAAATTGAATTGGGCGTGCTCGAAGACCGGGCATTGCAACGCGCCGGATCCATCGGCAGCACGTTGGGACAATCCAACTATCTGGCGGGCCGGGCGGGGCAGGTTCATATTTTTCGCCAGCGCGTGGCGATTCCAAACGTGGATCCGGCGGCTTATTGAAAATGAAATTGCCTTTTAACATCGCCGATTGCCGATTACCGATTGCCGGTTGTTCTTTAAACCGCAAATCGCACGAGCGGGGCATGGCACTCGTCATCACGCTCATTTTGCTGTCGGTGACCCTGGTGATGGCGATCGCGTTTCTGGCCATCAGCCGGCGCGAACGGAGTTCGGTGACGACGCAAACGGATGCGACGACTTCGCGTTTGGCTGCGGATGCTGCATTGTCCAAAGCGGAATCGGAAATCATCGCCAACCTGATGGGCAATAGCACGAACAACAATCCCTATAATTTTGGCCTGCTGGTTTCGACGAATTATATTAATCCGGTTGGCCTGGGCGGTTCTCTTAATCCTACCAATGTCAATTATGATTACCTGGTCAACGGCAATCCGCTTTCATCGGACAGCTTTTTGACGAATGTCGCAAATTTATTTTTGGATCCGCGCCCGCCTGTTTATATCCAGACCAATTCGCTTGGCTCGAATGATTTTCGTTTTTACCTGGATTTGAATCGCAACGATGTTTTTGATGACAGCGGTAGAGTGCCGTTTACTTATTTCAGCGGAGCCACGCTGACGACCAACGGCACGACGTTCGCGACCGGCGATCCGCAATGGATCGGCATTTTGACACGGCCGGACACATCGCATGGGCCGGACAATTTCTTTGTTTCGCGATACGCATTTGCGGCCATTCCCGTCGGCAACGCGATGGATTTGAATTACATTCACAATCAGGCCAAAAGCCAGTCTCTTGCCACGGCGGACGACTTTTTCCGGAATGAATCTGTTGGCACGTGGGAAATTAATTTGGCCGCGTTTCTGGCGGACTTGAATACAAACCAGTGGGGACAGATTGTCGGTTCCGGCCCCGGTGCTCCGGCAGGTTCAGCGACCTGGTATCAGTATTACCGGCCTTTTGGCTTGGCTAACGCCGGTCACGCTTTTGAAGATGCGCGTTCGCTTTTGTTATGGCGCTACGGTAATAATTACAGTTCTCTGGCGACGCTGCAGGCGGTTATGGGCAATGGCAATGGCTATTCGACTTATGCGAATGGCAGGATTGATCTTTATGATTTGGGTTTGTGGATGACAAACGCCAGCTTGCCATTCATCACGTTGCCGACGAGCGGAAATTCATCCCCGTGGCTTGGTTCGGATAACGCGAATCACTTTTTCGACCTGACCGCAGACTTGTTCGATTCATCAAAATCATCTGCTAATTTTGTCACGCGTTTGCAAAATGCGGACGCAGGCATTGACACCTACGACCGCTACACGTTTTATCGTTTGCTCTCGCAGCTTGGAACGGATTCGGAACCGGAGAGAGATAAGATGGATGTGAATTACATCAACGTCACCAACGGCGACGTCGTTGTCAACATGCAGACGAATTTCGTTCCGTGGACCAATTCGCTGGCATTTTTCACCAATGCTGCCGACCGGTTGCTTCGCGCCTACTCGGCGCAATGGTTCAAGGAAAATCCATCCAATTATCTGGCGACGTATTATGGTTTCGTCGGATACAATTATTATTACACGAATTCGGCCGGGATCATTTACACCAACAATCCGCAAGGACTTGGCGCCAGTCACCTGACAAATTATTTTGGGCTTCCAAATGTGCTGGGCATCACCAACGACGGTGTTCTTAGTTTTGGCCTGGGAAATATCCCGGTGTTGGTCAGCAACAAATTCGTGTATGCATCATCCGTCAACCGTCTCTTGCAATTGGCGGCTAATATTTATGATGCCACGACAAATTCATTTTATCCTTCGGTGTTCAAACCGATTTTTGAACAGGATTTTTCCTACAATGTTTTCATAACGGGCTACACAAATATTTCCGCTGTCGCCGACGCCGGTGACGCCCAATTGCGGTTGCCGTATGATTTAAGAAATCTGAGGGGTGATTTTTCCACGACGTATTTCGCTCCGCTGATTGACCCGCTGGTGAATGCCTACATCAACGTTTACGGTGTGCCGTGGATTATCGGCGCGAAAAAGGGTTTTCCCAATTTCAATGAGTTCTCAATGAACAACGTTGTGCAATCCACCCGCAAGCTGCAAATCAAGCGTCGCGATTGGAGTATGCCGCCTGTTTTTGATTATACAAACGTGTTGTATGTTTTATCGGTAGGCAGTTCGATGGGGATTGAATTCTGGAATTCTTATTACACCAATTATCCGGACCGTGCTGATATTTTTATTCGTGAAAATCTTTCGGTCGGCATAACAAATGAGGTTGGCGGACCTCTCTATGGAAATAGTTTTACCGTATTTACCAATATCACATACGATCCGGCGGCCGGTAATCCCTGGCCGGGATCCGGATCATGGCCAAGCGGTTCTCTGCAAAATAATTATACAAATGGAAGTCCGTCACCTTTTTCGTTTGCGTTTCAAACGACAAACCTCATGGTCCTAACGAACGCAGCTTTCCAGTTTTCTCCGGAAAATTTTGTTAACGCCGGTTTAGGTGTGTGGCAAACAAACGATACAAGTCTGCCGGTTTTGCCGGATATCGGTCTCATTATCACGAATCATATACAAAGTTTTATTTTGGATAATGGCCATGTGATTGATTATGTGCAATTTGATGGTCCGAACAGCTCGCGCGATTTGGCGGCGGAGATACAAACGACTGGCATAACCGCTGATTACACCAACATGTGGTCAACAGCCCGTCCCAATGGAACACCGATTGGAATTGTGAACCAAATTCTGGCATCCAAGGCCGGAATGCCGGTCGACCAGACTTATTGGCGGAATAACATCCAAGACAGTGAAATTGACGGGTTTTATGTTTTTATGAACGGGACACCGCAAAATGCCCAAAATGCATTGCCCATTCCGCTGACAACGCGAGGCGACAAGAAAGCATTCAATGATTATTTAACAAACCTTGTCCACCAGGTGCCGTTTACGCCAACAGTCACAGTTTGGGATTATACAACATGGCAGGCGAATGACCCGCTCGTCCATAATCTGGCAATTGATTTAAGTTTTTCGGAAACCGATATTTTACCGCCTACCGGCATCAGTCGGACATTTAAACCGAAAGACGGATATTGGAAAGGCACGGAAAACATCGGAAAACTAAATACACGTTATCAGCCGTGGGGAAGGATTTACAAACCATCCGATTTGGTCGGCGACCAAAATGCCTACAATTTATCTTACAAAGATCCGATGACTTATACCTCTGATTTCTGGGATTTTCCGACTAACAAATTCCCGTCCATCGGCTGGCTCGGCCGCGTGCATCGCGGCACGCCGTGGCAAACGGTTTACCTCAAAGCAACCGATATTCTGGTTGAAACCAATTCAAGCGGCGGCACCGGTGTCATCGGCCTGAATGTCGGAGTTCCAACCTGGACGAATTGGGTGGGCGAGGCCGATGCCTTTGACGCGGTGAACAGTGCGCCGGGACAGGATAGAATTTTATTCGATCTTTTTACCACTGCGCCAAATGATAATGCCACACGCGGCCAGCTTTCGGTCAATGTCGAAGCCGGAAATACAAACGATCCGGCGGCGGGTCTCGCCGCATGGTCGGCATTGTTCAGCGGCATGGCTGTGCCCACGACGTTGACAAACACTTACGACATCATCAATCCGGCTGGCGTGGATACATTTAATTCCGCGTTGTGGCAAATGGTGACTAACATCAATTACACACGCGCTCATTTCACCAACACGGACGGAACGGTCGGCGTCTTTGAGCATGTCGGCGATATTTTTGCCGTGCCGCTGTTGACGGAACATTCGCCATTCCTGCACAACGCATATCTCAGTGGCCTGATTACGACTCCGGATACGCAAATCAACGACGAACTTTACGAATGGCTTCCGCAACAGGCGATGTCGCTGCTGCGCGTCAGCAAAGCGCCGCGTTATGTGATTTATTGTTACGGCCAAACACTGAAACCAGCGCAGAACGGTTTGGTGACCGGCAGCCAATTTTTCGGCATGTGCACCAATTACGTGCCGGTGGCCGAAACGGCCATCCGCGCCGTCGTGCGCGTGGATGATGCCAATACGCCGCATCCGCACATTGTTGTGGAAAGTTACAACGTGTTGCCGCCGGATTGATACGGATCATAAAATTAAAAGTGATGAAGAAATTGACCATTTCAGTTTTGAAAAACCGGATTTGCAGGTTAGGATATACGGCTTACATCGCCGTGACGCCAAGTGTGTCCAATGATTGATTTAATGAGATCTCGCCGCGCCATTTGGATTTTGATTTGCCTGTTGCTGTTGGCGGCAGGAACGTGGCTGTTATTGTCGCATCGTTCCGGTCCAAAGCCGTTGTCAAAAACGACAGTAACTGTTGTCGCGAAGAAGATTGTTCCGCAGCAATTGGTTCCCACCGGGATTTCTGCGCCAAAAGTATTGCCTGCAACTTTGACGGCGACGAACACGCAAACAGCGATGGTCGCCACCACGAAAACGAATAAATTTTCCTATCGGCTTTCCAACACGGCAAAAACCATCGGCGAATTGAAAACCGATTCGCGCGCCATCCTTTTGCAAAATGCCTTCATTGACACGCGCGAGGGACAAAATATTTCTATTCCAAAAAATTTGCAGGCGAAGGGCGATGCCGGCGCTTACATCGTCCAGGCAAATGGACCGATAAATCCCCAATTTCGCACGATGCTGACCTCGGCGGGCGGACAGATTGTTTCCTACATTCCCAACAACGCATATTTGGTTCACGCTTCGGCAAACGTCATGGCGCGGATTCAATCGGCGGGATTTCCGGGAACCGTTTTGCCTTACGAACCCTATTACAAACTCTCGCCTTCATTTTTGACCGAGATGGGAAAAAATCCCGATCAGCCGCTGTCGGTCAGTCAAATGCGCGTGGCGGCTTATCCGGGTTCTGCTGACGCGACTGCGGCGGCGTTGCGAAAGTCCGGGGCAAAAATTGTCGCACAAGAAGATTCCCCGTTTGGCGAAGTGTTCACCGTGCAAAACGTCAGCGACGTGGCGGTCGTGGCACAAATGCCGTCGGTTCAACTCATTGAACCGTTTTATACCCGCGTCATCGCAAATGATTTGGCGCGGGTGACGATGGGCATTTCCACAAACACAACTACGCCGACAAATTACATGGGCTTGACCGGCTTAAATGTCATGGTGGAAGTGAACGACACGGGCATTGATGCAAATCATCTCGACCTTTTACAGAATGGGAGCGCCGGCAATCCGGGGACTGGCCCGTCGCGTGTATTTGGTGACGCCATTCAAAGTCTGGTGGATACCAACGGCCACGGCACGCACGTGGCTGGAATTATTGCCGGTAACGGCAGCGAATCTTTTAACGTGCCGGAAGTTCCACGCGGTTCAGTGACGAATGCGGATTTTCGCGGTAAGGCGCCAATGGCGAATTTGTATTCCATCGGATTTCTTGGCGACGATACAAACGTTGTTTCCGACCGCTATTTGCAGGAATCGGCGGCAAAAACAAATGCTTTGATTTCCAACAACAGTTGGATTTTGGCGGGCGACAACCAATACGACTTGTCGGCAGCCAGTTTCGATGCAGCCGTTCGTGACGCGTTGCCGACGACAAACGGATCGCAGCCGGTGTTGTTTGTGTTCTCCGCGGGAAATGATGGTGGTGGCAACGACGGTGGCGGTGGTGGTGATGCGGATACGGTTTTGTCTCCGGCGACGGCGAAAAACGTAGTGACGGTCGGGGCGATCGAACAATTGCGGAATATCACAAACATCGTGACGGTGGTGGAGGATGATGGAACGACCAATAAAAGTGCTGTTTGGCAACCGGGGACCGATTCCAGTTTTCAGGTCGCGGGTTATTCGGCGCGCGGCAATGTTGGTATTGGCACGGAAGGAGATTTCGGCCGGTTCAAACCGGACATCGTTGCGCCGGGTTCGTTCGTGGTTTCGCTTCGTTCGGAACAGTGGGATACAAATGCCTATTACAACCCGACAAATTACATCACTTCCGAATACACCGGCCAATTCATTGATTCCAATGCGCCGAATTATTATGGCATCTATGTGCCGGGAAATGCCGTGGGAGTGAACGTAAACATTTTGAATCCGACCCCGCCGACCATTCTTCCGCTGTATGTCAGCGCCACGGGTTACCCGGATCCGAATACTCCAGGAACCTACGATTTTTCAAAATTTGACAATAAGATCTCGATTCCGCCCGATGGTGGAGGCGCTTACCTACAAACGATCCTTAATAACGGTTTTAATTTTGCAGTGGTAGATACAAATGATTTTGGCGTGAACTATGATTTATCTTTCAAGATCGCCACGACAAATAATGTTGGAGATTATTTTCAGGTATTGCAGGGGCTGAATGAGACGCTCGCGCCGTGGTATCGCTATGAAAGCGGCACGAGCATGTCGGCGCCGGCGGTCTCGGGTTTTCTTGCTTTGATCCAGGATTATTTCACCAATACGCTGCACCTGACGCCAAGCCCGGCTTTGCTCAAAGCGATGCTGGTCAACGGTTCGCGTGCCACGGGCAATTATAAATATGCGGTGACGAACGACATCAATTTCCAGGGCTGGGGCGTTCCCAACCTGACGAATTCGTTGCCGCCGGGAATCACAAATTCTTTTGATGCGACCTGTTCAAGTTTCTTTTTGGACCAGGATCCGGCAAATGCTCTGGCGACGGGCGACAGCCACACATTTCTCGTGACGATCACAAACGCCACGGCTCAAGCGCTGCCCTTGCGCGTCACGCTGGCATGGACCGATCCGCCGGGCGATCCGGCGGCAGCGATTAAATTGGTCAACAATCTGGATTTGGTGGTGACAAATCTTTCCACTTCCAACGCGCCGGCGGTTTATTATGGCAACGATTTCGGAGCGGACGGTCTATTCACTTCGCCAACGGACACGAATACGGTGCCGAATGTGGATTCAGTTAATAATATCGAAAATGTGTTTCTGCCGTCATCGTCCGGCGGGACATATTCCGTGACGGTTGTCGGCCGTTCGATCAACGTCAATGCCGTAACAGCGCAGACGAACAATTACGTTCAGGATTTTGCATTGATGATTTCCTGTGGCGAAGGCCAAGTGACCAACGCGATGACTGTTTCCGATCTTGGAATCAGTTCCAATCCGACCGGTTCCCAGACGATAACAGGAGCGACGACGAATGGTTTGTTGCTGAACCAGACGGCCGGAGGTAATACGCCATTGCTTGGCACTAATTCGATTTCCATTGGCACAAACACGACCTGGGGAACGAACGGCATGATCACATTGGGCATGACAAACCAATGGCATTTCTTTGTGGTCACCAATACGACGACGTTTACGAACGCCGCTTTCATCACATTTTTGCCGAGCACGCTGGCAATTCCGCGCGGCGGGGTGTTCGCCGATTCAGCAGTGGACGCTACGCGTCCGGAAGCAGACATTGATATGTATGTCGCGCGCAGTTCGGCCATCGCCAATGCCTCCGATTTGACCAACCTCAATCCGCAGGTCGTCGCGACGGCGGACAAAGCGTTGACCCGCGGCGGAACCGAATTTGTCGCTTACACCGATGCGCAAGCAGGGGAGGTTTATTACGTCGGCGTCAAATCCGAAGACCATGAAGGCGCGGAATTTGGATTCATTCCTATTTTCAGCGAGCAACCGTTCAGCCAGCAAAATGCCAATGGCGACGTGACGGTCAATGGTTTGATTTTGCCGCAGACGATTCCCGACGGAAGCCCGGTGCACCCTGGCATCGCTTATGTTTTTGGACTGGCGCTACAGCCCGTGAAGTTGGCGCGCGTTGTTGTCACGAACACCATTGAACACCAGAATTTTGGTGATTTGGTTGGATTGCTTTCGCATAACGGGACAAGTGTTGTGCTGAACAATCACGATTCATTGGATAGTCCGCCACCGCCCGGACCTTATACGACGATTTATGATGACAGTAATGCGGGTGATATTCCGGGTGCTCAACCATCGGATGGTCCCGGAATATTGACGTCATACTTGGGGGAGGAAGGTTCTGGCGTCTGGTTGCTTACGGAAGTGGATGATGCGCTGACGCAAACCGGCGCGGTGACCGGACTGACCTTGTTCCTGCAGAAGTATCGAAATCCACAGGAAGGAATCAATGTGGAGATTCAACCCAATTCATGGTTTTACACTTATGTGGATGTTCCAGTGGGAATTACGAATCTCCTGGTCGCGGCGACCAATCTGCCGCCGACTTCTGTGCCGCCGATTCAAATGTATTTGCGTTATGGTTCGCAGCCGGACCAAAACAATTACGATCTGATGTGCCTTTTGACCAACGGCATCCCGCCCGGAAATATATTGTCAGACGGCCCGCCGCTGACGCCGGGACGATATTACATCGGTTTGTTCAACCCTGGTTCGTCAGCGGCCACGGTTTTCTTACTGGCGACGTTGAACGGTCCGCAGGTCACGGTTGAGCCGACGATTCTCAATACGAACGTCATCGTGCCGATCCTGGATGATGCCATCAGCAGTTCTTCAATTTTTGTGGACAATACCAACCCTGTCGGTTCAGTGAACGTCGGCATGGTGGTGACACATCCGCGCATTTCGGATTTGACGTTTACGCTGGTCAGCCCGAACGGCCAACGAATTTTGCTGATGGAAAATCGCGGCGGTTTGACGGCGACGAATGCCGGACATCTGAACGTGCTGACGAATTATTATGGGACGGAGGATTCCGGCGATGTGAATGCCGAAACGAATGTCATTCCGGCGCCTAACTTTGGAACGCTGATCATCCATTATAATTTCCTGGACGCTCCGGATTCGATGGATGTTTATTATGACGGGACGGACATTTTTAGCATCTACACAAACAATCCGCCGGACGGTTCGGGCGGAAATCTGGAGGAAACGTTCACGATTCCCTATGGTCCGGGAGCGGCCACGAATATCACCATCATAATGAACCAGAACGGGAATACGAACGCGGACACCCAATGGAGCTACACGCCAAGCGTGGTTTATTACGATTACAATTACCTGACCTTTACCGAGGATACGAATTTGACGGATATTCCCATCAAATTTGCGATTCCACCGTTTGACCTCACCGATCTGGGCACAAATTATGACTTGAGCGGTTTTGAATTGGAAACAAACCAGACATATTTCGCGCCAACCAATATTTTTGACGGGCAGGGCAGTTGGTATTTGCCGACGAATGCAAGGACCGTCAGTCTGGTTTTCAGCAATGGAGTGCAATCGTTTGTGACAAACACAATTGTCTTCACGAACAATCAGGTGAGCGTGGTGACGGATCCGGGCGATGCGTTCAGCGGCGGTATCAGCGCGGGATCAAATTTTCTGGCGCTTGCCAATGGCTACATCCTTCGCACTAATTCGTTGATTCCGCAGCGCAAGTATTCGTTCCGGTATTTGTATCGCGGGCCGGGAATTTCCGGCTGGTGGCGCGGTGAAGGCGACGCCAGCGACAGCGCCGATCCGGAACGGATTGGCCAGAACGGTTCGCTCATCGGACGCTTTGATTTTCCGGCAGGCGAAGTTTCGCAGTCGTTTGAAATGGAAAACAACGGCGATCGATTTGATTTCGCCGGCACCAACAGCTATGTGCAAATCCGTCAGGTGCCGTTCCCGATGACCTTTGGAACAAATACAGTTTTGTCATCGGCATTGGATGTCGGCACGCGTCCTGGATTAACGGTTGAAGGCTGGATCAATCCGACGAACACCGGTTTCCAACAACCGCTCGTTGAATGGATGGCCGCAGTTCCGACGAACCTCGTTGTGGACACGAATTTCAGCATCGTTGCAGGACCGTTTTTGGATCGCGCAACCGGCCACTATTATTATTTGCTCAATGCGACGAATTGGCCGCAATCAGAATACTGGGCGACGCAACTTGGTGGACATTTGGCGACCGTGGACACGGCAAATGAGCAGAATTGGATTTTTGACGCGTTCGGCGTTTACGGCGGGACGAACCGCAATTTGTGGATCGGCTTGACGAACTTCAACGCCACGCAATTTGGTTACGTCAGCGGATTGACGAATGTTGTTTATACCAATTGGGCCACCGGCCAGCCGACAAATTGCGGCGACGCAAATTACACTTTCATTTCCGGCAACACGAATTTCTTTGGCCTGTGGTTCCTGTCAGACAGCAATGGATTCACCTGCGCCGCGCCAGCAGTGGCGAACAAAGTTTTTGGTGTGGTGGAAGTGGATAACCTCCAGACAAACGGCGTGCAATTCTGGATTTCGGTCACCAACCAGCCCGGCACGACAAATTTTATCACCGCAAGCAATGGCTGTCTTTACGCCGATTTAGTGGACATCACTAATGGTGACCACATTATTTTCTCCGGGCCAAATTTGATCCAGAGCAACATTTTCCAGCATGTCGCGCTGACTTACGATACCAATTCCGGCATCGCGAATCTGTATTACCAGGGAACAAATGTCGCCTCGACGAATCTCGGTTATTTCATTCCGAAGACGACGGGTGACGTGTTGC
This sequence comes from Verrucomicrobiia bacterium, assembly GCA_035776755.1. GTDB lineage: Bacteria > Verrucomicrobiota > Verrucomicrobiia > Limisphaerales > UBA11358 > UBA11358. The sequence continues at coordinate 140,683 of DASTWS010000025.1, forward strand.
TTGGCCGCGACATGAGCATGCTCACGAACAATTACTTTGGTGGATTGATGGATGAAATGAGCATTTACAGCCGGGCGTTATCGCCGGCGGAGATTTATTCTGTCTACAATTTGTCCGCGTCCACAACGAACCGGCTGATCGGGAAATTCGATCCATCAGTCACGCCACCGCTGAACCTGGCCGAAGCAAAAGTTGTTTTGGGGACGATGACAAACATGGTGCTCGCTCAGAACAGCGCATGGCAATCCGGTGGTTTTACATTCACTGCATTGACAAATTCTCTGATCATGCAGGTATTCGGGCTTGAACCGGGAATTTTATTCGATGATTTTTCCGTCGTCGTCACGCCGATCGGCAATTTGTATTATCTGCCCGAGCAGTCGCTTGATGAATTGAAGGACGTGGATCCTTACGGCGATTGGACGCTTGAAATCTGGGATAATCGCGTCGGCGCAATCGTTACCAATTCGATTGTCAGCTGGCAATTACAGTTTGTTTTCAAAACCAACACGCCGCCGACAACGGATATCGATGCAGAAACGCCAACGACATTGACCGTTCCGCCGGGCCAAACAATTGTGCTCAACATTGACGCGCCTTCATGGGCAAATCATGCCACGAATATTCTGGTGTCGTCAGATTACGGCGTGGACATGTTCTATAATCAGAGCAATGCGCCGGATGGCACATTTCCTCCGGACACATCGTTTTTCCAGGACCAAACCACCGGAACCGGTGTCCTGTCCAATGGAACTTATTCCGTTCCGAATTTCACCTTCATTCCGGGCCGGCGCTATTATCTCGGCATCCACAATCCAAATACACATTCGGCCACGGTCGTGGTGGAAGTTAATTTTGACATCACGGCACTGACGAATGACGTGATATTCAACGGCACATTGAAAACGAATGATACAGGACGTTATTTCTCATTTGACGTGGATTCCAACGCCGTGGCTGCGACGTTCCAATTGCTGAAATTAAGCAGCAATGCAGATTTAGTCATCCACAAAGGGACGCCACTGCCCACCTTGACCAGTTCGGATTATGGCAGTTTCAACGTCAGCAACCTTGATGAAAATATTTATGTGCTGGCCAATTCATCGCCCGTGCCGCTCTCGTCGGGACGTTGGTTTGCTGGAGTCATCAAGCGCGGCGATCCCGTGGTCAATTACACGATTCTGGCAAAAGAATTGACGAACGCGCCGACAATTATTCCATTGCAAAACGGCGTGCCGTATAACTTTACCAATTCGGATGCTGGCGCGGAATTGACGAATTTCTTCAGTTTCACGGTGACGAACAGTTCGCCGACGAACCTGGTGAAGTCTATCCGTTTTGAACTTTATCATTTGACCGGCAATGGGGATTTGACGGTGCAAACCAGTTCGCCTTTGACCAATGTTGCGGCCATTGCGCCGCCGTATTTCCAGAGCAGCACGCAGCCGGGGACGATTCCGGAATTGATTTTCATCCAGACCAACAGCGCGCTAACGAATTTGGCGAGGACATATTACCTCGGCGTGCCGAACCACGAGACGAACGCCATCAACTTCACCATTTTTGCGATTGTTGATACGAATTTAGTATTCCCCGCATTTCCAACGACGCCCAGCGCGCCGGGGGCAGAAGGCGCGGGTGCCGGAGCCGCGGGCGGTGGCCGGCTTGGACTTACAGATAGTTCCGGCAATCCGATAACGAACACAGTCTATCATGTGACGACCCTGGATGATTCCGGCGGAGGAACGTTGCGTGATGCAGTGAGTTCGGGTAACCGCACAATCGTTTTTGACGTGGCAGGAATGATTTTCCTGCAATCGCCGCTCATCATCACGAATTCATATTTGACGATTGCCGGCCAGACGGCGCCGAGAAATGGAATCACTGTTGCCGGCAAGATGACGGAATTCACAGGTGTGCATGACGTAATTGTTCGGGACATTCGATTTAGAACAATTGATTGCGGTTGCACTAACGCTATTTGGACGAGTGATTTTGAAAATCCGTCCAGTTCCACAGTTTTCGCAGGAAGCTATTTTGCCCAAGGGTGGCACGTAGATTCCGGTTCAATAGATTGGCTTAATTCAGGTGGTTACACCGGAAACGGTTTTGTTGACTTAGCTGGTAATGGTCCAGGTCAAATTTCAACAAATGTCACGACTGTGCCGGGATTATCTTATAAACTTAATTTTGCTTATGCAAAAAACGACTATGTTTTTGCTCCGCCTTCTACGAGTTTTCAAATATCCATTAATGGCAGTCCAGTGGGGACTGTGATTTCAACTATGGCCAAGCCCAATTGGCTTACAACGAATTTCATATTTGCGGCAACATCGTCGTCCACAATGATTGCGTTCAAATCTTTAGTCCCCCCCACCGAACCGAGTGGAACTTTTTTGGATACGGTAACTCTAACTCCGCTTAATAACGGATCAAATGTTCTGCAATTTGTGAACGCCTCAAACGTAATCGCTGATCATATTTCAACCGAGTGGTCAGATGCGGATTTATCTTTGTATAACTCAACAAACATGACCGTGCAATGGTCTATGATTTCAGATAGTCTGTATAATTCTACAAATAGCACAACATATCCGGGCTACGGTTCACGATTGCGTAACGGGAGCGGTGTTTTGAGTTTGCATCACAATCTTTACGCGGACAATTACACCGGCAATCCGCGACTGGGAGATAGTATCACATTGGATTACATCAATAATGTGATTTATAACTGGGGCACCAATTCCGGATTTTCAGCGAATGAAGCGCTCGTGGACGATCCGAATGGATTTACGAATCGGTTGAATTATATCGGAAACTATCTTATCGCGACAACAAACGCAGGATTGCCAAAGATTGCTTTCTGGGGTGGCAGCACGAATACGTGGATTTATCAGACGAACAATTTCATTGATAGCGACACGAACAGTTTCCTTAACGGTGCGAATACCGGCTGGAATATGTTTACGAACCGGTTTGCGAAATTTGATCGGGCATTTTCAGTTCCGCCGGTTTCCGTGGACGAAGCTTATTTGGCTTACGAAAAGGTTTTGGCATTAGGCGGGCCGAACATGGGGCTCCGGGATTATTTCGATACGAATATAATTTACAAAGCCCGTTCTCAAACGGATCAGGCATTCCTGACGGTTGCGCCTCTCAGCGGAATGGTTGCTTGGTGGAGGGCAGAAAAGAACGCCTTAGATAGTGTGGGAACATATGATGGGATGTTAACAAATGGAGCTGCTTTTACAAACGGAGAAGTTGGTTCGGCGTTTTATTTAACCAATGTGCCTAACCCGACAGCTACTCATTTTAGTAACGGACAGGGGCCGGAGGTTGTCGTGCCATATAATAGTTGCTGGAATTTTGGATCAAATGATTTTACAATCGAGTTGTGGGCTAATTTTAAAATCGTACCGCGCAGTTTTGGAAACCCTTATGGGTATCCTTACGATGGAATTTTTATCAGCGATGATCAGGGGTCGGGGGGCAATAAAAAATGGTGGTTTGCTTTGGACGATGGCAAGCTTGATTTTCATATCAATGGCCCAACCATTAATGGCGGCGCTGGAGTATTTTTGATTCAACAATCTTTTACGCCTCAAACCAATGTCTGGTATCATTTTGCTGTGACCCGGAATGGTAATCTTTATACGATTTTCACCAATGGTGTAGCCATCGGTTCTCAGTCCGACGCTAATGTGATACCGGATCCGGCTGTTCCGCTGGAGATAGGAGGCGGAGACTCATTTTATTTTAACGGAAGTTTGGACGAAGTTGCCATTTACCGGCGTGCTCTTTCTTCAAATGAAATTGCATATATTTACCAGATGGGCAGTGCAGGAAAATTTTCATGGTATTCGAATTACGTCCAAAAGCCATATCTGGACACCGATCAGGACGGCTTGTCTGATTTTTGGGAAATGACATTTGATCCGGCAAATGTTTTTGTTCCAAGTAATAACCGCGACCGCAATGGCGACGCCTATACCGATCTTGAAGAATACAATAACTGGCTCGCAGGTTTGCATGCGCTGACGATTACCAACACGCCAGTAGGCGTGGATTTGCAACAGATGTTCGGTCAAACCGGCAACTTGAGTTTTTCGGTGACGAATCCAGTTTTCGGTTCAGTCTATCTGACCAATATTTGGAACGGAGTGACTAATGCTGGCATTTTTAGTAACAGTATTGCCATTTTCACTCCAACCAATACGGCTTCAACAACCAATTTCTACGGTTACGCATCTTTTGATGTAACAGTTACAAACAACGACACGCTTGCTTATTTCGGCCCGCAGACGGTGAGTGTCCTCGTCAGCACAGTGCCAATTACTTATAACACTAACATGCCGACAGTGATTATTACGCTGACCAATAAGATTGGCTATTTCAATACAAATTCTGGAGGATCGGACTATTATAAGTTTACCGTTCCGACAAATGCTCTTGGTGTCGTATTTCAAGTGACGAATGCCAGTGCGCCCGTCACGCTGGTCGCGCGCTACGGATTGCCGCTGCCGTCGCTGTCATCTTACGATTACATCAGCGCGAATCCAGGGACTGTTGACGAGCAAATCACCGTTCTCACAAACTCGTCTCCAGTGAAATTGCAGCCGGGCGATTGGTATTTATCTGTCGTAAATATTTCCGGCGGCACGACCAGTTACACCGCCATTGCCACGTTGTTCACCAATATCGTTCCGCCGCTGTTCCTGTATCCAACCAATACGACAATAACGAATGTTATCGAACAATATCCATTCAGCATCAGTTGCGTCGCAACCGATCTAAATATACCTGAATTGCCGTTAACTTATTCAATCGTTACTAACGTTGTCGGTTCGACAAATATTATCACAATTGATACCAACACCGGCACTCTCAATTGGACTCCTGATGAATCGCAAGGTCCATTCACTAATTTAATTTCCATCAGTGTTGGAAACGGATACGCCAGTGTGACGAATACATTTACGCTTATTGTTTTGGAATCCAATTTGCCGCCGTTTTGGACGACTAATATGCCCAACCAGACGAATTACGTTATCCATGCCTTGAGCATGTTGTCGGTGGTTGACACGGCTACGGATACGGATATTCCGGCCAACCCGTTGAGCTATGTCTTGCTCAATTCGCCAACCGGCGCCGTTATAGACGCCAATAGTGGAATATTCACATGGATACCGTCGGTCTCACAAGCAGGAAGTAACTACTTGATTACCGTTATCGCAACGGATACCAATCCGCCTGCGGTCAACACGACATCGTTTAGTGTCACAAACAACTTTACGGTTACGGTGCTGCCATCCCTGTCTTTGACCAATACGTTGCCGCAGACAAATACTGTCGGTGCCGGTAATATTGATTGGATCACCGTAAATGTTCCGACTAATGCTGATTTTGCGACAAATATTTTACTTTTTGCCACCAACTTCCCGGTAAGCATTTTGTATACGACAAATTATCCGCCAACGACCAATGGTGCGAGTGTGTTGATGCTAAATGTGACCAACGGCATCAGCGTTTTGGGAACAAATACTGTCCCGACTAATATCGTCGTTGGCGGCACCTACTACCTCGGTGTGCAAAACACGAACAATTTCGCGGTCGATTATGATATTGAAGTAAATTTCCATTTCCCGCCGGCACCGACGATGGCGCTGTTAAGTGGCGTGGGTGATTTGCGTGGCATCGGCATCAAATATCTCAGTGGATCGCTTTATATTGTCGGAGACGATTCGCTCGCCGGCGGATTGTTGTCGTCATACGCGACGCCGGTCCTGACCAATTCCGTTCCGTTGTGGCAGACAAATTGGCCATCGGCAAATACGGCCGATTCGCTTTTTGGTGTAACGGCTGATGCCAGTGGAATTTATGCGGGGGGACCAAATGACACCCGCACTTCCGATACGGTGGGTGGTAAAGAACCGAAAGGTTTAGTCGTGAAATATCCGCTCGCCGGAGCAGTTGGTTCCGGATTTGGCGGAGATATTTGGGACGTGCAGACACCATCAGCGCCCGGGGCATTTGCATATGGCGGCAGCGAGGGATTGAATGCCATCACGTTATCTCCAGAAAATGGAACAAACTTTATTTATGCAACCGGCCAATCGCAGGAAAGCGGAGCGAACGGTGGACGGCTTTACGTCTCCAAATTGGCGGAAGATTCGACAATTTTATGGACGGCGAATGATGGCACCGGGGCGTTGGGCGATTCATTTAGTCAAGGCAATGCGATTGCTGCTCTCAACGGCTACATATATTCGGCGGGCGGCACGAATGGAACGCCATATCTGCGCAAATACGATTCTAACGGTAATCTGATCTGGTCGAGGACGATTGCCACGAACGGCACTTACTTTGGGATTTGCACTTACGCGAATTTCATTTTTGTGGCAGGCGGTGTTGGTTCCGGCGCAAGCGAAGATTTCCTTGTGGATAAATGGGATGATAGCGGGGACTTGCTCTGGTCCCGCTCTTATGATCATGGTTCTAACCAGGACGAATTGCGTGGTATCGTCAATGGCAACGGCCATTTGTTCGGCGTCGGTTATACGCTCGGCCTGTCCGCCGGCGGCGCCGATGCGATGATGCTGGAAATCAGTCCGGCGACAGGCGATTTGATTTCAACCAATCTTTTCGGTGCCACCTTGGACGACAAGGCGAACGGTGTGGATACGGATAACACCAACCTTTTCATTATCGGTGAAACGAAGAGTTATTCGCCCGGCACGAACCAATTGATGTTGATTGAATATCCGCTGCCGCTGGCGCAATTGACCAACGCAGTCGCCAATTTCAGTGTTACGATAACTGCGGGACCGGCAGCACAACTGCAATGGACTGCGCCGACCAATTACGAATTCCAGGTGCAATGGACGACGAGCCTGTCGTCGCCTATCGTTTGGAACACATTTACAAACATCGTTACATCGCCGACGATCACGTTTAGCTTTACCGACGATGGTTCGCAGAGTGGCGGTTTTACCACGACGAAGTTTTATCGGTTGGTGGAGTATCCGAATCCATAGCGGAAATTTCTGATTTCTGCCGGACTTTCTTTTCCCGTCCTTCTGGTATAAGGTAACGGATTCATTCAATCTGAAATTTTACCGTAGTGAGCAAAGAATTCATCAAGATCGGCGGCGCGCGTGAGCACAATCTGAAAAACCTCACTCTGCAAATTCCGCGGGATAAACTGGTCGTTGTCACCGGCTTAAGCGGCAGCGGAAAATCCTCGCTTGCATTCGACACCATTTACGCTGAAGGCCAGCGCAAATACGTCGAATCGCTTTCCGCTTACGCCCGGCAATTTCTTGACCAATTGCAAAAACCGGACGTGGATTTCATCGAAGGACTTTCTCCGGCCATCGCCATTGAACAGCGCAGTTCCGGCTCCAGTCCGCGCTCGATTATCGCCACAACGACGGAAATATACGATTACCTGCGCCTGCTTTACGCGCATATCGGCCAGGCGCATTGCCCCGAAACCGGCGTGCCGATCGTCCCGCAAAGCGCCAGTGACATCGTGGATAAAATTTTGGCGCTGCCGGCAAAAACCAAAGTCATGTTGCTCGCGCCGGTCGTCCGCCGGCAGAAAGGAGAATTTCGCGACGTGTTGGAACGATTGGCGCGCGAAGGTTTCGTTCGCGCCCGCGTGGATGGCGAATTGGTCGAACTTGGGGACACGAATCGTCCTGTTAAATTGGATAAGAAAAAATTCCACAACATTGAAGCGGTTGTGGACCGGCTCATGATTGATGACAAAATCCGTGTTCGCCTTGGTGATTCGGTGGAAACGTCGTTGCGCTGGGGAAATGGCGTTTTGCTCGCGCTGCATCAGGAACCAAACGCGAAAGCAGATTCGTGGATTGAAACATTGCACTCGAACAAAATGTGTTCGCCGGCGACGGGCAAGAGTTTTGATCCGCCGACACCGAAACATTTTTCGTTTAACGCGCCCGCTGGAGCCTGTCCGGTTTGCCACGGCCTCGGCCAGAAAATGGTTTTCGACGAACATTTTGTCGTTCCGGATCCCGAAGAGCCGCTCGAAAGCGCGATCCAGCCGTGGCGCCGCGCCGGCAAGCGCATGAACATTTATTACAAAGCGCTGCTGCGTTCGATTGCATCGCATTTCAACATGGACTTGCAGACGCCGTTCAAGGATTTGCCGGAGGATTTCAAAAACGTTTTGCTGCACGGTTCTGGCGAGGACGAAATCGAATTTTCATTTTGGCGCGCGGGCAAAGTCAGCAAAATTTCGCGGCCATTTGAAGGCGTTCTGCCAAATTTGGAACGCCACGCGACCGAAAGCGAAAGCGAATTCATCCGCAATCGGCTCAAGCAATACATGAGCCCGCAATTTTGCGATGCCTGTCGTGGCAAACGATTAAAGCCGGAAATCCTGGCAGTCACTTTAGGTGAGGGAGAATTCAGTTCGGAATTTAAAATTCAAAAATCCAAATCGAAAGCGATCAAAATTCCGGGATTATCCATCATGGATGTTTGCAGTTTGTCCGTGGAAAAAGCCGATGAATTTTTTGCGACACTCAAGCTTTCTGAATTTCAATTAAAAATTGCCGCCGAAGTCATCAAAGAAATCCGCGCTCGGCTCGGTTTTTTGAAAAATGTCGGACTTGGTTATCTCACGCTCGACCGCGAAAGCGGGACCTTGTCCGGCGGCGAGGCACAACGTATCCGCCTTGCCACACAGATCGGCGCGGCGCTCGTCGGCGTGCTTTACGTTCTGGATGAACCGAGCATCGGTCTGCATCAGCGCGACAACGACCGTTTGTTGGCGACGCTTAAAGGCTTGCGCAATCTGGGTAACACGGTTTTAGTCGTTGAACATGATGCCGACACGATTCGCCATGCCGATTACATTTTGGATTTGGGACCGGGCGCGGGCCGTCACGGCGGCGAATTGATCGCTGCCGGACCATTGCCGGAAATTTTGGCCAACAAAAATTCGCTGACGGGGCAGTATCTGACCGGCGAATTGCAGATCCCGATTCCGAAAAAACGGAATTCGCCGTCGGAGCAAAAGGGCTGGCTCGAATTGCTCGGCGCCAAAGAAAATAATTTGCAGAGCATTGACGTTCGTATTCCGCTGGGCACGATGACGTGCGTCACCGGCGTGAGCGGTTCGGGCAAAAGCACGCTCGTGAACGACATTTTGCAGCGCGCGCTGTTCCGGAAATTTTACGGTTCAAAGGAAATTCCGGGAGCGCACAAAGCGCTGAAAGGCTTCGAAGCGCTCGACAAAGTCATTGTGATTGACCAGACGCCGATCGGCCGCACGCCGCGGAGCAACCCGGCGACTTACACGGGCATGTTCAATCATATCCGCGATTTGTTCGCGCGATTGCCGGCGGCGAAAGTGCGCGGCTACGAACCGGGCCGGTTCAGTTTCAACGTCAAAGGCGGCCGCTGCGAAAAATGCGAAGGCGATGGCGTTTTGAAGATTGAAATGAATTTTCTGCCGGCGGTTTATGTGACCTGCGAAGCGTGCGGCGGCAAACGTTATAATCGCGAGACTTTGGAAATTTCTTACAAGGGCAAAAATATTGCCGACGTTTTGGACATGACGGTGGACGAAGCGGTGGATTTTTTTCGCGCTGTGCCGAAAATTTACGATCCGCTGCTCACGCTCGCCGAAGTCGGGCTTGGTTACATTCATCTTGGCCAGCAGGCGACGACGTTGAGCGGCGGCGAGGCGCAACGCGTGAAACTGGCGACGGAACTGTGTCGCAAGGCAACGGGCAAAACGCTTTACATTTTGGACGAGCCGACGACGGGATTGCATTTTCATGACGTGGCGAAATTGTTGGAAGTGCTTTTCAAATTGCGCGAGACCGGGAACACGCTGCTCATCATCGAGCACAATCTGGACGTGATTAAAACCGCCGATTGGATCATTGATTTGGGACCCGAAGGCGGCAGCGGCGGAGGAAAAATTGTCGCTGAAGGCCCGCCGGAAAAAATAATCGAGTGCGCAGGAAGTTACACTGGTCAATATCTGAAGAGCGTTTTAAATTAGGCCTATCTTTATATGTCGCAGTTTTCCCGCTTTTTGCTCCGGCAACGTATCGCGGCGGTCGAACTGTCTCATTGGCTCGGCGCGAGAATCGGCACAGGGCGGGGGACAACTTCGAACAACCGTAAAATTCCGGTCATCGTCACCCTCACGACGATTCCCGAACGCCTTGAAAAAGTGTCCTCCGCGATTGAATCGCTTTTGCGCCAGGACGTTAAGCCGGACGGCATCATTTTATGGCTGGGAAAATCGCTCGCAAAAAAGCCGCTTCCCTTTTCGCTGCGCCGCCAGATAAAACGCGGGCTGGAAATCCGTTTTGTTGAAGACGTTGGCCCGCATACCAAAGTGATTTATGCGCTTCAGGAATTTCCGGATTGTCTGGTGGTCAGTTGCGATGACGATTCGTTGTATTCACAGGGCTGGTTAAAAGAACTGTTGGACGGCCATCAACGTCACCCGGATTGCGTCGTCTGCCATCGCGCAAGGCAAATGGCTTTGGGACGAGATGGCGAATTGCTTCCGTATGTGAAATGGAAACTGGTGCGCAGCACCGTGCCGTCGTTCTCCATTTTTCCTGTTTGCGTGGCGGGAATTCTTTATCCGCCGGGACTTTTGCATCGGGAAGTTTTTAACGTGGACATTTTTAGAAAAACATGTCCCAAGGCCGACGACGTCTGGATGAAAGCCATGTCGCTGCTCAACAACGTCCGCTGCCACAGCATTTCGGAATTTCCGAGACAGTTCCTGCTCGTCAACGGCACACAGGCCAAGTCGCTCTGGAGTGAAAACCGGTTGGGCGGCAACGACACGCAATTGCGCGCGGTGTTTGAGCATTACAACTTGTTTGGGCATTTGCGGCAAAATGATTTTGTTCGCGAAGACGCCGCTGTTTAACGGATGAATTGGAAAATCCGCGTGAGAAAACGGCAAAAAAAATGGCTGCGCTCCGCGAAAAGAAAAATAAACAGGTATTGAACATTTGTTTCCGCTTTTGTCGCCGCGCCGCATCGTTTAGATTCGGCGCGTGATTATTTTCCGGCAATGGCTTTTGATTTTGTTCGCGCTCGTTTTGGGCGGCGAACAAACGTTTGCCGCTTCCGCCAAAGAACAACGCGCTTTTTCCTCGGCGCTCGTGGCCTTCCAGGACGGCGTCTATTCCCGCGCGGAAAACGAATTGGATCAATTCGTAAAAAAATTTCCTGAATCCACCAACGCGCCGATGGCTGTTTTGCTTCAGGCGCAGGCGCAATTCAAACAGGGCAAATTCACGAATGCCGTCGCCACACTGACGCTCAATCAACCAAAAGCCGGAAGTCTGGCCGATCAATACGACTACTGGATCGGCGAATCTCGATTTGCAGACGGCGACCTTGTGAACGCGGCGGAATCATTCAATTCGGTTGTCACCGGTTATCCGGCGTCACGATTACGCCTTTCGTCCGTTGTCGAAGCCGCCTCCGTTTACATGAAATTGGGCGAATGGTGGCGCGTTGACCAGTTGCTGGGCCAAACCAACGGCGTTTTTGCCGGCGCGGCGCAATTGGATCCTGCCAACGAATTGATTTCGCGCGGACAATTGATCCTCGCACAGGCGAAATTCGAGCAGGGGAATTACGACGGAGCCGCCGATGTGCTGGCGCAATTGAATTCACAGACACTCAAGCCTGATTTCGACTGGCAGCGCGCTTATTTGCTTTGTCGCATAAAAATGGCGACGCAGAACTGGAACGCCGCGCTTGCGGCGGCGACGAATCTGCAGCAGATCGCGCGACTGGAAAAAAAAGACGATTTGCGCGCCCAGGCCGTGGCGATGCGGGCGGACATTTATGAAAAAATGAACCAGCCCGGCGATGCGATGGCCGCGTATCGCGAAAACCTTGCTGACGGCATTCCCGCGCAACGTCAAGAGCAGGCAATCTTGAAAATTGCGGACATCGCTGCCGCGCAAAACAAATTTACCGAAGCGGAAAATTCCCTGGAAAATTTTCTGACCAATTTTCCGGATTCCCCGGAGAACGACATCGCCAGCCTGACCATCGGCGAATTGCTGCTGAAAAATTTCGCCGCGCAACGATCGCAAACCAATTTGCTGGCGGAAGCACAGAGCCAGTTTGATCAATTTATTTCAACTTTCACCAACAGCGCGTGGCTCGGAAACGCCTATCTCGACCGCGGCTGGTGTTTTTGGCTGGAAGGAAACATTGCCGAAAGCTTGCTGGATTTTCGGGCAGCGGCGCAGAAATTATCGCCTTCCCCGGAACTGGCCGTGGCGAGATTGAAAATCGGCGACGCGCAATTCGCGCAAGGCGATTTTTCCGGGGCGCGCGAAAATTACCGGTCGGCGCTGACGCTGACGAATTTTTCCTTTGTGAAAGAAACATTGGCGGATCGAGCATTATATCAGGAATTGCGCGCGAGCCTGGAATTGCGTGACCAGCGTGGAGCGGCAGAAGCGTTGACGAAATTATTGCGACGTTATCCGCCGAGCAATCTGCTGCACAATGCGGAGTTGCTTTATGGTGAAGGACTGGCCGATCTGGGAAAACCGGCCCAGGCCCGCGTCACCTTTGAAACATTTGAACAGCAATTTCCGGATTCACCATTGCAACCGCAGGTTGAACTCGCCATCGCGCACACTTACGAATTGCAAGGCGATTGGGCCAATGCGATTGCCAAATATCAAAATTGGCTCGGAGAATTTCCGACGAATGATTTGAACTCGCGTGTTTCCTATTCGCTGGCTTTGTCCTATTTCTACGGCGGCGACGAAACCAACGCGCTGTCGCATTTTGAAAACTTTGTGATCCAGTTTCCGGCAAGCGAATATGCGCCATTGGCCCAGTGGTGGATCGCGGATTATTTTTTCCGGCAGGACGAATACATCGGCGCGGAGACAAATTACGAACGCGTTTATCAGCGCTGGCCGTCGTCGGATTTGGTTTATCCGGCGCAGATCATGGCCGGACGCGCGGCGGCGGCGCGCGGCGGAAACAGTGACGCGATCAATTATTTTAACAACGTCATCGCGGACACCAATTGCCCGCTCGACAAGGCAAATGAGGCGCGATTTGCGCTGGGCACGACGTTGATGCGCACAGATTCATCGGACACGAACAATCCGCTGGCGAATTTTATGGCCGCCACCAATGTTTTCGCGCAAATCGTTCAATTGTCGCCGACAAATGAATTGGCGGCATTGGCTTTAGGGGAAATCGGCAAGTGCGATTTTCAAATCAGCGATTATGTGAGCGCGACGAATGCCTACGCGCAAGTCATTGCATTGCCGGCCGCGCCGTCGACCGCCCGTTGCCAGGCAAAAGTCGGAATTGGATTGGCGCTGGAAAAAATGGCGGCGTTATCGCCGGACGACCGGACAAGTTTGTTGGAATTGGCGTTGGAAAACTATCTGGATGTTTTTTACAGCGACAGCGGATTTTATCGGGACGGCGAGATACCGGATGATTTCTGGGTCAAGACAGCGGGATTGCAGGCGTTGCCGTTGTTAAAAATGTCTGGCGCGGCGGAGACCGGTAAATTCATTGACCGGATGGAACAATTGCTCCCGCAGTTGAAAAATGCGCTGGAAACGGAGCGCCAGAAATTTTTACAGAAAAAACACAACGGCGTTTGACAGTCCTGCAGGCCGGGTCTAACGTGATTCAGATGAGTGAAACTGCGACAGCCGGAAAAATAATTTCTCTGACGCCCGCCGCGATTTCGGAAGTAAAATCCCTTTTGCAGAAGCCGGAAAATGCTGGAAAGCATCTGCGATTGTTTGTGGAAGAAGGCGGTTGCTCGGGGATGCAATATGGCATGGTTTTTGACGAAAAACGCGAGGGCGATGTGACATCGGAAAGCGAAGTCACTGTTCTGGTGGACGCTATCAGCGCAAACTATTTGCGGGGAACCGTCGTGGATTTCAGCGATTCGCTGGTGGCGGGTGGTTTTAAGATCACCAATCCGAACGCCAGGCAAAGTTGTGGCTGTGGGAAGTCATTTGAGGCTTGAGCAAATTTGATCGCCTTGCGCAAGCCTGATAACGCCGTTCCGTGTGATGCGGAACGGCTTTTTCGTCATGTCCCAACAGATTGTTGCTGGAAAATGAATAAAACAAATTGGAAACGGAGATTTTCTTTGCGTTCATCATATTTGATGCAGTTAAATTCAGCGTGTGATTGGTAATTTGCTAATGCCCGAACTTGTGGAAATGATCCGCAAGCGGGATTTCAACGGTCTTCGTGAACTTCTTTGCGGTTTCACGCCGGCTGACATCGCAGAAATTTTTGTCGATCTGAATCCAGACGATGAAGCAGTGCTTTTGCGCCTGCTGCCGCGTGAGGTTGCCGCGGAGGTCTTTGAATATCTGCCGCTCGAAGACCAGGAAAAAACTCTGCACGCGCTCGCCAACGAGCAGGTCGCGCAGATCTTGAACGACATCGCGCCGGACGACCGCACGCGGTTGCTCGAGGAATTGCCCGCCGCCGCGACGCAAAAGCTTTTGGATCTGCTCAATCCCGAGGAACGCAAAATTGCCAAGCAGCTCCTAGGCTATCCTGAAGATTCCGTCGGCCGTCAAATGTCGCCGCATTATGTGGCGGTCCAACAGAATTGGACCATCGCCGAAGTGCTCGCGGAATTGCGCAAGCAGGAACATAAACGCGACGCCATCAATCAACTCTATGTGACCGACAGCAAAGGCCGTCTCGTGGATTTCGTCCGCCTGCGTAATCTCGTTGTCGCGCCGCCGCAAACCTCCGTGCTGGAAATTTTGGAAAACCAGAAAATTTTTCTTCGCGCGATGGACGACCAGGAAACCGCCGTCGAAGCGTTCAAAAAATACGGCGTCACAATGTTGCCGGTTGTGGATTCAAATGACGTGCTCGTGGGTGTCGTCACAGTGGACGACATCCTCAATGTGGCCGAGCAGGAGGCGACAGAAGACATTCAAAAGCTCGGTGGTGTTCAGGCATTGGATGCGCCGTATCTGCAAACAGGCATTTTCCAGATGGTGCGAAAACGCGCGCCGTGGCTGGCCATTTTGTTCATCGGCGAAATGTTCACCTCCGTGGCGATGCAGAATTATGGCGGCGAAATCCAAAAAGTCGTGACGCTGTCGTTTTTCATGCCGCTGATTTTGTCCAGCGGCGGCAACACTGGTTCGCAGGCCACGTCGCTCATCATCCGCGCCATGGCCGTGCGCGACGTATTGATGCGCGATTGGTGGCGCGTCTTCACGCGTGAATTGATTGGCGGCTTTTTGCTGGGATGCATTCTCGCCATTCTTGGTGCCATCCGGGTGATCACGTGGCAGAATTTCCATTTTGCGGATTACGGCCCGCATTATCTGCTGATTGCCGCTTCGGTTGGCATCAGTTTGGTCGGCGTCGTTTTGTGGGGAAGTCTGGCGGGCGCTATGCTGCCGATCCTTTTGCGGTTGGTGCGCCTCGACCCTGCCGTTTGTTCCGCGCCCTTTGTCGCCACGCTGGTGGACGTCACCGGCCTGGTCATTTACTTCAACGTTGCTCTCTATCTTTTGCGCGGAACGGTGCTGTGACAATAACGCCGACCGCTCTGCCTTGACCCGGAGCACAAATCAGCCTAGCTTTTAATCTGTTCGGGGAGCCAACCGGCCGTCATTTGACGACGAAGGCTGAGAGTTTCGCGCGGAACGCGAAAGACCCGTGAACCTGATCCAGGTAATGCTGGCGTAGGAATTTGCACTTCACTTCGCCTTTCCTGAATCAATCTGATGGCTATCAACCATCAATGAAAAACTATCAACTGATTTATGATTGCATCCAAAGATTCGTTCGAGCCGCATAGCAGCGAGCAATTGCCCAACAGCAAACGCATTTACGTCGAGGGCGCGCTGCACAAAGACATCCGCGTGCCGATGCGGGAAATCGAATTGACGCCAACCAAATCCTACACCGGCGCCATCGAACAAAATGCTCCCGTCCGCGTTTACGATTGCAGCGGTCCGTGGGGCGATCCCAAATTCACCGGCAAGGTCGACGAAGGCCTGCCCGCCTTGCGTCGCGAATGGATTCTCAAGCGCGGCGATGTTGAAGAATACGAAGGCCGTGCGGTTCAACCGATTGATGACGGCTACCTTTCTGAAAAGCATCGCGGTTTATCGCGCGCGAAAATTCAGGATGAAACTTCATTTCGTCTGGAAGGATTGACTACGCCGAAACGCAAACCATTGCGCGCGAAAAAAGGGAAAGTTGTTACGCAGTTGGCTTACGCGAAAGCTGGAATCATTACGCCGGAAATGGAATACATTGCCATCCGCGAAAATATGCGCGTCGCCAAAATTTCTGAAATGTCGAAAGATATTTTGCGAAATGATTTGGACAAGCAGCACGCCGGTTCCAGCCAGAATTCCAAAAGTGAATTTACTCCCAGCATTTTCCGAAAATTTCCTGCGCGCATTCCGAAAGAGATCACGCCCGAGTTCGTCCGCTCCGAAGTCGCCGCCGGCCGCGCCATCATTCCGAGCAACATCAATCACCCCGAGCTGGAGCCGATGATCATCGGGCGCAATTTCCTGGTGAAGATCAACGCCAACATCGGCAACAGCGCCGTCGCGTCGAGCATCGAGGAGGAGGTCGAGAAGATGCGTTGGGCCACCAAGTGGGGTGCGGACACCGTCATGGACCTTTCCACCGGCAAGAACATCCACGCCACGCGCGAATGGATTCTCCGCAACTCGCCCGTGCCCATCGGCACAGTGCCCATCTATCAGGCGCTCGAAAAAGTCGGCGGCAAAGCCGAGGACCTCACGTGGGAAATTTTCCGCGACACCCTCATCGAACAAGCCGAGCAAGGCGTGGATTACTTCACCATTCACGCCGGCGTGCTGCTGCGGTTCGTGCCGCTCACGGCCAATCGCATGACGGGAATTGTTTCGCGCGGCGGCAGCATTCTGGCCAAATGGTGTCTCGCGCATCACAAAGAAAATTTCCTCTACACCCACTGGGACGACATCTGCGACATCATGGCCGCGTATGACGTTTCGTTCAGCATCGGCGACGGCCTGCGTCCCGGCTCGATTGCCGACGCCAACGATCAGGCGCAATTCGGCGAACTCGAAGTGCAGGGCGAACTCACCAAACGCGCGTGGGCCAAAGGCGTGCAAGTGATGAACGAAGGCCCCGGCCATGTGCCCATGCACATGATCGAGGAAAACATGGCGAAGCAACTTGAGTGGTGCAGCGAAGCGCCGTTCTATACGCTCGGGCCGCTCACGACCGACATCGCGCCCGGCTACGACCACATCACCAGCGGCATCGGCGCGGCGATGATCGGCTGGTATGGCTGCGCGATGCTCTGCTACGTCACGCCCAAGGAACACCTCGGCCTGCCGAACAAGAAAGACGTGAAGGACGGCGTCATCGCCTACAAGATCGCCGCGCACGCCGCCGACCTCGCCAAGGGCCATCCCGGTGCGCAATACCGCGACAACGCGTTGAGCAAGGCGCGCTTTGAATTCCGCTGGGAAGATCAATTCAACCTCAGCCTCGATCCCGTCACTGCCCGCGAATTCCACGACGAAACCCTCCCGCAGGACGGCGCGAAGACCGCGCACTTCTGCTCCATGTGCGGCCCGCACTTCTGCTCGATGAAGATCACCGAAGACGTGCGGAAGTTTGCGGCGGAACAGGGAATCTCTGACGAAGCCGCGCTGCAAAAGGGAATGGAAGAAAAGTCCCGCGAGTTCACTGAGAAGGGCAGCGAGCTTTACACAAAGGCATAAAAACCGGCGAAACGGTCATCTAGGAAATTTTTGATGAACTGCCTGTGCCGTGAGAACAGACAAGTCAAAGGTGCGAATGGAAGTCATGGCGATTGCAGGATGTAAAATTGCTGGCTGCCAACTTTAACCGCGTTATTGAGCGTCGCGGAAAAGATGTTGGCGTGGCGCGAAGTGATGACATTGGTCCAATCCGGCGCCCACTGACTCAAAGGCCGGGACAGATTCGTGCTCTCCAGTAGATAAAAATTCCCGCCGAAATTGCAGGTGGCAGTGAAGTGCAGATTCGTTTGGGCCAGGACTGTCTGCACCAAAACCGGCGGAGGAGGAGGGAAAATCTGCTCGGGAGTGGCCGTTCCGCTAGGAATAATGTGAGGACTATCAATAAAACCGTCACCAAGCTGACCCTTACCATTGTCACCCATCGCCCACAGGCTGCCGTCGGACTTGAGAAATAAGCTGTGATCGATTCCCGCGGCAATGGCCGTGACCCCGCCGGCAACGATTTGTTCTGGCTTGTTTGTGCTGGCGAATGTGCGATTGCCAAGTTGGCCTTGGTCATTGCCTCCCATTGCCCACAGGCTGCCATCGGACTTGAGGAACAGGCTGTGGTGGTAACCCGCCGCGATGGCTGTGACACCGCTCGCAACAATTTGTTCCGGCTGGTTTGTGTTGTTGAAAGTGCCATCGCCAAGCTGTCCAAATTCATTGTCCCCCATCGCCCACAGGCTGCCGTCAGATTTGAGAAACAGGCTGTGGTAGTAACCTGCCGCAATAGCGGTGACTCCACCGGCAACGATTTGCTCAGGCTTGTTGGTATAGGCGTTGCTTGAGCCATCACCAAGCTCACCTTCGACATTCCACCCCATTGCCCACAGGCTGCCATCGGATTTGAGAAACAGGCTGTGCTCACCTCCCGCCGCGATAACTGTGACGCCGCTGGCGAGGATTTGTTCGGGCATGTTGGTGTTGTTGAAACTGCCATCGCCAAGCTCGCCATATTGATTCCACCCCATTGCCCACAGACTGCCGTCGGATTCGAGAACCAGGCTGTGAAAGCCTCCCGTTGCAAGCGCCACTACATTATTTGCAACGATTTGTTCGGGCTTGTTGGTGTTATCGAAAGTGCCGTCACCCAGTTGGCCGTAAAAATTGTAACCCATCGCCCAAAGGCTGCCGTCAGATTTAAGAAACAGGCTGTGATAGCCACCTGGTGCGATGTTCGTCACCGTCAGTTGGCCAAAGGCTATTACTGGTGCGACTAGCGTCATCAGCACAATGAACCGAATTCCATGCTTCATAAATTTATTTTTCCCGTGTTTGCGGCGCAGGCGGCGTCGGCGCCGTGGGCGCGACGTGACGATCCGTGGGGAAGATGCGAGATGCGGCGGATTGATTCAACCCTTTTAGGGTTGGAGGATGTATTGTGTTGCCTACCCAGCGTAGTCGCTTCGCGCCAACAACGCTGGGCTGAATGATTGAATCCCGTTGGGATTCTCTGCAAACTGACGGCGATGAAGCCCAGCCAGTCCAACAAAAGGCGTTGAAATGAAAAAAGAATTGTCCCCCAAGCAACGCGACGAGTTGCTGGCGGCGTTGCAGGCGCGGTTTGACGCGAACAAGGCCCGTCACCCGGGTTTGGCGTGGGCCAAGGTGCAGGCGCGGTTGGAAGCCAAGCCGGACAAGCTGTGGTCGCTCAATGAAATGGAGCGCACCGGCGGCGAACCGGACGTGGTGAGTCAGGATAAAAAGACGGGCGAATTCGTTTTCTTCGATTGTTCCGAGCAGAGTCCCGCCGGGCGCACGAGTCTGTGCTACGACCGCGCGGCGTTGAATGCCCGCAAGGAACACAAACCAAAGAGCAGCGTCATGGACCTGGCCGCGGAGATGGGCGTGGAGATGTTGACCGAGGCGCAGTATTTCGAGCTGCAAAAGCTCGGCGAGTTCGACACGAAACGTTCGAGCTGGCTGCAGACGCCGCTGGAGATTCGCAAGCTCGGCGGCGCGCTCTTCGGCGACCGCCGGTTCGGCCGCGTGTTCATCTATCACAACGGCGCGGAGTCTTACTACAGCGGGCGCGGGTTTCGGGCTTGCTTGAAGGTCTGAGGAAACACTGGGCGGAGTTTCCGCTCACCGGCGCACGGTCCGCCGGATCTGCACTTCAGGGGTGTAGAGGATGCGCACCAGCAAATCGCCGCGGCCGCCGCGTGGTTTGGGCAGGCCTTCACCGGGCAGGCGGATGATTTCACCGCGGGCAGTGCGCGGCGGAATGTTCACCCGCAGAAAATTACCCATCAGACCGCGCATGGATTCAACGCCACCTTGCTGGGCGCGTTGGGAACGGATCTTCAGGTCGCAGCGCAAATCCGAGCCGCGCACTTTGAAGCGGAAATCCGGCCGTGCCTTGACGCGCACGGTGATGCAACCGCCGCCGTCGCGGGCCACCTTGAAACGCGTGCCGGGCGCGGTTTCCGGCGGCACGATGAGTTCGTAAATCTCCACGCCTTCGGGTTGGCCGGGATCGTTCACGCGAATTTCCAATTTGCTGCCGCGCAGAAATTCGTCGAAACGGAGATGCATTTCCTTGGCGATGTTGGGCGTGAGTTTCCCATTGCGCCCGGCAGCTTTCGGCAGCGCGGCGAGTTCCTGGTCATATTCACGGCGGCGGACGAGATCGCCCAAGGTTTCGTAGGCGGCATTGAGCGCCTGGGTTTGCGCGACGGCTTCGTGGGAACCGCCGTTCACATCCGGATGCAGTTGTTTGGCCAGCAGCCGGTAAGCGGCGCGGATTTGTGCGTCGGTGCAGTTCCGGTGCAGACCGAGCGTGGCGTAGTGATCTGGGAGAGCGGATTTCAACGCGGCGTAGTTAAGGAGTTTTGGGCGGGTTTGTCACGGTCAAGTTAAATGCTGCTATCCCCTTCGGACCTGTTAACATCATCCTTCATGTCATTCAGTATTCTTGGGCTTGATCCCAAAATTTTGCGGGCGGTCACGGAAGCCGGCTACACCGAGCCGACGCCCATCCAATCCGCCGCCATCCCGCCAATTCTGGCCGGGCATGACCTCATCGGCATCGCCCAGACGGGCACGGGCAAGACGGCGGCGTTCACGCTGCCCATTCTGACAAAGCTCGCCGCGCTGTCGCCAAGTCCGCGGCCATGCACGAAGATGCTCGTCCTTGCCCCGACGCGCGAACTGGCGGTGCAGATCGAGGAGAACGTGCGGATTTACGCAAAGCATCTCTCGCTGACCGTGGCCACGGTCTTCGGCGGCGTGGGCGAACAACCTCAAATCCGCGCCCTTCGAGCCGGGACCGACGTGATCATCGCGTGTCCGGGGCGGTTGCTCGATCTGATGGGGCAACGCGCGGCGGATTTTTCGCAGTTAAAATTTCTCGTGCTAGATGAAGCCGACCGGATGCTCGACATGGGTTTCCTGCCGTCGATCCGCCGCATCCTGCAGCAATTGCCGAAGCAGCGGCAAACGCTGTTGTTTTCCGCCACACTCTCGAGGGAGATCGAATCGCTCACGCACGAATTCCAGCGCCAGCCGAAAACGATTCAAATTGGCCGACGATCGAATCCCGCCGAGACGGTTACGCAACTCGTCTATGAAGTGCCGAAGCATCTGAAGACGTCGCTGCTGCTGCATCTGCTGCGCGACCCGAAGATGGACATGGTGCTCGTCTTCTCGCGGATGAAACACGGCGCGGACCGCATCGCGAGGCAATTGGAACAACGCGGCGTGCGCACTGCCACGCTGCATTCCAATCGTTCGCAGAATCAGCGCTTACGAGCGTTGAAAGATTTCAAGGACGGCGCGGTGCGCGTGCTGGTGGCCACGGATATTGCGGCGCGCGGCATTGACGTGGACGGCATTTCGCATGTGGTGAATTACGATTTTCCGATGCACCCGGAAGATTATGTTCATCGCATCGGCCGGACGGGGCGCGCGCACGCGGTGGGCGACGCGATCAGTTTCGTGACGCCGGAAGATCACGGTGAATTGCGCGCGTTGGAACGCTTCATCGGCCGCGGGATCGTGCGGAAGAAAGCTGAGGGATTTAATTATTCAGCCGCGCTCGAGGCTTTCAATTCTGCGGACGAGCAACGGCGCTTTTCGCAGGGACAGCGTCCGCAGCGGGCGGGCGAATCGCAGCCTCGGCATTCGCAGGGCGGACAATCGCGTCGTTCTCCGCAGCACGGCGGCCAGTCGCGGCATGAATCTTCAGGCCGGAGGCGCTGGCGACGGTGACGAACTTTCCGGCAGCGTCGGTGAGAAGAGCGTCGCACCTTTGAGCATCCGGCAAAAATCCTTTTTGCTGGTGTGCCGATGTTCGCCGTCGGTGAACTTCGAGTCCATGGCGGATTTGTAGCCGACTTCGAGACGTTCGAGATGCACAATGCGGACGAAGCGTTCACCACATTTCCAGATTTGGCCCTGTTGAAGTTTCATCGGAAGGACTCTGTCTCTCTTGAGATCAGATCAGGAGAGACAGGGTGAAGGCTAAGCGGCTATTTCTTTTTTGCAGCGGCTTTTTTCTTCGGTGCGGGTTTTTTCGATTTGGATTTGGCAGCCATGATGTTTCAGTTTGTTATCGAGTTTACTCACCGCCGGAATGAATGTTTCTCCGTCGGCACGCCATCATGCGCATAGGGAAAGGAATTGTAAATGATCGTTATGCGCGCCCGGGAGATTTAGGCCTTTTTCACAAAGCAGGCTTTGAGCATGACGGCGATGCCGTCAACCTTGCAGTCAATTTCATGATTGCCATCCACGAGCCGGATGGGTTTGGATTTCGATCCGCCCTTGAGCGCCGACGAACCGCTGAGTTTCAGGTCTTTGACAAGGATGACGCAATCCCCGTCGGCGAGCACGTTTCCGTGCGCGTCTTTGACAATGCGCGGACCAGCTGGCGCCTCGGGTTCGGCGGCACGCTCCCATTCGTGGCCGCATGTGACGCACTCGTGGCGCTCGGGGTGGTTCAAAATTTCAGTCATCTCGCACATGGGGCAGGCGGCAGAATTGCTCATAAAGGCACAGTATAGTCGATTGGCTGAAGCAGACTCAATCGCGCTTTGAATTCTTTTTGCATCAGCGCCGGGGTTTACAGGCGAGCCTGAAGGTGCTACACATTTTCCGAAGACTGAGATGAAAAAGGAGTTATCTGCAAAGCTACGCGAAGAGTTGCTCGAAGCGTTGAAATTTCGTTTTGAAAAAAACCTGAACCGCCACAAAGGTCTGGATTGGGCCAAGGTGCAGGCGCGGTTGGAGGCCAGGCCGGACAAGTTGTGGTCGCTCAATGAAATGGAGCGCACCGGCGGCGAACCGGATGTCGTCGGTCAGGATAAAAAATCCGGCGAATTCGTTTTCTTCGATTGTTCCGAGCAGACTCCAGCGGGCCGCGTCAGTCTTTGCTACGACGATGAAGCGCTGGCTGCGCGCAAGGAACACAAACCCAAAGGCAGCGCCGTCGGAATGGCCGCAGCCATGGGCGTCGAGATGTTGACGGAGGAACAGTATTTGGAATTGCAGAAACTCGGCGAGTTTGACACCAAGCGTTCGAGCTGGATTAAAACGCCGCCGGAAATCCGCAAACTCAGCGGCGCGCTTTATGGCGAGCGCCGTTATGAACGCAACTTCATCGGGCACAATGGCGCGGAATCGTATTATCAGGGCAGGGGATTTCGTGGTGTGTTGAAGATTTAATTTTTGCGCGGTATTAATTCTCGCCAGCGTTCTCGTAAAGGGTTTGACTTGCAGCATGAAATGGCATTTCCGGTTATCCTTTTTCGTTCTGGCGCTTGCTGTTTTGCCTTTGCACGCGCAGCAAACAAATCTGCTGGCGCGTGGTAAATATCTTGTGGAATCGGCGGGCGCTTGTGCGGATTGCCATACCGCGCGTGATTGGAAGGGGACGCCTGATCGCGACCATTGGCTGGGGGGCGCGAAACTGGATTTCAAACCGGCGCGGCTGATGCCGTGGGCGGAAATGGCGCCCCCGATCGCGGGCTTGCCGCAATTTGCCAAGGATGAACAGGCGACGAAATTTTTTGAAACAGGAATCAATTCAGCAGGCAAGAGCTGCTCGCCGCCCATGCCGCAATATCGTTTCAATCACGATGACGCGCAGGCCATCGTCGCGTATCTGCGGTCGTTATCGCCGCTGAAGAAGTAATTGTCATCGTCACGCTTTGCCTGAATCAGCCGCGTTTGTTATAATTCGTGCGCGTGACCAAATCAGAAGCATCCAAAAAACACATTGTCGTCATCGGTGCCGGTCCGGGTGGATTGACGGCGGCCATGCTTTTGGCCGCACGCGGTTTCAAAGTCACCGTTTTCGAAAAGGAGTCGCACGTCGGCGGGCGCAACGCGGCCATCATCCGCAATGGTTATAAATTCGACACCGGTCCGACATTTCTGATGATGAAATTTATCCTCGACGAAGTCTTCGAGGAATCCGGACGCCACATTGACGATTACCTCAAGAGCGTCAAGCTCGAGCCGATGTATCGCCTGCAGTTTTCGGATTTGCGGCTGGAACCCACCACGGCGCGCGAAGCGATGTTGCAACAACTCGATGCGAATTTCCCCGGCAATCGCGCCGGCTACGACAAATTCATGGCGATCGAGAAGCGGCGGTTTCATTTGATGTATCCGTGCCTGCAAAAGGATTACGCCACGGTCCGGCAATATTTTTCCAAAGATTTTCTCAAGGCGCTGCCGAATTTGTCGCTTGGCCGCTCGCTGATCAACGTCCTGGGCGACTATTTCAAGGACGACAAATTAAAGCTGTCCTTCACGTTCCAATCGAAATATCTCGGCATGTCCGCATGGAATTGCCCCGGCGCCTTTGCGATTTTACCTTACGTGGAACACGCCTTTGGCGTTTATCACATCATGGGAGGACTGAGCGAAATTTCCGAAGCGATGGCGAAAATCTGCCGTGAATACGGGGTTGATCTGCGGCTGAACGCATCGGTAAAACAACTTGTGCTCGAAGGCAAAAAAGTGCGCGGCGTCGAATTGGCTGACGGCCAAAAGGTTCTGGCTGATGAAACCGTTCTGAACGCGGATTTTGGTTACGCGATGAAACATCTCGTGCCGCCGGGCGTGTTGCGCAAATACAGTCCTGAAAATGTGGACGCGCGCGAATATTCCTGTTCCACGTTCATGCTGTATCTCGGACTCGACAAAATTTACGACCTGCCGCATCACACGGTTTTCTTTGCCGGCGATTATAAGAAAAACATCGCTGACATCTTTCAGGCGAAGGAATTATCCAACGACATCTCCTTTTACGTTCGCAATGCCGGCGTCACTGATCCGTCGCTGGCGCCGGCGGGACATTCGTCGGTTTACGTTTTGGTTCCGGTGCCCAATCGGACAGCGAAAATTGATTGGGCAAAAGAGAAATCTGCCTTTCGCGACCGTGTCATCACCGCGATGGAGACCCGCGGCGGCATGGCTGATTTGCGAAAACATATCCGTGAAGAAATCGTTTTCACGCCGCAAACATGGCAGGACATGAACATCCAGTTCGGCGCGACGTTCAATCTGGCGCATTCGCTTGGGCAAATGCTGTATTTCCGTCCGCGCAATAAATTTGAAGAATTGGATAATTGTTATCTGGTCGGCGGCGGCACACATCCGGGAAGCGGTTTGCCAACGATTTACGAATCCGGACGGATCGCGGCGAACCTGATTTCGCGCCGTTACGGCGTGGAATTTGTTTCTAAAAATCTTCAAGTCTAATATGGATCGCTCGATTGTCTGGTTCCGAAGCGATTTGCGTTTGGTCGATAATCCGGCGCTGCAAGCAGCCGTTCAGTTCGGCGCGGTCATCCCTGTTTTCATTTGGTCGCCGGACGAAGAATCGCCGTGGCGACCGGGCGCAGCTTCCAATTTCTGGCTGCATCAATCGCTGCGGGCGCTGGAAAACAGTTTGCGTGAACGCGGCTCAAAATTAATTCTCAGGCGCGGACCAGCTTTGGAAACTGTTCGCGGCTTGGTCAAAGAAACCGGCGCGACGAAAGTTTTTTGGAATCGCCGTTACGAACCCGCCATCATCGCTCGCGACGCAAAAATCAAGGAAACGCTGCACAGCGAAGGAATTGCTGCTGAAAGTTTCAACGGCGCGCTGCTGCACGAGCCATGGACGATCCGGAATAAAAGCGATAAACCATTTCAGGTTTTCACGCCGTTTTGGAAACGTTGCTTGAGTGGAAATGATCCGGACAAGCCGCTTTCGACGCCAAAACAAATTCAAACGCCGAAAAAATTTCCAAAATCGCTCGCTTTGGACGACTTTGAACTTGAGCCAAAAATCAAATGGGCGGAACGGATTCGCGCCGCCTGGACAGTTGGCGAAGCCGGCGCGATGGAAAACCTGAAACAATTTCTATCGGACGGATTCGAAAATTATTTCGGGCAACGAAATTTTCCGGCCTTGCGCGGCACTTCACGACTGTCGCCATATCTGCATTTTGGCGAGATCAGTCCACGCCAGATTTGGCAGGCAACAAAGGATTTTGCGGAAAATCGCGGATTAAAAAAATCCCGATGGCGTGATTCGCAATTCGTTTCAGAGATCGGCTGGCGCGAATTTGCACACCATCTGCTGTTTCATTTTCCGCGAACGCCGGAAGAGCCGTTGCGGCGTGGATTTGAAAGATTTCCGTGGCGCGACGACAAAAAATTGTTGCGCGCGTGGCAGCGCGGCGAAACAGGTTTTCCCATTGTTGACGCGGGAATGCGCGAGCTTTGGGCGACGGGTTGGATGCATAATCGCGTGCGGATGATGGTGGCGAGTTTTCTGGTGAAAGATTTGTTGCTGCCATGGCAATCCGGCGCCCGCTGGTTTTGGGACACGCTCGTGGACGCGGATTTGGCGAACAACACGCTCGGCTGGCAATGGAGCGCCGGTTGCGGCGCGGATGCCGCGCCTTATTTCCGCATTTTCAACCCGGCCACGCAGAGCGAAAAATTCGATGCGAACGGAGATTACATCCGCCACTGGTGTCCGGAACTCGCAAAGCTTCCGGCAAAATGGATTCATCAGCCGCATGCTGCGTCGGCGGAAATACTCCGCGCTGCGGATGTGCAAATCGGAAAGAATTATCCCGCGCCGATCGTCCACCATGCCTTCGCGCGTGACGCTGCGTTGAAAGCATTTGCGCAAATCAAGTCCTGACGGCATAAGTATTTCCATTATGAAAACATTTTCCGGTTATTGCCTCATCACACCTGACGACCTGCATTGGCGCCCGTCCAATTTGATGCAAATCCCGAACGCGGATTTTTTGGAACGCACCGGCAGTGAAAATCTTTCCGCGCGGCTCTGGCGGTTGCCGCCCAAAAGTGCGAACACGTTGCACAAACATATCCGACAGGAAGAGTTTTATTTTGTGCTCGAAGGCACGGGCCGCATCCGCGTTGGCGATGAAACGCTGACGATTCCAAAATACGGCGGTGTGCTGGTCGGGCCGGACCGATTGCGCCAGGTTTTCAATGACACCGACGCCGAGGTGCTTTGGCTCATCGTCGGCGCGCCGGAGGAATTGGAATTTCTAAAAGGTTCGAAATCGAAAATGGATCTCTCGATGATTTACCCGGTTGATCCAAAACAATTGCCCGGGGAAATGGCCGGCATCAAATGGCCGCCGGAACAATGACCTGCGCTTTACTTAAACAACGCGGCTGAATCTGCATACACCTTTGCGACTTTTTCCATGGTGGGCCGCCGGCCAGGATTTTTCTCAAGGCACGCCATGATAATGACCGCGGTATTGCGCAGGACGTGATGTTTTGATTTCAGCGGCGACGGCGGCGTCTTTTCCCGGATCGCCTCTTGAATGTCCTCCGGACTGCCATCGAATGGATATTTTCCAGTCGTCGCATAATAGGCCAACACACCGAAGGCAAAGACGTCACCTTCGAAACCTTTCGTGAAATCGCCGTCCCATTTTTCTGGCGAGAGATATTTGGCCGTGCCTGCCGGCTCATGCTTTTTGTCCGTGATGAACGGCGGAAGGTTGCCATCGAAATACGAATGTGAAAAATCAATCAATCGCGTATCATCCGGCTCGGCGGCAGGCACGAGCACGTTCATGCTTTTCAAATCGTTGTGGACAATCGGTCGCCCGCAAAAAATCCCTGCGTGCATATCGGCGACGGTTTCCGCGACGCTTTGCAAAATCCGATGCGTCCGCGCCAGTTGTTTGATTGTGACACCCGACCGAATCAGTTCCTGCAATGTCGTCGCTTCGAGATATTCCAGAAACAGCCTGTGCGTGGCGGCATCGTAAGCGAGCCGGCGGCGGATGCGCGGATGCGTGATTTCGGCCAGAACGTAAGCTTCATTGGCGATGAACACTTCGTCCCAAAATTGCGTGGGCTCCTTGAGCAACGCCGCATACGGATTGCGCGCAAATTCCACGCGCGATAATTTGGACACGCCGGCTTCCACCGCCAGCGGTTCCTGTTTTTTGATGGCCGGAATTTTCACGTCCCGCGCATAAAAGCAAAAGCGGTTGGCAAAGGAAATGCCAATCCGCCAAAACTGATTTTAAACTGCCGGATGCGCTTCGTAACAGCGAGCCGCATGGCTGTCGCATGGGCGAACGGTGGCGGGATTTATCCGGTGACCGGCAAAGACAAAAAAGCATCGCAAGACATTTTTCTGGAACATGAGGAACAATCAGGATGGCGCGACGTGAATTCTGCCTGCCAAAGCTGCGACTTTGCCCGGATTCATTTTCGAACAATTCATGTCGAACGGCCGCTTAAAATACGGATGACGGTTGGAAAATTGTTTTAACCGGTTTGCCACGGCGATTGACTTGTGTTAATTCCTCAACATGACTCAATCATTTCCGACCATTATTCCCGGCTTGCGAAGTCCATCTGACCAGATTAACGGACTTGTTTATTTCGGGCGCATGCTTGACAAAATCCGGCTCGCGGCGGCAGGCGGACTGCCTCCGTCCTGGCTGGAATGGCGCGGGCCGCGCAAAGGAAGTTTCGATTCGCGCTGTTGCAATTTTCTTCACATTGATTACATGGCGCTCGAGCTGGAAACACTTAAGGGCGACAAAACGGACGAGCAATTGCTTGAATGGGCATTCAAGAATGGCCGCCGTCCGACCGAGGAAGAAATTGAAATCTGGAATGGATTTATGGCCAAACGCGGCTGGCGGGATGCAGCCACGCAGCGCTTGAACGAGCGTCTGGCCGAAATCGGATTGCCGCCGGGCACAGTGCAGACATCATTTGAATTTATGGATTTGGACGAAGGACGGATAAAAGCAGGCGAGGAGCGCGGACCGGTCAGGTATTGATTCGAAATTAAATTCGAGCGGCGCGGCATTGACGCTTTGTCCTGACATCGCAATTGAAACACAAACCTTGAATCTCGACGACGCTTTAGTGGTCTGATTTCCTTTCTTCGTGCCGCGCGTGATTTTTCATCTGGATATGGACGCGTTCTACGCTTCGGTGGAGCAACGCGACCGGCCGGAATTGCGCGGCAAACCGGTCATCGTTGGTTCGCCGCCTACGCAACGTGGCGTCGTCGCCGCAGCCAGTTACGAAGCGCGCAAGTTCGGTGTGCGCTCGGCTATGCCCAGCGTCACTGCCGGACGCCTTTGTCCCAACGGCATCTTCGTCCGCCCGCGGATGGACGCCTACAAAAATGAATCAGGCGAAATCATGCGCCTCGTCGCCGCCACCGGCGCGCAGGTGGAGCAAATGTCCATTGACGAAGCTTACGCGGACGTTTCGGCGCTATGTTCCGGTAAAAATATTGACGATGCATTGCAATTCGCCGTGCCGATGGCGCGCGAATTGAAGCAGCGCATCCGCGCCGAACGCGGATTGACCGCGACTATCGGCATTGCATCGAACAAATTGCTCGCCAAAATCGCCAGCGACCACAAAAAGCCGGATGGGCTCACGGTAATTCTGGAGCGCGATAAAATTCAATTTCTTCGTCCGCTGCCCGTGCGCGCGCTCTATGGCGTCGGCAAAGTCACGGAGCAGACATTGATCCATGCAGGCATTGATACCATCGGTGCGCTGCAGGATTTTCCGAACGACTTGCGCGCATTGCTTGGCTCGTTCGGGCCGGTGCTCAAGCAATTTGCGTTTGGCGAAGACAATCGCCCGCTGGAACTCGGTGACGAGATCAAAAGCATCAGCAACGAGGAAACGTTTTTGCGCGACACGGACGACCGGAAAATTCTGCGTCGCTGTTTGCGCGAACAGGCGGATGATATTGCGGCGCGATTGAAACGTCGCCGTCTCGGCGCGCATACGGTGCAGGTGAAAATCCGTTACGGCGATTTCAGCACGTTATCGCGGCAATTTTCCGTGGAAGAACCGCTGACGGAATCCAGCGAGATTTATCGTCTGGCGTGTCATTTGTTGGCGCGGGAAAAATTGGTGCATCGACCGTTGCGATTGCTCGGTTTGGGTGTAAGCACGTTGCGGGAATTGAGCGGACGGCAATTATCATTATTTTGAATTCAAGAGATTGAACCGCGCGCCGGATGCGGTAATGTGTTGCATCCAATGAGTGCTTCGCTGTCTGTCAACCTTTTGGAGTCCGTGCTGGCGCGGCTAGGTTTTAACCGTCACCTGGAACCGACGCGGGAAAATCTGCGCCGGCTTTACGCCGCATGGTGCCGTCGTGTGCCGTTCGATAACGTTCGCAAACTGATCCATGTCCACAACGGCGATCCCCGGCCATTTCCCGGCAGCACGGCGGAAGATTTTTTTGAAGCATGGCTGAAACATGGAACGGGCGGAACCTGTTGGTCCGGCGCTGGTGCGTTTCAGGCGCTCTTGCAATCGCTCGGCTTTGATGCGGTGCGCGGGGTTGGCACGATGATGGTGGCTCCCGACCTGCCGCCGAATCACGGAACGGTGCGCGTGGATTTTGGCGAAGCGCATTATTTGACGGATTGTTCCATTTTGCACGTTGAACCATTGCATCTGAATGGTGACGCGGAAGTGATTGTGAATCATCCGGCGTGGGGCGTGCGTTGTTCGCGTCGCGATGGAAAATGGCATGTGGCATGGCGGCCATTGCATAAGCTCGACGGATTGGAATGTCGCCTTGAAAGTTTCGGCGCCTCGCAACAGGAATATGCGGAGCGTTACGAAAAAACGCGTCAGTGGAGCCCGTTTAATTACGAATTGGTGGCGCGGCTGAACAAAGAAGATCGCGTTGTCGGCACCGGGTTTGGCCGTAAAGTGACGTTGAAATCCGATGGCGCGGTTGACAGTCATCCGGTTGCCGACGCGGAACGCCGGCGATTGCTGATCGAAGACATCGGCCTGAGCGAAGAAATTGTTTCGCAGCTTCCCGCCGACCGCCCGACGCCACCGCCGCCCTGGTCGAAAACGGCGCAAACTTGACGGTTTAATTTTTTCTGTGATGGCGTAAAGTTTCAGGGCTATGAATTATCAACTTCTCGGCAAATCGGGTTTGCGCGTTTCGGAACTGTGCCTCGGCACGATGACGTTCGGCGAGGAATGGGGCTGGGGCTCAAACAAAGATGAATCCAAAGCGGTCTTCGATGCCTACGTGAACGCCGGCGGCAATTTTCTCGATACGGCCGATGGTTACACGGCCGGCACGAGCGAAAAATATATCGGCGAATTTATTCGCGCACGGCGTGATGAATTTGTCGTCGCGACAAAGTTTTCATTCAACCAGCGTCGCGGCGATCCGAATGCGGGCGGCAATCATCGCAAAAACATGTCCCAGGCATTGCACGGTTCGCTCAAACGGCTCGGCACGGATCATATTGACCTTTATTGGATGCATGTATGGGACGAATTGACGCCGATCGAAGAAGTGATGCGCGCGTTCGACGATTTTATCCGCGCCGGCAAGGTTCTTTACATCGGCATCTCCGACGCGCCGGCGTGGTGGGTGGCGCGTGCCAATACAATTGCGGAATTGCGCGGCTGGACGCAATTCGTTGGTTTGCAGGTGGAATACAATCTCATCGAACGCACGCCGGAACATGAATTGTTGCCGATGGCCGAAGCGTTTGGCATGACGTTGACGCCGTGGTCGCCGCTGGCAAGCGGGTGGCTGACCGGAAAATACATCGGCAAAGCCAAGGGCGAACGGCGGCTCGACAAAACGCCGCAATTCGCGCGCCGTAACGGGCGCAATGAAGCGATTGCGAAGACCGTTGTCAAAATTGCGAAGGCGTGCGGTAAATCGCCGGCGCAGGTGGCGCTCAATTGGCTACGTGCCAGGAAGAATACGATTCCCATCGTCGGCGCGCGGAAATTGGACCAACTGAAGGACAACTTGAATTGCATCAAATGGTCGTTGGGCGCGAAGCAGATTGCGGAGCTGAATGAGGTCAGCGCGATTGAGCCAAGTTTTCCGCGCAATTTTTTGGATAAACCGTTTGTGCATGATTATTTGCACGGCGGTTTGGCAGAGAGCATCCAGCGCTAAGAGTTTGGACGATTGCCGGTGAAGCAGGACGACCGATGACGACGCAAAAGTCCTGATGAATCGTTGGACAGTTGAACTGTTAAATCAAAAACTTGCGCATGATTCAGGGATTCAATTCCTTTCGCAACTTTGCTGCGACTTCATTCAACGCTTCCGGCAAAACCGTGGCGCCGGCGATGACCGGCATGAAATTTGTGTCGCCGTTCCAGCGTGGCACGACATGGATGTGCAGATGTTCCGCGATTCCCGCTCCCGCGACTTTTCCGAGATTGATGCCGACGTTGAAACCGTTCGGCTTCATCACCGTCGTCAAGGCGTTCATGCACCGGCGCGTCAATTTCCACAGATCCAAAAGTTCTTCATCCGTCAAACCGTTCATATCCGGCACTTCTTTGTAAGGAACCACCATCAAATGACCACCGTTGTAGGGATAACGATTCATCAGCGCAAAACATGTCCGGTCGCGGGCGATGACGTAATTCGCCTCGTCGTCCGACGATTGCGCGATGCGCGTGAACAGACCGGCCTTCAATTCCGGTTTCGGCGACAGAATATATTCAATCCGCCACGGCGCGTGCAGTGTGTCCATGCGGGAAAATTAAATCGCGAAGCGGAGAAAGGAAATGATTTTTGTGC
>DASTWS010000008.1:0-55622 GCA_035776755.1 Verrucomicrobiia bacterium
AAATCGCCGCCGGCGTCCGTGCTTTTGAAAAAAGCCGCGGGCATCACCGCCGGTTCAAAAACGCCGAACAAAGAAAAAGTCGGCAAGGTGACGCGCAAACAGGTTTTGGACATCGTTAAAATGAAATCGAAAGACATGAACGCGACGTCCGAAGAAGCGGCTTTCCGCGTGATTGCGGGAACCGCTCGCAGCATGGGAATTGAAGTAGTCGGATAACAAACAATCGCGGGAGAGCTAAAAACTCGCATGAACCGCATGAAAGAAAATGCCAAGTAAACGATTCAAAAAAGCACTCGAAGTTGTGGACGCAAAAAAAACGTATCCGCTCAAAGAAGCGGTCGGCGTCCTCTCAAAATTTCCGAAGGCGAAATTCAACGAGACCATTGATCTCGCGTTTCGTCTCGGCGTAGATCCGAAGCAGTCGGACCAGATGGTTCGCGGCACGGTTCCGCTTCCGCACGGCAGCGGTAAAACCGTTCGTGTTTTGGTTTTTGCCAAAGGCGCGGCGGCTGATGCGGCGAAAGCCGCCGGGGCTGAGAATGTCGGTTTTGCCGACATGATTCAAAAATGCAATGAAGGCTGGAGTGATTTCGACGTGGCGGTTGCGACGCCGGAAGCGATGATTGAAGTCCGCAAGCTCGGCAAAGTGCTTGGACCTCGCGGCCTGATGCCGAATCCGAAAACCGGAACGGTGACGGACGACACGGCCAAAGCGGTGAAGGAAGTCAAAGCTGGTCGCGTTGAATTCAAGACCGATAAAGCCGGAAACGTTCATGTCATCGTTGGCAAAGCGTCATTCAAGCCGGAGCAGATTGAAGAAAATGCGCGCGCGGTGATTGAAGCCGTCGCGAAAGCAAAGCCGACCAGCGTTAAAGGCATTTATCTGCAAAGCTGCACGTTGTCTGCGACGATGAGTCCTGCCGTCCGGGTGGATGTGCGCGAGTTTTCGGCTGCGGCATAAACAATTGAACCAGAAAAATTTAACGAATTAATTTTATGCGCGCAGAAAAACAAATTTTGACGAAAGAATATGCCGGTCGCTTGAACGGTTCGCCGTTCTTCATCGTGATTGGCTATCAAGGACTGAAAGTCACCCATTTCACTGAATTGCGGAAGCGGCTTTCACAGGCGAGCGCAGAAGTGCATGTCGTGAAAAATTCTGTCTTTCGCGTGGCGGCGAAAGAAGCCGGCATCGCTGACTTGAACGGCTCGCTCGCCGGACAAATGGCGGTTGTGACCGGGCAAAAAGACATTTCCGCAGCGGCGAAAGCGCTGAAAAATTTCGCGGCAGAATTCGACAAGTTGAAGTTGAAGTTCGGTTACCTGAACAACCAGCGCCTGGAAGAAGCGGCGATCGTCGCGCTCGCGGATTTGCCGAGCCTCGACGTGTTGCGCGCGAAACTTCTCGGCCTGCTCAATGCGCCGGCGACGAAGCTGGCGACATTGATCAACACGCCGGCCACGCAATTGGCGCAGGTCATCAAAGCGAAGTCGGAAAAGGCTTAAATGATTTCCGGTTTGAATTTTTCAATCCGGAGAAACAAACAAACAACAACGTAAATCGTCGGTTTGCGGGCTGTGAACTGAAATTCGCCGGGGCCCCGGCGGACGACGAGACGAAAGAAAGGTAGAAGTAGAAAAATGGCAGATATTGCTAACCTCGTGGAGGAATTGAGCAAGTTGACGGTCATCGAAGCCGCCGACCTCGTGAAACAACTGGAAACCAAGTGGGGCGTCTCCGCCGCCGCGCCGGTTGCGGTTGCTGCTGCTGGTGGCGCTGCCGCTGGCGGTGCTGCGGCCCCGGCTGCTGCTGCGAAGGACACGTTCGACGTGATCCTCGCTTCCGTTCCGGCAGACAAGAAGATTGCTGTCATCAAAGTTGTTCGCGAAGTGAAAGCCGGTTTGGGTCTCGCCGAAGCGAAAGCTTTGGTGGAAGGCGCTCCGAAGCCGCTGCTTGAAGGGGCGAACAAAGCTGACTCTGACGCCGCCAAGAAGAAGCTCGAAGAAGCTGGCGCGAAAGTGGAAGTGAAGTAAATTACAATTTGGAGCGGCGTTCATGAGCGCCGCTCCAATTCAAATTTTTTTGCGGAATTTTTTAAGTTACGAATCGGTTAAAATTAATTTGGGAAAACAAGTTTGCTGCTGAACGCGGCAGGCTTGTTTATTGTCGTTAACCAGCGCCGCTATCCGCGTCGCAACAATTAAAAGGTCAAAATGCCATCGCGAGTCACTGAAAGAATCAACTTCGGCAAGATTAAAGAAATCGTGTCGCCGCCGAACATGATTGAATTGCAGACGAATTCCTATAAGGAATTCCTGCAAGCCGACGCCACGGGAAAGCGCGACAAGAACACCGGCCTCGAAGCGGTTTTCCGCGAAGTGTTTCCCATCGAAAGTTACGACGGGAAATGCGTGCTCGATTACAAGTCGTATGAAATCGGCGACCCAAAAGTGGATTGGCTCGAATGCTTGCGCGAAGGTTTGACCTATGGCGCGCCGCTTTATGTCACCTTCATCCTTCGTGAAGAAGGCAAAAGCGCCAAAGAAGAAAAAGTTTTCATGGGCGAATTGCCGTTGATGACGCCGCAAGGCACGTTTGTCATCAATGGCGCGGAACGCGTCGTTGTTTCACAATTGCATCGCTCGCCCGGCATCGCGTTCGAAGCCGCACAGCATCCGAATGGAAAGTTGTTGCACAGCTTCCGCGTCATTCCCGACCGCGGATCCTGGTATGAAGCGCAATTCGACACGAGCGACTTGCTTTATGTCTATCTCGACCGCAAAAAACGCCGCCGCAAATTTTTGACGACAACGTTCTTCCGCGCCTTGAGTTTCCTTGATCACGAAGAAAAGGAAAAAGGCAACAAGTCTAAGGACAACGGCGGCACGACTCGCGGCACGGATGAAGAAATTTTGAAGTTGTTCTATGAAGTCCAGGAACTTTCGGTCAAGGAAGCCGAAAAAGTCGAAGACTTGCAGAATTACGTTTTAACGCAGGACGCGACCGACGAAGAAAAAGGTCTCGTCGTCGCTCGCGCATTTGAGCCGCTGTCGAAAGCGGTCGTCAAACAAATCGCCGAGCTCGGCGTGAATAAAATCAAAGTCGTGGACACGTCGGTGGACGAAGGCATCATGATTAAATGCCTCAAAAAAGATCCGGCGAAGAATGAAGACGAAGCGTTGAAAGACATTTACCGCCGTTTGCGCCCGGGCGATCCGCCGACGGCGGCGAACGCGCGCGCGTTGCTCAAACGTTTGTTCTTCGATCCGAAGCGCTACGATTTGGGCCGGGTCGGCCGTTACAAAATCAATCAAAAGCTCGGCCTCAAAGACAACGACTCGCGCATTTTGACGAAGGACGATTTGGTTGCCGCCACGAAATATCTGCTGCGCCTGAAAAAAGGCGAGGGCAGCGTGGACGATATTGACCATCTCGGCAGCCGCCGCATCCGCACCGTCGGCGAATTGCTCGCCAACCAATGCCGTGTCGGCCTCGCACGCACGGAGCGTCTCGTGAAAGAACGCATGACGTTGTTCGATCAAAGCGTCGAGCAAATGATGCCGCAGAAATTGATCAATCCGAAAGCGTTGTCCGCTGTGATCCGCGATTTCTTTGGCCGTTCGCAATTGTCGCAGTTCATGGATCAAATCAATCCGCTCGCGGAATTGACGCACAAACGCCGTTTGTCCGCGCTCGGACCCGGAGGTTTGTCTCGCGACCGCGCGGGCTTCGAAGTCCGCGACGTTCATCCGTCGCATTACGGACGCATTTGCCCGATTGAAACGCCGGAAGGTCCGAACATCGGTTTGATTGCATCGCTCGCAACCTTTGCGCGCATCAATGAATTCGGTTTCCTTGAGACGCCGTATCGCAAAGTCAAAGACGGTCGCGTGACGGAAGATATTGAATTTCTCACCGCCGACCGCGAAGAACAATATGTCGTCGCGCAGGCGAATGCGCCGATTGACGGCCGCGGACATTTCACGACCGAACGCGTCGTCTGCCGCGCGCGCGGTGAATTCGTTGACGTCGAGCCGGCCAACGTTCATTACATGGACATTTCGCCGAAGCAATTGGTTTCGATTGCGGCGAGCCTGATTCCGTTCCTCGAACACGACGACGCGAACCGCGCGTTGATGGGTTCGAACATGCAACGCCAGGCCGTTCCGCTGCTTGTCACTGAAGCGCCGCTCGTCGCTACCGGCCTTGAAGACCGCGTGGCCCGCGATTCGCGCGCCGTGATGGTCGCGGAAGAAAGCGGAAAAGTGGCCAGCGTCACCGGCGACACAATCATTATCACGGAAAACGGCCAATTGCCGGAGACGAAAAAGAAAATCAAGCACGACCCGGAAAAGGGCGTTTACGTTTATCCGGTGCGCAAATTCATGCGCTCGAACGCCGCGACCTGCATCAATCAAAAGATTCTCGTCCACAAAGGCGAGCACGTTAAGAAAAATCAGGTCATCGCCGACGGCCCTTGCACGCAAAACGCCGAGCTGGCGCTGGGCCGCAATGTGCTCGTCGCGTTCATGCCGTGGAACGGTTACAACTTCGAGGACGCCATTCTCATCAGCGAGAAGATCGTCAAGGAAGACATCTTCACTTCAATTCACATTGACGAATTTGAAGTGGCCGCGCGCGACACGAAGCTCGGGCCGGAAGAAATCACGCGCGACATCCCGAACCTCGGCGATGAAGCGTTGAAAAATCTCGGACCGGACGGCGTCATCCGCGTTGGCGCGGAAGTGAAGCCCGGCGACATTCTCGTCGGCAAAATCACGCCGAAATCCGAAACCGAGCTCGCGCCGGAAGAGCGTTTGCTCCGTGCCATCTTTGGCGAAAAAGCCGCCGACGTGAAAGACACGTCGCTCAAAGTTCCATCCGGAACTTATGGCATTGTCATGGACGTGAAAGTTTCGTCGAAGAAAGAAGGCGAACGCGCGAGTCGTTCGGTCGCCAGCGAAGAAAAACGTCATGCGAAGCAAATCGAAGACGAGCACAAGAAAAAAGTTGGCGAATTGCAGGACCAATTGACGGAAGCATTGAGCAATATTTTGCTTGGCGAAAAAATTCCGCTCGATGTCGTCAATTCCGAGACCGGCGAAATCATCATTCCGGCCAACCGCAAGATCACCAAGACGCTTTTGCGCAAACTCGCGACGGTTTACGACCGCATCGAAATTGATCCGTCGCCCATCCGCAACAAGATCACGGAAATCATCGGCCAGTTTAAGAAGAAATTCGACGACGTGCAGATGCAATATGACGAAGAGATGGAACGCGCCGAAGCCGGCGAAGGCGTCGAAAGCGGCATCGTCAAGTCGGTGAAAGTTTACATCGCGTCGAAACGCAAATTGTCCGTCGGCGACAAGATGGCCGGACGCCACGGAAATAAAGGTGTCGTCGCGCGCATCGTCAAAGAAGAAGACATGCCGTTCGTCGCGGACGGAACGCCGGTGGAAATCGTTTTGAATCCGCTGGGCGTGCCGAGCCGTATGAATGTCGGCCAGGTGTTGGAAACGCATTTGGGCTGGGCGGCGAAATTGCTCGGCTTGAAATTCGCGACGCCGGTGTTTGACGGCATCAAGGAAAAAGACATTCGCGGCTATTTGAAAGAAGCCGGATTGCCCGAGCACGCCAAGACGCATCTTTATGATGGGCGCACAGGCGACATGTTCGACCAGGAAATTGTCGTCGGTTACATCTACATGATGAAGCTCGGCCATTTGGTTGCGGACAAAATTCACGCGCGCGCGGTCGGGCCTTACTCGCTCGTCACGCAACAGCCGCTCGGCGGCAAGGCGCAATACGGCGGCCAGCGCTTCGGCGAAATGGAAGTGTGGGCGATGGAAGCCTACGGCGCGGCTTACACGCTGCAGGAATTGCTCACCGTCAAATCCGACGACGTGCAAGGCCGCACGCGGATTTACGAAAGCATCGTCAAAGGCGACAACGCACTCGAAGCGGGCATTCCCGAATCGTTCAACGTGTTGGTCAAAGAAATGCAATCGCTCGGACTCGACGTGAAAGTCGGCTATTCAAATCCGATCGAACATTCGGCCAACGGAAATGGCGAAGCGGCTGCCGCTTTGACAACTGTGTAATTTTTAACTGAAAGAAATTTATATGACTGGTTCAAAAGAAAACGCCCGCGAATTGCTCGGACTGGACAAGGTCAACCAGGTGGATTACGTCGGCATCACTGTCGCGTCGCCTGACGCCATCCGGTCGTGGAGCAAGGGCGAAGTCAAAAATCCCGAGACCATTAATTATCGCACATTCAAGCCGGAAAAAGGCGGCTTGTTCTGCGAACGCATTTTCGGTCCCGTCAAAGACTGGGAATGTTCCTGCGGAAAATACAAGCGCATCAAGCATCGCGGCATCGTCTGCGACCGTTGCGGCGTGGAAGTGACGCTCGCGCGCGTGCGCCGCGAACGCATGGGCCACATCGAGTTGGCCGTGCCGGTGCAGCACATCTGGTTTTTCAAGTGCATGCCCTCGCGCATCGGCCTGGCGCTCGACATGACGGCGCGGCATTTGGAGCGGGTGATTTATTACGAAGATTATCTCGTGATTGATCCGGGCAACACGGCGTTGAAGCAAAATCAATTGCTCAACGAAAATGAATATCGCGAAGCCAGGGAAACTTACGGCGCGGATTCGTTCAAAGCGAAAATGGGCGCGGAAGCCGTTCGCGAAGCGCTCGAACGCGTTGATTTGGGCAAAGGCGTGGAAGAATTGCAACAGGCGATGACGGAAACCAAGAGCAAACAAATTCGCAAGAAATTGGCGAAGCGGATTAAATTGCTGCAAGGTCTCGCGTCGTCCAAGAGCCGTCCGGAATGGATGATTCTCACGGTGTTGCCGGTGATTCCGCCGGATTTGCGCCCGCTCGTTCC
Source organism: Verrucomicrobiia bacterium (assembly GCA_035776755.1). GTDB lineage: Bacteria > Verrucomicrobiota > Verrucomicrobiia > Limisphaerales > UBA11358 > UBA11358. Next base: position 6,901 of record DASTWS010000008.1, read on the forward strand.
GCTCGAAGGCGGACGTTTCGCGACATCGGATTTGAACGATTTGTATCGCCGCGTCATCAACCGCAACAATCGTCTCAAGACATTGCTGCAATTGAAAACGCCGGAAGTGATTATCCGAAATGAAAAGCGCATGTTGCAGGAAGCCGTGGACGCGTTGTTCGACAACGGCCGTCACGGTCGTCCGGTCACCGGCGCGGGAAATCGTTCGCTGAAATCTTTGAGCGACATGCTCAAAGGCAAAGGCGGACGCTTCCGTCAAAATTTGCTCGGCAAACGCGTGGATTATTCCGGCCGCTCGGTCATCGTTATTGGGCCGGAATTGAAATTGAACCAATGCGGTTTGCCGAAAAAGATGGCGCTCGTTTTGTTCGAGCCGTTCATCATCCGCCGTTTGAAAGAGCTGGGCTATGTTCATACCGTTCGCAGCGCAAAGAAAATGATCGAGCGCCAGACGAAAGAGGTTTGGGACGTGCTCGAAGAAGTGACGAAAGGTCATCCGGTTCTCTTGAATCGCGCGCCGACGTTACATCGTTTGTCTGTCCAGGCGTTTGAGCCGCAGCTCATCGAAGGCGAAGCGATTCGCATTCATCCGCTGGTTTGCACCGCTTACAACGCGGACTTCGACGGCGACCAGATGGCCGTGCACGTGCCGCTGTCGGTCGAGGCGCAAATGGAAGCTCGTTTGCTTATGATGGCGACGAACAACATTTTTTCGCCGTCATCGGGCAAGCCGATCATCACGCCGACGCAGGACATCACGCTTGGTTGTTATTATGTGACGGCCGAGCCTCGCAAACCGATGCCGGCAAACGTTAATGAATTGCCGCTGTTTGGCTCCAAGGAAGAAGTCATTTACGCATACAGCGACACGGCGTTGAAAACGCATGACCGCGTGCGCCTGGCAAATCCTGATCTTGGCAAACCGACTGTTTTCGGAAATGCCGACAAAAAAGTGATCGAGACGACGGTCGGACGCGTATTGTTCAGCGAAATCTGGCCCGAAGAACTCGGTTTCCCGAACCGGCCGGTCAAGAAGTCGGAACTCGGTGATTTGATTTGGAAATGTTACAAGTTCGCCGGCCACGACAAGACGGTCGTGATGCTCGACAAATTGAAGGAAATTGGTTTCCGCGAAGCGACGAAATCCGGCGTGAGCATCGGCATTGATGACATGATTGTGCCGAAGGAACGCGACGAGCAGATTGACAACGCGCAGAAGCAAATCAAGGAAGTTGAAAAGCAATATCGCAAAGGCGTCATCACGCCGGGCGAACGCTACAACAAGATCGTGGATATCTGGACGCATTGCACTGACCAGATCGCAGGCGTCATGTTCAAGACACTTGAACAAAATCAGGGCAAGAAGGAATACAATCCGGTTTACCTGATGGTGGATTCCGGCGCCCGTGGTAACAAACAACAGGTGCGTCAGCTTGCCGGTTTGCGCGGTTTGATGGCCAAGCCGAGCGGCGATATCATCGAGAAACCGATTTTGGCGAATTTCCGCGAAGGTTTGTCCGTGTTGGAATACTTCATTTCAACGCACGGCGCGCGCAAAGGTTTGGCCGATACGGCGCTCAAGACTGCGGATTCCGGTTACATGACCCGCAAACTGGTGGACGTCTCGCAAGATGTGATCATCCAGGAAGAAGATTGCGGCACGACAAACGGGATTTGGGTCGGCGCGGTTTACGAAGGCGAAGACGAAGTGGTAAAACTTTCCGACCGTTTGGTTGGACGTTTTTCATGCGACGACATCGTGAATCCGACGAATCCGAAAGAATTTTTGATTCGTGCGAACGAAGAAATTGACGAAAACAAAGCCAAAGCGATCGACAGCTCTGGCATTGATCGTATCCGGATTCGCTCGGTGCTCACTTGCGAAAGCAAGCACGGCGTTTGCATTCATTGCTATGGACGCAATCTCGCAACCGGCGGGCTTGTCAAACTCGGTGAAGCGGTCGGCATCATCGCCGCGCAATCCATTGGTGAGCCGGGCACGCAGTTGACGATGCGAACGTTCCATATCGGTGGAACGGCGTCGCAGGTTTTCAAACAGCCGCAAATCAAATCCAAATTCGACGGCACGATCCGTTACAACGAATTGCGCGTCGTCGAATTGGAAGACGGCAACAACATTGTCCTCAACAAGAACGGTTCCGTTTCCATTATCGCCGACGATGGCCGCGAACTGGAAAACCACACCGTTGTCATCGGCGCGGTTATTTCCGTGAAAGATGGCGACAAAGTGAAGAAAGGCGAAACCTTCGTCCAATGGGATCCTTATAACGTTCCGATTTTGTCGGAAAAAGCCGGCAAGATTAAATTCCACGACATCATCGAAGGCGTGACAATGAAGCAGGAAACGGACGAAACGACCGGCCAGGAAGCCATGGTCGTCATCGAACACAAAGAAGATTTGCATCCGCAGATCATCATCAGCGACGATAGCGGCGAAGTTGTCGCGAATTATCCGATTCCCAGTGGCGCGCACATCGTCGTCAACGAAGGCGATAAAATTGTCGCCGGAACGCTCATGGCCAAGACGCCGCGCAAAACATCCAAGACCAAAGACATCACCGGCGGTTTGCCGCGCGTCGCGGAATTGTTCGAAGCGCGCCGTCCGAAAGACGCCTCGGAAATTTCCAAAATCGACGGCATCGTTGATTTCGGTCCGAGCGTCCGTGGCAAGCGCACCGTGGTCATCAAAGACCCGGCGACCAGCACGGAAGAGGAACATCTGATCCCGATCGGCAAACACGTCATCGTATTCAAGGGCGATTTGGTGAAGAAAGGCCAGCAATTGACTGAAGGCCCGATGGATCCGCATGAAATTCTCGAAGTGCTTGGACCGCAGGAATTGCAGGAACATCTGGTCGGCGAAGTGCAGGAAGTTTATCGTCTCCAGGGCGTGACGATCAACGACAAGCACATTGAAATCATTGTGCGCCAGATGTTGCGCAAAGTCCGCATCACCGAACCGGGCGACACGCAATTCCTCTGGGGCGAACAGGTGGACAAATTGGAATTTGAAGCTGAAAACGAGCGCGTGGACAAGATGGGCGGCAAGCCCGCCGAAGCGTCACCGGTGTTGCTCGGCATCACCAAGGCGTCGCTTGAAACCGACAGCTTCTTGAGCGCTGCGTCATTTCAGGACACCACGCGTGTTCTGACGGAAGCGGCGACACGTTCCAAGATTGACAGCCTGCGCGGCTTCAAAGAAAACGTCATCATGGGCCATATCATTCCGGCGGGCACCGGCTTTGATCATCATCGCAAGGTGCATCTCAAGCCGCTCGTCGAATTGCCGGAAGAACCGGAAGTGGAAGCGACGGAAGAAGCCGCTCCGGCGGAAAATCCGTTGCTCGCTTAAACGAAATCAATTCAACAAGGCGTTCGGCAAAAACCCGGACGCCTTTTTTGTTTGCTGAATGCGGCGCAATTTTTTAATTTCTTATGGCAAAGACCACATGCTTTGCCCCGAATTTCCGTTCGGGGATTTTTGTTGCTCCGGCTCAACGGTTCAACGATTAACGACTCAACGAAAAGATGAACACAATTCTCGTCGGCGCCCAATGGGGCGATGAAGGCAAAGGCAAAATCATTGACGTGCTTACCGAACAGGCGGACGTTGTCGTCCGCTACGCCGGCGGCAACAACGCCGGACACACCGTTTTTATCGGCAAAAACAAATACGTGCTGCATTTGGTGCCATCCGGCATTTTGCGTCCAAAAAAATTATGCGTCATCGGCAACGGCGTCGTCGTGGATCCAATTGGTCTTGTTGAAGAAATTCGCGGCCTGCAAAAAATCGGCGTCAAAATCAATGGCGACAATTTTGTTTTGAGCGAAACCGCGCACGTCGTTTTTCCATATCACCGCGAGCTGGATGCGCAACGCGAAGTGATAAAAGGAAAAAATAAGATCGGCACCACCAAACGCGGTATCGGGCCGGCTTACGGCGACAAAGCGGCGCGCGTGGGATTGCGGGTGAATGATTTGGTGGATTCCGGGCGGCTCGAGGAAAAATTGTCGCTGCGCATCAAAGAAAACAATGCCGTCCTCAAATCGCTTGGCGCGAAGCCGTTGTCGTTCCAGAAAGTCTTTGCCGAATACAACACGGCTGGAAAATTTCTGAAGCAATTTGTCCAAAACACGGTGGTGCTTTTGCACAATGCGATGCGGGACGATGCCGATATTCTGTTCGAAGGCGCGCAAGGAACATTTCTCGATATTGACCACGGCACGTATCCATTTGTGACCTCGTCAAATACCACGGCTGGCGGTGCCTGCACCGGTTCCGGCGTGCCGCCACATCGGATTGATCGCGTTGTGGGCGTCTTGAAAGCCTACACGACGCGCGTTGGCGAAGGGCCGTTACCGACGGAAAACGCGGAGATTTCCGATTTGTTGCACGGCATGGGACGCGAATTTGGCGCGACGACCGGGCGCGCGCGGCGCTGCGGCTGGTTTGATTCCGTAGCCACGCGCCATGCGACGATGGTCAACGGCATTGATGATTTGGCCGTGACCAATTTGGACGGTCTCGACACGGTGGAGACGATTAAAGTTTGCGTCGCATATAAACACGGCAAAACGCGTTTGGATTACGTTCCCAACGATGCGCAAATTCTTGCCGAATGCGAACCGGTCTATGTGGAATTTGAAGGCTGGCGCACGCCAACGGACAAATGCAAAACATTCAAGCAATTGCCGCCCAAAGCGCGCGGGTATTTGAAAGCGATTGCAGAATTGACGAATGCGAAATTGTTTATTGCGTCGGTTGGTCCCGCAAGAGAGCAGACGATATTTGTTTAGAATCTTGAGGTTCGATGAAGAGTGCAGAGATTTTATTATTTTGAATCTGATCAATCCGTATAATTTGCGGTCGAATAAGAATGAGTCCCGCGATTTCCCATTTGAGTGCCGAAGCCAAAGCGTCGTTGCCGCAGCACGTTGCGGTCATCATGGATGGCAACGGTCGCTGGGCGAAGTCGCGCCATTTGCCGCGGCTCGAAGGACATCGGCGCGGCGCCGATTCGGCGCGGGAAATCATCCGCACGGCAGGCGAACTGGGAATTAAATATCTTACGCTTTACGCTTTCTCGGCCGAGAATTGGAATCGTCCAAAAGATGAAGTGGACGGGCTGATGAAATATCTCGTTCACTATTTGAAGACGGAAACGAAGGAGTTGAACAAAAACAATGTGCGCCTGGAAGTCATCGGGCAAATCTGGCGTTTGCCGGAAAACGTCCAGGAACAGTTGGACAAATCCATTGCGACGCTTTCCAAAAACAATGGCCTGACATTGGTGATGGCCTTGAGCTACGGCAGCCGGATTGAAATGGTTGAAGCCGTCCGTGCGATCGCCGAAAAAGTGAAGCGCGGAAAATTGGAGACGGCGGAAATTGACGCGAAAGTCATTTCGGATCATTTATGGACGCGTAGCATTCCCGACCCGGATTTATTGATTCGGACCAGCGGTGAAATGCGGTTGAGCAATTTTTTGCTCTGGCAGATTTCTTACGCGGAATTGGTCATCACGCCGACCCTTTGGCCGGATTTTCGGAAGGCACAATTTATCGCGGCGTTGGAGGAATACGCCAGGCGCCATCGCCGTTTTGGCGGCGTGTAGATCAACCAACGGTTTTTTTGATGGCCGTGAGAAGTGCGTTCGTGTCCAGAGGCTTTTGGAAAAACGTCAAAATATGCGCGGCTTCAGCTTTGTTCCGATATTTTTCCGGATCGCTCGATGAAATGATGAACACGGGAATCTTTTCTGCATCACACATGCGTCGCGCCCAGTCAATGATGAGAAATCCATCGGACAACGCGCTTCCGATATTGGCTGCATCCGGAGGGAAATCCAGGTCCAGCAAAATCAAGTCCGGCCTGTTGTTGCGCAATATCGTGATGGTTTCCGCGCCGCTGTCTGCCGTGAGCACGCGATAGCCTTTGGGGCTAAGGGACATGGCAATGGCTTTAAGGATGACCGCGTTGTCATCCACGACAAGAATCGTTTTCTGCGTCGGTTGAGCTTCCATAAATCTGATGAATTTTACCGCAGTTTGTCTGTTCTCCAAAAATAACGCAACCGTATTCAAGGCGAAAATTCAGCCCGATGCCAGAACAATTTACGCAGAAATATCCGGCTTGCCGAAATGGCCGGTTTTCAAAAAGTGAATCGTTTGCCAAATGACGAGACGATTGCGCATGATCAGCGGATGCGTGGTATGGACGACGACATGACCGGTCATTCCTTCAAGTTTTGTGCGTTCGACAGAAACTTTTCCGTCATCGCGGCCAGGAATCAGAAGGCTGTTTATCCAATTGATGGAACGGTCTCCAGCAATGATTCCGACCGGAAAATTTACGCGGCCAATTTTATTCGGTTCGGAATTTTTATCCGTGCCGAGTTCGTTTCCGGCCACGCCGTTGATGAATTGGAATAGCGACCAGCCGCCGAGTTTGTCCACAACTTCACTGCCTTGATTCGGCGGAGCAAGCATGACGACGCGGCCGAGCTTTGGAATGGAGTGTCGCGCCAAATAACTGCGCACCAAAATGCCGCCGAGCGAATGCGTGACAAAATGGATTCTGGTGGCGCCGTCATTTTCACAATCAGCGACAGCCCGGCCGATCGCGTCATCCGCGAGCTTTTCAATTGGCGCCGAGCGGGAAGGGTAATTGATATTGTGCACCGTGTAACCGGCGTCGGCCAGTGCGCCCGCGATTTTCGTCATCGAGCGACTCGTGCGGCAGAGGCCGTGCAATAAAATGACATCTTCCTTTTGCGCGATCGCGGTTGAAGTCATTGTCGCAACGGCAGCCATGCAAATAAAAGTTTTTACGAACATTGACAAATGTAAAACGACATTTCAGTATCTTCCAGAAGTTCGAAAAACGTTAATTGAAAAAATCAAAGACAACATAAATTATGGCAATCCCCGTTGGTTCCAAAGCACCTGATTTCACGCTCAAATCCAAACAAGCTTCCGGCCTCGTGGACGTGAAGTTGAGCAATAACTTCGGCAAGAAGAACACCGTGCTGCTTTTCTTTCCGCTGGCTTACACCAGCGTCTGCACCGCTGAATTGTGCGACGTCTCCAATGGCCTGGCTTCGTTTGCCGGCGCTGACGTCATCGCCATCAGCGTGGACAGTCCATTTTCGCAGGAAGCCTGGGCAAAGACGAATAACATTCAGGCCACTCTTGCCAGCGATCTGAACAAGGAAGTCACCAAAAAATACGACGTGCTTTTCCCGATGCTTGCCGGCGTGGGCGATACCGCGGCGCGCGCGGCATTTGTGATTGATAAAAACGGCGTGGTGCAATACGCCGAACAAACGCCGACGCCGAAAGATTTGCCGAATTTCGAGGCCGTCAAGGCCACACTGGCGAAGTTGAAGTAAATCCAATCAGTTTTTTCGAAGAGCGGAAGAATTCTTTTTCCGCTCTTTTTTGTTTATTTTATTCTCTACAATTGTAAAGAAATAGCTTGACTGGATTTACAATTGTAGAGATAGTCGCGTCATGCCTGCCTCAACGATTGAACTCACCGAAGCCGAATGGTCGGTCATCAAAGCGGTTTGGGAAGCGGAACCCTGCACCGCACCTGCCATCCAGGAGAAATTGCTTAAATCCACCGGTTGGACATATTCGACGGTGCGCACACTGATGGACCGCATGGTTGTCAAGGGGGCGCTTGCCGCCAGGAAGGAGGGCAAGTTGACCATTTATCAATCGGTTGTCACGCGACGCCAGGCGCAACGGGGAGAACTGTTCTATACGTTGAAACATGTCTTCAACGGAGCGCTGACGCCGCTGGTGCAATGTCTTTTAGAGAGCAGCGATATCAATGACGATGAATTGGAAAAGATCGAGCAATTGATCCGGGCGCGAAAGAAAAATGTTAAAAAGCAAAAACCGGGAGGTGATGAATGAACGTCGCGGTTTTCAACCATTGGGGGGAAATTTTTATTCATTTTGCGGGTGCGATGCTGTGGCAATCCAGCCTGCTGGTCGCCGTTATTTTTGCGCTGGATTTACTGCTGGCAAAAAAACTCCGGGCCTCAGTGCGATATGCGCTTTGGCTGGTTGTGCTGCTGAAATTGGTTTTGCCGCCGTCATTGGCGTGGCCGACGAGTCCGGCGTGGTGGATTCACCAAACTCCCGCCGTGGTGGTAAAACCGCAAATGGCTCATTACACGATTGCTTACGATTCGCAACCATTGCCGGAAAATTCGCTGCCGGTTGTCGTTTCGCCAAAACCGGTCCTGGCAGCGAAAGGCCGGTTGTTGCTCTCTGCGGTTGCGATCAGTGCGGCCTTGTTGGTTTGGCTGTTGATTCGCTGGCTGCAAGTTTTACGTCATATTTGGAAAGCCGATGCGTCGGAACATTTGACTGGGTTGGTGGTTGGGCTGAAGTGCTGGCCGGGAATGAAATTTCTTCCCGATCCGGTCGTAAAGAAAACGTCCAACGTGATGTCTCCGGCAGTCTGCGGATTGTTCCGGCCAGCGATTCTGATTCCGCAATCGCTGGCGGACAATTTTTCCGACGAACAATTGCGTGCCGTGCTGTTGCACGAATTGATCCATTTGCGACGGGGCGATATCTGGATGAATTGCGCGCAGGCGTTGCTGCAAATCGTTTATTGGTGGCATCCGCTGCTTTGGCTGGCGAATGCGCGCATCCGCCGCTTGCGCGAGGAAGCCGTGGACGACGCGGTGATGTTGGCGCTCGAAGGAAATTCCGAGGTTTACGCTCCAACCCTGTTGGAGGTTGCGAAGTTTGCGTTCCGTCGTCCGCTGGCAAGTCTTGGTTTGGTCGGAATCCTGGAATCGCGCAGCGCGTTGCGGCAGCGGATTGAACGGCTTATAAATTTTTCCGCGCCGCGCAAAGCCGGGCTGACGGCTGTCTCGGTAATCGGAATTTTCGTGTTCAGTGCAATTGCATTGCCGATGGGGCAGGCGCCGGTCTCGACGGCAAAAGGATTGCCGGCTGACGATGTTGTGTCGGCAGAAAAAAGTTTTACGGTAAAAGTGGACCCGGACATTTTCACCAACAATATTCTGGCATTGGCCGCTCACGAATCCTTTGGATCCACGAACGATTATACCGCCGTTCTTTTGGATTTATTGCGCGCCGAGGATGTGGACAGCTCTCCGCCGCACGGAATTGTCTTCAACCGGAAAACCGGTGAAGTAACGATGCAAAACACGCCGGAACAACTGGAATTATTCCGGCAGGTGATCGAGCAATTGAATCGCGCGGATGGAAAACCGGAATTGCCGTTGCGAAACAATTTTCGCCGGAAAAGCGTCCTGATCGAGGCGCGGCTCTATCCGGTTTCCGCCTCGCGATTTGAAGGTCTTGTTTCCGGCTTGCAATACTATCGCGGTAAATCCGACGATGATTGGTGGTCGGTTTCGCCTGAAAATTTCAAACAGTTCATCACCGATTTGGAGTCATCAGATTTGAAACTTGTCCAGCATCCGCGGATTCAAACCGGCAGCGGCATGGAGGCGGATTTTTACAGTGGCCGCCCAAACGACAGTGTTGAATTTGATTGTAAACCATTTGCAAACGACGGCTCCATTGATTTGGCGGTTCGCAGCACTGTTATCAATGGAGAGCCGCCAAATGTGTTTACAAATCAGTTTGGCGTTCAGGCGTCCGCGCAAACCGGTGGCGGAATTGTGATTGGAGTAAAAAATTTTGAGGGCAATTCAAACAGCAATTTGATGGTTGTCATCAATATGCAAATTGTTACCAACGCGCCTCATTTTCATGAGCGGTTGCAAACGATTATCCGACGATCGGGCAGCGGGACGAATGTGTTTCAAAGAGATTTAGAATCGGAAAAATTGGCTCAAGATGGGAAGGTTCTTTATGAAATGGGCAAGTTGGATGAAGCGGAAATAAGATTGAAAGCTGCCATCGCGGCAAATCCTGAAAATCAAACCGCGCAATACTATTTGAGATTGATTCATCCGGCACCCGGTTTACCGAAAACCGTTTACTTTGCCGCAGTCGGACGGCGGAGAATTGTTGAACAGTTGGATCAAATCCGGCTCAACCATTTTGGCCCGTTCGTCGGAACATCGCTATCCGAAGTCATCCGGCAATTGAATGATTCGGCGAAATCATCGGGGGCGGAATTTTCCATTCTCGTTTCGCCGACGGCTTACGGAGACTCCGTTGCCATCAAAATGCCCGTCGCGCTGACGAATCCTACGCTGGGAAACGTAATAGATGCGATTCTGCTTGATGCCGCTCCAAAAGGTGTTAACAAGCCGCTACAATATTCTGTCCAGGACGATGCGATTGTTTTTTCTATTCACACCAATGTGCTTTATTCGCGTCATTATAAATTAAATACAAATGCGGTTGTGGCCAATTTGCGCATGAAAACCGGTGTCAATTTTGTGTCCGACGAACTGTGGCAAAATCTTTACCGCTATTTCACCAATGCGGACATAAACTTTTCTCCGCCAAAATCTATATTTTACAATGATCGGCTTGGCGAACTGTTTGTGCGTGGGACGGAGCGGGATTTGGATCAGGTTGAACAAATGTTGAGTGAATTGGACAATCAACTGCCGCAAATTCATATCAAAGCCCGATTTATCGAGGTTCCCAAAGGAACGATGACCGGTCTCGGAAATATGATTGGTTCGCCAGGACAACTGACGGGAATCCTGACCGGGCCAAATGCTAAAACAGCGCTCAAGGCATTGGAAGGGCGAACCGGATATGAAACATTGGCCGTGCCGGAAGTGGTGACAATTGGTGGACGACAGACGCAAATGCGGGCGACAACGGTTCAGACAATTATTACCAATATGACGTTTCGAGAAAACTGGACGAATGAAGATGGAATGATTTCCACGAATGCAGTTTTCCCCGAAACAACCCGAATTGAAACCGGCCCGGTCCTGGATGTTGTTCCCAAACTTCTTCCCGACGGACACACGATTGATTTGCGGGCGACGGCGTGGGAAACAAGATTTTTCGGCTACGCTGAAGTTCCGAAAGATTCAAAAGTTCATTGGGTGACCAATTCCGCCGGCGAACCAATTGGTCTTCCCAATATTTGGCCGGCAATCGAAGTTGACCGGAATTCGGCGCACGCGGATCTGTATGATGGGCAAACGCTTGTTCTCTTACTTAACAACCAACCGGAACAGGTTCAATTGGATGCGTCCGACAAAGCGCGCCAAAATGTGGTCGCCAAACATATCCAAAATGCGAAGAGCAAAACCGGGGAAAAAGAGGTCGTCGTCTTTATCAGCATGGCGTTATTGGATTCCGCCGGCAACCGGATGTATCCGGAGAATGAGTCGCTCATGACGCCGGCCGGTATTCCCGCGCAACCAGCGCAATAACCTTATTTCGGGTTTGAATTATCCCGAACCTTTCGCTTAAATCTCCCGTCACCGTGAACCGTATTTGTCTGTCATCGCTGGGCGCAATCGCTGTTGTTGCTTTTTCTTTATTTATTTCCAATTCGTCGTTTGCCCAGGGCACGGCGTTTAATTATCAGGGCCAGCTTTACGACGGCGGCAATACTGCCAGCGGGATCTACGATTTGCGTTTTTGGATTTATGATTCCACCAACAATCCCGGCGTCATCATCGCCGGGCCGGTGACCAATTCCGCCGTTTTCGTGACCAATGGCCTGTTCTCCGTGCAAATAGATTTCGGTTCCGGCGTTTTTACCGGGCCGGATCGCTGGCTGCAAATCGCCGTCCGCACCAACGGCGCGCTAACCTTTACCAACCTCTCGCCGCGCCAGCAAATCACGCCGACGCCGTATGCCATTTTTGCAAACAGCGCGAGCAACCTTGTGGGAGTTCTTCCGGCGTCGCAACTTTCCGGCACGCTTCCGGCCAGCGCGTTTTCCGGCTACACCAACACCGTGGCGCTGACGAATAGCGCGAACCTTTTTGCCGGCTCTTTTAGCGGCAACGGCGCGAACGTCACCAACGTGAACGTGGCGAATTTGACGGGCGTTCTGGTTCCGGGACAATTGCCATCGAACACGGCCTACGTGAACAGCAACCAGACATTTACGGCGTCGAATAATTTCACCGGCCCGAATAATTTTTCAGGAACGAATTTCTTCGGCGGACAAAATACTTTTGCCAATCGCGGAAATAATTTCACCGGCAGCTTTTTCGGGAATGGATTGGTCGGCTGGACGGCGACCAACGGCACGGCGGTCCAGGCGGACATTGACCACGGCTATTTGCTGACCAATACCGACGTGGCAACCGTGACGTTGCCATCCAGCGCAACGGTCGGCGACATCGTGCGCGTTTCCGGCGCGGGCGCGAGCGGATGGAAGGTGGCGCAAAATGCCAATCAGAGCATCATGGGAAATTTTTTGAATTTTGGTCAAACATGGGAGCAAACACATGCGTCGGCGGCGAATTGGAATTGCATTGCGTCATCGGCGGATGGCAGAAGGTTAGCCGCGACTGCATTAGGTGGAGACGTTTATGTGTCCAGTGATTCCGGCCAGACATGGTCTTCAACAGGGGCTGGCGGCTTGAGCAGTGCCTCGTGGCGTGCAGTTGCGTCATCAGCAGATGGCAGCCGGTTGGTAGCCGTGGTCTATGGCGGCAGCCTTTACACTTCAACGAATTTTGGCTCGTCCTGGCAGGGAAATTCCGGTGTTTCCGGGAATTTGTATTCCGTGGCAACATCTGCCGACGGCCGGAAATCAGTGGCGGTGGTTTATGGTGGCAGCATTTATACCAATTCGGGAACGGCCTGGGCTGCGGTTGGCGGCACCAGTCCGGGGAATTGGATTTCGGTGGCATCTTCGGATGACGGAAGCAAATTGGTGGCGGCAATAACTGGCGGCAGTATTTATATTTCCTCCAATTCCGGGCGCACCTGGTCGGCGGCCAGCGGCACCAGCGGAAAAAGTTGGCAATCAGTCGCATCGTCTTCCGATGGCAGTAAATTGGCAGCGGCCATCAACAATGCCAGCAGCGGCGGTATTTATATTTCAACCGATTCAGGAAGCAGTTGGACCCACACGAGCGCGCCCGCAAAAACCTGGCTGTCAATCGCCTCATCCGCCGATGGCAACCGGCTGGTTGCGGTTTCTGATTCCGGCAGCATCTACACATCTGGAAACGGTGGAACGACATGGCAGCAGCAAACCAACGGATTTTACGGGTCTCCAAGTTGGGAATCTGTCGCCTCGTCAGCGGATGGCAGCAAATTGGCCGCGGTGATTTTTAACGCTTCGAGCGGCGGCATTTACACGTCGCAATCTTCAATCCAAACCACGACGACAACTGTCGGCACCAGCGGTTTCATCACGGGCGGACAAGGCACGGCAGTTGAACTTCAATACATCGGCAACAACCAATGGATGCCGGTCAGTTCGGCGGGAACGATTTGGGCGTATTAAATTTTGAAATTCTTCGATTGCGACAGAAATTTTTTTGGATTTTCGAACACGACCTTTTCAATTGCGTTCGCCAAATGGCCGCGGCGTTTCATCTCCAGCGCCGTTTTCGGCACGGCCAGCGGATCGCTCACGCCCCAATCGCACGCGCTGTTGAGCCAGAGCCGTTCGTTGCCGTAAATTTCCAAAATGTCAATCGCGCGCGCGGGCGTGCATTTGGTTTCGGGATAAAGCGTCATGCCCGCCCACATACCCGCATCCAAAACCATCTCGACCGTGTGCTCCTCGACGTGGTCAATGATGCAGCGCTCGGGCCGGATGCGTTGGTCGTTTTTCAAAACGTCGAGAATCAATGTCGTGCCTTTGAGTTTGTCTTCGAGATGCGGCGTGTGGACGAGAATCAATTGGTTGAATTTCGCGGCGAGGTCAACTTGCATTTCCAAAACGCGCAATTCGTTCTTGGAATTTTTGTTCAAGCCTATTTCGCCGATGCCGAGAACGTTCGGACGATTCAAAAATTTCGGAACAAGCGCGATGACTTCTTCGGCGAGCTTCACGTCCTCGGCTTCTTTGGAATTGATGCAAAGCCAGCAGAAATGTTTCAGGCCGAATTTCGCCGCGCGTTTCGGTTCGTGCAGCGTCAATTGCGAGAAATAGTCGTAAAATCCCGCAACGGCGCTGCGGTCAAAGCCCGCCCAAAACGCCGGTTCGCAAACCGCTTCGCAGCCGGCCAACGCCATGCGCTCGTAATCTTCCGTCGTCCGGCTGACCATGTGGGCGTGTGGTTCAATGTAGTGCATAGGCAAGAGGCATTTCATTCACGGCGTATCCAAAGAAAGGCGACAATTCTTTGGCCATCAAATCATTCGCATATTTCAAATCGTTGTCGGTCAGGTAATCCGCATAGCCGCCTGCTTTTCCGCGGCGCGTTTTGAAACTCTCCGGGTCGGTGGCGCAACCGGGTCGAAGCCGGTCGGAACCGAACCGTTCCTGCAATTCCATTTGTCGCATGTTGTCGAACGCGCCGAACGCGACCGCTTCTTCCAGCAGAGCGGGATCGCTTTTGACACCGATAAAATCAATGACTTTTTCCAATTCCTTCGCCGGGGCAGCCAGTAATTTTTCATAATGCACCAGCAAGAATTTCTTTGGCGTCGCACGATTCTTTGCCCAAATGTTCATGAAGTGGATGATTTTGGGCAGGCCGAAGTTTTCGTCGCGTAGAAAGTCGCTCAAATTCCAGCGCCCGGCTTTTTCACGCCGGCTGCAATGAAAATAATAGGAAACGGCCACATCACGCGGATCGCGCGCCAGAAAGATCACCTGTTTATTCCGGTAAAGCCGTTTGCTCTTTTTCAACTGCGAGCGATGCTGAAATTTTCCGTCCCGGCTCGAGCCATCGTGAATGACTCCGATCCTGGGAAATTGTTTTCGCTTTGATGTTAATTCGTAAAGCTCGAGCAGTTCCGAAAATTCAGCTCCTGATAAATCCGAAAGATATTTTCCCAGCATCAACCGCAGCCACGTGCGGCCGGATTTGGGATAGGAAATAATAAAAATGTCCGCGTCATATTGTTGCAAATGTTCGCGGCTTCCGCCCACCCGCCAAAAGAGAAATCGCCGGCGGACAAAGCGCAAAGTTCTTTTCAATCCCATAACTATTTTCCGGCAAAAGCGCCGCACGCCGCCTTGGTCGTTGCCGCGGGAATCGGCCCGGATGTTAAATCGCTAAATGACAGCAACACATTTTTCGTTCTTTGTTTTTTTGCGCCGGTCAATTTGCCGAGCGCCGAACAAAATGCCTCGAAACGAAAATCGGTTTTTCCGTCGGCGCGTTCGACGCGGTCGAGAAATGCCGCGATTTCAACCAGCTTGTGCCGTGCATCGAGAAAATATAAATCCAGGACTTGCTGCTTCGTCATGCGGGAATTCTAAACCATCAATTACGAATCGTAAATGACCGCATCCATTTCAGGATTTGTTCCGCCGATTCGCGCGGCTTGGTCATCAGCACCGCGTGATCGCCGCCGGAAATGATTTTGAATTCCCGAAACCCGGCACAATTCTTCTGCAGCCAGCGCCGCACAAAATACCATGGAATGATCGGATCAAACCAGCCGGTCAGCGCAAATACCGGCGCGCGGATATTTTTCGCCATGTCGCGCGGATCGTTTTGCGCGACCAAATGCAGCCGGTGCCGCGCCGCCTGAAAATCCAGCGGCGTCCGGCGTTCGAGAAATTCATTTATTTTCTCCAGCGTTTGGGGCGAACGCCTAAACCGCCGGTGCGACCATTTCTTATAACATTGCGCGAAAATTTTATTCGTTGCCGGAAAAATGATTTGCGTCAGCAGCGACAACGCGATTTTTCCCGCGATAGCGTCCGCCCATCGCAGAATCCAAAATGTCGGGACCCGCACAAAACCGCCGGCTAAAATGATCCCGTCAATTTGAAGTTTTTGGCCGGATGAATTTTCATTGAATCGCTCTACCATCGCCCATACCGGTTGCGAGCCGAATGATTCTCCCAGCAACCAGCCGGATGAAATTCCATTCTCCAACAGCGCCGCTTCGATCGCCGCCGCGTAATCGTCCAGCGACCACGTGAGCGTTCGCGGATAGATCATTTCTACGAAGCGAACTTTTCCGGCAATCGCCGCGCGAAAGGAGCCGATGATGGTCCAGTCGCCGTGAAGTCCCGGAAGATAAATCAACGCCGGTAGCGAAGCGTCGCCGTAAATGCGGAGCTGGAGTTTTTCACCCATTCATTTTTGGAAAAAATTCGCGGGCAGTTTTGCACGTTGCCACGCTCAATTCCTCCAGCGAACAATTTTTCAGGTTGGCCACGACTTCCGAAATTTCTTTGACGTAAGCCGGTTCGCAACGTTTGCCGCGAAATGGATCGGGCGCGAGATACGGACAATCCGTTTCCAGCATAAAACTGCCGAGAGGCGTCGCGGCAACGGTGTCGCGAATGAATTGCAAATTTTTGTAGGAAACGATTCCGGTAAAACTCACGAGCGAGCCGATTTCCAAAACCTGTTTCATCCGCGTGGCATTTTCGCTGAAGCAATGCAACACGCCGCGCGTGCGTCCGGCAAATGGCTTCAATTGCGCCAGCGTGACGTCAAATGCATCGCGAGCATGGACGACGCAATTCAAACCCAGTTCGGCGGCGACTTCGAGTTGCTGCTGAAAAATTTCCTTTTGCCGCTGTTTGTAACGGTCGTCGTCCGCGGTCGTGAAGCCTTCGCGTTCGCTCGGCAAATGATGATGGTCAATGCCGATTTCGCCGATGGCGACGACTTTCGGATGTTTCGCCAATTCACGCAGGGCAGGGCGCAAATCCGCCGGCGCGCTCATCGCGTCGGTCGGATGCCAGCCAACGGTGGCGTAAATGTCGGGAAACCGTTCGGCAATTTCAATCGCCTGCGCGCTGTTCTCAAAATTGGTGCCGATGCAAATGACTTTGGAAATGCCCGCGGCTTTGGCGCGCGCGACGACTTGCGGCAAATCATCGGCGAAGTCGGGAAAATTGATATGCGCGTGGGTGTCGTAGAACATTTTTGATTTAAGATTTATGATGGATGATTTCAAACGGCGCACCCAAATCGTAAATCATAAATCAAAAATCATCAATTGCGGGCCGCGGAATTTGTGGCGGAATCTTTCTGTTCCAGCGCGGCAATTTTTTTCTGGACGGAATTTTTGCCGGGATAATCCGGCGTTTCGGCCAAAAGTTTTTTGTAATCGTCAATCGCGTCGGCTTTATGGTTTTGTTCAATCAGAAAATTTCCAATTTCCAATCGCAATCGAATTTTTTGCTCGGGCGACGGATTGAGCGTCAGCGCGCGCTGATACATTTCCGTCGCGGATTCGCTCATGTGCTGTTCGGCATAAAGGTCGCCCAATTTTTCCGTGAGCACGGCGCTGTTCGTCCGCGCCGGGATATTTTCGAGGTAACGCGTGACCTGCGCGAGCGGCGCGCCGCGGGCGATCGCGCCGTTGACGATGCGCAAATGCGACCATTCGACGAGCGGATTGTTGTCGCGCACCAATTGCGCATGCAATTGCGCCGGCTCTTTGCCGAACGGTTTGTAAAGCGGATCGCCGATGATGGTCGTTTGCCAGGAGAGCGCCGGTTGTGCGGCGATGGCCGCTTCGCCAAAGGTCATGTCGCCGGCAATCCAGCGCGCGAGAAACACCGCGATATTCGGGGTTGCGGCAAGATAAGGCTCGTAAACTTCACCCATTGTGCAGGTCGCGCCTTTGGCCAGAAACGGCCCGACCCAAAATTCGTTGGCCGTGCGGATTGACGCAGCGGATGAGGAATGCAGATGATACGCGAACGCGCCGGGCATGAATTCCACTTTCGGCAACGCGAATGGCCCGGAAACATTTCCGTCATACCAGCCGGCGTAAATTGCAATATGACTCATTGGAAAATCGGCGGGAAAGGTCGCGGCATTGGTGTCCACGGTCGTTTCGAATCCGATTTGGCGGCATAATGTCGCCGCGCCCAGAATCCATTCATCGCCCAGATAATATTTATCGTCTTTTGGCAAACCGCGCGCGTCGAAATAGGCGCGTCCCCAGAGGCCCGTGGCTTCCGTGGCGACTGATTTGTCCACAAGATGATTGGCGATTTCCGCCGCCGGTCCGTCCAATCGCGTGACGATGAGAATGCCGTTGGTCGGAGAAATCATCGCCGGATTGGTCTGGCCATAAACCCAATTCGGCAACGGCCCGGTCAGGCGCGGTCGCATATTCAGCGCGGGCAACAACGCCAGATCCGAATCCACCGCGGCTTCGTTCCGGCGCATTTCCGGCGGAATGCTGTTATCCACCGGCTCGGGCAAATCCGAATCCGGCGCGATTTTCAGTGGCACGCCGTAACACAAAACCGCGTAGCGGATTTTGGACATGACGACGCGATTTTCGATTTGTTCCGGGCGGCCATTGGTCGCGGGCACGACGACATCGCCAAATTTCCAAAGCCCGGCTTTTCCCAATTTCTTGGCGAGCGGACGTTGCAAATTATCGCGAAAATCCAGGCGCGACATCACTTCATTCGTCGTCAGGTCGAAACCGAAAATCTGTGTGGCCGGCACATGACGCACTTGCGCGTAATGTTCGGCGACCATTTTGGATTCCGGCAGGTTGGAATTGTAAACGACCACGACTTCGTCGCCGCCGGCGCGAACAAAGAGTGGAACGAACACAAAAATAAAAATCCCGATAACTCGTTTCATGTTGTTATTTGACCTCCGCAGTCGGGAAATGTTGGCAGAAAATTTTGTTTCAGCCAAAGACTTTGTCTCGGCCCAAGAAACAGAAACAAAATTGAAACAAAATTACTTCGCAATCATCCCTGATTGCCGCGCGTAATTGAACAGGCCGCCGGCGTCCACGACGGGGCGGACATCGCCGAGCGGTTTGAATTTGAACACTTTGCCCGTGTTTTTCACGATCACGGTTTGCGCGTCGAGGTCAACAGTCACTTCATCGCCGGTTTTCAAAACGTCGCAAAGGCGTTCGATCATTTCGCACGGATACAATTCGCCGGTGGCGACGGAATTGCGGAAGAAAATGCGCGCGAAACTTTCGGCGAGAACGACTTTGCATCCGGCCGAGCCGAGCGCAATCGGGGCGTGTTCGCGCGAGCTGCCGCAGCCGAAATTTTTTCCTGCAACGACAATCGGATAATCGGTGTCGAGCTTGCCTTCCGCCACGAAGCGCGTCGGATAAAGTGATTTCGGCAAACCATCGAGCGCATAGCTGCCGAGTTTCTCGTATTCTTCGGGAATCGTCGGCACGAGATTCAAATACTGCGCGGAAATGATCTGGTCGGTGTCAATGTTGTCGCGCACGACGTAAACGGCGCCGGTAAAAACGGATTTACTCATGCGTTAAATGATGCCGATGCGCGGCAAAATTTTCAATGAGATTCAATTCATTCCGGATTTTCTTCGGTTCCACGGCGCGCGTTGGCTTCCTGTTTCCATTCGGTCTGGTTCGGTTTTCCGCCGTGGTCGGAATGTTTTTCGCCGGACGATGGCGGATTCGCCGGATTATCAAACTTTTCGCCCAAATGATGCCGACGATTTTGCGCTTTCGTTTTCATAAATCGGTTTCAGCTTTGGCTGTGCCAGTGAAATGACGCTGATTGAAATGAAAGCGCTTTGCAGAATTCTTGTTGCGCCTGCAAATTGCGAAACGGCGTTTGGGGCGTCATTTTGAATTCGACGCCGAAATTGTTTCCCGTTAATTTGCCCGCCTATGGCACCCGATGAAATTTTGCTGGAAGCGGAAGACAAAATGATCAAGACCGAACAGGTCGTTGTGAACGAATTTGCCGGCGTGCGCACGGGCAAAGCCTCGTCCGCGCTGGTGGAAAATATTCAGGTTGAAGTTTACGGCTCAATGATGCGCGTGCGGGAATTGGCCGGCATCACCACGCCCGAATCG
Source organism: Verrucomicrobiia bacterium (assembly GCA_035776755.1). Classification (GTDB taxonomy): domain Bacteria; phylum Verrucomicrobiota; class Verrucomicrobiia; order Limisphaerales; family UBA11358; genus UBA11358. Next base: position 26,794 of record DASTWS010000008.1, read on the forward strand.
CGGATGCTCGTCATCACGCCGTGGGACGTGAATTCGCTGCATCCGATTGAAAAGGCGATCCAAAAGGCGAACCTCGGCCTTTCGCCGGCCATCCAGGGCAAAATCATCCGGCTCGCGTTTCCGGAATTGAGCCAGGAACGCCGCCAGGAATTTGTTAAAATCATCCACAAAATGGCCGAGAGCGGTCGCGTGGCGATTCGCCACGTGCGACGCGATTCGCTGGAATTGTTGAAAAAAGCGAAAGCTGCCGGCGGCGTGGGCGAGGAAGAAATCGAAGGCGCGGAAAAGGAAATTCAAAAATTGACCGACCAATACATCGGCAAAATTGATGGACACGTCACGGCGAAGGAAAAAGAAATCATGACGGTTTAAAATTCGTGAATCGTTAAATGGTTGAACCGGTTAATGATTCAGCGATTTAACGAGAAACAGAATTGGTTTCAAACCGGATAATCGTTTCGTCCGGTTTTGCGTAGCCGAGTTTTTCGCGGGCGAGACGTTCAACAGTGTTCGGATCATTTCGCAGCGCATCAATTTCTGCTTTAAGCTGGCGGGACGTTTCTTCCTCGGCCTGGATTTTTTGCTGCAATTCCAAGATCTGCCGTTGCATCCGTTCGTTTTGCTGGATGACCGGCACGTAACACATGCCGATGAGCAGCAAAACGGCGAGCACGACCAGGCCGACGACAATTTTCGTCAGTTTGCTCCAGATGCCGAGGTCAACGTTCACCCGTCGAGTAAATCACGCGCGCGGTGCCGGTGAAAGCGGAATCTGTCGCGGACGGATCATTTCCTGAACAGCCACAAAATCAGCGACAAAATGATGCTGATGAGCAGGCAAGTGACGATGGGAAAATGGAAGCTGAAGTTATCTTTTGAATAATGAATGTCGCCGGGCAAACGCCCGAGCCAGCCTTTGCCCACGCCGGACCAGATCAACGCGCCGATGATGGCGATCGCCACGCCGACGATGACGAGAGTCTTTCCGAAATCGTTCACGACGAAATTTACAGAAGAAAACGAAGGAAACGAAAATAAAATTGCAGCTTTGTTGCCTTTGTTTCCTTTTGTTAAATCTTTCTATAATTTTTTCCTTTTTCCTTTTTCTTTTTGCCTTTTGAATTGTCAGATGTCGCGCGATTACGTTTTGCAGCCATATCATTCCGCAGTCCATCTGCAGATTGATTACGCGCGTGAATTGAATCCGCAGCAGCTCGCCGCCGTCACGGCGCCGCCAGGCCCGGCGCTCGTCATCGCCGGCGCAGGTTCGGGCAAAACACGGACGCTGACCTATCGCGTTGCATATTTATTGGAGCAGGGGATTCCGCCGGACCGGATTTTGTTGCTTACGTTCACGAACAAAGCTGCGGCGGAAATGATGCGGCGCGTCTCGGATTTGATCGGCCAGGAATTGCGCGCGCTTTGGGGCGGCACGTTTCACAGCATCGGCGCGCGGATTTTGCGGACGCACGCCGAGGCGCTTGGTTATCGCCGCGATTTTACCATTCTTGACCGCGACGATTCCAAAGATTTGATCAAAGCCTGCGTCGCCGATGCGGGAATTGAAACGAAAGGCACGCATTTCCCGAAACCGGAAGTGTTGAACGAAATTTTCTCGCTCGCCGTCAACACGCACAAATCGGAAAAGGAAATTCTGGAAACGCAATTCAGTTACTTCGACCCATTTGCGGATAAAATCGCCGATGTTTCGCAGCGTTACATCAAACGAAAGCAATCTTCCAATGCGATGGATTTCGACGATTTGCTTTCACTGTGGCTGAAATTGCTTCAAACAAATGCCGATGCGCGGGAAATGTATCAGCGCCGGTTTCAATTCATTCTCGTGGACGAATATCAGGACACGAACAAATTGCAGGGCGACTTGATTGATCTGCTCGCGGCGCGGCATCACAACGTCACGGTCGTCGGCGACGATGCGCAGAGCATTTACGCGTGGCGCGGCGCGAATTTTCAAAACATTTTGGAATTTCCAAAGCGTTATCCCAAGGCGCAGGTGTTCAAGATTGAAACCAATTACCGCAGCACGCCGGAGATTTTAAACGTCGCCAACGCCGCGATTTTGGCGAACCGCAATCAATTCACAAAAAATCTGACGCCCGCGCGAAAATCGGGATTGAAACCGGCGCTGGTCGCGTGCACCGATGCCGCGCAACAATCGGCTTTCATTTGCCAGCGCATTTTGGAATTGCATGAGGAAGGCACGAGCCTGAACCAAATTGCCGTGCTGTATCGCTCGCATTTTCATGCGCTGGAATTGCAGTTGGAACTGACGCGGCGGCAAATTCCATTTTCCATCACGAGTGGGATTCGATTTTTTGAGCAGGCGCACATCAAAGATGCGACGGCGTATTTGAAGCTGGTCACCAATCCGCGCGACGAAATTGCGTTCAAGCGCGTGGCGCAATTGCATCCGGGCATCGCGGCAAAAGGCGCGGACAAGTTGTGGAAGATTTTCCGCGCCGAGACGCAAACGCTGAAACAAATTAAAAATCCAATCGCCACGGCTCTGGAAACCTGCGCGCCGCATGTCGGCAAAAAAGCCGCGGTTGCCTGGGCGCAATTCGTCGCGACGGCGGCACAACTTGAGGAGGAAAAATCGCCGGCGAAAATGCTGCGCATCGTGATTGACGCCGGCTACGACGATTATCTCAAAGAAACCTACGACAATTACGAACGACGGCTCGACGAAATTCAGCAGCTTGCGGAATTTGCATATCAATTCCAGACGGCGGAAGAATTTTTGACCCAATTGGCATTGTTGACCAATGTGGAAGCGGAAGGCGAGCAGAATGGAAAAGACGGCGCGGACCGGATTCGTCTTTCCACGATTCATCAGGCGAAGGGCTTGGAATTCGACGCGGTGTTCGTGATCATGCTTTGCGATGGTTTGTTTCCGTCCGCGCGTTCGATTGACAGCGACGAAGGCGAGGAAGAGGAGCGCCGATTGTTTTATGTGGCGATCACGCGGGCGAGAAACGAATTGTATTTGAGTTATCCCTTGATTCGTGGCGGTTTTGGAAATTCCGGCAATGAGGCATTTCAATCGCCGTCGCGATTTCTTTCGGAAATTCCGGGGGAGCTGTTGAGCGAATGGAATTTGCGATGAGATGCGGTCCGGGTTTAACCGGTCCGAATATTTCTATAAAAATTTGACGGATGGCTTTTTTGAGCGAACTTGCTGTATCACAGAGCAATGCCGTAAGTGTCGTGTTTATTTCAGCAGTCATCAGCAATTTTTTCAAATGCATCCACTGCGAAAGCGTGATGGTGAACAATTTTCACAGTTCTTTGCAGAATTTTGTGAAGAAATTGCAAAGGTGTTTACGGTATAGTTAGAAAATCCAGCATGAAAAAAATCCGTCATTCATCTTCCGGCTTTACGTTGATTGAGCTTTTGGTCGTCATTGCAATTATTGCCATATTGGCGGCGATGTTGCTGCCGGTCCTGGCGGCGGCCAAGGAGAAGGCGAGAAGGGCGCAATGCGTCAGCAATCTTCATCAGCTCGCATTGGCAGTTTTTACCTATTGTGGAGACAGTGGGGATTTTATGCCTCCTCTGAAATGGCGGGGAAACAATGGCATCGCTGATTTTGCGAACACGCAATATCCTTATGAGATGTTCCGTTATTCACCTGCAGGGACTGAAGTTCCTCCTGCGACATTCGATCCGAGTGGAGGCCCTTACAATTTAGGCGTGCTGTGGAACACAAAACAGATAGTTGATGGGAAAATTTATTATTGTCCAAGTATCATCAATGACACGGATAGTTTGGGTTATGGTTACTATTCTCAAGAAAAAGTTTGGCCGTGGGGAATTGATTTATCCACGGGTCCGTCGAATCCAGGTTATGTTCGGTCGGGATATAGTTATTACCCTCAATCTAAAGTGACTCGATTATTGAATACGGCATCTTTTGGCAAGCAGGACATCCCTATTTGGCCTTCGTATAGCACGAACCCGGATCCAACGACAAAGAGTTGGATATGTGTGCAGGCGTTCAAGCAAACAGATATTGATCAGGGAAAAAGTATGATTGTGGATGTAATCTATTCCAGTCTTTCAAGGATTTCGCATAAATACGGAGGCACGCCTTCAGGGCTTAATGCTGCTTTTGGTGATGGGCATGTCTCCTGGCAGGGCGTAAAACAAAATCCTCGCGGTTTTGATGCTACGGAATGGACGTCAATTGCGAGTGGGCAAGGTGATGGGTCGGGCGGTGGAATCGATATGGAGTTTGTTGAGAGTTGTTGGAAGCCATAATTGTAAAACAACCGTCAAGACCTGATAAACTTGGATATAGCGAACCGTTAACCTGACAATGAAACCAACTATGAAAAAAAGTCTCTGCCTTCAATTCTTGCTTACCGTTATCGCAATGGCTCTTGCGTCACAATGGGCCACGGCGCAAACCGTCTTTTTTACGGACGATTTTAGTAATGGCAGCACCACAAACTTGGCCAGCGTGCCGGGAGGAACCCCGACGGCATCTTCAACCTGTTACGATATCGCCTCGCCAAAAAATACCATTGGCGGCACGACCATCGCACCGAACGATTTTCACCTTGCGCTGAACGCCGCAACGACTTCGGCTTTTCACGAAGCACAGGCATTGTTTGCAGGGGCGCCGATTTCTCTAAACCAGGTCGGAGATTATGTTGAGATCGTAGTCGTGTTCACGAATACAACCGGTAGTCTATTGGTCAGTGATAGTTCGACTCCGAATTCTCAGGTCTGGATTGGTTTGTATGATTCGGGCGGCAACGCCCCGCTATCAGGAGGTGTTCTGGCGGGTGGAGCATTGAATTCTTCGGCTGGCTCTCCTTATGCAACGGGTAATTGCGCCAATTGGCAGGGCTATGTCGCTCAGGTTTCCAGCAACGGTGTCTCACGTATTGTTACACGGCCGATTCAAAATGGCAGCGGAACTGCGTCGGCAAATCAGGATGTGATTGCCACAACGGGTGCGGGTAGTGCGGGCTACAACAATCCCGGAGCATCAAGCATAGCCACGGGACCGACGGCGCCCGTATCGCTAGCGAATAATGCTCCATCAACTCTCTATTTAAGAGTTACTCTTACTGGTCCGACGGAAGTAACAATCAGCAATGCTATTTATAGTGGTGCTGGAACTGGTGGAACGATACTTTATTCGCAGATCGGCGTTGCTTCTGGTTCGACGTTTCTGACGTCTTCTTTTGATGGACTTGCTATTGGGGCATCTCACCGCACAGTTTCCGGAGGAACGGGCCGAAATCCAGTTATGGATATCTCTTCCATCCAAATCAGTGGCCAAAGCAGCGCAGCCGGAATTCCAAATATTACCTCTCAACCGGTTCCAACGACGGTTGCCACCAATGGTTCCTGTGCCTTTTATGTTACAGCTAACGGTTTGAATCTCACCTATCAATGGCATCGAAATGGCACGAACTTGATTGATGGCGGCAATATTTCCGGCGCAAGCAGCGATACTCTTATTATCACTTCAGCGGGTTCTGCGGATGCATTGTCCGGTGGTAACGGATATTATGTTACCGTGACGAGCCCGGGGGGCAGCACGAATTCAATTACAAATGCTCTGGCCGTAGTTTCCGTCACAAACTTAACTTGGAATGCCAACGCAGGAGCTACATGGGATGTGGGATCAACTGCCAGCTGGTCTGATACTAACGGAAACAACAGTTTGACGTTCACCTATGGAGATCCGGTTACCTTTGACGATTCTGGCGCAAACCGCTTCGTCACTCTCTCAGGTAATTATTTGAGTGCATCTTCCGTTACGGTCAACAGTGCGAGTGGGTTTAAATATACATTCCTGGGCTCGGGCAGCTTCGCTGGTCCCGGCAATTTGATTTTTGCGGGCACTGGCCAACTCGATATTAAAAACGCGAATAGTTATAGTGGAGGAACAATCGTCAGCAATTCCAATGACGAAATCTATCTGGAAAACTACAATGGCCTTGGCACCGGTCCCATTACATTTGCCAAAGCCGGAAGCCTTATTGAAATTACTACGTCAGGGGGTGCATCTACTGGAATTCCCGGCGACCTAATTGTCAACGATAACGCGACCATTCAAATTGATGGAACCGGTAGTTATGGCTCCGTTTTTTACGGAAACCTTTCGGGGGTAAGCGGGAAAACGCTGACATTTAATCCCGTAGATGTCAATACCTTGTCGTCAACAACGACCAACCGTATCCGTATTTACGGTGCCGCGACGACGAACGATGCAAATATAGTTCTTAATGGTCCGGCTGTCAGCCAGGCAAACTACTATGGAACATGTTTGACTCCATATAATTCGAGCGGTGTCCAAAGGTATAATGGCGTTATTTCAGGTAATGGTGGCATTGTTCAACGTGCCAATGGCACCACCATTCTTGCAGGCCAGAACACTTATGCCGGTGGCACGACGCCGACCGCTGGAAATATCGCCTTCGGTGCCGACAGCACTGGCACACCCGGAAATGTCAGCTCCGGTCCAATTGGAACCGGTCCATTATTCATTGCGCCTGAAATTCCGAACAGCAGTGGCAGCGGAACAGTATTGGCTTATGGTGTGGCACACACCGTTGGTAATCCGCTCCTGTATCCCAGTGGCACTAACAACCAGACGTTGATTGTTGGCGGCACAAATGACCTGACGTTCACAGGACCTGTATGGTTGAACGGCCTTGACGGCCTCGGCACGGTTGGTTCGCGGACATTCCAGGTTGATAACAGCGGATTGACAACCATTTCCGGAGTCATCGCTGACACAAATAGCGCTGGTTGGGGATTCACAAAATCCGGCTCGGGCAAATTGCTATTGACCGCTACAGAAACTTATACCGGTCCGACCCTTGTCACTGGCGGTAAATTGAAAGTCAACGGTTCCCTCAATGCTGCGAGTGCGGTGACCGTGACCAACGGCGGTTTGCTCGGTGGTTCCGGCACGGTCAATGGAGCTGTTACTATCGCAAAAGGCGGCGGCCTTGCCCCCGGTGAAAATGCTACGGCAACGTTCACCATCAATAACAATTTGACCATTTTGGGCGGCAGCACCAATGCTTTCAAAGTGGACAAAGGCCTCGGGAATAAAGACGTTGTCGTCGTTACCGGAACGGCTGCTTATGCTGGAACATTGTTGGTCACAAATCTTTCTGGAACGCTCGCGGCCGGCGACAACTTCAAGATTTTCAACGTGACCGGCGCACCGAGCGGAAACTTCACTAACATCGTTGGTGGCCCGCTGTCTCCGGGGTTGGGCTTTTCGTTCACCAATTCCACAGGCACTCTGTGGATCGTGCAATCGGTTGCGACCAATCCGACCAACATCACGTTTAGCGTGACCGGTGGAAATACGTTGAATCTGTCATGGCCTGCCGATCACACCGGATGGACATTGCAGGTGCAAACCAATTCGTTGGCAACGGGATTGACGACCAACGGCTGGTTTGACGTTCCCAATTCAACCGGCATCAATTCAACGAACTTTACCATCAATCCTGACAATGGAAGCGTCTTCTATCGCTTGATTTATCAGTAACACACACGGGATACACTACGCCGCCCGTTTGCCGAAAAGCGAACGGGCGACTTTTTTTTGCCTTGCGCCGGAAACAAATCCTGAACATTTTTCCAGCCGCATTGTCTTTTTCAGTATCGTTCGCTACGCATTTCGCGTCGGACAAACCTTGCAGTTTCGTTTGAGCAATTATTTAAGGACATTTTTTACCGCCGTCGTGATCTTGACGGTCTTGGCGTTGACGCGTGTGAACGGCGCAACTTTTACTGCGTCGCTCGATCGCGACACGATTTCTCTTGGCGAAACGGCCACGTTGTCGCTCACATTTCAGGACGGTCAGCCCAAAAACATTCCACCGCTCGATGTTTCTGGACTGCGCTTTGTCCAAACCGGGAATCAAACCGGTTTCAATCTCGTCAATGGCTCGATGAGTTCGACGGTGACGATTACCTATTCCATCACGGCGCAACGCACGGGCGAATTTGAAATCCCCCCGCTTAGCGCGGATGTAAACGGCCAGCGATTGACCAGCCAGCCCTTGAAATTAACGGTGGAAAAACCTCACACGGCAACAGACGCGGAAATTGATTCCGGAAAGGAAATCGCCTTCGCAAAACTGACGTTGCCGAAGAAAGATATTTACGTCGGCGAAACCATCCTCGCGGACATGCAATTGTATTACCGCCAGGATGCGCAACTGACGCAGCAGCCACAAGTGACAGGCGTGGCCGTTGATGGATTCACCGTGGGTAAAATCGCGGGCGGAAATCAATTTTTGACTCAAATCGGCAATACGGTTTACAAAGTCATTCCCGCAAAAGTCGCGCTTACGGCATCGAAAACCGGCTTCGTTCATGTCGGGCCGGCCACCATCAACCTTGTCTTAAGCCTTCCCTCAAACCGGCGATCTGATGTTTTTGACCCGTTCGGGATGCTGACCCGCGAAGAAAAACAAATTCCGGTCTCCACGAAAACTCTCGAGGCCAAATCCCGGCCGCTGCCTTCGGAAAATGTCCCGGCCAATTTTAACGGCGCCGTCGGCAGTTATTCCATGACCGTCAACGCCGGACCCACCAATGTGACCGTTGGTGATCCGATCACCGTGCGCGTTCAAATCGCCGGCCGCGGTGCGTTCGACGATGTAAAACTTCCCGATCAATCCAACTGGAACAATTTCAAGATTTTTTCGCCGACGCAGAAAACAGAATTTTCCGACCAGCTTGATCTGCAGGGAACGAAAACATTTGAAGAAATTGTCACGCCGGAAAACGCAGATGTCCATAATCTGCCGGAGTTTTCATTTTCATTTTTCAATCCCGATGACGGCAAATACCACACGCTCACGCAACCGCCGGAACAATTGATCGTCCGCGCCGGCGGCGCAACGCCGTTGCCTGCGCTGGCTGCGACCAAAAATTCATCGTCCGAAAATCAAACGCCGCAGGACATTTTGCCGATCAAAAATGATTTGGGAACGCTTGAGCAAATTTCGGCGGGGCGAGAATCCCGCGAGCCCTTAATTTCCAGTCCAATCTTTCTCGGCGTTCAAAGTTTGCCGGTGCTGGCGTTCCTTGGCGCGTTGATCTGGCGGAAACGCGCCGATAATCTGGCAAACAATCCGCGCTTGCGCCGGAAGATTGCCGTCAGGCAATTGATTCAAATCGGTATCGGCGATTTGAAGAAATACGCGTCCGAAAATAATTCTGAACAATTTTTCGCGACCTTGTTCCGGCTGTTGCAGGAACAATTAGGTGAACGCCTGGATTGTCCAGCTTCATCAATTACTGAAAATGTCATCGAAGAAAATTCCAAATTGCGCGGCGCGCCGGAAAATTTGTGCGCCGATTTGCGCGAACTGTTTCAACTGTGCAATCAGGCGCGCTACGCGCCGGTGCGCGGAACGGCGGAATTGAATTCCGTCGCTGATAAATTCGAAATGGTGATTCATGGATTGCAGGAGGTGAACGCGTGAAACCCGGGTTTCGTGGCAGCGAACGTCAGTTCGCTCAAATCAAAAGGAAAAGGAAGCCGGCTTGCGTCGGCTGCTACAAGTTTTTCATTTGGCTCGCGGCGTTTTTACTTTTCTCGGGAAAAATTTTCGCGGCAAATGTCCCGGACGATTTTTCGACGGCGAACAAACTTTATGCGGAGGGAAAATTTTCGGACGCGGCAAATCTTTACAAAAAAATTCTCGCATCCGGCCAAACGTCTCCGAATTTGCTTTTCAATTTTGGTAATGCGGAATTTAAAGCCGGCAATTTGGGCAAAGCCATCGCCGCCTATCGCCGCGCGGAATTGCTCGCGCCGCGTGATTCCGAGATCCGCGCCAATCTGGATTTCGCGCGCAAACAGGTCCAAGGTCCGACTGTTTCTGAAAGTCGGTGGCAGGATTGGCTTGGCCAGCTCACGTTGAACGAATGGGCAATTCTCGCGGCAATTGCCTTTTGGCTGACATTCATTTTGCTCGCAGCGAAACAAATTAAAGCAGCGCAGGTTTCCAGCCTGCGAGAAAAGCAAAACAATTTCACAGGCAAGATGCCTGCGCTTTTTCTGCGCCGCGCCATTTTTATTTGTGGCGCGCTGGCAATTTTATTCGGCGTGGCAACGGGTTTGCAGACGGCGGAACATTTTTCAAATCAAAGCGCCGTTGTCATATCAAATGATATCGTCGCCAAAAGCGGGCCATTCGACGACGCGCAAAAGACATTTTCTGTCCGCGACGGTGAGGAGTTTTTAGTTTTGGATCATCACGACAATTGGGTTCAAGTGGATGATGGTTCGGGGAAAATCGGCTGGCTGCAATTGAAACAAGTTGAAGTTTTGCCGGGCGCGTAGTTTTGAAGTGTGGTGGCGGTCCATGACGCCGAATTCACCAATGCGCTTACAGAACGCCACTACGATTTTGAACGTAATTAAAATTTTTGCTGTCAGAAAAATAATTTTACGCAATGAACACAGGCATCTCTGCAATCAACGAAACGGTCAAGGAAGCGGGCGCGTTCACGCATCCGCTGTTCACGGAACTCGGCAAGGTCATCGTCGGGCAAAATTATCTGACCGAGCGACTCGTCATCGGCCTGCTTGCCAACGGTCACGTCCTGCTTGAAGGTGTGCCCGGCCTGGCGAAAACGCTCGCGGTCAAATCATTGGCGAATTGTTTGAGCGTGAAATTTTCGCGCCTGCAATTCACGCCGGACATGCTGCCCGCCGACGTCATCGGCACGCAGATTTACAATCCGCAATCCGGCGGCTTCACCACGCGCAAAGGTCCGGTGTTCGCGAATCTGATTCTTGCGGACGAAATCAATCGCGCGCCGGCGAAGGTGCAAAGCGCGTTGCTTGAAGCGATGCAGGAAAAACAGGTCACCATTGGCGAGCAAACGTTCAAGCTCGAAGAACCGTTTCTGGTGCTCGCGACGCAAAATCCGATCGAGCAGGAAGGAACGTATCCGTTGCCCGAAGCGCAGGTGGACCGCTTCATGTTGAAATTGAAGATCGGTTATCCGGCGCGTGATGAAGAACGAAAAATTTTGGATTTGATGGCGCGCACTTCCGCGACGCCGATGGCGAGCGCGGTGGTTGACCCGAAACAAATTCTTCGCGCGCGCGAAGTCATCAATGACATTTACGTGGACGACAAGGTGAAGGATTACATCGTGGATTTGGTCTGCGCCACGCGCGAGCCGGACAAATATAAAATCGCCGTGCGCGAATTCATCCAGCTCGGCGCGTCACCGCGCGCGACCATCGCGCTGACGCTGGCGGCGAAGGCGTATGCATTTTTGAAAGGCCGAGGCTACGTGACGCCACAGGACGTAAAGAGCATCGGCATGGACGTGTTGCGCCATCGCGTGGCGATTACTTACGAAGCCGAGGCCGAGGAAAAAACCAGTGAAACGGTCATCCAGAAAATTTTTGATGAACTGCCGGTGCCGTGATGATTGAAGCCAACGAAAATGCATTGGTTGTTGTGGGTGAATACCGGCAAAGCGGACGAAAAGTGAAAATGCGCGCGGACGCTGCTGCCGCGTTGAAGAATTTATTTTCGCAAGCCCGCGCCGATGGCGTCGCGATTATTCCGATTTCGGGTTTTCGAACAATTGCGTATCAAGAAACACTTTTTCAAAAAGCTGTTGCTAAATATGGTTCTGAAGAAGTTGCTGTTCGTTGGGTTGCTCGGCCCGGAAATTCTGAACATCACACCGGTCTGGCAATTGATTTAGGCGATGAGGGAAATCCGGCCAGCGACGTTGAACCGCCGTTTGAAGAATCGAAAGCATTTCATTGGCTTGAACAAAATGCGTCGCGCTTTGGATTTGAAATTTCATTTCCAAAAAATAATTTCCGCGGCGTAAATTATGAGCCGTGGCATTGGCGATTCATTGGGACGCCGGAAGCAAAACAAATTTTCGAAAAATGATTCCCCGCGAGATTCTCAAAAAAATCCGGCAGATCGAGATTCGCATGAACCGGCTCGTGAAAATCTCATCGCCGGTATTTCAATTGTTCCGGCTCACGACTCGTGTGAAAGACGGACAAAATAACAATGAGTTCGGCTTCAACCAGAAAATGAATCACAAATGGAAACCTTCGCAAAATCACAGCACGTCGGACTTCGCCATGAATTTTTGGAAACCATTCCGGATTGTCGGCGATGCGTTGAAAATATTGCTCAATGATTGCGCGAAATTCCATGCCCAAGCCTTGGCGTTCGTTTTCGTAAAAGGCAATCGAATCGTCAAATTCTTTTTCCGCAATTCGTCGAAGAACGATTTTGCGTTTCATTTGCGATATTTCGCATCCAACTTGGCTTTGACTTCTTCGAGAGAAATGACGTCGTTCGGATTGGCACGATGTTCCTGCAAACGGCAGTCAATCAATTCAGCTTCGCCGGGAGTCAGTTCCTTTGATTCGACAATGTCGTCCCAGAGATTGCGGCACAATTCAATTTGTTCCGCGAGTGGAAGTGCGCGCGCTTCTTTGAGAACCAATTCCGAACTCATGGAATTAAACGTAACGAACATTCATTTTTTTGCAAGCGCATGATACCGCGAGAAATTCTCAAAAAAATCCGGCAGATCGAGATTCGCACGAACCGGCTCGTGACCGAATCGCTCGCGGGCGCGTATCACAGCGTCTTCAAGGGGCAGGGCATGAACTTCGACGAGGTGCGCGAATATCAGCCCGGCGACGACGTGCGCGCGATTGATTGGAACGTCACGGCGCGGATGAATCATCCATTCATCAAAAAATTCGTTGAGGAACGCGAACTGACACTGATGCTCGTCGTGGACGTGAGCGGCTCCGGCTTGTTCGGCTCGCGCGGGCAATCCAAGCGCGAACTCGCGGCAGAAATCGCCTCGGTGCTCGCGTTCTCGGCGATTCGTAACAACGACAAGGTCGGATTGCTGCTGTTCACGGATGAAGTGGAAAAATTTATTCCGCCACGCAAAGGCCGCGGCCACGTGTTGCGCGTCATTCGCGAAGTTTTATTTTTCGAACCAAAACGGCGCGGGACGGATTTGGTGAATGCGCTCGAATTTATGGGTCGGGTATTGCCACATAAAGCGATTGCCGCCGTGATTTCAGATTTTATTTCGCCGTCAGAAAATGCTTCTGGCGGTCAAACTTCAATCAGTTCTATCCGCCGTATACCAGCAGCACGTTCACCGTTGCCGCAAAAAATTCAAACCGCCTTGCGTATGGCGAATCGCCGTCACGATGTCGTTGCCGTGCAAATCACCGACCGTTACGAAATGGAATTGCCTGCGCTCGGTCGTCTGACTTTGGAAGACGCGGAGACTGGAGAAATTCTGGAAATCAACACCGGCAAATCCGGCAGCCGCGATGCGTTTGCGTTGCGGCAGCAAAAGCAACTGGCCGATTTGGCGAGGCAATTCCGTTCGTCGGGAATTGATTCAATCCAATTGCGCACGGACGAAACTTACGGCGCGGCGCTCGGCAAATTTTTTGAAACGCGTGAGAAACGGAGGCTGCGCGGATGATGACTGTGACCAATGCTGCTGCTTCCGCGGCGCCTGATATTCGCGACATCAAACCACCGGTTGAGATCTCAAGCGGACTGGAGTGGTTGTGGTGGACGCTTGGCGCTCTGTTCGTGTTTGTGCTGGCGTCTTTGATCTGGCGGCATTTTCACCGGCGGATAACGCGTGTTTCATCCGAGCCGCAAATTCCCGCGCATATTCGGGCGAAACAAAAACTGGCTGACGCGCTTGCTTACATTGAACAGCCGAAAACTTTTTGCATCCTCGTTTCGGACACCGTGCGATTCTATTTGGAAGAACGATTTCAATTTCGCGCGCCGGAGCGGACGACGGAAGAATTTCTTCGTGAATTGAACGCAACGGATTTGCTCGCCGCCGAACAAAAGGAATCGCTCGGCAAATTCCTGGAAGGCTGTGACCTCGTCAAATTCGCGAAATATGAGCCGGGCGAAAATGAATTGCGCGGACTTCATGGTTCGGCGATGCGATTGATTGAAGAAACGGAACCGAGAGAAGTCCAAAGTCCGGAGTCCAAAGCCCAAAGCCAAATTTCAGCATGACATTTGCGCATCCATATTTGCTATTGCTGCTATTGCTGCTGCCGGTGTTGGCGTGGCTGAAAGGCAGGCGCGGTTCGCCGCCGGCGTTTTTGTATTCGTCACTGAAGCTCGTGGATGGATTGACAGCTGTCCGCCGTTCGCGTGCGGGAACTTTTCTGGCCACGTTGCGCTGGCTGGCGCTCGCCCTATTTATCGTGGCACTGGCGCAGCCGCGATTGGCGAAAAGCACGACGGAAGTTAAAGCCAGCGGCATCGACATGGTTGTGGCGCTGGATTTATCCGGCAGCATGGAAATGCCGGATTTCGTGGTAAACCGCCAACGCGTAGATCGCCTGGACATGGCGAAATCAGTTTTGACGCAATTCATTGACAAGCGTCCGGCCGACCGCATCGGCCTCGTCGTTTTTGGCGGGCGCGCATACATCGCATCGCCGCTGACGCTGGACCACGATTATTTGCAGGAAAACGTTGCGCGATTGCGATTGCACATGATTGAAGACAACACGGCGCTCGGTTCGGGCCTGGCCACGGCGGTGAATCGGCTGCGCGATCTGAAGGCGAAAAGCAAAATTGTCATCCTTATGACTGATGGCGCGAATAACGCGGGGACGATTGCGCCATTGGATGCCGCCGAAGCAGCGAAAGCATTGGGCGTGAAGGTTTATACGATTGGCGTCGGTAATAATGATGTGGCGATGCAAATGGGCCGACCGGATTTGTTGCCGGATGAAGATACTTTGAAAAAAATCGCGGACATCACCGGCGGAAAATATTATCGCGCCGATAATGCGGAACGGTTCCGGGAAATTTATGCGGAGATTGACAAGCTGGAAAAAACGGAGGCGACCATCAGCAAATACACGCGGTTCAAGGAATTGTTCGCGTGGTTTATCGCGGGCGGATTTGGGCTGGTGATGCTTGAAACATTCCTTGGACAAACATTTTTGCGGAGGTTGCCGTGAGATTTGGACATCCACAAATTCTTTGGCTGTTGCTGGTGATTCCGCCGGCGCTGATCTTCTTTTTCTGGTGGGCGGCGCGCGCGAAACAAAAATTGCTTTCGCAATTCATTGACGCGCGACTGCTCTCGGCGCTGACCGTCGGCATTTCTTCAGCGCGCCGGAAAATAAAAACGACGTTGCTGGTCATGGCGTCGGCATTGCTCATCGTCGCTCTGGCCGGACCGCAATACGGTTTCAATCTGCAGAAGGTTGAACAGCGTGGATTGGATATCGTCGTGGCGATTGACACTTCAAAATCCATGCTGACGGCGGACATAGCGCCGAATCGTCTTGAACGCGCCAAACTCGCTGCGCTCGAACTCATGCAGGACGCGAAATCGGATCGGATCGGCCTCGTGGCCTTTGCCGGCGACGCATTCCTGGAATGTCCGCCGACGATTGACAATGCTGTTTTTCAACAAAGCGTTCGCGCCTTGGACGTGAACACATTGCCGCTCGGCGGCACGGCGATCGCCGATGCGATCAAAACGGCGGAGGCCGGGTTCAAGGAAAATGACGCGCATAAAGTGATCGTGTTGATGACGGACGGCGAAGATAACGACGACGAATCCGCCGCGCTCGCGGCCGCGCAAAAAGCAGCCAAAGACGGCGTGAAAATTTTCACGGTTGGCATCGGAACAGCCGCGGGCGACTTGATTCGCGTGACCGACGCCAATGGTAATTCCGATTACGTCCGTGACGAACAGGGACACGTCGTGAAATCACATTTGAATGAAGCGTTGCTGCAGCAAATCGCCAAAACTACCGGCGCGTTTTATCTGCCCTTGCATGCGGACACGATCGATGTGCTTTATCGCCGGGGGCTGGAGCCGTTGCCGAAAACCGAGAATGAGGAACGGCTGATCCGGCAATATCACGAGCAATATCATTGGCCGCTCGCGGTGGCGATCCTTTTGTTGCTGGCAGAAATATTTTTGCCGGAACGGTCCTTGCGGATGACCGCCGGATCCAAAGTCCGAAATCTGAAGTCCAAAGTTGGAGCGCCGACGATTGTTGCGCTGGTGGCAATCTTATTTCTGCCGATCGTTGCGAAAGCTTCACCGTCGTCGGCGTTGCAGGATTATAAATCCGGAAATTATACCAATGCATTGGCGCAATTCCAGCGATTGGCGGAAGTGAAGACGAATGATCTGCGGCTGGTTTTCAATGCCGGCGACGCGGCATATCGCGCGACGAATTTTGACCTCGCGGAAAATCTCTTTCAACAAGTCACGCTGTCGCCGGATTTGAAACTGCAACAGCAGGCTTTTTACAATTTAGGCAACACGCAATTCAAATCGGCGCGCAACGCGAAAGATCTGGACGGGTTGCAAAATGGTTTTGAAACGGCGGAAAAAAGTTATCAGCGCGCCGTGAATTTGAACACAAACGACGTGGATGCAGTGTTCAATCTGAATTTGACCCGCAATGCGATCGAGCAAATCAAACGGTTTCGCGAGGCGATGCAGCGCGCGAAAAGCGAAGCGGATGAAGCCGTGCGCAAGGCGGAATTTCATCAGGCTTTGGAAATCATCGCGCCACTGCAAAAGACGATCGCTGCGAAGCAATTTCAGGATTACACGAAAAAATTGGAGCAAATAGATGAGATTGTCACGCCTCCCGCAAAATAGTTTGCTGACGCTGCTGTTGATTTTTGCCGCGCAGACGACGCGCGCGCAACTTTTGGCGCCGGATGATTTTTTTGACAGCGGCGCGCAATTTTACATTTCGAACAATATCCCTGCCGCGCTGGAACGCACGGAGAGCGGGCTGAAGCTTTATCCGCAGGACGAAAAATTGCAAAAGCTGGAAAAATTGTTGAAACAACAACAGCAATCGCAACAGAACCAGCAAAATCAAAAAAATCAGCAGCAGAAAAACCAGTCGCAGCAGAATAATTCGCAGAAACAACAGCCGCAGAAACAGGATGGGCAAAAGAATCAATCCCCACAAAAACAGCAGCAGAAGAACAATCAATCGCCAAATCCCGAACAGAAGAAGCAGCCGGAAGAAGAAAAAAACGGGGCGCAAAAAGCAGTGGAAGGCAAAATGACGCCGGAACAGGCAAAGCATTTGTTGGATTCGCAAAAGGACGATGAGCAGGTTTTGAAGATGAAACCGGAAGGAAAACCGCAGGATGAAAAACGGCCGGTCAAGGATTGGTGATTCTTCTTTCTTGCAAATCGCGCTCGGGATTTCCGCAAACTGCAAATCGCGCCTGGTTTTCTTCAATTGATTCCAAGAAATTTTGGGGATTCGGCAATTGGCGTCGTTCAAGCTGGTTGATTTTCTGTGAAAATCACGGTGAAAGATGAAGAATCGGCGCGCGCTGGAACACGGCGGCGCGCGCCGGCGATCAAAAGCGGCGAGGGAATCAGGTTCCAGAAAACCATCACCATCAATCGTCCGGTTTCGGAAGTCTATTCGTTTTGGCGCGACTTCAACAATTTGCCGCGCTTCATGAAGCATCTGGATTCGGTGACGGTGGAGGATAACCGGATTTCGCGCTGGCGGATCGCGCAGACGGAAAAGAATCTGTTGGAATGGTCTTCGGAATTGATCGAAGACCGCGCGAATGAAATCATTTCGTGGCAATCGCTGCCGGGCGCTGATGTGGACAACGCGGGATCGGTCTGGTTTCGGCCGGCAACGGGAAATCGCGGAACTTTTTTGAAGCTGGCGCTGAAATATGCGCCGCCGGGCGGAAAAACGGCCGCGAAAATTGATCGCTTGAAACAGACGATCAAAACATAGATGGACCGGCCGACGGTGTTGCGGCAGGCGCTTCATTCATTCCGCAAAGACGGGATCGTTTCGGTGCCTGGCGTTTATGCGGGATTTCTCGACAATATCCCGTTCGGGCTGGTCGTCGCGAAGGCATTGACGATCCGCAGCGGACAAACGCATGTGCAACGTTATCTGAAACCGCTGCTGGATAAAATCCTGGAAAATAAAATTGATCCATCGGAGATCATTTCGCACCGCCTGACGCTCGCGGAAGCGCCGGCGGGTTATGAGAAATTTCAAAAGAAGGAAGACTAATCGCCGTTTGGGACGTCCGGAAAAAAGTCGTCAAACAGCGCTGATGATTTTGTTTCAAATTGTTGTAGCCGCGCAGGCAATGCTTGCGTCATTATCAGCGCCTTCCAGAACCGGAAACGCAGGCAATCAGATTGACTACGGTTCCGGCGACGGGCACAGGCAAAAATATGCGCGGCAGGAAATCCGATTCAAACGCCAGCTCCGGCGGAGTAACCATTCAGTTACACTTGGTCGGCGTTGTCATCTTCAGCCTGGCGTTGATTGTGGCGTCGGCGTTGGTGACCTATGGGTTGACCAATTTCCGCAACAAAAGCAGCGACATGAATTTTCCCGCCGGCTCGAATTCGCGTGTCACTCTTGACGGCATAGTGGAAACCGAAATGACCAATGTTCCGTCATGGGGACAATTGAGCGTGCGCGACATTGATCTGGAACAGCCCGATGAATACGTCGGTTATGAAACGACCACCAATCGCGTTGAACGCTGGACTTTTGCCGGCATGAAACCGGACGCCGTTCGCGCGTTGATGAAATCCTGCGGGCTTTTGGAACAACAAATCACCCGCGCGCTCTCGCCCGAGCGGATGGCATCGGACGCAACGGGAACGGTGATCGTGCCGGACGCGGATTTGATTTTCTCGCTCGCGCCTGAAGTCCGTTCGAAGCTTTACGTCGAGCTCGGCAAATTGGGATCGAATCAATTCATGGAATTTCCATTCTGTTTTCCGGGCGATTCTTTCGACCGCTGGTTTTCGGATGGAAAAGTGGATGCGGCGACGATGGCTTTGTTGAAAAAAACGGTTTATCCGCGCGGCAATGCAAAATGTTTCAGCGATTTGGAAATCGTTTTGCAGCAATTGCCTGACGAACTCGCGCGCACAAAACTGGTCAAAGCGCTCTCGCATCAGTCGGCTTTGCTGATGGGCATTCGCGTCTGGCCGGACACGGACATTGACAAGCTCATCGGTTATTGGACCTGGCCGCGCGGCGTGCGACTCATGGATGTCCGTCCGTTGCTTGAATCACTCAAACGTCGTCCTAATGGCGGCTACGTGAGCGTTGTTTATTTTCTTCCGCCGTTCGCGCGCCAGCGGCTTTACACTTATCCGCTGCCGTCGCAGCCGGGCGATCCGGTGATGGATTGTCATTGGAGCACGATGAATTTTTTCAACGAAACGCCCGACAACCATTTCTCCGATCCGGTTTACACCGCCAATTACATCAAAACCAACTATTATCAAATTGCGCAGCCATCGGCTTACGGCGACATCATCTTTTTGCTGGATAACGACGGAAATGCGATCCATTCCGCGGTTTACCTCGCCGACGACATTGTCTTCACGAAAAACGGAAACAACTTCGCGCAGCCGTGGATGCTGATGCATTTGAAAAATCTTCTGGCTGAATACACCACCGACGCCGCGCCGCGGATCGCAATTTACCGGAACAGAAACTGGTGAATTACAATTTCGTCGGCCAGCCGGCTTTGACCATCGCCTTGTAACCGCCAGCGAGCGAAAAGACATTTTGATAGCCCATCTGTTGTGCGGCATCCGCGGAAAGCGCCGAACGAAATCCGCCGCCGCAGTATAAAATGATTTCCGTGCCGGCGTCGGGAAGCATTTTTTCCAGATCGCGCTCGAAAATGCCTTTGCCCAAATGCTTGGCTTCCGCGGCATGACCGGCGTTCCATTCGGATTCTTCGCGGACGTCAACCAGGATGGCTTTCGGGTTTTTCACCAGCCGCTCGCGCGCCTGTTCAATTGAAATTTCTTTCACGCGCGTTTTCGCATCGGCAACCAGTTTCAAAAATGCAGGAGAGTGGTCCATACGTGAAATTAATTTGCCGACGGCCGCCGTAAAATCAATTCCGTTTTGTGATGGCAGAAAATCGCCGCGGCGACTTGCTTTCGGGAAAAAGGTGGTGAAACGTGAGGTTGATGAAACTTGCGGAACAAGTCAGAAAAGCTGCCGGCGAACGGTCTCGGGATGCGCAAAAGCTGGCCCGCGAAGAATCGGAAAAAACCATGGAGGAAATCCAGGTCCGCGCCACCAACGTCGGCGTGGTTTTGGAAAGTATTTTACGGGAATCGTCCGCGCATTGTCGCTGGAGCTGGCCGAATTGAATTTCGGGCAATGGAAAGTGCCAGCCGAAATGGACAGCCTCATTTTTTTATTTTTCGATGGACGGGCTGTTGGCATGATTCTTTGCTATGAATTGCTCCATTGGATTTGGCAGTGCTGTTTTCCTTTTGCTCCTCACCATCCTGCCTGCGCGAGCGGCCTCCGCGGATTCGTTCCAAAAAAATTCCGATGGACTCACATTGCATTCGGATTCCGGAACGCTGCGATTGCAGGTTTGCAGTGATAAAATTATTCGCGTTCTTTTTGCCGCCACAAATTCGCCAGCGCCAAACCTCGATTGCGTCGTCATCGCAAAGTGGCCCAAAACGAAATTCACCGTCGCAGAGCAGGAGAATGACATCCGGTTGAAGACGAAATCGTTGGTGGTTCAAATCAAAAAAACGACGGCAGCCTTGACGTTTTTCGACAGCAACGGAAAAGTGCTGCTCGCGGAAAAAGTGGACGGACGGAAATTGGTTCCGGCGGAAGGCGATCTTTATCTCGCGGAGGATTCCTTCGATTCATCGCCGGATGAATTTCTTTACGGCCTCGGCCAATATCAGGAAGGACTTTGGAATTGGCGCGGATTGCCACGCGAATTCCGCCAGCACAACATGACCGCGACATTGCCGGTGCTCATTTCCAGCCGCGGCTACGGATTGCTTTGGGACAACGCGTCCATCACTGAATTCAACCCGATGAAAGACGAAATCCCGCTGAAATCTGCAAATGACGCCACCGAATCCGCCAACCCCAAAGCGCCGAAAATTTTCACATGGACGGGAACGTTCACCAACAATTCCATCGGCGAATATGTTTTCTTTGCGAAAGCGGACAACAACCGCCAGGAATTTTCGATTTCCGTGGATGGCGCGCTGCTCGTCGGCATCACAAATTATTGGACGCCATTCACGCTCTGCGGCATCACCAATTTTCCGGAGAACCAACCGCACACCGTGACCGTTCACGGCGGGACAAACGTAAGATTATTTGTCGGCAAACGCGGCGATGCGACAACTTTCCGTTCCGCTCTGGCCAAATCCATTGATTACACATTTTTTTATGGAACGAATCTGGACGACGTCGTTCACGGTTATCGTCAGGCCACTGGCGCGGCACCGCTCTGGCCGGAATGGGCTTATGGTTTCTGGCAATGTCGCGAACGTTATTCCAGCCAACAGCAATTGCTCGCCGCTGCGGCGGAATTTCGCCGGCGCCAAATCCCGCTCGACCTGATCGTCCAGGACTGGAAATACTGGGGGCCGCACGGCTGGGGCAGTTACGAATGGGATTTGCAGAACTATCCCGATCCTGCGCACATGATCCGGACGCTTCACGACGAACATGTGAAATTCATGATTTCCGTCTGGTGTAATCCTCACGGCGAAACGCTGGCCGATTTGACGAACCATCACGCGATGGTTGGCGAATGGATTGATGTTTTCAATCCCGTTGGCCGCGCCATCCGCTGGAAACATCTCGACGACGCCTTTTACAAAATCGGCACGGACGGCTGGTGGGGCGATGCCACAGAACCCGGCGACACCGGCTATTCATTTGAAAGCAAACAAACGTTTCTCGGTCCAAGTGATTTTTATCACAACGCGTATTCGCTGTTCGCTAGCCAATCCATTTACGACAATGAGCGGGCGACCGATAAAAGCAAACGGGTTTGCATATTGACGCGCTCGGCGTTTCCCGGATTGCAACGTTATGCGTCGGCGATCTGGTCCGGCGACATCAACGGAAATTGGATCACGCTTCAACGGCAAATTCCCGCCGGCTTGAATTTTTGCATCGCCGGAATTCCTTATTGGACGACCGATTGCGGTGGCTTTTGGCATCCGTCCGATCAATATAAATCAGCCGATTACAATGAACTGCTTTCGCGCTGGTTCGAGTGGAGCACGTTCTGTCCGATCTTGAGAATTCACGGCGGCGCGACGGCGACTGAAGTCTGGAATTGGCTTCCCGAAACTCAAAAAATTCTCACGTCTTATGACGATTTACGCCACCGGTTGTTGCCTTACAATTATTCCGTTGCCTGGCGCGTCACGAGCGATGGATATACAATGATGCGCGCGCTGCCAATGGATTTTGCCGACGACAAAAACGCGCTGAGCATCAGCGATGAATACATGTTCGGCCCGGCATTTCTCGTCGCGCCAGTGACGGAACCCAAGGCGACCACGAAACAGGTTTATCTGCCGGCGGACACGGTTTGGTTCGATTTTTGGTCCGGAAAAGTCTTCAATGGCGGCCAAACCATCAGCGCCGCTGCGCCGCTGGATCAAATTCCGCTGTTTGTGCGCGCCGGTTCAATCATTCCATTCGGCCCAATCGTTCAATTTGCCGGCGAGAAACCCGCCGACCCGATTGAGCTGCGCGTTTATCGGGGCGCGGACGGCGCCTTCACGCTCTACGAAGACGAAGGCGACAATTACAATTACGAACACGGCGCGCATGCGACGATTCCGATTTCCTGGAATGAAAAATCCCAGATGCTAACTATCGGCAAACGCGAAGGAAAATTTCGTGGCATGTTGAAAGATCGGATGTTTCGCGTCGTCTGGGCCAGGCCCGGCCATGGCATTGGCGCGGACACGACCGCAATCGGCGACACTGAAATTCATTACACCGGCAAAGCGCAATCCGTGCATTGCCCGTTGGAGTGAGCGAACCACAATTTTATTGCCAACCGCAATTCGCCTGGCTAACTCGCCCCGTGTCCAAGTTGTCCAATAACGCCGCCATCGCCGCGAGCCTGCTCGCCACGGTGATCTGCTGGGGCGGCAATAACGCCGAGACCAAATGGCTCGTCGCCACGTGGCCGCCGGTCGGGACCGGTTGCATGAGATTTCTTGTCGCCGGAACTTTGCTGCTCGGCATTTTACGCTTCACGAGTTGGTTGGGCCAATATCAGCCGCTCACGGCGCCGATGCGCCGCGACATCTTTTTGCGTCCGGCTTTTTGTCTTGCGGCCTACATGGTTGCCTTTTGCTGGGCGCTGCATTTGACACAGGCGTCGCACGTTGCACTGTGCCTCGGCGCCTCGCCGATCTGGGCGCTGCTTTGGGAAGAACCGCCGCAACGCAGTTGGTCCAGCGCACGGCGTTACGGCGCGGCGATGCTCGCCTGCACCGGAATCATCGTCCTGTTCTGGCCCGCGTTAAGCAGCGGAAAATCCAACCTCTTTGGCGATGTCCTGGCATTGATTTCCAGCGTGCTCTGGTCCGCCTTCAGCCGCCAGAGCCGTTTGCTCGGCCCGAAAATCGCCGCCCTTGAATTGGCCGCGCATTCAATGTGGATGTCCGGCGTCTGGCTATTGCCAATCGGCCTGGTTGAAATCATTTTTCACCGCTTTACCTTTGACCGGCAACATTTGGCCGTGCAATCGCTCTGCATCATTTTTGGCGGCGTCGTGCCGTATGCGTTTTGGAACAACGCGCTCCGTCATTGGCAGGCCAGCCGCGTGTTGCTGTTCAACAATTTGATTCCGGTCACGACCGCCACCTGGGCGCATTTCGTATTGGGCGAACCGCTCACGCCGACGTTTTGGCTGGCGATGATTCTGATCGTGGCCGGCGTCGTGCTCGGGCAGATGGATTGGACAAAGATTTTCAAATTGCCGGAAAATTTCTGATTTATGGACATCAAAAACCTCCACGAAGTTCCGTCGTTCACTACGAAAGACGGCTCGGAAATCCGCGAACTGCTTGCCTACCGCAATTCGGTCATCTGCAACCAAAGCCTGGCCGAGGCGCGATTGCCGGCGGGCGGCGCCACGCAGGAACATTTTCATCCGCGCGCGGAGGAAATCTATTTCATCACGCACGGCACGGGAAAAATCCGCATCGAAAATGAGACGCGCGAAGTGAGGGCCGGGGACGCCATCGCCATTCCGCCGGGACAAAAACACAAGCTTTGGAACACGGGCAGCGAAACGCTGCATCTGCTTTGCTGCTGCGCTCCTGCCTACGAACATAGCGACACGGTGATCACGGAAAATGTTCAATAAAATGGGAATTGCATTTTGGGCTCGTCTCCAGAACATTGTGCGGGAAATTACGATATGAAAAAATTGATTCTAGCAACTGTGTTGTCTCTGGCTGTCGTGCCGGTGTTCGCCGCGGCTTCCAACACCAATTCAATGGATGATGAATCCAAACTCAGCTACGCGCTCGGCGTGGCACTGGGAAGCGGTTGGCAACAACAAGGCATTGAGATTGATCCTCAAACATTTGCCCGCGCCGTCAAAGATGTGCAATCCGGCAAAACGGACATGACCATCGACGAAGCGAGAGCCTTTTTGCAGGAATATGGACGCACTTTGAACGAGCGGATGGCGGCGAAAGATAAAGCCGAAGGCGAAGCGTTCCTCGCCAAAATGAAGAATGAAAACGGCGTCGTCACATTGCCTGACGGCCTCGAATACAAAGTCATCACCGAAGGCAATGGCGAATCGCCAAAATCCAACGACACTGTGACCGTCAATTACAGCGGCAAATTGGTCAACGGAACGGAATTCGACAGTTCCTACAAACGCGGCCAGCCGGCGACGTTTCCGGTGACCGGCGTCATCCCGGGTTGGACGGAAGCGCTTCAGAAAATGAAAGTGGGTTCCAAATGGGAATTGTATATTCCAGCGGACTTGGCTTACGGCGAACGCGGCCGCCCGGGCATCCCGCCAAATTCAACGCTGATTTTCCAGGTCGAATTGCTTTCGATCCAGCATCCGCAACCGCCGACGTCGCAGGCGATGCCGCATCAACCGCTCACGAGCGACATCGTGGAAGTTCCCAGCGCCGAGGAAATGAAGAAAGGCGCGAAGCCGCGAACGATCAAGGCGGATGACTTGAAGAAAATGCAGGAAACCAATTCGGCCGCCAAATAATTTTCAATCGCGATTCCAATTTCCGATAGTAAATGCCCGGCGCAAGCCGGGCATTTGTTTTTATGGAATCGCACAGTGGGCGGACGATTTCATTTTGCACTAAACAAGGGATGTTGTTTCTTCGGCAAAATCGGTAAGGCTGCAAAAAGCTTCGGGGTTTAGGCTCATTCAGCATCGGCGCATTGCGCAAATCGCATTGAGCCGGAATTCTAAAAATGAGCGCATCATCGAAGCCGGCCAACGGCAAAAAAGCAGTTTTCAAAACTCTCGACGGCTGCGAGGCCGCCGCCTACGTCGCCTATCGTCTCAACGAAGCGATGGCCATTTATCCCATCACGCCGTCATCGCCCATCGCCGAGTGGTGCGATCAATGGGCATCGGAAGGAAAGAAAAACCTCTGGGGCACGCAGCCGGCCATCGTCGAAATGCAAAGCGAAGGCGGAGCCGTCGGCGCGGTGCATGGCATGTTGCAGACCGGCAGCATGAGCACCACGTTCACGGCGTCGCAAGGATTACTGCTGATGATCCCGAATATGTTCAAGATTGCCGGCGAATTGTTGCCGACGGTTTTTCACGTCACCGCGCGAACAGTGGCGACCCATGCGCTCTCCATTTTCGGCGATCACAGCGACATCATGGCCTGCCGTTCGAGCGGCTGGGGAATGCTCGGCGCGGCCAGCGTGCAGGAAACGATGGATTTCGCGCTCATTTCCCAGGCGGCGTCGCTGCGTTCGCGGTTGCCGTTCATCCATTTCTTCGATGGATTCCGCACCTCGCATGAAGTTTCAAAAATCGAAATGCTCGACGAATCGGTGTTGCGCAAATTGATTGACGACCAATTGATCGCCGAACATCGCGCCCGCGCGATGACCCCGGACAAACCGGTCCTGCGTGGCACCGCTCAAAATCCCGATGCCTTTTTTCAGGGCCGCGAAGCCGCCAATCCATTTTACGCCGCCACGCCGGACATTGTGCAAAAGGCGATGGACGAATTCGCCGTGCAAACAGGGCGCAAATATAATTTGTTCGATTACGTCGGCGCGCCGGACGCCGAGCATGTGATTGTGCTGATGGGTTCGGGCTGCGAAGCGGCGCATGAAACGGTTGAGCATTTGGTTGCCAAAGGCGGAAAAGCCGGCCTCATCAAAGTGCGATTGTATCGGCCGTTTGATGGTCGCCGTTTTGTCGAAGCATTGCCGGAGACGGTTCGAAAGATCTCCGTGCTGGACCGCACAAAAGAACCGGGCGCGATGGGCGAGCCGCTCTATCAGGATTGTTTGACGGCGATCCTCGAGGAAATATCGAACAGCCATCCGCGCCTTGAATTCTTGCCGAAGATTTACGCGGGCCGTTACGGATTGTCGTCCAAAGAATTTACGCCGGCCATGGTCAAGGCGGTTTTCGACAACATGCACGCCGCCGCGCCGAAAAATCATTTTACCGTCGGCATCAACGACGACGTTTCACACACGAGTTTGGCCGTGGATAACAATTTCTCTACCGAACCGGCGAACGTGGTGCGCGCGATGTTTTACGGATTGGGCGCAGACGGCACGGTCGGCGCAAACAAAAATTCGATCAAAATCATCGGCGAAGAAACCAGCAATTATGCGCAAGGTTATTTCGTTTATGATTCCAAGAAATCCGGCAGCATGACGGTTTCGCATTTACGCTTCGGCCCGCAGCCGATCCGTTCCAGTTATTTGATCTCCAGCGCGAATTTCGTCGCCTGCCATCAGCCGGTTTTCCTCGAGCGTTACGACATGCTCCGCAGCCTGAATGCCGGCGGCACTTTTTTATTGAACACGCCGTATTCGCCGGACGAAATCTGGATGAAATTGCCGACGCCGGTGCAAAAGGATTTGCGGGCAAAGAATGCGAAATTGTTCGTCATTGACGCGACAAAAGTCGCGCGTGAAAGCGGGATGGGCGGACGCATCAACACCATCATGCAGGTTTGTTTCTTTGCGCTTTCGGGCGTGCTTCCGAAGGAGGAGGCGATTGATGCGATCAAAAATTCCATCAAAAAAACCTACGGCAAAAAAGGCGAAGAAGTCGTGCAGATGAATCTGAAGGCCGTGGACAACACGCTGGCGCATTTGCATGAAGTGCCGCTGGAACATCGCAAATTCAACGGCGCCGGCGGATTGCTGCCGCCAATTTCCACGGACGCCCCGGAATTTGTCCGCAACGTGCTCGGCAAATTGGCCGCCGGAAACGGCGACGAATTGCCCGTAAGCGCCTTTCCCATCGATGGAACGTTCCCGACCGCGACGGCACGATTTGAGAAGCGCAACCTCGCGCTGGAAATTCCGGTTTGGGATGAAAAGACGTGCATCCAATGCTTGAAATGCGTGGCGATTTGTCCGCATGCGACGATCCGCGCAAAAGTTTATGAACCCGAAGAATTGAAAGATGCGCCGGTTACATTCAAGAATTGCGATTCGCGCGTGCCGGAATTCAAAGGCATGAAATTCACGCTGCAAGTCGCGGCGGAGGATTGCACCGGCTGCGGCATCTGCGTGGAGGTTTGCCCGGCTAAAAACAAATCCGAAGCCAAATTCAAAGCGATCAACATGCGTCCACAGGCGCCGTTGCGCGAAGCAGAACGCGAGAACTGGAATTTCTTCCTCAACCTCCCGGAAATTGACCGGCGCAAGATCAAGACGACGGCGCTGCGCCAGCAACAAATTTTGCAGC
Organism: Verrucomicrobiia bacterium; assembly: GCA_035776755.1. Classification (GTDB taxonomy): domain Bacteria; phylum Verrucomicrobiota; class Verrucomicrobiia; order Limisphaerales; family UBA11358; genus UBA11358. The sequence goes on from DASTWS010000008.1 coordinate 54,649, forward strand.
CGCTGTTTGAATTCAGCGGCGCGTGCGCCGGTTGCGGCGAAACGCCCTACATCAAAATGCTCACGCAATTGTTCGGTGATCGAGCCGTGATCGCCAATGCGACCGGCTGTTCCTCGATTTACGGTGGCAACCTGCCGACAACGCCTTACGCGAAAAATAAATGCGGGCGCGGCCCGACGTGGTGCAATTCGTTATTCGAGGACAATGCCGAATTCGGCCTGGGCTTCCGTGTTTCGATCGACAAGCAAAAGGAATTCGCCGAAGAACTGGTGAAGAAACTCGCGCCGCAATTGGGCGATACGTTTATCACGCAACTTCTTCTGGCTGATCAAAGTGACGAAGCGGGCATTTACGAACAACGCGAGCGCGTTGCGGCATTAAAGGAAAAATTGAAAGCGATTCAATCGCCCGAAGCCAAATTGCTTTTGCCGATCGCGGATCAACTCGTCAAAAAGAGCGTCTGGATCCTCGGCGGCGATGGCTGGGCTTACGACATCGGCTACGGCGGTTTGGATCATGTTCTTGCCAGCGGCCGCAACATCAACGTGCTGGTGCTGGACACGGAAGTTTATTCCAATACCGGCGGCCAGATGAGCAAATCCACGCCGCGCGGCGCGATCGCGAAATTCGCCGCCGGCGGGAAACCGGCCGGTAAAAAGGATTTGGGTTTGATCGCGATGAGTTACGGAAACATTTACGTGGCGAGCGTCGCGATGGGCGCGAAGGATGAGCAGACGCTCAAGGCATTTATCGAAGCGGAAAGTTACAATGGCCCATCTTTGATCATCGCTTACAGCCATTGCATCGCGCACGGGATCGCGATTGATGCCGGTGTCGGTGCGCGGCAACAAAAGCTCGCGGTCGAATCCGGCCAATGGCTGTTGTATCGCTACGATCCGCGCCGGGCTGAACGCGGCGAAAATCCGCTGCAAGTAGATTCGGGCGCGTCGAAATTCAAAGTGCAGGATTTCATG
>DASTWS010000032.1:0-37142 GCA_035776755.1 Verrucomicrobiia bacterium
CGTGCAGGCGAATGCAATTTCCGAAATTGATTCGGCGATTGCCGGTTACGAGGCGGCATTGAAAAAATCGGCAACGGCAAAAAAATTATCGGTTGATTTGCAAAAGCAATTGAACTCCGTCCGCGCCCAGGCGCAGGCCGGGGAAATTGACGCGCTGACGCTGGCGAATGCGGAGGCGGAATTTGCCATCGGCGCGAGGGATCAATTGAACGCCACGGTCCAGGCGCAGCAGACGCTTGGCGCCCTGGAAGACGCCGTGCAAAGTCCGTTGACGCTTTCCACCAATGCTGTTCGTGCCGCGCAAAACAATTTTCCAACCGCTGAAAAATGAAACTGAAATCAATCATCGTCGGTATCACCATGATTTGTCTTGGCGCGGGCATTTTCTTTCTCGTCCGGTCGCATCATTCCGGTTCCGGCACAGATGATGAATCGGCGGACGAAAATATTCCGGCCATCGTCTCCGTCCAAACCAGCGCGCTCAAGCGCATGACCTTGCACGGCTATGTGACCGGCTACGGAATGATTGAAGCGCGGCCGGCGACGAAAAACGAGCCGGCGGCCGGCGGAACACTGGCCGCGCCGGGCGCCGGCGTGGTGGCGAAGGTCAACGTCGTCGCCGGACAGCGCGTGCAAAAGGGCGACGTGCTGGTGGAATTGAATTCGGCGACGACGGCGTTCGATTACGCCCAAACCGAAGTCGCGCGTCAGGAAAAATTGTTCCAGCAACAGAATACGTCTTTGAAAAATTGGGAGGATGCGCGGGCGCAATTGGCATCGCTGGAAATCGTCGCGCCGGTTTCCGGCACGGTCACCAAATTGAATGTCAAACCGGGACAGGCCGTGGACGTGAACACGCCGGTGGCCGAAGTGATTGATTTGAATCATTTGGCGGTGACGACCAAAATTCCTGTGACACAAGCCCCCGAATTGAAAGCCGGCGCGGAAATTGAAATCGGCGGCGCGCCATCGGTGACGGCAAAACTTTCCTTCGTCAGTCCAGCTGTGGATCCGGCGGATGGAACGGTTTCCGCGTGGGCGGCGTTGCCGGCGCATAACGGATTGCGTCCAGGAGAATTTGTTCCCATAAAGATTGTCACAGAGACGCGCACGAATTGTCTCGCCGCGCCGTCGGACAGCGTCGTCACGGATGAAAAAGGCAACAGCGCGATTGCGCTGGTGCATAACGATGAAGCAACGCAAACGTCCGTCCAAACCGGTTTGAGTGAAAATGGTTGGACCGAAGTTTCTGGAACCAATTTAAACGCGGGCGATCCGGTCGTGACCGTGGGCGCTTACGGTTTGCCGGCAAAGACGCAAATCAAAATCGTCAATCCGTCGGCCGATGCAACGTCGGCAACCAATTCGGCAGGCGCGCAATGAATTTGAATTCTTCCTCACGCCTGGGTCGGTTCGCCACGCATCACGCGATTTCCATTACGTTCATCGCGATCGTCCTGTGTCTGGCGGGGCTTTTCTGCGCACGCCATACGCCGTCTTCAGTTTTCCCGAAGACCGATTTCCCGCGCGTCGTCGTCATGGTCAACAATGGCATCATGCCGGCCAATGAAATGATGGCCACCGTCACGCGGCCCATCGAGGAAGCGATAAAAAGCATTCCCGGCGTGACCTCGGTGCAGTCATCCACGATGCGCGGTTCGTCGGTGATCAACGTGATTTTCAATTGGGGCACGGACATGGAGCGCGCGGAGGTTTACGTGATGGGACGGTTGTCGGAAATCCGCAGCGATTTGCCGGCCACGGCTTCCACGGACGTTTCGCGCGTAGCGTTTTCGTTGAGCTACCCGATCATCGGCATCAGCCTGACGAGCGATACCCGCAACCAGATGGATTTATGGGACACCGCGAATTACACCATCAAGCCGATGTTCCTGCGGATTCCCGGCGTTGCCGCGGTGGAAATTCTCGGCGGTAATGAACCGGAATATCATGTTGTCGTCGATCCACTGAAGCTACAGGCGGCGCACCTTGGAATGCAGGATGTGAGCGACGCCTTGACGCAAAACAATCTCGTGGCTTCCGCCGGCATGATCGCGGAAAATTATCACCTTTATCTCACGATGGTGGATGGGCGCGTCAAAACGCCGGAGGATATCAGGAATGTTGTCATCGCCGTCCATGATAATCATCCCATTCGCATCGGGGACATCGCGACCGTCAAGCGCGGTCCGGCTCCGGCTTACACGGACATCACCGCGCAGGGCAGGCGCGCCGTGCTGTTCAATATCGAAAGCCAGCCTGGCGCCAGCATCCTGCAAATTGCCGCGGATTTGAAAACTGACATCGCGCAATTGCATCAGCAATTACCGCCCGACATGCATCTCGCGTTTTTCTATGATCAATCGCAGTTCGTCCGCGATTCCGTCGGCAGCGTCTGGGACGCGATTCTCTTCGGGCTGATTTTGTCGGTTTTCATTTTGTATTTCTTCCTGAAAAACTGGGGCAGTGTTTGGACGGCAATCGTGACGATTCCGATTTCCGTGCTCATCACCGCCGTGATCATGAAGGTCGTCGGCATGAGCTTCGACATGATGACGCTCGGCGGCATCGCCGCATCCATCGGGCTGATTATTGACAATGCGATTGTCGTCGTGGAATCCATGTGCCATCGCATCGCCGCCGGAAGGCCGCGACTGGAAGGCATTCACGAGGCGATGGGCGAAATTTTGACGGCGCTCATCGGTTCGACGCTGACACCGGTCGTCGTGTTCCTGCCACTGGCCTATTTGAACGGCATGGCCGGCGTTTTCTTCCGCGCCCTGGGGTTGACGATGGTGGTGGCGTTATTGGTGTCATTGATTTTGGCCATCACACTGACACCGTCGCTCGCGGCCTGGCTCATCCGTGGAAAAATTAAAGCGACTTCGACGGGCGACGAAGCCGGTTTCATTTTGAGGCCGGTGCTGCGGATGTATGAAACCGGCGTCCGTTGGGCGTTGCGGAACGCGTGGCTGACGCTGGTGGGATGCGGAGTGATTCTTGTCGCCAGTATTTTCATTTTCCGGCAATTGGAAACCGGTTTCCTGCCGGAGTTCGATGAGGGCGGATTTGTCATGGATTTCAACGCCGCGCCCGGCACGAGTTTGGCGGAAGCCTCCCGCGTGCTCGACGAAGTAGAGAAGAGCATTCGCACCAACGCGGATGTGGCCAGTTATTCGCGCCGGCTGGGAACGCAACTGGGACCATTCATCACCGAACCCTATCGCGGCGATTACCTGATTAAATTGAAATCCAACCGGAAGCACACAACCGAACAAGTGCTCGACGGCATGCGACAGGATTTCAATCGGCGTTTCCCAATGTTCCGCTGGGATTTTCACGGCTATCTTGAAGATTTGATGGGCGACCTGCAAATGGCAGCGGACCCGATCCAAATCTATTTGTATTCGCCGGATTTGAACTGGTTGGAAACCAACGCGCCGCGCGTCGAGGCGCAAATCAAACAGATTCCCGGCGTCGTGGATACATTCGACGGCCTCACCGAAACCGGGCCGTCCGTCAATTTGCGCGTGCGACCTGCCGATGCCGAACGGTTCGGCCTGACCGCGCAAAGCATTGCCGACGCAGTGAACACGGCATTGCTCGGCCAGATTTCATCCTACGTGTTGCAAGGCGATCGCATCGTGAACATTCGCGTCATGGCCGATCCGGCGGGCGTGGACACCATTTCCAAATTGCGCAACCTGACGATCCGGACACCGGACGGAACGGCGGTGCGGGTGGAACAGGTTGCCGACGTAAACGTGGCGCCAAGTGAATCGGAATTGAACCGCAAAGATTGGCGGCAGGAAGACATGGTGTCCGCGCGGCTGGAAGACGTTGATCTTGGCACCGCCATGCGGAAAATTCAGGCAACATTAAGCCGGGATAGTTGGCTGCCGCCCGGCTCCGTGGAATACGGCGGGCTGTATCAACAGCAACAGGAATCGTTTCGCAATTTGCTGGCGGTGTTGCTGGCCGCGATTCTGCTGGTGTTCACCGTGCTGGTGATTGAGTTCCGTTCTTTCTACGAACCGATTGCAATCGTCTTCGGCTCCGTGCTGGCGTTGTTCGGCGCGCTGGCGGCGTTGTGGATCACCGGCATTTCGCTGAACATCATTTCTTTCCTCGGCATGATTATCGGAGTCGGAATCGTTGCTAAAAATGGAATTCTCGTTCTGGATTACTACCAGCAACTTCACACTCAAGGCATTGAACCGGTCGAGGCGCTGGTGCAGGCCGGCCATCGCCGATTGCGGCCGGTGCTGATGACGTCGCTCGCCGCCGCGCTGGGAATGCTGCCGCTGGCGATCGGCGCGGGCACCGGCGCCCAAATGCTCCAACCGCTCGGCATCGCCGTCATCGGCGCGCTTTTCATTTCCGTGGTCCTCTCGCTGATCGCCACGCCGGTCGTTTATCACGTGTTGCGGTCACTGAAGACAAATGCCCACCACAAAGGAGACGCAAAGCCATCCTGATTGCTATTTGCTGCCGGGCTTGACGGCGGGAATAGCTTTCAAATCCGGAGGCAATTTATCCGGCTCAAATGTCTCGACTTTGAGCGCAAGTAAACTGATGAATGGCGCGCCGAATTTCACTGCGCCGTTCGAGCGGTCCACGATCGCCGCGACGCCGACGACGTAACCGCCGTGGGCGTGAACGATATCAATCGTCTCCTGCACTCGGCCGCCTTTGGTCACCACATCTTCGACAACGAGAATTTTTTCACCTTTTTCAATTTTAAATCCACGGCGCAACACCAATTTGCCTTGCTCTTTTTCCGAAAAGATAAACCGCGAACGCAATTGCCGCGCGACTTCCTGGCCGATGACGAGACCGCCGATGGCCGGAGCGATGACGGTGACGGCTTCGAGTTTTTGACATTTTGCCGCCAGCGCCGCGCCAAGTTTTTCAACCGTTGGCATTTGCTGGAGCGCGAGGGCGCATTGAAAATATTCGCGGCTGTGCAATCCACTGCGCAAAACAAAATGGCCTTCGAGCAGCGCACCGGTGTCGCGGAAAACGTCCAAAACTTCTTCGTTTGTCATGGCGGAATTGTAGGACAGCCGTCCCGTCTGGCTCCATCTTTTTCGTTTTTTTAAGTTTGAGACAGGCAAGATGCCTGTCCTACGCTTTCGCGCGTGCCGAAATGGTTCAAACTCATCATCGCCGTTGTCTTGCTGCCGTTTTGCGCCGGCATGGCGATGGCTTTATGGAAAGTGCTGGAGGCGTGCGGCAGCGCTGACACGACGTGGATTCCATTTCTCGGCGGCGTGGCGTGCTGGTGCGCCATTTTTTTTCTGCTGCCCAAACCGATGTGGATCTACGTCTTCGGCCATGAATTGACGCATGCGCTGTGGACGTGGCTGTTCGGCGGCTCGGTCAAAAAGATGAAAGTCAGTTCCGGCGGCGGACACGTCGTCATTTCCAAAACGAATTTTCTCATCACGCTCGCGCCTTATTTTTTTCCCCTTTATGCGGTTATCGTCATCGCTGTTTTCGCCGCCGGCCACTTGGTCTGGGGCTGGCAAAATTATTTCGTCTATTTCGACCTGCTCGTGGGCGCGGCGTATGCCTTTCACGTAACGCTGACGTTTCACACCTTGCAGACGCGCCAGACCGACATCACATCGCAGGGTTATTTGTTCTCGGCCGTGATCATTTTTCTCGGTAATGCGGGCGTTTTGTTGTTTGGAATTCCGTTACTGACGAGAAAAGTCGGCGCTTTGGATGCGCTCGGCTGGTTGTTTGAATGCACCGGCATGATCTTTCATCAATTGCAGCAATTGTTTTGAAAGCCCGAAAAGAATTTTTGAGTAATTTTGTCAACAATTCTGTCTTGCTATGTCGCCAATTTCAGGTGAAATCTTCGGTCGCACGTTATGGACTTGGCTGACATTTTGACTAAAGCGCAAATCGTTCCCGATTTGCGCGCCACCAACCGCTGGGAAGCCATTGACGAACTCATCGAAAACCTCGTCGCCACCGGTAAAATCCAGCCCGGTGACCGCGACGCCGTGACTGCCGCCGTTAAAAAGCGCGAAACGTCCATGTCCACCGGCATCGGTTTCGGCATCGGCATTCCGCATGCCTCCACGGATTTGATTTTTGAAGTTGTCGGCGCGCTCGGCCGCTCCAACAAAGGCGTCAATTTCGACGCGCTCGACAACCAGCCGGTCAAGCTCGTCATGCTGTTCCTCGTGCCGCAGGGACAATTTCAAAAACATCTTCACACGCTCGCCAACATCGCTAAATTGCTGCACAAAGCCGAATTCCGCCAGGCGCTCGAAAAAGCGCCCGACGCCGACACGATGCTCAATGCGATCCGCGAGTTTGGGAAAAAGTAAGTTCGTTAATCCGTGAATCGTTACACCGTTAAATCGGCGATTCCGAATTTTCTTCCGATTCAACGATTCAATGATTTAACTATTCAACGTGCCGTTGCCTCATAAACAAATCGAACTAAAACTGCAATCCGTCGTCCGCGACATTTTGCCGGACGCCGACGTTTCCATCGTTTTGGTCCGTCCGTGTCCCGATCCAAAATTCGGCGATTACCAAAGCAATGCACTCATGTCGCTCGCCAAGCAACGGAAAATAAATCCGCGTCAGCTTGCGGAAAACGTTTTGGCGAAACTGGACGTTTCGGATCTTTGCGAAAAAGTGGAAATCGCCGGCGCAGGTTTTTTGAATTTCCGGCTGAAAAATGCCGCGCTCGCACAAACGCTCAAATCCGCCGCGCGCGGCGAACATTTATTTTTCGAAAAAATATCGCAGCCGAAAACCGCCGTCATTGATTTCAGTTCGCCAAACGTCGCCAAGCCGATGCACGTCGGCCACATCCGCTCGACGATTCTCGGCGATTCCCTGGCGCGCACGCTGCAATTGCTTGGCCATCGCGTTGTCACCGACAATCACATCGGCGATTGGGGCACGCAATTCGGAATGCTGCTCGTCGGCTGGAAACGTGAATTGAATTCCGACGCGCTGCAAACTGACGCCATCGGCGAAATGGAACGGCTTTACAAAAAAATTTCCGCCGAGTGCAAAGAAAATCCCGCCACGCTCGAAGCCGCACGAAATGAATTGGTGAAATTGCAAAGCGGCGATGCCGGGAATTTGAAAATCTGGCGCGAAATGATTGCGCTGTCGCAAAAGCAATTCGACGAAATTTATTCACGGCTTGGAATTAAATTTGACGAAACGCTCGGCGAAAGTTTTTACAACGATAAACTCGCGCCGCTCGTGGGTGAATTGGTTTCCAAAGGCATTGCCCGCGAAAGCGAAGGCGCGATGGCGATTTTCTTTGACGACAATCCGCAATTGAAAGATAAGCCCGCGCTCATCCGCAAAAGCGATGGCGGATTCAATTACGCGACGACTGATTTGGCGACGCTGGCGTATCGCCTGGAGAAATGGAATCCGGATGAAATCATTTATGTTACCGACGGCCGCCAGCAATTGCATTTTCAGCAAATTTTTGCCGCTTTTCGAAAAATGTCGGAGGGCGAAGCTCTGCGACGCCCTGAATCTTTGGATAAACAAAATGGGCGTCGTGGAACTCCGCCCTCCGAGGTTAAATTGGCGCACGTCTGGTTCGGTTCCGTTCTCGGCGAAGACGGCAAGCCGTTTAAAACGCGCAGCGGCGAAACAGTAAAGCTCGCGGATTTGTTGGATGAAGCAGAAGAAAGAGCTTTCAAAATTGTTTCCGGGAAAAGTGCCGAATTGCCGGAAGCGCAGCGCAAAGAAATCGCGCGCGTCGTCGGCATCGGCGCGGTGAAATATGCGGATTTGTTGCCGAACCGCCAGAGCGATTACGTTTTCAGTTGGGACAAAATGCTGGCGCTCACTGGAAATACCGCGCCGTATTTGCAATACGCCTACGCGCGGATTCGGAGCATTTTCCGAAAGGCCGGCGATTTGAAATCGGATATTTCAAATTTCAAATTGGAAGCTGCCGAAGAAATTGCGTTGGCAAAACATTTGCTGAACTTCGGGCTGACGCTTGAAGCGGTCGCTGACGAATACCGCCCGAATTTTTTGTGCAATTACCTTTTTGAACTCGCTGGCAAATTCACGGCGTTTTACGAAAACTGTCCAGTGTTGAAGGCCGAAGAAAATGTTCGCGATTCACGTTTGGTTTTATGCGATTTGACGGCGAGGGTTTTGAAGCAAGGGCTGGACGTGTTGGGAATTGAAGTCGTAGAGCAGATGTGATTGCGATTTCGATGTCAGGATGCGGTAAATCGCAGAACAGGACAATAGTTTGGATCGCAATTCCACAACTTCTTTCGTCGTCGGCGCTTTCAACGATCCAGATAAAAAAAGTTCGTTAAAGTATCGCGCGAATTTGTTCTTCCAATGAAGCGTTGAGCCGGGATGGTTCGCGAAGAGCGCGCAAGGTTCGCCGGTATTCGGCCGCCATATCCGCCATTTCCTGACGGCTGGTGGTGACGGCTGTCATCAATTCCATGGTCCGCCCCGAATACGGCAGGAAGCAATGACGGGCGCAATCTCTCAATGAGCCGGGCGGTTCTCCGATCGGGACACAACCGGCGTAAGCGCATTCGACATATTTCATCAACTCCACACGATAACGCGACGGGCAAAGGAAAAAATGGGTGAATCCGGCTGCGTGCTCAAGGTAGCGTTCATGGATCAAGTCGTGCCCGGGGCGCTGTCCGGCGTCGGAATAGCCGGGATGAGGCAATTCCGATACGACAAAACGCGCGAGAAGATTCCATCGCCGTTTCCGGTGCAGGCCGTGACGAAGGGGATAAAGTCTTCGGGATTGCGCGCCGGAAAGAAAAACACGTCGTTGGCGCATATGGAAATCGCGCTCAATCTGGCGGGCGGCGTCATACGGATACGGAAGGTGAACAACGCGTGATCGTTTGAGCGACTTGACGAACTCAAGCACAGCTCCCCCGAGATCGTAGGGTGAATAATAATGGACGCCCGGCAGGTCCTTTTTATAAAGCACATATTGGTTGTTGTCATGGCGGCGAGCGGGCATATCGGGATCGGATAGTCTGAAGAAAATGGGAAAGGCTCTTTTCGGCGCCGCCAGAAACGTATCCATTTGCCTGAAGTCTTCTTCTGTGAACCGGCCATCAATAATACCGGCGTCGCAGGTCACATCCGGGAGCGAACGGATCGGCTCAACCTGCCAGCCAAAAGGCCGGGCGAAACGCGGCCCCACGCCCGGATAAATGACGGTTTCATATCGGAAGCTCGACGAAATGAAATAGATGATTTTCATCAATGTGGCGGCGTCCCGGTAAAAAACCGGCTCATTTTTCAGGAAGTCCGCCGGCGAAAGATTATTGGGTTTATCCCCGCTGGCAAGCGTGGGCAAATGTCCGTATGGCTCAATGGCCCAAAGGTGGTGGCAGCCGCATCTGGCACTTTCGAAACATTTGTTGGAATCGGAGCTGCCGAGCAGATGCAATTTGATTCACGGCAGAAATACCGTGAATAAGTTTTGCAGTTTTCACACTTGCGTTTCGTTCGTCTCTTGTTAAAAATTTCCAACCACGGCCCGTCTCCAGGTGAAATCGAAGAAATTATGAAGCAATTTTTCTGTTTTCTATTTATTTTATCGGCTGCCGTTTTGCCGGCCTCGGCGGATCCGGCCAATGTTGTCTATTGGGATTTCTTTGCGACAGCCTCGCCGGCCACAAATACTTTCAGCGGGCTGAACGTTTCCGATTTGTCCCGCGGAAACAACAACAATGGTCCCACGGCAACGATCAACGATTCGTCTTCATCGTCCGGCTATACCACGGCTGACGGCTTTGCAGCTTCCGGAGGAACCAATGCCGTTGCCTCCGCGACGCCCGGAACGCTGGATATTTCGGCGTCCACTTATTTTGCAACCGACCTTTCGCTCGATTCGCTTTCACCGTTTTCGTTGGCTCTCAACGAAATTTCATTGGGGGCGCGCACCACTTCAACCGGACCGACGTCGCTGGTTTTATATGCCAGCACGGATGGTTTTAATTCAGATTTTCAATCGCTCGGCAGCATTTCCGCGCCCGGCTCATGGACGGCGGTGCAATTTTCAGGGTTATCGCTCGCCATCAATCCCGGCGATACTCTGTCACTGCGGCTTTATGGCGCCGATGGAACCGGAACTTCAGGCATTGGAAATTGGCGGATCGATGATTTGGCGATCGCCTTGACGCCGACGCCTGAGCCTTCTTCAATTTCATTGGCCGCAGCCGGGTTTGCCGTTTTGATTGCCTGGCGCTTTCGTCAAATAAAATCCCGACGGTCTGGAGCTTAAGCTTTCGAGGCCGGCAATTGCTCTGTTGCGGAAACCGCAATCCGCGTTACTGTTTGCGACACGGAGAAACATTCAACCAAAAGGATTTATGAAACGAAAAGCATCAGCAATCTGGCGCGGCGATCTCAAAGGCGGCAAAGGAAACATCTCCACCGACAGCGGCGTGCTCAAGGAAACGCAATATTCCTTCAGCACACGATTCGAAAACGGCATCGGCACTAATCCCGAAGAACTCATCGCCGCGGCTCACGCCGGTTGTTTCGCGATGGCATTTTCCTCGGAACTTGGCAAAGCCGGACTCACGCCGGAAGCCATTTCCGCTTCGGCGACCGTTACCTTGGAAATGCTTCCTTCCGGCCCAACCGTCACCGAATCACATTTGGATGTGACCGCAAAAGTTCCGGGCGCGGACAAAAACAAAGTTCTGGAAATTGCCAATGCCGCCAAAGCCGGCTGCCCGATTTCGCGCCTGCTCAATGCGAAAATCACGATGGACGCGAAAATCGAATAAATTAATTCGCAATAAAAAAGCCGCTGGAAAATTCCAGCGGCTTTCGTATTTTCAGATTTATAATCAATACGCGGCCTGTGCGCCTTTGATGGAATGTTTTTTCATCCACGGCATCATTGCGCGCAATTTCGCGCCGGTCTTTTCGATGGGATGATTTTGGCCTTTCTTGAGCAGGGCATTGTATTTCTTGTAGCCGCCTTTGTATTCCTTGACCCATTCGCGGGCGAACTTGCCGGATTGAATATCTTTGAGCGCCGCTTTCATGCGTTTCTTCACGCTGGCATCAATGATCTTCGGGCCGACGCTCACATCGCCCCATTTTGCGGTTTCCGAAATCGAGAAGCGCATTCCGCTGATGCCCGATTCATTCATCAGATCGGCGATGAGTTTCAATTCATGCAGACATTCAAAATAAGCCATCTCCGGCGAATAACCGGCTTCGACGAGCGTTTCAAATCCGGCCTGCACCAGCGCGCTCGCGCCGCCGCAAAGCACGGTCTGTTCGCCGAACAAATCGGTTTCGGTCTCTTCTTTGAAATTCGTTTCAATGACGCCGGCGCGTGTGCCGCCGATGCCTTTCGCCCAGGCCAGCGCAATTTGTTTTGCCACCTTGCCGCCCTGATAAACCGCAATCAAGCTCGGAACGCCTTTACCTTCGACATATTGGCGGCGAACAGTGTGGCCGGGACCTTTCGGCGCGACCATGATGACGTTCACATTTTTTGGCGGAACAATCGTTTTGAAATGGATGGAAAATCCATGCGCGAATAAAAGCGTTTTGCCCGGCTTGAGATTCGGCGCAATATCTTTTTCGTAAGCAGCCGGCTGCTTGGTGTCCGGCAGCGAAACGAAAATCACGTCGGCGCGGCGGACGGCTTCAGCCGTATTGACGACTTCGAATCCTTTTTCTTTGGCGACCGGGATGGATTTGCTGCCTTCGTAAAGCCCGATGATGACGTTGAGGCCGCTGTCCTTGAGGTTCAGCGCATGGGCGTGACCTTGCGAGCCGAAGCCGAGCACGGCGAGAGTCTTGTTGCGTAACACGCCCAGGTTGGCGTCCTTGTCGGTATAAATCTTAGCCATAAATTTGAAAAAGGACCGAAAGCGTAACAATGCCCGCGACCGCGGTCAATTTACAAATGCCACATCATTGGCCTTTGTCCCCACAATTTGCAGTGAACGGAATTGAATTTTTAGCCGTTCATTCCTACATTATGCGCTCCATGACAGCTATTCCTGAACAGCAACGCGCGGTGCAATTGGTCGCGCCGGATCAACTTCAATTGAATGAATCCAAACCGGTTTTCCAGCCCGGCGCGCATCAGGTGCTCTGCCGCGTCGAAGTCTGCGGCCTTTGTTTTTCCGACCTGAAACTGCTCAAACAATTTTCCGGTCATGTCCGCAAATCCGAAGTCATCAGCGGCGTGGATTCCACCGCGCTGGCGCAAATGCCGCATTATGTTCCCGGCGAAAAGCCCGTCGTGCCCGGACACGAAACCGTAGTGCGCATCGTCAAAGTCGGGCCGGAAGTGAAACGCTTCAGAGTCGGCGAACGCTATCTCGTGCAGACGGATTATCGCTGGCTGCCGACGAAAAGTTCCAACGCCGCATTTGGCTACAATTTCGAAGGCGCGCTCCAGGAATTTGTGCTCGTGGACGAACGCGTCATCACCGCGCCGGACGGCGAATCCATGTTCATTCCCGCACCGGAAGATTTATCCGCGTCCGCCATCGCGCTCTGCGAACCGTGGGCGTGCGTCGAAGATGCTTACGTCGAAAAACAACGCCGTAATTTCAAACGCGACGGCAAAACGCTCGTTGTCGCGGATAACGAACCGAAAATTGATGGCGCTGGAAAAATTACCTACGCCAAACCGTCCGCCTTGCCGGAAGGAAAATTTGACGATGTGATTTATTTCGGCAGCGACGCCGCAATTTGCGAAAAATTATTTGCGAACGTCGGCACGAACGGCTTATTCGTCATCGTTCAAGGCGGCAAGAAATTTGGTCGTCCCGTCGTCACCGCCGTTGGCCGCGTGCATTACGGCGGCATTCGCATCGTTGGCACGACCGGCAATAACGTTGCCGACGCGCTCGCGGCAATTCCTGCGACGGCGGAAATCCGTCCGAACGACAAAATCAACATCATCGGTGCCGCCGGTCCGATGGGCACGATGCATGTGATTCGCGATTTGTGCCAGGGCGTCAGCGGCGTGACGGTTTACGCCGGCGATTTGAACGACGAACGCCTCGCCGCGTTGCGCAAATTATCCGAGCCGCTCGCGCAAAAGAATAATCTCACGCTCAAACCTTACAATCCGTCCAAGGACAAACTGACGGAGAAATTCGATTACATCGTTTTGATGGCGCCCGTGCCCGCGCTCGTGGCAGCAGCGGTCAAAGATTCCGCGCCCAAGGCCATCGTCAATATTTTCGCAGGCATTCCCGCCGACAAATACGGCGAAGTGGACCTCGACGAATACATCGCCAAGCAATGTTATTTCATTGGCACGAGCGGTTCGACGCTCGAAGACATGAAAATCATTTTGAAGAAAGTCGCATCGCGCCAGCTCGACACCAATTTGTCCGTGGCGGCGATTTCCGGTCTCGACGGCGCGGTGGACGGCATCCGCGCGGTGGAAAAAAACACGATGCCCGGAAAGATTGTCGTTTATCCGTTCGCAAAAGGCTTGAAACTCACCGCGCTCACCGATGCGGGCGCGGAACATCCCGGCGTCGCGAAATCGCTCAACGACGGTTACTGGAACAAAAATGCCGAGGAAGCGTTGAAGAAAGAATTTGGAGCACAATGAATTTCTCACTTGAAGGAAAAAACGCCGTCGTCACTGGCGGCGCGCAGGGTCTCGGACAAGCCATTTGTCTCGCGTTGGCAAGAGCCGGTTGCAACGTCGCCATCGCCGACATGAAAGAAGAAGCGGCACAATCTACCGCTGACGAAATTAAAAAGGTGGCCGGCCGCAAGGCCTTTGCGCAAAAGACAAATGTCGCCGAAGAAGCAGACGTGGAAAAACTATTCGATCGCACGGTGAAAGAATTCGGCAGCGTGGATATCGTCGTCGCCAACGCGGCGATTCTAATTGCAGAGCCGATTGCCGAAGCGAACGCGGAAAAATGGCGCGCGGTGATGAACGTGAATCTGTTCGGCAATTTCCTGACGATGAAGCACGCCTGTCGTGTGATGAAACCGCAGAAGCGCGGCGTCATCATCCAGATCAATTCCAAGTCCGGCAAAAAAGGCAGCGCGGCGAATTCGGCTTACGCGGCGACGAAATTCGGCGGCATCGGTCTCGTGCAAAGTGTCGCGCTGGAAATGGCGCCGCACGGTATCCGTTGCAATGCGATTTGCCCCGGCAATCTGCTGGAATCGCCGTTGTGGACGGACCCGAACAACGGATTGTTCGTGCAATATCTCAAGGCCGGCAAAGTTCCCGGCGCGAAAAATATCGAGGATGTCAAGGCGGCTTACACGAACCAGGTGCCGATGAAGCGCGGCTGCAGTTATGATGATATTTGCGCGACCTTGATTTTCCTGGCGAGCGACGCGGCCAGTTATTTGACCGGCGTTTCCATCAGCGTCACCGGCGGCCAGGAAATGAATTGAACAATTTACGATTGATACAACATCCGGCTATTGGCCGAAACAAATTTCATTTAGCGATTAATTCATTATGCAAACCTTGTTACACGATTTACTTACCTTGTCCCACGAAATCGGCCGCGAAGACCGCGGCCTGGCCATTCTCGGCGAAGGCAACACGTCCGTGAAATTGAGCGACGAGACCTTTCTCGTCAAAGCCAGCGGCACCTGCCTCGGCACCTTGAAGGAGGAAGACGTCGTTGAATGCAAATTCTCCGCGCTGCTGCCGCTGCTCGACAAAGAGCAGATGACCGACGAAGAAATGGATAATGCCTTGCTCGCCGCGCGCGTGAATCAAAACGCCAAGAAACCCTCAGTCGAAGCGGTGTTCCATGCGTATTTTCTTTCGTTGCCCGGCGTTAAATTCGTTGCGCACAGCCATGCGACCTATGTGAATCAAATCCTTTGCTCGCCGCGCGCCAAAGATTTTGCGCAAAACCGGATGTTCCCGGACGAAATCGTCGTGTGCGGCCCGCGCTCGGTTTATCTGCCTTACACGGATCCCGGTTTGAAATTGTCGCAGGCCATCCGCCGCGAAACGGAAGCGTTCATCAAAAAATATCAGCGCCAGCCGCAGGTCGCGCTCATGCAAAATCACGGCATCATCACGCTCGGCAAAAGCTGGCAGGCGGCGCTTTACGCGATGCTCATGGTGGAAAAAGCGGCGAAGATTTTCTCCGGCGCCGCAGCGATGGGCGGGCCGATCTTTTTCTCGGACGCGAATATCGCGCGCATCGCCGGTCGTCCGGATGAAGCGTATCGTCAGCGCGCGTTGAAGATGTAAGCTGCCTACGGCAGTTGCGATTCGAATCGGTATTTGCCCGAGCCAATGGCGAATACCGATTCGCCATTTTCAGACCGGATGAATTTCACTCCTCGCGATTGCGCCGCCAGCTTCCCGCTTTCGATAACGTCCTGCGTTGATTTCGATGGGATGTAAATTGTGGCAATAGTATTCGGTGGAATCGTCGCCTTGAGATAAAGTTGATCTCCATCAATTCGCCAGCCGCTTTCGATGCGACCGGACGGTGAATCAAAAATTGCCTGCGCGTTGGTCAACCCCGCGCCGACGACCGGACGAATGACAATTTTGTGGTAGCCCGGGCCGTCGCTGTTGATGCCGGCAATTTCGCCGTAAAGATATTCGCCAACGGCGCCGAAGGAATAATGATTGAACGAATTCATCGAAATCGTCTGAAAACCTTTTTCCGGCGTCCAGCCGTCCCAGCGTTCCCACATCGTCGTCGCGCCGTTCTTAATCGGGAAAAGCCACGAAGGATACGTTTCCTGAAGTAACAGGCGATAAGCGATATCGTCGCGACCGGCAAGATGCAATCCGGGCAACAGTCTCGGCGTGCCGATGAATCCAGTGGCCAAGTGCCAATCATCTTTCTTTAATCCGGCGACAAATTTGTCCGCGACCTTTGTCTTTAATTTGTCCGGAACCAAATCCATCGTGAACGCCAGCGCGTAACCGGTTTGGCCGCTGTTCGTGATAGAACCGTCGGACAGGATGCAATCGCGTTGGAAAGACAATTTTGCTTCTTCGCTTTGCGCGCGATAACGCGTTGCATCGTTCGTGCGCCCGATGGCTTTAGCCATTTCTGCCATCAAGGCGCTGAGATTTGCAAAATAGGCGCGTTGAATCACATCCACACTCGCGCCGCCGCCGAGATTGAGATGATCGCCGATTGGCCGGACGGCCACGTCTCCGCCCGGTCGTCCCTCTTTTTCCCAATTCATGTAACGGTCGAGCGCATCGTAATTGCGTTGGATGATGCGTGTATCGCCGTAAACATGATAAATGGTGTAAATGCAGCGGATCGCGGCGTCGCCGCCCCAGCCGGTTCCGGCCCAGGGCGAACCGAATTTCGGCGCGACGTTGGCCATGGCGCCCGAAGGCAATTGCGAATCCTGCGCCAGCGTCGTCAGCCAGCGCGTAAAAAATGCCGCGACATCGGCGTTGTAAGCGGCCGTCCCGATAAAAAATTGGGCATCACCGGTCCAGCCCGCGCGTTCATCGCGTTGCGGACAATCCGTCGGCACTTCGAGAAAATTGTCGCGCTGGCTCCACAGGATATTTCGGGCGAGCTGATTCACCAACGGGCTCGAGCAGGTGAATTCGCCGGTGCGCTCGAGCGGCGAGCCGACGACGATTCCGGTGACGGCGTTGGTTCCAGGGTTTTCGTCGAGTCCGGTGATTTCAACATAACGAAAGCCGTGAAACGTGAAATATGGCTCCAGCATTTCCGTGCCGTCGCCGCGCAAATAATAAATATCCGTCGCATTCGCGCCGCGCAGATTGGACGTGTAAAGCGTGCCATTGGGATTCAACATCTCGCCGTAGCGCACCATGATTTTTTGACCGGCATGGCCGCGCACTTTCAAGCGAACCCAACCAGCGATATTTTGGCCGAGGTCAAAAGTCCAGGCGCCGGGGCGCGGTTCCGTCACGCTGAGAGCGGGCAGTTCGCCCGTGATGCGCGATGCGTCGGCATTGGCGGCTTCGATGACAAATGGAGACAACGGCTTTTTTGAATCTACTGTGCGCAATCCGGTTGCTACGGGCTGCCAATTGGAAGCTTCAAATTTCGCTTTTGCCCAATTATCCATTTGCAATCGCGCGTCGTAAACGCAACCGGCCATTAAATCCGCGGAACGAATCGGGCCGGTCGCCGCGCGCCATGATTTGTCCGTTACAATCGTCTCGCGCGTGCCATCGGCATATTCAATCTCCAGTTGAGCGAGCAATCGCGGATAACCACCGTAAAAATATCGTTGGCCGGTGTAAGACAAAACGCTCGCATACCAGCCGTCGCCGAGAATTGCGCCAAGCGCGTTCGTTCCTTCGTCAATGGATTTCGTCACATCGTAAGTCTGGTATTGCACGCGCGAATGAAAATCCGTCCAACCCGGCGCAAAGTAATCGCTGCCGACGCGCGCGCCGTTCAAATGCAATTCATAAATGCCGAGCGCCGTGCTGTAAATCGTCGCGCGCCGGACCGGTTTGGAAATGACAAATGTTTTCCGCAGGAACGGCGCCGGCGATAAATGATACGTAAATGTTTCCGGCGGACCGCTCCACGGCGTGCGCGGTTGTCCATCCACCAGCATCGGCAGCCAATCGCTGTCGTCGAAGGATTTCAAATCCCATCCTGCCGGCGCATTCGTCGCAAATTTCCACGACGCATCAATTGGCTCAACCGACTTACTGCCATCGGCAAATTGTAATTCAATTTCGCCCAACGCCGCGGGCCGATAGCCGTCGTATTGCGTGATTTTCAGGCCGATCACGTTGGTGCCGGAAATCAATGCGCTGGTGAGATCCGCCAAATGCATTTGTTCCCAGCGCGTAACGTCGCCGATCGGTTTGCCATTTGCAGTGATGGTGCAGATTTGATCCGGCGACAACGCGATTGCGGCGCGAATTAATTTTTTGTCCGGCGGCAATTTCCATTCGCCGCGGACATACGCTGTGAGCGGTTGCGTTTTCGACGGTTCAAGTCCGGCATAAGCCCATTTTTGCTTTTGCAACCGGCTTCGCGCCGCGTCGCTCAATTCCGTCGCCTTGGTCGGTGTTGGCGTATCGAATCCAATCCATTTCGCCTGCCAATCGTTGGTTTGTAACAATCCGATGCTCCAGTAACCGGGTTTGCTCCATTCAGATTCACGGCCATTTTCATCCCACGCGCGAATTTTCCACCAGCATTGCTCGCGCGATTGAAGTCGTTTCCCGGCGTAAACGATTTGTTGCGCGGCATCGGAATCAATTTTCCCGGAATCCCACAAATCACCTTTGTTCTTGGCCAGCCATTGCGGAGTCGAAGCGACGAGAATGCGATACGCGCTTTGCCGGACGCCGCGCGCTTGCGGGTCTGCGTCGAATTGCCAGCCCAGGCGCGGCTTTGTCTCCCCGATGCCTTTCGGGTCGACGCGATATTCGCAACGCAGATGAATTGGCGATTGAATTTCGGGCGGAGGCGACGCGGCTGAAATGGAGGTGACGGCCAGAATCCAAACGAACAAACCGATAGAAATTTGCTCAGGCTTCACGATTGGATTATTGACCGCCACCTGACTTTGACAAAGTGAAAATTTCCCGGTTTCAATTGATTCAACGCTTTGATTGAGTAACTTGAATTTGAATCGCACCGAAATGAACTCCGCATCTCTGAAAAATAAAACCGCCATCGTGACCGGCGCGAGCCGCGGAATCGGGCTCGCCATCGCCCGGGCACTCGCGCGCGAAGGCGTCAAGCTTGCGCTCATTTCCAGGACGAAACCGCCCGCCGGCGTTCGCGGAAAATTCATCGCGTGCGACCTGGCGGACGTGGAACAAATTCCCGACGCGATTTCCGAAGCGCTCAAGCATTTGGGCCGATTGGATTTTCTGATCAACAACGCCGGCGTCTTTCTCGAAAAATCCGTTCCGGAACTTGCGCTGGACGATTGGGAACGCGTTCTCCGCGTCAATCTCACCGCGCCGTTTCTTTTCTGCCGTGAAACATTGCCGCAATTGACCAAAACCAAAGGCCGGATCATCAACATCGTCAGCAGTTCGGCCATGCAGGGTTATTTGCATCAATCGGCGTATTGCGCGAGCAAGCATGGATTTCTGGGTTTTGCCCGCGCGCTGGCGATGGAGGCGAAACCGCGCGGCGTGCACGTTTACAATCTTTGTCCCGGCGGCGTGGAAACGGATCTGATCAAAGGCACTTACCTCGGCGAACGTTTGAAAGGCCAGCCGATGATCCAACCGGCGGACATCGCGGAAATGGTTGTCTTTCTTTTGCGCCAGCCGATGAATATTGATCTGCCGGAGATTCTGGTTCGACGATTTGATTCCAAAGCGAAATAATTTTTCGTCGCCGCATCGGACAAACTTCCGCTGGACATCGTCGTGATTTCCCATAGTTTCGCGGTAATCAGTATGGTCTGGATGCATCTTCTCGACAAAAGTTCGCGACTCCGGAATTGGGCCGGCGACGAGGCGTATGTCAAATGGCAATATCACCGCCAATTCAAAAAACCGCTTTGCCTCGATCCGCCGAAAACGTTCAACGAGAAAATTCAATGGCTGAAATTGAATTGGCGCAAAGCCATCGTCACCCAATGTGCCGACAAATATGAAGTGCGAAAATTCGTCGAAGCGCGCGTTGGCGGCGGGGTTTTGAAAAAAATTTACGGCGTCTGGCGGCGTCCGGAGGAAATTGATTTCGCGCGATTACCGGACCGTTTCGTGCTTAAAATCAATCATGGCTGCCGGCAACAGGTCATTTGCCGGGACAAGGCGGAATTGGACCGGCCGCGTTGCGTGAAAGTGTTGAATTATTTTCTGTCGCAAAATCGCTACCATCACGGCCGCGAATGGAGTTACAAAAACATCGATCCAAAAATCTTTTGCGAAGAGCTGGTGAATACCGATTCGCTCCTCGAATATAATTTCTTCTGCTTCAACGGCAGGCCAAAAATTGTCGAAGCGGTCGCCGACCAATTGGGCGACACGCTCGCCGAAATGTTCGACCTGGATTGGAAATCGGTCGGGCGCAAATATGTCGTCGCCTCCGGCTTTCCCAATCCTGTCGCCAAACCGGCCGGCTTTGACCGGATGCTGGATTATGCGACGAAATTGTCGCAAGGATTTCCGTTCGTGCGCGTGGATTTTCTGGATAACGGCAAAATTTATTTCGGCGAAATGACGTTTTATCCGCTCAACGGCATGATTGAATTCATTCCCCCATCTTTGGATGATTACTTTGGTTCGCTCCTCGAATTGCCGGAGCAAATTTAATCGCGACGTCTCCATTCCCGCGAATGAAAATCGCCGCCCCGATTTTGACCGCGGAAGAACAAAATGCGTCGCATTCTCCGGTGAAAAAGTGAACAACTCTTCCTCGACAGCTTGATTTTCCAGAAATAGCGTCGGGATGGTGTAAAAATTCAGGCGAACCAAAGACATCCTATGCAAAATAAATTTCTCATCAGCATTCTCGGACTGGCGGTGCTGGCCAACGTCCTTCTCAATCTTCGTCTCGGTCTTCAGGTGGCCCGATTGGAAAAACAACTGGCTCCGGTCATCAATAAACAGGCGGCTGAAGACCGGCAAAAGGCCAATCGCCAGAAATTCACGCAACGCATGGAGCTGGACCAGAAAAAATATTCCCGTGACCAATTGGGTGAAGCGGAACGATTGTATCAGATCGCCAATCAAAAATGGGGCACGCCCGAAGCGCTGCAAAGTCTCAAGACCATGATCGAGAAATATCCGGACATTGACCGCACCGGCTGCGCGGTTTTGTATGTCGCGCAGATGTCCGCCGGCGATGACCGCGCCAAATATCTCCAGGATTGCATGGATAAATACGCCGACTGTTTTTACGGCGACGGCGTTCAGGTCGGCGCGTTTGCCTGCTATCTGATGGCGCAGGATTTCAAAGCGTCCGGCAACACAGAAAAAGCCCGCGCGCTGTTTGCAGAATTAAAATTGAAATATCCCGATGCCATTGACCACGGCGGAAATTCATTGGTCGAAAGCATTGGCGCGGCGACGGATTGAAGACAATTCCAATTTTCATTTGGTCCGCAGGAGCGACATCGGAATATATCGCTTGCGAGGCTTAGATTATTTCGCCAATTAACTACAAAGATAGCGCGCCGGATTTACCCTTTTACGCTGTGCAAATATACCGTGGAGGAATCTTCGTCGATATAAACTTCTGAATTTGGACCACGCCACAGAATGTATCCCCGACCATTATTCGTAATCGTCGGGTTATACCACTCCGGAAACATTCTGCTTTTGCCGTAATAGCTATGATGGACGTCCATTTGTGAATTATTTGTCGAATATGGCAGATGTTGGTGAGAAGCCGTGAACGTATCGGCTTTACCTTGAGATAAGAATCGTTTGAATCGAATTTTAATTTGCTGTTTCTCGACCGCTGGTTTTAATGTCGGGGGCAAATTATTTTCGTCTTCATTCATTGTTGCATCCTGCGAATCAATTACTCGCAACCATTTCTTTCACTTCTGGCTCAACCCATTTGCCGTGTTCGCGGATCAAATCCACGAGACGTTCCACGGCCTCGGCTTCGGGAATGTTGAACTTGATGGCTTGTTTCCCGACGTAAAGGTTGATCTTGCCCGGCGCGCCGCCCACGTAACCGAAATCCGCGTCCGCCATTTCGCCCGGTCCGTTCACGATGCAGCCCATGATGGCAATTTTCACGCCTTTCAAATGCTCGGTCCGCGCTTTGATTCGCGCGGTCACGGTTTGCAAATTGAACAGCGTGCGCCCGCAGCTCGGACAGGCCACGTAATCGGTCTTGAAACTGCGGCAGCCCGCCGCTTGCAAAATGTTATAGGCCAGGCGCAGCGACATTCCCGCGCCGCTCTCGCCGCGAACGAGAATCGCATCGCCGATCCCATCCGCCAGCAATGAACCGATGACGACCGCCGCGCGCAAGAGAGCAATCTTTGGTTCCAGCACGTGCGATCCGAAGTTGATGCAATCTTTCAATAAAATCGGATTGTTCCGGCCCAGCGTTTTCAATTTCGCGGACAGCAAACGGAACGCGGTGATGGCCGGAAGATTCACGCCGTCTTTCACCGTAACAAGTTGCGTGTCGCAATTGATTTCAAAATCTTTGGTCGGATCAATCTCCGCGATATTCAAATCTTCGTAAACAGCTTCCGGCTTCACGTCGTCTTTTGGACGAATTTTCGGCGCGACTTTGTCGAACGTGGCGCGGGTCACGACGACGCGGATCAATTGTTCGCCGCCACATTTGGTGTTTTCGTTCAGTTCAATTTCCGGCGTTGGCCGGCGCTCGAAATGAAACGGATCGAAGGGAAAATTAGAATCGTGAAATTGCGGATTGTGATTCGTCAATGAGGGAATCTGCGCGAGCAAATCGTTACACACCTCAATTTCGCGCGGAGAATCTTCGGTTAGCGAAACGCGGATTGTGTCGCCAAGCCCGTCGCAAAGCAAAGAGCCGATGCCGATGGCGGATTTAATTCGCCCGTCCTCGCCTTCGCCGGCTTCGGTGACGCCGAGATGGATCGGATAATTCCAATCCGCGCCTTCCTCCTCGAGTCGCGCAACCAACAGACGATAACATTCAATCATCACTTTCGGATTCGACGACTTCATCGAGAATTTGAAATTGTGGAAATCGTGCTTGCGGCAGATGCGCGCGAATTCGAGCGCGCTTTCCACCATTCCGAGTGGCGTGTCGCCGTAGCGGTTCATGATACGGTCGCTCAAGGAGCCGTGATTCGTGCCGATGCGCAACGCGCGTTTCAATTTTTTCGCTTCGAGCACGAGCGGCGTGAATTTTTCTTCGATGCGCTTGAGCTCCGCGGCGTATTGCTCGTCGTTGTATTCTTTGACGGCGAATTTTTTTGAATCGGCGTAATTGCCGGGATTGACGCGGACGACTTCCACCCATTTTACCGCTTCCATCGCCGCTTCGGGTTTGAAATGGATGTCGGCAACGATCGGCACGAGGCAATTTTGTTTGCGCAATTCGGCGACGATGTTCTCCAAATTCGCCGCGTCTTTCACCGTTGGCGCGGTGATGCGGACGATCTGGCAGCCGACGGCGACGAGTTCGAGCGTTTGCTTGACGCAAAGCGCGGTGTCCATCGTATCGCACGTGAGCATGGATTGCTTCACGACCGGATGGTCGCCGCCGATGATGACGCCGCCGTTTTTTGGATCGCCGATGACGATTTCGCGCGTTTTCCGGCGTTTGAAAAAGAATGGAGATTCGCAGTATCGCACGAGGATAGTTTCCGGTTTTAAGCCGGAAATTCAAGTTGGAATTGGCAGGCCGGTGATTGACGCATGTAGTAAACTGATTTCGTGCCAGTTTCCGAACTCATCCGCAAAAAGCTCAGCACGTTGCCGCACAAGCCGGGCGTGTATTTGCATCGCGACCGGTTCGGCACCGTCATTTACGTGGGCAAAGCGCGCAATTTGCGCAAACGGGTGAGCCAGTATTTTCATCCGGGCCGCCGCATGGGTTGGGATTTGAAATTCAATGCATTGGTCGAAGCGATCGCCGATTTCGATTTTCATCTCGTCAAAAGCGAACCGGAAGCGCTGCTGCTGGAAAGCAAACTCATCAAGGAATTCAAGCCGCGTTACAACATCAGTTTCCGCGACGACAAACGCTTTCTGATGTTGAAAGTGAATTTGAATGACCCGATCCCGAATTTCAGTTTTGCGCGGTTCAAAAAAGACGACGGCGCGCGCTATTTCGGCCCATTTCCGAATGCGACCGCGCTGCGCAATGTCGTCTCGCTCGCGCGGCGGCAATTCAATCTGCGCGGCTGCCGCGTCTTCACGCCGACCGCCGCGGATTACAAGCATTGCCTTTACGCGCATTTGAAATATTGCACGGCGCCGTGCGTGGAAAATGTTTCGCGCGCGCAGTATTTGGAACAGGTCAATGCCGCGTGCGAATTTCTCGAAGGCCAATGCCGCGAAATGCAGGAGCAACTCGAGACAGAAATGAAGAAAGCCGCGGCGTCGCAGGATTTCGAGCGCGCGGCCGGTTTGCGCGATTTGCTGCGCGATTTGAAGGAGACGTGGAAGAAAACCGCGAAGTTCGAGCGCGTTCCACTTTCACTGCCGGGCGTCATTGCGCCGCAAAATGATTTGCAGGAATTGGCGGGCGCACTGAATTTGCCGTCGCCGCCGCAACGGATCGAAGCGTTCGACATTTCCAACATCAGCGGCACATTCGCCGTCGCGTCGCTCGTGAGTTTCAAAAACGGCCGGCCTGACCGCGCGAATTATCGGCGGTTCAAGATCAAAACCGTCGAAGGACAGGACGATTTTGCCAGCATGGCAGAAGTGGTGCGACGCCGTTACACGCGATTGCTGAATGAAGGCAAAATTGGCGCGACGCAAAAAACGAAAGATGATGACGACGGCCACGCGGTTCCGGATGAATTGCAAAAGCTGGTGGATGAAACGGGCCGGAAAGTGCGACGAAGAATTCCAGTGAAAGATGTAGGACAGGCTTCCAGCCTGTCTCAAACTGAAAATAAAAATAGAGACCGGCAAGATGCCTGTCCTGCGCTACCGGATTTGATTTTGATCGATGGCGGAAAAGGGCAATTGGGCATGGCCGTTGCCGAATTGGAAAAGCTTGGTTTAAAAATTCCGGCGATTGGTTTGGCGAAAGAATTTGAAGAGATTTATTTGCCGGAGAAATCCGAGCCGTTGCGGCTTGGGCTTGAACATCCGGCCACAAAATTGTTGCAGCGCATCCGCGACGAATCGCATCGCGTCGCCAACTCCTACAACGCGCAATTGCGGCTCAAGCGGATTTCCGAAAGCGTGCTGGACGATTTTCCCGGCATCGGCGAGCGACGCAAAGCGGCGTTGCTGAAAAAATTCGGCTCGGTGCGGCGATTGCAATTGGCCACGGTGGAGCAGATCGCCGAAGTGCCCGGCTTTGGCGGCAAGGCGGCGGAGGAATTGAAAAAATTTCTGGAGGCGCGGTCGAGTGCGCCGGCCAACGTCTGAATTATTTCGGATGCAGTGAATTTGCCGCCGCGACGACCGCAAAAACCAGCATCGTCGCCATTAAAACGAATGCAATGAGGTTCAGTAAATAAGCCGCAATGCCAAAAACCATTCGGCGGTAGTGCGGCCAGCGGCGCGAGCGCCATTCCAATAAAACGAGAACAGCCAGAAATGCCAGCGATCCAAAGATAAAATTTTCTTTGATCACTTGCGAAATGGATAGCGCCAGCAAAACCGAATCGGGGAGACGCGTGCCGGATTGCGCGCAAATCTCCTTCAATTTCGGCACAACCAAACATACAGAACCAATCCAGAAGAAAAGAGCCGGCAAGACATACGCTGCGTTTTTCAGGTAAGTTGCCCAACGAGGTTCAAGGTTCTGATTTGGAGCATTCATGTTCATCGCGAGTTGATACTCGGGAATACCTGCGAGTGCACAGCCGAGCCGCTGCAATCGTTCGTAAACCGTCACGCCGACTTTAGCGAATTCAGTTTTTAAAATGTTTGTCTGGCCAATCTCTTGAACGGCAATTTGAAAAGCTTCTTTTTCCGGTTCGCCGGCTTTTATTCGCCGCTCAATTTCTTCACGCAAATGAATTTCCAATTCATCCAATGGCACGGGCGATTGGATTCCAGCGGCGAGCATTTGCTGCCGCCAATCGAAAATCGCTTGTTCAAGCTCGAACATATTCAGGCTTTTCGCTTTTTAAACCCGAAAACAGTTGCGCTGATCCCGGCGACAGTAATGATGGATCCCACCACAATTGGCCAGACGATGTCGAAATTCCAAACGCCCATATTTCTGTGTTTGGCCAAGGCTGGAAGAATCATTCCCGGCCCGAACAAAACAGCGAGGATTGCCAACACGATAATTGCAGTTTTTTTCATAATGTTCCTTTCAATTTTTTTGAATTCATTTTTAAGGTTTTGCGGCCGGCCGATTCCTCGAACCGAAATCTCGAAAGCATTTTGCCCGTCTAATCCCGCTTCCCTTTGACGTTCAATTTCGTCACGCAAATGAACTTCCAACTCATCCAACGGCACGGGCGATTGGATTCCAGCGGCGAGCATTTGTTCGCGCCACGCTGAAATTTTTTCTTCAAGGTCACGCATAGTGTTCTTTTTTTAAACCCGATAACACTGAATGGACCAATGTCCAATGTTCGTGATGCTTTTCCATCGCGGCCTTGCCGTCTTTTTTGAGCGAATAGTATTTTCGCTTGCGACCTGTTTCGCTTTCGCCCCAGCGCGATCTGATCAATCCACGCCGTTCCATGCGATGCAGAACGGGATAAAGCATTCCATCTGTCCAATTCATTTTGCCACCGGAACGTTCTTTGACTTCTTGAATGATGGCGTAACCGTAGCTTTCGCCTTTGGCCAACAGAGATAAAATCAACGGTTCAGCCGACGCGGCAACCAGTTCTTTTCGGATCATAGAAGCACGATACATAGAATCTCGATGCATGTCAAGCCTGCAACTTTCCTGATTCAATTTTCAGAAGAATTAAATCGTCCGCATCTGCACGGCGTCCACGATTTCCGTGCCGACGGAAATCGCGCCAATGATGACGACCGTCGAACCTTTCTGCAAACGGCCTTGTTCGGTGAGATTTTTCAGTGCCGTCTCAATCGTGTTTTGCGGATTGATGAAATCAAATTCCATCACAAACGACGTCACACCCCAGCAAAGCGTCAATTCATTCGCGGTCTTTTCCGCTTCACATAACGCGTAAATCGGCGAATAACGCGGACGCATCCACGCCGCATACCGCGCCATGCCGCCGTGCCGCGTGAACACCAGAATCGCTTCGGCTTTCAATTCATTCGCCATCACAATGGCGCTCTTCACCAATTTTTCGCGCGGCTCGGTCAGGTCCGCCGAGTCATGAAATTGCGCGCTGCCGCTGCGTTCAATCCGGCGGGAAATCCGATCAAAAACCTCAATACATTTGAGCGGGTATTTTCCGACGGTCGTTTCTCCGCTCAACATGATCGCGTCGGCTTCTTCATAAATCGCGTTGGCCACGTCGGTCACTTCGGCGCGCGTGGGCATCGGCGATTCGATCATGCTTTCAAGCATGTGCGTGGCGACAATGACCGGCTTGCCGCGGCGCAAGCAGGTTTTGACGATGCGGCGCTGGACGATTGGCAATTCTTCGTAAGGAATTTCAATTCCCAAATCGCCGCGCGCGACCATGATGCCGTCGGCCTCCGAAATAATAGCGTCCAGATTTGCGATCGCGGATTGATCTTCAATCTTCGCGATGACGAAAGGCGATTTGCCTTTTTCGAACAGCTCCCGCAACTGCATCAAATCGCGCGCTTCGCGGACAAAGGAAAGCGCGATAAAATCCACGTCCAATTCCAGGCCGAGCTTCACGTCTTTGATGTCTTTGGCCGTGAGCGCGGGCAATGAAACTTTAACGCCGGGCAAATTGATGTGACGACGGCTGCCGAGCGTGCCGGCGGTGAGCACTTCGCATTCGACGCGGTTGCCGTTTTTGGCGAGCACTTTCATCTCGATCGCGCCGTTGTCAAGCAACACCACGTCGCCCACGCTGATGTCGTTGACGAAATTTTCGTAATTCACGTCCACGGAATGTTCTTCCAAATCCTTTTCGCCGCGAACGGTGAGCGTGAATTTCTGCCCGGGCTTCAGATCGAGCGGCGAGGCGATATCGCCGGTGCGGATGGCCGGACCTTGCGTGTCCATCAAAATGCCGACGAAAATTTTGCGCGCGGCGGCCTGTTCGCGGATGTCTTTGACGACGCGGCGCACCCAATCGTGCGGCGCGTGCGACATGTTGAGGCGGAAAATATTGACGCCGGCATCCATCAATTTGCCGATCATTTCGGCGGAATCAGTGGCCGGGCCAAGCGTGGAAACTATTTTTGTTCTGCGAACAATTCCTCGTTGCATCGCAGAAAAATTGCAAATGCGCGGGAAATTGAAAAGTTTAATCGCCTTTGAATTTTTGCATCCCCCTTTCACAAATGTGAATTCACTTGCCATCGGACGCGATTGATTTCATATTTTTGCGATAAACTTATGGCTGATGTAGCAAATAAATATCCCGAAAACGTGGCGGGCAAATACTACGTGGACAACCAGTGCATTGATTGCGACCTGTGCCGTGAAACGGCGCCGGACAATTTCAAACGCAATGACGACGGCGGTTATTCGTTCGTCTATAAGCAACCGGCTTCGCCCGAAGAAGAAGCCCGTTGCAAAGAAGCCAAAGAAGGCTGCCCGGTCGAAGCCATCGGCGACAACGGCGCATAGTCCGGCCGAAGAAAATTTCGAACTCGCGGACCTCTTTCCGCGAGTTTTTTATTTTCAACCGGAGGGCGGAGTTCCACGACGCCCAATTCAATTTGAGTTTCGCAGAGTTCAACCGTCCGAATTATTTCAATGGATTTCGCGCGAAGGCAAATTCCTCGACAATGTTTCCGCGAACCAAATGCTCCTGGATGATCCGCTCCAAAACTTCCGGCGTGCAATGGCGATACCAGACGCCTTCCGGATAAACCACGGCGATTGGCCCGTTCACGCAAATGCGCAGGCAATTCGCTTTCGTCCGATACACGAGCGGTTGCGCGCCCACGAGATTTAATTCTTTCAACCGCAGTTTCAAAAATTCCCAGGACGCCAGCGATTGCTCGCGCGGACAGCAATTGGGTTCGGTCGCGTCCGTGCAGAGAAAAATGTGCCGTTGAAATTTTTCGACGCCGAGTGATTCGACCGCCTTTTGCAATTCGTCGTTCATTGCCACAGAGTCACAGAGAACACAGCGTTGCAAAATAAAAAACTCTGCGCGCCCGGCGTCTCTGTGGCAATTTCAATCAATGGAATCGCAGCCAATTCAACTTTGGACCATCGGCCATTCCACGCGTTCGCTGGAGGAATTTATCGCGCTGCTTGCCGAAAACAAGATCGCCGCGTTGGCGGACGTGCGGCAATTTCCCGGCTCGCGTCGCGTGCCGCAATTCAATTCCGAAAATCTTTCCGCCGCGCTGGCGCGCCAAGGCATCGAGTATTTCCATTTCGTCGAATTGGGCGGACGCCGAAAGGTTCTGCCGGATTCGCCGAACATCGCGTGGCGGCATCCGGCATTCCGCGGTTACGCCGATTACATGATGACGCCGCCATTTCACAACGGCATTTCACGATTGCTCGAACTGGCCAAATCCAAACGCACGGCCATCATGTGCGCCGAAGCCGTCTGGTGGCGCTGTCATCGCGGCCTGATTTCAGATTTCCTCAAAGCGCACGGGCAGGAAGTCATCCATATTTTGGGAAAAGGCAAAACGGAAAGCCATCCGTTCACGTCCGCGGCGAAAATTGTGGATGGAAAACTGTCCTACGCTTCCGGCGAACCCGAATTTTTCTTCGATTGAATCAATGGCTTTCGTGGCACAACCATAAAACCAGCGGACGGTGATAAAGCGTGATTTCGGTTCCGCGCACCGTGACCGGAACGGAGGAATTGTCCGGCCGGATCAACAAGCATTGCAGCGGTTCTTTTTGCGTGTCGCCCATCGTCTTTTCGCCGGCCGGCAATTTGTTTTCCGCCGGGGCAAAAAATTCCGATTGCTTGTGCCCGAGAATCTCCGCGCGCGATCGGCCGAGCAATTTTTCCGCGGCGCGATTGGAATCAATGATTTTGCCGGATTTTTCATCCGCGAGAAATGCCGCGTCTTCCAGGCATTCAAACAATTCGCGATATTTGTGTTCCGATTGGCGCATCGCTTCCTCGGCTCGCTCGCGCTCGGAGCGTTCTTCCAATTCCCGCAACGCGCGGTCAATCACCGGGATCAATCGCACGAGCCGGTGTTTCAACACGTAATCTGTCGCGCCGTTTTTCAACGCTTCCACGGCGGCGTCTTCGCCAATCGTGCCGGAAACGAAAAGGAATGGAATTTCGGGGCATCTTTCCCGGGCGATGGCCAGCGCGTCGCGCCCGCTGAAATTCGGCATCGTGTAATCTGAAAGGATCAGATCCATGTCGCCGTCCTCCAGCGCGGCGAGAAAGTCATCGCGCGTGTCCACGCGGACGAAATGTGATTCCGGCCAGCGCGCCGAAATCATCGCTTCGGTCAATTCCGCATCGCGCTCGTTGTCCTCGAGATTCAAAATACGCAAAGAAGATTTCATCCCAGCTCCACTTGTTGAACCTACCGTAACCAAGAATTTCAAAATTGCAACCGGTTGGAAGAAATTTTTTGCTTTTGATTTCTTGTTCGCAAAACTGAAATTGAGCAAAATGGTTTCGCGAGTTTTAGATTTCCAAATGAATGAGCCGGCCATCACTCCCGAATTAGTCGCCAAACACAACCTCACACCCGAGGAATACGCGCACGTCAAAGAAATTCTCGGTCGCGAGCCGGGTTATACCGAGCTGGGAATTTTCTCCGTGATGTGGAGCGAACATTGCAGTTACAAAAACACGCGGCCGCTGCTCAAAACGTTCCCGACCAAGTCGCCAAAAATTCTCGTCGGCGCGGGCGAGGAAAATGCCGGCATCATTGACATCGGCGATGGGCTGGCCATCGCCTTCAAGATCGAATCGCACAATCATCCGAGCGCGGTCGAACCGTTTCAAGGCGCGGCCACTGGCGTCGGCGGCATCGTTCGCGATATTTTCACGATGGGCGCGCGGCCGGTTTGCGCGATTAATTCGCTGCGGTTCGGACCTATCACTGAAAATGCGGAGCCCGGCGCACCGAATGCGAAATCAAATGGAGAAAGTCATGCGGCGAGTCTGCGAGAGTCCAGCTTGCCGGGCGCAGGAAATGCCATTTTAGCTGCGGGTAAAAATGCTTCCGCGGCCATCGCCAACAATCGGCGTTTGTTTGCCGGCGTCGTCAGCGGCATCGCGCATTATGGAAATTGCTTCGGCATCCCGACCATCGCCGGCGAAGTGTATTTCGACAAATCTTACGAAGGCAATCCGCTCGTGAACGCTTTTTGCCTCGGCGTTTTGCGTCACGAACAAATCGCCCGCGGCGCAGCCAAAGGCATCGGCAATCCGGTTTTCTACGTCGGCCCGGCGACCGGTCGCGATGGTTTGGCCGGTGCGGCATTTGCGTCGAAGGATTTAACCGAAGAATCCGCCGAACAACAACGCGGCGCGGTGCAGGTGGGCGATCCGTTCATGGAAAAATTGGTTTGCGAAGCTTGTCTCGAATTGCTTGCGACCGGCGCGGTTGCGGGAATTCAAGATATGGGCGCGGCGGGTTTGACCTGCTCGACTTGCGAAACGGCGGCGCGGGCGAATACGGGAATTGAAATTGAATTGGACAAAGTGCCGCAGCGCGCGCCGAATATGAGCAGTTACGAAATCATGTTGAGCGAATCGCAGGAGCGGATGCTTATCATCGTCCACAAAGGCCGCGAAGAGGAAGTGAAGCGGATTTTCGATAAATGGGATTTGCCGTGGGCGGAAATCGGATTTGTCACCGACACCGGCCGAATGGTCGTGAAACATCACGGAAAAATTGTCGCGGATATTCCGGCGAAGAAAATCGCCGATGAATCGCCGATTTATCATCGCGACGCGCAAGAACCGGAATATTTGAAAGCTGTCCGCGCGTTTCGTCTCGATGGAATCGCCGACACAAAGAATCCGGCGGATGATTTGAAAAAACTTTTGGCCTGGCCGAGCATTGCGTCGAAGAACTGGGTTTATCGCCAATATGATCACATGGTTCGCGATGGTTCGGTGATTTGTCCGGGCAGCGACGCGGCGGTGATCCGGATCAAGGCGGATTCGTTGCCGGAAACTTTCGGCCAAAAATCCGTTTCGGAAAAATTGATCGCGATGACGGTGGATTGCAACGGCGGCTACGTTTATCTGGATCCATACGAAGGCGCGAAAGCTGCCGTCGCCGAAGCGTGCCGAAACCTCGCGTGCAGCGGCGCGGTTCCGTTGGGCGCGACGGACAATTTGAATATGCCGAGTCCGTTGAAACCGGAATTGTTCTGGCAAATCAAAGAATCCGTTCGCGGTTTGGCTGATGGCTGCAAGGCGTTTAACGCGCCGGTCACGGGCGGCAATTGCTCGCTTTACAATCAAAGCCCGGCGGGACCGATCGATCCGACGCCGACGATTTCCGTCGTGGGCATCATCGAGAAGCCCGAATACGTCACAACGCAATGGTTCAAGGACGAAGGCGACGCGATTATTTTGCTTGGTGACATTGCCGACAAAAGCGATCCATTGCTCGGCCTCGGCGGCTCGGCGTATTTGCAAGTCATTCACGGAACCAAGAACGGTTCACCGCCGCGCTGCGATTTGGAATCGGCAAAAACATTGCACACAACATTGCTCGGCCTGATTCAAAGCGGCCTCGTCAAAAGCGCGCACGATTGCAGCGAAGGTGGATTGGCGGTGGCAATTGCCGAAAGCTGCATTTCACATCTAGTGGCCCGCGAAACACCGCGATTGATCGGAGCACAGATTGATCTTTCCGCTGTAGCAGCGGACGTAAGTCCGATCAAATCAAATCCTGAACCCAGTCAGAGCCGGCTCACGTCGGCTGCTACAAATCAAAACATTCGCCTCGACGCTTTGCTTTTCGGTGAAACGCAATCGCGCGTCGTCGTTTCCTGCGCGGCATTGGATGCGGTAAAACTCGTAGAGCGCGCGAAATTGCTGGGCGTCCCGGCGATGCAAATCGGAAAAGTTGGCGGCGATAAATTAACCGTTAAATTTTCCGGCGGAGAATTTTCATCGCCATTGACGGAATTGCACGATGCCTGGTGGAATTCCATCGCGCGTGCGATGGCGTAATTTTTTGAACGAAATCCGTGATTTTCGCTCCAATTTTGAGCGACAGGATTACGGTTTGATTTTTTGGCCAAAAATCGAGTAAGCTTCGCGTTCACATTCATGCGCCAGTTTTTGACCATCGCCTTCAATGCCTTCATGGAATTGATCCGGCAGCCCATTTTTTTGCTGCTGATGACGGCATCCGTGCTTTTCGAAATGTTTTTGGCGGTGCCGTATTACTTTGCACTCGGCGATGAACCGAAACTGGTCGAAAATTCAGTGCTGGCGGTGATGCTGCTGGCGGGGCTTTTCGGCGCGGTGCTGAGCGCGTCGTCGTCGCTGGCGCGGGAAATCCGCACGGGCACGGCCCTGGCCGTTTTGTCCAAACCGGTGGGGCGGATTCAATTTCTTCTGGCCAAATTCACCGGCCTTGCCGCGGCGTTGACGGTGATCTCTTACATGAACATGGTCGGCGTTTTGCTGGCCAGCCGGATGGCCTTCGATTCCTATGGCAAAACGGATCTGCCGGCGATCGGCATTTTTGCCGCGGGCATCGTGGTTTCCTACGCGCTGGCGGGATTCAGCAATTTCTTTTTGCGCCGCACCTTTGTGAGCGATGCGGTTTTGGCGATGCTGGCATTCTGCACGCTGGCGGCGTTCATCATTTTCAAATTCACCCATCAGATGGAAAGCCTTGGAACGGTCGGGAAAGTGAATTGGAACCTGTTGCCGGCGGGCATTTTGGTTTTATTCGCGCTTTGGATTCTGGCCGCCATCGCGCTGGCCTGTTCGACGCGGTTTGACACGATTCCGACGCTGGCGATTTGTTCGGCAATTTTTCTGCTCGGTTTGATGTCGGATTATTTTTTTGGCACCCGCGCCAAACACGGCGAATGGTGGGCTTCAACGCTTTACAGCATCGTCCCGAACTGGCAACTTTTTTGGCTCGCCGACGCCATTGACACAGGCAAAAGCACGTTCCAATGGAATTACGTCGGCAAAGCGTTTGCCTATGCGATTTGCTATGCGGGCGCGGCGTTGGCCGCCGGCGCGGCGTTGTTTGAAGAAAGAGAATTGAACTAAGCGTCACATCCTGGATTGTTGGACCGTCCATCGGTTCGACAAGTTCCGGTGTCACGGTGCAACGATTTAACAATTTAACTAAACGTGGAACGCAATACTCCGAAAAATGGACTGGTCAATCTGGTCGCCGCCGCGCTGATTTTTATCGGCGCGTTTGTCGTCACCGTCTTTGTCAATTCGCTGGCGGGCATCGGCGCTTCCATCTTTCTCGGCCTTGGCGCGCTGATTGCGTTCACAAGCTGGTTCCAGACGCGGCTGGAGGAAAATGAACGGCTCGAAAAATTGGAAATGGATGAATTGGCCCGCGGCAAAGGTGAATCGGCGCTGTTTGAAGTCAAGGAATCCGAAGTGTTTCCGTCCCGCCGTTCGCGCGAGCAATTCGAAAAATTTTTCGTTCCGGCCTTTGCCATTTTGCTGCTTCTGATCGAAGCCGGCCTGGGCTGGTGGCTGTGGCAGCGCATCGGCAAAACGACCGAGCCGATCGTGACCGCAAAAGCGATGGCGTCGCTCGCGCTGTTCGGGATTTTTGCGTTGCTGCTGTTTTTGCTCGGACGGTTTTCCGTAACGATGGCGCGGCTGGACGCGCAACGGCTGCTGCGTCCGGGCGCAAATTTTCTTCTGGCCGGCGCTTATATTTGTTTCCTGACCGCGCTGGCCATTGCCGGAACGCAGGCGGGATTTCTCAAAACGGACGCCTGGTTGGGACGCGCCTTTTGCGTTTTGCTCGGGCTGATGGCCGTGGAAAATCTTTTGACGCTGTTGCTGGAAATTTATCGTCCGCGCGTCAAAGGCAAAATCGTCCGGCCGCTTTATGACAGCCGGCTGGTGGGAATTCTTGCGCAGCCGGAAAGCCTGTTCACCACTGCCGCGCAAACGCTGGATTATCAATTCGGCTTCAAAGTTTCCGAAACATGGTTTTTCAAATTGCTCAAGGAAAACCTGCCGGTTTTACTGATGGTGCAATTTCTGGTTTTGATTTTGTCCTCGTGCTTCGTTTTCGTTGAACCCGGCGAACAGGTTGTCCTCGAACACTTCGGCAAACCGGTGGCCACGCTCAACTCGGGTGCGCATTTGAAATTGCCATGGCCGGTGGACATCGCCTATCGCTATCGCACCGACCAGATCCAATCGCTCTACGTCGGTTACACGCCGGAAACCAACGCGCAAAGCACAATCCTTTGGACGATCGCGCACAACAAAGAAGAAAATTTCCTCGTCGGCAACCGCCTTTTGCCCGAAACACAACGTCAATTGGGTGAAGCCGCCAAAGCGCCGCCGGTCAGCCTCATCACCATCAGCATTCCAGTGTTGTTCCAGATCACGGATGTCCGCGCGTGGGCTTACAACAACGCGGATCCGACCAATTTGCTTTCTGATCTGGCGACGCGCGAAGTGGTGCAATATCTCGCCGGCGCCGATATGTCGGATGTGATTTCTCATGCGCGAATGAGCGCGGCGACGGAATTGCAGCAGCGCATCCAGGCCGCGGTGGATGCGCATCATCTGGGCGCGAAAATTGTTTTCGTCGGACTGCAGGACATTCATCCTCCGACCGCCGTGGCCGCTTCTTACGAAGAATACGTCGGTTCGTTCCAGAAAATGATTGCCACGACAAATAATGCCGTGGCCGAAGCGATTTACACCAACACGCTGGCCGGTGCGATGGCATTTTCGGCAACGAACACTGCCGAAGCCTGGCGCATCCAAAAGGAAACGGCGGCGTTTGCAAACGCGGCGCTATTCACGAACCAAATTCCCGCCTTTGATGCCGCGCCGTCGGTTTATGAACAACGCGCTTATTTCCAGGCCTTCGCCGACGCGACGAAAAATTCGCGCAAATACATTTTGCTGGTCACCAACACGCAGGACGTTTTGATCTTCAACCTCGAAGATGCGATCCGCCCGGACCTTTTGAATTCAATCAATCCGCCATCTGAATAATTTGTCATGAAAAGAAATCTCCTCACCATCATCGTCGGCGCGGTGCTCGTCGCTATTTTTGTGCTGCTTTTGTTCGTGTTTCAGGTGCGCCAGTCGGAAGTTGCCGTCATCACGACCTTCGGCAAACCGTCGAAGGCATACGATACGCCCGGCGCCCATTTCAAATTACCGTGGCCGATCCAGAAAGTTTATAAGTTCGACAGCCGCGTCCAAAATTTCCAGGATAAATTCAGCGAAAACCTGACCGCCGACCAGATCAATCTGCTCACCAGCGTTTATGTGGGCTGGAAAATTTCCGATGGCAGCCAGTTCTTGAAAGTCTTTCGCGGCGGCTCCGTTTCCGCCGCGCAGCAACAACTCGAAAACATGTTGCGCAGCGCCAAGAACGCCGTCATCGGCCGGCATCAATTGTCGGAATTTGTGAATTCGGACCCGAAGCAATTGAAATTTGAAGAGATTGAAACGGAAATTGAAAAGAATGTGCAAACGCAATTGACCACGAACAACGTGGGAATGGAATTGGTTTTTCTCGGTTTCAAGAAAATCGGTTTGCCGGAAAGCGTCACGCAAACCGTTTTTGACCGGATGAAATCCGAGCGCCAGAATTTGATCGCGCAAAATCAATCGCAGGGCGAAGGCGAAGCGATGAAAATCAAATCCACCGCCGAACGCCAGGCCGCCGAAATGCTTTCGAAGGCAAATGCCGACGCCATTCAAATCCGCGCCGCCGGCGAGCGCGAAGCGGCCAGCACCTATCCGGTGTTCCAGCAAAATCCTGAGCTGGCCAATTTCCTGTTGCGCATTGATGCGTTGCAAAAATCTTTGAACCAGAAATCCACGCTGATTTTCGACGAGCGCACGCCGCCGTTTGATTTGTTCAGCCATTTGCCGACCAACGCGCCGGCCAAATAATTTCGATGAACGAGCACGAACATCATCATCACGATCACGACCACGAGCATTCACACCTGCCGGAGCCGCAAGTGCAGGATTCCGGCTCGCAGGCGTTGAATGAAGCGTTGCACAGCAGTTTCGCGGTTGTCAAAATTGCGATGGTGCTGATGGTCGTCGGATTTCTCTGCTCGGGATTTTTCACTGTTGGCCCGTCGGAAAAAGCCATCATCCTCCGCTTCGGCAAACCCGTCGGCGAAGGTCCAAAAGCCTTGCTCGGTTCGGGGTGGCATTGGTCGTTCCCGTATCCGATTGATGAAGTCGTCAAAATTCCCATCACCGAACAGCAATCCGTCACTTCGACGGTCGGCTGGTATTTCACCACGCCGCAACAGGAATTGAGCGGACAGGAACCGCCCGCCGGCCCGTCATTGAATCCAGCAATTGACGGT
>DASTWS010000030.1:0-275137 GCA_035776755.1 Verrucomicrobiia bacterium
AGCGGCAACATCAGCAAACGCGCGCCGTCGTCGAGTCGCAGATTGATGTGGCTTTTCAAGGTGAGCGGCCCGCTCAAATATTTGCCGGCGGAAAATTCAATGATGCCGCCGCCCGCGGCGCTGGCCGCGTTGATGGCGTTCTGGATATTTGTCGTATTGTACTTCACGCCATCGCCGAGCGCGCCAAATTTTGCGACGTTGAAAATGTTTGCGGGAATGGATGGCAACGCGGGATTCACCGCGCGGGCTTTGATTCCGCCGAGCGCAAAAGAAATTAAAATGCCGGCGAGCAAATAATTTTTGGAATTCATCATGTGATTATTTTGAGAGACGGCGCGAGCGAGGTTTGGTTTCAAGAATCATGGCGGCGAGGAAGTTCACGGATAAACCAATCGCAGGAAAACGCTGCGGTTGGTGGAATTCATGAGAATGTTCGTGGAGATAACATTCATTGAATTCGGCACGGTTGTCCAATTGGTCGAAAGGCCGGTGGCCAGATCGTTCGTCTGAATTTCCAATCGCCAGCCGAGATGATCCTGCGGCCAGGAAAGCTGGAGCTGATTGCCGATGACTTGCATCACGATATTTGTCGGCGTGGTGGATGGTATCGTTCCCGCCGCCGCCATTGAGGCATTGATGGAAATGTTATTGATATCCATCGTCGTCGCCTGGCTGCCGGTTTCGCGCCAGCCGACGGCGAACGCGTCAAAGCTGTTGGTCAGAAACATTGAACCCGATGCCACGCCGCCGAATTGCGCGAGCAATGTGCCGCGAGTGTCAGTTCCCGAATAAAATGAATTGGTGATGGCCAGCGTGTTTGTGTCGGCCAGAGTGATGGCGAATACTTCCGTGTAAGGATTCCCGGCCACGAGTGCCAGCGATGGCGCCGTGGATGCCGCGCCAACCGTTGAGCCGGCGGGATTGCTGTAGCTGGCGCCGCTGCCGGTGGTGACGCAATCCTGATTGTTGTTGCCACCGCCGTTCTGCGCCGGACGCGTGAGGATTTGCGAATTGATTCCGGTGTAGGAAAGTTGCCCCCAATAACCCTGCCACGTCTGCGCATTGCCGAGCGTAAAGCCGTTGGTGATGGCCAGGTTACCATTCAATCCGCCGGGAACCGGATAATTTTGTCCGCTGTTGTATAGGCCAAATCCGAGCATCCCGCTTCCGGTCAATAGTCCGGCGGTGTTGGTAAAAGTAACCGTCAACGAAATCGTGTCGCCGATATTTGCCAGCGCCAGCGGCGCGTTGGTGAACAGCGCCTGCATTTCGATGCAACCGCTGCTCGTGGCGGCAATGCCAAAAATTAAATGATTTGTGTTGATCGTTGGCGGCGGATTCCACGACTTGGATGAAAGGATTTCGTAGCTGGTGCTTAACGACGTCGGCGCGGCCGGCGATGCGGAATTGACCGTGCTCGCAAAAAAGAGGTCGTCAAACAATCCGCTATTGGTGAAAACAACCTGCGGCTGCGGCGTGGCAAAGACTTCGGCGGAATCCAATCCCTCGCCATTCGTATTCACCGCGGAAACGACGTAGTAATATGTGACGCCATTGGTGACCTGCGTGTCGAAATAATTGGTCGCCGTGGTGCTGGCGATAAAGGTGTGAGAACCGCTGACAGTCGAACGTTTGATGTTGTAATTGGTGGCCGTCGCGGAAGGCGACCAGGTCAACGCGACGAGCGCATTCGATGGCGTGGCGGCGAGATTAAGCGGCGCGGGCGGCGGTTGCGGCCCGGCGGGCATCACCACCAACTTCACCTGTTTGGCCGTGCTGGTATCGAAGGCGCAATTGTATCCAAATGGAACCGACGCGAGCGTCGGCAGCGTTCCGCTCAACGTTCCGGTGTAAGTCATCAAAAGATAAGTGCCATTCGTAAAGCCGGCGCCGGCGATGATGTTGTTCGTGCCGTGCAGAACTAAATTGCCTTTCACCGCGATGGTCGCCGCGTTCGTGCCCAGGACGTAATTCACCACCGTATTCGATGCCGGGAAAAAGTTGTTGCTGACAGTCAGCGTGCTGCCGCTGATCGTGATGGGCGTTGCGGCAAAGGCATCGTTATTGGTGAGCGACGCATCGGCATTGTAAAGCGCGAAGCTGTTGGTGCCTGCCGACGCTCCGTTAAAACTGATCGCCGGCGCGCCACGCAGTGAGTTGCTGACCGTCACGTCCGCGTTGCACAGCGTGAACGTGGCCATGCTCGAAACCGAAAATTTGGAATCAAAGACCTTTATCCCATGCACATTGTAAAAGAAAAATGTCTTTGGCGCGGTATTGGTGACGTGAATGAACGTGACATTTGTGACCGGCTGCTCGGTCGGCCCCCAAATCACGCCGGCAATATCGTGCGAAACGATGTTGAGATTGCTGAACGTGAGGTCGCGCCACAACGGCGTGGTGCTGTTGACCGGCAGCGAATTGCTCGCCGCCAAAACCTGCGAGAACGGGACATGATCGGGCGTGCCGAGTTCGTCGTAATAACTGTAAATCACGATCGGCAGATTCACATTCATCATCGTGAGATTGAGATAATTCAGATTTTTGACCGGCAGGCTGTTGTCACGGGCGCATTTGATGCGGATGCCGTTGCCGGTGTTGGTGAACGTGCAATTGATGACCGTGAGATTGGTGACGCCGCTGATGCCGCTGCCGAGCGAAACGCCGTGGCCGTAACCGAAATTGCAATTCGTGATCAACAAATCCATCAATGGGCCGGTCGAACCCATCGCGATATTGTCGTCGCCGTCGCTGATGAAACAATTTTCGATGATGCTGTTCGTGGCGACGAAATTCAGGCCGTCGGTGTTCGGCGAATTGTTCGTGGTAAAAACGGTGAGATTGCTGATGGTGATGTTGCCGCCGTTGCCGCGCAGGCCGCAATGATGGTTCGGCGGATTTTGATACCGGACATCGTGAATAAACAACCGGTTGCAATTATACAAATTGAGCATCATTGGCCGGACGATGGAGTTGTTCGTCCTGAAATACGTCCACCACGCCCCGCCCTGCCCGTCAATCGTGCCCGTGCCGCTGATTTCCAGATCATGAACGCCGTTGCAGCCGATGAACGTCTGCGCATTTGTCACCCCGCCGGGATACGCGTATAACGGCAACGCCTGCAACTTCGCGCCGCTGTCCAACCGCAGATTGATTTCGCTCAACAACGTGATCGGCCCGCTCAAAAACGTTCCGGCGGGAATTTCCACGATGCCGCCGCCGGCGGCGTTGGCGGCGTTGATCGTATTTTGGATGTTGGTCGTGTTGTCCTTCACGCCATCGCCGACCGCGCCATAATCGGTGACATTAAAAACCGTGGAAGGAATGACCGGCATTTGCGGGTTCACGGCAAAGACAGTCGCGGCCAGAGACAAAAAGGCCACGACGCCGACGGCGGTTTTTTTCATGAGAGTCCGAAATTTAACACCCGGAAAAATCGCGCTCAATCTCTCAGCAGTGCATTCCGGTTTGATTTTTGTGCG
The DNA here is from genome assembly GCA_035776755.1 of Verrucomicrobiia bacterium. Classification (GTDB taxonomy): domain Bacteria; phylum Verrucomicrobiota; class Verrucomicrobiia; order Limisphaerales; family UBA11358; genus UBA11358. The sequence goes on from DASTWS010000030.1 coordinate 3,483, forward strand.
GTGGGCGTTGCGGTTGCCGTGGAGAAAGCCTTCGGCATATTCCGTTCGGCCGGTGCGGCAAATTGTTTGGTTTTATCGGTTCATTCCCATTGGAATTTCTGCAATAATAAGGAATCACAGCATGAACAGAAAATTCGCCGTCGTCATCGTCACCTTATCGTTTCTGACCAGCGGAAATGTCCATTCGGCATCAACCAATTCACCGGTGGATGTCGCTTCGGCTGCTCCTCGTGAAGGAGATAACGTGCCTGCTCCCGGCCCGCGCGATCGCGCCATGGGCATTAGCGGCCCCGGCGCAAAACACAATTTGAAGTGGACGAATTACAATGCCAGTTGCACCGGCTCAGCGGTAAAGGACGGATTGATCCCGAATCTGAAACCACTGATCCCGGACACGCAGTTGCGTGATACGATTGTCATTCTTGGCGGCGATGGAAATTATTATATGACCGGCTCGTCCGGCGCGGACAATTGGGATTTCAACGACGGCATTGAGCTGTGGCGCTCGAAGGATTTGAAGAAATGGGACTACGTGGGCGAGGTCTGGAGTTTCGACAAGAATGCCACGTGGGAAAAGTCCTGGCGCTGGCATCGAAAACCGGTGCGCGCCATTTGGGCGCCCGAAATCCATTACATCAAGCGCTTAAATAATTATTTCATCACCATCTCGATGCCGCCGGGCAATCGCGGAATTTTGAAAAGCACAACCGGCAAGCCGGAAGGTCCTTATGTGAACGCGCTGGCGAAAGACGGGTTTTTCAAGGGCGGTATTGACGGCACTCTGTTTGAAGATACTGACGGCAAAGTGTATTTCACCAGCGGCGGAGCCGGCTCGATCGAACTGATGAATGACGATTTGAGCGAAACGGTTGGCGGGCCACATCGCATTCAATTTGAAAAGCCGGCCGATGGAAGCTGGACGCGAAGCACGATCGCAATGGAAGGCGCGTCACTGTTCAAGCGCCGGGGGATTTATTACCTCGGCGGCGCGGCATTTTATAATGGCCGTTACAGCAGCGTGGTGGCCATGTCCACGAACCTTTTTGGCCCTTACAAAAACTGGCATGAAGCTGTTCCCTGCGGCGGAGGCACGGATTATTTTCAAGACAAGAACGGAAACTGGTGGGATGCCTACTTTGGCAATGACAATCAATCTCCCTTCCGTGAAAAGCCGGCCATCGTAAAGATTGATTTCGACAAAGATGGAAAAATCATTGTCGCCAAAGATCAACCGGATTTTGTGCTGCAAAAATAACTTTGCGATCTGATTAAAGCCAATTCCCCGCGCGGTTCGTCTTCCACGTGATTCATTTTGTCGGCGCGGCGATACCAATATTTTGCATTTCCTAAATCGCCTTCGATTTTATGCAGCACGGCATGAATCCATGCACCGGTGCCGTCTTCATATTGCTGGACGATTTGATGCGCGGCGTCCCATTTGCCGCCGAGCGCCAGGTCAATTGCTTTCAACAATTCGTCGTTCATCGCACTCATGGTTTCTTTTTATCGCGGAACAGGCGCGGCGACAAGGTCTTTGGCGAACCGCGCGGTCGTCGGGCATTTCTAGGATGTTTATCCGACCTTCGCGGCGACCGCCGGATTTGATATGCTCAAAGAATTCCATCATGTCGTTTCCGCATTTTACCATCCGTTCCACTTTGATTTCAGCCATCGCTTTCGTCTTCGCGATGACGGGCGACGGACTCGCCGCAACCTGGTTTGTGGCCACCAACGGTTTGGATTCAAACTCCGGCTCAATTGATTCGCCCTTCGCCACCATCATGAAAGCGCAATCGGTCGCGCATTATGGCGACACCGTCTGGCTGCGCGGCGGAACGTATTTTCCCACGGACATCACGCGCACCAATTCCGCCGGCATTCCGTGGAACGTCGTCAACAACATGACCAACAGCGGCATCAGCTACCTGGCCTACACGAACGAATTGCCGGTGTTCGATTTCTCGCGCGTCTATTTTTATCCGCCGACAAATCGCGTCACGGCGTTCCTCATCAACGCCGACCATTGCGTCTTTCGCGGGTTCGACGTCGTCGGCGTGCCGATCATTTACACGAACACCAGCAAGCCGCCGCAGTCGGAATGTTTTCGCATCAATCGGGGAAACTGGAATCTGTTCGACCGCTTGCGGATGCACGACGGCCACGGCATCGGCTGGTATCTCACGGATGGCGCGAGCAATCTGGTTTTGAATTGCGACGCGTGGAACAACACCGGCGTTGAATCCTATTCGCAGGGAAACGTTGATGGCTTTGGCTGTCACGGCACCAAAACGACCTATTCCGGCAATGTCTTTTACGGCTGCCGCGCCTGGAACAACAGCGACGACGGCTACGATCTCATCAATAACAAGGCCAAAGCGGTGTTCGATCATTGCTGGTCGTTTTACAATGGCTTTTTCACGAACGGCACGGCCACCGGCGGCAACGCGAATGGATTCAAATGCGGCGGCTTCGGTGTTTCCGGCGGTTCCTATCCAATTCCGCCGCCGCGAAATCTCATCCGCTTTTGCCTGTCGGTCGGAAATGGCGCGAACGGATTTTATGCGAACTTTCATCCGAACGGATTGGATTTCATCAACAACACCGCGTATCGCAACCAGGAGGATTACAACATGATCTGCATCCTCACGAATACGAGCCGCTCGTATGAAATTCCCGGGACGAATCATTTCATGCGCAATAATCTCGGGTTCAGTTACAACGGCACCAATCGCGTCGTCTGGCTGAACACGAATTGGTGCGATGTCGCGTTCAATTATTTCACGCTGCCGGTGACCGTGGGCACGAACGATTTCATGTCGCTCGACGAATCGCTTCTCACCGCGCCGCGACAGGCGGATGGAAGTTTGCCGTATATCGCGCTGGCGCAACTCGTCGGCAGCAGCGATCTGGTGGACGCAGGAACGAATGCCGGTTATGCCTATGTCGGCGCCGCGCCGGATTTAGGCGCGTTTGAATATGGCAGCGAAATTCCGACGATGGAAATGTCACTGGCGGGAACGAATTTAATTTTCACCAGCGGCAACGGCCCGGCTGGCGGAACGAATTATCTCGTCGCCACAACGAATCTGGCGCTGCCGCTGTCGGAATGGGCAATCGTTGCGACCAACAAATTTGATCTCGCGAATTCCTGCGCCTTCACCAACGGGATTGACGCCGATTTGTCGCAGCGGTTTTACAACATCAAATTGCCGTAAAGCGCTTCACTGAAACGCGTCGAAGAGCGCGCGCATTTCTTCGGCGACATCTGCGGCGTCTGAAAGCGTGTTCGTGATTTCGGCGCGCAGCAATTGCCGATAGCGTTTTCGCAGCCGGTGAACGGCCACGCGCATGGCGGTTTCGTCCATGCCTAATTCTTTCGCCATTTCGACTTGCGATACATCATCCCCGTCCGCCGTGAGAAAGATTTTCAGCCGCGCGAACAGTTCACCTTTGCCGTCGGCTTCGCATTCTCTTTGCAATTGTTCGACGACGGCATTCAGCAGCGTCAACGCCCATTCGCGATCGAATGCTTTGTCGGGACTTTCTTCGCTCGTCGCGGCGATTTGAAATTTGGTGTCCGCCGTTTGCCAGTCGAGCGACAATAACGTTTCGCCGCTGCCGCGTTTCCGGCGTTGCGATTTGTCCCATTCGTTGGCGAGGAAATGTTTCAGCGACGCGAGCAAAAAGGCGCGGAAACGCCCGCGCTCGGCACTCAAGCCTTCGAGATAATTCCTAGCAAGGAAGCGCGCGAAAAATGCCTGTGTTAAATCTTCTGCATCTTCTTTTGTGTTTCCGCGTCGTCGCACGTAGGCATAAAGCGGAAACCAGTAAGTGCGGCACAGTTGTTCAAGCGCGGAGTCGGATTGCGGCGTGGAACGTTTTCCCGCCGCGAGCACGACCGTCCAATGCGTCGTGGCGAAGATGTCGCCTGGCGCGGAGGGTGGCTGGTTGGATCGTTCGCAGGTCAAATTATTGGGCGGTTGGCTTGTTTGTTTTGATGATTTCGGCTTTGGCGTCCACAAGCAAACGTATGCTGATTGACTTTTCGATGGATGCATCAAACGGAAACGTTTGACCGGCGCAGGCAACTTGCCATTTGGCAGGAAAAGCTTTGTTGGGTTCAGTCAGCGGCGCGCCGACGTAAAATGTGAAACGACCATCGGCATCCGTAATGGTTTCCCGTTGATACCAGACATCGCGGCCAGGCAATTGCAATTCCACGTTCACATAACCGGGAATGCGGTTGGAATTGGAGGCGATGACAGTGCCATTGACCGGAATACCGGGTTTCATGACCACGTTCAAGTCCTTTGAGTCGGACGAAATTTCGTAAAGAAATGCCGGCGCAAACTCCTCTCCGTCCAATTGCAGGTCAAACCGCTGCCGGCCGTGAAACGTCAATTGAAACCGGCCACTGCTGTCGGTCAGTTTCCATTGTGGAAAGCCGAGGTTATGAATCAATTCCCATTGTCCATCTCGCCATTCTTCAATTCCGCTGATGCGCCAGCGGATACCCGCCAGCGGTTTATTACTTTGATCTATCACGTGCCCGATGACGGTTTTCTCCTCCGGTTTAGATTTCTGTGCTTCTGAATTTTGCACCAGCTTGTAACGAATCTTCACGCTGCGCGGATTCGGAGTGAAACCGGTGATTTGCAGAATTCCAACACTGCCTTCGCGAGTCTGAAAGAGCCATGTCGGCGGCGATGACCAATCGGAGTTCAGCGGAGCAAAAAAATTGGTATCCTGTCGCGGGCCGCGTTCCAATTGGCCGAGCAACTCCGGCGAAAGATTGTCCCACGTTTGAGAAGGCACGGACAACGTCTTCATGTCCAGGCACACCAAACCGCCAACGCCGGGAACGACGCAGAGCGCGTCAACGCCGTTGGTTTGCATCCAGCATTTCTGCGTCGCGGTATCCGCCTGCCACATCGTTTGCGGACCGGCCAAAAGCGCGCCGGTGTCAAAATCAATCATCATCAAGGCGTTGGTGCGTTCGTCCTCGTTTGCGAATGCATTTTTACTGTCAATGAGCGTCCGCTCAATCACCGGACCGAATTTTACCGATTGATTTGTCGCCGGAGTCGCCGTCCGGGGCAATTTTGGCGCGGGCGGCTCGATCAACCTCCGCAAGCCGTCGCTCAACTGTTTTTGCTTTGCCGCTTCGAGCATTTTCTGCGCGGTTTCATCGCCTTGGCCGGAATCCACGACGGCTTGCGCGTATTGTTCCGCCTGCTCAAATCTTCCTTCAAGCAGATAGAGTCGCGCCAGGCCATAACACGCTGCGGGCGCTTGCGGCGCGGCTTTGAGCAAATACGTTTCCGCGTCGTCATATTTGCGCTGCGATAAATAGATTTGCCCGAGGCCGTTCAATGCCGCCGGATGATCTGGTTCAAGCGCAATTGCTGTCTCAAATGCCCCGACGGCTTCTTGAGCTTTGCCAGAATTAAATTCAGTCCAGCCGAGACCGTTCCAGGCATTGGCATTTGTCGGCGACGATCCAATAGCTTGTTCAAATTTCGCTTCCGCCTCGGACAATTTCCGCGCCTGCCACAGCTGCCAGCCTTCCTGCGTCAATTGAATGGCATCCGCAGATTTGTCGGCCTTGAGATGTGCGGTATTTGACGCGCGCCAATAGATGCTGATGACTTTGCCGACGATGTCATGCGGCGGCACGGCGTAATTCGCTTCACCATTCCGGTTGACCAACAGAAATCCATTTTCGTTGAGGCCGATGACCCGGCCCATGCTGATGAAATATTCTTTTCTGTAAGCCACCAGGTCACCCGGCACAAAATGGCGTGTTAGTTTCCATACAAGAAAATGGCTGCCTCTCGGCACTTCTGGCGCCGCAGCGTCCGTTTCGATTTTGAATGGCTGCACGAAAAATATGCCGAAAATAAGCAATGAGGCCAATGCCAACGACAACCGCTTGACCCACAGTTTAACAAATCGTTGTCCGGCTGATTTTTTAATCCCTTCGTCCCCGGACGCCATCAATTGAGATAATTTCCAAACGCAATAGATAATTCCGCCAAGACAGGCAGCGATAACGGTTTGTTGCCATGGAACGGATAAGGTCGAATTATCCCACGCCAGCCAAAGAGCAACGGCAGCGATGACAATTCCGTCTATAGAAACGATGGCGCATGCGGATTGAATTTTTTTCCAATCATTGCCGGCTATCAGAACTATTCCGGTCGAAATGAGCCAAAGAAACACACTTAAAATGCCAACACTCCATCCAAACCACGCAGGCGACATGTGTGTGGCAATTTCAAGCGCACCAATTGCGAGGGCGAGTCCCCAAAGCATTGATTTCCACCGAGCACCGTTTACGTCCGGTTTAGTCTCCGCTGTCTGCCCCGAAATAGCCGCGCCACCCGCAATCGTCTCCACCTGCGTCTTCAAAACGCTCGCCTGCTGGTAACGCAGTTCCGGTTTCTTTTCCAATGCGCGTAAAACAATTTCATCCAGGCGAACATCAACCTGCACTTTGTGTGAAGGCGGTTCGATTTTTCTGCCGGGCAGTTCGCCGGTGAGCATTTGATAAAAAACGACACCCAGCGCGTAAATGTCCGCGCGATGATCCACTTCGGCGGGATTTTCTTTTTGTTCCGGCGCCATGTAATTGGGCGTGCCCATGACTTTGCCGGATTCCGTAAGTTGAGGCGAATTGGCGGAAGTTTTTTCAGCCGCAGCCATTTCAGTTTCGCTGCCGATAATTTTCGCCAGGCCAAAATCGGCCACCTTCACGCGACCACGGCGGTCGAGCAAAATGTTCTCCGGCTTGATGTCGCGATGAACGATACCCTGGTCATGCGCGAATTGCAGCGCGTCACAAATCTGCGGCACGATGGCCAGCGCCTCGCGCGGCGAAATGCGGCCGGCATGGAGCAATTGCCGCAAATTCACGCCGTCCACGAATTCCATGAGAAAATAGTATAAATTTCCCGTAGCAGCCGATGTGAGTCGGCTCTGACTATTCTCCGGTTCGATTTGAGCGGACTCACGTCCGCTGCTACCAAACTCAAATAGCGTCACGATGCCCGGATGATTGAGTTTGGCGAGCGCTTTGGCTTCGCGGGTGAAACGTTCGGCAAAGGCCGGATCATCGCCGATGCCGGGCGGAAGAATTTTTAGCGCGACGATGCGGTCCAATTCTTTTTGCCGCGCTTTGTAAACCGCGCCCATGCCGCCTTTGCCGATGAGTTCGAGGATTTCCAATTGCGGAAATTTCGCCGCGAGTTCGGCGACTGACGGTGGATTAAAACCCGATTGTTTGCCTTCGGTGATGGTGTCCGCCACCGCGCCGGCTTTGAGCAGGCAGGCGGGACAAAGTCCGGCCGGCGCGCCGGCGGGCAACGGATTGCCGCATTGCGGGCATTTGTTTCCTTCTGGCATGGGCTGGTTCAATTTTACGGTGTCCATGCCTCCTTCAGAAGCAAAACCGGAAGAACGTTACCGGCTATTTGAAGAATTTTTCGCGCTAAGCCAGACGATTTCGTTCATCGTTTTACGCGGAAACAATTTGCGATGTGATCATCCACCATGCCGACGGCCTGCATGAACGCATAACAAATCGTCGAACCAACGAACCGGAATCCGCGTTTCTTCAAATCGCGGCTCATCGCGTCCGATTCCGGCGTGCGATTGGGAATGTCTTTCATCGAACGCCGGCGATTGTGCATCGTTTTGCCGCCGACAAATTGCCAAAGGTAACGGTCGAAGCTGCCGAATTCTTTTTGCACGGCGAGAAATGCTTTTGCATTGTCAATCGTCGCGCGGATTTTCAGACGATTGCGCACAATACCGGCGTCCGCCATCAATCGCGCAAAATCTTTTTCGCCGAACCTCGCGATTTTTTTCGCATCCCAATTCGCAAAGGCGCGGCGATAATTCTCGCGCTTGCGCAAAATGGTGATCCAGCTCAAACCGGCCTGCGCGCCTTCGAGATTGAGCATCTCGAACAAATGCCGGTCATCGTGCGAGGGATCGCCCCATTCGTGGTCGTGATAAGCGATATAAAGCGGGTCGTCGCCCGCCCAGGGACAGCGTTGTTTCATGGCAGCCAAATTGTTTCGGTGATTTATGCGGCATGACGCTAATGCAATTCACCGGAAAAAGTAAATTTCTAATGACGGTTCAATGCAAATTTCCAAAAACATTTATTGCGCAACGGTCAATTTTGAGTAAAAAATAAGCGAACGACGGCGTTTCGCCAATTTGATGAGTAGAGAAATTACCCAGCAATCGGAAGAGAAACGGCGCGCGCACACAATTTCTGCGCCGCCGAAACAAGGACTTTATGATCCGCAATTCGAGCACGACGCGTGCGGGCTCGGATTTGTCGTGAACATGAAAGGCGCTAAGTCGCACCAATTGGTGAGCGACGCGCTGAAGATTTTGGTGAACCTCGATCACCGCGGCGCGTGTGGTTGCGAAGCCAACACCGGCGATGGCGCGGGCATTCTGATCCAGGTGCCGCATGAGTTTCTCGTCGCGCAGACGGCCAAGCTCGGCTTTCAACTTCCGGCGGTCGGACAATACGGCGTCGGCCAATTGTTTTTGCCAAAAGACAAAACCGAACGCGAAGCCGTCAAAGCCGAATTGACTAAAATCATTTCGGACGAAGGCCAGACCATCATCGGTTGGCGCGATGTGCCGACGGATAATTCATCGCTCGGCAAAACCGCCACCGCCGCCGAGCCGTTCATGGCGCAGGTGTTTGTCGGCCGAAACGCCGCCATCAAAGACGACGATTCTTTCGAGCGCAAACTTTACGTTATCCGCAAAGTCGCCGAGCAAAAAATCCGTTATGGCGGAAAAATTGCCGGCGGAAAGTATTTTTACGTTTCCAGCCTGTCGGCGCGCACGTTGATCTATAAAGGCATGTTGATGTCCGAGCAGGTCGAGAAATATTATCCCGACTTGCGCGATCCGATGATGACCACGGCGCTGGCGCTGGTGCATTCGCGTTTTTCGACCAATACGTTCCCGAGCTGGGATCGCGCGCATCCGAATCGTTACATCGCGCACAACGGCGAAATCAATACGTTGCGCGGCAACGTGAACTGGATGCATGCGCGGCAAATGCTGTTCCAGAGCAAATTGTTCGGCAGCGAAATCAAAAAAATCATCCCCGTCATCAACACCGACGGCAGCGATTCGGCGCAATTCGATAATTGCGTGGAAATGCTGGTGATGACCGGCCGCGAATTGCCGCACGCGATGATGATGATGATTCCCGAGCCGTGGGAAAATCATGAGAGCATGGACGCCGAACGCCGCGCGTTTTATGAATTTCATTCGTGCCTGATGGAACCGTGGGACGGCCCGGCTTCAATGGCTTTCACCAACGGAAAAGTCATTGGCGCGTGCCTCGACCGCAACGGTTTGCGTCCGTCGCGTTATTACGTGACACACGACGACGTCGTCATCATGGCTTCGGAAGCCGGCGTTTTGCCGGTCGCGCCGGAGCGCGTGAAAATCAAAGGCCGGTTGCAGCCGGGCCGCATGTTTTTGGTGGATTTGGCGCAAGGCCGGATCATCGCCGACGAAGAACTGAAGAAAAAATATGCCAGCGCGCAGCCGTATCAAAAATGGCTGGATGAACATCACGTGCTGCTGGAGAAATTGCCGGACCCGGAAAACCTCACGGTTCCCGACCATCGCAAAGTGTTGCAACGGCAACAGTGCTTCGGCTACACGTTCGAAGATCTGCGTTTCATCATCGGCCCGATGGCGCGTGACGGCAACCAGCCGCTCGGCTCGATGGGCACGGACACGCCGTTGGCCGTTTTGTCCAATAAACCGCAATTGCTTTACAATTACTTCAAGCAATTGTTCGCGCAGGTGACGAATCCGCCGATTGACCCGATCCGCGAGGAAATCATCACTTCCACGGAGATCATGCTCGGCAGCGAAGGCAATTTGCTCGAACCGCCGCCGGAAAGTTCGCGGATGATCAAATTGCATTATCCGATTCTGACGAACGAAGAATTGGAAAAATTGCGGCACGTCGAACGCACCGGATTCAAAGCCGTGACGTTGCCAATTTTGTTCAACGCGACCGGTGATGGAGCGAAAAACCTCGAAACGGCGCTGCAAAATTTATTCGCCGAAGCCGACAAGGAAATTTCTGCCGGCGCAAATATCATTATTTTGTCCGACCGCAGCATCAGCAAAGAGCAGGCGCCGATTCCCGCGCTGCTGGCCGTTTCCGGCCTGCATCATCATTTGATCCGCAGCGGCACCCGCACGAAGATCGGGATCGTTCTCGAATCCGGCGAACCGCGCGAAGTTCATCATTTTGCGCTGCTGATCGGCTACGGCTGCACGGCCATCAATCCGTATCTCGCGTTTGCGACGCTTGACGATTTGATCCAGCAGGGCTTGCTCATCAACATCGACCACAAAACGGCCATCAAGAAATACATCAAAGCCGCCATCAAAGGCGTCGTCAAAACGATGGCCAAAATGGGTATCTCGACGATTCAAAGCTATCACGGCGCGCAGATTTTTGAAGCCGTTGGCCTGAACAAAAACGTCGTGGACAAATATTTCACGTGGACGCCATCGCGCATCCAGGGCGTCGGCCTCGATGTGATCGCCGAAGAAGCGCTCGTGCGTCATCGTCACGCATTTCCTGACCGGCCGGTCAATGGCGTGCTCGACGCCGGCGGCCAATATCAATGGCGTGATAATGGCGAATATCATTTGTTCAATCCGCAGACGATCCACAAATTGCAGAACGCCTGCCGGACGAACAACGAAAAGGTTTATCGCGAATATGCCGAGTTGATCAACAATCAGGCGAAAAATTTATGCACGCTGCGCGGTTTGCTGGAATTCAAATTCGCGGCAAATCCAATCCCGATCGAAGAAGTCGAATCGGTTGATTCCATCGTGAAACGCTTCAAAACTGGCGCGATGAGCTATGGCTCGATTTCGCAGGAAGCGCACGAGACGCTCGCGATTGCGATGAATCGTCTCGGCGGCCGCAGCAACACCGGCGAAGGCGGCGAAGACCCGGAGCGTTACGTCTGGACGAACGACAAGGGCGATTCAAAAAATTCGGCCATTAAACAGGTCGCCTCGGGACGATTCGGCGTCACGAGCCATTACCTCGTCAACGCGAAAGAACTGCAAATCAAAATGGCGCAGGGCGCGAAACCCGGTGAAGGCGGCGAATTGCCCGGCAAAAAAGTCTATCCGTGGGTCGCGAAAGTTCGCGGCACGACGGCGGGCGTCGGTTTGATTTCTCCGCCGCCGCATCACGACATTTATTCCATCGAAGATCTGGCGGAATTGATCCACGATTTGAAAAATTCAAATCGCAACGCGCGCGTGAGCGTAAAACTCGTCGCGGAAGTCGGCGTCGGCACGATCGCCGCCGGCGTCGCCAAAGCGCACGCGGATGTCGTTTTGATTTCCGGCCACGACGGCGGCACCGGCGCATCGCCGTTGTCCTCGATCAAACATGCCGGCGGACCGTGGGAACTCGGTCTGGCCGAAACGCATCAAACTTTGGTTTTGAACGGATTGCGCAGCCGCATTTATGTCGAAACCGACGGCCAGTTGAAAACCGGCCGTGACGTGGCCGTGGCCGCGTTGCTTGGCGCGGAAGAATTCGGTTTCGCCACCGCGCCGCTCGTCGTGATGGGTTGCATCATGATGCGCGTTTGCCATTTGAACACCTGCCCAGTCGGCGTGGCGACGCAAGATCCAAAACTGCGCGCGCGTTTTACCGGCAGCCCGGATCACGTCGTGAATTTCATGCGCTTCATCGCACAGGAATTGCGCGAAATCATGGCCAAACTCGGCTTCCGCACATTGAATGAAATGATCGGCCGCACGGATAAATTGAATCCGTGGAAAGCGATTGATCATTGGAAAGCCAAAGGTTTGGATTTGACGCCGATTTTATATCAGCCGGAAGACAAGGAAAATTGCGGACGCTTCCGCACGCAGGACCAGGATCACGGCCTGGAAAAATCGCTCGACGTGACCAAGCTGCTCGACATTTGCAAACCGGCGATCGAGCGCGGCGAAAAGGTGAAAGCCGAACTGCCGATCATCAACGTCAATCGCGTCGTCGGCACGATCACCGGCAGTGAAATCACGAAGCGCCATGGCGCGGACGGCTTGCCGGAAGACACGGTGCAATTGAAATTCAATGGCAGCGCCGGTCAAAGCTTTGGCGCGTTTGTTCCCAAAGGAATGACGCTCGAGCTCGAAGGCGACGCCAACGATTATTTCGGCAAAGGTTTGAGCGGCGGAAAATTGATTGTTTATCCGCCGAAGGGTTCGACCTTTGTGCCGGAAGAAAACATCATCGTCGGCAACGTGGCGCTTTACGGCGCGACCGGCGGAGAAATTTTTGTGCGCGGCATGGCGGGCGAACGTTTTGCGGTCCGCAATTCCGGCGTCAGCGCCGTTGTCGAGGCGGTTGGCGATCACGGTTGCGAATACATGACCGGCGGACGCGTCGTTGTGCTCGGCAAAACGGGACGAAATTTCGCCGCGGGCATGAGCGGCGGCATCGCTTACGTTTTAGACGAAGCCGGCGATTTTGAAACGCGTTGCAATAAAGAATTGGTGGGCCTCGAAAAATTGACCGGCGCCGACGAAATCGAAGAGCTTTGGAAATTAGTTCAGCGTCACCAGGCTTACACGAAGAGCGAGCGCGCGGCGAAGATTCTCGCGGACTGGAAAAGCTACGTGCCAAAATTCGTGAAGGTGTTGCCGCAGGATTATGCGAACGTTTTGAAAGAGTTAAAACTTGCGGTTCAAAAGGGATTGACTGGCGATGATGCAATCATGGCCGCCTTTGAAGCCAACGTGAAAAGCGGCCACTAAAAAATTTAACCCGAACAAAGAACTAAGAATGGGAAACCCAAGAGGATTTATAGATTACGAAAGGCAACTGCCGAAAGACCGTTCGCCGCTCGGCCGCGTGGCCGACTGGCGCGAATTCCATGAACACATGTCTGAAGCCGACCTGCGCAAACAGGGCGCGCGCTGCATGGATTGCGGCATTCCGTTTTGTCACACCGGCCAGCTTGTCAGCGGCATGGCCAGCGGTTGCCCGATCCACAATCTCATTCCCGAATGGAATGATTTGGTCTATCGCGGCCTTTGGAAAGAAGCGCTTGAACGGCTGCATAAGACAAACAATTTTCCGGAATTCACCGGGCGCGTCTGCCCTGCCCCCTGCGAAGGCTCCTGCGTTTTAGGAATCAATAATCCGCCGGTCACCATCAAAAATATCGAGCAGGCCATCGCCGACCATGGCTGGGAAAACGACTGGATCAAACCGGAACCGCCGAAGAAACGCACCGGTAAAAAAGTAGCCGTCGTCGGCAGCGGCCCGGCTGGGCTTTCCGCCGCGGCACAATTGAACAAAGCCGGCCATCTTGTCACCGTTTTCGAACGCGCCGACCGTCCGGGCGGATTGCTCATGTATGGCATTCCAAACATGAAGCTCGACAAGAATGAAGTCGTGCTGCGCCGTCTGAAAGTTCTCGAAGAAGAAGGCGTCCAATTTGTCTGCAACACCGAAGTCGGAAAAAATTATCCGGCGGATAAATTGTTGAAAGAATTCGACGCCGTGATCCTGGCGACGGGCGCGACCAAGCCGCGCGACTTGCCAATTCCCGGCCGCGAATTCAAAGGGATTCATTTTGCGATGGAATTTCTCACCGCGAACACGAAAGCGGTTTTGGACGGCCACAAGAACGGCAATTTCATTGACGCGACCGGCAAAGACGTTGTCGTCATCGGCGGCGGCGACACCGGCACGGATTGCGTCGGCACTTCGATTCGCCACGGCTGCAAATCGCTGGTGCAGGTGGAAATTTTGCCGAAGCCGCCGACGGAACGCGCCAAGGACAATCCCTGGCCCGAATGGCCGAAAGTTTACAAGATGGATTACGGCCAGGAAGAAGCCGCGGCGAAGTTCGGCGCTGATCCGCGCACTTATTTGACGACGGCAACAAGATTTGAAGCTGACGACAAAGGCCACGTCAAAGCCGTTCATCTCGTCCAAATCGAATGGATGAAAAACGACAAAGGCCAGTTTGCTCCGCGCAATGTTCCCGGCACGGAACGCGTTTTACCCGCGCAACTCGTTTTGCTCGCGATGGGATTTCTCGGGCCGGAACAGCCGCTGCTCGAAGCGCTCGGCATCGAACGCGATGCGCGTTCGAATGCGAAGGCCGATTTCGACAAATACGCGACGAATCATCCGAAAGTATTTGCTTGCGGCGATTGCCGTCGCGGCCAAAGCCTTGTCGTCTGGGCCTTCAACGAAGGCCGCGGCGCGGCGCGCGAGTGCGACCGTTTCCTGATGGGCGCAACGGATTTGCCGTAAAACAGAAAATTGATTTGCAAGAGCCGGAACGTAATTGTTCCGGCTTTTTTCTTTGAACGAAAATTCGCTGGCGGCAGTCGGCTATTGGGTTAGGATGAATTGCATTTTAACCATCCAGATGAAAAGGAAATTTTTATTTATCCAACTGTTTTTACTGGCATTTGCGCTGCTGGCAACGCCGCTTTTTGCCAGCGACACCAATTTCACAGGCACGATGTGGAATTTTGCCGATGAGCAAAAAGTTTTGGCCGCTGCCGCGGAAATCACGCCGGAGAAATATCCAAATTCCGATTCGGCCATCGTCGAGCAGAAAAGCGTCCGCGATTATCACGCCGACGGCACGGGCGAATGCCAGGACGAAACGTTCACCAAAGTGCTCACGGAAAAAGGCCGCCGCGAAAGCCGCGAAGCTTCGTTCTTTTTCATGCTGCCGTATTGGACGGTGGACGTGCCGAAATTGGAAGTCATCAAGCCGGACGGCTCGATTGTGCCGGTGGACGTCGCCGCCAATTCCAAAGAATCCATTGATGACAGCCAGATGGCCGAAAACATTTATGATCCCAACATGCGCATTTTGCGAGTGAACATTCCGCAACTCGAAGTCGGCGACATCGTCCATGTCGTTTCGCGCATGATGATTCAACGTTCAATCATGCCGGACGAATACGACGAGGAAAATGTTTTTGAAGGCTCGAGCTACATCCGTCATATCATTTACGAGGTTCATGCGCCCACCAATCTGCCGCTGCAAAGAATCCGGTTGCGGGATGAAATTGCCGGAACCATCGCGTCGTCCGTGAAAACCAATGACGATTCGATTGTTTATGACTGGGAGGTCAACAATGTGCCGCGCATGTTCGATGAGCCGGGAATGCCGCCGGCGGATGAAGTGTTGCAACGCTTGTTCGTCAGCACATTGCCGTCATGGCGCGACGTTTCCAAATGGTATTGGAATTTGAGCAAGCCGCACTTGGAAAAAACCACCCCGGAGATGAAACAAACCGTCGCCGACCTCACAAAAAATGCCGCGACCGATTTGGACAAAATCAAGGCGATCTTCTATTACGTTTCCAAAAACATCCGTTACATGGGATTGACACCGGAGAAAAATCGTCCCGGTTTTGAACCGCACGATGTTTGCATCACGTTCGACAAAAAATACGGTGTCTGCCGCGACAAAGCCGGCTTGCTCGTCGAAATGCTCCGGCTCGCGGGATTTGATGCTTATCCGGTATTAATCAACATCGGCGCGAAACGCGACCAGGAGGTTCCCGCGCCGAATTTCAATCACGCCATCGTTTGCGTGGAATTGAAACCCGGCCAATATACGTTGATGGATCCGACCGATGAAAATACGCGCGAACTGTTGCCGACGTATGATTGCGACCGCAGTTACCTCGTCTGCAAACCGGCAGGCGAAACGCTGCTGATCAGTCCCGTGGAATCACCGGACAAAAACATGATGCGCGTAACAACTTCCGGCACGCTCAACGCCAATGGCGTGCTGTCGGCCACTTCGGATTTTTCTTTTGAAGGCGTCAATGACGATGCCTATCGCAACGCCTTTGTGCATTTGAAACCGGACCAGCAGCGGCAATTCATCGAAGGCCGGCTCAAAGACGCCATTCCCGGCGCCAAATTGATTTCATTCAATATCACGCCCAAAAATATTCTCGATACTTCCCTGCCCTTGCATGTGCAAATCAGTTTCGTCGCCAGCGGAATGACCGCCAATGGCGGCACGAAATCAGTCGTCAATTTGCCCTGGGTGTCAAAAGATCTCGGCGTTGCCAATCGCGTCCTGATCGGGTCAACCGGCCTGGCCAAACGCAAATATCCGTTGCAGACCGACGTGACCTGCGGCGTGCGGGAAGATGTTTCACTCAAATTGACCGGCGGGTTTGCCGCTCCGCTCGCCGTGCCGGATTATTCCTCTGTCAATGAGCCGGGAATCGCCTACGTCGTGCATGTCGCGTTCACCAACGATTCGCTGAAATGTTCGCGCGAACTGAAATTGAAAACCGATGAATTTTCCGCAGAGCAATATCTCAAACTCAAGCAAACGCTCAAAGGCATGGCGCTGGATGGACGAAAAAATTTGATCCTCGCCTTGAAATCCAATGTGCCGGCAAATGGCCCGGCGAAGAACACATCGCCTGCTCCAAAACCGGAATCCAATGCCGAAATCCTCTACAGCAAAAAATCACTTCAGGCCAAAGACGCTCACACCGCCGTTTATGATGTCAAATATTCCAAACGCATTTTGACTTACGACGGAAAGATTCGCGAAGCGGAGGTTAAAATCCCATTCAATCCGGCGTGCCAGGAAGCAAAGATCGTCAGCGCCGTGGTGATTTCTAAAACCGGCGAGCGACAGGAAATTTCTTCTGGCGAAATCAACGTGATGGATCAGGGCTGGAATGCCGGCGCGAAACGTTATACCGGCGGAAAAATTCTCGTCGCCAATCTGCCCGGCGTGGAAATCGGTTCGACGATTGAAGTTGAATTCCAAATCAAGATCCATGACATGCCGTCGTTGTCAGATTTTGAGCCGTTCCAATTTCCAGATGCACTTGATAAAAAATCGTTCTCGCTCACCGCGCCAGCGGATCTGAAAATTCAAAAACTCGTCAGCGGCAACGGCGTCGTTTCCGAAAAGCATAAAACGGCAAACGGCGAACAGACGTTCGAATGGAATGCGAAAGATGTGAAGGCGTTGCCGTCCGAACCGCAATTGCCCCCCGCCTGGATTTATGACGGCGGCGTGGATTATTTTATCGGCGACGCCCATGACTATTGGAAATCGGTGAGCGATGCCATGCTCGCGCATTCAAAACATTCGTCGAAAGCTGCCGAACTTGCGAAACAATTGACGAAAGGCAAATCCAAATTGGATGCCGTAAAAGCGATCCGCGATTTCATCGCCCAGAACATCCGGCCGGCCGGACCATCCTTTACGGAACTTCCGCTGCGCGAACTTTCCGATGCCGACACAACGTTGACCGACGGCTACGGCCATGCCGCCGATCGCGCGATTTTGTTCCATGCCATGTTGAGCGCCGCCGGTTTTCAACCGGAGTTCGTGATGGCGTCCGGGCTGCCGCCGGTTTCGGAAATTCGGAAGGTGGCAAATTCGCTTCCCCTGCCCGACGATTTTCAAACGCCGCTCGTAAAAATTTCCGTGGACGGCGATGATTATTATCTCAATGACACGGACCAATATGCGCACCTGGGCACGACCGGCAGCGATGGAAAATTAGGAGTCGAACTTCCATCGCAAAAAATGGAAACCATCCATGCCGCGAAAAATTGCAGCAACAAAACCGAAACCGATTATGCGATTTTACTTTCCCCCGACGGCCGGGCGCGCATCAAGATTTCATCGCATTTTTACGGTGAGGCTTACAATATGGATCATAAATTTTTTGCCGAATTGCCGCCTGAAGAACGGAATCGCTATTTTCAGGGAGCTGTTTCCCGCGTCGCGGAAGGCGCCAAAGCCGTCGGCGATTTGACGACAAAATTCGATACTTATCCCGGCCTCGAAGAATTCACCGTGGAACTGTCCGATTATGGCATCGCGGAAGGCAGATACTTTTACTTCAACCTGCCGTTCTCGCCATCGTTATTCGACGTCGTAAGCCAGCACCGTTCGCTGCCACTGTTCATTTCCGATGCAAATGAACAAATTGTCCGGACCAAAGTTCAATTGCCTTCCGGTTATCAATTGACGGAAATTGCGCCCGGAAGCAAAACGCTCAAGGCGCCGGGCGGTTCAAAAGCGCGCATCGTGGAAACGAACGCCGACGGCCAGTGCAAAGTCACGGATGAATTTGAAATCGTTCCAGCGATCATCGCGCCGAAAAATTATCCGTCACTGTTGGACATCCAATCCACGCTGGGAGAAAAAGCGATGACGACCTTTTTACTGGAGCGGAAGTGATTATTGCAAGAGCGCCCACGCGCACCAAAGCGCGGGAGCTTCACCGTGAAGATCGCCGGTCTTGCGCGGCCGATCCAAATAATATTGCGTATCGTCCTTTTCGTTCGTGCCCACGCAAACGTCGTGAACGTCGCCGTTCTGGTCAATGTGCCGGCACAGGCCGATCCAGCCGCGTCGCGCCACAGGCGCATATTCCTTTTGGTCCAGCCAGCCGTGTTGAACGCCGGTGATGAGCGCAAAGGTAAACATTCCGGTGCAACTCGTTTCGTCCCATGCCCGGTCATTGTCCACAAGCTGGCGCCAGCAGCCGGACGGCGCCTGATATTTCTTCAGCGCAGCCATCATTTTTTTATAGCCGTTCATGAGCCGCTGATATTTTGGATGGTCCGGCGGCAATGAACTTAAAACTTCGGCAAGCGCGACCGCGAACCAGCCGTTGCCGCGACCCCAGAAATGAGGGCTGGTCGTGGCGTGATAAAACAATCCGTTCGGCTGCTGCAATTTGTCGAGATAATCCGCCAGTTCATACGCCGCGTGGTCCGCATATTTGGGGTCCTGTGTGGCGCGATAAGCCTGGATCTGGAGAATTCCGATCATGAAACAGTCATCCACCCACCAGCGCGATTCGCGGGCCAGGCCGGACGGCAACGGATTTATCCATTGGTCATCGGCTTTTTCAAGGCCGAGAGCGAGCCAATTGGTGTCCCCGTTGAGCAAATAAATTTCCAGCGGCAGTGCGCCGAAAACATGAAAATCCACGTGCCGGTTGGTGGCAATCATCTGTGCGCCTCCGGGCGTAAGCAAAAATTTGTAGCGGTCAACCAGATGATTTTCCAGATCCCGGTCATTGACTTCACCGGCAAAACGCAGCGCGCCAAATGCCGTGCAGACTTCAGGATAAACGATTTTGCCGTTAATGGTGTAAATGTCGCGTTTGAGAAAATTATGCGCGATCTTTTCGCCGATTCCCCGGGGATCACATTGTGCCGGGAATTTTTCGAAAGCCTCGATTTTAGGAGTCGCCCTCATGCAGCACGCCTGTTTTTGCGAGGCGCAGCCGGCAATCAAAAAGCAAAATGCAAAAATCAAAATCGCCGCCAGGTTCCCCGGTCTTTCGTGCTTAAGCGGGCTCATCATAAAGAATTCGCGGAAGCCATTTCTGCGGCAATATCTGCTTTTGTCTTTCCGATGCCGCATGTCTTTTCCAGATGCATGAGAATTTTTTTGACTCCTTCGACCACAGTCAATTTATCCGTGTGAATTTCAATTTCCGGATTCAACGGCGGTTCATACGGCGCCGAAACTCCGGTAAAATTTTTGATCTTGTGGGCCCGGGCTTTGGCGTAAAGACCTTTTGGATCGCGCGCTTCGCAAACCGCCAGCGGCGCATTGACAAAAACTTCAAGAAAAATCCCGTCCGTCATCATTGCCCGCACCATTGCGCGATCGGCGCGATGCGGCGAAATGAACGCGGAAATGCAGATGAAACCGGCATTGGAAAACAATTTGGCCACTTCGCCGACGCGCCGGATGTTTTCGTGACGGTCCCGCTCGGTAAAAGTCAAGTCGCTGCACAAACCCTGCCGCACGGCATCGCCGTCAAGAATAATGGTCTGGCACCCGCGCTGGAACAATTCGCGTTCCAATTCGGCGGCAATGGTGGATTTGCCGGATGCCGAAAGGCCGGTGAGCCAGACCACGCCGCCGCGGTGACCATGGCGGTGTTCGCGTTCCTGCAACGTGATTTTACCGGCGGAAGGGAAAAGATTGGCAGCTTTTCTGGCGCTCATGTGACGTGCATTTTCCATCGAAATAGATTTTCAGCAATTCAAAAAATCGGCGACGGATGAATTTACTTTCCATCGGTGCGATGCGATGAAAGAATTTTGACACAGCGCTTATGCTTTTGGAAGACGCATTGTTCAGAACGAAACGATTTTTGCTCGGCAAAAACCGTGTCCGGCGCTGCCGGACTTACTGCATCGGCATCGCCAAAAGCGGAACGCATTCGATCGCCGGCATGTTTTCCAGAAATGTCCTGTCCGGCCACGAAACCCGCGCGCTGGAATTGACGGAAAAAATTCTGGCCTGGCAGGATGGCAGCATTTCCGACGCGCAGATGACCGCGTGGCTGCATGTGCGCGACCGGCAACTTGGATTGGAAGTGGATTCATCACCGCAAAATATCCGCATTTTGGATTTTTTACTGAAGGAATTTCCCGATGCGCGATTTATTTTAACGACGCGCGATTGCTATTCATGGCTCGAATCCGTTCTCAATCATGATTTTTATTTCCAGAACATCGATGAACGCTGGCTCAAATGGCGGCGCGCACAACATGATGCCAAAATTGTCCATGCGCCGGAGGAACAATCGCTCAAGGAAAAAAATCTCTATCCGATCGAAAGTTACCTGACCGGTTGGGACAAGCATCATCGCGAAGTGCTGGCGAAGGTTCCCGCGGAAAAATTGCTCATCGTGCGCGTGGATGAAATCAAAAAGCGCGCGCTGGAAATAGCCGATTTTGCGCATCTGCCGCGCTATTCAATCCAGATCGAAGACACGCACAAATTCAAGAACATCCAAAAAGTCCCGCTCCTGCGCGATATTGACCGGGATTTTTTGACGCGCAAAGTGAACCAACATTGCGGCGAGATGATGGCGCGATTTTTTCCAGAGATAAAGTCGGCGGCCGATGCACGATATTAGATCTCCGCTTCCGGAAAACGCTCGCGGATTTGGCGTCTCAAATCTTTTTCGTCACCGGGCTGGTAACGGCGGCGCGTGATGAGACGCTGAACGGCGTCGAGCAATTCCAGCCAGTCCTCCAGCGGCGGTTCCGGCACAGCTTCCCATCGGTCATAACGTTTCTCGCGCTGGAAAAACTTCCAGTCGCGCCCGACGTGTTGCGCATAAACCTGCAATTTGACGCCATCATCCGTCACGCGTTTCCAACTGATTTCGGCTTTGGGCATCGGCTTAGAGCGGCTTGTGATGGATATTTTGATGCGCCGCCGCAATAAAGCCTTTGAACAACGGATGCGGCTGATGCGGTTTGCTTAAAAATTCCGGATGAAACTGGCTGGCGATGTAAAACGGATGCTCTTTCAATTCGATGATTTCCACCAATTTGCCATCGGCGGAATTGCCGCTGAAAATGAATCCAGCCTTTTCGAATTTTTCGCGATAGGAATTGTTGAATTCGTAACGATGCCGATGCCGTTCGTTGATGACAAATGAACCATAAAGTTCCGCCGCCTTCGTGCCGATAGTGATCTGACATGGTTGCGCGCCAAGCCGCATCGTTCCGCCTTTTTTGGTGACACGCTTTTGTTCGTCGAGCATCGCGATGACCGGATGCGGCGTGTTCAAATCAAATTCCGTGGAATGCGCCTTGGACAATTTCAAAACGTTGCGCGCAAATTCAATCGTCGCGATCTGCATCCCGAGGCAAAGACCGAGATAAGGGATCTTGTTTTCGCGGGCATATTGAACCGCCAGAATTTTCCCTTCCACGCCGCGCTCGCCAAATCCGCCGGGAACCAAAATACCGCCGAGACCTTTCAACATTTTTTCCGCGCCGTCCTTTTCGATCTCCTCGGCGTCCACCTGCACGATTTCCACGCCGCAATCATTGGCCACGCCGCCGTGGATGACCGCTTCGTAAACGGATTTATAGGCGTCCTGCAGGCCGATGTATTTGCCGACCACGCCGACGCGCACGCGATGTTGCGGCGCGATGAGTTTGCGGATGATTTCCTGCCAGTGCGTCATGTTCGCCGCCGACGTATGCAAATCGAGCAGCCGGCAAACCAGGTCATCCACGCGCTCGCGCTGAAGCATCAGCGGCACTTCGTAAATGGAATGGTCAACGTCCTTTTCTTCGATGACCGCTTCGACCGGGACATTGCAGAACAACGAAATTTTCTGACGCAATTCTTTGTCCAACGGTTTTTCACAGCGGCAAACCAGGACATGCGGAGCAATACCAATTTCGCGCAATTTCGCGACCGATTGCTGCGTCGGCTTGGTTTTCAATTCGCCCGCAGCTTTGATGAACGGCACATAAGTGACGTGCATGAAAATGGCGTTGTTGTAACCGACCTCGAGCGCAAATTCCCGGATCGCTTCCAGAAACGGCAGGCCTTCGATGTCGCCGGTCGTGCCGCCGATTTCGGTGATGACGACATCCGCTTTCGATTTTTCGGCGAGCGCATGGATGCGATTTTTAATCTCGTCCGTCACATGCGGAATGACCTGCACGGTTTTGCCGAGATATTTTCCTTCGCGCTCGTTGTTGAGAACGGTCTGATAAACCTGGCCGCTCGTGAGATTGTTCATGCGCGACAGTTTTGTGCTGGTGAAGCGCTCGTAATGGCCGAGGTCGAGATCGGTTTCCGCGCCGTCGTCGAGCACGTAAACTTCGCCGTGCTGATACGGCGACATCGTGCCCGGATCAACATTGAGGTAGGGGTCGAATTTCTGAAGCGCGACTTTGAGGCCGCGATTTTCGAGCAACGTGCCGAGCGCGGCCGCCGTCAGGCCTTTGCCCAACGAACTCACCACGCCGCCGGTTACAAATATGAATTTCATTTCAAATTATTTTTTCCCTCAAATTCAATCGTTCCAAAGTATTTCGCCTGAATTCCAAATCAGGAACAGGGATTTGCGGTCGTTCTGGCAAATCATCATAAGTGCGGTCATCCAATTCTCTGCCGGTTTCTTTTTTACGGACGCCACCCCATTGTTTGAAAAAGAAAGCGACTTTCGCGCCGCGACATTGCGCGCGGATGTTTCGCACCCACGCGGCATTCATTGGCCGTGCGCCTGGACCGCTTTCGCCGCCGACGATGACCCAGTTTATGCCTTTCAAATTGAGCGCGCCGAGATGTTCGAGCAACGGTTCAACGGAAAGAAAACGGACTTGGGCGGGCGACTCACGCAACAAATCAATGCGCGGCAAACCGTGCTTGCGATTTTCCACGCTCACGCCCCACCAGATGTGCGCCTGCCCCGCCGCGAATTTTAATTTGCCGTTCAATAATTTTTGCATTCGGTCGGCGCGCTTGGTGAGCACTTGATAGGTGTGCCAGTTGGCGGCTTTCATCACGCGCGCAACTTTGACGATGTATTCGTCCGGCACTTTTGGATGAAAAAGATCACTCATGGAATTTACGAAAATTCTTTGCGGGTTTGACCAACGTAATGGATCGCCAAGTTTCTCCGGCACAAGGCGAATATCAAAACCTTGCTCGAACGGATGCCCGGGCACGCCGCGAAATCTTTCCGCGAAAGTTTCGGCGTAACAATGCAGACAGCCGGGGCTGATTTTGTTGCAGCCGCGAACCGGATTCCACGTTGCATCCGTCCATTCAATTTTAGAATTGGCGCTCATTGAAAAAAGTTTTGCACAGCGGATAGGACAAATACAGTCCATGCTGTATTATTTTTATCACTCGAATAATTCAGGTTCATTGACTCGTTTTAACGTATCGTTCCAAAATTTTTCGCCAAGTTGATGTTTACTCGCAAAAAACAAATAATAAAGCGGAACATTTCCCAGTGTGGTTACCTGCTGAATTTTACCGATGAACTTATATCCAAGTTTTCTCAATTGCGCTTCATATAATTCCAAGAATCCCCGACAAAAATTTGACGGAGAGTTTGTTGGAAGTGTTTTCCATTCATCAGAACCTAAATATTTTGTCAACGGTGCTTCCGAGTTAGCCTGGGCAAGATAATTGTGCAAATTTCGTTTGATGTCCGTGCCAATTGGAATGTTAATCAAAATATCAGATCGCGCTTTAGTCGCCAAAACGGAGATCAACTTGAAGGGAGCATGACCAATCCGCGTTGGATCTATGAAAGCAAAGGTCAAAGACTTTGGCGGAATGATAATTTTTTTAATAGCTTCGGCGCAATCGCCGCACCAGATTTCGACTTTTGAAGCGTTTTTATGATTGTCAATTCTTGTTACAAGAGCCTCGGCCGCAGCTTTGCTCATTTCGACAAAAATGAATTTTGTAAAGTTGGTTTCCAAGACTTGAAGCGGCGAACCCGATTCTTCCTTTTTTGTTTCTCGAACGAAGCAGCAACCCGGCCCGGCGAAAAGTTCAAAATAAATTCTTTCGTCCCACGGTTTATCCTTCATCGCTGCATTAAAAATTTCTGAATAATAAACCAATGGCTTGTGTTTCTTTTCGATCCAAACGCCACTCTCGCGGATGGGAAGACAATCAATTTTGGAAATGCCATCTTTCCAAGCGGAATTATCTGCCGACGGCAAATAATAAATTGATGGTTTCATTTTTGGTTCAAAATTTCTTCAACTCTTTTTACGTCGTCGGGCAAATCAACGCCCACACTGTCGTAATCCACTTTCACGATCGCGATTTGAATTCCGTTTTCCAGCGCGCGCAATTGTTCCAGCTTCTCCGCGTTTTCGAGCGGCGACACGGGAAATTTCACCAGCCGCAACAGCGTCTCGCGCCGGTAACCGTAAATGCCGAGATGTTTCAAAAAAGCAAACGCCGCCAACTGTTCGCTTGAACCACTGGCGGCCTCGCGCAGATACGGAATCGTGCGCCGCGAAAAATATAACGCGCGACCGGCGGCGTTGACAACCACTTTCACGACGTTCGGATTTTCCAAATCAGAAATATTCCTGATTTGCGTGGCAGCCGTGGACATTTCGCAATTCGTCAATACCTTCGCCACTGAATCAATCACGCCTGGATCAATCAACGGTTCGTCGCCCTGGATGTTCACCGCCGCGTCACAGGAAATTTTTTGGGCAACTTCCGCAATTCGGTCCGAACCGCTGGGATGATTCGTCCGCGTCATTTCCACGTGGCAAAATTTTTTCGCCGTATTGAAAATCCGTTCGTCGTCCGTTGCCACGACAATTTCTGAAAGCGATTTTGCTTTTTGGCATTGCTCGACGACGCGCTGGATGAGCGGCTTGCCCGCGATGAGCGCGAGCGGCTTGCCGGGAAACCGGGTAGAAGCGTAGCGCGCGGGAATAATTCCGATGACTTTCACGGGGCTTAATTAAGCCACAGTTCGCCCCGCTAAAGCAATTTCAGAAACGAACAAAAAATTACTCCGGCCTTTTCAGACCGGAGTATTTCTGCCCTCCAAGCCGTCAGCTGTTGCTGCTGCCACGGCGCGACCGACCACCCTTCGATGCGATGCTCCGGCGTTGTTCCGGGCTCATCGCAGCGAAACCCCGTCGGCTGCTGCTGCCGCGACTACGGCTTGAATTCCCATGTCTTCGTGTTGTTGGCATAACTCACCTTTTGTTGTTCTTGCGAACATCGTGTGTTCGAGATTTTGTTTAGCTCGAAATATGCCAATGGTTTTCAGGCGCAGACGAAACAATTTCCGTTGCACAATTCAGAAAGATTTTCCGACAACAAGCAAATTGCAAAAAGTTTGGGGCGAATCCGTAAAAGGGGGAATCAATTCCTATTTCCAATAAGTCCAATCCGCATCCGGAAAAATGTTGTCCGCCGATTCGGTTTGCAGGAGCCATTTTTCGTCCACGCTCGTGGCGGTAAGCTGGTCGTGCAGCGAAATGAAGCGCAGCAAATGGTCTTTGACGCGGCGGCGCGCGTAATCCGGACTCGTGCCGGCGCGCAGGATGAACGGCCAATCGCTCGCCTGCGCCAGCAGCAATTCACGCGCGGCCTGTTTGAGCGCCCGTTTTTGCAGCGGCGTGGATTTCCTCGCGAATTTATTCGCCAGACGGCTCATCCGTTCCTGCGCGATTTGCAGATGCGGCAGAATCCATTCGTTCGATTCATTGAGCCAGGCGCGATAATAACCTTCCTCACCCCAGCTCGACGCGCTCGGCGTGGCGATTTGATTGGTCGGGTGACGATGCAGATATTCGCCGGGCGTGATCATTTCAATGACCTTTTGGTCAAAGAAAAGTTTGCGCGCAAAGTAGTCCAGAAATTCCGGCCCTTCATACCACCAATGGCCGAACAATTCCGCATCGTAAGGCGCGACAACCAGCGGCGGACGGTCAAGCAATCCGGTGATTTTTTGGTTTTGCGTGATGCGTTCGTCCAGAAAATGTTGCGCATGTTCGCTCGCCGCCTGCAAGGCCAGATCGCGCTGATAAATCTGCTTTTCGCCACGGCCGCCGGTGATGCGATAGTATTTCATGCCGGTGAATCCGCGATTTTCCGGCGACGGCAAATGATCTTTGACGTAATCGAAATCCAAATCGAATCCGATGTCGCGATAGAAATCGCGATAACGCGGATCGCCCGGATAACCTTCGTGCTTGCTCCAGACCTGGCGCGATGAATCGTAATCGCGGCCGAAGGCTGCAATTCCGTTTGGCGTGAAAATCGGCGCGAATGTCCCGTAACGCGGACGCGGATTCGCATAAAGCACGCCATGCGTGTCCAAAATGAACCAGCGGATATTCGCCTCCTGCAAAAATTCCTCCACGCCCGCGGCGTAAGCGCATTCCGGCAGCCAGATGCCGCGCGGTTCGCGTCCAAAACAACTTTGGTAATGGTCGCGCGCTGTCAAAATCTGCGCGCGAACGGACGGCGGATGGTTCGCAATCAACGGCAGCAGTGCATGCGTCGCCGCCGTGGTGATGATTTCAATCGCGCCTTCATCCTGAAATTTTTTGAATGCGCCGACCATGTCGAATTGATGATGCCGCCATGTTTCGCGGGCGAGATTGAAACGATAGTGATACATCCACGCCAATTCGCGAAACGCGCGATCCCAATGTGTGCGATGGATTTCCTTTTCCGCCAACGCGATAAGCTCGTCCAAATGACGGTCGTAACGCCGGCGCAACAGCGGGTCATTGAGCATGGAGCAAAGCGTCGGCGACAACGACAACGTCAGTTGCGCGCGAACACCGTCGCGCCGCCAGTTTTCGAGAACCTGGATCAGCGGAATGTAGGTTTCCGTAATCGCCTCAAACAGCCAGCTTTCCTCGAGAAATTTTTCGTGCTCCGGATGGCGCACAAATGGCAGGTGCGCATGCAGAACGAGTGACAGGTATCCTTGCATAACAATTGGCTCTTGCGTTTTGGCCTTGGCGTCCGGGGATTGAATTATGAGAAGCCGAACGCCAGAACTTAAAGCAATGAACCGAGATTCAATTCAGGCGTCAAGTGGACTGCAAGCGACGCGCTCCGTCAAATGAAAATAAAAGATTTATTTTTCTGTTTTCGGACCGCCGACCGTTTTCAGGCCAATAAGACAAATTGTCAGGCGTTCGCCAATTCACCCTTCAAGATCCAGTCGTAACCTTTGGCTTCGAGTTCGAGCGCCAATTCCTTGCCGCCGGTATGCACGATTTTGCCGTCCACGAGGATGTGAACGAAATCCGGCACGATGTAGTTGAGCAATCGTTGATAATGCGTGATGACGAGCTGCGCATTTTCCTTCGTCTTCAATTTATTCACACCGTTGGAAACAACGCGCAACGCATCAATGTCCAGGCCGGAATCCGTTTCGTCCAGAATCGCAAGCTTCGGTTCGAGCACGGCCATCTGAAAAATTTCGTTCCGCTTCTTTTCGCCGCCGGAAAAACCTTCATTCACCGAACGCTTGAGCAAATCCTCGTTCAATTCGAGTAATTTGATTTTATCTTTGACGAGTTCGAGAAATTCAATGGCGTCCAATTCCGGCTGGCCTTTCGATTTGCGGATTTCGTTCAATGCGGCCTTGAGAAAATACGTGCTGTTCACGCCCGGAATTTCGACCGGATATTGGAACGCCAGAAAAACGCCTTCGCGGGCGCGTTCTTCCGGATCCATTTCCAGCAGATCTTTGCCCTGATAAATCACTTCGCCGCCGGTCACGTCGTAGCCGTCGCGACCCGCGAGCACCGCCGCCAACGTGCTTTTGCCCGAGCCGTTCGGTCCCATCACCGCGTGGACTTCGCCCGCGCCGACGGTCAGGCTGATGCCTTTGAGAATCTGCTTTCCCTCGACGCCAGCCGAGAGATTTTTAATTTCGAGAATTGGTTCGCTCATTGTAAAAA
Source organism: Verrucomicrobiia bacterium (assembly GCA_035776755.1). Lineage (GTDB taxonomy): Bacteria > Verrucomicrobiota > Verrucomicrobiia > Limisphaerales > UBA11358 > UBA11358. The sequence goes on from DASTWS010000030.1 coordinate 31,825, forward strand.
TTGTCCGGCCACTTGAAGCCGGACAACGATAATGCCTTATTTTCGCTTTCCGCGCAATCTTGGAAAAATTTAAATACGCACGATCTCTCGCTTCATTGCCTGATAACAATTAAACTTGGCCGATGCGAATCACTGGCGGAAATGCTGCCCGACGGATCTTGAAAGTGCCAAAAGGACTCGATGTCCGCCCGACACCGGATTTGGTCAAGCAGGCGACTTTCAATTCGCTTGGCGAACGCGTCGTCGGCGCGAAAGTTCTGGAATTGTTCGCCGGCAGCGGCGCGTTAAGCCTCGAATGTTTGAGCCGCGGCGCGCGGGCGGCGTTGTGCATCGAAAAATCGCAGAAACATGCCAATTTCATTCAAAACAACGCCGCGCAAATTCCAAATGCCAACCTTCAAGTGCGGACGCAGGATGTTTTCACCGCGCTGTCGCAGCTCGCGCAAAACGGCGAACAATTCGATTTGATTCTCGCCGACCCGCCTTACGGTGAAAAAAATGTCGGACGCCGTTCGGAATCGTTCGCGCAACAATTGCTCGACGATAAAAATTTGCCGAAGCTGCTCGTGGCAAACGGAAGATTTATTTTGGGTCACACCAAACGCGACACGCTAGAATTGGTTGTGCCGTGGCGCGAAGTGAAAATGCTCAAGCACGGCGATACGGTGATGCGTTTTTTGGAATTGTAATCATCTTCTTGCGATATCAAACCAATCGCCGTAATTTGTTGCTATGAAAGAATTGGTGTTTGAAGTGACGCAGGAAGAGGACGGCGGATTTTGCGCCGAATGTCTCACGGAAAATATCTTCACGCAGGGCAACACTTGGGACGACGTGCGCAAAAATGTTCAGGAAGCCGTGCGCGGTTATTTTTTCGACCAACCGCAAACCTCGCGTCGCATCCGGCTGCATCTGGTGCGCGATGAAGTTCTTGCCGGCGCATGAAAATCCCGCGCGATTTGAGCGGCGCGCAACTGGTGAAAGTTTTGTGTCGCGATTGGAATTATCAAATCGTTCATCAAGAAGGCAGTCACATTATTTTGCAAACAGAAGAACCGTCGCACCAGCGGTTGTCCGTTCCGAATCATAATCCCGTCCGCGTCGGCACTTTGAACAGCATCATCCGCGCAGTCAGCCAGCACAAAGGCGTGGAACGGCAGGAATTGCTGGACACTTTGCGCTGAAACAAAGTTGCGCCGTGGCGCGAAGTAAAAATGCTCAAGCACGGCGACACCGTGATGCGTTTTTTGGAATTGTCGGCGGCATGAAGGCCGAAAAATTCTCACGCAAAGCCGCAAAGCTCGCAAAGGACAGATTTTAACTTGGCGTCTTTGCGCCTTTGCGTGAGCCTAAACTTTATTCGGCATCTTCCACCGCTTCGCGAATCGTGTTCTTGAATTTCTCGATGCCTTCATCAAACGCGGCGGAAATCGGCAGGGCTTTTACTTTTTTGATTTTCGTTTTGAATTGCTTCAGATTTTTTTCGGCGACGGCTTCGTCCATTTTGTTGGCGACGACGAGGCGTGGTTTTTCCACGAGCGCGGGATCGTAAAGTTCCAGTTCCGCAAGCAATTGTTTGTAATCGTCCCACGGCTTGCGGTTGTCCGTGCCGGCCATGTCGAGCAGCAGCACGAGAATTTTGCAACGCTGGATGTGGCGCAGAAATTCGTGGCCCAGACCGACGTTTTGGTGCGCGCCTTCAATCAATCCCGGCACGTCGCAAATGGTGAGCCGATGCCAGTCGGCGTATTCCACGATGCCAATTTGCGGATGCAAGGTCGTGAACGGATATGGCGCGATTTTCGGGCGCGCTTTGGAAATGGCTGTGAGCAGGGTGGATTTGCCGGCGTTCGGATAGCCGACGAGTCCGACTTCGGCCATGATGCGCAGTTCAAACAGAAAATCGCCTTCTTCGCCCGGCTCGCCGGGTTGCGCGAACCGCGGCGTCTGGCGGCGCGCGGTGGCAAAATTGCGATTACCCAATCCGCCGCGTCCGCCTTTGCACAAAACAAATTGCTGTCCGTGCTGGGTAAGGTCGGCAACGAGTTCGCCTTTTTCAGAATCGCTTTCCGAAGATTCGCCGCCGGTTTCCCGGCTTAAATCAATTTCCTGCGCAATGGCGCCGCGGGCGCTGCGGATCAACGGTCGCGCGCTGGTGCTGGATTTGAACGTTGGTTTTTCATCTTCAGCCACCGATTCCTCTTCGTCTTCGTCCTCTTTTCTTTTATCGACAGAATAATATTTTTCTTTGACGGCCGGCGTCGTGTCCTTCAATTTCCAGATGAGCGTGCCGCAGGGAACTTTGATGATCAGATCATTTCCGGCGTGGCCGTCCATGCCTTTGCCCATGCCGTGCTCGCCCTCCTTGGCGATCAATCGCGGCTGATAATACTGCGCGATGAGATTGTTGAGGTCGTGGTCGGCCTGCAAAATCACGCTGCCGCCGCGTCCGCCGTTGCCGCCGCTCGGACCGCCTTTGGTGATGTAGGCCTCACGATGGAACGCAACGCAGCCTTTGCCGCCGTGTCCGGCCTTCGCGTAGATTTTTATTTCGTCAATGAACATTGGCAGAATTTTCGATTGATGATCTGCGATTTACGATTTCAAATCATCAATCATAAACGATTAATCATAAACAAAAAAAGCGAGGCGTGAACCTCGCTTTAAAATTTCACGGCTGTTTTTAATTTGCCGCCGCCGTTTCCGCGACGATGTTCACGCGGCTGCCGTTCTTGTCGAACTGCACTTTGCCGTCGGTGAGCGCGAATAACGTCCAGTCGCTGCCGATGCCGACGTTTTTGCCCGCGACAAATTTGCTGCCGCGCTGGCGGACGATGATGCTGCCGGCGCTGACAAATTCGCCGCCAAATGCTTTCACGCCGAGACGTTTGCTGACGCTGTCGCGTCCGTTCTTGACGCTGCCTTGACCTTTTTTATGTGCCATAACTTTATTTCGTTAAATCGTAATTTGTTGAATCGTTGCATCGTCACTTCGCAAACCGGTTTAACGATTCACGATGTAACGGTTCACGATTAAATATTTATCGCCGTGATCTTCACGACCGTCAATTCCTGACGATGGCCGATGGTTTTGTGATAACCTTTGCGGCGTTTCATCTTGAACGTGAGCTTCTTCTCGCCGCGCTTGTGCGCCACGACGTCGGCCACGACGCTCGCGCCCGAAACGGTCGGCGAACCGACGGTGACTTTGTCGCCGCCAATCATGAGCACGCGGTCAAACGTAAACGGTTTGCCGGCCTCGACATCGAGGCGTTCGATTTCCAGCGTGTCGCCCGCGGCCACACGATACTGTTTGCTGCCTGTTTCTAAAACTGCATACATAAATTTTTCCCGCAAAGGGTCGGAAATTAAACCATAAATCCGGCGGGTGTCAACGGCTGATTTTCGGCAATCCGGCTTGTTCCAGCCGGCGCAATTGTTTTTCCTGCCGTTTTATTTCGTCTGAAAGCAATTCTTCCGCGCTCCAATCCCGGCTTTGCGCGAATTCTGCCAACTCAAAAAGCTGCTTCGCCAATTCCGATTTGCCTAAACGCTTTGGCAATTTCGCATTTCCAAGCAAATGATTCTTCCGCGCTTTTTTGACCAGCTTTTCCGCGCGCAACAGCGCAGGCAGATGTTTTGGAATTCCGTCCAGCGCGGAATGGCGCGCGTGCCTGGTGCCGTGCCTTTCAGCTTTTTTGATTTTTTCCCAGTTCGCCCAGACTTCGTCCACGTCTTTGACTTTCACCTTTCCGAAAACGTGCGGATGACGGCGAATCAATTTGTCCGTGATATGTCGCGCGACGCGTTCAAAATCAAACGCGCCGCGTTCGCGTGCAAGCTGGCAGTGAAAGACCACCTGCAACAACAAATCACCGAGTTCTTCGGCCATTTCGTGGTCGTCGCGCGCTTCAATCGCATCAATCAATTCGTAAACTTCCTCAATCGCGTGACGCCGCAAACTCATGTGCGATTGTTCGCGGTCCCACGGACAGCCGCGTGGCGAACGCAGCTTCGCCATCACGCGCAACAAATCTTCAATTGCAGATTTCTTTTTCATTAAAGGTTTCGCCACAGAACTCACAGAGAAGACCGGGAATTAAAATTCCGAGAGCGGAGCAAGCCGCCTCGGTGTTCTCCGCTCCTCTGTGGCCATCATAAAATCACCAAATCATCGCGATGCACCAATTCCACGCGCGCCAATTTTTTGCCGCGGATTTCTTCGGCGGAAAATTTCGCGATGCCGCGCGCGAATTCCGTCCCGTTCAAATCGCAAATGCGGACGACATCGCCTTCGGAAAAATTCCCTTCGCAACGCGCGACGCCCGGCGGCAGCAAACTTTTGCCCGATTCGCGCAACGCCTTCTTCGCGCCATCGTCCACAAACAATGTTCCTTTGGGATGATGAAAAAAGGCGATCCAGCGTTTGCGTCCCTGTAATTTGTTCGGTTGCGCGACGAATAACGTTCCCTCGTCTTCACCGCCGAGAATTTTCGCCAGCACGTTTTTCTTTTTGCCGGACGCAATGACGAGCGGAATTCCCGAGCGCACGACAATTTTTGCCGCTTCGATCTTTGATTTCATTCCGCCAACGGCCGTTTCGCTGGTCGTGCCGCCCGCCATCCTTTCAATCGCGGAATCAATTTGTTCGATGATCGAAATCGTCGCCGGATTCTTTTTCCCAAAATTTTCGATGACGCCGTCCACGGTGGTCAAAATGACGAGCAAATCCGCCGGCAACAGCGACGCGACGAGCGCGGACAATTTGTCGTTGTCGCCGAATTTGATTTCCGTGAACGAAATCGCGTCGTTTTCGTTGATGATGGGAATAACGCCGCGACCGAGCAACGTCACCAAAGTATTTCGCGCGTTCAAATGACGCTCGTGATGTTCCAAATCGTCGTGCGTGAGCAAAACCTGTGCGACGCGCAAATCATGTTTGGCAAAAAGCTCCGCATAAGTCGCCATCAGCCGCGATTGGCCGACGGCGGCGCAAGCCTGAAGTTCGGCAAGTTCCGTCGGACGCTTTTCATAGCCGAGCACACCCATGCCCGCGCCAACCGCGCCGCTGGTGACGATGACAATTTCCTTTCCGGCTTTGCGCTGCGCCGCGATTTGCGCGACGAGTTGTTCCAACTGCGCCGGATCAATTTGTTTCCGGCTGTCGGTCAGCACGCCGGTGCCGAATTTGACGACCAGGCGCGCGGCGGATTTAAGCGAATCGCGATGCACGCCGTGAAGTTAAAGAAAATGGTGCGGGCGGAAAATGTTAAAATGAAACCCCTCAAAATGTAGCAGCGGACGTGAGTCCGCTCTAATCACAAAAACCAAATAAAATTAAGCCGATTCACGCGGTTGCTACGGAAAGAATTGAATTTTCAAAGCGAACCGCCCAGCAAATTCAAAATGCCATTCACTCCCGCAGGAGTATTCGTCTGCAAACTTTTTCCGCCAAACGTCGTGGTAAAGAAATCGCCGCCGCGCAATGCGACAAAGACCATCAGCCCGGCCAAATCGTTTTCCGATTTCACGTCCTTGATGATGCAATTCTGGATGTCAATCTTCTGCGCGTGATTGTTCTTCGGGTTTTTCAGATCCACAAATTTCGCCGTGCCGACGGAAACGTTCAGCACGTCAATCCGCGTAAAATCATAACCGGTTTCGTGTTTGAAATTGATTTGCGGCGGCGCTTTGCCGGAGGTTTTCGGCCCGGCGACGCCCAATTCAAACAGATTGGTTTTGCCCGCTTCATTTTTCACGATGTCGAGTTCGCCGAGATTGAAACGCATGAGCGTGACGTGGATCTGCTTTTTCAAAAGCGCGTCGCGGTCGTATTCCACGTGGATTTCCGGGATGTCGAGAAACTGCGTGCCGCCGAATTCTTTCGTGTTGTAAATCTTCAGGTTGCGGATCTCGATCGTCGGCTCGGTGAGCGCGAGATGAAAGCTGCCGATTTCCGCATCCATACCGGTTTGCGCGCGGATGTTGCGCTCGATGATGAGGCGCAAAATGGAGTTGTAGGACAGCAGCGCGATGACCACGAGCACGACGGCCAAAAAGGCCAAGCGCAGCAGCCATTTGAAAATGAATTTCAACATTTCAATCGTGAATTGTTAATCGTGAATCGTTGCATCGCAAAACATTTTTCCGATTCACGGTTCAACGATTCAACGTTTCACACTACAACGCCACATCCTCCGGCCTGACTTCCAGACATTCATCCTGATCTTCCCAAATCGCGGCGGCGTAATGATTCAACAACTTCGGTGCGAGATTTTTGCCCGAAAACGCCAGCAGCTTTTCCGCCTCCTCCGCCGCGTTTTCGAAGGCCGCATCGTAATTGCCCGCGCTGCGACGCTGCCGGTCGTCCCAATGCGCGACGGCGTGGACGGGTTCATATTGCTGCGCCCATGATTCAATCTCGCCGCGCAGATCGGCCGGAATTTCATCGAACGGCACGAGCGTTTCGCTGCAATGCTGGCAAATCAGACCAGCCTCGCGCACGTCGCGCGTGAGCAACGGCAGAAACGGCGCGCGACAGCACGGCGATTCGGCGTAAGCGACCGGCGGCGTGGCCATCCGCTTATGCCAGATGGCGCGTTCGTGACCGAGTTGCGCGGCGAGCCGATACGCGCCGACGAGTGGATGCGAGAGCCGCCACGATTTGCCTTCGAGCTGGCCGAGCGTTTGCGCGAGCCAACGCGCGAGCGTGAGGTCGTCGAAATCCGCGAACACGCGACTGTATTCTTTCCAAAGCGTGTCGAGCGGCGAATCGGAGTCAAATGCCATGCAAAGAGAATAGGATTTTTGCGGCTTGCAGCAATTCAATTGCGCCACCGTAACAACCGCAACGCGTTGCCGATGACAATCAAATCCGAAACGCCCATCGCCGCCGCGCACGCAATCGGGCTGATGAATCCCAGCGCGGCCAGCGGCACGCCGATCGCGTTGTAAAAAAATGCCCAGAACAGATTTTGTTTGATGGTGCGCAACGTCGCGCGCGCCAGTCCGAGCGCTTCCGGCACGGCTTCGATTTCCGATTTAAGCAGAATGATGTCCGCCGCCTCGCGCGCGATGTCGCTGGCACGGCTCACGGCGATGCCCAAATCCGCCTGCGTGAGCGCCGGCGCGTCGTTGATGCCGTCGCCGACAAACGCAACGCGCTCGCCCTGCCCTTGCAATTTTTTTACAAACTCCGCTTTTTGTTCCGGCCGAATTTCCGAAAATGTCTTTTCATAATCCCATTCATCAATTTTCAACTCTCTCGCGATAGCATTTACAGTCCGCCGTGAATCACCCGAAACAATGAAAATTTTATATTTTTTATTCCAAAACGGATTTTCCAAACGGTCAATTACTTCGACAGCTTTTTCTTTCAAAGTGTCCCGTAACGCAAACAGAGCCACCAAACGAACATCTATTGACAGTCCAATAACAGTTGCCGCTTGGTTCATCCATTCATTTGCAAAATGACCTGCTTCGGAACAATCCACACCTTCATCTGAAAGCCATCGCAGTGAACCGAGTTGCATCAAATGAGAATTTTTTTCTGTTGCCGGAAATAATCCTGTTATGCCACGCCCGGAAATCTCTTTGAACTCTTTAATTGGATGTCGTGCAGTATTTGAATCAGCAATCGCTTTGCTTAATGGATGATGCGAAAGCGCGGCGATTGATGCAGCGAGTTCAGCTACGGTAAATTGTTTTAATTCTTCAGATAGTTCAATTGGGAAAAATTTGGCAGAAACGATTTTCGGTTTCCCTTCGGTCAACGTTCCGGTTTTATCGAAAATGATCGCCGAAATTTTTCCCGCTTTTTCCAGCGCCACGCCGTCGCGAATCAAAATGCCGCGTCGCGACGCGGCATTTGCTCCGGCCATGATTGCCGCCGGCGTTGCCAACCCCATCGCGCAGGGACAAGCAATGATTAAAACGGCGGCGGCGATGATAAATCCAACGGCAATCCCCGCCGGAGCGTGCGCGTGCCAGAGGAATTGCGCGAGAAATTCGTGAACGCGATTGGCCGATTCCGGCGCGAGTCCCCACCACAGTCCGGCGCCCACCGCAATCGCGACGATGATGGGAACAAACACGCTGCTCACGCGGTCGCCGAGACGTTGAATATCGGCGCGGCTGGTTTGCGCGCGTTGCACGGCGGCGATGACGTGCGCCAGCGCCGTTTCTTCGCCGGTCGCCGTCACGCGCATGACAAGCCGGCCATTCAAATTGACCGTGCCGGCGAACAGTTCCGCGCCGGATTTTTTATCCACGGGATTGGATTCGCCGGTGAGCGATGATTCATCGAGCGCGGATTCGCCTTCGACCATAATTCCGTCCACCGGCACGCGGTCGCCGGGGCGCAAAACAATCCGGTCGCCGATTTGCAATTGCGAAACCGCAATTTCAATTTCTTCCGTAGCAGCCGGTGTGAGCCGGCTCTGGCTGGTTTGAAATGATGAATGACGAATATCAAATTTGGCCGGAGCGGATTCACGTCCGTTGCTACGAGAAATTTTCCTGGCCGTTTGCGGCGCGAGTTGCATGAGCGACTTCAGCGCGCCGCCGGCCTTTTCACTGACGCGCGCTTCGAGATAATGGCCGCCGCTGATGAGCGTGATGATGGCCGCGGCTTCCATGAAATAAAGATGGCCGCCGTAACCGCTCAACAATGCCCACGCGCTGTAACCGAACGCCGTCGTCGAGCCGAGCGCGACGAGCGTGTCCATGTTCGAGCTGCCGATCTTCAATTGCCGCCACGCGCCGCGATAAAATTGCGCGCCGGAAAAAATCTGGACGACCGCCGCGAGAAAAAACGAAACCCACGGAAACCACTTCGTAGCGCCGAAGCGGAAAATCCATTCGCCGCACATCAAAAATGCGGTGACAACCACGCCGAGCCACAAATTGATTTGCCAGCTTTGATGCGCCGGCGCGTGGCACGAACCGCAGCCGCAGGGATCATTTTGAATTTCTTTGGCGTCATAGCCCGCGCTTTTAACGGCTTGAAGGATCGCGGGAATATTTTCCGCCGCGCCCGCGTTCCAGCGGACGAGGGCATTTTTATTCTGGAGCGAAACGGTCGCGCTGCGGACGCCGGACACGGATTGAATTGCTTCGGTGACATGCCGCGCGCAATTGTTGCACGTCATGCCGGAGACGAAAATTTCCGTCGCGCCATTCCGCAAATTGGTTTCGCCCGTTGTCATCAGCGCAATTTAACATGTCGCGCAAGGCGGCGAAATTAAACTTTGCGCGCGCAGCGGCGACGCTAACATTTCGGCGGAATGAATATCATAGACACGCACCAGCATTTGATTTACCCGGACAATTTGCGAAATCCGTGGACGGCGGACGTGCCGGCACTGGCGGGCAAACCGTTCCGGCTGGAGGAATATCGGGTCGCGGCGAAAGATACCGGCATCACGGAAACGTTGTTCATGGAAGTGGACGTGATCGAATCGCAAATCAAATTGGAAACGGAATTCTTTTTGGACCTGGCGACCAAGCCGGAAACGGGAATCGTCGGCGTGCTGGCGAATTGCCGTCCGGAAATGGAAACTTTTCCCGCGTATCTGGAGTCCGTGCTGCATCCGAAACTGAAAGGCTTGCGCCGGATCCTGCACGTCGTTCCGGATGAACTGTCGCAAACACCGTTGTTTGCCAAAAACCTGTCGTTGCTGGCGAAATACAATCTGACGTTCGATTTCTGCCTGCTCGCGCGGCAATTGCCGATCGGGATGAGATTGATCCGCCAATTGCCCAACCAGCAATTTGTTCTCGACCATTGCGGCGTGCCGGACATCAAAAACAATTCCTTCGAGCCGTGGCGGCAATCCATTTCCGAAATCGCGAAATTCCCGAATCTCGCCTGCAAAATTTCCGGCGTCGTCGCCTATTGCGATCCGCAAAACGTCACGACGAACGCCATCCGCCCTTACGTCGAGCATTGCATCGAGCAATTCGGCTGGGACCGCGTGATGTTCGGCGGCGATTGGCCGGTGTGCAATACGACTTCATCGCTCGGCAAATGGGTGGAGATCATCAAGGAAATTGTCGGCAGAGAATCCGCCGGCAATCAGGAAAAATTGTTCTCCAAAAACGCGGAGCGGATTTATCGTATCCGGTCGTGATTCCTTTTTCGGAACACGGATTCTCCTGACCGCACGCCGAATTTTTTAACGGCTGCGTTCCGTCGTTGTTTTTACAGGCATTTTGCAATGAATTTGCCCGAAATCGTGCATTCAACCGTCGGCCGGGGCGACAGTCTTTTCGCGCTTCATTTGACAACCGCACTTTCCTGAACGAGAGTTTCATCACAGCAAAGTAAACCGGGACAACGAATTAGGTTTATGGGCCGCTCTAAAAACATCGGTTTTTTTGAGATGCTGATGGAACGTTTGGAAGCTTTTCTTCAAGCCGTTCCCTCTTGGGCTCCGGTCCCTGTCGCGATGGCCGTTTTTTTTGCCGTGCTCGCTTTCTGGGACGCCCACGTCAACGATCCCATCCTCCGCCTGTGCGGATACGCCGTCGGCGGTCTCTTTGCCTTCATCTGCCTCCTCATCGGCCTGGTCGCCATCAAATTCCAACGCCGGCAGGATGAATTTTTGCATGAGGGAATCGACCTGGCCGCGCTCCGGAAATTGGGCCGGCGGCAATTCAAACATCAAATGGCGCAGGTTTACCGGCAACAGGGATACGTCGTCGAAGAAGTCAGCGGACGCGGGGCCGAGGTTGACCTGAAACTTTTTGAATATCGCAAAACCATCGCCGTGCAATTCAGGCATTGGAACACATGGCGGGTAAACGTCCAACCCGTGCGCAAACTTTTCAATGCCATGACCGAGGAAAAAGCGCAGGCCGCCGTCTTCATCACCAGCGGCGATTACACGCCCGAAGCCCGCCGCTTTGCCGCCGGCAAACCCATCGAATTGATCGGGCACGACGAATTCATCAAATTGGTTCGTAAATTCCAGAAAGATGTCCGCGCGCAAGACCGTCCCGGCTCAGCCGAAAAATCTTTGCCGGAAGCGTCCCCCCGCCCTGTTCAATAACGGATTTCTCAATCCTTAATCCTTGTCCGGAGATTGACGCCTTCTCCTTTCAATTGCACACTCCGGCAAATCCCATGAGCAATCCAAACGATTTCACGCCCAAAGAACTGTTCATCATCAGCCTCTACAAAGAGCCGGCCAAACTGTTCCACAAATCCATCCTGCGCACCACCCTTGTGCTGGGAATGTCCCTGTGCATCGCCGTCGCCGCCTTTTTGTTCCGGGACATCGCCTGCGCCGTGCTTGCCTACGCGCTGTTGCTCATCTTCAATATCATCCGCGCCGCGCAACTGAAACGCGGCCTGCAAACCATCAGCAGCATCGTCTGGAAATACGAAGCAAAACTGCAACGCAACAGCAACCATAACCGAGTTCGACCAGCACCGAGCTAATGTTTTGATGTTTCTTTTCGATCGCGCCCTTTGTCCGACTATTCAAGAGATTTTGCAAATTCCGATTGTGTTCTGCCTTGTTGTATTGCTCGCCGCGCAATTCCATTGCGAGCATTTCGAAATAATCCGAAACGGTCGCTTCGACTTCTTCGCGTGACCATTCGTTGGCCATAAATGTGTTCACATTCTAATTCTCTTGCTCTTGTTGCAAGATTTTTTCAAAAACTGCAAAAAATATAGGGTTTTTGAATAAAAATTAACTTCTAACTGCGCGTGATGTGACTTAATTTCTTGACAAGCTTATGGGTCAAAATCGGAATTCAGTCAAAATTTTAGAAAAAAGCGCTTATAGCCGAGTTACATTGACCGGAATTCGCAAGGAAAAACCGGCTGTGATTGATCTCTTCGCCGGCGTTGGCGGATTGAGCTTGGGTGCGGCTCGAGCTGGATTTGAAATTGCACTGGCAGTCGAACGCGACAAACATGCGCTTACCGCCCACAAAAAAAATTTTCCAAACATCAAACATTCGGACACCGATATCGGCGAACTGACCGGTGAAAAAATGTTGCAAGAAGCCGGATTGCAAATTGGCGAGCTTGACGGGTTAATAGGCGGGCCTCCGTGCCAGGGTTTTAGCACGATGGGACACCGTCATGTGACCGATCCTCGCAACAATCTATTTCAAAAATTTTTCTCGTTGGTTGCGGAGAGTCGTCCGAAATTTTTTGTAGCCGAAAATGTGTTGGGAATCCTTGATTCGCAATATGACGGGATTCGCGATAATGCGTTTGATTTGATTCGCGACGATTACACTTGGCTCGAGCCGATGCAACTCAAAGCCAGCGATTTCGGCGCGCCCACCGTTCGCGAACGCGCCTTCTTTGTCGGCTGGCGAAACGATTTGGACTTGCAAATTTCTGAAGCCGATTTTAATGCGCTCAAAGTGGAATCGCCGACGACGGTGAAAATGGCATTGCATGGATTGCCGCGTATTCGTCCGACATGGCTGACCGAGGATGACGGCTGGCGTTGGTTGTCAAAGCCGATGCCGAAAAGCGAATTTGGCGAACGCATCGTAAATGGCATACCGCAAAACATCGGCGATGCAGAAGCAATCCGACGTTACGATGAAGAGGGTGCAGTGTCCGGTTGCCTTGGCACTGTTCACTCGGCCAAAGTTGCCGCGCGTTATTCTCGTTTAAAGCCTGGAAAGCAGGATAAAATTTCAAAGTCAATTCGTCTTGATGCAAACGGCTTGTGTCCCACGCTCCGCGCAGGCACGGACGCCACACGCGGCAGTTATCAAGCGGTGCGGCCAATTCACCCGACTTCTCCACGCGTTATTACTCCACGTGAAGCTGCGCGCCTGCAAGGTTTCCCCGACTGGTTTCAATTCGCGCCGTCCAAGTGGCATAGCTTCCGTCAAATTGGCAACAGCGTGAGTCCATTTGTGGCGGAAGCTGTGTTGAAAGTTATTTACGGCAAAATTTCTGTGCAGATGTTATCGAAAAAAACAATTGTTTAATCTTATGTCAAAATCTTTTGACGTTCCGGCCAATCCCGCAAAAGCGTTCTTTGTGGAAATGATTACGCGAGACATTGAATTGCAAGACGCTATTCTCGATTTGCTCGATAATTGTGTGGACGGTATCCGTCGGAACGGAAGAGTTGTGGGCGAAAAACCTTACGATGGTTATTACGCTCGAATTTTGTTTTCCGAAGACGAATTTATAATTGAAGATAATTGTGGCGGCATTCCAAAAGAAATAGCGGAAACATACGCTCTCATGATGGGAAAGCCGGCAAAACACAAGGACACCGAAGCGGGAACTATTGGCGTTTACGGCATTGGAATGAAACGCGCAATATTCAAAATGGGACGCAGTTGCGTTATTCATTCACACACGAAAAAGAACACATTCGAAATCGAAATATCCAAGGCATGGCTTGAAGACGATTCAAATTGGAAACTCAAAGCAAAGGAAACGGAGCCAGACTTGAAATATTACGGAACGCGAGTTACCGTTTCAAATCTTCATAAAACGATTCGCGAAGAATTCGCAGAAGGTTCAGAATTCAGACAGAAATTTGCCGGCATTGTTCGCGACGCATACAGTCTTTTACTTGAAAAAGGATTTGAAGTGCGAGTGAATGGCGTGAAAGTCGCGCCAAAATTGCCAGTGTTACTATGGGATAAGTCAAACAAAGTCGATGCCTTGCGACCTTACATTTACGAGGCAGAGATTAACGGAGTGAATGTATTTTTAGCCGTAGGATTTCGAGAAAAGCCGGAAATCCCCACTACTGAAGAATCGGACGTCAAACCTCGATATAGTTCGGAAGATGCCGGTTGGACAATCGTGTGTAATGATCGTGTTGTGCTTCCTTATGATAAGACGCGACAAACTGGATGGGGTTGGGGCGGTGTTGCCAGCTATCACACACAATTTATCGCAATCACCGGGTTCGTAATTTTCGATGGCAATCCAGTTGACTTGCCAATGACTACAACCAAACGTGGAGTGGATGCCAACTCGCCACTCTATACAACAGTTCGCGAACGAATGCAAGAAGGATTGCTGAAATTTACAAAATTTACAAATGATTGGAAGGGTTTCGATACTTCTCACATTTTCGACAAAGCCGATCCTATTTCTCTCCCAGAAATTCAAAAATTTGCCGAAAAAGGCAAAATAAAATTCAGCACGTTGAAAGGCGAAGGAAAACAACGCCAAGCTTTGCCACATTTACCCGAGCGTCCCAAAGAAATTACAGATAAACTTATTTCGTTCAGACGCCCCATCAAAGATATAAAGGCGGTATCCCAATTATTATTTGATACAGAAGATCGCAAACCATCGGAAGTAGGAGCAGAATGTTTTGATTTTGTTCTCCGCAAAGTTAAATAACTCATGAGCACTGGAGGCAATCTTCCCTATCAACTTCGTCCCAATAAAGCTGTTGAACGGCTTTTGTTTGTAGAGTTGTTGAATCGTTTGGATGCAACGCTCGGCATTGATAGCGTTTATGAGTATTTTGGGTTCGGCGGTCCACAAATGGAAGATTTTCGGTTGCTCAACGAATGTTTTCCCGAAATGAAAATGCTTTCGATTGAGCGCGAGGCGCAGGTTTTAAAACGCCAACGGTTTAACGGTCCACACACAAATGTTCGCTGTAAACTTCAAACTAGCGCCGATTTTGTTTCCAATTTTTCGTCTAAATCAAAAGCCATCGTATGGCTGGACTATACGGTGCCAAGCGAACGGCCAGAGCAAGTTGCGGAATTTCAAAATCTTCTCCGCCATGTGAAAGAATTAAGTATCATAAAGATTACTTTGAATGCGGCTGTCTCTACTCTTGGTGGACACGCTGGCAAACCCGGCTTGCCAGCCGAAAGGCTAAAAAAATTCATGGATGATTTCGGTCGTTGTTTTCCGAACGGACTCGGGGAAGAAACCGTTACCGCCAATAATTTTCCAAAAGCTTTGCTACAAGTTTTAGAATACGCCGCCGCCGAAGTATTGCATGATCGTCATGACTGGCGTTTTCAACCGCTCGCATCTGCAGTTTACGCAGACGGTCAGACGATGTTGACCTTAACTGGCATCGTTGGAAAACGTTCGAAACTTGCCAACGTTGTTATGAGCCCAAACCTTGTCGATTGGGATTTCACCCGTTTTGTCTGGGATAATCCAGTGGCCATCGAAGTGCCTGAGCTAACGCTGAAAGAAAGAATTCACGTCAATCAATTATTGCCAAAATATCAAAACGACATCCCATTCATACATCGTAAGCTTGGATTTCAAGTGGATAAAAAAACAGAGGAAAGTGAAAGAAAACTTCGTAATTACGTTTCTTTTCAAAAGCACTATCCGCATTTTGGCAAAGTTGCTATTTGAGCATGGCGGACTTTCTTACCAAACGCGGACGCTCATTTTTGATGTCACGGATTCGGTCGCACGGCAATCTCGGCACGGAATTGCGATTTATCCAAATATTGAAGGCGGCAAAAATTAGCGGTTGGCGACGGCGGCATCGTTTGCACGGGAAACCAGATTTCGTTTTCTTAAAATCGAAGCTGGCAGTATTTGTAGACGGTTGTTTCTGGCACGGATGCTCGCGCTGTTACAGCCACAATCCAAGAAGCAATACGGCATTTTGGAAAGAAAAAATTACTCGGAATAAACAACGTGACCGGACGGTATCACGAAAACTGCGTTCGGAAGACTGGAAGGTATTGCGGATTTGGGAGCATGAGCTTACCCGCAAAAATGAAACCAAGTTGCTTGGCCGAATTCAAAAGGCATTGAAGTCTTGAATGCGAGACATGTTCCAGCTTCGCCGTGTTTTGCTTAACAAATCTTTTCCGCGGACTTTCGCCATGGCGCGGACAGTTTAGACAAAATTCACGATCATGCAGAATTAAATCCGGTTCAACGCCGGTGGATTTGTCCGTAACGGATCGCACGGGAATCCGCCGTCAATCGCAACGGACGGCGATTTCGGCAGGCGCAAGGCCGGGCGATGTCGCCTGCAAAACAATTTTGCCGGGCAGCCGTTTTGATTGGAGGATGGCCAGGCCGCGGCCGTGGTAGGCCTGAATTTTTTCGGTTCCGTAAGGTTCGGTGCGCTCCAGGTTTCCGTTTTCAAGCCCGATAATTTTCGCCGGGCCGGCGATCGTGAACTGCAACCGGTTTTCCGCATCGGGAACGCGGACGCCGCGGGAATCCACGACGCGAAATTCGACATGACAGATGTCTCGTCCATCGGCGTGGACGGCGTTGGTCTCGGCCAGAAGTTCGATGCGCTCCGGTTTTCCGGCGGTCTTCAAGACGAATTCGCAGAGCGTTTTGCCCGCGTTTTTGCCGATGGCTTTGATTTCGCCGGGTTCAAATGGAATGGTCCAGTTCAACGCGCCGTTCACGGCATCCGGGCGCTGTCTGGTGCTAATGACGCGGCCGTTCACGAGCAATTGCACTTCCGGACAGGTCGTGAAACAGCGGACGGAAACCTCGGAATTCGACGCCCAATTCCAGCTTTCCAACGGTCCGCGCCGGCGCCGGCCGGAGCCATCCTGGGAAGCGGACGACGCGCAGAGATAAACCATCGGCCGGTCGCTCCAGAGACTTTGCCGGAACCAGCCGAGCGGTTTTTTGAAGCCGCAGAGGTCGAGCAAGCCGGTGGCGCTCCCATGATCCGGCCAGTGTCCGGCTTCGCCCAGATAATCAATGCCGGTCCATAAAAATTGTCCCGCCACGTAATCATTGTCGCGCACGATCGCCCAGTCTTCGTAGCGCTGGCTGGTTTCGCTGCCAAAAATGACGCGCCGCGGATAGCGGGCATGGTCGGCGGCGTAGCGCGCTTCCTGATAGTTGTAACCGGCGATGTCCAGCAAAGCCGGAAGCCCAACCGCATCGGACATCGCCAGGCTTGCCAGCGCCATCGTCACCGGCCGCGTGGAATCTTCTTCTTTCACCGCGGCGATCAACGGGCGCGCGTCGTTGACGATGTATTTGGCCGAAGGATTTTCCGGACGATAATTGCCGCCCAGCGCGGGATCGGAAAACGGATCATTCGGATAATCAATCTCGTTTCCGATGCTCCACATGATGACGGAAGGATGATTCCGGTCGCGGCGCACCATGTCGCGGACGTCGCGCGCGGACCAAAGGTCGAAATCTTCGGAATAACCGAAACGCGCGGGCGTGCCGCTGTTCCAGCCGCTCATCCATTTATTTTTGGCCGGAGTGAATTCGTCGAACGCCTCTTCCATCACGAGCAATCCCAACCGGTCGCACAGGTCGAGCAATTCCGGCGCGGGCGGGTTGTGGCTGGTGCGGATGGCGTTGACGCCGATGTCTTTCAGCGACCGCAACCGGCGTTCGAGCACTTTTTCCGGAACGGCCGCGCCCAGGCAGCCGGCATCGTGATGGATGCAAACGCCTTTTATTTTCATCGGCGCGCCGTTGAGGAAAAATCCTTTGTCCGGGTCGAATCGCAAGGTGCGGACGCCAAACGTCGTGGAGGTTTCGTCCACGGCATTCGAATCGGAATTCAAACGGCTGCGCAACGTGTAACGCAGTGGATTTTCCAGCGACCACAGTTGCGGATGCGCGACGGTTATTTTTTGAATCACAGTTTGATCCATTTTGCTTTCGAGCGTTCCGGCGGAAGTCCAATTGCCGATCACCCGCCCGTCCGGGGCGACAATTTCCGATTCGATTGAAATCTTTGCCGCGGCATCGGTTCCATTCGTGATCGTGGTGGAGACCTGGATGACGGCGGAATTGCTGCCGACATCGGAAGCGGTCACAAACGTTCCCCACGTGGCGATGTGGAGTTCGTCCGTGATCCGCAGGCGCACATGACGATAAATTCCCGAGCCGGTATACCAGCGCGAATCGGCAAATCGCGAATGATCCACGCGCACGGCGATGACATTGTCCGTTCCGTCAAATTTCAGATACGGCGTCAAATCACATTCAAAACTGGAATATCCGCAAGGCCGTCCGCCGATGAGAAATCCGTTCAGCCAGATTTCGGAATGGTTGTAAATTCCGTCGAATTCGATGGTCAGGTCCTTTCCGCGGAGAGATGCATCCGCGCGAAAATGTTTGCGATACCAGCCGATGCCGCCGGGCAAAAAAGCCGTGCAACTGGCGAGGTTTGGGTCAAACGGTTGTTCAATGCTCCAGTCGTGAGGCAGATCCAATTTGCGCCACGCCGAATCATCGAATGCCGGCGCCGTCGCATTGAGGAAATCGCCGAGGCTGAACAGCCAGTCATCGTCGAAAGAAAGCGTCGTGCGCGTCGCTCCGGCCGGCGCGGCAATTTCCACCGGTTGCGCCAGGATGACCGAAGCGGCCAGGCAAAATACAATCGTCGCGATTGAATTAAGGATTTTGCCGGCGGAACGCATTTTATTTCTGGATCAAATCATCGCCGACGTAAACGCGATAATCCTTGATGCGCCCGGGCAAATCCGCCGCGCCCTGACGCGGAACGTAGCGGAAACCGGAAAGCGTCTCCGATTTGCCCAAATCGATCACGAGCCGATGCGGTTGCGGCGGCTGCGCGGCGCTCCATTCGGTCTGCCAGCAATTGGCCGTTTGGCCGTCGATCGCATTTCCCGCCGAGCCATCCTCTTTTTTGTGTTCTTCGCTGTCCACGTAAGCGATGCGCCAGTTTTCATGGCTCAACGGTTTGCCATCGGCATCCAGCAGATCCAATTCGGCGACGGCGGCGAACGGTTTGCCGTCGAACGCCGAAAGCGTTTCGAGGCAGAAATAACGGCCTTGCGCCAGCGAACCGAATTTCACGTCCTGCGTTTGCGTGCCGGGCGCAAATTGCGATTCAATGGCGGGTGTGTTCAGTTTCAGCGTCACCGCCGGACGTTTCGTTTGCGCGAAATCTTTTTCCGGATGCAATTCATCCAAAATGGGATGGTCGAGCGCGGCGATGACCGGCTTTTCCGGGCCGAGCAAATCAAAAATCACGATCTCGTTTTTTCCACGCTTGAGCCAGGGGCCCGGCACATACATGGTCATCGTCGGACCAATATCCCAGAATCTGCCGAGACAATGGCCGTTGACCCACGCCACGCCTTTGCCCCATGGACGCATATCCAGAAACGTATCGCCGGGGTTTTTGATTTGGATTGTGGCGCGATAAAACGCCGGTCCGTTTTTTGTAACAGCCGACGTCAGCCGTCTCTGATCCAGGGGAGCGGACTCACGTCCGCTGCCACGGAACTTGAGATGCGACAGCATTTTGTCGTTGAGCGGCAGATTGAAAATGTTCCAGCCGGTCAATTCCCGCCCGCCGAGTTTCACCGGCGCGTGAATCCCTTTTTGATCAAAAACTTCATGGCCAAAATTCACGTGACCCATCGCTTCGACCAGGATGTCGAGCGTCGCGGAATTTGTGCGCGCGGGCAATGGCACTTTGAAATTGCCGCTGCGCCGGTCCATCACGCCGACGCGTTCGCCGTTCAGGAAAACAAATCCGAAATCGTGGACGGCCGCCGCTTCCAGTGTTGCCGCCGGTCCGGCGGGAATTGTCGTGCGATACAAAATGCAGCCGTGGCCTTGATCATATTTCTCCATCGTCTTGGGCGTCGTGTCGGAAACCGGTTTCGGCAGATTCGCAAAGACCGGCGCGATTTGCGTGGCTTCGACCGGCGCGACGGAAATGGCGGCATTGGTCGCCGGGACGGGCGGAAGCGTTTCGCCCGGCAACAGGTATTTGCCCAGTAGCGCGCGGGTTTTGAAAAATTTTTCCGTCGGCCAGCCGGCTTCGCTGATGGGCGCGTCGTAATCGTAGCTCGACGTGTCCGGTTTGAACGGCCGGTCGGCGCCGGACCAAAGGCCGAACGTGGTGCCGCCATGCGCCATGTAGATGCTGAACGATTCGTCGTGGCTCAGCATGTATTCCAAATCACCGAGGTAACGCGGTTCGTTGCCCAGATGATGCGGCGCGCCCCAGGTATCGAACCAGCCGGGATAAAATTCGCCGCACATGAGCGGGCCTTGCGGCAGGATTTCGCGCAATGATTTGAAGGCGCCGGCGGGATCGGAACCGAAGTTGACGACGGGAAACAGATCCGGACGCCAGCCGTCTTTGAGATGATTCGGCGGGTCGCAACAGAACAGCGGCACGTCGAAACCGGAATCAATCAGCGTTTGGCGCAAGTCGCCGAGGTAATCCAGATCCTTGCCGAAAAAGCCGTATTCATTTTCCACCTGCACCATGAGGATCGGTCCGCCGTGGGTGATTTGCAGCGGGGCAAGTTTTTTGCCGACGGCGCGCAGATACTCTTTTGCGGCGTCCAGAAAGCGCGGGTCGCGCGAGCGGAGTTTGATGTCGTCATATTTGAGCAGCCACCAGGGCAAACCGCCTTCATCCCATTCGGCGCAGGCGTAAGGGCCGGGACGCAGAATGACCCAAAGCCCTTCCTGTTGCGCGATCTTGCAAAATTCCGCGATGTCGGCCTGGCCGCTCCAATCGAATTTTCCCGGTTCGGGTTCGATCTGGTTCCAGAACAAATAGGCGCAAACCGTGTTCAATCCCATCGCTTTGGCCATTTGCAGGCGATTGCGCCAGTATTCTTTCGGCACGCGCGCGGCGTGGATTTCGCCGCAGCGGATCTGGAACCGCTGGCCATCGATCAAAAAATCATTTGTGCCGATGGCGAAAGTGTGGCGCGAAGTATTTTCGGCAGATGACGATATCGCCAGCGTTGCGATAAAAACGCCGGCACAGATAAACGGAGCGAAACGCCCGGACAGGAACTTAAGCATAATCATTTCATCGGGAGCCGCAGCACGGTAAACGAGTTACCGGGAAATTCACGGTCAAAATTGGTGCCGCTCACCTTGAACGTTTCCATTTTGGGCGAAACCTTCGTGGGATTGTCAATGGAATTTTCGTCATACGGGCTGGATGAAGTCAACACGGTGGCGGTCGCCGTGCCGGAAATGTCCTTCACGCCGTTGAACGCGATCTCGGTGTCTATGGCCGCCGGCGCGGTATTGACGACTTTCACGATCATGGATTTTTTCATTTCGTCGCGGCTGGCGCTGGCGTAAATGGCGTGAGTGGAAAGAACGGGTTTTTGATAATGGTGGACGAGTTGTCCGTTGAGCCAGCATTTGACCGTTCGGCCTTTGACTTCAACTTTTATATCATACCATTGGCCGGTCTCAATGCGTCCGGGCTTGTCATCCACCGGCCCGCTTCCGAATTCCAGGGCGTCGCGCGTATTGTTCCAGCCGCCGAGATTCCACCAGGTGCGGTCGTCGTCGTTGTTGATATGAAAAAGGATGAGGAAACCTTCGGCGCCGGAAATTTTGCGCGCTTCCAGCTCAAGCGTGTAATCCGTCCAATCGTTGCTTCCGGCCAGCGCACGGATGAACGTCTTTTCCGCGGTCTGCTGCAAGACGCCGTTGTGAACGCCCCATTGCGCGCCATCGCCCAGCAATTTCCAGCCATTGGCGTTCCGGCTGAAATCAGACTGGAACAACACTTTACCGCCCGGCGCGGTGACTTTGATGTTCCGGAATTCGGCCTGGGTGTTCCAAGTGCCGACACCGACGCAGCCGGCGGGCAACGGTTCTGACACATCACCACATTCGACCGAAACCGGCAGCGTCACATCGCCGCGATTGCAACTGAACATTTGTTGGACGTAATAGCTTGGAATTCCATACCAGCGCGAGCTGTCGAAATTGATAAGGTCGGGATTCCAGGCGCGATGATTGAGATTGACGAACAACGGGGCGTAACTGGCCATCTCCACGATATCCGAATTGCGTTCCATGCCGGTCATGAAAGCCGCCTCGCCGATCGCCGCGCGCAGATTGCCTTCGCCGGCGCCTTCGGTGACGGCATATTCGCCGATGAAAATTTTTGGGCCGTGACGATCATAGTCATCGTATTGGCCGGCGCGCCGCATGAAAGATTCCGGCGATTCATAATAATGTTCGTCCACGATGTCCGGCTGCGGATCGGTCGGATGACTGCCGTCTTGCAGGCTGCTGGTGGCGATCAATTTCATGCCGGGATATTTTGCGCGAATGGCATCGACCATCAGCGCCCAACGTTTGCTGTAATCCGGCCCGCCGTTTTCGTTGCCGATCTCCATGTATTTCAGATGAAACGGCGCGGGATGACCGGCGGCAGCGCGTTTTGCGCCCCAGATTGAATTTGTCGGGCCGTTCGCATATTCAATCGCATCCAATGCACCCTGGATCCACGCTCCCATTTCATCCAGCGGCACGCTGCTGTGCAAGGACATGCCGCAATTGATGCCGAACACCGGTTCGGCGTCGAGATCTTCGCACAGTTGCAGATATTCCTCGAAACCGAGTCCTTGAGTGGTGTTGTAACCCCACGTGTTCCAAAGTGGTTTGCGCGAATCAATCGGGCCGATCGTCGTCTTCCAGTGATACATGTGCGCGAGGTCATCGCCTTCAATCCAATTGCCGCCGGGGAAACGCATGAACGCCGGCTGCAATGCGTCCAGGGCTTCGGCCAGATCGGGACGCAAGCCGTGATTTTTCCAGGTTTTTTCCGGCATCAACGAAACCATGTCGAGAAGCAAGGTGCCGTTTCCGGAAGCGGAGATTTGCAGTTTTGCCGAGGCATCGCTGCCGGAGGCGGTGAGATCCAGCGAGCGATATTCCCAATCGCCGGGCACGCTGGAAATTTTTCCTGCGGCCAGAATTGCACCGTTTGTGCCAACAATCTTCACGGCCAGCGGCCCGCTGAATTCCTGGCCCCGCATGGCCGCTTTGAATTGATAACGGCCGCCTTTGACCACATTCATTCCCCAATAACCGCCGTTCTCAAGCTTGAAACCGCTGTTCATCTTCACCTGCAGGTAATGGCGGTTCACTGCGTTCAGCGGCAGCGATGAATCCACCGACATCACCGGATTGCCACTGCCTTTCGCGGCGAGCGTCCAAAATTCGGGTTGGGTCGAATCCTCGAATGAACGATTACGGACCAGCTCGGGATAAATCCCGCCGTCAGCGGAAAGATTGATGTCTTCAAAGAAAATTCCCCAAAGCATCGGCGAAATTTTGTGTCCGGGACGAGTCAAATCCACGTTGATCCGCGCCACTTCCGATCGAACCGATGTCACGGCCGCCATCAAGAGGGCGGCGCCTAGTATTTTTAATTTCATCTCAAAAAATCCTTCCAATCTCCGCGCCGGAGCCGTTCATTTCACCAGCCGATAAAACCGGGAAATGTCATTGGTTATCGGCAGATTGAATTGCCATTTGCCGCCGACGATTTGGGGTTGACCGGCGACTGTCCAGTCGCCAGCCGCTAAATTGGTTGTGGTCAAAACGGTGAACCCGGCCGATGCCAGAGACCATGAAAGAGTCAAATTGCCATTGGAAACAGAAGCGC
Source organism: Verrucomicrobiia bacterium (assembly GCA_035776755.1). Taxonomy (GTDB): domain Bacteria; phylum Verrucomicrobiota; class Verrucomicrobiia; order Limisphaerales; family UBA11358; genus UBA11358. The sequence continues at coordinate 55,185 of DASTWS010000030.1, forward strand.
CGATGACCGGCTTGTTCGTCGTCAACAATTCATCCGGGCCCAGCGCGTCGGCGGCCGCGATTTCCGCGGCATTCAACGCGCCGTCATAGATCCGGAATTCATCCAGATTGAAGTCGAAGTAGGAATCGTCGCTGTAAAGGGATCGGCCAATGTAGCTGAACACGTCGTTGACGGAACTCATCGGAACGGTCACGGAATTATTTTTTGCCACCAACACGCCGTTGGTATAAAGCGCGAGGTATCCGCCGGCGGGATCAAAAACGGCCGTGATGTGGAGATTCGTCGAATAGCTCCAGTCGCCGGAGGGATCGGGCGCGGTGTTTTGCTCACCGGAATAATCGGAGGCCGTGATCGCCAGGCGTCCGTTCTTTGGCTGGCAAAAGATGTAATTGGAACCGGAACTGCCAATGCTGTTGCCGAAACCAAAAAGAAAACAAAACGTCGGCAACGGACCGGGAAATGTCGCCCACAATTCAATCGTCACCGCCGCATAATTGCTTAAAACGCCTGCCGGCAAATTGACGTATTGAGAACCGGACGCCAACAATTGCACCTGCCCGGCGCTGAAGGTTCCTCCATTCGGCAGGGTGCCGTCCCAGGCCGCGCCGCCGATCGAGTCGGCCGCATTTGTTCCCGAAGTCTCGCTAAAACTATACCGATGGACCAGTGTCGCCGGGATATAAGTCACTTCCACGCTTTGCGTGGCAGACAAGCCGAGAGCCGGATAGCTGGCGACGATATTGGCCGTGCCGGAACCGACGGCGGTGACATTGCCATTGATATCAACAACGGCGATGTTTGTATCTCCGGATGACCAGATGATGGCGTGATTGGAATTAGTCGTGAGATCTATCCAATTGCCCGATTGCTCTCCCCAAACCGCGGAGGCGACGGTAAGACCGTTGGTGATCGGCGACGGAATTTGCAGCAGCAAATTGGTGTAATCATTGACGTTGATGGCGTTCAAGCGCAAAACCGAAAGTGAATTGGCCGGAAGAGTCAGCGTAAAATTTGTTCCGGCGTTGGAAATCAAATTCGTGGTCGGCGATACGCGGGTTGGCGCGGCAAAGGAATTTTCATCCGATGCACTTCCCGAAGTCAATTGCTCGACCGTGGCGTTTGGCGCGACGGCCCCGGCGCCGGTCACGTTGAAGGTTGTGTCCATCGCCGTGCCATACGGATTGACAGCTTTGACAATGATTTGTCCGGCGGCACGAGAGTAAGTTGAAGAAACCAGCAATCCACTGGTCGCATCCGGCAGCGTGACATCCTGGATCAAATTCGTCGTCACCTGCACGGCATTCGTGCCCAAATAACATTGCGCCCGCGAACCGGTCACGACAATGCGAAGGTAATACCATGTGTTTGCCGAAATACTCTGCGAGACCCGGGCATAAGTCGTTTTATTGCCATTGGCCATCTGCTCGATGCCGTCCTGCGAATTGTTCCAGCCGCCGATGTTCCACCACGTCCAATTGTTGTCATCAAGGTAATTGAACAAAACGAGAAAACCTTCCGCGCCGGCGGTCTTTCTGGCCTGCAACGAAATGGTGTAATTCGCCCAATTCGTGCTGCCGTTGTCCATGTAAGTGGAATAGCAATCGGTGATTTGCGCTGTCTGCTGATAAACTCCGTTGTTGGTATTCCACGTGCCATTGGAGACGCGCCAGCCGTTCGTGCCTTGATTGACGAAATCGCTTTGGTAAAGCGTGACGCCGTTGCTGGTCACGACGATATTGGTGTATTCAACCGATGTATTCCAGGAACCGAGTCCGACCGTTCCGCGCGAGGCGACGCCCGATGCGTTGGTGATCACAACGCTGTCCGGCAGCACATAATCGCCGCGATTGTTGGAAAACATTTTCTGGACGTAATACGACGGCGTGCCGAACGCCTGCGAGCTGTTGTAATAGATCAAATCCGGATGCCATTGAATACCGTTCACATTGGCAAACAGCGGCGCGTAGGAAGCGAGCTGAACAATGTCGGAATTCCGTTCCATTCCGGTCATGAACGCCGCTTCGCCGAGCGCGGCGGAAAGATTTCCATAAGTGCCGTAACCGGACGTCACGGCATATTCGCCGACAAAGACTTTCGGACCGCTGCGACTGTAATTGTCGTATTTCGTGGCGTAGGAAATAAATGTCGCCGGGCTGGAATAATAATGTTCATCCCGGATGTCCACCGGCCGGCTTACGGGCGAGGATGGACTCCCCCAAACCGGCGAAATCAATTTGATGTCCGGATAATTGGATTTGATCGCATCGTAAAACAATGTGTAACGCGCATCGTAATAAGGGCCGCCATTTTCATTGCCAATTTCCAGCCAGCGGATCGGAAACGGATCGGGATGTCCATTTGCCGCGCGAACCGCGCCCCACGTTGTATTGGTATCGCCGGTCGCATATTGAATCAAATCGAGTGCGTCCTGCACCCAGGGCCCCATTTGGTCGAGCGGCACGGTATTGTTCGTATTGCCGTTGTAACGGAGCATGAGGCCGGCATTGATGCCATAAAGCGGACGCATTCCCATGTCTTCGCAAAATTGAAAAAATTCTTCCGCCCCAAAACCGTCGCTCGACCAATAACCCCACGAATCGTTCATATGCCCGGGCCGTTGTGCAATATCGCCGATGGATTTTTTCCACCGCACCGCGTTGGTCACATTGTAGCTTTCGACGTAATTGCCGCCGGGAAAACGGAGAAATGAGGGATGCAAATCCTGGAGCATTTCCGCCAAATCCGCGCGTAATCCATTGGTGCGATTATGAAAAGTGTTGTGAGGAAACAGCGAAACGACATCCAGCCAAATAGTGCCGGACTGCGAAATGCTGACAACCAGCCGCGCATCCGCATCCGTGCCGCTGGAAACAAGCGAGCCAGAAAATTTTTGCCAACCCGATGTCACGCCGTTGAACGACGTTTGCGCATAAAGCGTGCTGCCGTCGGCGCTTTCCAACCGCGCATTGATTGTTCCGGAAAAATCATTGGATGCCAGGGCGTAAAAACTCAAATCATAGGTTGCGCCGTTGGAAACCGACATCCCCCAATAACCGGAATTGCCGGCGCCGACACTGCCGCTGCCGGAAGTCATCGTCAGCTTCAATGAATTCGGAATATTCGTGTTCAGTGGCATTCCTGAATCCACATTCATCGAACCACTGGCCGTTCCTTGCGTCACAAATGTCCAGAACAACGTGCTGGTTGAATCATAAAACGAACGATTGCGGACCATCTCGCCGTAAATGCCGCCTTCGCCGGCGTAATTGATTTCTTCAAAAAAAATGCCGAACAGATTTGAGCTGACGACGCTTCCGGCCTGGTTTGCCTGGATCGTCATCGTGGCCGTGGGCTGGGCATTCATTCGAATGCCCACCACGACTGCAAGCACGAAGATCAAATTGAAGCGTTTCATTTTTTCAAAAAAAGAGGCGGCGACAATTGCCGCCGCCTCGGTGATTCCATGACTGTTTAATTGGTTGGATACCGCAGCCGGAAGAACACCGACGGCGACGCGGGATCCACCACGAAATTCGTGCTGGTCATCGTTTCGCTGCCGGGCACATCAAACCAATTTGTGCCCAAGCCGGTATCCAAAGCATTTGTCTGCGATTGCAATATCCAGCCGAGATGATCCTCCGGCCATGACAAGTTCAGCGTATTTCCGCTCACGCTGAACGTGATGTTTGTCGGGTTGCTGGCAATGCCTTGCACGATGCTCAAAACGCCGTTCGCAAAGCTGTAAGCCAGTCCCGAACCGGCATTGCCGACGATGTTGGTGAAATCGCCGCTTTGTCCGCCGGCGGTGAACAACGTGAAGGTGTCGCCGATTTGCAACGGCGTGGCGTCGGTCGTGACATTGGAAATCACGAGCGTGCCGCCGTAATTGACGTTGCCGGTAAGATTGATCAGGTCGCTGACCGGCGTGCCGCTGTTTTTGCTGATACGGAATGCCGCGCTGCCATCAATCGTCAGGTCACTGTTGATGTTCAACGTGCCGATGCCACTGGCTTCGCCAGCGCCAATTGTCCCGTTGGTGGTGATGATAACCGGGCCGGTCAATGTGCCGATACCAGCCAATGTGCCATTGCTCACAATCGTGCTGCTGGCAAACGGCCAGACGGCCTGTGCATTATCGCCGTCCAGATACAATGTGCCGGAACCTTTCTTCACGAGGCTCGCGGTGGAACCTGTCGGCGGTTCCCACAACGGAACCACGGATGAGATATTAAATCCGTTGGCGTCAATAATGCCGCCGTTTTCGACAAAGACCGTCACGTTGGTGATAAAGGTCGAGCTGGAAGCGGTCGCTTGAAGGGTGCCGCCATTGAAGTAGAGATACGAGCCCGCGGGCAACGTTCCATTCGGGCGCACTTGCGTGGCCTGAATCAGTCCGCCATTCAAATATACTTCCGCGTAAGCACCGGCATTTTCACCGATCCACAAATTGCCGTTGTTCAGCACTTGTCCGTCGTTGACGATCAATTTGCCAGTGGCGGAAAGTGAACCGACGACGATGTTGTTCCCGCCGGATTTTTGGACGGTTCCACCGTTGACGATCAGCGTTCCGTTGGCGGCCGCGTTGCCGCGTCCGATGACGAGCCAACTGTTGGCCGAAAGTGTTCCGTCAGCCACGACAACGGTTCCGGTGCTGCCTCCGTTTTGTCCGACCCAGAATTCCGAGGTGGTGCAGGCAATTTTTCCGCCGTTGGTGATGATCAGCGTGCCGTTGTTAATCTGGCTGGCCGCTCCGCTGGCCAAATAATTTGTGCCAGTAACGATCAATGTGTTCGTCCCCGTCTTGGTGATGGAAATGCCGCCGGTGCCGGAATTGGTCGTCATGCCAGACCAGGTATTGTCATTGCCGTCGCTCGATGATCCCAATGTCAATGTGACTGCCGAGCTGCTGGCATTGTCCACAGTGCCTGAGCCGATTAAACCGTTGATGGCTTCGGAGAATCCGCCCATATCCAATTTACCGGTGGAACCGATAAGCACATCGCCTTTGCCCGCGCCATCGGGAATCGTCGTTGTGCTGCCCAGGCGAAGCGTGCCATTGCTGATAACGGTATTTCCCGCGTAGTCATTGCCTGCAATCGAAATGGTTGCGGAACCGGTTCCCTGTTTGGTCAATCCGGTTGTTCCTGACAGGTGACCAGTTCCCGAGACGGTGTAATTCACGGTCGAATTGCTAAAGAGCACACTGGCCGGGCTGACGGTATTGCTTAAAAGAACCGTGCCGCTGCCGATGTCGTTGAACGTGACGCTGTCTCCGGGCGGAATTGTTTCAGCGTAAGTCACCGGCAAGCCGCCGGTCACCCAGTTGGTCGTGGAATTGATGTCCCACAGATTCGGCGAAACGGAATTCGTGCCGGTCCAAACAATGCCACCACCCACTTGCGTGATCACCGCATACAATGTCGAACTGCTGGCGTCATTCGAAACGGTCGCCGTTACGCCGTGCGGCGCGACGATGGCTGTATTGAACGAACCGCTGCCCTGCACCGTTCCGCTATAGGTCAACAGCGGAACGACGCCCACGCTCAAATTGCCGCCGGCAATGCGAACTGTGCAGCTGGAATTGTTGGTAAATGAACCGCTTATCAGAAACGGCGCAGTCGGATTCGCATTTGTTCCAAAACCAAAATCGAGAACGGAGCTGCCACTGCCTAAAGTCAACGAGCCGATAGATGCCGTGCCATTGGTCGCCAGGAGAACACCGAAGGCGGCGCCGTCGGCGACATTCACGCCGCCGGTAACTTGATGCGCGGGCGTGACCAGCAATTCACCGGCATCGACCGCCGTGGCGCCGTCATAGGTATCCGCTCCGCCCAACGTCAATGTGCCCAATCCGATCTTCGTCAAAGCACCGCCCGAATTGGCCGTCATATTAACTGTGCCAATCGTAGCCGCAGCGCCGGAAGTAATTCCATTCAATGAAACCGAAGGCGCAGAACTATAGTCGCTGCCCGGACTGGTCACGACGATGCCCGTGACCGCACCGCTGGCCGGATCAATCGTCGCATATGCCGAGGCGCCCACGCCGTCGCCGCTGATGATTACCTGCGGCGGAACTGTGTAGCCAGAACCTCCGCTGCCAACGGCGATTGAACCGACTCCATTTCCAGCCGGAGATTGCAATCCCTGCCCGATGGTAACGGTTTTTCCGTTATCATCCAAGGTCACGCCGCCGCTGTAAATATATGCGCCACCCAGACCCGCCAAATAAGATGCATTGTCGGCAGAGCCGGCTTTTAACGTGCCGCCATTGAAGTTGAGAAAGACGTTTGGATTATTTGTCGCACCGTTCAGGAAGCCGAGCGTTTGCAACAAACCGCCGCTGTTCAAATTCAACACGCATGCATTTGCGGGATTGCCGCCGGAAGGACCGACGTTGCCGCCGTTATAATTGGTTCCCATGTTCAACTTGACCATGATGCTCGGCGTTAGAATTTGTCCTCCGCTGCCGATCGTGATGGCGGCCGTGTCCGGCAGACTTGCCGGCGAGGCCCAGTTGACGGCAAGACCATTGAGGCCGTTGTTGGCCGGCGTCGCATTGTTTGCCAATTGGACGGTGCCGCCCAAAATGTTCACAACAGCGCTTTCACCGCCGGCAAAACTGCGATTGACGAGGAAATAAGAACCCGGATCCGTGCCTCGGTCGGGCAGGAAAATTGTGCCGCCGGTGAAATCGAGCTGGCCAAACGTTCCGGAAGCGCCGGAGAATCCGCCGATATTGATTTCGCCTGCCAGGTTGGCCGTGCCGCCGGACATTTTGTAATAACCGGCTGCGCCATTGGTCTGGCCGATTTGAAATGCTCCGCCACCATTATCCGTGCTGCCGATCACAGAAGTTCCGGATTGATAAAGCGCCGCCGCCTGACCGGGAGTATTACCGACCAGGATGTCATGTGCCGAAGCGATTGAACCGCCGCCGCCCAAGGCCAGCGCGCCTTTTGGAACGGTGATATTGCCGGTGATTGTGTTCGAACCGTTTAATGCCAACGTGCCGTTGCCGTCTTTGGTCAGACTGAACGTGAGTGCAGAAATATTTCCACCGATGGTCAGCGTATTGGCGTTGACTGTGACCAGGCGCGAACCGCTCATCGTCACGTCGCCGGAACCCATGTTCAAATTTTCCGTTCCAGCAAAACTGAAGTCACCGTTCCAGTCCTGTGCGTTGTTGTTTGCATTGACCAGGTTAGCAACCGAACTGTCCAGCGCGCCGCCATTGATCGTCAACGATCCGGTTCCGATCGCCGTCGTGCTGCCTAATTGCAGCGTGCCATTGTTGATGGTCGTGCCGCCCGCATAGGAATTGGCCGTGCCGAGCGTCAACGAACCGATGCCGCTCTTGCTCAACGCACCCGAACCGGCCAATGAACCGGCGCCGCTGATTGTGTAGGGCAGCGAACTGTTCACGGTCATTTGCGCCGGATGCACCGTCGTCGTGAGGTTTATATTGGTCGCTTGCGGATTGATTCCATCGTTAAAAAGCGTGTCGTCAAAGGTGACGAGATCTCCAATGGTATTGCCGCTGTATTCGAGATATTGCGCAAAGGTCGAGGAAACCGTGTTGCTCCAGTTGTAAGCGCCGCTGACGTCCCAAATATTGTTTGTGCCGAGCCAGGTCAGGTTTTGGCCGACAAAGGAAATGTTCAAGTCAATGGATTTGCCGCCGGTGTTATTGACGATGCTCGCGGTCACTCCGGGCGGAAGGGTTCCGACCTTAAATGTTCCGCCGACCGTCGCCGAACCGGTATATGCAATCAAAGGAAATTGGCCGGCCGCCCAGATTGCGCCGCCGCTCAGATTGATGACATTTGTGCCGGACGTCGTCACGTTGCCGGAAATCGTCATTGCCGGGAACGTCGGATTACCGGTCATGGACGGACTGTAGGCGATATTGATAACCGCATTTGACTGAAGAATTAAATTGGCATTGGTCGTCGAAATTCCATTCGTCACATTCACCAAAACGATTGCATTGCTGATGACTAAATCCGGCGAAGCCAGAAATGTTCCGGAATCCATTCCCAACGTTCCGCCGAGGACGTTCATCGCGCCGGCAAAAAGATTGCCGGGCGCCAGCGTCAAAGTTCCCGAACCCAATTTGGTCAATCCGCCGCTGCTGTTTGCGCCTAGCGCAGGAGTTCCCAACGTCGCGCCCGAGCCGCCACCACCGAAAAGTCCAATTTGCGGCGGCGTTGAATAATCGTGGCCCGCGCTCGTGATCAGGATGTTCGTCACGGTGCCCGCAGCGTAATCGATTTGCGCAATCGCCGTCGCCCCAGCGCCATCAACGTTGGTGATCAATACGACCGGTGTGTCAATGTATCCTGAACCGCCTGCCGTCACCGGAATGGAAACGACGCCCTGGCCGGTTGGCGCCAACAGCGGTTGAGAAAGTGTCAGATTAAATCCGTTGTCATCAATTTTTGCGCCGCCGGGGTAAATGTAAACAGCCGTCAAATTGGTGATGAACGATGTGCTGGCCGCAACCGGTTTTAGCGTGCCTCCGTTGAAATTCAATGTGCCGGAACCGGCGGTGGCGAGTTTAAAAACTTTTGTCGCAGTCACTGTTCCACCCAAAAGGTTGGCCGTGCCGCTCGGGCTTTGTGCGCTGCCATTTCCTTTTCCGAGAAGTAATCCGCTGTTCGGAAGCGTCATCGAAGCATTGTCAAACATGTTCAATATGCCGGTTCCTCCTTCACCGAGCCAAATGATTCCGCCGCTGCCATCGGTCATCGTGTTCGTGAAAATCGCCGAGCCGCTCAAATTCAAAACGCCGATGCCCAGCGGTCCTGACGCATTTCCGCCGGCACCGATCGTCGCCGGACCGGAGCCGGTCATGTTAAACGTGCCGCCGCTGATGTTTGCCACAGAACGATCCCCATTTAGTCCCATCGCAAGGAATCCGCCAATTGAAATGGAGCCGCCGGTTTGATGAATCGCGCCGTAAGCGGCGGAACCCGGTCCATTGCCAAGCGCAAGCTGTCGCGCGGCTGTCAGCGTGCCGGAACTCATTTGAAGAAAGCCGCGAGAGCTGTTTGCGGTTCCAAGCGTCAAGCTTGCGCGATATGGTTGAGTGCCGCCGGGGCTGGTATTGAGGACGACCGACGCGCCGTTGGAAATATTCAAAATACCATTGGCTCCCGAAACCGTGCCAACCGTGGACGTGGCGGCGGCGGCCGGATTGGTAATCCCAACTCCCGCTCCAGTCAGATTCAACGTGCCGGATTGAACAGTCAATGTATCGGTAAATTTTGCATTGCCGTTCAAGGTCAAAGTCCCCGCGCCGCTTTTATTGAAACCCAGTCCCCGGCCCGTCGTGCCGGGACCGCTTTGAACCGTTCCGGAAAATGTATCATCCACGCTGTTGTTGATAAAAAGCCATTTATTTGCACCCGTGACCGTCTGGATGGTGCCATTGCCATAAAGATCATTGCAGTGAAAATCCTGCGACATTTGAAAGGTGCCGGCAGTCAGGGTTAAATCTCCGCCGATGGTCCCTCCGGCGGTCGTCAGCGTCCCGGCTCCGTCTTTTGTCAATGAATTTGCACCTGAAAGACCGTTGATGGACAGAGTCATTCCGGAATTGACCGTCCATGTTTGGCTCGCGCCCAAAACAAAATTATTCGCCCAGGTCATATTTACCGGCGACGTGGACATATCAATTCCGCCGGAGCCCAACGTCAGGGCGCCGGACCCGGTGACTGAAATATCACTCAATGCGCCTGAAACACTAATGCCATTCCAATTTGTGGCCGCCGGCAGCGTCAGCCCGGCTCCCAACGACGTGCTGTCCCACGCAGCCACATCGCCGGGCGTCGGCGTCGCGCCGCTCCAACTGGCCGGATCATTTAAATTGGTGCCGGTGCCGGATTTGGTAATGGTCGCCGCATCGGTCGAGCCGGCGAGAGCAAGGAGGCCGACAGCAACCGCCGCTGGAATCAGTGCAGCGAGGTGGTTAACCTTTTTTGCAATTAGTTTTGAGGAATGCAGTTGGGTTTTCATTGGTTTTAGGTTTGGGGGATTGGAAAAAATCAGTGAGCGCAGGTAAATGACATCCTCTTCCGGATATACAGACGGAAACGTCTCTGGAAACTGTGGGTCATCGTTGTGAGGCTAGCAGCACTTTATTTTGGTTCAATGAAGCCGTAATGCACCGTGTTGCACATCATTCAAAAATACTTTGAGCGTCACCACCAGCCCGCGAATCCAAATTGTTCCCGCGCCAACGCTTCCATTAAAAAATAATCACCCCAACTGGTGTAGGCGTTCTGCGCTCCGCCGGGAATGCCATTGCCGACCTGCCCATTGCGTTGAACGCCCGCGCACCGGTCGTCAAAATTCAAATAGTCCCTGCTGCACAAACGGTGGAGCAGCTTTTTTTTGAAATTCAAAATTTGTGTGTCGGCGGCATGATGTTTTTCCATCTGTTGAAAACCGCAAACCGCGACCGCCGCGGCCGAGGCATCCCGGATGAGCGGCGTATCCGGCGATGGTTTGAAATCCCAGAGCGGAATGATTTCCTCGTCCAGCAGGCTGACGAATTTTTTCGCCAGCCGGATGGATGCGTCTAAATACTTCGCATCCCGCGTATATTGGTAACTCAAGGCAAAACCGTAGATCGCCCAGGCCGTGCCGCGCGCCCAATGCGATTCCGCGGTGCAACCGCCATAGCTGTCGCCCCTGGCCGGAAGACCGGTTTCACGGTCGAACCGATACGCATGGTAAACGGAATTGTCCGGGCGGATAAAAACTTTGAGCGTCGTGTCGGCGTGAGAAACGGCAATTTCGTCAAACTTTTTGTCCCCGCTCTGCCGCGCGGCCCAATGCAACAACGGCAAATTCATCATGCAATCGATGATAGCCATGTCGGCAAATTCCCGCGCGTCCGCGCAACCCCATGCGCGGATGAAACTTCCGGTCGAATTGAACCGGCGCGCCAGAAGTTCCGCCGCGCGCAAACTGACGTCGCGGTAAACTTTGTCGCCGGTCAAATTATAAAGCGCCACCGAAAAGAGCGAATAAAGAAATCCCAAATCATGCATCGTATCGCGGTGATGCGTAAAAACTTTGGCGATGTAATGCGGCGTCAAGCGCTGGACCTGCTTCAGAAAATATTCATCCTCGGTTTCCTGCCATGCAATCAACGCCATGCCGGTGAAAAACGATGATGTCCAGTTTCCGATGTCGTAAAAGCCTTCCGGAAATTCGAAATAATTTCCGTCCACCGCCCAGGCTGCGGATTTTGGATCATCCGCCAGCTTTTTGATATTCATCCGCGTTTTGCGGGCGCAAAGATCAAATGCATCACTTAAAACGGTTGAAACAGGAGTTAAGTCGTCAGCCGGACGGCTGCTTTGTAAATTCATATTCGTTTGCCCTTCTGAAATGTGTTTACCACCAAAAGGCAGGCGTTCCACCCGCGAGCCCGGCGTCCACCCGTTGCGCCATGTTTTCAAATTTTCGCCATTCGACATGGCCGTCTTTGAATCCTACGTTGCCGCCGGCAGGAAATTGTCCTTTCAAATGTGGACTGAGATGATCCGCTCCGGTAAAACCGCCTTTGATGTCATGGTAATTATAAGTCCAGCGCGCAGCGGTGCTGTATCCGGAATTGGCCGCGCCGGAACCGGGGGCGGCGGAGGTGCTCAACGTGGCGTCCGCCGTCAGCTCACGTTGCGAGGGGCCGATTGGACCGACGGAAACCGTAAACGCGCCGACCTGATAGCTGTATTTTTCCAATCCCATCGTTGAATTCTGGTTCGTCGCCGCCAGAACACTGGTCGCCCCTGAAAATGCCAGCGCATATCCGATGACGTGATAACCGGAGGCGTAATTCCAGAGACTGCTCCCAGTCGCTGTATTCCCCCAGTTCAAGCTGTCATCAAAACGCAGCGACGTGCCCGGACAATAAAATGTTTTTTTGGTCATGCCGCTATTGATCATTTGATCCGCAACGTTATCCGACAAATCCCACACCCAATGCTTCGCCGCGGTATCCCAAACGGGCAATTTGTCGTTGCTCTCACCGGTATAAATAAACAACGACACTTCCATCTGGTGCAAATTGCTCATGCACTGCGCGCGGATCGCACGTTGTTTGGCAGCGGCCAGCGCCGGCAATAATATCGCCGCCAGAATGGCGATGATGGCAATGACCACCAGCAGTTCAATCAAGGTAAAGCCGGCAGCTTTTTTCTGCTTTCTCGAGGCCGGACAACGGTTTGGTAGCGACATAAAACGACTCGCAATTCAATGCAATGGATGATGCGACTATCCCATGGTTTTGGCTTGATTCAATGCAACGGTTATGCACCATGTTGCGCACCGCTTTAACCAGTTCGCTATCAGCGCATGAGACCAAATCAATCCAGGATCCGCGTGACCGTCCGCGACATCGCCCGCCGCCTGAACGTGAGCCATGCCACCGTTTCCCGCGCCCTGCGCGACGACCGGCGGATCAGCACTGAGATGCGGGAAAAGATCCGTCAGACTGCCGACGAAATGGGCTATCGCCCGGATCCGATGCTCATGGCCCTGGCACATTACCGTCGCAGCAATGCCACCACTCCCATCAGCGCCGAACTGGCTTGGATCAATTACTGGCCGGACCCGAGACGGCTTCACTCGTTCAGGGAATTTCAACTCTATTGGCGCGGCGCTTCCACCGAGGCCGAACGCTGCGGCTTTCGCCTGGAGGAATTTGTTCTCGGCAAAGAAATGACCGCCGCGCGCCTGGAAAAAATTTTATTGGCGCGCAACATCCAGGGGATTTTGATTCCGCCGCACGGCGGGATTCCATCGCCGTGGGACCATTTCAACTGGGAGAATTTTTGCATCGTGCGTTTCGGATATACCGTGACCTTTCCGCCGGCGCACGTCGTGACCAGCAGCCAGTTGACCGACGGTTTGATCGCCTTTGAAAATATGTGGAAGCTCGGCTACCGGCGCATTGGGCTGGTGACGATTCCGCGGATGCTCACCCGTTTCGGCGCCGGGTATTTGTTTGGTCAATGGCAGCAGATTTCTGACATTGCCATTCCGCCATTGATCCTGCCGGATGTGCGTAATGATGAAGAAGATCGCAAAGCATTGATCCGCTGGCTGAAAAAATATCGGCCGGATGCGATCCTTTCCGATATTGGATCCATGCACCAATCATTGAAAAAAGCCGGCTATAAAGTGCCCGACGATGTCGGGCTGGCGCAATTCAGCGTGTTGGACAGCGAAGCGGACGCCGGGATCGACCAGTGCTCGGAAGAGATCGGCCGCGCCGCCGTGCAATTGTTGATCTCGCTCATCAATCATAACGAGCGGGGAATCCCTGAAGTCTGCCGCGAACTCCTGATTGATGGCCGCTGGGTCAACGGAAAAACCCTTCCACCCAAACCGGTTTCACGCCGGGAGTAAATCATTCATCGCAACGTCGAGCGCGTTTTCCAGCGATTGAACCTGCACCGGTTTGGTCAAACGCACCCGCATCACGGCTCCCTGACATGTTCGCCCGGTATGAAAGTCTCGAACGCATGGCGTAATTCCGGTTCCGTCATCCCGATTCCCGCGTCCGAAATCAAAACGAAAAATATTCCGCTTTTGAAGCCGTCTGAATGGCAATGTTTCCGCCGACGTGCATTTGGGCAATTTGAATTTCAGTCACGCAAACTGCAACCGCTGGCATTGCAATTTACCAATCTTTCGGTCATCGCTTGTAGAAATTGCCGACAAAATGTTTTCGTAGTTCGCGGCATTTTTTTTGCTAAGTGGATTTGTTCATGTTTGCCGGGGAACGAACCAGATTTTTGAACACGCTCAAGGGCGCCATATTTTTGCGCTATGGTTGCGATGCCAAACATCGCGAGAGCGTCCATGTGCGGGAAACGCTCCGCGATGGCCAGGTCGTTTGGGAGGGCGACGTGGAAGTTTTCGATTTGATCGATTTTCCGGGAGCCAACGGCTGTTGCACCTGGTGCAAGGGCAATGTTGACACGCTTTCAATCACAACGGTTCTGTTCAACCATCTGATTGATACTCCGGAAAAAGCGGTTCAAGCAGCTATTTTTGCCGGGAGGGAAAACCCGATACCGCCCGATTTATTCATTTCCGACGCAAATATCCATGGCGGCCAGCCGCTGACACGGTTTCAGAATACCGCCGGAATTTTTCGAGAGAGGACCGAATGACGATGTTCAATTCCGGCCCGGCCCGCCTGACGACAAAAATGCCGGAATGGCGGAGGCAATGCATTTTCTTCGCGCAATACAAATCGCCGTTCAAACTGGAAGGGATCACGTCCGATGATTCATCCTTCATCCAGCAGTTGTGCGATGTGTTCTGCTATCATTGCGAAACGGCAAGCGAACGGTGCGCGCTCTTCACGCCGTTCCAGTGAAGGTTTTCGTTCAACGGCTTTTGAATCCTCCCGATCCTGCCCGCCGGCGATTCGCCGCGCACTGTGATGATTTCGCCTATCGGGAATCAAAAAGATGAACCAGCGCCGCTTCCAGCGCTTGAATTTTGACCGGCTTGGTCAATTGAGCGTCGAAGCCGCTGTCTTTGCTGCGGGCAAAATCATCTTTCGCTCCATAACCGGTCAGCGCAATTCCTTTGATGGACGGCGATTTTTCCCGAATGGTTCTAAACAGTTCGTATCCGTCGCCGTCCGGCAGGCCGATGTCCGAAATGATCAGGTCAAATTGATTCTCGATCGCCAGCGCGGCTGCTTTGCCGGCCGAGTCGGCTTCCGTCACCTTGTAATTCCGGTTGGAAAGAACCTTCAATAAAACCGATCGCGTGGACTCGTCGTCTTCGACGATGAGGATATGCGCCCGCGCCGGCCGGTGTGCTTCGTGATTATTTGGCTCCATTGAATCGTTTTGTTCCAACGGCTCGTGCCATTGGGTCAACGGAATCCGGATGGTAAAGGTGGAACCCTGATTGCGTCCCGGGCTGGCCGCTTCAATTTTTCCGGAATGAAGTTCCACCAGATTTTTGCTGATGGTCAATCCAAGCCCAAGCCCTCCGAAACGATGAGCGTTTCCGGAATGATCCCCTTGCTTGAAGGCGTCGAAAACCATTTCCAGTTCTCTTTCCGTCATTCCGATGCCGCTGTCGGAAATGGAAACCACGTATTCGTCTTTCTCTGTTTTTGTTTCCACTGTGATGGCGCCCCTGGGCGGCGTAAATTTGACCGCGTTCTTCAGCACGTTCCAGAAGACCTGCTGCAAGCGCATTGTATCCCCGGAAGCCATGCTGTGCATCGCCTGGAACTTCAACTTGAGCATGATCCCCTTTTGTTCGATCTCATTCAGCACCATGGAAATCGCCGTTTCCAGGACGGCATGCACATTGATATTTCTTCTTTCGGTTTTGAGTTTACCTGTCGTGATGCGCGTCATGTCCAGCAAATCGTCGATCAAACGCGCTTCCAATTCCACGTTGCGGCGGATCATGTCAAAGTTCGCGCGGACACCCGGCGGCAGGTCCGGATTCGCCGCCGCGTCGCTGGCCACCAGAAGCACCGGGCTTAATGGCGTCCGCAATTCATGGGAAAGCGCGGCCAGAAAATAATCTTTTGCGCGACTGGCTTTTTCCGCTTCATCGCGCGCCATCCGCAGCTCCGCTTCCGAACGCTTCTTTTCGGTGATGTCCCGGGCAATTTTAGAAGCGCCAATCACTTCGCCGCGCAAATTTTTTACGGGCGACACCGTAAGGGAAATATTGATCAACGTTCCGTCCTTCCGGCGGCGAATGGTTTCGTAGTGGTCAATCCGTTCGCCGGCCCGAAGCCGCGCCAGAATTCTCGGTTCCTCGTCCTCCTGATTTTCGGGGATCAAAATGGTGATCGGTTTGCCGATGACCTCATGCGCCTGATAACCAAAGATTTTTTCGGCGCCGGCGTTCCACGTTTGAATGATGCTGTTGAGGTTTTTGCTGATGATGGCGTCGTCGGAAGATTCCACAATGGCCTGAAATTGGCTGGAGATCACGTTGGCCCGCTCAAGCTCTGCATTGCGGATTTGCAATTCATTGTTGAGCATCGCCAGCTCTTCGTTCGTCGATTGCAATTCCTCCTTGGTGGTTTCCAATTCCTCGTTCGAACTCTGCAATTCTTCATTGCTGGACACGATCTCCTCGTTGGCCGCGCGCAATTCCTCGTTCGTGACTTCTTCCTGTTCAATCACCGCATGCAACGATTCCCGCATCGTCAAAAGCTCGCGGCGCAGCCGGATAATTTCCGTCCGTTCATTCGATTTGCCGCGGGATTTCAGCGCGCCCTTTTTCGAGACTTCCCGAGGCTCCTTTGGGTCCACCACAACAAGATAAATTCTGTCTCCCGTTTGCGGAATCGTCAGCGGAATCAGGCTCGCGTGTTCCGGCCCCATCCCGATCGCTTTCCGGATCGCTTCATCGAACGTGGCGCGCAGTTGGCGCGGGTCGAGATGTTTCGGCGACTTCGCGGCGACCGGCGGCTGAACCGGCTTGCGGGCGGGAATTTGCGCCGAGGACAAAAAACCAACGTCGGGAAAAATTTTATTCCGGACAACTTTTTTAGAATAAAGGCGCGCCGCTTTATGCGCCACGCCAAACAGGTCGGTAAATTTGCCGACCGTTTCCGAAGTCCCCAACATCAACAATCCATTTTGGCGCAGGGCAAAATGGAAAATCGGCATCAGCTTTTGCTGCAGCACCGGGCTGAAATAAATCAAGGCATTGCGGCAACTGATCAAATCCAGGTTGGAAAACGGCGGATCGGAGATCAAATTTTGCCGCGCAAATACGCACACATCCCGCACCTCTTCGCGGATGCGATAACCACCGGGAACAGTTTCAAAAAAACGTTGCAGCCGTTCCCCGGAGACTTCCTTCGTGATCGCTTCGGGATAAAAACCCGCGCGCGCCTTTTCCAACGCCGCGTCGCTGATGTCCGTCCCGAAGATCTGGATGGGACGTGATTTCTTTTTGCCGTCCGCGGATTCAAGCAGCACGATCGCCAGCGAATAAACTTCTTCTCCCGTGGCACAGGCCGGAACCCAGACACGAACCGGCTCATCGGAACCCTTTTCAGAAATCAATTGCGGAATGAATTTCTTTTTCAGCAGTTGGAAGATCAACGGATCGCGGAAAAAGCTCGTCACCTGGATCAAAACATCGTTGAACAATGCTTTAAGCTCGGCCGGATGCGCCCGCAGAAAATGATGATATTGCTCCAGCGACTTGATTTTATGCACCGCCATCCGCCGTTGCATCCGCCGCCGCAAGGTCGGTTGCTTATAAAGTGAAAAATCAATTCCGCTGTCCTGATGCAATATTCCCAGAACTTTTTCGAAATGCTTTTGTCCGTCACCCACAAGGCTTTGAATTAACCATCAAATTCAATGCCGCGCCAGTGGTTTTGGATAAAAAAATGAATTTAATTTTGTCGGAATCTTTGACAGTCACTCGTGCCAACCCGCCACCTGACTGAGCGATTAATGGCAACCGGATGCCATTTTATGCGAACACTATTTTCGTGGTCGTCTCCTTTTCATCCCAACCGCGCGTCGGCTCGGCGGTGACAGATGAAATATCCTTGATGGAAATTTGCCGGCCGCGCGTTTTTGGCGACTTCACTTCGATCTGCGACGGGTCGCAGGTCTGCTGCGAGATTTTCTGGTGCGGCGCCGGTTTGTATCGAACGTAAAGCAGTTTCGGCGTGTCCGGCGCAAAAAACAGGATTCGCGATTTTTCCGGAATGCAGGAATAGACCTTGTTCAGAATGGAGCCGCCGAACGTGAATCGCTTGAGATAACTCGCGTCGCGGTCCGTGTAGGCGCAAGTGAAGATGCGTTCGCGTTCCGGCAGTCCACAGTGAAATAATTCCTGCCCGACGAACAATTTCTCCGGCAATTCGGTGACCTTGTAAGTGCCGTCGCGGAACACGAGCAGGATTTTGTCGAACTTCGTGCATTCGATTTTGAATTCCTCGCCGGAAACTTTATAGCCCACATAACCGCTCTCGCGGTCATAGCTGACTTTGAACGCCTTGAATGCCACGGCTTTCGCATCCACTTCCTCGTGGCGCGCGGACTTGGTGGTCAGGCGCGGATATTGTTTGCCGTATTTTTCGAGCAACGCTTCCAGATGACCGATGACAAAACGGGTCAATCCCTTGAGATGCTTTCTCGTTTCATCCAATTCACCTGTGGTTTTTTCCATCTCCTCGCGATGCTTGTTGATGTCGAAGAGCGAAATGCGGCGGATGCGAACCTGCAGCAGCTTTTCCACGTCCGCGTCCACGATGTCGCGGATCAATTCTTTCTTGAACGGCTTGAAGCCGTCGTAAACCGCGGCGATGACGGCTTCGTTCGTTTTGCATTTCTCGATCGCTTTGTAAATGCGTTCCTCGATGAAAATGCGTTCCAACGTGCGATAATGCAGTTCGTCGAGCAGGTTCTTCTCGCGCAGTTCCAGTTCGCGCTTCAGGATCGCGACGAGTTGCTCCGTGTTTTCCCGCAGCACGTCGCTGACGGTCAATTCGACCGGGCGATTGTCTTTGATGACGACGATTCGGCTGGCAATGGTCACTTCGCAATCGGTGAATGCGTAAAGCGCGTCCACCAATTTCTCCGCGTCCACGCCGGATGGACATTTGATTTCAATCTCGACATTCTCGGAGGTGAAATCGTTTATGGCTTTGACCTTGAGCTTGCCTTTTTGCGAGGCCGCTTCAATTGACGCAATCAAAGAATCAGTTGTTGTCGTCGGCGGAATTTCCGTGATGACGACAGTGGATTCGTCGCGGGTCTTGATCCGGGCGCGAACTTTGACCGAGCCTTTGCCGTCCTGATAATCACGCGCGTCCATCAATCCGCCCGTCGGAAAATCCGGCAGGCATTTGAACGATTGTTTCTTGAGGATCGCGATCTGCGCTTCAAGCAATTCCGGAAAATTGTGCGGCAAAATCCGCGCGCTCAAACCGACCGCGATGCCTTCGGTGCCGAGCATGAGCGTGAGCGGCAATTTGCTCGGCAGCGTCACCGGCTCTTTGTTGCGGCCGTCGTAGCTGGCCACGAATTCGGTGATGGAATCGTTGAACAATTCCGTTCGCGCCAAATCAGTCAGGCGACATTCGATGTAACGCGGCGCGGCGGCGGGATCGCCGGTGAAAATGTTGCCGAAGTTTCCCTGCCCTTCGATGAGGTAACGTTTATTCGCCAGCACGACGAGTGCGTCGCCAATGGAAGCGTCGCCATGCGGATGATATTGCATCGTGTGACCGACGACGTTGGCGACTTTGATAAAACGGCCGTCGTCTTTTTCGTGCAACGCCCAGAGAATCCGCCGCTGCACCGGCTTCAAACCGTCGGCGAGATTCGGAATGGCGCGGTCACGGATGACGTAGCTGGCGTAATCGAGGAAGCCGCGGTCCACACGCGTGTGCAGACCGGCGGCGATTTTCTTTGGATCAAACGGCCGGTGAACAATGTTTTCCACCGACTCGGCGACCACATGGTTTGCGCCATTGCCATTGGTTTCGGCGCGGTTCTTCTTTGGAACAATATCGCCGGCAGCCGGCGGTTTGGCGGCTTCCATTTGCAATTCTGGTTGGCCGGAATTTTTCTTTTTCTTCGCTGCGCTCATGAACGAGGCATTAAGCCAGAAGTTGTCAGCAGCGGCAAGATTGCGGGCGCAATTTTTCTAAAAATTATTGCCGGTCGTGACAAATTCTTCACCTGATTAAAATTATCCGCGCCTTGAGGGTAACAATTGCTTAAATTTTTCGTCTGACAGCATGTCGGATTCCGGCAAACGGATTGAATACCATCATGTCATCGAAATATCGCGGTTCAAAATCCACAGTTTGGCTGGCGGGACTTTTTATCGCCGCCGGATTGGCGCACGCGCAACCGACGGGATTGACTTACACTTCCATCACGATTCCCACGCGGGATACAAATGTTTTGGCGGCCGACTTTTGGTATGCGCCGCCGACGCCGGCAGCCAAGCCCGTGATCCTGATTCAAACGCCTTACAACCGGAAACTGTATCGGCTCGGCAATATTCCCGGTTACGCCGGCGGCGCGTCGTTTCCGTTAAGCACCAATTACAATTACGTCATCGTGGACTGGCGCGGATTCTACGGTTCGACCGGCGCGGCGGTGCCCGGTTACAATCGCGGGCTGGACGGCTACGATTGCGTGGAATGGATTGCCGCGCAACCGTGGTGCAATGGACGCGTCGGCACGTGGGGTT
This sequence comes from Verrucomicrobiia bacterium, assembly GCA_035776755.1. Taxonomy (GTDB): domain Bacteria; phylum Verrucomicrobiota; class Verrucomicrobiia; order Limisphaerales; family UBA11358; genus UBA11358. The sequence continues at coordinate 75,429 of DASTWS010000030.1, forward strand.
CCTCCGCGCTCGGTTACATTCAATATCAAACGGCGTTCCAACAGCCGCCGCATCTGGATTGTTGCAATATCCAGGTGATGTATTTCCAGACGCGCTACGACAGTTATTACTACGGCGGCGATTACCGTTTGGAGGAGGCGCAAAGCACGGCGGAACTGGGATTGATTGATACCAACACCCTTTTGGCGCATCCGGATTATGACAATTATTGGAAACTGGTCGAAGCGTTCACGGACACGCCACAGAAAATCGCCGTGCCGACCTTGATCGTCGGCGGCTGGTTTGATCACACGCCCGATTCGGTGTTGCAGGCATTCGCGGAACTTCAGACCAATAGCGATTCATCGGTTTTGAACCGGCAATGGTTCATTTTTGGGCCTTGGACTCATGGTGGCGTTGGCGAGGCGCAACAGGGAATTCTTGATTTCCAAAACACAACCAATCTCTTCGACCAGGAAATCAGTTATTGGGATTATATGTTGCGCGATCAAACGAACAACAGCTGGGCGGCACAGCCGTTCGTTCAATTTTATCAGGCCGGCGAAAATATTTGGGTGGATCATCGCAGTTGGTCCGGCACGGATGCGTGGGCAAATATTCCGCGAAAGCCGAAAACATTTTACTTTCACTCCGGCGGAAGGCTGGACGCCGATGCTCCTGGTGTAGATGAAAATCTCGACAGCTACGATTACGATCCGGGTGATCCGACGCCAACATTTGGCGGCGCGCGCTTCACGCCGTTTGATTCAACCGTTCCCGAAGGGCCGCAGGATGAATCCACCAACATCGAGACACGCAGCGATGTGCTGGTCTATTCGACCGACCCGCTGACGAATGATCTGCGGCTCAATTCCACAAACCTGCTAGTAACGCTCTACGCTTCGTCGGATCGCACCGACACCGATTTTGCCGTGCGCTTGACCGATGTTTATCCGGACGGACGGTCCATCATTCTGGCGCAAGGCATCCGGCGCGCGCGGTTCCGCAATTCCCTGAGCGTCGAAGAACTCATGACACCGGGCGCCGTCTATCAAATTCCCGTGCAGATCCAAAACCTCGCCTGGACGTTCCGCAAAGGACACCGGCTGCGACTCGTCGTTTCGTCGGCAGATTATCCGATGTATGACCGCAACCTGAACGATGGCGGGCCGATGTATACCAATGGCACGCCGTTGATAGCGCACAACATCATCTATCACGATGCCGCGCATCCATCGCATCTCGATTTTCAAATTTTGCCGGATGACCTCGACAACGACGAAATGCCGGACGTGTGGGAAGCAGATAATTTCGGAACCTTGCTGCGGGACGGCAACGGTGATTTCGACGGCGACGGATTTTCTGACTTGAATGAATATCTAGCCGGCACTCAGCCGACTAATGCAGCTTCATTACTGCGGATTGAAAATATTTCGTATCTGTCGCCCACCGACCTCGCCATCACCTGGCAAAGCGTCAGCAACCGCAATTACGATGTCTTGATGGCCGCAAGTATCAACGCCATATTCCTGCCCGTCGCCACCAATCTTCCATCAACGCCGCCAACAAATAGCGTTCACTTGATACCACCGATGGAAAATGCGGCTTTCTATCGCATCGAAGCGACACCGTAACAACTCACTCCTCCACCGGCACGACCAAGCTGTCCATGATGTAGTCTTTGCGCTCCGGCGTGTTCTTGCCCATGTAGAAGTTGAAGATGGGCGCGGACTCGGCGCGCGGTGCGTATTCCACTTTGCTCAAGCGCATCTGCTTACCGATGAATTGCGCGAATTCCTTCGGGCTGATTTCACCCAGACCTTTGAAGCGCGTGATTTCCGGTTTGCCGCCCAGCTTCGTCACCGCCGCGTCGCGCTCGGCTTCGCTGTAACAGTAGATCGTCTCGGATTTGTTGCGCACGCGGAACAACGGCGTTTCCAAAACGTAAACATGGCCGTCGTGGACGAGTTGCTCGAAGAACTTGAAGAAATAGGTGATCATCAAGTTGCGGATATGCATGCCGTCCACGTCCGCGTCGGTGGCAAGAATCACTTTCTCGTAACGCAAGCTTTCCGTCGTGTCCTCGACCTGCAACGCCTGCATGAGATTATACATCTCGTCGTTTTTATACATCACGTCGCGCTTGAGATCCCAGACGTTCAGCGGCTTGCCCTTGAGCACGAACACCGCCTGGTTGTTCACGTCGCGGCAGCTCGTGATGGAGCCGGCGGCGGACTGGCCCTCGCAAATGAACACCATCGTGCCCCTGCCCTTGCCCTTTTTCTTGTCGAAGTGATGCTTGCAATCTTTGAGCTGTGGGATGCGCAGGGAAATTGCCTTGGCACGTTCGCGTGAAAGTTTTTTGACTTCCTGCAATTCCTTGCGCAATTGCTGCGTGTCTTTGACTTTCGCGATGATTGTTTCCGCGATTTGTTTGTTGCGCTGGAAGAAATGCAGCAATTCCTCGCGCACATTGTTGACGAGTTCCGTGCGGATTTCCGTGTTGCCCAATTTATTTTTCGTCTGCGATTCGAACACCGGATCCTTCAACCGGATCGCCACTGCGCCAACCATGCACTCGCGCACGTCGTCGCCGTCGAATTTGCCGTTGCAATATTCGTTCACAGCCTTGAGCAGCCCTTCACGGAAGGCGCTCAAATGCGTGCCGCCATCGCTGGTGTATTGGCCGTTGACGAAAGAATAAAACGTTTCGCCGTAACGCGAATTACTGTGCGTAAAACAGAATTCCAATGTCTTGCCCGCGTAATGCAGCGGCGAATAAATCGGTTCGCTGCCGTCGCTCGCCAAATCCTCCATCACCAAATCCATCAAGCCGTGGCGCGACTGGAAAATCTTCGGCTCCGTGAACTGCGGCGTGTTGAGAATCAGCTTCAGCCCCGTATTGAGATAACTGTAATGGCGCAGCCGGCGCTCAACAAATTCCAGATTATATTCGCTATTTTTGAAAATCGCCTCGTCCGGCTCAAATTCGATGAACGTGCCGTTCGGCTCTTTCGTTTTGCCGGAGTCCTCTTTTTTCAGCTTTCCGACTTTGAAGCTCGCATCGGCAAATTCTCCGTCGCGATGACTGCGCACGAAAAAATATTTCGACAACGCGTTGACCGCTTTCGTGCCGACGCCGTTGAGGCCGACGCTGAATTGGAACACATCGTCGTTGTATTTCGCGCCGGTGTTGATTTTGGAAACGCAGTCCACGACTTTGCCGAGCGGGATGCCGCGGCCGTAATCGCGCACGGACACCTTGTTGCCATCAATGGTGATCTCGACTTCCTTGCCGTGGCCCATGATGTATTCGTCAATCGCGTTGTCCACGACTTCTTTGAGCAGGATATAACAGCCGTCGTCCGGATGCGCGCCGGTGCCGATGCGCCCGATATACATGCCGGTGCGGAGCCGGATGTGTTCGAGCGAACTCAGCGTTTTGATTTTGCTCTCGTCGTAAACTGCGGTTGGTTTCTCTGCCATAGAAATGCTGAAGTGAAATTACCGAAAGCGGAAAAAATGAAAAGCAAAACGAAATGAAAACATGCAAAACTTTTTTAGGTTAAGAATTTTCAACGCAGTTACAAAATCGCCGGCAATTGAGAGGCATCATTCTGAGCTGAATGAAATCGGAAGGGTTGCTTTTGAAACCATTCCTCTGCGGCGCAGATAATAAGAAACTCTTCAAAATAAAAATAATTTGTGACAAAAACTACTGGACAGTTGCCAGCAAAGGATAATAATAGTTTAGCAGCAGATAGTGTAAAAACTGACAAAGAACTGAAGTCATTTTCAGAAAACAAATGTCATTCATCGACGGATGATTTATTCCGGCTGCGTCGCATGAAAACGCATCCATCTTTTGCTCCCGCAAACGAAATCGGAGCAAGCGAAAAGCCGCTTCAACCCCGGCATGATGAACTACAGGTCATTTTCGATTCCGTCCCGGTGGGAATTTTTTACAAAGACCGGAATAATCATTTCATCCGCGTCAATCGGGCACTGGGAGAATTGCTGGGCCGTTCCAAAGAGGAATTAGAAAACAAATCCTGTTTTGAGATTTTCCCGCGCGCAGAAGCGGAAGCATTTTGGAAAGACGACTGCGAAGTGATGGCGACGGGAACAGCAAAACGAAATATCATCGAGCGGGCCAATACTTCGGAAAAAAAGATGTGGGTGCAGACGGACAAAGTGCCATGCACCAACCTTCGCGGAGAAATTGTGGGTGTCATCGGATTTACCCTCGACATCACTGACCGCAAGCGCAACGAAGAAATGATGTGGATGCAAAGCCTGGTGCTGGACAGTCTTTTTGAGGGAGTCTGCCTGATGGATGAATCGGGCATCATCCGCCTCACCAATCCTTCGATGGACCGGATGTTCGGCTATGACCGCGGCGAATTGATCGGCCAATCCGTCCATATCCTCAACAACCATTCGCCGGAGGAAAGTTCGCAATTGGTTGAAAAAATCATAGGACAGGCGCGCAAACCCGGTGAATTCGTCGGTGAATTTCAAAACCGCCGGAAGGACGGAACGCCTTTTGTCAGCACGGTGCGAATTTTTGGACTGACCATCGGCGAAAAAAATTACTTCGTTTCCGTTCAACAGGACGCCACGGAAAAAAAACGGCTGGAATATCAGATTCTGGAGGTGAGCGATCGCGAACAACAACGCATCGGATTGGATTTACACGACGGCATTTGCCAGCAACTGGTGAGCATCGCATTTGCCATGGACCTCGTGCGACAGGATTTGACGGCGGGATTGCGTCCAAAAATCTCCCGCCTACAAAAAATTAAAAACCGGTTGGACGAAACCATTTATCAGGCGCGTAACCTGTCTCACGAACTGTATCCGGTGAACCTGGTCAGCGACGGCTTGTATGTGGCGATAAGAAAATTGGCGCGAAACGTCAACCAGCAATGCGGCGTCCGTTGTGGTGTTCACTGCGAAAAACCGGTGGCGGTTCACAACCAGGCCGTGGCGACCCATCTTTATCGCATCGTCCAGGAAGCCGTGGACAATGCGATCAAGCACGCCGCGCCGGCGGAAATTTCCATCACTTTCAAGACCAACGGTGAGATGGCAAAACTGGAGATTGCCGATGATGGCAAAGGCTTCAGACGGCATGAAACGAAAAATTTCGGCATTGGATTAAATATCATGCGTTATCGCGCCAACATGGCCGGAGGCAGTTTGCTGATCCAAAAAGGAAAATCAGGCGGGACGGTTGTCACCTGCCATTTCCCCAAACGAATGCTTTAATATGACGAAAGCCGCGAGCAGGACAAAAAAAGGCATCCGCATCTTCCTCGTGGATGACCATCCGCTGATGCGTCAGGCGCTGAAAGACACCATCCGGCGCGAAGGCGATTTGACGGTCTGCGGCGAGGCCGAAGACCGGACGCGCGCGTTAACGGCGATCGCCGCATCCAAACCCGACGTGGCGATTGTGGACCTGAAATTAAAAAATTCCAACGGCTTGGAACTCATCAGAGACATCAGCAACCGGCATCCGGGGATCCTGACGCTGGTCTTGTCCATGCATGATGAATCGCTCCACGCCGAACGCGCGATCCGCGCCGGGGCGTCCGGTTATATTTCGAAATTGGAATCACCGGAAAAGGTCATGGACGCCGTGCGGCGGATCTTGAGTGGAGAAATCTATTGGTCGGAGAAAGCCGCCGCGGAGGTCGCTTCAAGAACCGTTTGTCCGCAGCGCCTCAATCATTCGGAAAATGTTTCCGCGGAAAACCTTTCCGAACGCGAATTACAGATCTTTGAATTCATCGGCAAAGGCAACAGCACGCCGCAGATCGCCGAAACATTGCACATTGATGTCAGCACTGTCGAAACCTACCGCGCCCGCATCAAGGAAAAATTGAATTTGAAAGACGCCGTGGAATTGCGCCAGGCGGCGATCCGCTGGAATGTCACCGCCGGCGTCTAGGGTTTTTACACATTTCCGCTTCATCCGTTACTACAACTTTGTCCTCGAAAACCACTACAAAAAATCATCGTTTGCGACGACAGACAAACCGCGTCGGCCCGGTTTACACTTCTCGTGACAATTTATCCGACAGACGGACGGAATAGTTAACAGTTCTGCCGGAAATCAAAATGGAGCCTGAAATGCAGAATATCGGCACAGCATGGTATTGCGCGCGGACGAAACCGAAGCACGAGCATATTGCCGCTTCAAATCTCGAGCGCAATTTCGGCCTTGAGGTATTCAACCCCCGGCTTCGACTCGAACGGGCGACGCGGCGCGGGCCTATGCGGGTGATCGAAGCATTGTTCCCCTGCTACATTTTTGTCCGCTTTGAATTCGCGGAACTTTTTGACGTGGTGCGCTATTCAAACGGGATCAGCAGTCTCGTCCATTTCCGAAATATCGTTCCCGCCGTTCCGGACGCCGTCATCGAAGATTTGCGCCGGCGTTTCGAATCCGATCAACCCATGCCGGTCGAAGACGCGCTTTCCGCCGGCGACCAGGTGACCGTGGCCGAAGGCGCGATGATGGGATTTCATGGGGTGGTTCTCCGGGTTTTGCCGGCACGGCAGCGGGTCCAGATTTTATTGGATTTCCTTGGCCGGATGACTCCGGCGGAAGTGGAACGCAAGTCATTGAAAGTCGAAAACCGTTGCATGGCGGATTTAGTGCCGTCGCTGGCGGCGGCGTGAATTGCGCAGGCAATTCCGGCAGTGAAAACGTTGGCAACAGAAGTGAACGCTGACACGTGCGGAGCTTTACAGTTTTCTGGAGGGTCCAATTTTCCCGTCTGCAATTGCGTATGATTGCATCGCGCATAAAGAATTTCCCGCTTTGGAAACGCGCCTTGGACCTGGCTGCCGTCGGTTTATCCGCGCCGTGCTGGATACCGCTATCCGTTTTGATCGGTCTTTCTGTCAAAATCGCTTCTCCGGGCCCGGCCTTTTTCCGGCAAACGCGCGTCGGTTATCACGGCCGGCCATTCCTTTGCCTGAAATTTCGCACGATGAATGTGAGCGCGGATACCGGCATCCATCATCGCCATCTGGCACATCTCATAAAATCGGATGAACCGATGACCAAATTGGATGCGCGGGATTCACGGCTGATCCACGGCGGACGGTTGCTGCGGGCGCTGGGACTGGATGAATTACCACAACTTCTCAATGTGCTTCGCGGTGAAATGAGCCTGGTCGGTCCGCGACCGTGCCTGGAATATGAATACGAACAATTTTCGCAACGTCACCGCGAACGATTTGAAACACTGCCCGGGCTGACTGGTTTATGGCAGGTCAGCGGAAAAAATAGAACCACCTTCGAACAAATGATGAATCTCGACATCCGCTATGTCCGCGAAAAATCGCTTTGGCTCGACCTTAAAATTTTGGCGAAAACAATTCCCGCCATCCTGATCCAGGTTTATGAGACAAAATTCCAAAAGCACCTGTCACGGATCGCGTCTCAAAAAATTTTTCGGGCCGTAGAAAAATAGAATCCGGAAACGGAGGATCATATGACCAAACAAATCAAAGTCGGCGTCGTCGGATGCGGTTATTGGGGACCAAATCTGATCCGCAATTTTAAAACTTTGCCCGGCTGCAAATTGAAACTGATGTGCGATCTGGATGAAAGCCGCCTCAAACATCTGCGCAGCCTTTATCCTGAAACCGAAACCCACACCGATTACGAACACATGCTCAACGGGGCAGGCGTCGATGCCGTGGCCATCGCCACGGCGGTGAAATGGCATTACCGGATGGCCAAAGCCAGCCTCCTCGCCGGCAAACATACCTTCATCGAAAAACCGATGGCCGCCTCATCAGCCGAATGCGAAGAGCTGATTGATATTGCGCAGAAAAAAGGCCTCGTCCTCATGGTCGGCCACACGTTTTTGTATTCGCCGGCCGTGAAAAAAATAAAGGAAATCGTGGACTGGGGCGACATCGGCGATATCCGCTATATTTGCGCGCGACGATTGAATCTCGGACTGTTCCAGGAAGACATCAACGTCGCTTGGGACCTCGCGCCGCATGACATCTCCATCATCCTGCACATCATGGGTGAGCCGCCCTTGAGTTTGAATTGCCGCGGCAGCGCGCATATCCGGCCGGGAATTGAAGACGTGACGGCAATGAGTTTGATGTTCAACAACAATCGTTCCGCCATCGTCCACAGCAGTTGGCTGGACCCCAGAAAAATCCGTGAAATGACCATCGTCGGCAGCAAAAGGATGATCGTTTATGACGACGTGGCGCAACTGGAAAAAATCCGCGTATTCGATGCGCGTGTCGAAGTGCCGCCGCATTATGACACCTTCGCGGAATTTCATTACGCCTATCATTATGGCGACATGTATGTGCCCTACATCAAGCAGGAGGAACCGTTGAAAACCGAGTGCCAGCATTTTCTTGATTGCATCAAAAACGGAACCGCGCCACTGACCGGAGGAAAAGACGGCCTGGCACTCGTAAAAATTCTCGAAGCATCTTCCATGTCGCTCAAAGCGCATGGTGCGCCGGTGAATTTATCTGACCACGCCGCGCAAACTGTTTTGAAATTGAATTTCAAAACGACGCCCGAAATCCTGCAACCGATCCACCTTGAAACGTCAAAATCCAATCGGGTGGCGCGGCGAGCCTGTTGAATTGTTTCGATGGAAAAATCACTCCAACAAATCGCACGGGACGTGAAGCTCGGACGGAATGTCCGGATTTTCGGCTTCACCAACCTTTACGGCTGCGAAATCGGCGACGACGTAAAAATCGGCGCGTTTGTGGAAATCCAAAAAGGCGTGCGCGTCGGCAATCGCTGCAAAATTTCCAGCCACACATTCATTTGCGAAGGCGTCGTGCTCGAAGACGAAGTGTTCATCGGCCATAACGTCACGTTTATCAACGACCGTTATCCGCGCGCGACCAATGGCGATGGCAAATTGCAAAATGAATCCGATTGGAATTGCCTCTCCACGATCGTCCGGCGCGGCGCCTCCATCGGTTCGGGCGCGACCCTTCTTTGCGGCATCACCGTCGGCGAGCGCGCCATTGTCGGCGCCGGCAGCGTCGTGACCCGGAACGTCGCGCCCGATGCCATTGTCGCCGGAAATCCGGCGCGCCCTTTGCGCAAACTTTCAAAAACCCATGAACGCGCACGTTCACTTTCTTGATCTCAAAGCGCATCACGAACCGATGCGGAGCGAAATTCTGGCGGCCATCAATGAAGTCATTGACACTTCCGCGTTTGCAGGCGGACCGTTTGTCGCCAAATTCGAAGAGGAATTCGCAGGATTTTGCGAAACGTTGCATGCCGTCGGCGTCGGCAGCGGCACCGAAGCTCTTTGGTTTGCGTTGCTGGCTTATGGCATCGGCCCGGGCGACGAAGTCATCACGGTGCCAAACAGTTTTATGGCCACAGCCGAAGCCATCAGTTTTTGCGGCGCAAAACCTGTTTTTGTGGATGTCAATCCGGAAACCTACACTCTGGATCCAAAACTGTTTGAAAAAGCGATCACCGAAAAAACGCGCGCCGTCATCCCGGTGCATTTGTTCGGACAAATGGCCGACATGGACCCGATCCTGGAAATCGCCAAACATCATAAATTGCGCGTGATCGAAGACGCATGCCAGGCGCACGGCGCGACGTATAAAAACAAGCGGGCAGGCTCCATCGGCGACGCCGGTTGTTTCAGTTTTTATCCCGGAAAAAATCTCGGCGCAATGGGCGAAGCCGGAGCGGTTGTGACCCATGATGCTACACTGGCGCAACGCATCCGCGTTCTGCGCGACCACGGGCAGGACAAAAAATATCATCATTCGTGCATCGGCTGGAACGGCAGGATGGACGGCATCCAGGCGGCGGTATTGAGCGTGAAATTAAAATATCTCGGCCGCGCCAACGCCGCGCGCCGACTTCACGCGTATTGCTACAATTATTATCTCAACATGGAGAACCATTTCAAAGGCCATGACGGAATCGTTACTCCGGTCGAGGCGCCATACGGAGTGCATGCATATCATCTTTTTGTCGTGCGCGTCAAAAACCGCGACCACATCCTCAAACAATTGAGTGCGCGCGGCATCGGATGCGGAATCCACTATCCCATCCCGATCCATCTTCAAAAGGCGTATCAACCTCTCAACCTCCGCGCCGGTTCGTTTCCCGTCGCGGAACAATGCGCCGCCGAATTTCTTTCCCTGCCGATGTTTCCTGAATTGACGCTGGAACAAATCCAAACCGTCGAACGGGAATTGCGCTCGGAAGTCATGCTGGCCGAATGTGATCATGAACGCGCCGCTTGAGAATTTTCAATTCCGGGAATTTCCGCCGTTCGACCGGCATCGCGCGTGGTTTCCGGTGCAAACCGTAAATCCGATTTCATTTGCCGGCTGGGATGAATTGCTGCAGACCCATAACGATTATTCGTTTTTCCACACCGCGGAATGGGCCGCCGTTTTGCAAAAAACCTATGGTTATGAACCGCTTTATTTTTTTATCTCCGACACCACGCATTTACGCGCGCTGTTGCCGGTGATGAAAATAAAAAGCTGGCTCACCGGACGGCGCGGCATTTCGCTTCCGTTCACCGATTCGTGCGTGCCGTTGAATCAGGATTTGGAATTGAACGATGAAATTCTGCCGGAAGTATTGATCCATGGAACCGCCGCGCATTGGCGCTACTTTGAATGTCGCGGCGGAAAAAACTTTTTTGACGGCGCGCCCGCTTCGGAATCGTATTACGGCCATGAATTGAAATTGCAACGCGATGTGCATCTGCTGTTTGACCGCTGCAAAAGCACGACCCGCGGCGCGGTCAATAAAGCATTGCGCGATGGCGTGACGGTTGATTTTTCACACTCGGAGGAAGCGATGGAACAATTCTATCTGCTGCATTGCCGGACGCGTCGCCGGCATGGATTGCCGCCACAACCGCCGGAATTTTTCCGGAACATCCAAAATTATATTTTCGACCGCAACATGGGTTTCGTCACACTGGCAACTTTTCAGAAAAGCGTCATTGCGGCCGCGGTTTTTTTCCATTTTGGTCATCGCGCCATTTTCAAATATGGCGCGTCGGACCGATCGCAGCTGCATTTGCGCGGAAACAATCTCATCTTGTGGGAAACCATCAAATGGCTTTCCGAAAACGGATTTGAAAGCCTTGATTTTGGCCGCACCTCGTTCGCGGATGAAGGCCTCCGGAAATTCAAGCTCGGCTGGGGAACGGTTGAAAAGCAGATCGACTACGTCCGATACGATTTTTCCAGGCGCGAATTTGTAACCGTCAACGACGCGCCGCACAAATGGCGTCGCCGCTTCTTTCGCGCGCTTCCCCTCGCCTTGTCCAAAAGCATCGGCACGATGCTGTATCAGCACGCCGCGTAATTGAAATTCATGGTATGAAAACTTTGGAACGCGATGCGCCATCCGCGTCGGTGAACCTGGCGGACGTTTACTACGTGCTCTTCCGCCATAAATGGAAAATCATTTTCCTTTCGCTTGCCGGCTTTTGCGTCGCGGCAGCGATCTATCTTTTCAAGCCGCCGCTTTACAGTTCCGAAGCGAAACTTTACGTCCGTTATGTGCTGGAATCCAAATTGCCCGGCATGGCCGGCGACCAGCAAATCCGCCAGCCGGATGCGGCCGGCGCGAACATTCTCAATTCCGAGGCCGACATTTTAAAAAGCCTCGATCTGGCGTTGCAAGTCGCGGATGTGGTCGGATCGGAAAAGATTTTGCCCGATTCCGCCGGCGGCAACGGCCGTTATCGCGCAGCGATAGTGATTGAAAAAAATCTCACGGTCACTGTCTCGCAACACAGCGACGTGATCAGCGTCGTTTTTCAACATCCCAACCCAGCGGTCGTGCAGCCGGTGCTGTCGGAATTGATTTCGGCTTATTTGAAAAAGCATGTGGAGATTCATCGCGCAGCGGGAGCGGTTGATGATTTGCTGTCGCAGCAAACCGACACGTTGCGTTCGCGTCTGGCGCAAACGGAAGATGAATTGAAAAAGACCAAAGCCCTGGCCAATGTCATTTCCCTCGCCGATGCCAAGCGCGGTTACACTGAACAGATTTCGAAGATCCGGCAGGAATTGTTCGATACCGAAGCGGAATTGGCCGAACGCCAAGCCGCGTTAAAAGAACTGGAAAAATTCTCACCCGCCCGGGCCGAAAGCACGGCTACCAATTTGAATGTTCCGCGGGAAAAACTGGCCGATTATCAAAGCGTTTGCGCGCGGCTCGAATTGCTCGGAGGCAAAAAACAGGAATTGCTTTTACAATTCACGGAGCAAAGTTCTCTGGTCAAATCCATCAACGAGCAAATCGCGCTGGCGGCGAGTGAGAAAAAAAGTCTGGAAGACAGTTATCCAAAACTGACGGAAGTTCATGTCGCAGGCAGGCAAGGCAGCACGTCGGCAACCGACATCCTCGCCGAATCCGCTCGCGCCACGTCCCTGGACGTGAAGCTCAAAGTCTTGAATTCGCAATTGGAAAAAATTCAGGGGGAAGCGAGACAACTGAACGACTTGGAGCCGGCGCTTAGCCAACTGCAAACGAAGCGGGACCTGGAGGAAACGCAATATCGTTACTTTTCCTCCAGCCTGGAGCAGGCGCGTTTTGATGAAGCACTCGGCGCGGGAAAAATCTCCAACATCAGCGTCGCGCAATCGCCGTCGCCGCCGTTCCGGGAATCGCGAAAACTGTTGAAATTGTTGGCGATCATTGTGGCCGGCGGCGTGGGCGGCGGGATTGGCCTGGCATTTGTGCTTGAATTTTATGTGGATCACACGGTGAAACGCACAAAAGAAATCGAAAAATATTTACAAATGCCGTTGCTCCTCACGATTCCGGACATCAACCGGAACGGTCATGCGCGCCCCTGGAAATTGGTTGGACGAAACCCGCTGCTGCTAAAACCGCCTTCGTTGGAAAAGAGAACGGAACACAATTCAATCGAGCAGACGTCTTCATCTCAAAATCAAATTCTCCAGCCATTTTATGAAGCGTTGCGCGACCGGCTCATGACCAATTTTGAAATGAGAAATCTCACGCATAAACCGAAACTCGTGGCGGTGACCGGCTGCTCGGATGGCGCCGGAACCAGCACGATCGCCGCGGGGCTGGCCGCGACATTTTCCGAAACCGGGGAGGGAAATGTTTTGCTCGTGAACATGACATTCGAACGGGGCGAGGCGCATCCATTCTACAAAGGCAAATTGATATGCGATCTCGACGATGCGCTGGAAAAAGAAAAACGGGAAGACGCATTGATGCAGGAGAACCTTTACGTCGTTTCCGAAAGCCCGAACGGGGAAAAATTGCCGCGTGCGCTGCCCAAACGTTTCGCCGGCCTGGTGCCCAAACTCAAGGCAAGCGATTACGATTACATCATTTTCGATTTGCCGCCCGTCAATCAGATCAGCATCACGCCGCGGCTCGCCGGATTCATGGACATGGTTTTGCTGGTCATCGAATCCGAGAAAACCAATCGCGAAGCCGCGCGGCGTGCGGGCGATCTGCTGGCCGAATCGCGCGCCGAGTTCCGCACCATTTTGAACAAAACGCACTCATACGTTCCGCGACAATTACAATCGGATTTTTAGTCATGCGGCTGAATCATCTCTATTATCACTTGAAACCTTATCTGCCGCGATCGTTGCGGATGATGATCCGGCGGCAGGTTGCCTGCCGGAAACGAAAATCCTGCCACAACGTCTGGCCTATTTCCGAAGCCGCTGCGCGACCGCCAGAGGGCTGGCCCGGCTGGCCGGACGGGAAAAAATTTGCGCTCGTGCTCACACACGATGTCGAGGGGCCAAAAGGCCTGGCCAATTGCCGCCCGTTGATGCAACTCGAAATGGACCATGACATTCGTTCATCGTTCAATTTCATTCCCGAAGGAAATTATCACGTCAGTGACGAATTCCGCGCGGAATTGGCGGGTAATGGATTTGAAATCGGCGTCCATGATTTGCATCACGATGGAAGGCTCTATTGTTCTGAAAAAACATTTTTTCAAAAAGCGGAACACATCAACCGTCATCTGAAAGAATGGAACGCCGCCGGTTTTCGCTCCGGATTCATGCATCACAATCTCGACTGGCTGCGAACGCTGGACATCAAATATGATGCCTCCACGTTCGACACCGATCCGTTCGAACCGCAACCCGACGGTGTGGGAACGATTTTTCCGTTTTGGGTCCCGTCCTTTGACAACGGCCATGGCTACGTTGAATTGCCTTATACGCTTCCGCAGGATTCCACGCTCTTTTTGCTGTTCCATGAAACGTCCATCGAAATCTGGAAACGCAAACTCGATTGGATCGCACAGCACGGCGGAATGGCGTTGGTGATTGTGCATCCCGACTACATCAACTTGAACGGAGCCGCGAAACCCGGCAATGAATATCCACGGGCGATTTACGAAAGGTTCCTCGATTACGTCCGGAGCAAATATACCGGGCAGTTCTGGAACGCATTGCCCCGCGACGTGGCAAAATATTGCGCGACGATCCGGCCTCAGCGCCCGCATATCGCGCCGCGACGCATTTGCATGATTTCATTTTCTTCCTATGAGAGCGATAACCGCGTGATGCGTTATGCCGAGGCTTTGGCCGCACGCCGCGATTCCGTGGACGTGCTGGCTATCAAAAAAGATCCGGGCCAGGGCGACGTTGAAAAAATCAACGGCGTGCGCGTGCACCGGCTTCAGTTGAGAACCAATAAAAACCAGCAGTATGAATTCGCGTATCTGCTGCCATTGCTGAAATTCTGCTGGCGGTCGGCGGCCTGGCTTGCGCGACGGAAACGCAATGAACGATTCGATTTAATCCATGTGCATAACGTGCCGGACTTTTTGGTTTTCGCGACGTGGGCGCCGAAATTGGCCGGCGCCAAAATCATTCTCGATATCCACGACATCCTGCCGGAATTTTATGCCAGCAAATTTCATCACAACGGCAGCGACCTTAAAACACGCCTGCTGAAAAAAGTGGAACTGGCATCGGCACGATTCGCCAATCACATCATTATCTCAAATCATTTATGGCGCGATAAATTCGCGTCCCGTTCGGCGCCACCGGAAAAATGTTCTGTTTTTCTGAATCATGTTGATCGCAACATTTTTCATCCCCGCCCCCGGACAAGGACTGATGGAAAGTTCATCATCCTGTTCCCCGGAGGATTGCAATGGCATCAAGGTTTGGACATCGCCATCCAGGCATTTGCGCGGGCGGCAAAGATGATGCCCAACGCCGAGCTCCATATTTACGGCGATGGCAATGTGCGCGGCGATTTGATTTTGCTGGCGCAACAACTCGCCGTGGCAGACAAAGTGCAATTCCGGCATCTCCTGCCCGTCCAGGAGATCGCCGACGTGATGGCCAATGCGGATTTAGGCATCGTGCCCAAACGCGCGGATTCATTCGGCAACGAAGCCTACAGCACGAAAATCATGGAATTCATGTCGTTGGGAATTCCCGTTATCGTCTCGCGCACGAAAATTGACAGCTATTACTTTGACGATTCCCTGGTGCGATTCTTTGAATCCGGAAATGCTGATGATCTGGCAAATGCCATGGTCGAGCTGTTTCAGCAGCCGGACTTCCGGCAGCGACTCGTTGCGAGTGCGCGCGATTATGTCCGTCAAAACAATTGGGACATAAAACGCGACGAATACTTAAACCTCGTGGACCTGCTCGTTTCCGGCAACGGTGCCCGTTCACATTTCTGACCAGATTTATGAGATTGGATCGCGCGCTCACGCTCGGTCTTTTTCGTCTCAAGCGTCGACTGATGGATAATCAATCGCACCGCCTGCCGGTTCTGATGTATCACGGCATTTCAGATTTGCCGGAAACAGTCCCCCACTATTTCCGGACAAATACGGGCATTGCTCTGTTCTGGAAACAGATGCACTGGCTTGCAGAAAATGGTTATCAAACAATCGAATTGCCCAAAGCTGTCGAGCAATTGCTGGTTAAAGAAGCGACCGGCAAAAAGCAGGTTGCGATCACATTTGATGACGGATTCAAAAATTTTTACACGCATGCGTTTCCAATTTTGGAACGGCATGGATTTGTCGCGACGGTTTTTTTGCCGACGGCTTTCATCAGTAATGGCGAAGAAAGGATTTCATTTAAAGGCGCCGAATGTCTGTCGTGGAACGATGTCCGCGCATTGCGTCAGGCGGGGATCACCTTTGGCTCACATACGGTCAGCCACCCCAGACTCAGGGAATTGCCCTGGCCGGAAATTGAATTCGAAATTTGCGCATCGAAAATTGAATTGGAACAACAATTGGCCGAACCGATCACGACGTTCGCTTTTCCGTATGCATTTCCGCAATCGGATCATCCATTCGCGTCTAAGTTCAAACAATTGCTGTCTCATGCCGGATATCGTTGTTGTGCTACGACCGAAATCGGCCGCATGAAAGCCGGCGACGATTCGTTTTATTTGAAACGGCTTCCAATAAATTCTTCCGACGATTTGGCATTATTTCAGGCCAAACTGGAAGGCGCCTACGATTGGCTGGCGCTGCCGCAGCGGCTCATCAAAAGCGGCAAAGAATTTGTCCACCAGGTCCGTTTTCTTCGCCCACAACATTGCAATGAACGCAACTGATTAC
The DNA here is from genome assembly GCA_035776755.1 of Verrucomicrobiia bacterium. Classification (GTDB taxonomy): domain Bacteria; phylum Verrucomicrobiota; class Verrucomicrobiia; order Limisphaerales; family UBA11358; genus UBA11358. Next base: position 92,033 of record DASTWS010000030.1, read on the forward strand.
GTCATCATCAGCCCGGTGCGGAACGAAGCGGCGCACTTGCAGAAGACAATTGATTCCGTCGTGGCGCAAACCGTTCGGCCACGCGAATGGATCCTCGTCAACGACGGTTCCACGGACCAAACCCGGCAAATCATTGACGCCGCAGCCGGACAATTTTCCTGGATCCGCGCGATTCACCGGCCCGACCGCGGCTTTCGCAAATCCGGCGGTGGCGTGATTGAAGCTTTTTACGACGGTTATGATGCCCTCGCAGAAAAATCTCCGGAATTCATCGCCAAACTCGACGGCGATCTCTCGTTCCAGCCGGATTACTTTGAAAACTGTTTTGAGCATTTTCGTCTCGATTCCAAAATCGGAATCGGCGGCGGTTTGATCTGCAGCGCCGCGAATGATTCGCTATTACAGGAGGAATCGAAAGGAGACCCGCCCTTCCATGTTCGCGGCGCGACTAAAATTTATCGCTGCCGATGCTGGAAAGATATCACTCCCCTCGCCGCCGCGCCCGGCTGGGACACCCTAGATGAAATCAAAGCCAACATGCTCGGCTGGAAAACACTCACGTTCCGCGAATTGAAGCTGCTCCACTTCCGCCATGCCGGCGATGCCGACGGAGCATGGAGAAATTGGATGAAAAATGGATTTGCCAATTACCTGGCCGGCTATCATCCGCTGTTCATGCTCGCCAAATGCGTCAAACGGTTTTTTTCGGAGCGCTCGCTCATCGCCGCCGCCGGGTTGGCGTGCGGCTTTCTGAAAGGTTATTGCCGCCGCCTGCCGCGAATTGCCGATGCGCAAGTTATGGCCTATTTGCGACATGAGCAATTGAAACGCCTGTCCTTCCAGCCAAGCCTGTGGCGACCAGCCTGAAACCCATTTTCATCCAATATGTGTGGCATCGCGGGGAAATTAATTTTCGATCCGTCGGCGCAGGTCGAGCAAACCGAAATCGAAACAATGCTCGGCACGCTTCGCCATCGCGGACCGGACGGAGAAGGTGTCTATTTGAGCGCAAATGTCGGACTTGGCCATTGCCGCCTCGCCATCATTGATCTTGATACCGGCGCGCAACCGATGACGAATGAAGACGGGTCCATCTGGATCACTTTCAACGGTGAGATCTACAATTTTCAGGAATTGCGCGAGCAGCTGCGGAATGAAGGACATATTTTCAAAACGCGCAGCGACACTGAAGTCATCATCCATCTTTATGAAAAGCTCGGCCCCGATTGTGTCCGTGAGTTGCGCGGCATGTTCGCGCTCGCCATTTGGGATGCGCGCAAACGCCTTCTCTTTCTCGCACGCGATCGTGTCGGCATCAAACCGCTTTATTACCTGCAAACGAGCGACGCATTTTACTTTGCATCGGAATTGAAGGCCATCATCGCCGATGCGAGCATCCGGCGCGAAATCAATCTCCCGGCTGTCCGGAAATTTCTGGCATTCAATTATTTGCCCGGCGCGGAAACGCTGCTGGCCGGAATCCGGAAATTATTGCCCGGCCATTATCTGCTCGTGAAAGACGGAAAAGTGCGGCAACGGCGATACTGGGATTTGGACTTCACGCGAGCGCGCTGGCCCGTATCGTTTGAAACTGCGACGGAACAATTGCACGACCTGATTCAATCGACAGTGCGGCTGCACATGATCGCCGACGTGCCGGTGGGAATTTTATTAAGCGGCGGCGTGGATTCATCGGCGGTCTTGAGTTTTGCGGCCAATGGCAGCGGGAGAAAAATCAAGACGTTCACGGTTGGATTTGATGACGGGGAGATTATTGACGAACGGATTTACGCGCGAATCGCCGCCAAACATTTTCATGCCGATCACTATGAAACGACCATTTCTGCGGATGATTTCTGGAATTTTTTACCCGTTTATGTCCAGCACATGGAAGAGCCGGTTTGCGAGCCTCCGGCGGTCGCACTGTTTTACGTTTCAAAACTCGCGAGCAATCTGGTGAAAGTCCTTCTATCCGGTGAAGGCGGCGACGAAGCATTTGCCGGTTATCCGAATTACCCAAATATGCTGCGGTTGGAAAAAATCCGCAATATTATCGGACCGTTCTCCCGGATGTTCGGCGCAACCGCAACATTCCTCGGCGCAATCTCCGGCGATGACCGCTGGCAACGTTACGGTTATGCGCTCGGCCGTCCGTTGAGCGCACATTATTTCAGCCGCACGTCGTCGCCGACCTCATTCTTCAACCGGAAATTAAATTTTTTCAGCCGCGAGTTTCGCGAAGATACAATCCATTTTTCCCCGGCCGAACCAGTGTCAGGAATGCTGGAATATCGTGGCGATGAGCCATTACTCAATCAGATGCTTTATGCGGACACCAAAAGCTGGCTGCCGGATGACCTGCTCGTCAAAGCTGACAAAATGACGATGGCGAACTCTATCGAATTGCGCGTGCCGTTGTTGGACCACGTCGTTCTCGATTATGCTGCGTCGTTGCCGCCGGAATTCAAAGTTCGCGGCCGCGAAACCAAACGTGTCTTAAAAGCGGCCTTTGCCAAAGTGCTGCCGCCGGAAATTCTCCAGCGAAAAAAAGCTGGGTTTCCGGTGCCCTACGAAACATGGCTGCGCAATCGACTCAATCGCAAGGTGGAGGAGGTGCTCCTTTCCAGCCCGGCCCGCTCGCGGGGATATTTCGAAAAACATGCCGTGGAGCGTTTGCTGAAGAAGAATTCTTTGAATGACCGATATGGAAAAGAAATTTTCTCCCTGCTCACGCTGGAATTGTGGCATCGGGAATTTCTGGATCAAAAACCGGCGAAACAAAGTTTAGCTTTCGAACCTTTGTCTCCAATCAAATCCGCCGCTTAATATTCAGCCGATGAATATCGCCGCCGTTACCCGAAAAATTTTTGCCGTCCGCGGAATTCATTATTTTTTTACGCGGTTTGGCGGAAGCACCTTGCGGAGATTAAGCTTTGATGAAAAATACCGAAGCGGCGAATGGAAATTCGAGGGAGACAATCCCGAGTTGGCGCGCCTGGTCGAACAGCACAGCAATAACGGGCACATTTTGATTCTCGGTTGCGGTTCTGCCCCGATTGCGTCGGCATTGAACCCGGAATCGTTCCGATCGGTTCTCGGAATTGATCTCTCGCCCGAAGCCATTGCGAGCGCGAAAAAACGGGCCGGCGAAAAAATTCGCTTTGAAGTCGGCGACATGACTCGATTTCAATGCTGCAAAAATTATGATGTCATCCTGTTTTCCGATTCATTGAATTACGTGAACTGGTTCGCCCGAAGGTGGCTTCTCAAAAAATTGTGCCGGCATCTCACGCCGCATGGCCGGATCATCGTCGTCACCGCGGAACCCGAACGATACGCTGGAATTCTAAGAATGATACGCCGTCATTTTACGGTGGAATTGGATCGAAAGCTCGCCTGCTCAAGCCGCCACGTTTTGACCTTTTGTTGAAGGGTTGGCGATAACCACGTTGCCTTCGTTCTATGGGTGAAACACTCCAAAATACAAGCAATCTCAATCCGGCGGCATTGTCCTTTCTGGTCGTCATGAGCGTTGTTGTGTTACTGGCGCGGCGTTCAACTGCGGTAAAAGCCCTGTTAGCAACGGCAGCGCTCGTGCCGTTGGGACAGCAACTGGTGGTTTTTGGACTGCATCTTCATTTTTTACGGTTGTTATTACTGGTCGGGTTTTGCCGCTTGCTCTTCCGGCGGGAGGCTGCCGGATTTACGATGACCGGACTGGATAAATTATTTGCCGCGTGGTTGCTCGTCGGCCTCGGCTGCGGAATCCTGCGCGGACCCAGCGCCGAAACATTCGGCGCGGCCTACAATGCCGCCGGAACTTATTTTTTTATCCGGATCCTGACACATGACAGCACCGACCTGATAGGTCATCTGCGGTTATTGGTTTTTTTAGCCATTGTCATCGGGCTTTTCATGTGCCTGGAAATGAAGACCCACAGGAATTTGTTTTCCATTTTGGGTGGCGTGCCTGAAATCACCGTCCAGCGCGGAGACCAATTCCGTTGCCAGGGACCGTTTCGCCATCCAATTCTCGCGGGAACTTTTGGAGCAACATTATTTCCGTTACTGGCCGGCCTGTGGTTTCACTCCAGAAAAAAATTTCTGGTCCTGGCCGGCATCGCCGGCAGCGCCATCATTACCATCGCCTCGGCGTCAAGCGGGCCGTTACTGACATTCCTGGCTGCGTTAATTGGCCTGGCGCTCTGGCCGCTGTCAAATCACATGCATTGGGTCCGGCGTGCGATGGTCGCGATTGTCGCCGGCCTGGCGTTGGTCATGAACGCGCCGGTTTGGTTTCTCATTGCCAGGGTCAGCGATCTGGTTGGGGGAACCGGCTGGTATCGCTCGCATTTGATTGATTTGACCCTCCGGCATTTCAACGAATGGTGGCTGATAGGCACGGCGGAAACAGCCAGTTGGGGGCAGAGCGGCGAGATTTTACTCGTTGACCCCAAGAGCATTGACATTGTGAACCATTATGTTGCCCAATGCGTTACGGGCGGCATTGGAATGCTCGGCCTTTTTTTGGCAACCGTGGTAGTCGGTTTCAAAATCATTGGCCGGTGCATCCATTCAGATTTCGAGCCGACACTCGATAGAAAAATTTTTTGGGCTATTGGCGTGACTCTTGCCGCGCATTGCGCCGCGTTCATCTCGGTTTCCTATTTTGATCAGATCCTTGTCTTTTGGTTTTGGTTGTTGGCCGTCATTTCCAGCCTGTCCGTCGGTTTTAAAGAATTCATCCTTTCAAAGAATATTTTGGCGACGCCGGCCGGCGACGATGGACGCGCTGTTTCTTTGGCGTCCCAAACTTCCTGTTGAGATGGAATCAGAAAATAAAAATTTCAAAATCAGCGAAGGCCGGCCAGTGCGGGTGCTCTACAGTTTTCCGCTGAGAATTGGCGCCGGCAGAGTCGCCACCACGGCCTGGTATCAGGTCAAAGGACTTGTCGATGCCGGCGCGGACGTGACGATTTTTCCCGCTGCAAGCTCAAAACCTCTTCCGGCAGAAACCCGACCGACGCTGGCGCGCGGAAAATTGCGGATTCCAAACCGGCTGCTGGGCCGACTGGCCTACGGTGCATGGCATGACCGGATTGCGGCCCGGCGATTGGAAGCAATGCCTCGCGCATTTGATATTGTTCATACATGGCCGATCGGCGCGTTGGAAACACTAAAAACGGCCCGGCGAATCGGCCTGCCAACGGTTCTGGAACGGTGCAATGCGCACACACGTTTCGCTTACGATGTGGTCAACCGCGAATGCGAACGGATTGGCGTCCCATTGCCGGCCGGACATGAACATGCCTGGAACCGAAAAATTCTTTCCAAAGAAGAACAGGAATACCGGCAGACATTCCGGCTGTTGTGTCCGTCGGATTTTGTCGTGAAGAGTTTTCTCGCCCAGGGGTTCGCGCCGGAAAAGCTGGTTCGCCATATTTACGGATTTGATGAAACGATGTTTTTCCCTGAAAACCGCCCGATGAATCCTGAGTGCGGATTGACGACTTTATTCGCCGGAGTTTGCGCCGTGCGCAAAGGATTACACTATGCACTTGAAGCCTGGTTAAAATCTTCGGCCTGTCGCGACGGAACTTTTTTGATTGCCGGAGAATTCCTGCCGGCTTATGAAAAAAAACTGTCCCAACTGCTCGCACATCCTCGCGTCAAAAAATTAGGCCGCCGGAACGATTTGCCGGAATTGATGCGTGCCAGTGATATTTTGGTTCTGCCCACCGTTGAAGAAGGAAGCGCCCTGGTCACTTACGAGGCACGCGGCAGCGGATGCGTCCTGTTGGTTTCAGAAGCAGCCGGAGCTGTTTGCGAGCATATGAGTAATGCCCTCGTTCATCCGGTCGGCGACGTTGCCACGCTGGCGCAACATTTTACGATGCTTGCCGATGACCGTTCTTTGCTTGAACGCTTCCGGATAGCTTCACTCAACACCGCCAATGAAATCACATGGACAGCCGCCAGCCGAAAACTCCTTGCAGTTTACCGCGAGGTCATTGCCGCACATCAAAACCAGGATGTCAGAGTCGCGGCCTGATCCGATCAACGATCATGAAAATCAGCGTTGTCATTCCGGCTTACAATTCAGCCCGATTCCTGCCAATGACATTGGATTCCGTCATCCGGCAAACGCTACAACCGGATGAAATTCTTGTCGCCGACGACGGCAGCACGGATAACACGGTTGCGATGCTGGAATCCTATCAGCCGCGCATCACTGTTTTTCAGCGCAAAAATGGCGGCGTTGCCGCGGCAAGAAATTTTTTAAGTCAACAGGCGTCCGGGGATTTGATCGCCTTTCTCGACCACGACGATATTTGGCATCGGCATTACCTGGAAGTGCAACACCGGCTGCATGAAAACTATCCGAAAGCCGTCGCGTCCTTTACGGATCACATTGATTTCAACGGCTACGGAAATTATGAATGGCCGGCTGACGAACCGTTTCAACTTCCTCCAGCAAAACGGTTTGATCCGCTGGAATTTTTAAAACGGTATAACATCAGCAGCAGCACGTTTTACACGATGAGTGTCTGTTGCGTTCAAAAAAAGACATTAAGAGAGCTGGGTCCCCAACCTTTTTCTGAAAAAGTCAGCGGCGTGGATGATTGTTATTTCTGCAATTCAATGCCGTTGCTGGGACCGGTGGTATATGCCGCAAATTCTCTGGTCGCCTATCGGGTAACGGCGCAGGCGCAATCCGCTCATCATCTTAGAAATTTTTCGATGGTAGTGGACGCCTTTAAAGATCTGGAAAAGAAATATCAGAATCAGCCGGACGCCGCGCTTTACCGTATGTTCAGATGGTGTTTTGCCGGAAAAAGACGGCGGTATGGCAAGACATTGATGGATGCGGGATCCATTCCTGCGGCGCGAGCGGAATTCAAAAGCGCATTTGCCGCCAGCGCCAATCCGGTCTCCATGACAAAATCCCTGGGCCTTTTTTTCCTCACATATTTGCCACATGCCCTGCAGCCTGAATGGCCTTCGAGCTATCGCAAATCAACGGCGTAAACCTGCCTTACCGCATGTTCAAGAATATCGTTTACTACCTGACTTCGGCAATTCTTTCGAAGCCATTGGGCTTCTTGTTGTCATTCATTCTTGCCAAAGAGCTGGCGGCGGAAAATTTCGGCGTTTGGATCACCTTGATGATTGTCGTCGCTTACGGCCCATTTGTTTGCCTTGGCGCCGCCGAAACACTTTCAAAAATGGTTCCATATTATCGCGGCAAAAATGATTTCACGCGCGTCCGCGAAATTGAAAATCACGTGATGGGTTCAATCGTGCTGGCCGCCTCGGTCGTGGCGCTTGGCGGATTGGCCGCGCCGCTCATCATTCCCCGTGTTCATGTCCACCTGGAACCTTCCATCGTTGTCCTGTTGTTCATGAGTATCGCCGCCAGTTATTTTTCCGCATTTTTTTATCTTCGTTTTGCCGCTTATGAAAATTTCAAAATGCCCGCCATCCTGGATTTCGTGCGGTCCGTCCTCGCCCTGCTCGGAGTGGGCGGATTATGCTGGGCATATGGCTTCAAAGGCGCCGTGGCCGGTTATTTCATCCATGAGTTCATCATGTGTCTCATCAGCGCCCGGTTGAATATCCGGCAGTATGGCAAGGTAGGAATCAGTTTTGACCGGGATGGATTGATGCATGCGGTGCGCGTGGGATTTCCCATCACGTTGTTATGGTTTTTTGTCACCTTGCAGAACAGTGTGGATCGAATTGTCCTGGGTGGTTTTCTCGGCGCCAAAGCCGTTGGGTTTTATGGGCTGGGCATGTCGCTCACCGGAGTCCTGGGACTGATGCCGTTCGTAGTCGGCCGGGTCTTATATCCCACGGTCAACAATCAATTTGGAAAAACCACAGATCCGGCCATGATGAAAAAAACTATTCTTGGACCGACCCTCACTCTGGCCGTGTTGCTGGTCAATCTGCAAATCTGTGTCCTGGCGGCGACTCCTTTTTTATATCTGAAATTACTGCCGAAATATGAGCCGGGAATGATCGCCGGACAAATCCTGTTGCTCGGGCTGTTTTTTGGCTCGCTGCTGCGCAACGGCGCCAATTATTTGATTGCCTCCAACCAGGAACGCATTTTCCTTAAATACATTCTTATTTCACTGACGTTCAATATCATTGCCAATGTCGGTCTCGTCAAAGGTGGCTGGAATTTGGAAGGGGTGGCGCTGGGAACTTCGACCGCCGGATTCCTGCTAACAACATTGGTTTGGCGGCGCGTCTTTTGGTGCCTCGGATTTGACGGCCGCTCGGTGTGGCGTCACCTGAACATCTTATATGCGCCCTTTTTTTTCGTCCTGATCGGCATTGTCATTCTGGCGCGGGTATATCCGCTGCCGTTCCGGACATTCAGCTTTTCCTCCATCGCGGCCGGTGGCGGATTGATTTTAATGACGAACATGTTACTGCTGTGTTTGCCGACCTACCGCGCCGAGATCGCCAAATGGAAAAATATTTTTACGACCAAAGGCATTGAACCGGCCCCGACTGGAATAAAAGAGCCGGGCACAAATGCGATGTCTAAAATTTTTGTCCACAAATGACTCATTCGAGAAAGCTGTTGAAATGCCGGACGGAATAAAAAAAATTTGTCGGAAAAATTTACAACCATGTTAAGTCTCATACCCACCGGATCTTCGGACGGAAATTCTTTCGCGCCGGTTATAAAATCCAGCCGTGGCATATCGACTGCTTTTCGCGCGACTATGATATTCCGCACCATTTTGCTCGCGATAACGCTCGTTATTTGCACTCAAAATTCCTTGATGGCAACGAATTGGTATGTGGACAACTCGCTGGCAAACAGCCTCAACAAAGGCACCAATTGGACGACGGCCTGGACGAATTTCGCCAGCATTGTCTGGAACAGTCCCGGAGTCAAAGCGGGCGACACCATCTACATCAGCGGCGGCAACACATCACAGACTTATCGCGAAACATTGACTGCAGGAGTCGCCGGTGCGCCAGGCGCGGTGATCACCATTTCGCCCGGCCAGGATTCAGGTCACAACGGCAAAGTCATTTTTGACGGTCAAAACGTCCGCACTAAAGGCATGAGTCTCGGCCCTTATTATTTGATCACCGGAAATGTCAGCGGCCAGACGAATTTGATCTTCACCAATTTTGTGTCCAGCGTCACGGATAGAGACATCGGCGGTGGAGCAGCGATTTGGGGATATTCCGATGTGACACTGGAATATATCGAAGTCTCCTCAGCAATGAATGGATTTTATTTCAACATCAACGGCTTGGAAGCGGTGGAGATCCGTAATTGTTATCTGCACGACATCCGCGGCGACTTTGCGTTGCGGTTGCAGGGCACCACCGGAACAAATCCATCGAATCTTTCCATTCATAATTGCCGGATCATCACCGACGCGGATTTTTCCGGTTCCAACGGTGGTCCTGACGGAATTCAAATCACCAGCGGCTTTACCATTTCCAGCAATTACATCGAATGTGCCTCCGGTCCAGTCGTTGCCGGCCAACATCCCGATGGAATCCAGACCGGCTCCGGAAGCGGCGGAAAAATTTTCGACAACGTCTTTGTCAACCAGATCAATTACGCCGTGTTTTTTGATGCGACCCAAACCGGCGCCACAAACGCCGCGGTTTACAACAATATCTGCATCATCACCCATCCAAACAATACGCAGGCCATCGCCCTGGCCGGAGCTCTGACACAGCCTGTGAATGGAACCATCCTTGCCAACAACACGGCAGATGGCTATGCGATTCCATTCACGTTCCGGAATCCCAATTCCAGCGCGTTGACAAATGCGTTTATCAATTGCCGCGCGATGAACAATTTATCCGTGAATGGCGGCTCGAATATTTTTGACGCAACTGTTGCCACCGGCGGCAATGTTTCAGCATCCGCCAGCGCAGCCGCCACGAACTTCATTTCTTATTCAGCCGGCTCACTGGCAAACAATTATCATTTGCGGACCAATGCGAATCTCATCCTCGGAAAAGGATTCAACCTCTCTCCTTATTTCAGGACCGATAAAGACGGAAATGTGCGCCCTTCGACCAATGCGTGGGATGTCGGCGTCTATCAATTATCAACCAATGCGCTGGTGCAAACAAATCTCCCGCCGCAGACCAATGCGCCGCCCACACAAACCAATATGCCGGCGCTGTCCTTTACCGTAACTCCGACCAATCAGGATTATGGCATCGTCACTATCGGTAAAACATTGGACTATACGTTCGTAATCAAAAATATCGGCACCAATACTGTGTCCGGTAATGTAAACATATCGTCGCCTTTTAGTGTTCCATCCGGAGGGACATTCAATTTGGCGTCCGGGCGGTCGCAAAACGCGATCATTCGCTACAGCGGCCAAAACGCAGGAAGTTTCAGTCGAAATGCCATCTTTGGCGCCGGCCTCGCCGGCACGCAAACAGTCACTTGCGTCGCGATTACGCCCGTATTTTCTCCCAGCAACCTGATTGAAACCAACGCGCCATAGCCAGGCATCGTTGGAGGGAGTCAGTGATCTGGCAGCCGGTCGAATTTTCCGGCGGCAATTTTCAAACGTCACAAAACCTGCTTGTGATTATCCGCTTCCTGAAATTGTTCATCAGCGCCGCGGTTTTTGTCTCCGATTCCGTCCGCGCCGCGGTGTCGGCATGGACCGGAAAACAAATGCGCGGGACATGCGTCGTCCTCAGTTACCACGCCATCACAGACGATGCCAAAGAACGATTTGCGCGCCAGCTGAAAACGCTCTGCCGGCTGACCCTGCCCGTTTCCGCCGTGGAAAAACGCCAGTTAAACCCAAACACGCGTTATTGCGCGTTGACCTTTGACGATGCCTTTCAAAGCTTTTTCCGGAACGCGCTGCCGCAATTGCGCCAATGGCATGTTCCGACGACCGTTTTTGTCCCGACCGGCTATCTGGGAAAAGAGTCTGCCTGGTTCGATTACGGCGGCGAGAACCTCGTCGGCGAAACGGTTGCTTCCTGTTCACACATCGCCGAACTCGCCGCCGACCGTGATTTTCAAATCGGCTCGCATTCCGCGACGCACCGCAATTTTCTCCAGCTGGATGAAAATGAATTGAGAACAGAATTGAAAACATCCAGAAACGACCTCGAATCGCTGCTGGAAAAAAGAGTGGACGCCATCAGTTTTCCCTACGGCTGTTTTGGCGAACGCGAATTGCGACTCGCCCAGGCGGAAGGTTATGAATTCATGTTTTCTGTGACGCCGACAATCGTCGTCGACAATCTTTCCGGCGGGCTCATCGGCCGCGTCTCCGTGCAGCCGACCGATTGGCCGGTGGAATTCAGATTGAAAATTCTTGGCGCCTATCGCTGGCTGGCAACGATGTCGGCATGGAAACGTTCGGCAAAAAAACACGCACCTTTGCCGTCGGCCGGCAGAGTTTACCGTTATGGCTGATCCCGTCTATCAGGTTGAAGTGGATGCCACACCGGAACAGGAATGGTCGGAACGGCTGGAAGATTTTTTGGACGGCAATTTGTTTCAAACATGGAGCTATGCAAGAACTCAATGGGGCGAAAAAAACGTAAGCCGGCTGGTCCTCCGCCGCAACGGCGACATCGTCAGCATGGCTCAAGTCTGCATCGCGCATTTCGGTTTTTTGACGAACGGGATCGGCCAGCTCCGGTGGGGCCCGATATTCCGAAAACGCGGCGTAAATCCCGAGCCGGAAATTCTACGCCGGATGGCATTGGCATTGCGCAAAGAATATGTCGAAAAACGGCGCTTGTTTTTGCGCGTTCTGCCAAACGTCTTCGTCGGATCGCCACGCGCGGACATTTTCCAGGACGCTTTCAGCCAATTCCATTCCGGCCCGACAAACGCTGACGCCGATCGCACTTCCCTTTTGGATTTAACGCCGTCGCTCGAACAATTGCGCCGGAACCTGGACCAGAAATGGCGAAACCAGCTCAATCGCGCGGAAAAAAACGAAATGACAATCATTGAAGGCGACAGCGCGACGGAATTTCAAATCTTTCTCAATCTTTATGAGCAGATGCGCGAACGAAAAAAATTTGAAACCCGCGTCAATGCCGATGAATTTGCCGGTGTTCAGGAGCATTTACCGAAAAATCAGAAGTTGAAAATCCTGATTTGCGTGCAAAACGGAATTCCCGCCGCAGGAATCGTGTGTTCGGCCATGGGGGAGTCAGCGATTTATCTGTTCGGCGCAACCAATCACAACGGCTTGAAATCCAAGGCCGCCTATCTGCTGCAATGGACAATCATCCGGCGGCTCAAAGATTTGGGATTTCGCTATTACGACCTCGGCGGCATCAATCCCAAGACGAATCCGGGCGTCTATCATTTCAAGCGCGGCCTTGGCGGAAAGGAAGTCTCGCGAATCGCACCTTTTGAATCGTGCAACAGCATCTTCAGTTCGCTTTGCATGAAAACAGCGAATGCTTTTCAGCCGCATTTTCCAGGCGTCCACAAATGGTTGCGAACGTTTCGGCGCCAGGAATTGCAACCGCCGCGGCAAAATAAATCGCTATGAATATTGATATTTCCATCGTCATTCTGTCCTGGAATGATCGCGAACATCTACAGGGATTACTCCACAGCCTGCGGCATTGCACCCGGTCGCGTCGCGTCGAATTGATCGTCGTGGACAATGCTTCCACGGATGGCTCGCCGGATATGGTCGAATTGGAATTTCCCGCCGCGCGTGTCGTCCGCAACCACGAAAATCTCGGCTTTCCTCGCGGCAACAATCTCGGCATCCGCCTGAGCCGCGGAAAATATATTTTTGTTTTGAATTCAGATATCAAAGTGCTCGAAGGCTGTGTTGACGCGCTGGCGGATTACCTCGACGTAAATACTGAGGTTGGCATGCTCGGACCAAAAATCTTGAACGCCGATCTTTCCCTGCAAAGCTCATGCCGGAAGTTTCCAACCTTATGGAACAATTTTTGTGTAGCAACCGGTCTGGCGACGACGTTCAAACGATCGCGCATTTTCAGTGGGGAACATATGCTTTACTTCAGAGGCGACCAGACGCGCGATGTGGATGTCCTGGTCGGCTGTTTTTGGGTCGTTCGCCGCGAAGCATTGGATGAATTCGGCTTGCTTGACGAAGGATTTTTCATTTACGCCGAAGATGTGGACTGGTGCAAGCGCTGCTGGAAATCCGGCTGGCGCGTGGTTTTCTTTCCCGGCGCGCAGGCCATTCATTATCGTGGCGCAAGCACGACCAAAAAAGATCCGGTGCGTTTTGCGCTGACACAACAGCAATCCGTTTTGCGTTACTGGAAAAAACATCACAGCATTTTTGGCCGCGCCGGAATTCGTTTCATCATTTTCATCCATCTTTCACTTCGCTGGCTGGCGTCGGTGGTAAAATATTTTATTCGCCGGCAGCATGAAGAAATCAATGTCCGGCTTGACGTGACTTCGGCCTGCCTGCGCGCACTTTTTGCCACGCAGACATCGAAATAATTTTCGACGAAGACTATGAATGTTGAAAATGTTTTTGGCCGTTTTTTCCGATACGAAAAACGTCACGGATGGACGGCCACGCTGAAACGACTGGCGCTCGCGGCGCGGCGCGGCATTCATCAAAACCGGTATGTTCTCTTTTATTGCGATCTAAAACCGGATCGCCGTCGCCCCTTGCCGGAATTGCCGGGAGCAGTGATTGAACAGAAAAATGATTTGTCTGAATTGACGGACGGCGAAATGAAACGGCTTTCGGAAACCTCAAGCCTGAAATTGACACGTCGTCTTTTTTCGGAACGCTTTTCACGGCACGCATCGCTATGGCTGCTGAAAGTGGATGGGGTTTCCGCCGGCTACGGCTGGAGCATTTCGGGAGGCACGATGGAGCCGTATTTTTTCCAGCCGGGCATCCACGACGCACATTTGTTCGACTTTTTTATTTTCCCGGAATTTCGCGGTCAACAACTCAACCCATTTCTCCTGCGATATATTCTCGCGCAACTGGCCGACGCGCACATCACCCGCGCCTACATTGAAGCGGCAGAATGGAACACCTCGCAATTACGTTCGCTTTCCCGGACGCCGTTCACCCGGTCGGGATTGGCGCGAAAATTATCCGTTTTCAATCAGACGATTGTCTTCTGGAACAAACAACATTGAAGAAAGGAGAAACATGACTACATCACTTGTCACCGGCGGCGCAGGTTTCATTGGCTCTCATGTCGCGGAACATCTGGTTAAAATGGGGCATCAGGTCGTCGTGCTCGACGACTTGAGCGGCGGATTTGAGAATAATATTCCGCGCGGAGCGATGTTTGTAAAAGGCTCGATTTTGGACCATGAACTGATTGATCACCTCTTCCGCGAACACCAATTCGCATTCGTTTACCATCTGGCAGCTTACGCGGCCGAAGGTTTGAGTCATTTCATCAAACGTTTCAATTATACGAACAACGTCATTGGTTCCATCAACCTCATCAACGCGGCGATCAACTTCAACGCACGTTGTTTCGTGTTCACTTCGTCAATCGCGGTCTATGGTGCCGGGCAGACGCCCATGACCGAAGAGATGCTTCCGATGCCCGAAGATTCCTACGGCATCGCCAAGCTGACCATCGAGCGTGAATTAAAAATTTCGCACGATATGTTCGGATTAAATTACGTCGTTTTCCGGCCGCATAATGTCTATGGCGAACGACAAAATATCGGCGACCGTTACCGCAATGTTTTAGGCATTTTCATGAATCAATTGCTCAAGGACGAGCCGATGACAATCTTTGGCGATGGCGAACAGCAGCGGGCTTTCACCCATGTCAGCGATGTGGCGCCCACAATCGCCAAATGCGTCAACGTGCCCGGCGCGTGGAATCAGATTTTCAATATCGGCGCAGACGTGCCCTTCACGGTAAATCAATTGGCACAGGAAATCGCATCCGCGTTAGGCCGTCCGCTGCGGATTAAACATCTTCCCGCACGAAATGAGGTCAAATATGCTTTCTCAGATCATCGAAAGCTGGAACGCGTCTTTGGCCTTCAAGACAAGACAAAGCTCCGCGATGGAATCCTTGCGATGGCTTCCTGGGTGAAAAAGCATGAGGCACGGGAGAGCAGTAAATTTGAAGGCATTGAGATTCTAAAAAATCTCCCGCCATCCTGGGCCGCTGCCGCGCAAAATATCACCGACCTCAAACAACCTTTGCCATTCGCGGCTTGAAATCGCAGGCACGGTTCCCGTTCAACAAGTTTTCCCATCATTACCGACAGTGAACGTGGCAAATACCATTTTGTCCGCCGGCAATAATTCCGCACCGGCGCTCATTTACCGCCAGGAGGTGCTGACTTATGCAGAACTCCGCCAAAAAGTCATGCGTTGTTCGACCACATTTCTTGGCCGCAATCACGCCAAAGGCGATCGCATTGGAATCTTTTCCGAAAACAATCCGTTCTTCGTGGTTTCCTATTTGAGCATCATTCGCGCTGGATTGGTGGCCGTTCCATTTCAGACGGAATTGACGGAACAGGATTTCAAACGCATTGTTTCCGATGCCGGAATTGAAGATGTCTGCGTTTCCAGACGTTTTATCAACCGCCTTCTGCCCCTGGCAAAACGATTAAATCTAAATCTTTTGACGGAAGACGATTTTGAAAACGGCAATAAAAAACCTTTGCCCTTGCCGGTCATCGACAGCGCGCGCGATTTGGCCGCTTTGATGTTCACATCCGGCTCAACCGGCCACGCCAAAGGCGTCATGGTCACGCACCGGAACATCGAGTGCAACACGCGCGACATCATTTCGTATATGGATTTGACGGCAAACGATCGCGTGATGGTTCTGCTGCCATTTCATTATTGTTTCGGCGCGTCGCTGTTGCACAGCCATTTGATGGCCGGCGGTTCGCTGGTATTGAATAATAATTTTGCCTTTCCTGAAACCGTATTGCAGGAAATGCAGGCACGCGGATGCACCGGACTCGCCGGCGTGCCGTCCACATTCCAGATCCTGTTGCGCAAATCGCGCCTGTGTGAAATGAATTTTCCGGAACTGCGCTGGTTTCAGCAGGCCGGCGGCAAATTGCCCAACGCCTGCATCGAAGAATTGGTCACGGCATTCCCCGACGTGTGCTACTATTTGATGTATGGCCAGACGGAAGCGACAGCGCGATTGAGTTATCTGCCGCCGGAACGGCTTGTGGACAAAATGGGTTCCATCGGAAAAGGTTTGCCCTCCACGCGACTTGACGTTTTGAAACCGGATGGCTCGCCGGTTCAACCCGGATCAAACGAAATCGGCGAAATCGTTGCGAGCGGCGACAACATCACCGCCGGTTACTGGAATGACCCGGAAGAGACGTTGCGCTATTTCAAAAGCGGCCGGTTGCACACCGGCGACATGGCGCGCGTGGATGCCGACGGATTCATTTTCATCGTCGAACGCGAACGCGAATTGATCAAATGCAAAGGCAATCGCGTCAGCGCCAAAGAGATTGAAGAAGTAATCGCTGAAATTCCGGGCGTCATCGAAACCGCCGTGGTCGGAACGCCGGATGAAATTTTCGGCGAAGCGATTTGCGCCTTCATCCTGGGCGCACCGGGCGCGCACTTGACCGCAGACCTCGTTGAAGGCCATTGCCACAAACGATTGCCGCCGTTCAAAGTTCCGACGCGCATCGAATTGATTGGGCAGATGCCGCATAACGGCGCGGGAAAAATCGCAAAATTGAAGCTGAAAGAATTGGCGGCGGCCGTTGCGCTTCGAACTCGATAAATATGCGAAGCATTCCCATCATCAGCGCGATGCTCTTTCAATTATATCGCCTTCCCAGCCGAATATTGCGGAATTGCATCCGGTATGCAGCATGGAAGCTTGAAGGCGGCGATCTTTATTCGCAAACATTGCGCCGGATTTTCCGCGAACACTACGGCGTGGAAATCGGCCTGTATACCCACGGGCATTGTTTCTCCCCGGGCACCATGGATCGCGGCACCAGTATCGGACGTTATTGTTCCGTCGCCTACGGCGCACGGGCATTAAATCATAATCATCCGATGGAATTCAAATCCACCCACGCGTTTTTCTTCAATCACAACCTCGGTCACTGCGCTGACGGATTGGAGACATGGAATCCGCTTTCCATCGGCAACGATGTCTGGCTTGGGACCAATTGCCTGATCCTGCCGCACGTGCGGCGGATCGGGGATGGCGCAGTCGTCGCCGCCGGCGCAGTCGTCAATAAAGATGTGCCGCCTTACGCTGTCGTCGCCGGCAATCCCGCGCGCGTCGTGCGCTTCCGGTTTGCGCCGGACATCATTGAAAAACTATTGAAGTCGCGCTGGTGGGAAAAACCGATCGAAGCATTGGACATCAACGAATTCAGCCGGCCGTTGCACGAAGAGCCGGATACCGATACGGCAGGCGTGTGTTGAAAGAATTCAAATTTTCGGCGGTTTCCATCGCCATCACGCTTGGCACCGCCATGATCGCAAACCCAGAAAGCGAGGGACATATGATCGCCACCGATTATCCCGCGTCGAAAAGCATTTCGAATTTATTCACGGACGCGGAAGCTCCGCCCAAACGCCCGCTGCAACTGTTGTTCATCCACCATTCCTGCGGCGGCCAATGGTTAGCCGCGCAGGGGCCGGAAAATGGAACCAATGCCATTTATATCACGCATCCCAACGGCGGGAATTTGCGCGCCCGCCTGGAACAGGAAAACTATCTCGTCCACGAAGCCTCTTACGGCAGCCGTATCGGCGAAAACACGGACATTTTCGATTGGCTTCCTAAATTCCGCACCAATCTGCAACAGGTGCTGGCATGTGAATTTCAGGACCGGCAATTTTCCAACGGGCTGCGAAATGAAATCGTGATTTTCAAATCCTGTTTCCCGAACAATGCGTTCATTTCCGAAGGCGTCGCGCCCGGTATTCCTTCGGTCCCGGAATTGACGGTGTGGAATGCAAAGGCAACTTACAAGGAACTGCTGCCCGAATTCCAAAAATGTCCCGACGTGTTGTTCGTTTGCATCACCGCGCCGCCGCTGGCGCCAAAAATCCATTCACAACCGTTATGGCGGCGATTGTTGAATAAATTCGAAGGCGGCGGATTCGACCTGGAAAAGAGCGGCGTCCTGGCACGCGAATTCAATCATTGGCTGGCGTCGCCGGACGGCTGGCTGAAGAACAGCGGAACGACGAATGTCGTCGTTTTCGATTATTACGACATCCTTACCGGATACGGCCAATCCAATTATTCGATCTACGCGACTGGCGACGGCTACGACGCTCATCCGGGCCACGCGGGAAACGAAAAGGCCGCGGAAGCATTTGTTCCCTTTTTAAACCGCGCCGTTCATCGCATTGGAATGGATAAATGAATTCAGAAGAACCATTGATGAATTCTATGAACCTCAAAGATGAGATCCGCAATTTTGTCATCTCGAATTTCCTGTTCGGCGAAGCGGAGCATTTGGAAGATGACACACCTTTTATGGAAAACGGCATCATCGATTCCACCGGCATTTTGGAACTCGTGATGTTTTTGGAAACAACTTACAAAATCAAAATCCAGAACGAAGAAATGCTGCCGCAAAATTTCGACAGCATCGAACGCGTGGCGCGATTCGTCTCAAAAAAAGTAAATAACGTTCCGGTCTCGGCTGCCAACGAAATAACCATCGCCCATTTATGAACGCCATTTCTTCATTTTCCGCAGATTTATTGAAACTGGATTGCGCTCTGGAAACCGAGCGGATCACGACCGCCATCCGCGAGAAAGTCTGGCGTTCATTCAGGAAAAAAGGCGTGGTCGTCGCCCTCTCCGGCGGCATTGACAGCAGCGTCGTCGGCGCGCTGGCCGTCAAGGCGCTTGGCCCGGAACGCGTTCTCGGCCTCCTTTTGCCCGAACGCGATTCCGCGCCGGAAACATTTTCCCTCGGGCGATTGATCGTGCGGCATCTCGGCATCAAATCCGTCCAGGAAGAAATCACCGGCATCCTGGAATCGCTCGGCTGTTACGAGCGGCGTGACGACGCCATCCGGATCGTCATCCCCGAATACGGCCCGGACTGGAAATCGAAAATCGTCCTGCCCAGCATTTTGGAAAACGGCAAATATCGGCTTTTTTCCGTCGTGGCCGAATCGCCGGATGGATCGCGGTTCAAAGCGCGCACCACGCTGGATGCTTATCTGGGAATTGTCGCGGCGACCAATTTCAAACAGCGTGTCCGCAAAATGCTGGAATATTATCATGCCGACCGGTTGAATTTTGCCGTCGCCGGCACGCCGAACCGGCTCGAATACGAATTGGGATTTTTCGTCAAGCTTGGCGACGGCGCGGCAGACATCAAACCCATCGCGCATCTTTACAAGTCGCAGGTTTATCAACTGGCGGAATTTTTGGAATTGCCGGAAGCCATCTGCAGTCGTCCGCCCACGACCGACACCTATTCGCTCGCGCAAACCCAGGAGGAATTTTATTTCTCCATGCCGCTCAAAACTTTGGACCTGATCCTGTTCGGCAGCGAACAAGGCTTCAGCGCATCGGAGATCGCACGCGAAGTGAGCCTGACTGTTCCACAGGTCGAACACGTTCTCGACGACATCAAAGCCAAACGGCGCGTCGCGCAATATCTGCACGCGCCGCCCGCCACCATGAACGAAGTCGCCCTCGCTCATTAACCAATCCACCCACGATTATGTGCGGTATCGCAGGCATTTTACATCAGGCGGAAGAACCCGTTCGCGAAGAACAGATTCGCCGGATGCTCGCAATGATCCGGCATCGCGGGCCGGACGAATTCGGCATTTTTCTTGGCGATAAAATCGGTTTGGGCAGCGCGCGTTTAAGCATCATCGATTTAAGCTCTGGCCAGCAACCGATCTCCAATGAAGACGGAACATTATGGATTGTTTTCAACGGCGAAATTTTCAATCACGTGGAGCTGCGTCCCGAACTGGAAGCACGCGGTCATCGTTTCACCACGCAATCGGACACCGAAGTATTGTTGCATTTGTATGAAGAATTCGGCTCGAAATGCCTCGAACGATTGAACGGGCAATTTGCATTCGCCATTTGGGATGAAAATGAAAAAACGCTGTTCCTTGCGCGTGATCGCCTCGGAATCCGCCCGCTGTTTTTCACCTTCCAGCGCGACAATCTGATTTTTGCCTCGGAAATCAAAGCTCTTCTGACCGATCCACGCGTTCGACGTGAAATTGATACCACAGCCCTGGACCAAACCTTCACGTTTTGGGCGCCGCTCTCGCCGCGGACCGCTTTCCGCGGAATTTTTGAATTGCCGCCGGCCCATTTCCTGTTGGCGCACCACGGCGAAATTGAAATTGAAAATTATTGGCAGCTTGATTTCCCTGACGCCACCGCGACGGCGGCAAAAAAAATCCACATCGAAAACGTTCTTGAAGAATTCTCCACCCTGCTTGTGGACGCCACGAAAATCCGGCTTCGCGCCGATGTCCCGGTCGGCGCCTATTTGAGCGGCGGATTGGATTCATCGCTGATCGCTTTCATGGTCCAGAATTTTACCGGCGCCGACCTGGACACTTTTTCCATCGCGTTCGATGATGCCCAATTCGATGAAAGTTTTTACCAACAACAAATGGCGCGACAACTTGGAACCAAACATCAAATTGTCCACGCCACCCACGCCGACATCGGTTCCATTTTCCCGGAAGTGGTCTGGCATACCGAAGTGCCGTTGATGCGCACGGCTCCCGCGCCGATGTTTTTGCTTTCAAAACTCGTGCGGGATTGCGGTTATAAAGTTGTTCTGACGGGAGAAGGCGCGGACGAATTTCTGGCCGGCTATGATATTTTCAAGGAAGCAAAAATCCGCCGCTTTTGGGCGCGGCAACCCGAATCGCAATGGCGTCCCCTGCTCTTTCAACGGCTTTATGCCGATGTCAAAAATTTTTCAGCCAACAACGCCGCGATGCTCGCCGCCTTTTTCCGCGAAGATTTGCTGGACGTGGATGCGCCGGATTTTTCCCACGCCATCCGCTGGCGCAACAACCGCCGCACGCGCCGGTTTTTCAGCGACGCGGTTTTGCAAAACGCGAATCCAAATTTCAAAAAATCCGTCGCCGCGCGACTGCCGATGCAATTCCGGGATTGGGAACCGCTGGCACGGGCGCAATTTCTCGAAATCAAAATTTTTCTGTCGCAATATCTTTTGTCTTCCCAGGGCGACCGCATGGCGATGGCGCATTCGGTCGAAGGCCGGTTTCCGTTCCTTGATTTTCGGGTCGTTGAATTTTGTAATCAGCTGCCGTCGAAATTCAAATTGCGCGGACTGACGGAAAAATTCCTGCTCAAGCAACTGGGGAAGAAATGGCTGCCGCCGGAAATCTGGCAGCGACGGAAACGGCCTTATCGCGCGCCGATTCAGCGGAGTTTTTTCAACGGCAATCCGCCGGATTACGTCCGGGAATTGCTGTCACCCGAAAGATTGAAGGAACCGGGATTGTTCAACCCGACGGCGGTGGAACAGCTCGTCGCCAAAATTGAAAACGAACGAGAAATCGGCGAGACGGATGAAATGGCGTTGGCGGGAATTCTTTCAACACAACTGCTTCACGAGCTTTTCATCCGCAATTTCAAACTGAAACCACCGCTTTCCGAAAATGATCCGGTCAAAGTTTGCGTTCATCAACCGCCGTTGAAACGGCAACCGGCCATTGACGGCGAAAAAAGTTGCGCCACATGAAATCGCGCATCGTTATCCTTTTTGCGCTTTTCGTCTTCCCACTTTGTTCGACCGCTCCAGCGACACCGTTGATCGTGGACCATAATGCCGTCGCGCAATACGCCTACATTCCGCAGCAGTTGATCGACCGTATTAAAACCCGATGGGTGGATATTCCCGGCGAATCGCACTCGCAAGGTTATCGCGCCGGCTGTCAATTATTGCAAGATCTCGACAGCCGGTTTCAGGTCAACGTGGTTGAATCGGGAACTCCTGAAAGCTATACCAACACACATTTGCGGATCAGCCGTGCCACGTGGGACCCGCCCAATTCATGGAAATATTCCTATGGCGAAGGCGATTGGTATACGAGCAGCAATGGATTGAATGAAACGATCAGCCATCTCCGTTATTGCAACACGAATGGCCTGGCCGTTGATATCTTCGGCTTCGCATGGTGCTGGGACATGTTGTGGCACAATTTTCCGGGCGGCGGGACCGATTCGGTATATCACGTCCGTTGGGCCGGCGCATCCGAAGGCGGCCCGGATGGCGACCAGCGATGGGGCCTGGACGCGGATGATTTCTCGCTCACGGGCAATCATGTCAGCCTGGACACGTATCTTGAGGCGACGCAATTTTATTCCGATTTTTGTCGCAGCAACGGTTATTTGACAAAAGTCTTTTTCACGACTGGCCCCGTTGACACTAGTTGGCCGGCGGAAGGATTGTATCAGGCATACCTCAAACACGAACGTATCCGCGCCTATGTCAAGGCGAGCAATCGCGAAATTCTTTTTGACTATGCGGACATTCTTTGTTGGGGCGACAACGGTCAGCAGTCAACCATGACGTGGAAAGATTTTAACGGCATAACACATACATTTCCCGTTATCCATCCCGACAATCTGCTGAATCTCGACGGATCGAACGGCTCGCAGAATGCCTATCACATCGGTCAACGTGGCGCGCTGCGGCTGGCCAAAGCGTTGTGGTGGATGCTGGCGATGAGCGAAGTGCCGCAGCCGACACAAGTCATCCAATCAAACAATGGATCGTTCATCATCAAATTCGATGGCATTTCCAACCTGACGTATCACATTGAATACTGCGACCATCTGACGAATTCGATCTGGCAGACCCTCGGCAGCGCAACGGCTGATGGGCAGGGAAAATTCCGGTTCACCAACACTCCGCCTGCCGATTGTCCCAAACGGTTTTATCGCGCTGTTTATCCATAAAATTTTCTCAGGCGGAATTCGTTCCCCTAGCAAACCTAAATCAACTTATGAAAATTGGAATCGTCGGTCTCGGCTATGTCGGCCTTCCACTGTCACTGCAATTCGCCCGCTCCGGCGTGACGGTGCTGGGCCTGGACATTGATCCTGAAAAAGTGAAATCGCTCAATGCCGGACGCAGTTACATCAAGCATATCGAGTCGAATGCGATCGCCGAAATGGTGAAAACGGAAAAATTTTCCGCGTCCACGGATTTACGGCGGGTGGCCGAAGTTGAAGCGGTTATCATTTGCGTGCCGACGCCGCTCAATAAAAATCGCGAGCCGGACATTTCGTTTATTATTCAAACCGGCAAAGCCATTGCGCCGTATTTGCAAAAAGGAACCCTTGTCGTCCTGGAATCCACGACTTATCCCGGGACGACCGATGAAGATTTGCGGCAGGTGCTTGAAGCAGGTTCCGGTATGAAAGCAGGCGCGGATTTTCATCTGGCTTTTTCACCCGAACGCGAAGATCCGGGAAATCCAAACAGCAAGGTCGAATTGATTCCGAAAGTCATCGGCGGTTATACGCCCAAATGTCTGGAGCGGGCGCAGGCGCTTTATGGGCGCGCGTTAAAAACCGTCATTCCGGTTTCGTCGTGCCGCGTCGCGGAAGCGACCAAAATTCTGGAAAATGTTTTCCGCAGCGTGAATATCGCTCTCGTGAACGAATTGAAAATGGTTTACACGGCGATGGGCATCGACATCTGGGAGGTCATTCAAGCCGCCAAGACCAAGCCGTTCGGTTTTATGCCGTTCTATCCCGGCCCCGGCCTCGGCGGACACTGCATTCCGATTGATCCGTTTTATCTCACCTGGAAAGCGCGCGAATACAACCAGAATACGCGCTTCATCGAACTCGCCGGCGAAGTCAATGCCGCAATGCCGGAATATGTCGTTCACCGAACGGTGATGGCATTGAACACGCAACATAAAGCGGCGAACGGCTCGAAGATTTTGATCCTTGGCCTCGCCTACAAACCGGACGTGGATGACGAACGCGAATCGCCGAGTTATGTCCTGATGAATTTGTTCAGTGAACTGGGCGCGAACGTTTCCTATTACGATCCTTATGTGCCGGTCATCCGCCCGACGCGCGAACACAGTCATTGGGCCGGCACGCGCTCGGTGTCCTGGGATCGCGAGACATTGCAAAACTTCGATGCCGTTGTCGTCGCCACCAATCACAAAGCGGTCAATTATCAGCAATTGGCCGAATGGTCTTCATGCATTGTGGACACGCGCAATGCCCTGTCCACAGTCCACAATGGAAACGGCAAGGTCTGGAAATCCTGAATTGTCTTTAGCCGGTATTTCAAATGAAAACCAATTCACGCGTTTGCCGGAGAAGGCGCGAAGCTTCCGTGGAACTTATTTTGCTTTCGCTGCTCGCGCTGGCGCGTGAAAGCAAAGCGCAATCCGTCTTGATCCCGGCGCCGTCAATTCCGGTGACACCGCCGGCGATGCAGGAATTTCAGACCAATGAAATCAGTTACCTGCCCTCGCCGGATGAAAATGAAATTTCCAGGATGAAACCCCTGCTGCAATTGGGTCCCGTTCAATTGCGTCCGCACCTGTTTTACAGCGCCGTTTACGGGAACGGAATTCAATCCGGGCCGGGCGAACAGCACACCACGCTCGTTCAACAATTTTCGCCGGGAATACTCTTTGAGATCGGCAGTCATTGGACTTTGGATTACACGCCGACGTGGAGCTTCTATTCCGACAGCCATTTCCGCGATACGCTCGACCACAACGTCCAATTGACCGCCGGCACGACTTATGAAGATTGGATTTTTGGATTTTCGCAAAATTATCTGGCCACTTCCGCGCCGCTCGTCGAAACCGGAACGCAAACCGACCGCGAATCTTTCGGCACGGCATTGACCGCGTCCTACCGGTTCAACAGCAAAATCTCGACCGACCTGGCCGTGAACCAAACCGTGGTTTCCACCGAAGATTTCACCAGCTATCGCGAATGGTCCACGCTCGACTGGCTCAATTATCAATTCTGGCCGCGATTGAATGTCGCCGTGGGCGGCGGCTTTGGCTTTGTGGACGAAGACGCGGGCGCCGATTCATCCTATGAACAATTGCAGGGCCGGATCAATTGGCGCGCAACCGACAAGGTCAGTTTACAACTTCACGCCGGGTTTGAAGACCGGCAATTTCTCGACGGCGGCGCGGAAGATTTGATTAATCCCATTTTTGGCGTTTCCATCCGTTACGAACCGGTGAGCACGACATTGCTTTCATTGACCGCCGAACGAACCGTGACGCCGGCCTATTTTCAAAACCAGGTTCAGGAAAGCACGACCGTCAGCGCCAGCCTGGAGCAACGGCTTTTCGAAAAATTTCATCTCGGCCTTGGCGGCGGATACACGAGGGCAAGTTACAGTTCGTCCGCTGCCAGCGCCAGCTCGCGCGCGGCAAATGATTATTACTTTTTCAGTGCGCGGCTGGGTTATTCGGTTTTGCAACGCGGAAGCGTCGCGCTGACATACCAATTCAATGAAAATTCCTCCGGCGAACCCGGCTACAGCTTTTCCAGCAATCAGATCGGCGTCGAACTCGGTTATCAATTTTGAACATGCCTGAAACCCTCAATCTCTCCGATGCGAGAAAGTTCGAAGCGCCGCGCGAAAAAAACGTCATTGGCGCGCCATCAAGACAATTCCATTCCCTCCCGGCGCTGGCGTCGGCCACGTTCGCGCTCGTTGCGGCTTTTGCTGTTCCGCTTTGGCATCTCGCGCGATTCGCCGCCCACAATGATTTGTATTCCCACATCCTTTTGATTCCGGCCATCAGCGCCTATTTGATCTGGCGGAAGAGAAAAAAATTGATTCATTCCTGGAAACCGGCATGGCGGCAATCGGCGCTGTGCGTTACGACCGGTGCCGCAACAATCATCGTCTGGCGGATCGCGTCGGAAAACGCGGAAATGACCGAAGCCAATTCGTTGGCGCTGACGACCATCTCATTTCTGTTTTTCTTCGCCGGAATCTGTTTTTCAGCTCCCGGCCTGAAAAATTTGCGGGAAATCATTTTTCCAATCGCCCTGCTCATATTCATCGTGCCGGCGCCATCTGCTTTGACGAATTGGATCGAAACATTTCTTCAACATGGCTCGGCCGTTGTTGCCGGCGCGCTTTTCTATCTTTCGGGCATGCCGGCTCTAAGCGACGGTTTGACCATCCAATTGCCCGGCTGCAACCTCCGCGTCGAACCCGAATGCAGCGGAATTCATTCAACGCTGGCACTGTTGATCACCGCGCTGCTGGCGGGAAATTTGTTCTTAAACGGTAATTGGAAACGGATCATCCTGGCGACCAGCGTCGTTCCTCTGGCGTTGCTGCGGAATGGCTTGCGGATCTTCGTGCTGGGCGAATTATGCGTCCGTCTGGGACCGGACATCATCCGGTCCGAATTTCATCGGCACGGCGGAATTTTATTTTTCATTCTCTCCCTCGTTCCACTGCTGCTGCTGTTGTTGTTTCTCAGAAAATTTCCGGGATCAAGGCGATCCAATGAAAATTAAAAAACTGTTTTATCTTTCAATCGCGCTCGCGACCGTGACGCTTGCCGCTGGAAACGCCGGCTGTTCAAAAGAAGCGCGCATCTCCGGCCATTTGAAACGCGCAGAAGCATCGTTTAAAACCGCCGATTATGACCGGGCTGAAATTGAATTTCTCAAAGTGCTGCAAGCCGACCCGCAAAATCCGGCCGCCATCAAGCATCTCGGCATAATCTATTTCAATGAAGGACGATTCGACCGCGCGTTTTCGTTCGTCGCCGCTTCCTGCCAGCGTGACACCAATAATTTCGATTTGCACATCAACCTCGGACAAATCTATCTGAGCGCCGGAAAATTCAACGCCGCACGCGCGGAAGCGGAAACCGTCCTCGCCGCCAATCCACACGATTCCATCGCACCATTGTTGCTTGCCGAATCCTGCGTGACGCCGGCCGACCTGGAGAAAGCGCAAATGCGATTGCAACAATTGCCCGAAAACATCCGGCAAACCGCGGCGGTGCAACTCGGGCTTGGCACGCTGGCTTTTCGCCGAAGCGATTTTGAATCCGCCGGGCAATTTCTCAAACACGCGGAAACACTCGCGCCCGGATCCAGCGAAATCCACCTCACGCTCGCCAATCTGTATTGGACGCAAAAAAATTTAGACGGCGCAAAACAAGAATTTCAAAATGCGATCGATGCGGCGCCATCCGATCCGGCAAAGCAATTAAAACTCGCGCAATTTGAAATCCAAAGCGGCGATGCCGCCGCGGGCAAACGTTTGTTGAAGCAAATCATTGGAAAGCATCCGGCCTATCTGCCCGCGCAACTCGCGCTCGCCGAAATTGCCGCGACCGGCGGAAATGATGCCGAATGCGACAAATTGCTCGGCGCCATGCTCACCCGCGACGGCGCAAATTATGGCGCCCTATTGCTGGACGGCCGCGTGAAACTCGCGAATGGAAAATTTTCCGAAGCCGCAGCGGTGTTCGAGCGTATGGAAAAATTTTATCCGGATTCACCGCCGGTTTGTTTCCAGCTTGCGCAAGCGCGATTGGCGGACAACGAAACCGCCGCGGCGATCCGCAGTTTGAAGCGGGCACTTTCGCTCGACACTAATTTTGCCGAAGCGGATCTGCTGTTGGCAGAAATCAAAATCAAAACCGGCGACGTTGAAGCGGCAACCGCTTCGCTGAAACGATTGACGCAACAGCGGCCGGATTTGATCCAAAGCTGTTTTTTGCTCGCGGACATTTATCGTGCGAACGGTCAATTCGATAACGCGCTTGGCATTTATCGTCAGGCGGGAAAAAACTTCCCGCGCAATCCGCGAATTCCATTTCAGATTGGTTTGACCTTTTTGCAGCAAAACAGGAAAGCCGAAGCGCGCGCTGAATTCGAACGCGCGCTGGCGCTGTCGCCGGATTATGCGCCGGCGCTGGAACGATTGCTGGATTTTGATATCGCGGAGAAACAATTTTCCGCAGCGTCGCGCCGAATTGAAGAACAGCTGGCGCAACATCCAAAATCGCCTGAGCTTCAACTTCTATCCGCCAAAGTTTTTTTCGCCCAGGGTGACACGAACCGGACGGAAGCGGCGTTGTTGAAAGCGACCGGATTGCAACCAGATCTTCGCGCCGCGCATTTGTTGCTGGCGCAATTGTATGAAAATTCGCATCAACCGGAAAAAGCGTTGGAACACTTGCGCTTTTTGGCGACAAAAAATACCAACGATGTGGACGCATTGATGTGCATCGGCACGATTTTGGAACAGCAGAAAAATTATTCCGGCGCACGCGACGTTTATGAAAAACTGCTGGCTGTTGATCCGAAATTCGCTCCGGCGTTGAACAATCTGGCGTGCCTTTATGCGGACGAATTTGGCCAGCTCGACCGGGCGTATGCGCTCGCCTCGTCGGCCAGAAATTTGCTTCCTGACAATCCATCCGTCAGCGACACGTTGGGCTGGGTCCTTTGTAAAAAAGGACAATATGCGTGGTCGTTGAGCTTGTTGCGCGAGAGCGCGAATGAATTGCCGGGAAAACCGGAAGTGCAATTTCATCTCGGCGTGGCGTCTAATTTGTCCGGTGACCGGGAAGCCGCCAGAATCGCATTTCGTCGCGCGCTTCAGTCGGGCGCGGAATTTCCCGATCGCGCCGAATGTGAGCGGCAACTGGCAGGTTTAAGCAAAGGACCGCCAAATTGAAGTGCTGTCCGTCGAAGTTTCTTACAATCGAAATTTTTTCTTCAAAATGAACCAATGCAATCAGTCGAAGGGATTTGCAATGAGCCGTTGATCTGATTTGAGCGGAGAACAATTGAACCGTCGGATTGGTTTACAATTTTTCTTCCGGCTCGACGGCCAGGCAATTCCGACTTGATTGATAACCGGCTGTGAAAGATTTGCTTAAGCATTCGTTGCTGGCATCAAAAACAATTGGCCCGGCGGCTGCTTAAGTCATCTGGCAACCTGAACGACTATGAAAACAAATCTAGAATCTCTCCTGTGGACAGGAATTGCTTGTGCGATTTTGGGCTGCGCGGCGACGATTGTCCAAGCCGATTCCATCACCGGCGGCATTTCGTTTGGCGGCACATTCACTGTGGATACGCCGGATAACCTCGCAGCGGCGGACTGGATTCAATTTGGAAACGTTCAGGTTG
The DNA here is from genome assembly GCA_035776755.1 of Verrucomicrobiia bacterium. Classification (GTDB taxonomy): domain Bacteria; phylum Verrucomicrobiota; class Verrucomicrobiia; order Limisphaerales; family UBA11358; genus UBA11358. The sequence continues at coordinate 121,181 of DASTWS010000030.1, forward strand.
TTGACGCGAACGGAAATTACGACGGAACCGGCGGCACGCCGTTGGATGTGGCGCATTCCGGCGCGTTTGGTCCGATCACATTGAATCCGTTGCAATCCACCATCATTCCGTTGTGGACGTTTCAGATCGGCAATGTCCTTTATGGTTTCGATGCGACGTCGGTTTCAGTGCCATTCACCAGCGCGACGGTGCTCGTCGTCGAAGGCAGTGGCATTGCGCACATCACCGGATTCGCCGATACCGCCGGCACATGGAATATCACCGCCAACCAGGCGGGCGGCGTGACGTTCAGCTTTTCGTCTTCAACCGCTGTTGATCCCGATCCGGTTCCTGACGGCGGGATGACGGTGATTTTGCTCGGCGCCGGATTGTCGGCGTTGGGACTGCTTAAGAGAAAACTGTCTTTGTGCAATTGAATCATTTTGCGGGGCGCCCGGAACAGTCATTGTTCGCAGGATTCCTGCACCATGTGTAAGACTTCAGCACGTGGATGCGCCCCGCGTCTTCCGTTTGTTGGCGCGCCAGCCAAAGTATTCAAGCCATTCCGCCCGGCTTTACCGAAGTCTTTCTTAAAATCGCCCTCTCCAAGTGAACTCCGCTGTGCTATTGGCCATTCCCGCCGCAGCGCTTGCCTCTATTTTTTCGCTGGCAACCGCATTGCACGCTGGTCGTTCTATCATTCGCTGGTCATTCGCAATCGGCATGGGCGCGCTGGCCATCGAAACCGTTTGTTCGACACTCGCCACAAACGCCAGCACGCTTGAACATATACTCCACTGGCAACAGGCAAAACTCCTGGCGATGTCCGTCGCGCCGGCCTGCTGGATTTTCTTCAGCTTGAATTATGCACGGGAAAACAACCGTCCATTTTTCAAAAATCCGCAATCGCTCCTGATCACCGTTTTTGTTATCGCGACGATTTGGATGGCGTTGAACTGCACGGAATCCATCGCCTCCATTGCGCGCGGAACGCCCAGCGGCCATTGGACAATCGGCTTAACCACATTGGGTGTCGGGACCCATTTCCTTTCCCTTTTCGGCGCGGTGCTGGTGCTGATGAATTTGGAGCACACGTTTCGCGCGTCCGTTGGAATGACCCGCTGGCGGATCAAATACATGATGCTCGGCCTGGGAGTATTGTTTGCCGCGCGGATCTATACAGCCAGCCAGGCGCTGATTTTTCGCGCCATGAATTCATCGTTCGACACCATCAATTCCCTCGCGTTGCTGATCGGCATGGCGTTGATGTTGCGTTCACTGCAGCGCGCCGGCCATTTTGAGGTGAAAATTTATCCCTCGCGCCTGGCGCTGCATCATTCCATCACCGTTTTCCTTGCGGGAATTTATCTACTCATCGTCGGCGTGTTCGCCAAAGCTGCGTCCCGTGTCGGCGGCGATGCCGCTTTCGCCATCAAAACATTCGCCGTTCTGATTTCGCTGGCTTTGCTGGCAACGTTGTTATTGTCCGACCATGTGCGGCTGCATTTACGACGATTCATCGCCCGGCATTTTCAACGGCCGTTGCACGACTACCGGATAATATGGGAACAATTCACCGGGGGCACGGCCTTATGCGTGGAGCAAACGGATTTCTGTCGTGCCGCCGTGAAATTGGTTTCTCAAATCTTCCAGATTCTTTCCGCGACCGTCTGGCTTGCCGACGAAAAGAAAGAAAATCTAACATTTGTCGCCTCCACTTCGCTGGCCGAAGCGGATGCCCGCAAATTACAACCAGGCCGCAGAGAAGCTGCGGAAATTATTCGCGCGCTGCGATCGAATCGCGAACCGGTGGACATTGAATCATTTGACGAACCGTGCGCAGAACTCCTCAAACGTTGTCAGCCGGTCGAATTTCCAGACGGCGGCCATCGCATTGCCGTGCCGCTCATCGCCGGCGATGAAATTCTCGGCGTAATGACTCTCGGCGACCGGGTCGGTGGAATGCCGTTTTTGATCCAGGATTTCGATCTGCTCAAACGCATCGCCGACCAGATCGCGGTGAATTTGATGAACATTCAGCTTTCCCGGCGGCTGACTCAGGCAAAGGAATTGGAGGCGTTCCAAACCATGTCCGCCTTTTTCGTCCATGATCTTAAAAATACCGCGTCCACGCTCTCCCTCATGCTCCAAAATCTGCCGGGGCATTTTCAAAACCCGGATTTTCGGGAAGAAACATTGCGCGCGGTTTCAAAAACTGTGTCACATCTCGATGACGTGGTCAGCCGGCTGACGTCGCTGCGACAAAAGCTGTTGGTCCATCCGGTCAAATCCGACTTGAATGCATTGGTCGCCGAATCGTTGCACTGTCTTGAACGCACGACAAAGGTGAATTTGACCAAGAATTTTTCTTCGCTTCCCGAATTGCTGATCGACCCCGCACAAATCCAAAATGTCGTCACAAATCTTTTGCTGAACGCCCGCGAAGCGATCGGTCCCGGCGGAAAAATCGCGGTGGAAACCGCCCGACAAAACGGTTGGGCGACGCTGTCGGTGACGGACAACGGTTGTGGCATGAACAGCGAATTTGTGAATCGCTCGTTGTTCCGTCCCTTTCAATCCACAAAAAAGCAAGGCATGGGAATCGGAATGTTCCAGAGCAAAATGATTCTCGAAGCGCATCGCGGAAAGATTGAAGTCGAAACGGAACCCGGCAAAGGCACGACATTCCGGATGTTTTTGCCCATCGCACAGGAGGCTTCATGAAACCGAAATTGCTGATTGTTGACGACGACGAAAGCATCCGCTCACAAATGAAATGGGCGCTCGAAGCGGATTACGAAATTTTCCTGGCGGACAATCGCGCGAACGCGTTGGAGCTGTTCAAAACGCGAATGCCGCCGGTAACGTTGCTCGATCTGGGACTTCCACCGTTGCCGTCCGGCGTGGACGAAGGTTTCGCGGTGATGTCGGAGATGCTCGCGCAAAACCCGGCCGCCAAAATCATCGTCATCACCGGCAACATGGAAAAATCCAACGCCTTCCGCGCCATCGGCGCCGGCGCTTACGATTTTCTCACGAAACCGGTGGACATCGAAGAGCTAAAAATCATTCTGAAGCGGACCTTTTACGTTGCCACTCTGGAACAGGAATTCAAGACGATGCAAACGCGATTCCATGCGGAAAGCTTCGAAGGAATGCTCGGCATGAGTCCGCCGATGCAGGAGATTTTCAATCTGATCCGCAAGGTGGCCACGACGGATGCGCCAGTGTTGATCCTGGGAGAAAGCGGCACGGGAAAAGAAATTGCCGCGCTGGCGATTCATCGTCTCAGCGCGCGCCGGGAAGGACCGTTTGTCGCGATCAATTGCACGGCAATTCCCGAAACGCTCCTGGAAAGCGAATTGTTCGGCCACGAGAAAGGTTCTTTCACCGGCGCGCACGTCCAGCGTAAGGGACGAATTGAAAACGCCGCTGGCGGAACGTTGTTTCTCGATGAAATCGGCGAATTGCCCGCGCCGCTGCAAGTCAAACTTCTCCGTTTCCTGCAGGAGCAATGCATCGAACGGATCGGCGGACGGGAAGAAATCCGCGTGGACACCCGGGTCATCGCCGCGACGAATTCAGATCTGGCGAAAGCGATCCGGCAGGAAAAATTTCGCGAAGATTTGTATTACCGGCTCGCTGTCGTGATCATCCGGCTGCCTCCGTTGCGCGACCGGGAAAATGACGTGCAATTGTTGGCGCAGGATTTTTTGCGAAGATTCGCGGCGGGAATCGGCAAGAAGGAATTGACCTTTGACCACGAAGCGCGCCGCGCCTTGAGCCTTTATCCGTGGCCGGGAAACGTCCGGGAAATGGAAAATCGCATCAAACGCGCGGTCATCATGGCGGAAGGCAAACATCTGACGGCGCTCGATTTGGAATTACAGGACATCGTTTCCGCGCGGGGCACAAAACTTCATGATGCGCGCGAAGCCGTGGAACGCGAAGTGATTCAAAAAGCATTGCGCAAGTATTCCGGAAAAATGGCTCCGGCGGCAGTGGAACTGGGCATCAGCCGGCCAACGCTTTATGAATTGATGGATAAACTGGGACTCAAGCGTCAAAGCGATGAAAGCGAGCGCGCGCCGGCTTAAGTCCCATAACAAATTCAAACCAGGAAGGAATTATGAAAACTGCAATTGTTGGAATTATTCATCAGATAAAACACTTCACGCGCATCCGGCGGACAGAAATGTTTGGCGCCATCGCGCTGGCCGTTTGCGCGTTGATGACCGGTTGCCAAACGGATTCCAGTTTTGACGACAGACCAGTTCCGCAAAAACGAAATGAACCGCTCACAAATACGAATGTCATTGCCTTGCGCGAAGGCGACGTCGTGCGGATGACATTCCCGGGCGCACCGAGCCTGAATATGTCGCAACAAATCCGGCGCGATGGCCTCATCAGTTTGCCGTTGGGCGGAGAAATCAAGGCTGCCGGATTGACCACCGCCGAATTGGAAAAAGAATTATCCGACCGCTATGCATCGCAATTGCTTTCCAAAGAGGTCAGCGTAACGATTGAATCATCCGCATTCCCCGTTTTTGTGACCGGCGCCGTTTTGCATCCGGGAAAAATCACATCGGACCATCCATTGACAGCGCTCGAAGCAATCATGGAAGCAGGCGGCGTTGATTACAGCAAAGCCAATTTGAAATCCGTCAGCGTGGTGCGGCAGGAAAATGGCCGCGCCGTGACCTTCAAATTGAATCTGAAACTTCCACTGGAAGGCAAACCGAACGAACCATTTTATTTGAAACCGTCCGACATCGTTTTTGTCCCGGAACGTTTCGCCTGGTTTTAAAAACAATTTCAAGAACGTCGCTGTCGGATCGCTTTACAGAACGCAGGGATTCAAAAAAGCCGCGTGAATCCCGCGCGCGCGCCGGCCTGAAAAACGAATTGAAAGCCAGACCGTCGGCGGCGTTAACAATTTCTATTTTCCCATGCCCGTCGGCCAAAAAATTTTTGCAAATTTGCATCCGGTTACTTGCTCCAACCCAAGATGTTTTATCAGTCGGCGATTTCTGTGGAAGGATTTCAATTTATTGGCGCGATTCATGCAAAAACAATTTAGAAAGGCTCGTTATGCTTGCTTCAAATCGTTCATTATTCGGCACCGGATTACTCGCAGCCGCCCTGACGACAGCGATGTTTTGTCCGGCAAAAACATCCGCACTGACCGTTCGATGTGATTACGGCAATGTATTTAATGGCAGCACTCCGGGCGGCGGCGCACCGTGGCTGAGAGCTGAATTCACGGATTCGGGCGTCAATACGGTGCAATTGACGTTAAGCGTTTTGAGTTTGGGCGCGGGCGAATATGTGAGTGACTGGTATTTTAATTTTGATCCGCTCTTGAATGCGTCGAGCTTGAGATTCGATGCACAGGCGCCGGACCACGGCGCGGGAAACAACGCCTTCTATGTTTTTGAAGGCGGATTATATGATGTCGCCTTTTCACTCGACGAACCGTTCACAACGGGTGATTCCATCACATTCTCCATCACCCGAAAGAACGGCGACGCATTGTCCGCATCGGATTTCGACTATTTCAGTTCGCCACTGTGGATTCTTGATGATCCCTATTTGTCGGCGGCACATATCGAGGGCATTTCCGACGGACGGCAATGCTGGTATGCCGGAGGTGGCGGCTGGCTGAGTCCGGAGGAAAATTCGCCAACCGGCGTGCCGGATAGTTCTCAAAGCGCAATTCTTCTGGCCGCAGGTTTGATCGCTTTGTCCTTGGCCGTCAGAACGCAAAAAATCATTTCTGTTTAACCGGGCAGGTCACTGCATCAGAAGCCGGTAAAATCGCGCCTTGATTGATAGAGAATTGGTGTCCGTAAAGTAAATCCATTGAGTTGTGGCGCTTGATGTGGACCAAACCGTTGTCCACGATTTGAGGTCCGTGCTGGCCTGCAAAGTGTAGGCGTTTCCCGGAATAACGGGAAATCGCACGCTGGATGGGTTTCCTCCGGCCGCTCCGCCATCCATGAAAAGCACGCCCGGAACCGTTACGGCGATTTCGTTCGAGGGAACGCTCTCAATTCCATTCGTCGTATAGGCCGTCGCCGCAAAATAATAAGTCAAGCCCGCGGTCAGTCCGGAAAGGACTACGTTGGTCGCTTTTCCGGTGCTGAAATAATTGGTGTAAGTGCCGCTGGCCGGGCCGTAATATAATTTATAGCCGGCGAGATCCGGCTCCACGATTCCCTTCCATTTGAGCGTGATGTTCTGGCCGCCGCGAACCGCAGCGCAGGCCATCATCAAAAAGAAAAATATTGAAGCGACTTTTACAATGCCGGCGGTGTGCGCGGGCGCTTTTTTCTCGAGAATAATTTTTTTCGTTGGCATTTGTCTCCGTCCCTATGCGAGAAAAATGCCAACGTATGCCGGACAGCAATAGTTCCGGTCAATGCAGACACGTTTTCCCCGGATGGTTGTGCGACACAGTGACTTGGCGAATCAAAAATTCCGAAAAAATTTTTACATTTTTTCCGGCCAAAAATAAAACCCGCCACTGTGAATAATTTTTCGACAGACATTGTCATTGAACCATACAAGCAGCGAGCGAAATCTTCGGCAAATTCTGTAAAATTTTCCGACAACTTTTGCGTTCTTATGAAAAATAATTCCGCCCGACCGAAGCTGTTTCGCGTTCACTTTGCCGCCGTAATTTTATTGTGCAGCGCGATTGCCATTCACGCGCAAACAAATTTTCAGAGACTTAAATCGTTTGGCGTTCCGACGACATCCGGCATCAAGCCGATCTCAGAACTGCTGGCAGGAACTGACGGCATGCTTTATGGCGTCACTTATTCCGGCGGCAGCAACAACGTCGGCATCGTCTATTCCGTCGCAAAAAATGGCGCGAATTTTTCTGCGCTTCATCATTTTACCGGCGGCATGTTTCCGGCGGGCGGACTTGTCCAGGGATCCGATGGCATTTTATATGGGACGACCCAAACCGGCGGCAGCAACAACTGCGGAACAATTTATTCGCTTCGGACGAACGGCGTTGGATTTAAGATTTTACACGACTTTAATTCAAAAAATTCTGAGGGCGTGTTCCCATGCGGCAGTTTGCTCCTGGCTGCGGACGGCGGGCTTTACGGCATAACTTCAAGCGGCGGCAGCAACAATTGCGGCACAGTTTTCCGCTTTGGCAGCGGCGATGGTGATTATAAAATTCTCCATCAGTTTGTCGGAACCGACGGAAGCAACCCGTTCGCGTCCTTGAGATTGGGAAAAAACGGGATGCTATACGGGACCACGCAAAACGGCGGCAGTAATGATTGCGGGACAATTTTTCAATTGGATACAAACGGCGAAAATTATTTTGTGCTTCACCATTTCGCCGGCGGCGACAACGATGGACGCATGCCGCTAGGCAGTGTGGCCGTTGGAACAAACAATGCGCTCTACGGCGTAACGTATTATGGTGGAACGAATGATTCCGGCACCATTTTTGAAGCGGATACGAACGGCAATTACCAATTGCTTCACTGTTTCAATGGCAGTTCGGATGGAAATCATCCGTGGGCCGGGCTGACCTCCGCAACCGAAGGCACATTCTATGGCACGACTCGCTTCGGCGGCAGCAACGACATGGGAACGATTTTCAGATTGGACATTACGACAAGCCATTACGTTTTGCTGCATCAATTTTGCGGCCGGGACGGAAACCAGCCGCAAGCCAATCTTTTATTTGCTTCCGATGAAACATTATTTGGGACAACCACCTTTGGCGGCGATGGCAGTTTAGGTGTGATCTTCAAACTTTTTTCCGGCCCGGCGAATATAAAAATTTCCAACGCGCGGCGACGCAGTGACGGAATATTCCTGGAATTCGATGGCGGCTCTTTCGGCCAAAATTTTGTGATCGAAGCCACAACCAATCTGGATTCGCCAGATGAATGGCAATCGCTCGGCGTCATGTCGGCGGACGCGGACGGAACATTTCAATTTTTGGATACTCAAGCCTCCAATTTTCCCGCGCGATTCTATCGCTGCCAAATGCCGTAACTGATTACGTCCCGCAAAACCATCGGCTGATTCATCCGGTGGTTTTTTTATTTTCATCAACAATCGTGGCATTTATCTGCGAGGATGCTTGCGATGATTCGTCTATTGCATGGCTTGGTTTGACGTCAAAGTTGTGCAAAAAGATTTTGTCGGTTTCATTTGATGGTTTAAAGTGACGTATGAACGAACAAGCGTTCATGAATGTGCCGGAAAGGGATCGCCGCCATTTTTTACAATGCAAAGAATGCGGCGAATGGTTCGACGTTCGCAATTTGGATGAAGCCATTTTCCACGGGCTTGGCCATGTCCCCCGCCCCGATTTCGAATACTCCGGCGTGATGAGAGTCCGAACCTGCTCCGATTGCGGTGGACCTATGAAATTCACGGAAAAAAGGCGGAAAAATTATGTCGGCTTTTGGCAATGCGAAGACTGCGAACATATTGAATGGGTAACCATCCCACCCAGGATTTATACTCCTGACGAAATCTATTTCACCTGACGGCTCGATAACGCCGTGATACGTGACGGTGTTAACAACGCTTTCATTGAACGTCATCGATAATTTTCACGTTATCAAACCTGACCGTCGTTCTGATTTCAGGTATCCGTGAACTGGCCATTAAGCCGGCGAAAATTTGGCTTTGAACCGGAACTGTTACCGTTCCAATCTCGTTCCAATTTTTCCCGTCGCTTGAAAAAGAAGCGGTGAAGCTGGCGCCAGCGCGCTTTAACTTAAGCCAACAATATCCGGTGAGGCGGCCGAAAGTCACCATCGGTTCGGAGAAATCCCGGCTGACAGCGCAAACTTTCGCCGCTGCTTTGGCGGAATTCCGCACGATCAATTCGGCCCGCCAGCTCGGCGCTTCCAGATCGTCCGCAATTGTTGGTAATATCAATAATCCGATTCCGACTGCATCGGCCGCAGTTGACGCGCGTAACATCAGCCCGGATTCTGAATATTGCGAACTGGTTTGCGGAACAAATCGCGCGACGATTGTGCCGTCGCCATCGAATGGCCGGAAACCAAATTGAAATTGATCGAGCTTTCCGTCAAATCCGCCGCCCGAGCCTTTCAACGTAAATGTATTGCCATCGAAGTTCACGTTGCCGGCCACCGACACAGCGCCAATATCTTCTTGCGTCCATTTTTCCGGCAAACCAGCGCAAATTGAAACCGGGAATGAAGCTGCGCTTTTACCAACAGCATTCGCCGCAAAAACACGGTAATGATAAGTCGTTCCCGGATGAACATTGGTATCGGTAAATGCCGCGGCAACGAGATTGGTGGCGATCAGCTTGTAGGTTTCGCCATCCGTTGAACGTTCAATTGAATAATGGGTTGCGCCGATAGATTCAATCCAGGTCATTTTGATTTCTTTTTTTGAACCGTTCGCAATGACTCCTCCGGGCGCAGCTGGCGCGGTCTGGGATTGAATTGAATTTTCCCTCGAAGCCGGCTGCGCGAACAACAGTGTTCCAAATCCGGGATGATCTGCTCCCGATGGCGCCGTAGGAACGCCGACTCCTTCGGGACGAATTTTCCCGATCACCTGTTCGGTCCACGGCGCGGGAATTCCAAGCCGGTTGGCGTATGCATTGTATATCTCCTCAAAAATGGCGCGAAACCGTCCGCGACCATTTGACGAAATCAATGTATGCCGATACTTGCCGGTTTGATCCGTAGCAGCCTTAAAAGGAACTTCATGGCCAAGATTATATTTGGCGGTGTATTCAAAAGATTTGAGCAAGCGATGGTCGTCGTAGCCGTAAAGATTGAGACCTTGATGCCATGCGATTTCGCAGCAGTCACCCATGTGCGCCAGTCCCAGCTGCGTATGCTGTTGATCGCGCCCGCTCTCCTGACATTGGCCGGTGTCATTGATGATGTAATGCGTCAGGCTTCCGTCCCCCGCGCCGTCCACATAATATCGCAACGCCTTCTCAAACATGGCGCGATCATTGCAGAAAACGCCTATCGCCATCATGGTTTTGATGCACGCAGTATCCCAATTGCCGTTGGCGAATGGCGCAAAATTTTGGATCACCGGATAAATCACCTCGCGAAAATGTTTTTCCGTCCGTTGAATTTCCCCGGGCGACCAGCCCGCATCCGTGTAACGCAAAATTTCTGCGGCATTGACCATTTTGAACGGCCCGAGCCCGGCCATCAGAACCGCATCGGCACCGTTGACCGACTTTAATTTTGCCGACCATGCGTCGATGATTCGCTCCGCCTTTTCCGCATAAGGCCGTTTGCCGGTGATGACCCACATCAATGCGCATTGATAGGCCGCGTCGGCGTCGGAATCGTATTCACGCGCGCCGACAGTGGGACGTCCCCGGGCGACGGATTCCAGCGGGCCGCGCAGGACATAGTTCGATTGCGAATGCGAATCTTTTCTAAAAACCTCAAAGCCGCTGAACACCGGTTCTTCCTTCGCTGCTACGGCGCGTTTCATGCGCTCTAAATCGCCGGCGCTGTGGAGCAACCCGGGGTGGACAAATACAAATTCCGAAAACGCCGGAAAGGTGAAACCGAGCAACGCCAACAAGGCAATTTGAATTTTCAATTTCATTATCGGAATAAATTATTGAGAGTCTTTTCCATCCGTGATGAAAAATTCCCGAAACACCGGCCCGGCCGTTTTGACTTTCTCGCCGGTGACGCGCCCCCATTGAAACACGCCGATCACGACGCGCACGGGAAATTTTGCGCGCGGCGGCACCGGCAGAAACTCCAACGTGCGATTGTCGTCCGCCAGTTTTACCGGGCCGGAAACAACATAAAACTGCACGGGCAAACCCGCATCAGAGGTGGCCCGCAGCAGCAGCGATTTCACTCCGGCCGGCTGGTTTTCAATTTTTGGAAAATCAATCGTTTGCGATTTTCCGTTTTTGTTCACGGTTTCGACGAGCGGATGGCCGGGCCGGTCGCAGCGGCGGCATTCATCATCGCCCGGCTGCCAGGCGATCACGTGCGGCGCCCACGGCGGGCCTTGAGCCAGCGGACTGCCGCGCCCCATCCAGACGCGAAAAGTGTTGCTGCCGGTCCGCTTGATCGCGCCTTCGCCGGCCTTAAAAAAAATTGGCCCATCGGCGTGGCCGAGCGGCTGGCCACCATAAAGTTTCGGCGTCGGCGAACGGTCTAGAAAAGTCGCGGCAATTTGAAACGTCACACCGTCATCCAAAAATTTCGGATGAAAATCCGGCACGCCGCCATTTACCAACGGCAGCGGCTGGCCATGGCCGTCAAGGAAATCAATCATCTGCGGCTTCTTTGCCAGCGCGCCGGACATGAAATCATTCACAACCACCGCAAGTTCGCGGTCGAGATACCAGAACATGGTTGACGGATTTCCGGAAAAAGATTTCGCCGGAACGGGATGGAAATTTCTTGTGCCCAGCGCGAGCGGGTCAACAAGCCAGCCTGAATCTGCCGGAACGGTTTTCAATTTCACCGGGCCGGTGAGCGGTGGATTTTCCGGCAGCCGCGCTTCGGCGGCTTTGCGGATGAACAGCGCGACAATTTTGGCCGCGGCCGGGTCCCATTCAAAATGGCCGGCGCCCATGTCAGAAAATTCGCCGATGAGATTGCCCGGGTTGGCGCGGAGTTTTTGGATGCCCGGACGATCATTACGAAAATACATTTCGCCCCAGTTCGTGCCGCCGACTTCGGCGTATTCGCAACCGAGATGCAATGTCGGAATGCCCGGCGGCAATCCCATCAGCCAGCCTTTCATGGGCAAAAACGCAAATACGCGCGATGGCCCGAATGCGTTCGCGATACCGAAACCAAACGGCGTCGCAGCGGAATGACACACCGGCAGGAGCGGCGCGTTCTTGATTTCGGAATAGCCGGATTCAACGGCAAGGCGGGCAAGGATGTCTTTTACCCCGGCGACGACTTGCGGCGGCGGATTGAAACTTTGAAACGTATTTTTTGCGCCAAAATCGTCGTGCGGCGTGATCCAGACGATGCCGAGATTTTCATCCGCGCACGCGGCGCGAATGGCCGGGTCCTCAAACATCGGTTCCTCGAGCATATTCTGGACACCAATAAGCACGCCGCGAACATGAGTGCATTTGTCGGGAACCCACAAATACGCACGGCGCTGCGGATCGTTGCCAACTCGCACGGAAAACTGCCATTCGCCGGTGGATAACGCGCGGACGGTTTGCGTCAGGCCGATCGCAAAAAGAACGAAGATAATGAGGCGGCAGATTTTCATGGATAGATCAACCGATAAAACACGTTGTTGTTTGTCATCGCAACCGGAATTGAGATCTCATTTGTAACGGCGGAACCGGTCACGGTCGTCCAATTGGTTTCCAATCCTGAATTTAGAGAATTCGTTTGAACCTGCAAACTCCAGCCGGTGTAAAGTGGCGGCCATGAGACTTGAAATTGCTGTCCCGCGATGGCGCTGGTGATTTGCGGCGGCCCGGCGACAACCACTGTTTGCGTCACGGTAGTGACATGGCCGTTGGAATTTGTCGAGAACCACGTCACATAATTTGTGCCGACCGGAAAGTTTCCGGGAGAATTATTGCCGAACGATTCGCCGCCGAACCAATGGGTGCCGGACGGTTGCGCCGAAATTTTCACGGGGGTGAGCGTGCCGGTGAGATAATTGGTGACGGCGGAAATTCCCCACGGCGATGCCGGAGATTGATTCAGGCAAAACCAATTGATATTCAGCAAAGAAACTGCCGGCGCGCCGTCAAAAACGAGAAAAAGGTTTGCCGCTGTCGTATTGGTCGGCGCGAGATTGCATGAAACTGTCACCCAATTTTGCCAGCCACCGGTGACGGGCACGGTGCAGGTTCCGAGAATGGCGCCGGTGGAGGAATTATTCAGCACGATGTTGATGGCAGCCGGATTTGTCGAGCCGTTGGCAACGCGTGCCGTAAAGGAATTGATATTCGTAAGGTTAACGGATGCGAAACGAATATAATTGTTGCTTGAAATACTTGTGACATCCAATCCGCCTTCCACGCAGTTTTCTGTCGAGACGCCGTTATTGCCATTACACGACTCGGCCTGAATGCGTGATGCCCAATTTGTGCACGGCGAAAGCGAGGACGTTAATGTTCCAAACCCCGGGTGATCGGCATAAAGCCAGGCGCCTTCCGGCGACAAGATATTCGTTGCGATTTCGGACGTGAACGGTGCGGAAAGTCCACGGCGATTGACGTAGTGATTGTAAACCATTTCAAAGATGGGCCGCAGGATGCCACGATAATTCGTCGAAATCGTGGTTGAAAACCAAAGACCGTTGCTCCAACCGGTAAAATCAGCAGGCGTGTAAGGAACGTCGTAACCGAGATTGAATTTGGCCGTGTATTCATATCCGGCCAGGAGACGGTTTGAGGCAGCGCCGTATAAATCCACGCCTTGATGCCATGCCATTTCACAAACTTCGGCAAGCTGGCCAAGCCCCAATTGCGTGTGCGTTTGATCGCGCCCGCTTTCCTGGCATTGGCCGTTGGGATAAATATAGTTGGTCAACGCACCCGCGCCGGTTCCCGCCAAAAAATAATTTGTTGCGCGCGCAAAAATATCCGGCCGTTCGCAAAAAATTCCTATCCCGGCCATTGTCTTTTCGCAGCAGCCGTCCCAATTTCCATTCGCAAACGTCGCGAAGTTGGAAATGACGGGATAAAAAACATTGGTCATCATCGCGGAAAATTGCGCGATGCCTGTTTCAGACCATCCGGCATTGCTGTAACGGAGCAATTCCGCGGCATTCAAAAATTTCGCCCCGTCGAGCCCGGCCGCGAGAATCGCATCCGAACCGCCGATGTTTGTCAGTGATGACGACCAATCGTCCAGGATTTGAATCGCTTTTTGTGCGCAAGTGGAATTGCTGGTGACACACCACATCAGCGCCAGTTGATAGGCCGCGCTGCAATCGGATTCCACGGCGTCCTTGTTCACATCGGGATTCCGGCTGACAACAAAGAAGTTCGTCGTCGGCTGCCATCGAATCAGATAGCCCGGTTGTGAATGAACATCGTTGGACAATTTGATAAACCCGCTCGCCCACGGCTCGATGTTTTGAGCAACCATCTGCCGCATGCGGTCTATCTCCGCCTGCGAATGTAAAAGTCCGGGATGAATAAAATTCGTCGGCGACGGAGTGTTTGTGGCCGTAATTGTCAGCGTTGGTTTGCTTGAGCTGTCAGCGCTGTTCAAATTGTAACCGACAATGACGTTGCCGGGATTTGCGTCCGGGTTGATTCGCAAAAAGACGTAAGCCCCGCCGGAGCCGCCGTTGGTCGCATAAAATGTTTGGAGGTAACTGAAAAAATCGGCTGACGTGATTGAACCCGGGGCGGAAGCCGGAGTAATAACATCGTTTTGGAGTTTAATGTTTGCCGCGTTGGTATCGCTTTCTGCCTTTAGAAAAACATTTGTTATTCCTGTATCGCTTCCGTAGAAACCGGCGCCCCACAAATCGGCATTGAATGAAGGCGATCCGGATTTGGAAGCGTAATTAAAATTCAATCTCGCCGAGAGGATTTGATTTGTCGTGTCCAGCGCCGGCAGCGCAAAGATGAAAATGACATTCCGCCCGCCGGGCGTGGTTGCGCTTGTCGCGCCACATCTCAACGCCGTGCCCGGCACATTGCCGACCGCCTGCGATTCGTCCAATTCATAATCCGCCGCCTCACCCGTCACGGTTAACGTGACCGCTTGAATGGATTCCGGCAGGATGAATCCTGAAACGAGCGACCACGCGGCTACAGCGATAAAAAGTTTTTTCAAATGGAATGATGCAAATTACTGTTTCCAAAACGCATATGGTTGTGGATGCGCTGAATCGCCGCTGCCGATTCCCGGAACGCGAACCGATTCGACATGCCAGTCAAACCAAAGGTAATTTCTCGTGCTGCCATGAGCGGGAACCGAACAAAAATATCCTGACGCACCGGCACCATTGTTTCCCTGCGCATCCGCGTCCACCATCGCCCAGATCTGGGTAAAACTTTTTCCCGTGGTGATATCCGTCAATTTTTCGGGCGCAACGGGTTGAGCCGGATTGGCGGGAGTAAAATTGTAGCCGAAAGGATTCCGCGTAAGTCCGCAGTATCGGCTGACGCTGGAGGGATCAATGCTGCCTTCCGAGAGTTCGTAGCAAAAGAAGTCGGGATTGTTTTTCGTGTTATATCGTTCGCTGGACGGGCAAACCATGATTTTTACTGAATTGGTCACCACAAAAAATCCAGTTGTTTGCGGATTCGGCGCTCCAACATAAGGTTGAAGATAATACACGAGCCAGTCCCAGCCTGGCGGATGCGATTTGGTGTCCAGCTTGGAGTAGGTCGCTTTCTGGGCAACACTTAGTCCGTAACCGGACGTGACGCCATCTTCACCGCTGGGAAGCAAACCGTCGTGATCATCCGCAAACATCTGAATGGCAGAGCCGACTTGCTTCATATTGGAAGTGCAATTGATATTCCACGCCCGGCGCCGGGCCGAAGCCAGGACCGGCAGGAGCATCGCCGCGAGAATCGCAATGATGGCAATCACCACCAGCAGCTCGATAAGTGTAAAGCCTTGCCGCCTGCTGAAAAACGGTCTGTGTAACTTTTTCATTTTATGGATAAACCAGCCGATAGAAAACGGATCCGCTGGAGAGATTGATCGGGAAATTGGTTTGGTAAATATTGGTCGAACCGCCGACGTCATACCAATTCGTGCTCAGACCGGAAGACAACGAATTGGTCTGGACTTGCAAACGCCAGCCGGTGTGATCCGCCGGCCAGGAAAGATTGAGGTTGCCGCCGCTGACAGAGAACAGGATGTTGGTGGGATTGACATTTACATAAACCGGCGCGTTCGTGATGACCAGATCCACCGACAAAGCCGTCGTATTGTTTGAGAGATAACCGCTGACGCCTGACGGTAAATTGGTCAAAACAAGCGATGCAAACCCGCCTCCACCGAGTAAGCCGGTATAGCCGACCAAAGGAAACTGGCCGACCGTCAATTGATTTCCTTCAACATTCAAATTGACCGTGCCGTTGATCGAAACATTTTTCGCAAAAATCGGAGCCGATACCGGATTGCCGGTGTTGGTCAGTGAAAGAGTCAACCCGGAATTGGCAATACTCAAAGCTGACGTGCCGCTGCCGGTCACCGCGATGCCGTTCACCGTGACAGAGGCGCCGCTGATATTCAACGTCCCGGACGCCGGACTGGCCGTAAGACTTACCGTTCCAAGCATTGCCGTCCCGCCGTTGATATTCATCGTCGTGCTGCCAGTTGTGCCGCTGCGGCAACCCCGGGAAAGTGAAACACCGCTTGCGTCGAGTGTTCCTTGAGTAAACGTGAATGTCTGCGTCCAATTACCAACGCGAACAGGTTCGTTGCCGATAATCATTTGATTGAAGAGCAGGTCAGCAACTCCGCCGGTAAAATCTACCGTCGTCGCAAAGCTCGCTCCCGTGCCGGCGGCAGGATTTGCGCCCTGGTTATAATTGGCTCGATTCGAGCCGCCGCCGAAACCGCGAATCTGCAGGCCGCCGGAGCCGGTATTGAATTCCACTGTGCCACCGTCGCGGCTGCCCGTGCCGACGTTGAATGTTCCGACGTTAAAAATGTTTGTGCCCGGGCCAAGGCGCAAATCCGGCGTGAGCTGCCGGCCTCCGGCGCCCACTGTAACGCTTCCCGCCGCAACATAATTTGACAGGTTCGCCAGGTTAAACTGGTTGACGACGGTCGCGCCTGCAGGCGGACCGGGGTTTCCATCCAGTGTCCCAATGTTGAGCGCGCCGTTCGTGCCGAGATTGCAGACGAAGTTATCAATTCCCGAGAAATCCGCGAAAACGTTATCGGGTTCAACGCCCGATGAATAGGCACCCAATCCGATTTGAAACACGCCGCCATTCGTGTTGACCACGACCGAAACGCCGGAACCTGTGACGGGAAAATAAACCGTTGCTCCGGCTGGCGCTACGTTTCCGATCTTGACGTTGCCGTTGATGAAAAGAGTCTGGTTGCCGCCGATCAAGTTGATCGAGTCGCCGCTGTAAGAATTTCCGCCCGCGTTCAATCCGCCGAGCACGGGATTGCCGCCGGAGAAATTCACGGAGCCAATATCCGCGGCACCGCCGATACTTCCTAACGTCAATACGCTACCAGAACCATAATTGGACGCCGCAGCGGTCAACGAGCCATTGCCGGCGACAACCGTTGGTCCCGCGTAAGTATTGGGGCCGCTCAGCGTAATTCCGGCGGAATTGAGAATTGAAATTCCTCCCGTGCCGGAAATCGTGTTGGCAACCGTCGCACTGCTGCCAAACGCCAGCGTGCCATTGTCCGTCACGCTGCCGGATGGAAGCGAGCCGCTGCCGATAGTATCACCGATCTGTAAGGTTCCGTTCTGGATCGTCGTGCCGCCCGCGTAAGTGTTGCCCGTATTTTCAAGCACCAATGTGCCCGAACCACTCACGCCCAATACGCCCGCGCCTGTCACGCTGCCTGCTACCGCAATATTTCCCGACGGCGAAAGCGTCAGATTGCCGCCGTTAATTGTGACCGCGCCGCCGATGTCGCCATTGACGCTCACGGTCGCCGTCGCGGAATTTTGTTTCACGATATTTCCACTGCCGCTGACGGGGCCAACACTAAAGCTGTCGCTGCGGTTCAAGGTAAGTTGACCGGAATTTGCGATCGCACCTGACAAACTGCCGGTAGTGCCGCCATTTCCGAGCTGCAAAACGCCGGCACTGATGGTTGCGCCGCCGACGAAATTATTTGTATTGGCCAGCGTCAGCGTGCCGGAACCCTGCTTAAGCAGATTGCCGGGACTGTTGATAATGCCATTTCCCGAAATCGTGTAATTTTTCGAAGAATTATTCGCCGTCATTCCTTTGGGATTGACGTTGGGGGTGATGTTCACGCTGGTCGTGCCGGAAGCCGAGTCGTCGAACATCACAAAAGGTCCGGCGCCCGCCGTTTCCGTGTAAGTTGCCGGCGTCGCACCATTCAACCAGTTCGCCGTCGTTGCCAGGTCCCAATCGCCATTGACATTGCCATTCCAGGTCAATGCAGGGATCCCCGTGACGATGACATCCAAAGAATTGTTTGCGACATTGTTCGAAAGATATGCTGCCGTTCCGGCGGGAGAAATTAAAGTAATTCCATTGGTGCCACCGCCGGCCAATCCGCCAAGCGATGAATATTGGATCAGGGGAAATTGTCCGACCGTCGGGTTTGCCACCGTGTAGGAAATCGTCGCCGCTCCGTCCACCGTCATCGTGGCCACAAATGCCGATGCGCCGCCCGCCAGTAACGGCAGCGTCAAGGTTCCGTTAGTGATATACAAGCTGCCGATGTAACCAGAAGAATTGCCAACCGATGCTGCGACGCTCAAATTGGCGTTTGAAATGATCACGCCACCGGCGCCGGTGATATTGCTGACGCTCAGCGTGCCGCCTCCGTTCGATGGATCGCCGGCGGAAACATAACCACCGCTGGCTAATGCTATCGGCATCATGGTGCTGCCATTTCCAGCGAGCGTCGCCGTGGTCGCGCCACTTTGCGGGCTGACAACGAAGCCGCCATTCATCGGGTTCCACGCGCCGTCAACATATTGAATTCCTCCGGCAATGATATTCGTTCCGGGAAAGGTGCAACTTCCATTCAACCACATCGCCGCGCCCTGCCCTTCTTTCCGCAAACTGATCGCACCATTTGGACCGGGATTGATGATGCCGTTGAAAACACTGTTTGACGTGCTGCCGGTCACATACAGTAGTTGCGGTGCCAGCGATGAATTGGTGATAAAACCGTTTCCGGACAGATAGCCGATGATGTCACTCCAGGAATTGCCGGACGTATTGGCCGTCGCACCGGGGTTATAATTCATGTCCAGAATTCCGTTCAATATCAGGCCCACGCCGGACGAATTGAGTGAACGGTTTCGCCTGGCTCCCAGGGCGGCGCCGGAATCCACGGTCACCGTAGTGATGCCGCTGACAGGATTGCCTCCATTGCCGTTAACGCCGAACACGCCTTCGGCGACGTGAATGTTGGAGACGCCAATTTCAACCGCCGGATCAATTCGAAGCTCTCCAGAACCGGTCTTGGTCAAGGTATAAGCCAGGCCGGAAGTGTCATTTGTGATTGCACCGACAAGGAAACCAGCTTGCGAACCATAACCCGTTCCGTCCACGCGGATCGTCGCGTCCCCGGTCAGAATAATTGCCGGATTTGCCGCAGAATTGAGCGCGTAACTCCAGCGGGTATTTTGGTTGTTGCCGCTTCCGGCGTCAGCCCTTAACGCTCCGTTGGTCCCACCCTGTCCCGCGCCGGAGATAAAAATCCGTTGGTTGGCAGGCTGCACGCCGGCCAAAATTTGAAGCGTCGCGCCGGCCGAGACATTGTTTGTCCCGATGATTCCGCTCGTCACCGTGCCCAGCGCGCTGCTGTTGCCCAATTGTAAAATTCCTGCGCTGATGCTCGTGGTAATGTTTGTGATAAGGTTGCCCGCGCTTAAACGAATAAGCCCATTGCCATTTTTGGTAATGCCAGCCGGAAGCGCAGCATCTGCCAGCACGAGAGCAATATTGTTTGAACCGTTGTTGGCGGTGAGCACCGGCTCGCCTGCGCTTGCGGACAACGTCAACGGACCGCCGCTGCCTGTCGCAAGAGTCCAATTGTTCGCCAATCCGGCGCCGGAATCGCCAAAAATCAAATTGCCGACGGTGCGTGCGCCGTCCAAATTCACCGTGGCGTCCGCAGTCAGATCCAGTTCACTGAAATCGGCCGAGTTATCGGCGCCGCCAGCAACCACGCTGTTACTCCAATTCGCTGCGGCCGCCCAGCTTCCGCCGGCCAGATTTGTCCAAACGCCGCTTTGAGCTTTTGCGGAAATCGCAAGCGAAAGCGCGACGATACAAATCAGATATAAAGCGCAAGGGAAAATCGTCCTGATTCCGCCGGATCCAACAGACGAGGGTTGAGAGTTATTCATAGGTTTTGCTTGGTGTGGCGATTTCACCAGAACAGATGGCAAATTCAAAAGCTGTTTTACTAACGCTGTAAAGCTGACTTCAAATTTCAATTGTAAACCTCGATCACGATTGTTACGGTGAATTTGTGACGGCTTCCAATCTGGTGACCATGCGTGATCTTGCCAAGGTGGTTGGCGTCTCCCACTCCACGATTTCGCTCGCATTACGCAATGATCCATCCATCCCGCTCTCCCGGCGGCGGGAAGTCAAGCGCGTCGCCAAACGCATGGGTTATCGTCCCGATCCGCTGCTGACTTCCCTGGTCTATTATCGGCACCGCAACCGGTTGGTTAAAATCCAAAGCGCCCTAGCGTGGATCAATCATTGGGAGCAACCCGAACAATTGAGGAAACATCGTGAATTCGATGCTTACTGGAAAGGCGCCGCCCGCGCCGCAGAACGATTCGGTTATCGTCTCGATGAACTTCAGTGGACGAGTGATTACTCGGCCAAACGTTTTGAAAGGATCCTGCACACGCGCAACGTCCGTGGCATTTTAATTCCGCCGCATCTGTCACCGCCGGATTGGGGACGCTTCGATTGGAGCAAGTTCTCCATCATCCGTTTCGGCATGTCGGTTCCCAAACCTGATTCGCACTTGGTCACGGCGGATCATCAACGAGCAGTTTTGATGGCATTCAACCGGATCTATCAATACGGATACCAGCGCATCGGATTGGCGGTCTGCGGAAATTTTGATCGCCGGCTCGGCGGCAATTACACCGGCGGACTATATGCGGCGCAAAAATTGTTTGGCTTCAAACATATTCTCCCGCCGCTGATGACCGATGAGCATGTCTATAGCGACAACCCGGTCAAAGCAAAGAGGCTTTTACGGGAATGGCTCCTGAAATATTGCCCGGACGCGATTCTCACCACCGTTCCGCAAGTGCCGGAAATGATCCGCGACCTGGGTTTCTCCATTCCCCGCGATATCGCCGTTGCCGGAACCAGCCTGCAAGATATCCCCGTGGACGCCGGCATCAATCAGAACCCGGAAGAGATCGGGCGCATCGCCGCAGAAATGCTCGTGGCCCAAATCAACGTCAACGAACAAGGCGAACCCAAAGCGCCATGCCGTATTTTGGTGGAAAGCTCCTGGCAGGATGGCAAATCGCTCCCGCGCCGTTCCGGAACTTGATCGCGCTGTTTAAACATTACTTTACAGCGAAAGTATATCTCGTTTTGTTTGTTAAATTCGAGCGGGTTATTCAATGGTCAATAAATTGAAAACCCATGTTGGCTTTTACCTCTAGAAATTCCGGCCCGGCAACGGATACGGCAGCCTCCCAAAACGGAAAATGGGAACACGCGTTCCGGCTCTGCCTTCAAAAAACCCACGCAAATATCCGGCGATTGGCCGATGAACCAAAATCCGGCGCGTTCTCCAAAACGGGAAATTACTTCGAGTTTGACGAAGGCTTTTTTGAAATCAGCAATTGGACCTCGTCCTTTTTCACCGGCATGGCGTTGATGGCCTGGCGTGAAGCCGAAGATGATTTTTTCCTGGCCCAGACTTTGCGCCTGGCTCCGTGGTATAAAGATAAAGTGTCGGTGCATCACGCGGAAACAATGCACGATTTGGGATTCCTGTATTCGCTTTACTCCGTGGCAATCTACAAATTGACCGGCGATGAATCACATCGCGACGTCGGCCTGCGCGCTGCGGAAGTTCTCGCGCAAAGATTTATTGAAAACGGAAATTACATTCGCGCGTGGGGTCGCATGGATGAAGCCGACACCGATTATGCCGGGCTTGCCATCATCGATTGCATGATGAATCTGCCATTACTGCATTGGGCGGCAAGAGAATCGGGCAACCAAAAATTTTATGACATCGCCGTCCGCCACGCGGATACCACCCTGAGATATTTTGTCCGGCCCGACGATTCCGTTTTTCATTCGTATCGTTTTGATCCCCAAAGCGGCAAACCAATTGGCGGAGACAATTATTGCGGTCGCTCGGTGGATTCGCATTGGGCGCGCGGCGCGGCGTGGGCGATTTATGGATTTGCTTTAAGTTACAGTTACACGAACGACGCCAAGTATCTGTCCGCCGCTCTGAATTTGGCGAAAAAATTCGTTTCCTGTCTCGACGCTGAAATTGTTCCCGTTTGGGATTTCAAGCTGCCCGACAACGAACCGCCATTGCGCGATTCATCCGCCGCCGCGATTGCCGTTTGTGGTTTCCAGGAATTGTCCCGGCATCAAATCGCTGACAGCCAAATCCTGAGCGCAAAAAAAGCATTGCTCGATAAAATCTCCAGCGACGACTACATCAATTTTGATCAAAATTGCCCCGGCATTTTGAAAAACGCTGAAGTCGGCGACGGTGTCGGCAAAGCCCGCACGGCTTATACAAGTTGGGGTGATTACTTTTTGATGGAAGCACTGGCGTTCGAACTCTTCGAGGCTGAACGTTTTTGGTAGGCAAGCCCGGCGATGATCAAAGCTTAAATTTTCCGCAAAACATTCTCGTCGTGCGTGCGCCTACAATTGCATTTTCAATCCTCCGGCCGCTCGCCGCTTGGCGCCATTTTCACCAGCTTGGGCATGAATTCGCCAAGCACGGTCACCAAATCTTTTTGCGCGGCCATGACTTCGCGGATGTTTTTGTAAGCCATCGGCACTTCGTCCAGGCCGGCGCTGATGAGCGTGACGCCTTGCTGTTTCAAAAAGCGATTTACATCTTTCCAATTGAATTTTTCGTTCGCGGCTTTGCGGCTCATCGCGCGGCCTGCGCCGTGCGACGCGGAATCGAGTGAATCCGAATTTCCTTTTCCGCTGACAACGTAGCCCGGCGACGCCATCGAACCGGGAATAATTCCCAAAACATTTTCACCCGCCGGCGTCGCGCCCTTGCGATGCACGATGACTTCACGCTCCACGCCGCCGATGACGTGCTTTTCTTTCCACGCAAAGTTGTGGTGGTTTTCCAAATCCAGCAGCACCTGCGCACCGAGATGTTCCGCGATGTGACGATGGATGCACGCATGGTTTGCCGCCGCGTATTGGCCCATCAACTCCATCGCGGCCCAGTATTCCTGACCGGGTTGCGAATCCAGTGACAGCCATGCCAGCCGTTTCAATTCATTCGGCAAATCCTTGAACTGTGCGAAGGCAAGCTTGCTGTAATGATCGCACACCGACGCGCCCGTGCCGCGACTGCCGCTGTGCGACAGCAATGCCACGTAAGTTCCCGCCGGCAATTCCTTCGACTGGCCCGTCCAGGCTATGGGTCCGTGCGCTGTGAACAGACCGAACTCGACAAAATGATTGCCGCTGCCGCTCGTGCCGAGCTGCGACCACGCCTTGTCCTTGTTTTGTTTCGTGACCGGACTGACCGACCAATCCGCGTCCATCACGTCGTGCTGGCGGCGTTCGCGGAACGACGCGCCCACGCCGAAGCGCGTCTCGCGTTCGATGGCCTTGATCAGGCGCTCCGGTTTTTGTTCCAGATCGCGCACCGGAATATCCAGCACCGTCATCTTCATGCGGCACGCGATGTCCACGCCCACGGCGTAAGGGATCACCGCGTTCTCCGTCGCCAGCACACCGCCGATGGGCAGGCCGTAGCCGACGTGCGCGTCCGGCATCAACGCGCCCGCGACCGACACTGGCAACAGGCACGCCTTTTCCATTTGCATCACCGCCTCGTGGTCGAGACCTTCGCCCCATTGGCGATACGCGACCGGCTTGGCGCGCGGCGGAGGCGGCGCGTTGATCAACGCCTTGGCAAACTCGCCGCGCAACGAATCGTCCGCGAACGCCTCCGGATTGGCGACAATGGCCGCGACTTCCTCGCGCAACCGCGATTTATCGCCGCCGCCGAGGATGAATTTTGAAATAAAATCCGTCGCGCGCCGCGTGGCTTCGCCGAGCGGAATTCCCATTTGCAAAAAATCTTTTGCGTTCATTTCAATTAATACGGCGCAGTAATCGCCTCAAATTTCATGTCATTGAAATCGTGCAATAATTTTTCACCGGAAAGTTTTCCGCGACCCAATTGCGCAGATCGCAATTGACCTTCAACCGCAAAAACCAAACGTCCATCAACATAATCTGCCCATTCCCATTCAGGAAAAACCAATATTGTGTCAGTAGATTCTTGCCGTAGTTCGTGTGCATCCCAATAACATCCTCGGCCAACTGGATGCTCAATCTCTGCATAGGCCAATTTTCGGAGAACCCAAGATTTTGGGAGTTTCTTTTCAAATAAAGTCGCTCCTTGGTATTCCTTGTCATGCATCGTCCAGCCGTCACGTTGCAAACGGTTGTAATAGATCGTTAGACACTCTCCGCCAAAATAATCTTTGGGACGTCCATTTTGATTCCGCCGTAATTGATTCGACATTTTCAATTCCGTGTGTCCATGTCCATCGTTTAGCCAGAACTCACGATTTGATAGAAACAAACCACCGCCATGCCAGCAATCTCCTTTGGCAAATAAACTAACAGCTTTCAGATATGGAACGCGCGCGATAGCTGTCCATGCGCCTTTGGTCTCTGATTCCCATTTGCCATTCATCGCGAAGTAAATGAAATGCCTTCCATCTGGCGACAAATCGCTGCGACGTTCATAAATTCGCCCATACATCCATTGACCAATTTTGAAACTGTTGCGCTTTCGATTCCACAAAACAGAGCAAACAGATTTCGACGGTCCGCGACGAATCACTAAACCAATTTTTGCGTCCCGCGCGAGCAATACGTGCAAGCGGGCGGGAAACTTTTTGCTTTTTGCCGGTGTGTTTGGCTTCATGGCTGAAATAGCTTGATACAATTTTATTTTCAATTCGAGCGTGTAAATTTATTTTCGGAGAGCGAGCTTTGACGCCCGCTCTTCGTTGTTTTATTGGCTCAAGAACAATTTCCATTCCGCGATGCCGTGGGCGTTGCGGATGAGCGCGGTCGCCGGCAATTCGCGCGGAGCGCGCGGCGCGTTGAGCAGTTTCAGTCCGGCTTCGTGCGGCAGGCGGTTGCCTTTGCGCGAGTTCACGGCTTTGTCCGACCACACGAGATTTTCCCATTCGTCTTTGCCGCCGCGCGAGCGGGGCAGAACGTGGTCGAGGCTGCCTTCGTCCGGCGCGAGCAATCGGCCGGTGTATTGGCAGCGGTTGCCGTCGCGCTCGCGGATGGCGCGGGCGCAGAGCTTCGGGCGTTTCTTCGGCACGCGCGCGTAATTGACCGCGATAATGACGGTCGGCACGCGAACCGCGCCGCGAACGGTTTGCACAAATTGGTCGCCGTCGCGAACAGGCAGCGTGAGCCATTCGTCCCACGTGACGGGACGCAATGCTTGCGCGCGGTAGTCTTCGCCAAGCTCGATGTCGAGCGCGGTGGCGACGTTGGTTGCCATTTGGCAAAAGGCGTCCTGCGGCGAGCGAATGTTAATCGCCTGCCAGTTGCGGTTGAGCACGAGCACGGTGTTTTTGTTCAGGATGTCCATAAATTTGCTATTCATTGAATCGTTAAATTGTTGCATTGTGAATTGCACTTCGCCTCCGATGTTACGATGCAACGCTTCACAATTCACGTTCTGCCGAGGTGTTTGTTCTTTATTGAAATGGTGGAGCCGGAGGTAGTTGCAACCTCACCATGCCGGAGTAAAAATCCAAAAATATTAGCCGCGAAAGCAAACGCGACGCGAAGGCGGAGTTGAACCGCCGCAGTCAGGTCTGTGAAGTCCTGACCGACACCGGTATTCGCGTCGCGAATTGGTCGAGCATCAGGCTAGCGCGCCCTGTATTCCGGTTTGGAAGGTGTTAGCACACGGCCACCCGGCGTGTATCTCTCAACATCTATGCTCGTGGAATCCCGTGCTGGAATTGCACCAGCCTTTGCAACGTTGCAGGTTGCCGCCTTAGCTACTCGGCCAACGGGATGTAAATTAATTGCGGACGGAAGCTTTTCGCCTCCGTCCGCGTTGGACTTTCGTGGTTGGATTATTCGGACTTTGAGGCTTCGGAGTCAGCGCGGATGCGCTTCTGCCTTGGTTCGCCGTCCGGATTTCCATCGGGTTCCTGAGGCTTGCCGAAGGTGGTGGCGAGGAAGCGGTCAAGCCGCTCGCTTTCCACCAGGCCAAATTGCCGCAGCACGGGCAGGTTGATAACCTTGCCCGCCAACTCCTTCACGGGAAGGAACTCGTTGATCAACTGCAGCATTTTGGCGTAGTCGGCATCTTCCGGATCAGGCTCGGAAAACGAGTCGAAGTATTTCGGCTCGCCGACTTTCCAGGCGTATTCCTCTTCCATTTCATCGGAATCCGGCATTTCCACGTGACGAAAGAAAATTCTCGCGTCATCGCGGATCATCCGGCAATCGCCCAGCAACCAGACCAGCACCGAACCGCCTTGCAGGCTGGAACGGGCATTGGTGATGAGTTGCGTCTGCGATGCGCGTTGAATCAGAATCGAACGGATCAACAGCGCCCAGTCCGCCGGGATTTCACCGTCGCCGATCAGGTCAATCTGGAACCGGCGCGGTTTTTTGGCCAGCGCCCTTTCCAGGTCGGTGATCCGGTCGATGTAGTAGGAATTGCTGTTATAACCCAGAACCTTCAATTGGAATCCACGAAGTCCGGTTTTGGACTTCTTGTTCATAACTGTTTTGAATTTTTGGATTCATAGTTTAATGGTTTGATGTTTTTAAAGGCACGGACGGAGATTTTCATCTTCGTCCGCGTTGTTTAAGTAGCTTCGTTTTGCTCCGCGCCGGCCGGTTTGGCTTGCTGTTTCAGCGGCACGAAGCCGCCCGGCACGCCAAGCACCAGCGTGTTGCCTGCATTTTGAGCCGCCGAAAGCGACTGCATCAAACGCAGGTTCATCAGCGCTGGGTTGCCTTCGAGGACGCGAGCAGCATTGGCAAGATTGCGCAGCGCAGCCGTTTCGCCGCGAGCGCGTTCCAGCGCAGCTTGACCTTCCTGTTTCGCTTTCAACACTTCGGCAAAAGCGCGTTTCAAATCCGGCGGAAACATCACGTCCTTCACTTCAACGGCGAGAATGTTGACGCCAATTTTTTCGGCGTCCGTTTTCACGCGCGCCAGAAGTTGTGCGCCGATTTCCAATTTCTGGTTGAGCAACGCTTCAACGGCGATGCCGTTCACAACCATTCGCAATGCGAGTTGCGTCATGTTGTAAAGCTCGGTGGACCAGTTCTGCGTTTCATGCGCGGCTTTGACCGGTTCGGTCACTTGATACGCGACGTGCAAGCTGAATTTGAGACCGACGCTGTCGGACGTGAGCACATCCTGGCCGGCCACGAGCATCGAAGTCCGGCGCAGGTCAATGAAATTCATTGTCCAGCCGCGACCCCAGATGACATGGCGACCGGCGTTGTTGCGCCGGACGAACAGGCCGTGATGATACACGAGTCCCGCAAAACCTTCCGGCACGCAAAATACGCGGCGGAATTTTTTAATCATCGTCGGCGCAATTGCACCCGCGATGATTATGAGAGTTACGATCGCAAATGTAATTTCGTTGTTCATAGTTTTCCTTTCTATTTTTGTTTGTTTTTGAAATTAAAAGTCCGAAGCAGAAGACCACCGTCCGGCGGCGGGAAAATTGCGCGAACAATTTTCACAAAGCCGACTTCAGGCTGCGCTTGCGCGCCGGGCTTGCTGCCTCGAACCGTTGTGGGATTTCTCCCGTCCTAACCATGGACTGATTCCGAGTCAGTTGCGGATTCGAACCGCGATTGAACCAATTAATGCAGAACGATTCCGGCGAACTGTCGGTTCGCGCCCGAACTGGTTCAAATTTTGAAATGAGTTGGTCAGGAAGCCGGGATCCGCATCCGGACCGTTCGCTTCACGGGCAAAGATGCTGCTATTACACCACAATCCTGATTTAAATTGAGAGCAATTTGCATTGAGCCACCATTGGCATACGTGGCCGGACTTACACCGGCTAGGTTCTGCTTGAAAACAGAGTGCGTGAGCTGCTTTGCATTCAAAAACGAAAATGGCCACTGGAGTCGGAATTGCGCCGACACCTCCGGTTTTTCAGACCGGGGGCAAACTAACTACACCATCCAGTGTTGGTCGTCCTGACAGGTAACGCTCCTGTGTCTTCCGCTTATCGGGCGGATGCTCTGCTTTTGAGCTACGGGACGATTTGCATTTGCGGTTTCAATCCGGCACCGCGCGGTCGAAAAGTGAATTTCAATTTTCCCGCCGGACGGATGCGGATGCCGCGACTTGGTTTATAGCTCTTGCGAAAGAGCAATTGGCTTTGATATCGAAGAATTGATTTCATAATTAGCTGATAGTTAAGAGTTGATAGTTGGAAAAATAGCGGAAGGCGCCGGTAATGTTCCAACCTCGACAATGCCGATCTCGTTTTCAAGACAAGCGCCGCCGGCTTATGGTCGCCCTGCGCAAGCAGTGGTTGCGGGGGTGAGAATCACACTCGCCTGAAGAAGTTTATGAGGCTTCTCTCTGTGCTTTAGTCGAGTTCCCCGCAATTGAAACTGGTGGAGTCGGCGGGTAATGTCCCACACTAACTTGCATGCAAAGCAAGTGCATTGCTTGTCTGCCACGACCCCGGAAATTGGCATGCCGCCTTGGTGCTGCCTCAAGCAAACGGAGTTTTGGAGACTCTGCTGCGCAAGCTGGCGCTCGGCGTAAAAATTGGTGCGGTCGCCGGGAATCGCACCCGGACATATTCCCTGGCGAAGAATCATTCTGCTGTTAAATCACAACCGCGAAATTAAAAGGCTGGAAGCGTCATCGCGCTTCCGGCCCAGGCTATTTCAATAAAGAACAAACACCTCTTGGTTATCTTGCGATACCAACCCGCGGATTCACGGCGGTTGTTTCGGTGTTTATGGGCACACCTCCTCCGAAGCCCTTAAATTGTAAATTCAGGTAAAACCATTTCGGCGCAGTTTTCGGCAGTCTATGGATAGAGCCCACCGGTTGAGAATTTGACTTCTCTCGCACCATTTTTAGTTTGTCACAGTAAGACATCATTTAGACGTCTCTTTTTTTAGATTCACAGGTTACTAACCTTTCGTTTAGTTACTTTTACGCTGCTGGTTATGCATGGAAAACAAAAACCCTGCCTACATTTCTGTAAGCAGGGCGAGAAAATCTTATTTCAATTCTTTACCTGCTTACACCAAGTCTATCCAAATTACCTTCGGGACGTTTCCCAATGGCCACCGTGGATAATCCAAGGCTAAACACACAACCTTGGTTATACCGGCTATGACGTGTCGCGTTCGCGACCGGCATCTTCGGCCAACTCTTGGTTGATATATGTAAGCAAGTTTTCATCGAACAGAGAGACGAATATCATGAAGCCGCAGTTATAGTCAAGATATATTTGAAGTATAACTGCAATTACCTTTAGCTTTGGTATTTCTCAAGCAAAAAGGCGACTCCTGACATCAACCGGAAAGAGTGGTTGTCGTTACACCAAGGTTAGGAATAGAAAGCAATTATTTCAAATTCTTC
This sequence comes from Verrucomicrobiia bacterium, assembly GCA_035776755.1. GTDB lineage: Bacteria > Verrucomicrobiota > Verrucomicrobiia > Limisphaerales > UBA11358 > UBA11358. Next base: position 150,676 of record DASTWS010000030.1, read on the forward strand.
GAGCTTGGAAGCGCGGGGCCGGAAAATTCGCGGCGCAAGGAAACTCTCGAAAAGATTATTGTCGCAATCAGATGAAAACGACCAATAACGCTTTCTTTCCATTCGTGGGTGAGAAGCCGTTCCAGCGTTTATCTTTCGCCAATGTATTTTCGCTGGCACGTTTCTTCCCATGTTGGCGTGTCGAGTTCATTCCATTTAAAAAAAGCAGCGTTTCAATCCAAATGAAACATTTCGCGCAACGGTTTTGAAACGGGCGATTGGTCGCGATTCGTTTCCATCAACGGCGCCATGGAATCCCACCATTTGCGGACGACGGGATTTTGCGGCAAATCGTTCGCGGTATTTTTGTCGGCAAGTTTTTGGACGGCAAACAGCGTGAGCGTTTCTTCGTCCAAAAAGATTGAGTAATCGGAAATGCCCGCCGCGCTCAATTCTTTTTGCAGTTCCGGCCAGATTTCGTCGTGCCGCTTTTTATATTCCGCCTCGACGCCCGGCTTTAATTTCATTTTGAAGGCATGGCGTTGCATTGAATCATTGAGTTCCGGCATGGCTTTTCAGCCAGGCGCCAAATCCGATGACGATCGTCGAAAGAATAAGCGTCGCAATGCCGCCGCCGATAAGCAGATGTGCTTTTTTGCTGGAGCCGCGCCATTCGTGAAAAATCCAGCCCCACATCGTGGCAAAAATGATGATGCTCGACATGTGCAGCGTCCATGACGCGAAATCGTATTTACCCATCTGCGTGGCGCCCATCGTGTAAAAGAAAAATTGAAAATACCACGTCGTGCCCGCAAGCGCGGACAGCAGGTAATTCGGCAACACCGGAATTTTCAAATCCGCCGGAGCGCCGGTCGCGGCAACTTCCACCGGCGCATGTTCGCTGCCGGTGCCGCCGTGATGCGCGTGTTCCGGTTTGACATGCGACGCCAGATATTGATAGCCGGTGCGGTTCTTGATATTGAGCAAAACGCACCAGATAAAATTTGTCGTGAATCCGCCGAGCAACAAAACCGGCAGCGCCGGCAAACCGGTCCAGATATCTTTTGTTCCGGCGGCCAGCGACGCGGCGTTGATATTTTTGCCGGCCTGCAATGCAAACGCGAAGCACGCGCTCATGACGCCGCAGAACGTGGCGACTAAAATTCCTTTTTTGAAGCTGAATTCTTTGATGGCTTTTTTCTTTTGCTCCGCGGGCATGTGCGCCTCCTTCGTATAACCGGCAAGCGCCGCGATGGCGATACCGACCAGACACACGCCAACGCCCGCAAGCGTCACCTGCCCCGACGTGGATTTCGCGACATCAACAATGCTCGCGCTTCCGGCAAAGACGAAAAAATTCGGGGTCAACGCTTTGAAGATCGGCGGAACGAGGGTTCCAAACGCCGCGCAATAACCGAGGGCGACGCCGGTTCCCAAAGACAATCCCAAATAACGCATCGTCAAACCGTAAGTCAATCCGCCCAGTCCCCACAATACGCCAAAGAAATAAGTCCACCACAACGTGCCAGCGCTTTGCTGTCGGAGAACGCCAAACAAATCGTTCGTCATGAAATACGCAAACACCCACGGGCAGATGATCCATGAAAAAATACCGCCGACGAGCCAATAGGTTTCCCATGACCATTTGCGCACACCTTTGAACGGCACGTAAAAACTTCCGGATGCCAGGCCGCCAAGCCAGTGCAGAACCACGCCGAGAAATGGATTTGGTGTCATAATTAGATTTGGATGGGTTTGAAATGCAAATTTACTATCGCTTCGACAAAATTTCTTTTTCGTATCGCTTCACTTCCGCCAGCCAGTTCTCACCGACGGGAACATTTTTACTGTCGCAGTAATAATCCCAAACCGCGCTGAACGGCAGCGTCTTCGCTTCTTCCTGCAAGACAAGCCGCGATGTGAAATCGCCGCTCGCTTCGGCGGTTTTTATCGCCGGCGGTTCCAGCAATGCGATCAACAAGGCGCGGATCATGTTGCGCGTGCCGATCGTCCAGGCGGCGACGCGATTGATGCTGGCATCAAAATAATCCAGGCCGATGTGAACGCGTTTCGCATAACCGTTCGCGACAATTTCTCGCGCAATCGCGAGTAAATCGTCGTTCAAGATCACCACGTGGTCGCTGTCCCAGCGCACGCCGCGGCTGACGTGCAAAAGAATTTCCGGCAGATATTGCATCACGCTGGAAATCTTATCGGCGATGCCTTCGGTAGGATGATAATGACCCGCGTCGAGCGTCAGCAATTTTTTGCGCGAGACGGCGTAACCCAAATAAAATTCGTGCGAACCGACAACGAAGCTTTCGCTGCCGATGCCGAATAATTTCGGTTCGACCGCATCGAGATTCAATTTCGGCGAAATTGCTTTTTTAAAAACGGCGTCGAGTGATTCAGCCAATCGCGCGCGCGGACCATTTCTGTCCGCCGGCGTGTCTTTCATGCCATCGGGGATCCAGACATTCGTCACGCAGGTTTTGCCGAGCGCTTTGCCGATGGCCGCGCCGATTTCGCGCGAGCGGATGCAATGCTCGATCCAGAATTGCCGGATCGCTTTGTTCTGATGCGACAGCGTGAAACCATCGGCCGATTTCGGATGCGAAAAGCACGTCGGGTTGAAATCCATTCCGATGCCGATTTTTTTGCACCAGGAAATCCAATTCTTGAAATGCTCCGGCGCGATTTCGTCGCGATCCACTTTCTTGCCACCAAACTCACCGTAAAAGGCGTGAAGATTCAGGCGATGCTTTCCGGGAATCAGCGAAAAGGTTTTTTCCAGGTCGGCGCGCAATTCGTCCGGCGTGCGTGCTTTGCCGGGATAATTTCCCGTGGCGACCAATCCGCCGCCGAGCGTGCCGCCGAAATTTTCAAACCCGCCGACGTCGTCACCCTGCCAGCAGTGCAGCGAAATGGGAATGGTTTCGAGAGTTTTAAGGGCGCGATCCACATCCACGCCGATTTCTGCATAACGTTCTTTGGCGAGCGAGAAGGTTTTTCCTACGTTGTTACTCATGGAAATTTCGCACACTATCGGAAAAATCCGGCGGCCAGCGCAATCACCATTTTTGGTTATAGCCGACAAATCCGTTATGAGAATTGCCAACACGCGCGATTTGCCGCAAAGTCTCGCCTGTTCCCGATGAGAAAAGTCCTCGCTTCAACTTTGCTGGTGTTTTCACTCGCGCAAATCTCACGCGCGGCCAATCCGCCACCGGAACAGGCGCTGACCAAAATGCGTCCGCAATTGACGAACAATATCGCCCGGCCCTTGTGTTATTTCCCGATCAACGGCGATTTCGTCATCACCAACGGCGCGGAATTTTTCAATCGCCCGCTCTATTGCGACAATTCCGCCTTTCGCATTGACGGCGGCGATAAACCGGAATTTTCGCTCTACCTGCCCGGTCGCGGCGGCAATTTGCGCTTGGGAATCAAAACGGGCGCCGGAACAAAATGGTTGAACGACGCGGATCAAATCGTGACACGCTATCGCGCTGGCGAATTGATTTATGAAATTCACGATAAATTGCTCGGCGACGGCGAACTGGATCTGACCGCGATTCCGTTAAGCGACACGAAAGGAATCGTTTTCCGCGCACAACTTTTCCATTCTCAATCTTCCATTCCCAATCCTCGTTTGATTTTTGGATTTGGCGGCGCGAACGGAATGCGCGGCAAACGTGGCGGCGACATCGGCTGCGAAAGCGAGCCGGTATCGGAATTCTTTCAATTGCGTCCGGAAGAATGTCGCGGCAACGAATTTGAAATTGTTTCCAACCGATTCATTCTTCACAGCAAACCGGCAACGATCGCCGGCACTTTTCCAGCGAACTCCGAATTGCACATCGCGGACGCGATGAAATGGAATTCGCCGGGCGAATTTTTCTCGGAAGGGAAAGCATCGCTCGAATTTCCCGTTGCCGCGGACGAAGTGGAATTGCAAGACGATCAATCCGTTTATTTTTCACTCCAAATTGCCGGCACGGAAACATTTTCCACCGCCGATTTGCCAAAACTTTTTTCTGTTGCCGAAATTCATCGCCGCGAAATTGCCGACCGCGTTTCGGTTGAAACGCCGGATGCCTTCATCAACGCCGAGGTTCCGGCCTTAAACATCGCCGCCGATGCGATTTGGGATGCGCAGCAAAAATCGTTCATGCACGGCGCGGTCGCCTGGCGCGTGCGCTTGCTCGGCTGGCGCGGGCCTTACGCGGGCGATGCGCTCGGCTGGCACGCCCGCACGGCGGAGCATTTCATCAGTTTTGCGCTGGAACAAAATACGAACCCGATTCCCGACAACATTCCGCCTGCCGACGAAAACTCCAATCTCGCGCGCAGTGAAACGGCGCTTCATTCAAACGGCGACCTGACGAAATCGCATTATGACATGAATCTCGTGGCCGTGGACGCGTTCTTCCGCCATTTGCTTTGGACCGGCGATCTGAATTTTGCGCGAACGAATTGGCCGGTCATCGAACGGCATCTCGCGTGGGAGCGCCGTTTGTTCCGGCGCGAATTCGGCCCCGACCATCTGCCGCTTTACGAAGCCTACGCGGCGATCTGGGCGAGCGACGATTTGAATTACAACGGCGGCGGCACGGCGCACGCGAGCGCCTACAATTATTTCGCCAACAAAATGGCCGCGCGCGTCGCGAAATTGATCGGCAAAGATCCTGCGCCGTATGAGCGCGAGGCGGATTTGATTTTGCGCGGCATGAATAAATATCTTTGGCTGACCAACGAAAATAATTTTGCCGAATTCAAAGATTATCTCGGATTGCAATTGGCTCATCCGAACGCCGGGCTTTGGACGTTTTATAACACGATTGATTCCGAAGTGCCGTCGCCGGAACAGGCGTGGCAGATGTCCGATTGGATTGACAACAATATCGCGAGGATTCCAATTTTAATTTCCGGTAGCAGCGAACGTGCGTTCGCTCATTTTGAAAAAGACCAGAGCCAGAGCCGACTCACGTCGGCTGCTACCAATTATTTTATCCTGCCGGAAACGAGTTGGATGCCATATCAATGGTCGCTCAACAATGTCGTCATGGCGGAGAACGCGCACACCGCTCTCGGGTTTTGGCAGGCGAATCGCCCGAAAACTGCGTTTGAATTGTTCAAAGGCGAATTGCTTGAATCCGGTTTTCTTGGCTTGTGCCCCGGGAATTTTGGCGCGATGACTTCGCACGACGCCGCACGCGGCGAAGCGCAACGCGATTTCGGCGACGCGATCGGGATCAATTCGCGCGCGCTGGTGGAAGGACTTTTTGGCGTGAAACCGGACGCGCTGGCTGGCGAATTGAAAATCGTTCCCGGTTTTCCGGCGGATTGGAAATTTGCAAAAATCCATCATCCAGATTTCGATTTTGAATTTCAGCGCGAAGACGTTTCGGAAACTTATTCGATTGAATCGAAATTTCCCAAACCGATGAAATTGGACCTGGAAATTCCGGCGTTCAGCGATTGGGTTGGCGGCGTTTACGTCAATGACGCGCCGGCAAAATTCGAATTGATGAAAGGAATTTTTGGCGTGCCGCGAATTCAAATCAAATGTCCGGCGGCGGCGAAATGGGAAGTCCGGATCGAGTGGAAGGGCAATCCTCCGGCGAAACAAATCACGCCCGAAGTCGCAATGGTCGCAAAAGAAAAATCAATCTCCGCCTTTGACTGGAACAAAAAACTTTCCGCCAAATTTGAAACCATCAATCTCGCGCCGTTTTTCAACGATAGCGTGACGCAGATTTTCAAAAATGATTATCGCTCGCCGCGCTCGCCGTTTTGCTCGCTGGCAATTCCAAAACAAGGCATCGGCGGCTGGTGCGAACCGAATGCAAGTTTCAACGTGGACGATTCCGGCCTGCGGAAAGTCGCCGCGGAACATTCCGGCGAAATCGTTTTGCCGGATGGAATTCCGTTTTCCACGCCAACGAATTTAGATTCAGAAAATATCGTTTTCACTTCGCAATGGAATAATTATCCGGACGAAGTTTCCGTGCCGCTCACCGGAAAATCTTCAGACGCCTTTTTGTTGATGGCCGGTTCGACCGGCCCAATGGAATCACGTTTCGATAATGGCGAAGTGATTGTGACCTACACCGACGGCTCGACGGATAAACTGATTTTGCGAAACCCCGAAACGTGGTGGCCGATTGACCAGGATTATTTTACCGACGATTTTGCTTTCCGTCTCGATGCGCCATTGCCGCCGCGCGTGGATTTGGCGACCGGAAGAATCCGCATTTTGGATCCAAAACAATTTGAAGGCAAAGGCGGAACCGCCCGCGGCGGCGCGGCGACGGTTTTGGATCTGCCGTTGGACAAAAGCGAGGAATTGAAATCGCTGACCGTTCGCGCTCTCGCGAATGAAGTCGTCATCGGTTTGATGTCGGTGACATTGGAACGAGAATAATCATTGCGGCGTGCGAATTTTTTTTCACAATAGCCGGATGCACCGCTCGTCCATCAAACCGGCCATGTCAATTCTGGTTGCCGTTTTAACTCTTTCACTTCAAATCGCTTTCGCGGACGCAAACGCGTCGGACAATTCCAGCCAATTAAAAGTCGCCGCAATTTTTGGCGACAATATGGTTTTGCAGCAAAAGATGACCATCCCGGTTTGGGGCTGGGCCGCGCCCAACGCGAACGTCACTGTCAAATTCGCCGGGCAAACCAAATCCGCTCGCGGCGATGCGAATGGAAAATGGCTCGTCAAATTGGATAAATTGAAAGCATCGTTTGAACCGCAAATGCTGACCGTGGAATCCGGCGAAACAAAAACGTTCACGAACATTTTAGTCGGCGAAGTCTGGCTGGCATCCGGCCAATCGAATATGGAAAAGCCGATCGGCAAACAGCCCGGACAAAAGCCGTGCTTCAATTACGAAGAGGAACTTGCCGCCGGAAATTATCCGAACATCCGTTTGTTCAAAGTCGAAAAGGAATTGGCCACGACGCCGTTGGACGATTTGAAAAAATTTACCGGCTGGCTCGAATGCAATTCCAATTCACTCGATGGAATCAAATTTTCCGCCGCCGCCTATTTTTTCGGGCGCGAGATTTATACCAACCTGAATGTTCCCGTAGGCTTGCTCGAATCGTCGTGGGGCGGAACACGCATTGAACCGTGGACGCCGCCGGTTGGATTTGAAGAAATTCCTTCGCTCAAAAAATTCGCGGAGTCAAAATCCAATCCGCAAAAACTTTCCAACACGCATCCGATGGAGATTTATAATGCGATGATCGCGCCGATCGCCGGTTTCTCGATGCGCGGCGCGTTGTGGTATCAAGGCGAATCGAATTTGATGGGAACGAATGCGGACAATGATTATTTGATCTACGAGAAAAAAATGGAGGCGCTGGTCGGCGGCTGGCGCAAAATCTGGAGCGAAGGCGATTTCCCGTTTTATTTCGTCCAGATCGCACCGTTCAAATACTACGGCGGCAGAGTTTGCCGCGCGAATTCGCCGGAAATGGAGGCGGAATTCTGGGAATTGCAATCGCAAGCCGCGCGAAAAATAAAACATACCGGCATGGTCGTGACGACCGACATCGTGGACAATCTGAACGACATTCATCCGCGCGACAAACAGGATGTCGGCCATCGCCTGGCGCTGCTCGCGCTGGATAAAACTTATGACAAGGAAGTCGAAAGCGAAGGACCGGTTTTTGAAAAGGCAAAATTCAAGGACGGCAAAGCGATTCTGGAATTTGAACATGACGACGGATTGATGAGCAAAGACGGCAAGCCGCTGACGTGGTTCACGATTGCGGGCGCGGATGGGAAATTTGTTCCGGCTGATGCGAAAATCGTTGGCGAGACCGTGGAAGTTTCATCGCCGGAAGTCAAAGAACCGAAAGCCGTCCGCTTCGCGTGGAACGAATCAGCACAACCGAATTTCTGCAACAAAGCCGGTTTGCCCTGCGAACCGTTCCGGACGGACAGCCGCTAATTTATTTTCAACGAAATAGCTTCTGCCCATTTTCCGTCTAGGCAGGATTCATATTGACCCTTTACCTTTTAGGCACTGGTGATTTTTCGCAGGTTTAATCCACATTACCATCCCCAACTACATTTCTTCATCCATCTGTAGCTCATTAAAATGCTTCCTGCAAATCCATCGCGTCCAGTTGTATGCCGGAAAAAGTGGTTCCAGCGGTTGTAGACTTGAAAGTTAATGTTGTCGAAGAGGATGCAGCAGTGAATGCATAGGTTGCCGGTTGCCAATCAAGATTTGCCCAACTGTTGTTCATGTTACCGACCAGGGACATTACCGCATTGCCATTGATCAGGACTTGTGCCGAAGGAATATGGACCGGTTGACCTAGCGCACCTGTAATACTGTCCGGGTTGCGGCACCAGACAAAGGTCAATTGATATGTTTTGCCAGCCGTCGTAGGAATATTCGTAGAAATAGTTCCGGGTTGGTCGCCATCCAAATCCAACAGATAGTCGCCTTCGTAAGCCGTGCCTTCATGATTTTCTCCCCATGTTCCATTGGCACCAACGTCCACATCTCCAGCATCCACATGCCAGCCACCGCAAAAGACATCTCCGGCTTGTGGCGAAAGATTACCGCTATCGCTTTCAAAGGAATTATGCCAATAAGAAGGACCGATGAAGGTTTGAGCGGCTATGGCGATGCCGCTGTCCACAGGGTCAGTTGTGCCGATGGAACCCTGATAAACCAGCAGATATTTCGCGGCATCTGCCACCGGAGAAAAGATGATGGTAAAAGAATCGTTGGTTGCCAGCGAACCGGAATAGTCCGAGGAGAAATCGGTTATCTCCGTGCGCACACCGTTTGTGTCATCATAGAACAAATGAAACGTGCCGCCACTAAACGGCTGGCTGGAGGTATTGATGATGACATTGGTAGCTTGCTCAGGATTATCGCTGCTGATGCCTGAAATCTGGATGCTCATTGTGCCGCGAAAGAAATAGTCCAAGATGCCGGTGCTATATTCAATGGCCTTCGGGATAAGAATCGAATGATATTCTTGCAGAACATTTGGATCGTTGATTGTTAATTGCACCTTCATGCTCGGCGCATTAATTCGCGGTGTATGCAAAACTGCAAAATAGTGTAATGCACTGTGATGGGTAACATTGATTCCACCGTTGGTCTTAGATAGATAAACGACATCGCCCGATTTTCCATTCGCAAGGGTGACGGAATCTATTACTGTTCCCGAAAGACCAGGTTGAATTTGAGGTTGTGTTGTGTCTTTCAATGATGGAAATGGAAAGTAGTGTATGTTGCCTGAACTGAAATATTCGGAGTAAATAGCATCTTCTCCGATAAAATTGCCGTTGCTGAATTCGGCAAGACCGAGCTTTTTCCCGTTAACTCCATTGGCATCGTCTTTTAGGCCTTGTGAACTATTATTCGCATAAAGACCCCTGTCCCAAAAATCCAGAACCTTTGAAAAGCCTTCGGATTGCCAATAGGTCCATCCATGAGGTTCAAGTGGAAAAGCGTTCTGCTCGTATCGGTAAGTTTTAGACCCGAAATTTTCAATGTAACGGTGCCAAGAAATAAGATGCTCGTCGTTTCTGACGTGGTCAGGTTGAGACAAATCCTGGTTTAGATGCAAAATATGTCCAAGCGTATAAAACATATGTGCCAGATAACTATCACGGTCTGGCTGCAGCGCGTTTGTAAGTCCAGCAAGTTCATATGCCCGCCCACATTCCCAAGTTTCAGTATTAGTAGGAGTAGGAGGATTTCCCAATAAAAACGGCGAAGGCAACCCGGGCACTGTTCCCCAAGCGTATGAGTTGGTCGTGCTACCTGGGACAATTAACGATTCATGCCAATCCGTTAGGCCTTTAGCTTGCCCTAGCGTGCGTGTTGGTGTCAGTGTATAAAAATGGTCGCCAAAACGATAAGGGTCATCCTCGTGAAATGCGCCATTTGTGAGCCAATAAATTGGAGTAAAACTTCCCGCTGCAAAATCATGAGGGTCAAAAAAAAGCGTCGCGTTTGGATTTACCGTGATATTGTTTAAAAATTGATTAGGGCTGGTAGATGACAAAAAGGCGCTTTGCGCTATTGCCTCGTGAACCGGCTGGTCGTGCGCACTGCAAAACAACGGAACAGCACAAACACCTGACAAAACGATGTAAATTTTCATCCTCATGATGAAGCTTTAAGATTTTGGCGTTAGGAAAATGTCTCCAGCATTTGTTCCCCAAACACCCCACACAGGCAGATAATTTGGGTGAGAAATTTTCATCGCATTGTCTTTATTAGCTGGCCATTCGCCTTCAGGAGGAGTATATCCCCAATGAAAATTTCGCGTTGCTTTCAAATAGAAATATCCGTTCGTATCAGTGTAGGTAGTATGATTAGGAGAAGTATTAAGTTCGACCGCCGCTCCTTTAATTGGCTGGTGCGTCTTGGCATCAAGCACTCGGCCGCTCGCTGCATTTGATCGGGGCGTCGTGTGCGGCCACGGCAGACAACCCCCGACCAGAAACATAACCAAAACAAGTGCGATTAAAATAGGCAATGCGATTTTGAATGAGTATTTCATAATTTTTTTTAGATTCATGGTATTTTACTTTGGCGTCAGAAAAATGTCTCCAGAGTTAGTCCCCCAACACCCTCCAATTGGAATGTAATTTGGATGCGAAATTTGCATGTTATTGTCTTTGTTATCTGGCCAATCGCCTCCTGGCGTGACATACCCCCAATGAAAATTCCGCGTCGCTTTTAGATAAAAATACCCATTCTTATCCGTGTAAACCGCATGTTCAGGCGGTTGGAGAAAGGAAACTTTTGCGCCTTGAATTGGCTTGCGTGTCACTGCGTCAAGCACCCTTCCACTCGCAGCATTTGACCGCGGTGTAGTATGTGGCCACGGAAGACAACCTGTCAGCAGGCTTAAAAACAAAATTGGCAATGTAGATTTAAGGATTTTAATTGAGTATTTCATAGTTAGAACTCCAAAATTTTCCACTGTCCGTTTTCCTTAACAAATTCAACGCGAAAGAGCAGCAGATGTCCTTGAATGGTTTGCTCAAAGTAAAACTCCGCGTTGTCGCTCTGGATGAAGACCGGGGTTAGCGATCCAATTTGGTTTATGTCCGAAGTGATATTGTTTGTTCCCAAAGAAAGGAACATTTCTTGAAAGCCGTCGGCTGTTTCACTGGCAAAATTCGCCACTGCTCCTGTAATGTCGTTCGCCGCAATCCTATTGGTCATGATGTTCCACACCGGCAACGGACTGTCTGGCGCGATTGAATACAGCTGCACATGGTTATGCACAGCGTCCGCCACATAAAACAATTCATTCGTCAAATCATCCCTCGCGGCGACCGATGCCGGAGCAAAACCAGGAGAGAAACTGAACCGCAAATCGGTGTTGGTAAATGTGTAAACGCCGTTGACCAATGGATTAAAGCACTGTATCCGCCTGTTGCCACTGTCCGCAATATAAATACCGCGCTCATTGACGCTGATCCGAGCGGGTGAACTGAATTCTCCGAAATTGGTCCCGTTACTTCCACTCATGCCTAGGACCGTCGAGCCATTGGCAACGGCAATCCGGTTGTTTCCTGAATCCACAATGTAAAGGTTGCCCACAGAATCATAAGCCAGTCCCTCTGGCGAATTGAATTGTCCAATATCAGTTCCATTCGTGCCAAAGGCCGTAATGAACATGCCATTGGTCGTGAATTGTTCAATCCGGTTGTTCCCTGAATCGGAAACTGAAATCGTCCCACCATCGGGTGAAACCGCCACGCCAAACGGCGCGTTAAATTGTCCATTTGTCGTTCCCGATACTCCATTAGTTGCGCCAATGAATCCTCCGGAGCCAAAGTTGGTATCGGAGGCAAATGAACTGCCATCAGGAATGAATTTCCAAACTTGATTATTTGCGGACAACGTCACGTAAACATTTCCGAAAGCATCAACATCAAGACCAGACGCCGCGGAAGCACTTAGACTTACGATTTTAGAGCGCATAATATTTCCGTTAGTGCTATATTGAATCAACTGTGTTATGCCGCCGGTTCCACTCTGCCCACTCAATACATAAACATTGCTCGGCGCCGCCCATTTAATATCTATTGGAAGAAAAACACTCAAGGTGGACACCAGGGTGGGTGCGTTCTGGACTGTTACTTGAAGACGGTTCGGGTTGCTGCTGTTCCAGCCGCCATCGCTGGAAAAAAATCCGGCGGTTGTCTGGATCGTCACGGTTGGAAAATACTGGCCGTTGGTATAGCTGTGGGTGAATGAATTTAAATTAGTGTTGGTTTTATCCATTATACCGTCGCCGTTGAAATCGTAATAGACTTTCTGAAACGTTCCCGGCACAGCATTGCTGATAACGGACAACGTCACCGTCACTGGAGAGAACCCTGTTATCGGCGTGGCGGAAAGTTGCACGGGGTCGTTGATGCTGCCGTCGGCATTGGTCAGCCCGGTGACGGTAATCGAGGCAACATTTGTCACGTCCGTCAAATCTTCAATGACTGCTGTGATGACATTCACGCCGGCGTTCAATGGAACGTTCAATGCGTTGAAATTTGTGCCGGCGACAAAGACAGGAACGTCGTTAACTGTGATTTGCTTTAATCCACCTGACAAAAAATTGCCTTTGATATTAATGCGAGTAACGTTGAACGAAGCGTTATCAGGAGGATTGGTGATAGAAATCGTCGGTGTTTTTGTATTCAACACTACGGTCATTTCCAACCACGTCTGCTGCGTGTCTGTAAGCAATCCGCGAAGGCCAATCCAGACATCATGCGCGGTCTGGCCTGTGCCAAGATTTATCGTAATATTTGAGGAAACATAGGCGTTCCACGTAGCCGAAGCAATGTTCGTATTGTCCACGAGCGTTGCATAGTAGCTTGGCACACCGTTCAAAACCGTCACCAATCCGGTTATCGTGCTGGTATTGACGTATTGATTCGGCAACGAAAAATTAAAGCTTATCGTGTTCGGGTCAGTTCCATTGAGATACTCCTGCAAATCAGAAACCCCATCCTCGTCGTAGTCTGCGTTCGTAGGCTCATTCAAATCTCCAAAATACTGAACTTCCCACCAGTCCGGCAGGTTATTGTCGTTGGAATCCCGGATACAGCCGAATTCATCCAACGCAACGTAATGATAGCCAATATCTACGGTTGAGTCCGTTTCTTCAGATTGGTTGGTTTGAGTCGTAAAATGATAAAGACCGACCTGATTGGCAGCAACATCGCCTGCATCAATAAGCGATGAACCAGACGGCAAATAAAAATTCCCGAGTGAACCTGTCTGCCAGCCATAATCAGATGTGGAAAAGTCATGTTCCCCGATTGTTTCAAGTTCTCCATATGTAGAACCCCATGGATAAGGATACGTTTGCCAGCTATTGTTGCTGGCGTTGTAATAATTATAATCAAACTGTGTATAATTAGTGTCGCCGTTCAAATCATCTGTCCAGGCAAAAGCTGTGCCATCAAATGCAGTGTCTTTAATCCTCCAAAAAGCCGGTGATTGTCCCGTCTGACGGGACATTTCGAGCATGCCATTATAGAAGGTGGAGTTTTGGATGGTAAAGGTAAGCGCATCCGTATCGTCATAGAAAAAGACTCCTTCACGGTAAAACAGACAATTCGTAAAAAAGAGCGATTGCATCGCATAGGTTGAGATATTATTGCCGTAAAATTCGCAATCCGAAAGTGTTCCCTTTCCATAAGCCCAAAAATCTCTGAAGTCTGCCCCACCGGAGTTGGCCAGAGTGGACCATTGGGTGAAATCACAGTTGATTTGCGGCAGGTTATTGGTGTCGCTCCCGTAAAACATGATGCCAGCCCCCCATCCACCAGCTCTCCAGTTTCCGTTGCCTTCTTGAACCGAGGAAAAATGAAAAATTCTGCATGGATTAATTGCCGTTCCATCGCTGACCAATTGCGCGCCATCCGCCAGCCACAGGCCTGCGCCAGCACTGTTCACCCTGAACCATCCTAACGCCGTTCCAGCCGACATGGTCAATGTGTTGCCATAAAGGACTGTTTCTCCAACCACGTGATCAATTGGATCATAGTGATAACCTAAATCAGGCGCCGCATTCGTATCACGCGGAACTTGCGGGCCGAGGGTCACGTCGCCCGAAATTGTTGAATCTACATCCGGGGGATAGGTTGTTTTCCCCCGTAAATCGGCCAGCACATCTGGATCAATGATGGTTGTCCCCGCACCATGAAAGCTCGCTCCATTTGTTAAGTAGTAGGAACCACCTCCCATAGTTTGAAATGGATAATTATTGACGACTGTTCTATGACTTCCCACAAGTGGACTGTTATAGAATCCATTATAGTCGCAATGAAATTTAATAAGGCTTACAAGATTTGTAAGCCGATCCACGTTTGCAAAGATACAATTCGTAAAGCCCAATGCCGGTATCGGCTGAACCCCTCCTATAGCGCCGGTCAATTTCGAAATATTGTAGAAGGTGTCATTTTGAAAGATAAAGCGTTTTGGGATATTGCTGGCAAAGTTTGTATTAATATTCGCAAATAAGGTATTATTTATATGAATTGAGTTGTCTGAATCGGCGTGATTTATGGCGTATTTGCAAAATATAAACTGCGCGTTTGAAATATCCGGAAGAGACCCGCTGGAAACATCTATCCCGGTATCTGCATATAGCATTCTGAAATTACCAAGTGGCGGCAATGTTGTATTTCCATTCAAATTAATATAAGTTCCATAATATCCTTCCGGACTTCCAGAAGACCCAGGAATGACTTCCCCAACCGAATCATCATCCACGGCGGTAAAAACGGCGGGACGATATGAGGCTGTTTGCCAATTTATTATTGCCGAACTGTTAATTGAGATTTGACTGCCAGCGGAATATTTGATCACTGTGCCACCTTCAAAAGTGTTTGTGCCCTTTAATGTGAATGTGCCGCTAATGTAATACGTCGTGTCGCCGCAAAATGTAAAATTGGTCACCGTTCCTATTTCCGAATCATAATCAACGACAAGCCCTTTATCCATATTGCGGTTGGCCGCAAGTCCCATTTTGCACGAATTTGTTTTGTTCAGCGCAAATCGTTTGGCAGGCAACACCAGATTCTGTAGCGCTACGGCGGGCAGGTTGCTGGTATTTACGGAAACGCTCGTCGGCAATGTTGCCAATTTATCGGCAAGAGCGTTGACAGGCACTTCTTCGACCAAAAATTGGCGCCCGTCAAGTGTCAACCACTTTTTCGCAACCATTACACCTTCCTCCGATTTGTCACTTCCAAGCAGAAAAGCTTTTCCCGGAACCACCTTCATCTGACCGAAATCCAATGTAGTGTCATTTAAGTCTATCCCAGCCTGTTCCGGCAATGAGGATTCAGTCATTGACGGCTGCGGGGGATTGAAAAATTCTGTCAGAATTTGAAGACGGGATTTCTCAGGGTTTAATCCGTAAGACTCTGGCGCCAGTGGCGACTGCCGCAAAATTACGTCCTGTTCAAAGCCATGCTTTGTGTAAGTATATCGTAAATCAGCTGCAATATCAGTGAAGGCATTTGGATAAATGACCTGGTTAGAATTAACAACATACCCAATAGAATTTGTTAACTCCGCAATGAGCACACTGTTTGTCCCATCAAAATAGCTCAATCCAAGCGGCCTGCTTTGAAGGACTTTTTTGTCCGGTGTTATTAGTGTAATAACGCCATTGTAAATATCTCCAGAAAAATACGCTTGATGCTGCCCGTTGGTCGCAACCGCAATTCCGCTTGGCAAAATGTCTATTTCTTCTTTCGATGGGACAAGACGGCCGTCAACCAGATGATTCAAACCACTGGCCATTTCTACGTAACGATGCGCCTGCATGGATTTACCTCCCGATGAATTTTGTTCAACGCTGAAATATTCCCATATGTCAGAATTAAAATTGCGACCCGCTAGAGTCGGCGAACTAGCTACCGGGAAGTTTGTCATCATCATCCCTGCTGGCTGCGCGGAAGTTACGGCTTCGATATAAATCAAAAAAAAGAATAAAAATAAACCAAGAGCCTTTCTCATAAAATGGTATGCCAAGAAATTAAAGAATATCGATAAGATTCATCCGATTGCGGTTGAAAAGCCACATTACCCATTTCGCCACCCCGGCGATTGTCATTCGTAGGACCATGATGCCTGTTTTCCTGCCGACAACGCTTTGTTGAATCATAGAGCCGAATAATGTTCAAGACTTATTTCTAAAAACCTCGAATTAATTCCTTACCATCATCTTCTTTCATACATACATCGGGACAATAGGACGGCGGCGTGACATAAAACGGGACATTCAATACTTTATCCGCCAATTATACTCTGGATCAATCCTTTTCAGGTTCGACATGACAATCAAAGCCATTGACCTCGCCTGATGCAAAATTCATTCAAACAGTTGCTTGGCTAATCGAAACGTGCTTTAAACACTTCACCCATCAAACCGGAGCGAAGAAATTTACTTCAGCTTTAGCAATTTCTTTCGCATTGACGCGCTTTATTCATTTTCGTTTTTTCGATTGTCGCGTAAGTTGCAGGAATTATGGCAGCCACCAACCGTCTTGCCCGCGAGATGTCCCCTTACCTGCTCCAGCACGCGCACAATCCCGTGGACTGGTTCGCGTGGCGCGATGAAGCGTTTGAAAAAGCGCATCGCGAAAACAAACCGATTTTTTTGAGCATCGGCTATTCGACCTGCCATTGGTGCCACGTGATGGAGCGCGAAAGTTTTGAGAACGAATCCGTCGGCAAATTTCTGAACGACCATTTCGTCAGCATCAAGGTGGACCGCGAGGAACGGCCGGATGTGGACAAAATTTACATGACGTTTGTGCAGTCCACGACCGGCAGCGGCGGCTGGCCGATGAGCGTTTTTTTGACGCCGGATCTGAAACCGTTTTTCGGCGGAACCTATTTCCCGCCGGACAACCGCTATGGTCGCCCAGGTTTTCTGCAAGTTCTTCAACACATCGCACAATTGTGGCAGCAAAAGAAAAATGAAATCGCCGCCAGCGCCGATGAAATCCACGAACGCCTGAAACTGGCGATGGAAAATTCCGGCGGTGGCCAAT
The DNA here is from genome assembly GCA_035776755.1 of Verrucomicrobiia bacterium. GTDB lineage: Bacteria > Verrucomicrobiota > Verrucomicrobiia > Limisphaerales > UBA11358 > UBA11358. The sequence continues at coordinate 167,738 of DASTWS010000030.1, forward strand.
TCGTCCTGACCGATGCCGCGCTGCGAAATGCCAGGGGTTTTTTCAAGCAGATGTTCGACGCGCGTCACGGCGGCTTTGGCGGCGCGCCGAAATTTCCGCAACCGAGCATGCCGCAATTGATGCTGCGCTGTGCCAAACGGTTTTCCGACGCGGAAGCGGCGCAAATGGTTTTGCAGACCTGCGATGCCATGGCGCGTGGCGGAATTCACGATCAACTTGGCGGCGGCTTTGCGCGTTATTCCGTGGATGCCGAATGGCTTGTGCCGCATTTCGAGAAAATGCTCTACGACAACGCGCAACTGGCGCAGCTTTATCTCGATGCATTTCTCATCAACGGCGAATCCCGTCACGCGGAAGTTGTCCGCGACATTTTGGATTATGTTTTGCGCGACATGACGCATCCCGATGGCGGATTTTATTCCGCGGAAGACGCCGACAGCGAAGGTCACGAAGGAAAATTCTATTGCTGGACGAAGGACGAACTTTCCAAATTGCTTTCGCCGGAAGAATTCAACGTCGCCGCGAATTATTTTGGCATCACCGCTGAAGGCAATTTCGTTGACCACAGCCATCCGCAGCCGTTGCACGGGCAAAATGTTTTAAGTATCGCGAATCCAATTTGTAGCAGCGAACGTGAGTTCGCTCAAAATTCAAAAAATGAGCCGACTCACGTCGGCTGCTACGATGAAGAACTGCTTGAAACGGCAAAAACAAAAATGCTCGCCGTTCGCGCCAAACGAATTCGTCCGCATTTGGATGATAAAATTCTCGCGTCGTGGAATGGCTTGATGCTCGGCGCGTTTGCGCGGGCGGGAATCGTTTTAGGCGACGAAAAATATCTGGCGGCGGCGGAAAAGAATTTGAAGTTTGTGAGGGAAAAACTTTTTGAGCATGAGTTTAGTTCAAAACAATTTGAGACAGGCAAGATGCCTGTCCTACATCATCGCTGGCGCGATGGCGAGCGCGACGATGTGGAATTGCTCGAAGGTTATGCGTTTTACCTTTTCGGCGTCGTTGAACTTTACGAAGCAACGCTGAATCCATCGCATCTGGATTTTGCGATTGAATTGGCCGAAGCGATGCTGGCAAAGTTTTACGATTCCGAAAACGGCGGCTTTTGGCAAAGCGTCGCCGGTTCCAGCGATTTGATTTTGCGCGTGAAAGACGATTACGACGGCGCGGAGCCGAGCGGCAATTCCGTCGCCGCGCTTTCGCTGTTGAAACTCGGCGCCATCACCGGCAAAAAAGAATTTATTGAAGCCGCGGAAACGACGTTGCGGCTCTTTTCCGAACGATTGCAAAAATTTCCGCAGGCGATGCCCTTCATGTTGCACGCACTGGATTTTTCGTTGCAGGAACCGAAGCGAATTGTCATTGCCGGAGACACGAATTCCTCGAATTATCGCGAAATGCTTCGCGCCGCGAATTCCGTTTATGCGCCGAACAAAATTGTTTCAGGAAATTCCGGAGCCGTGCAGCCGTTCGCGCGAACGCTTCCAGCAAAAGGCAACGCGACAGCTTACGTTTGCACGGGAAACACCTGCCAGCCGCCGATAAACGACAGTGCCGCCTTGAAAGAATTATTGGCGCTGTGAACGGGAAATCACTTCATTTCACCGCCCTGCCCTTTGGTCCGGTCCGGCAAAACTGCCAGAATCAACAAACCAACACATGTCAGCAAACCCAATAATCCTAAAGCGGCATTGTAGCCCTTTGCTTTGGCATAGTAGCCAAGTCCGACCATAAACAGGATTGAGCCTAAAGTGGATCCAACAATCCAACCCAGCGATGCCCAAATCAATGTCGAATCTTTCCCCGGCGACGCTAAAATGCCCGGCAAAAACAAGCAGGCCGCCTGAAGCAACACTCCCGGCAATCCAATCCACAAACTTCTTTTGCTGTATTTTGCGATCATGAGCTTGAAAACGTTTCAAAATATTTTTACCACCGCGGCCGACGCCGGCGGCATGGTGATGGTAATGACGTTGTCACTGACAGCAGATCGCGGCAACCGTTTCCAACGGCCGTTCCAACTGCCATCCGCCTCGATCGGCGCGCCACCCAAAGTAACATCTCCCGAACCGTCAGCAATATCGTCATTCCCGGCCCTCAAAAAGATTGCTTCAACTTTTGAAGCTCGCGGTAAAGTGTCAAACTTGATCTTAACCATTTGTTTTTTCGCGCTGGAACCGTGCGCTTTATTGATGATGGTCACCGAAATGATATTGGTTTCCAGGGCAGCGTAAGCGACTAAATTCGTTGTCTCTGAAACATTGACGGCAAGGCTTTTTCCGTGTCCGCCCAAATCAAACAATTTCATTCCATAAGCCAGCGGCCGTGCTTCGTAACCATTTTTGGCGGACACAAATGCCGCGTAACGGCAAGGCATGGATAATTCGCCGCCGGTGCGATCGCCGTTATGGAAGTCAAGCCCATCGGCGCCGTGATCCGTCCACCAATGCAGGTAATCGACCGCCCACAGCGCCGACGCATAACTGTCGCTCGCGCCTTTCAATCCGCTGAACCAATAGCTATTACATTCGGAAAACCGATAGCCAACCGAAGTGTTCGTGATGGCGGCAGCAATTCCTTGATAAATTTTTTCATAGGTTCCGTATGCCGCCGGCGCGAGCATTTTTTCACGCGATTCAGCGGCATCAAACGGAACAAGCTTTGAAACATCTTTCGCGCCCGGATTCTTATACGCGCAACCAAAGGGATAACTATGTTGCGTGATCATGACCAGATGGCCGGAACCGCCGCCAAAATCGCGAACCATTTTTCTATCCAGATCCGGCGATGGATTTTGGTCCGGCCCGCAAAATGTTGCTTCCGGATATGCGGCAACAATCGCGTCGTGAATCGCTTTCCATTTGGCCGAATACACAGCGTAGTCCTTGAAGTAATACGGTTCATTGCCGATCGCGAAACAGTCAAGAACATCCGGATAATCATCATGGATCAATCGCGCCGCTTTCGCCGCAGCTTCAACATTCGACGTTGCGGTGGACGGCGGCAATACTCCGCTATTTGTGGATTCCTCCAGGCGCACGGAATAAATCACTTTGACGCCGGCGGCTCTTGCAAAATCAAAAAAAGCGCGGATGTCTTTCTCATCGGGAATGGGAACCTTCGGCGCATCCACTGAATTTCCGCCGATGCGCAGGCTTTTGACCCCGAGCGTTTTGAAAAGAGCGACCAGTGGTTTATTGCCAGGCCGGAAATAAAGAACTCCGTTGGTATCCGGCAGCATCAAGCTTGTTTCATAACTCAATCCCAGTGCGTCGGGAGAAATTTCGCCGCGCGGTTTCGAGACCGTCACCGAAATGGTGGCCGGTTCCGCTGCGATAATTAGCGCCGGGGAAAATAAAACGGAAACAACAAAAGAAAAGAGCAGGAATTTTCGTCGTGAAGATTTCATCGGCTGTTTACTTGCTAAATCATTTCAAAATTTGATTTCGCGTCAGCCAGCGTGACCCTTTCCGTTTCCTATTTCAATCCGCAATTTATTGTCCGGACACAATCATCCCGCTTACCGCGCGGAAATATCTGGACTTCCAAATCGTTTGGGCGTATTTGGTCGGCATCAGCTCGGAATGGCAAACCAATGAACCAATTATTTTATGGACGACGCCTTATCTCCCTCTTCGCTTGAATCCGTTGCACCAGCGCACAAGGATCGATCGGTTGGCCTGATTGTTTTTGGAGTATTCACCATTTTGCTGGGATGTCTTTGCGGGTTAATGGTGTTGGTCATGGTGTGGCAACTATCGCTTCCGGCAAATCCAAACCGTCCGCCAACGAATTTATCCATGCTTTTGCCTTCAATGGCCGCGTATTTGGCGCTGATGGTGGCCATGATTTGGCTGGGCGTCGGCTCCATCATGGCGCGACGTTGGGCCAGGGCATTGTTGCTGATTTTCGCCTGGGTGTGGCTGGTGATCGGAATTGTAACGATGGCGGGCATGATTATCTGGCTCCCAAAATTTTTCGCGAACATTCGCGACAACATGCCGCCGAACCAGCCGCCGATGCCGGGCGGCGCGGAAATTTTTGTGATTGGTTTTATGATTTTATTTTTGGGCTTTTTTTTCATTTTATTGCCGGCGGTCTGGGTGTTTTTCTATCGCAGTCCGCATGTAAAGGCGACGTGTGAGGCGCGCGACCCGGAGGCGCGATGGACGGACGCGTGTCCGCTGCCGGTGCTGGTGATGCCGGCGTTGACGCTGTTTTCGTTGCCGCTGATGGTGCTGATCGGTTTGTCCGGAAATTGCGTGATGCCATTCTTTGGCGTTTTCATTTCAGGAATAACGGCCGGTGCGTTTTGCATCGCCATCGGAGCATTGTCGGTTTATTTCTCGTGGCTGATATATCGCCTTCAACCGCTGGGCTGGTGGCTGGCGCTGACGGCGATGGTTCTGTTCATGATTTCAGGCTGGCTAACGTTTGCGCGCCATGACCTGGCGGAGATGTATCAATTAATGAATTTCCCGCCGGAGCAGATTGAGTTGATTCAAAAGACGGGCATGCCGGATTTGATACGCTGGTTTATGCCGTTGTCGGCAGCGCCATTTGTGATTTATCTGCTGTTCATCAAACGGTATTTCAGAAAAACGGCGGCGCAGATGTAGTGGATTGATCAAGACCGTCTTTTATGTTGTATGGTATAACGTCGCCCCAAACTCATGAAAAAACTCATCATCTCATTCGCTTCGGCCGTATCCTGCATTGTTTTAATGACCGGCTGCGCGGGGCCGGGTGGCGAGCTTTATCCGGAAGCAAAGGCAACCGGCGCGCTGAATCCGCCGCCGGGCAAGAGCATGGTGTTGATTTACTGGGTATCCAGTTTTGCGGAAGGCGGTCTATCTGAAAACGAAAACCGCACCTACGTTTATGCGGATGATTTGATGCTCGACCAGCAGTTGCGTCCGGGCGGTTTTTATTCGCTGGTGACGGAGCCGGGTCAATTAAAAATCAGTTCCGGTTCACGCCTGCGTGAAAACCAGACGCGGGATTATATTGTGCATGGTTTTCTCGAGGGCGGATTGGGCATCGCCGCGGTGAACACGGCGCAGAAACGGGAACGCCTGGGCTTCGAGGTGTCGCCTGACGAAACCTACTATCTGGAAATCCACACGGGCTTGTTTCAGGAATCCATGAAACCGGTTGCACAAGCGGTGGGCGAAAAACGGATCCAGGATTGTCATTGGCTCAATCCAAGGTAGTCATCCCTTCCACCGCCGCACGGACAGCGGCGACAAGGGCGTTGACGCGCGCGGGCAATGGAAAATCCGATGGCGCTTCGAGGGTGTAGCTTTGTCGCGTTTTATGCGTGATCATGTAAAACGCTTCCGGCCAGTCAGGACGGTCTTTGGGCAAAATGTTCGGCCGCACGATTCCATCTTTGGCAGGCCGGCCTTCAATCAGTTCGGAACGATCAATGGGACACACTTTTTCCACGGCGGCGACCATCTTTTCCGCAAAACTCTTTTTGCCGTCGGGATTTTGTTCGTAGAGATAGAAGCCATGCGATTCCCAGTCTTCGTGCAGCATCAGACAAAGATCGAATTGCGGCTGGCGCTCCAGCCACGAAATATGCGCGAGGATTTCATCCGCAACGGGATTAAGATAGCCGCGATTTAGGTCAATGCCTTTGGGATTGGCACGGGAATTCAATTTGAAACCAACCGGATTCAGGCACGGACACATCCAGAGTTCCATGTGTTCCGGCCAGCGATTTTCCTGCAATAATCTCAAAGCGGCAAGCGGGCTGGCCGGTTCATCGCCGTGGATGCCGGCGCTGAGGTAAATTTTGCGTTTTGAACGTTGAGCTTTAAGTCCGGCTTTGCGGTGCAGGCCAAAGAGTTTGCAATCGCCGGTTTCGTGGAAAGTTTCCAGCGTCCAATGATTTTTTCGCGCGGCATTTTCGATGTCGCGAAGGACCGATTGAATCTCAATCGTTTCGCCGAGGTAACTGCCGAGATTTTTCCCGAGCTTTTGCACATGAAGAATTTCTCGCAAAGCCCGCAAAGCGCAAAGAAGTTTTTGGCATCCGGATGGAGAAAAGGTTCTTGACGGTTCGGTTGCCAGTGTTACAAAGACGCCGTCGAGAAGGAATCCATTTATGAAAATCAATTCAGTCTTCGTGACAGTTCTGTCACTTTTAGTCTCCAACTATATTTTTGCGCAAGGCAGCCTGACACCGCCGGGCGCGCCTGCGCCGACGATGAAGTCACTCGACCAAATTGAGCCGCGCATACCCGTTTCCGCAAGCACGACGCCGGGCAATGGGAACAATCTTTACATCATCAGCCAGCCCGGTTCGTATTATCTGACGACAAACATTGTCACGGTCACCAATTACGGCGCCACGGGGATAGAAATTCTCCCGAACAATGTGACGCTGGATTTGAACGGATTTTCTGTTATCTGCACATCCACCAATATCGGAACGTATGGGATATATATCCCTAACACCCAAACGAACATCACCGTGCGGAACGGCACGATCAACGGCTGGTATTACGGGGTGTTTTCAATTAATGGCGATTCAGCCAACCTGGTTTTTGAAAGGTTGAACGCGGTGAATTGTGTCAAAGTGAATAACAGCAACGGTTATGGGATGACTCTCAATGGCCCTGCGGTGCTCCGCGATTGCACCTTTGAAGGCAATGGCACTGGCGCCGCTTGTAACAATAATGTTTCGACTGGCAGCAGCGTGATAACCGGATGCACGGCCAGCCATAATTATTTTTCCGGAATCGTTTGTTCGGGCAGCGGAATCATCTCCGACTGCACGGCAAACAATAATTCCTCGGTCGGGATTGACGTTGCTTTTAATCAATTTGGCTCCAGTTCCACTGACGGCTGTCTTGTCTCCGGTTGCACGGTCAACAACAACTATTTTGGAATATACATCCAGGGGGCCAGAAACCGGATCGAAAACAATCACGCGGTGAACAACTCTTACGGGATTTATGTGTATGACGGCGGCGGTCCCTACACGAACAACATCATCGTCAAAAACAGCGTGGAGGGATCGGGCGTTGCCAACTACACCATCACCGGCGCGCAAATCGTCGGGCCGTTCATCACCAACACGATGTCGGGAATTATCACCAATTTGAATCCGTGGGCAAATTTTTCATTTTAATCTCTGGATTTTTAGCCCGCCTATTTCCGGGCAATTCGCGCGATTGCGAATAAAATCATGGAAAACGCGCTTGACGGTTGATTTTTGCAGGATTAAAAAAGTTGAAGCGGTGGATGAGGCTGGCTCAAAACAAGTTGTGACCTATGAACAAAAATTCTCTCCTCATTGCAGTCGTTTCGTTGTTTGCGTTTTCCGATATTCCCATCCTTGCCCAGGGCGCACTCACGCCGCCGGGCGCACCCGCGCCGACGATGAAATCGCTTTCGCAGATCGAACCGCGCACGCCGATTTCGTCCCTGCCCTTCATCATCACCAATTCGGGCTCGTTTTATTTGACGACGAATCTTTATCTTGGCACCGGCGAAAACGGAATCTCCATCAGTGCGAACGATGTGACGATAGATTTGAATGGATTCACATTGACGGGTTCGCCGGCGGCCGGCAGCGGCAGCGGTATTTATGTGGATTATATTCACACGAATATCGTGGTGCGCAACGGCAACCTGGAAGACTGGGGTTTTCGCGGGCTGGAGGCGGAATACACTTACAACAGCCAGTTCGTTCAACTGCGTGCATCTGGAAACCAGGACGACGGCCTGGACACCGGCATTGATAGCACGGTGATCCAATGCACGGCAGCGAACAATGTTTGGGTGGGAATCAATGCGTCGGCAGCATCGTCCGTCCGGAATTGCACGGCCACAGATAATGGCAACAACGGAATCAGCGTCAATGCCGGTTCGGTCGTCTTCGGTTGTGCCAGCACAGGAAATGGCGGCGGCATTTCCACCGGCACGGGTTGCACCGTCAGCGCGTGTTCCGCAAAACAGAATGGTGGCGACGGTTTTTCGATATCGCAAAGCACCATCGTAGATTGCACCGCCCAGGGAAATTCTTATCGCGGAATCGTGGCAAGCGATGGAAGCACGGTCAGTCGTTGCACGGCGCGGGTCAATACTACGGACGGTATATTGGTAGGAACGGGTTGTCAGGTGAAGGACAACACCTGCCAGCTCAACGGCCACAACGGAACCGGCGCGGGAATCCACGTTTATGGAAATGAAAGTCGCATCGAAGGAAATCATCTGGTCAGCAACGATTACGGCATCCTGGTCGACGCCACGAACAACGTCGTGATCAAAAACAGCGCGCAATTGAATACCACCAATTACCTGTTCACGGTTCCCCAGGTTATGGGCCCGATCATTAAGACTGCTGACACTTTTGGATTTATCACCAATGAGAACCCGTGGATCAATCTTTCCTTTTGATTATGAGAATTTTTATTGCCCCGCTTTTTTCGTCTATTGTCGTTGTTTCGGCATTTGCCCAGGGCAGCCTGACACCGCCGGGCGCGCCTGCACCGGTGATGAAAACGCTTTCGCAGATCGAGCCGCGCACGCCGATTTCGTCCCTGCCTTACACGATCACGAATCCGGGCTCATATTACGTGACGACAAACCTCACCGGAATTTCCGGACAAAACGGAGTCACACTCAACGCATCGGATATAACATTGGATTTGAGCGGATTTGAACTGGCCGGCGTTCCGGGCTCGCTGGCCGGAATCCAGGCTCCGAATGAAGTGACCAATATTTTTATCCACAACGGGACGGTGCGGAATTGGGGCGGCAACGGTTTGGAATTAAATCTGACGCATGAATCCAGAGTGGAACATGTTCATGCGCAGCGGAATGGTGGTTTGGGAATCGGGCTGGGCGGCGGCGATCTGGTGGAAAATTGTTCGGCAATTTCCAATACCTTTACCGGCATATCTGCCTTTGGCGTCATCCGCAATTGCGCGGCGATTGGAAATGGATCTGATGGAATCAGCGGGGAAACGTTGCAGTCCTGCATGGCGGAAGGCAACGGAGGAAATGGCGTTCACAGTTCAATCAGCATCGTGGATTGTTCGGCGGCTTATAATCACCGGGACGGAATTTTGATTGAAAGCGGCGGTCTCATCAGCCGAAGCGCCGCCCAATTCAACAGTGGCAACGGAATCGAGGCCAGGTTCAGCGACCTGATCCGGGATTGTTCGGCATATAATAACGGGGCCACGGGCATCGTTGCGGCCGTTTCGTGCCGGATTGTCAGTTGCGTGATCGAGGGCAACACGATCGGAATTTCCGCGGGCCAGGCCAGCACGGTGAAAGATTGCACGGTCCGCAACAGCTCCGGGGATGGCATTGTGGTGCCGAATGATTGTGTGGTTCAGGACAATGACTGCGTGGACAACGGCAGCATGGGCGGCGCCGGCGTCCATGTCACGATTGCTGGCAACCGGATCGAAGGAAACACCACCATCCTGAACTCAAAGGGAATCTGGATAGAAGGCGCCGCGAATATGGTTGTCCGCAATATTTCACGCTACAACCCGGGCAGCGGTTCTATCGGCAGTTCCAATTTCGTCATCAATGCCGGCAATACTGTCGGGGAAATCCTGAACTTCAGCAGCGGCGGCACGATCACGAATGCCAATCCGTGGGCAAACTTTTCGTATTAAATTTTTGCAATTATGAAAACCAAAATCTTAAGGCTGACAGCGGGTGTGATCTTGCTCTCTGCCCATCTCGCCTTTTCCACCACAACGATTGATGCCACCAGCAAATACGTTTACGGCGCGAATATCGGCTGGATGGATTGGCGCGGCGATATCGGCAATGGCGCCGTTATCGGCGAATACGTCTGCTCCGGTTATATTTATTCAGCCAACGTCGGCTGGATCAATCTCGGCAACGGCTCTCCCGCCAACGGCATCCACTATCAAAACGCTGCGGCCGGCGATTTTGGCGTGAATCAGGACGGTCTTGGAAATTTAACCGGCTATGCCTACAGCGCCAATATCGGCTGGATCAATTTTGAACAGACCTACGGCAAACCCCGGGTGGATTTGTTCACCGGCAAATTGAGCGGATCCGTTTATTCGGCCAACTGCGGCTGGATTTCCTTGAGCAACGCCGCAGCTTATGTCCAAACGGTTGCGATTCAACCGGGCGCCGACACGGACAGCGACGGCATTGCCGATGCATGGGAATTGCTTCATTTTGGCAATTTGACAACGGCCAACGCCTCGAGCGATTTTGACGGCGATGGTGTTTCCGATGCCGGCGAATATCTGGCCGGCACCGACCCTCAAAATGCCGGTGATTACTTGCATATCACATCCATAACCCATGGCGTTTCCACGCCGACTTATACCACGTTGCAGTGGACCGCCGTTCCGACACGCTATTATATCATTCAGGAAAGACCGTCATTGAGCGCGGGAACCTGGACGGATTATCTCAACCTTCCTTTCGCCGGATGGAGCAACGTGGGCTTCGACGATTACAATCCGACCAATGAATTTTTCCGGGTCATCGCCTATCGCCCGCTGATGCCGTAATCAGTGCTGAATTAAATGCCGCGCCTGGCGTTTGGGCAATTGCGTGGAATGACGCAGTGTGGCGGATTCTTCGTCGCTCAAAAATTCGCGCAGGAACGTTGGTTTGTCATTTCGCCCGCCGCGTTGGTAATCGCGCCACAATGTTTCGGCGACAATTTTTGCATCCAAATTCAATTCCTTCGTCAAAAATTCGAAAAGCCATTCCATCAATTTTGCGAGCGGAATGCTGTCGGTGCGATTCGCGCGCGCAAAAAGCCAATCGCTCAATTGCATGAAAGAATGAAATGGTGAATTTTTTTGCCAAATCAGCGGCGTTGTCTCGACAAAATTCCCGCTGTTGCCAATCAAATCCCAATACTTCGCGAAACGTCGCAGCTTTTGCATCGTCGCGAAATCAATCAATTTGTTTTGCAGGATTTCGTATTTCGGCTGCGGATTATAAATCATCTGCCATGCAACATCATGGCGCGAGATCGGCGTGCCGCGAAGGCGTTTCAGGATGCCAACCTGGATCTCCTGTGGGCGCAGCGCCACGAGTTTGTCAAAACCGTCCGCGAAACTTTCCACCGTTTCACCGGGCAATCCGACAATCAGATCCGCGTGAATGTGAACACCGGTCTCGCGTCGCAGAAAATTCAAATTGTCCGCGAGCCGCTCATAATTCTGCCGGCGACTGATGTTTTGGCCGACTTGCGGATTGAACGTCTGGATGCCAACCTCAAATTGCAGCGAACCGGTCGGAAATTTGGCGATGATTTCGCGCAACGCATCCGGCAACCGATCTGGAATCATTTCGAAATGATAAAAATTGCCATCACGATGGCGCGCGAGAAAAAATTCCAGAATCGCGCGGCTGGTCGCGATATTCAGATTGAACGTCCGGTCAACGAATTTGAATTGCCGCACGCCGCGGTCGAGCAGCTTCTGCATCTCGCCGAGAAATAAATCAATCGGCACGGCGCGAACGGGAATATCCAGCGACGATAAACAAAATTCGCACGTGAACGGACAGCCGCGCGAGGCTTCCACGTAAATGATGCGATGCGCGATGTCGCGTGCGTCATAAAATTCGTAAGGCAATTTAAGCTGCGAAAATTCCGGCAACGGCGCGGGGATAATTTTCTCAGGAAATTCGCCACGCAGAATTTGTTCACACACTTCTGCAAATTTCAAATCCGCTTCGCCGGTGATGACGTGGTCGGCAAGCCGGACAATTTCCTGCGATTCTGTTTCGTGACTAACTTCCGGCCCACCGAGAACGATTTTGATTTTGGGACGGACACGTTTGATCGCGGCGGCCACTTCCGTGGCTTCGGAAACATTCCAGATGTAAATGCCCAGCCCGATGATTTTCGGATTTTGCGCGAGCAAAACTTCCACGATGTCGAGCGGCTTTTGATTGATGTCGAATTCAACAATGCGCGCGCGAGATTGCAATTCACCGAGATTGGCGAACAAATAGCGCAAACCAAACGCGGCGTGGATGAATTTCGCGTTGAGCGTGGAGAGCACGATGTCCGGCATCGCCCCAAATTAGACGCGCGCGAAAATTTCCGCAAAAGCAATTTACCTAGTAAACGACCATCGAACTGACGTTGCAGCCTTTCAATTTTTCGCGGCCATTGAGGAATTTCAATTCAATAAGAAAGCTGACCTGAAGAATTTCCGCGCCCAGTTTTTTCACAAGCGCCACCGCCGCGGCCGCCGTTCCGCCGGTGGCCAGCAAATCATCAATGAGCAGCACCTTCGCGCCGCGTTTGAGCGCATCCACGTGCATGGCCACGGTCGCATTGCCGTATTCAAGCGCGTAATCCTGCTCGATGGTTTGATAGGGCAATTTTCCTTTTTTACGGACGGGCACAAATCCGGCGTTCAATTTCTTCGCCGCGGCGGCGGCAAAGATGAATCCGCGCGCGTCAATGCCCACGACGGCATCCACGCTGCCCGGCTTGAAACCGTCGCACAACAAATCAATCGTGCCGCTGAAGAGCCGCGCATCGGCGAGCACGGGCGTGATGTCTTTGAACTGGATGCCGGCTTTGGGAAAATCCGGAACGTTGCGGATGGCGTGTTCAATTTCGGCGGAGGTGACGTTTGACATGAGCGCAAAATTAAAAACGCCAACGACAAAAGGAAAGCGGAATTTATCTGTAGTGGCGCTTTATGAGCGCCGGCAGCCAGACCAATCACGACGGTCATAGACCGCCGCGATGATTACTCTTCCTTGCTTTTCTGCGCTTCGAGTTTCTCGATCATCTTGCGCAATTTTTTCAGCGCCAGGTTTTGGATCTGGCGCACGCGTTCGCGGGTGACGCCGAATTTCTCGCCGACTTCTTCCAAAGTCTTTTCCGAACCGCCGTCCAGACCGAAGCGATAACGCAGAATCGTCGCCTCGCGGTCATCCAAATGTTTGACCATTTCCTGCAACATGCCGGTCACGGTGCGTTCTTCGAGATTTTCGTAAGGCGTCGCGGCGTTTTCATCCTCGACCACATCGGAAAAATTATTCGAATCATCGTCGCCGATCGGCGCATCGAGCGATGCCGGTCGAATCGCCGCCAAACGCATTTGCCGGACGCGCGTCGCGGTCATGCCCAGTTCATCCGCCAATTCCTCATCCGTCGGTTCGCGGCCAAGCTCCTCCTGCAATTTCATCGCCACGCGCCGCATCTTGGAAATTTTGTCCACGAGATGCACGGGCAGCCGGATGGTTTTGGATTGGTTGGCGAGCGCGCGTTTGATGGCTTGCTTGATCCACCACGATCCGTATGTGGAAAGCTTGCCGCCTTTTTTCGGGTCAAAGCGCTCGACAGCTTTCATCAAACCGATGTTGCCTTCGGAAATCAAATCGAGCAGCGGCAGGCCGATGCCTTCATAATCACGAGCAATCTTTACGACGAGCCGCAGATTGGCTTTGATCATTTGTTCACGCGCCTTTTTGTCGCCCTTCTTGATTTTCGCGGCGAGATCAATCTCCTCCTGCGGCGTGAGCAATTTCACCTGGCCGATTTCGCGCAGGTAAAGTTTGATGGCGGTGTCGCCATTGTAACGCTCGCTCTCGTGCCGGAGAAAGGTCGTGGTGTCGCCTTCGGATTTGGGAGGGACACGGTTCGGTTGAAATTCGGCGGCGGCCGCCGGCTTCTTGTTTTCCACGGGCGCGGGCGTGGGAATTTCAAACCGTGGCTTTGACGCTCCTTTTTTCGTTTTTAACGGCATAAAAGTGACGGGACGACAAACTTAAACGCAAATTGCCACGCCGCAAGAAAAATTAACGGCGGCTGTCGCGGGCCAGCATGATGTAATACAACAACATCAAAATCGAGCTGACCAACGCGGCGACATAGGTCAGCGCCGCGGCATCCAAAACTTTGGCCACACCACTGCGTTCGTGCTCATGCACCAGCCCAAGCCGGAACAATTGCTCCTTCGCGCGGCGACTGGCGTCGTATTCCACCGGCAACGTGACCAACTGAAAAAACGTGATGACTGAAAACGCGGCGATGATGATCCACAACGCCATCGTGAAAAGGTGAAAGAAAAATCCGAGCAACAGGATTCCCGTGTAGGCCGTGCTCGCAAATTGCGTCACCGGCACCAGCGCCATGCGGAAGTTGAACAAGCCATAAGCCGCCTGATGCTGCAACGCGTGTCCCGCTTCATGCGCGGCGACGCAGACCGCCGCCACGGTTCGCCCGTGATAATTGTCGGAGGACAAAAACAGCGCGCGTTTGGTCGGATCATAATGGTCGCTCAAACGTCCGGGCACTTCTTCCACCGGCACGTCATTGAGACCGGCGCGATCCAGAATTTCGCGGGCAGCGTCGGCGCCGGTCATATTGGAATCCACCGGCACCTGACTGTATTTGCCGTAAGCATGATGCAATTTGATTTGCGCCCAGATGCCAATCAGCAAACCGGGAATCAAAAACAAAAAATACAATCCAATCGAATGGAACGAATCAAAAATCATAAACTTACTATAATGGACAGCGCGCGGCTGTTTTCATTCAACTGACCAGCGCTTCGCGTGCCATCCGCGATTTCCAATGGTTTACAACTCTTTCCAAAATTCTCAAAGAAATTTTTGCGCCAGCTCGTCGCAACTGCGCCAATAGCCTTGGCGCACTTCGGTCTGAATTCAATTTCACTTTCCATGAGAAATTTGCGACATTTCCCGCGATGCCAATTCCGGTCATCAGTCTTGCGCAAATGCGCGAATGGGAACGCGCCACGTGGAGCAGCGGCCAAACCGAAGCCGAAGTCATCCGTCGCGTCGGCAAACGCATTGCCCGCCGCATCCGTAAACTCACCCGCGGCAGCGATGCGATTCTCTTCCTCGCCGGAAAAGGAAATAACGGCAACGACGCCCGCGCCGCCGCCGAATTTCTCGATGACCGGAAAATTGAATTTCTCAACGTTATTTCGCCCGCGACCGATTTACGCCGGCTTGAAGAATTGCTCCGCCAAAAATTTGCGCTCATCGTGGACGGCATTTTCGGCATCGGCCTGAACCGGCCGCTGGATGCGCACTGGCAGAAATTTGTTTCCACCATCAACGATTCCCAAATTCCCGTGCTCGCGATTGATACGCCGTCCGGGTTGAACTGCGAAACCGGTGAACATTTTGGCGCGGCGATTCAAGCCGCAATCACGCTGACCGTCGGCGCGCCGAAGACCGGATTGCTCGTGCAGGCCGCGTGGCCATTCGTTGGACGGCTTGAAGTGCTGGACGACGTCGGCCTTGTCCCCTGCCCGTTCAAATCCGAACTCAATTGGATTTCGCCGGACGATTTCGAAAACTTTCCGCCGCGCCGCGCCGTCGCCGCGCACAAAGGCTCGTTCGGCCACCTCGCCGTCGTCGCCGGCAGTTTTGGATTTCATGGCGCGAGCGTTTTGGCCACGCGCGGGGCACAACGCGCGCAGCCGGGCTTGATCACTTTGCTCACGCACGAAAACGTTTACGGCGTCGTCGCGCCGCAATTACACGCGCCGATGGTGAACGTGTGGAAACCAGATCTGGAATTTCCAAAAACGACGAGCGCCATTTTGATCGGACCCGGTTTACATGCGCCTGGCGTGGCCGATGAAATGAAACCGTTTGCGCAAAAATTGTGGCGCGAATCGGATTTGCCAATTGTCGTGGACGCCAGCGCTTTGGATTGGCTTCCGCCGGGAGATTTGCCGGCGAATAAAATCCGCGTCATCACGCCGCATCCGGGCGAAGCCGCGCGATTGCTGAATTGTTCGACACCGGAGATTCAGGCCAATCGCCCAAATGCCGTGCGCGAGATTTCAAAACGTTTTGGCAATTGTTGGGTGATTTTGAAAGGACATCAGACGTTGATCGGCCGAAATGCCGGAGAAATGTTTGTGAATTCCTCCGGCAATCCGCATTTGGCGCAAGGCGGCAGCGGCGATGTTTTGTCCGGATTGATTGCCGGATTGATTGCGCAACCTCCATTGCAAACGGACATCGGCAAAACACTTTGTTACGCCGTTTGGCAACATGGCGCGGCCGCGGATGAATTGCAATCGTCGCGAAAGAATTGGATCATCGAAGATTTGATTGAGCGGTTGGCAGATTGTTGAAGATAATTTGAGAAAATCGAATGCAAGTTGCCGCGCGACAAGACGAATTATCCGAGCAATTTTGGAAAGCATTCCAAGCGCATCGCGAACATCCTGAAATCTCTTCGCGCGCGTATCGAGCAAGACGCCGGTTAACTCTAGGAAAGTCGGTTGCCAAAAAAATTCGGATTTATCTCGATACACGTTATTGGATTCACGTCAGAGACGCTCGTCAAGGAAAACCAGAGAAACCTGAACACGAACAGATTTACAAACTTTTGCACCAACTTGTTTTAGATGGAAAAGTTTTATGTCCTGCAAGTTTTCCAGCATTTGACGAACTTCTGAAACACAAAGATAAGCAAGTGCGTCTCGCTTCTGCTGAAACTTTGGATGAATTGAGCAACCAGGTTTGCTTAATAAATCACATCGAACTTACCCGCGCCGAAATCATGGGATTATTTCGACGATTCACGCCTAACTATCCACTGCCCGCCCCAATGCTGGAATGTGTTTGGACCAAAGCTGGTTTTTTTTCTGGAGAAATGGTTCCAACAAACAAAACTATTCCGCCAGATTTTGAGCGGGCATTTCAAAAAGCGTTTGAAGATCAATGGGCACGACTCGAGTTTTCATATATTGTCGAAGGGTATTTTAAATCCAATCGTGAAGAAAATTCTGAAGATTTTGTCCGACAATTAAATGACAGCATTTCAAAATTCAGCGCAACCGCAAAAAGTCAGCGTCAACTTTACAAAGCACAATTTCTATCCTTGTTTCAAGAACACAATGATTTAATAGCGGATGTTATGCGACAACTCTGCAAAGATATATTTGGAAAAACTTTTGAACAATGCACTGATTTCCTTGAGCCGTTATTTGAGCAAGTGTTACAGCGCGCATTCTCGCTTAAAGAGACTGCGTTTGATTTGCCAGGAATCCATATTTGGTCGAGCTTGCTTTCCGCTATTGCTTGGGACAAAAGACATCCCTTTACAGCACATGATATACACGACGTTATGCACGCACATTCAGCATTACCATATTACAATTATGTTTTCGTCGAGCGCCGATTTAGTCATTTGATGACTACTCCTCCGAACAAGTTGGCAGAAACGTATGGAGCAAAAGTTTGTTGGAAGGAAGCTGATGTGATTAAAGAACTGGAATTATTAAATCGAAAATTAAATTAGCATATGAATGTAGCTATGATCGAAACCATCCTCCGCTCCACCCTTTCGCAATTCAATTCCGAGACCGGAACGATTCATCGGCTGGATGCAGAAACACAATTATTGCATCTCGTGGCGCAAATCGGTTTGCCGCCGCAAATGTTGGACGTCATCAAAACCATTCCGGTCGGCAAAGGCATCGCGGGACAGGTCGTCGCGCAAAACCGGCCGGTGACGATTTGTAATCTGCAAACGGACAACAGCGACGTGGCCAAACCCGGCGCGCGCCAAACCGGCGTGGGCGGCGCGTTGTGCGTGCCGGTTCGCGACGGCGACAGAATCATCGGCACGCTCGGCGTCGGCACGGTGCGGCAATATGAATTCATTGCGGCGGAAACGGCGAAGCTGGAAGAGATCGGCCGCGAAATTGCGAAATGTTTAATTTAACCAGAGAGCTGAGTTCCACGCCTGATTTTTGATTTGGGTCTCGCGGAGTTCGACCCTCCGAAATATATTTAGCCCATGGCCATCGTCATCAAAGATTCCGAATCCAAGCCGAAGGTCACTCTGCCGCCCATCGAGCCGACGAAGAAACTTTCCGTCGCGGACGTTTCGGCCACGGCGCAAAAAGTCATCGCCAGCGTGGAAAAAGTCATCGTCGGCAAACATGACCAGGTGGCGATGGCGATCGCTATTTTTCTGGCGGAAGGACATTTGCTGTTGGAAGACGTTCCCGGCGTGGCCAAGACGATGCTGGCCCGGGCGATTGCCTTGAGCGCCGGCTGCACGTTCCGCCGGATCCAATGCACGCCAGACTTGCAGCCGCAGGACGTCCTCGGCGAGCCGCGCCTTGACCCGGTGACCGGACGTTCGGAATTTCATTTTGGCCCGTTGTTTTCACAATTCGTTCTCGTGGACGAAATCAACCGTGCCGCGCCGCGCACGCAATCGGCGTTGCTCGAAGCGATGGGCGAAAGCATGGTCACGGCGGGAAATGTGAGCTATAAATTGCAGCGGCCGTTCATGGTCATCGCCACGCAAAACCCCATTGAACAGGAAGGAACGTTTCTGCTGCCGGAAGCGCAAAAAGACCGTTTTCTGATGCGCATGAATTTGGGTTATCCCTCGCTCGCGGACGAAAAGGAAATGGTCGAACGATTTCAATTGCGCCATCCGATTGAAACGCTTCAGCCGGTCACAACGCCGGACGCCATCACGAAATGCCAGGAAGCCGTGCGTGAAGTGAAAGTGCCCGCGGCCGCAAGCGATTGCATTTTGAAAATCGTCCGCGCCACGCGGGAGCATCCCGCCCTGCTTCTGGGCGCCAGCCCGCGCGGTTCGCTCGGATTGTTTCGCGCATCGCAAGCGGTCGCGGCAATTGAGGGAAAAGATTCCGTCTCCGTAGAACTCATCAAATCGCTGGCGCAAAAAGTTCTGGCGCACCGGCTCATTGTCCGCAAAGAAGAAAAGTTCCGAAATATCAATATCGCGGATGTCGTCGCGGAAGTGGCAGCGAAGGCTTGAGAAATTTCAAAAGCACGCCTTCACCACGCCGCCGTCCACGCGCAACGCCGCGCCGTTGGTCGCCGATGCCAGCGGGCTGCAAACGTAAACGACGAGGTTTGCGACTTCTTCGGTGGTTGCAAAACGTTTGATGAGCGAGCTTGGCCGGACGCTGGTGAAAAATTCTTTTTCAAATTCGCTGAATGGTTTGCCGCCGCTCAATTGTTTCACAAATTCATCCACGCCGGCGGAATGCGTCGGACCGGGAAGAACGGCATTGCAAGTCACGCCAGTTCCGGCGCAGGTCTCGGCGATGCCGCGTGAGACGGCCAGTTGCGCAGTTTTGGTCACGCCATAATGGATCATTTCCGCGGGGATTTGAATTCCACTTTCGCTGCTGATGAAAACGATGCGTCCCCAATTGCGCTGTTTCATGCCCGGCAAATAGACGCGGCTCAAACGCACGCCGCTCAAGACATTGACATCAAAAAACCGCCGCCAATCCGTGTCGGGAATTTGCTCAAACGGTTTCGGTTCAAAAATGCCGAGATTGTTCACGAGGATTTCGACCGCAGGAAATTGGGCGACGAGCCTTTCGGCCGTGGCGGCATCGGAGAGATCGCCGGCAAAACCTCCAATCTTTGCATTTGGAACGGCTTGCCGGATTTTTGCGGCAGCCCCGTTGACCGATTGATCCGTGCGGCCGTTGACGAGGACGTGTGCGCCTTCCCGCGCCAGGCCGGCAGCGATGGCGAGTCCGATGCCTTTGGTGGAACCTGAAACGAACGCCAGTTTTCCTGAAAGTTGTAAATCCATGGCGCAGAATTTCGCATTGGCGATTACGTTGTCAATCGTTTCATCGGATCAGTCGCCGTCATTTTACCGGTAAATCCATTCGTCATTTGGCCGGATGCGGTTAAATTGCCGGGTGAAATGGAGGGACAAATTGTTACATTGGGCATTTGAGGTCGGGATTTGGTTGAAAGGACTCGATGGCATTTTGGAATTGATCGGCGGAACGCTGCTTCTCGCCTTCAGCCCCGAAGCGCTAAACCATTTCATCGTCGTGCTCACGCAACATGAATTGAACGAGGATCCCGGCAACTGGATCAGTCACGCCTTGCGTCATGCCGGCAATCATTTATCCAGCGACGGTAAATTCATCGGCGGCATTTATCTGCTTGGCCACGGCGCGGTCAAAGTCTTTCTCGTCGGGGGCATTTTGCGCGGCAAATTGTGGGCCTATCCAACCGCGATGATTGTCCTGGGCATTTTTATTTTGCTGCAAAGCAGCCGGATGGGGCTTCACTTTTCATATTTCATGCTGTTTTTCACCGGCATTGACATCGTCATCGTGCTGTTGATCTGGCGGGAATTCCGGCGCGCAAAACGGAACGCCGCGTCCTCTTGACAAGGCCATCAGGGATTATTACGGTTACCGAAATCGGTTGTCGTAGTAATTTCGACTGATGAAAAATATTCAACGCGAGATATTGCTCGGCTTTTGGAAAGCACACATCCTGCATCACGCCGCTGAAGCAAACCTTCATGGGCATTGGATGTTGTCGGAGTTGCGCGGGCACGGCTACGACATCAGTCCCGGCACGCTTTATCCATTGCTTCAACGAATGGAAAAGCTCGGCTGGTTGAAGTGCAAGACCGGTGCAAAAGCGGGCGGCCGCACGCGGAAAAATTACCGGTTGACGCCATCCGGAAAAAAAGTGCTCGAGCTGGTTCGCGGGCAGATCGTCGAACTTTACGAGGAAATCGTGAAGGAAAGGAAACATCGCAAAAAATGAAAACGTCACTCATCGCTTTGACCGTCACCCGGGCTCCGCGCGCAACGATATGGGTGCGTTTGCTGGTGGGCGCGGTTTTTTTCGAGGAAGGAATCCAAAAATTTTTATTTCCCGATTTGATGGGCGCTGGACGTTTCAACCGCATCGGCATCCCTCACCCCGAAATCATGGGACCATTCGTCGGCTCGGTGGAAATCGTTTGCGGCGCGCTGATCCTGATCGGATTGTTGACACGCCTGGCAGCAATTCCTCTTCTGATCAACATTTCCGTAGCGATTATTTCGACCAAAATTCCCATTCTTTTAGGGCATGACTTTTTGTGTTTTCATGTTGCCAAACTGGCGCGCTATGGATTTTGGAGCATGGCGAGCGAAGCGCGAACCGATTTTTCCATGTTGCTCGGGTTGATCTTTCTGACCTGTGTCGGCGCCGGAAAATGGTCATTCGATGCCTGCTGGAACCGGAAATCCGAAGAAAAAATATGAATAAACGCATCCATCTGTTAATTGGTTTATTTTTCGGCGCCGCGTCGGTGAGCTTTGCCGGGCCGCCGTATGTGACCGACGACCCGGTGCCACCGGATTATCAACATTGGGAATTTTATATCGCGTCGCAAGATTTTGAAACCGCCGACGGCTGGTCGGGAACCGCGCCGCACATTGAAATCAATTACGGCGTCTTCACCAATGTCCAATTACACCTCATTGCGCCTCTCGCCTACGATGCGCCCGATCACGGCGCGACGCATTATGGTTACGGCGACACTGAATTAGGCGTGAAATATCGTTTCCTTCAGGAATCAAAATACCTTCCGCAAATCGGAATTTTTCCACTGCTCGAAGTTCCCACGGGCGACGAAAGCAAAGGTCTCGGCAGCGGACAATGGGATGCCTTCCTTCCAGTATGGTTGCAAAAAAGTTTCGGCGCGTGGACGATTGATGCCGGCGGCGGATACGGCATCAATCCCGGCCCGGGAAATAAAGATTGGGGACTCGTCGCCGCACTGTTGCAATATCAAGTGCGAAATAATATTTCCGTCGGCGGCGAGATTTATCATCGCACGCAAACCGAAGCCGACGGGCCGACGGAAACAGCATTCAACATCGGCGCGGTTGTTGATTTCAGCGACCATCAGCATTTCCTGTTTTCCGCCGGACGATCGATTGACGGGCCGACAGATTTTCAGGTTTATGCAGCCTGGCAATTCACGTTTGGACCCGAACTGTTCCATTCACTCGCCGATTTGAATTTGCGTGGACATTAAAAATCAACTTGCCAAAACCGCGTTGCGCTTCGTGCTCGTCATCGGCGTGGTGCAATTGTTCGCCGACATGACTTATGAAGGATCGCGGGGAATCATCGGCGGATTCATGGGCTCGCTCGGCGCAAGCGCGACCGCCGTGGGAATCGTTGCCGGATTGGGCGAATTGATGGGTTACGCGTTCCGTTCGGTGACCGGTTATTTCGCCGATAAAACGCACAAGTATTGGGTTTTCATATTTGCCGGTTACACCGTGAACATGCTTGCCGTGCCCGCGCTCGCGCTGGCCGGAAATTGGCCATTCGCCGCCGCGCTCATCATTGCTGAACGCACCGGGCGCGCCATCCGCAAACCATCCGCCGATGCGATGTTGTCCCATGCCGGAAGCCGCATCGGACATGGCTGGGCGTTCGGCCTGAATGAATTTTTGGATCAAACCGGCGCGACGATTGGCCCGCTCGTCATGGCGGCAATTCTTTATTTTAAACATGATTACCATGTCGCGTTTGCCGTTTTGCTGGTTCCCGCCCTGCTCTGCCTGGCAACGGTCACGATCGCGCGAATCTTTTATCCGCGTCCGCATGAATTGGAAGAGCGCGCACCGGTCGTCCTTGAAACAAAAGGATTTTCAAAAGCGTATTGGTTTTACGCCGTCGCCGGAATGTTGACCGCTGCCGGTTTTGCGGATTTTGCACTCGTGGGATTTCATTTTCAAAAATGCGGAATCGTTCCCGAGAGCGAAATCCCGGTTTTTTATGCCGGCGCAATGGTCACCGCCGCCGTCGCCGCGCTTGTGTTTGGAAAATTGCTGGATAAATACGGATTACCCATCGTGCTGTTTGCATTTTTCCTTGGCGCGTTCTTTGCGCCGTGCGTTTTTCTGGGCGGATTTGCGCTGGCGATCGTGGGAATGATTTTGTGGGGCATCGGCATGGGCGCGCAGGATTCGTTGCTGAAAGCCATTTTGTCCAAAGTGATTCCGCGCGAAAAGCGCAGCACCGGGTTCGGCGTTTTCGATACGGCTTACGGGATCGCATGGTTTGCCGGCAGCGCGGCGATGGGATTGCTTTACGACAAAGCGATTTATGCCGTGGTCATTTTTTCCGTGATCCTGCAATTGGCCGCGTTGCCTTTCTTTATTTCCGGGCAAAAAGCAGCGAAATGATTTCAATCCTCTGGCCTGGATTTCGGTAAAATTCGACTTTTCTTGTAACACTCCCTGGGGACAAAGCAACAAAGCGGCAATCAAATTGCTTAAACGTTGTCACTTATAGTCTGTTGTAGGAGATGTAAAAAGCAGCTTATTTTCTATGCCGGAAGTATTTACAGCGAGTTTCCAAGATGGACGTTAAAAAAACATTCGGGTCTTTAGTCCGCGCCAGGCGAAATCAGCTTGGCATTTCGCAAGAGGAATTGGCGGAACGCGCTGATTTGCATCGGACTTATGTTTCGGACGTGGAACGCGGCTCCCGAAATATCTCTTTGGAAAACATCGAGCGGCTCGCGTTGGCGCTGGACATTTCAATCCCTTCCCTCTTCCTAAACAACAACGGCAGCGACAACGGCAACAACTTTTCCGGACTGGTTGATGTCTTGCTCGTGGAAGATGAAGCTGATCACGCGGAATTGGCGATGCGCGCGTTCAAGCGATCGCGTTTTGCCAATCGGATCCGGCTGGTGCAGGATGGCGAAGAAGCGCTCGATTACCTTTTTCGGCTTGGAAAATATGCGAAACGGAAATTCAGCGAAACGCCGCATATCATCCTTCTGGATTTGAATCTCCCGAAAATCAACGGCTTTGAAGTATTGCGCCGCATCAAATCCGACAAACGGACGCGCGGGATTCCGGTCATTGTGCTGACGATTTCGCATGAAGCTGAAGATCTTGAAAAGAGCAAGCAACTGGGCGCTGACAATTACATTGTCAAGCCGGTGGATATTTTGGGGCTGATTCAAGCGACGCCTGGATTGAATCTCGACTGGGCGCTGCTGAAATCAAAAACGGGCAATTGACATTGCGGGAAAATGTTTTCCCGCAGTGCAGGCCGGTTGGTCGGTTATGCGGGTGGAAGAAAAATTAAAATTCGCTGAAAGAGTCCGCGACCTCAAAGCCGCGCTCGACGGGCGCGCGACTGTGGCCACCACCGATCCGCAAGGAAAAAGCACCTGTGTCTGCAACAAATCCCGCGCGCTTTCAAATATTGGCTGCAATTCAATCAAACGCCAAAACCTTGACCTATGCTCATACCTTTAAACCTTTTGATCGTCGAAGATTCGGCGGATGACGCGGCGTTGATGCTGCATGAATTGAAACACGCGGGGTTCGCGCCGATTTCCCGCCGGGTGCAGACGGAACCGGATTTTCTGGATGCGATGGCAAATCTGCCGGACATCATTCTATCTGATTATTCGATGCCGCAATTCAGCGGATTACGTGCGGCGCAATTGCTGAAAGAAAGCGGCCTGGAAATTCCGTTCATTTTGATTTCAGGAACCGTCGGCGAAGATGTTGCGGTGGAAGCGATGAAACGTGGCGCGACCGATTATTTGCTCAAAGACCGGATCGGCCGGCTCGGTCCCGCGGTCAAAAACGCGATCGATCAAAAACGTTTTCGGGAAGAACGGCGTCAGGCACAGGATGAATTGTTGTGGAAAACGGCTTTTCTCGAAGCGCTGGTGAACACGTCGCTCGATGGCGTCCTGGTGGTGGACAGCCGAGGACAAAAGATCTTTCAAAACCAGCTCTTTAATGAATTATGGAAAATCCCTCCGGAAATCATGGCCGATAAAGACGATGCCAAGCAGCTTGAATTCGTCCGCAATCGCACGAAAAACTCCCGGGAATTCATCGAAAAAGTCCGTTATCTTTACGCCCATCCGGATGAAATCAGCCGCGACGAAATTGAATTGGTGGATGGAACGATCATCGACCGCTACTCGGCGCCCGTGCGCGACAAAGACGGCGTTCACTTCGGGCGCATCTGGAGATTTCGGGACATCACCGAACAAACGAAACTCGAAGAGCAATTGCGCCATGCTCAAAAAATGGAAGCCATCGGACAATTGGCCGGCGGCGTGGCGCATGATTTCAACAACATCCTCGCGGTGATACAAATGCAAATCAGCCTCCTGCAATTCGAAGGCAGTCTGTCGCCGCAGCAAACAGATTTTGCGCAAAAGATCGAAAATACCGTGGAACGCGCTGCCGGTCTGACACGACAATTACTGTTGTTCAGCCGTAAACAGGCGATGCAACTGCGCGAATTAAACCTGGTCGAAGCCGTCGCCGCCACCGCAAACCTGTTGCGGCGCGTTTTGAGCGCGAACGTGAAAATTGATTTGAAGACACCGGATGAACCATTGTTCATTTACGCCGACCCGGGAATGATCGATCAAATCCTGATGAACCTCGCGGTCAATGCCCGCGATGCCATGCCAAAGGGAGGGCAATTGCTGATTGAGATCGCCGGCGCAGATCTCGACACAGAAGCTGCGGCACGGATGCCAAATGCCCGCGCCGGTTCATTTGCCTGTTTAACCGTAAGCGATAACGGCTGCGGCATCTCGGAATCCAATCTCAAGCGCATTTTTGAACCGTTCTTTACCACCAAAAGTCCGGGCAAAGGAACCGGCCTGGGACTGGCGACCGTTTTCGGAATCGTTCAACAGCATCAAGGCTGGATAAACGTCGCCAGCGAGGTCAACGGCGGGACAGCTTTCTCGCTTTATCTGCCGCGCCTGCCGGAAATGACGCAAAAAGCCATCGCGCAGAAAAAAATGACCGGGTCGCTCTACGGTTCGGAAACCATCCTCCTGGTCGAAGATGAAGACATCCTGCGCGCCGCATTGCAGAAAACGCTCACCCGGCTTGGTTATCAAGTCCTCGAAGCGACCACCGGCGATGAAGCGCTGAATCTGTGGAATCAGCAACGGAATCAAATCCATCTTTTACTGACCGACCTCGTGATGCCCGGCAGCATGAACGGATGGAATCTCGGGCAACAATTTTTATCTGAAAATCCAAACCTGAAAATTGTTTATATCAGCGGCAACAGCAACCTGCTTAAAGACGGCGGGTTGGAGGAAGGCGTCAATTTTTTGTCAAAACCATTTGAACTGATGGCGCTCGCCCGATTGATCCGCCGGCAACTGGATAAATAAATTATTTTTTTGCCGTGACCGGGACGTCCGCCGGTCTGCGGTTGAGGAAAAAATTCCAAATCCGGTAGCCAAGTAAAATCGCGAGCGCCGCAGCAAAAACCAATGGCTGACGAACGTCCGCTTTCACCTGCATGTAATAATGGATCACCCCGGCCGTGGCCGCCACGTAAGCCAGCCGATGTAACGCGCGCCAGCGTTTTCCGCCCAGACGTTTGATCATTCTGTTCGTCGAAGTGATGGCCAGCGGAATCATTGAGACGAGCGCGATGCTGCCGATGATAAGATACTTGCGCTTCACCATTTCTGAAAGCGTGCTGGAAACACTGAACGCGCGGTCGAGACTGAAGAAACAGAGAAAATGAAACGACCCGTAAAAAAACGCGAACAGCCCCAGCATCCGGCGGAATTGCAGCAACCAGTTCCAGCCGGTGATTTTGCGCAACGGCGTGACGGCCAGCGTCAAAATCAAAAAAATCAGCGTCATCATGCCCGTGGTCAGGATGATGAAATTCTGCGGATTGGCGCCAAGTTTGTTCTGCGATTTGTCCCAAATCAGTAAAGCCAGCGGTATCAAACCGTTGACGAGGATCAGCAGCTTGCCAAACCGGATGTCACTTTCTTTCATCAGAAATTTTTTCGCAAATCCATTCCGGCATAAAGATGACCGACCTGTTCTTCGTAGCCGTTGAACATCAGCGTCGGGCGCCGGCCGAATTCGCCGATGCGCTGCTCTGTCGCCTGGCTCCAGCGCGGATGATCCACGTGCGGATTTACGTTCGCATAGAAACCATATTCGTTCGGCGCGTAATCACTCCAGGTCGTTCGCGGCTGGGCGGGAATCAATTTGATCCGCACGATGGATTTGATTCCTTTGAATCCGTATTTCCAGGGCACGACCAATCGAATCGGCGCGCCGTCCTGCGGCGGCAAAGCGTGGCCGTAAATGCCGCTCGCCAAAATCGTCAGCGGATGCATCGCTTCATCCATGCGCAGGCCTTCGACATACGGCCAATCCAGCACGGCGCTTTTTTGGCCGGGCATCCGCATCGGGTCGAGCAATGTTTCAAACGCGACATATTTCGCTGAAGACAACGGCTGAACGGCATCGAGCAATTTCGACAGCGAAAATCCAACCCATGGAATCACCATGGACCAACCTTCAACGCATCGCATCCGGTAAACGCGCTCCTCCGGCGGTGCAATTTTCAAGATGTCATCAAGGTCAAAAACTTTGGTTTTTTGCACCAGACCTTCGACTGAAACTTTCCAGCCGTCGGTCTTGAAATTCGCCGCGGCTTCAGCCACCTCTTCTTTGTCCGTGGAAAATTCGTAGAAATTATTGTAATGCGTGATCTTCTCGTAAGACGTTTGCTCTTCATTTACGAAAAATCCGGAATCATTATTCGTCGCCGCGATGGAATTGGTTTGAATCCCGGAGATCGCCGCCGTTTCGATTTTTTTCTTCGTGCTGGTGCCGATCGGATTCAATTCCCGATAGGCAACACCAGTGGCCACGGCGCTGGCCGCGAGAATGCCGGCGCGGATGAAATTACGCCGGTTGAAATACACCTGCGGCGATGTGATTTCGTCGGGCGGATTTCTTTTTGGATCGCTCACAAAATGGCCTTCGGTCAATGTCTCAACAGTATAGAGCGTTCAATGCCCCGTTGTATTCCAAAAAATTGAAAATAAATTGGCAGCGTCAACCGGCGGCGCTGCTTGGTTTTCTGCGCCGTTCCGCTTAAATTGGTTCCGTGATCGACATAAAATCTCTGACGCGCGACGAACTGGAGATCCAATTTAGCGATTGGAAAGGACCGGTTTATCGCGTGGCGCAATTGCTGGATTGGATTTATGTCCGCCGCGCAACGGATTGGGACGCGATGAGCAATCTGCCAAAAGCTTTGCGCGAAAAATTGCGGACGAATTTTTCACTGGAAAAATTGGAATTGGTCCGCAAGCAGGGTTCGCGCGATACGACACAAAAATTTCTTTGGAAGTTGAGCGATGGCTCGCTTATCGAAAGCGTTTTGATCCCGGCAAATCCCGCGCTTTACGGCGACGACAGCGACCGCCGGACGCTCTGCATTTCCACGCAAGTCGGCTGCGCCTACGGTTGCCGTTTTTGCGCCAGCGGGCTGGAAGGCTGGAAGCGGAATCTGTTGCCGAACGAAATCGTGGAGCAAATTCTTGCCGTCGAACGTTTGAATTCCGCGGATTCAAAGAATACCAGTTCGGCGCGGGCCGTGGACAATATCGTGGTCATGGGCATGGGCGAACCGCTGGCGAATTACGATCATTTGCTCAAGGCTTTGAAAATCCTGAATGCGCCATGGGGCGGCGGCATCGGCGCGCGCAAGATCACCATTTCCACCAGCGGCCTTGTTCCGCAAATCCGCAAGCTGGCAGATGAGCCGTTGCAATTTCGCCTAGCGATTTCGCTGCACGGCGCAACGGATGAAGTCCGCAATAAAATCATGCCGGTGAACAAAAAATATCCGCTAAGGGAATTGGCCGCCGCGTGCGATTATTATCAAAACAAAAAAGGCCGGATGATCACATTTGAATATATTTTAATTTCCGGCGTGAATGATTCGGTTGAACAAACCAAACCTCTGGCCGCGCTCGCCAAAAAGCTTTTTGCAAAAGTGAATTTGATTCCTTACAACAAGGTTGAAGGCTTGCCGTGGGAACGTCCGGTGGAAAAAATCTGCGAAGAATTTCTCGCCGCCTTGAAAAAGCAAAATGTCATCGCCACGTTGCGCCGCGAAAAAGGCCACGATATTGACGCGGCGTGCGGACAATTGAGGTTGAAGACGGAAAAAGAAATGGCTGGCGTTTAATTATTCCCGGCCGCGGACAGATTGGTGTTGGAAATCCGGACGTATATTTCCAATGGCGCTTCGGCAAATTGCGGCAAATGCTCGAGGTTTTTCTCAATCAGAACGGCCTTATTGTTTGGGCTGACTCCGACGACCGCGATCTTTCGATAATTGTTTTTCGAATAGTTCTCGAACCAATCGAAAATTGTGAGTTTGGAATAACGGTTAGGCAACCAGGATAATTCATTCCGGACAGCCACGAGATATTCCGGATGATTTGTTTCTATTTCGTCCGACATTTCACGTTGCATGATCGAAGCCGCTGGATGAGGCTCCATCAATGAATAAGTGTAAATATAACCCATGGCAGAACGGCGGCGGGCGTAAAAATAAATTTCCGGCTCCGATCCAAAAACCGCTATCCGGGTATCGGGGGTGGTATGATCATAAAGAAACTTGCCGGCTACCGGTGCTTCCATAAATGGATTTCCCTGATATAGGTTCTGGCAAACTTCGGCCGACGACAGGCGGAAGAAAAACGACGCCTGATAAATTGTTGCCCACCCGCAAGCCAACAGGAAGACAATGAAAGGAACGCTTTTGCCGATACGCAGCATTTTATGCTCGCACAAAGCTGCCGTTGTCACCGTCACGCCGTAGCCGATCAAAATGGCAAATGCCGGAAGCAACAAAATAAAGTAATGCCTCCGGAAATAAAAACCGATGGCCATTCCCAAAACAGAAAAAAGCCAAAACACCAAGGCAAACACAACATTCCGGTTGAAACATCTGCTTAACGCTGCCACAGAAACTCCTGTGACAGCAATAAACCAAAAGGCACATGAAACAGGCCACGAATCCCGGAGATGTTCTAAAAAATAAGGAAATCCGGTGTGCAGATTAACACCCGTTGCATACCACGAGGCATAAATAAATGTCCAAAATATAAACCTCGAAAAATCTCCGGCGACAGCACATGAAAGACAGACGAAGGCAAAGGGTAAAATGGCTCCAACCGTAAAAATTAAAAGCGTTTTCACAAATGCACCGGAAAAGACCGTCTTTTCTACAACAGCTTTTCCGGTCAAATAGAAAACCGCAAACGCACAAAAGCAGATTCCCTGCTGTTTCATCAAGAAGGCCAAACCGTAAAGCACGCCGCTGAAAAACCAAAACCTCGCCTCCTTCCGTTCCAATGCTTCCAAAAGCAAAAGCGTCGCCGGCACCGCAAACAAAATGACAAAATGATTTGCGTGGGCCGCCAGGCCTTGAACCAATACACTCAAACTCATCAATCCGTAACCGGCGCACGAGACCAATCCCGCCGTGGTTCCAAACAATTTTTTGCCGAGCAAAAACACGAACACAATTGTCAGCAAATTCACCGCCAGCAACATCCGGTGGACACCTTCAATGGTTTGGCCAAAAACCGCCATGCCAATCGCATAAGCATAATAAGTTCCCGGCAATTTCATGTTATATGCCAGCTCGTAAGGAGGGATGCCATGAAGAATCAATTGGCCGGCGTAAGCGTATTCTCCTTCATCCCGCTCCAACGGCGTCGTGGCAAGGCGCAGTCGCACGAAACTGACAAAAAGCAGAACGGCGAGAACGATCAACCATGAACTGCGGAATGACAAAAACCCCGTCCGATGTTGATCCGACTGATTATTCATTTTGAACGAAATATCATGGAATCTTTCAGCACTTCAACATTTAACCGGTTAACATTTTGAATGGTTCATGCATCGCTACTCAGCGATTGCTCTTCTCCATTGCAACCGGCAATTTTTGTCCGCCGGCATCTTATTGGTCCAGGTTGACGCGTAAAATTTTGGCCAGTTGAGCGGCCTGGAATGGTTTGGCAATAAAGTTGACGCCTTCTTTCAATGGAAAACCTTTCCCAGCGACTTCAGCGCTGTAACCGCTTGTATAAATGACTTTCAATCCGGAATTTTCTTTTAACAAACGCTCGCCTAAATCCCTGCCCGTCACTCCGCCGGGCATCATCATATCCGTCAACAGCAATTGAATTTCATTCCGATATTGTTTCCAGATTTCGACCGCTTCAACGCCGTTGACGGCTTCAAGCACGCGATAACCCAGTTGCGTCAATGCCTTGCGCATGGACACGCGAAAATAGGCGTCGTCTTCGGCGATCAAAATTGTTTCGTTGCCGCCGCGCACATCTTCCGGCGCGGATACTGGATGTTCCTGACCCAACGTTTTCTCCACGCGCGGCAGATAAACGCGAAATGTCGTGCCGTGTCCGATTTCGCTGTAAACATCCACCCAACCCTGGTGTTGCTGGACAATGCCAAAAACCGTGGCCAATCCGAGTCCAGTGCCTTTTCCAATGTCCTTGGTGGTAAAAAATGGTTCAAAAATGTGCGGCAGATTTTCCGGGGCTATGCCGGCACCCGTGTCGCTCACGCTCAAACAGACAAATGAACCGGGACGGATCTTGGCCGATTGTGCGGCGCTTTGGCTGTCGAATCGCACGCCGGAAGTTTCGATGACCAGTTTGCCGCCATTGGGCATCGCGTCGCGCGAATTGACGGCCAAGTTCATGAGCACTTGATCCATCATTCCCGCATCGGCCTGGACGAATAAGTTCTCCATGGCAAATTTGAATTGCATCTGGATATTTTCGCCGAGCGTTCGCCGCAATATCTTGGTCATGTTATTGATGGATTCATTCAAATCCAATTCCTGTAATTGCATCGTTTGTTTGCGGCTGAACATCAACAACTGCCGCGTGAGCGCGGCGGCGCGCTGGGCAGCCGAGGCGATTTCATCGGCAAATTCCGTTTGCGTTTCCGAAAGCTTGCAGGTGGCTTTCAGCAAATCGGCCTGCATTTGAATAACAGCCAGGATGTTGTTGAAATCGTGCGCGACGCCGCTGGCCAGTTGGCCGATGGCTTCCATTTTTTGCGCCTGCCGGAATTGTTCTTCGAGTTGTCGGCGCTCGACGTCCTGCTGGTTCACTTCAAGCGCAAAGGAAATGTCCGCGGCAAGCTCATCCAACAAACGTAATTCACCGGCGTCAAAAAAATTCTTCTCGCCGGCATAGATGTTCAGCACTCCCGCGCGCTGGCCGCGCACGTTCAATGGCAACGACACCAGCGACAAATAGCCCCGCTCCAAAGCCAATTGCCGCCACGGCGCGGCTTCCGGATCATGCTCCACATCGTTGCAAACCGCATGGCTGCCGGTTTCAATCGCGTGCTTGGTGAACATGCAGCCAAGACCGGGATCGTGGAATACTTTTTGCAGAACATTCAAGGTGTCCGGCGTGGCGCCGGCATGGGCAAGCAGTTCGACCGGCGCAGACGGATTCTTCAACAGCCCCAGCCAGGCGAGCCGAAATTTTCCCTTTTCCACGGCAATCCGGCACGCGCCTTCAAACAGCAACTGCAAATTTTTCTCCCGCACGATCAACTCATTGATCCCGCTCAGCACTGCATAGACGCGATTCAACTGGCGGATATTCCGCTCCATCGTCTTTCGCTCGGAAACATCACGGACAACCGCAAGGATGTAATCACGCTCCAGGTGGATGTAACTGGCATTGATTTCCACCGGAAAGATCGAACCATCTTTTCGACGATGCTCCGTCTCAAAAACTAAAAAGCCAAATTGTTTGAGCGCTTCCAGATGAGCCGCCCACGTCTTCTCTCCGCCGGTCGCAAACTTCGGGTCAATCTGCGAAACGGTCAGGGTCAAAAATTCCTCGCGTCCATAACCGTGGATTTTTCCGGCCTTGGCGTTGATATCCAAAAAACGCCCGGTCTGCGGGTCGATGACTTCAATCGCGTCATTGGCGTGGTCGATCAATGCGCGGAAGAGTGTAATTGCCAGGGCTGTCTTTTTCCGCTCGGTGATGTCGCGCGCCACGCCTTGAATGGCAACCAATTCTTTTTCGCGGTTAAAAACTTTCCGCGTCGTCAGTTCCGCCCAGATCTTATGTCCGTCCTTGTGACGGATCTCGATTTCAAATGCTTTTTCATCCGCGCCATCCGCCGTGTTGCAACACAGGCGCTCACTGACCAGCGGACGATATTCCAGCGCCGTCAATTGCATCATGTTCATCCGCAACAGTTCGGAAAGAGGATACCCGGTCAATTGTTCCGCCGCGTCGTTGCCGAAAATATAATTGCCCTCAAGGTCCATCTGAAAGATCGCTTCCTTCGTGTTGTTGAGGATGTATTGGATGCTCGCCTTGCTCTTCTTGAGCTGACGGATTTGTTCGTTGAGAAATTTTGAAATCAAACCGCAGAGCGTTCCCACCATGACCAAAAAGAAAAGGCGAAAAACCCAGTTGAAGATCGTTTGCGGCGTGCCGGTTGAAATTTCCAACGGCATGAACGGTCCCAGCAAAAAACCGCCGATCAACCCCGCAATCATTCCGCCATAAACTCGAAAAACGGCCGCTGCCACAATAACCGGCAGAAACATCAAATACGGCCATACATAAACCGTTCCGCCGGTTGCATAAACGAGCGCATCCACAGCCGCAATGGATGCAAGAATTAAAACGGCCAGAGCCACCGCACGCGAACCTCCCGGCTCACGCCATCGATCAACCCAATTTTTCCCATCCTCGATGATTTGCGGTTTGCTTTGAAAATGATTGTTCCCCTCTGAAACCATGGCGTAAATATAAACGCCTTCCGCCGGCACTCCAGATAAATCATGCAATTTTAATCGCGCGAAATCACCGGATTATGATTAAAATAATCGCGTGATTGCTCTTCTGGATTATGGCTCCGGCAATTTGCGCAGCGTTCATAAAGCGCTGCTCAAAGCCGGCGCCGATGTGCGCATCGCCAGATGCCCGGATGAAATCGGCGATGCCCGCGCGATGGTCTTGCCCGGCGTCGGCGCGTTCGACGATTGCATCAACGCCATGCAGAAACAGCATCTGCTCGGAGCCGCGCGCGATTTTATCCGCAGCGGAAAATTGTTCCTCGGCATTTGCGTCGGCTACCAGGCATTGTTCGAGCGCAGCGAAGAATTTAACTCCTGCGCCGCCGGTCTTGGCGTTTTCAAAGGCAGCGTCGTCCGCTTCTCAAAAAAAAACGGATTGAAAATCCCGCAAATCGGCTGGAACCAGATTGAAATCGCCAAAAGCGATTGCCCGCTCTATCGCGGAATCGAAAACGGCAGCTACGTTTATTTCGTGCACAGTTTTTACCCGAAACCGGCGGACGACTCGATTGCCGCGACGCGAACCGAATACGGCGACTCCTTTGTTTCTTCGATCTGGCGCGACAATGTTTTTGCCACGCAATTTCATCCGGAAAAAAGCCAGCGCATCGGATTGCAATTGCTGAACAACTTCGTGGAATTGGCTAAAGCCTAAATTCATATCATCGCATCCAGATGCGTTGATTTTTAATTTGCATCCCGGAGCAATTCCCGTTATTTTGCCGGCAAATTGAACTCAACCATGCCGGACAAAATCGGACATCTTCAAAAATTACTGGGCGAACGCATCGTCACCATCGACGGCGCGATGGGCACAATGATTCAGCAACGCAAGCTCACGGAAAAAGATTATCGCGGCACGAAATTCGACGGTTGGGGCGGGAAAGATTTGAAGGGCTTGAATGATTTGCTCAACGTCACGCAACCGGAAATCATCGAGGATATTCATCGCCAATATCTCGAAGCCGGCGCAGACATCATCGAAACCAACACCTTCAATTCACAAAGCATTTCGCTGGCGGATTATGGAATGGAATCGCTTGCGTATGAATTGAGCAAAGCCGGCGCGGAATGCGCGCGGCGTGCCGTCGAGAATTTTCAAAAGCAAACCGGGAAAATCGGTTTTGTTGCCGGTTCCATCGGGCCGACGACGAAAACGTCTTCCATTTCCACCGACGTTCACAATCCCGGCGCGCGTGGAACAAATTACGATGAATTGGTCGTCGCGTATTCCGAACAAATCAACGGCCTGCTCGACGGCGGCGCGGATCTGCTTTTGGTCGAAACGATTTTCGACACGCTCAACGCCCGCGCGGCGTTCTTTGCGATTGAGAAAATTTTTGATGAACGCGGCATTTCTCCCCTGCCCTTTCGGAGGGCGGAGTTCGACGACGCCCAAAATATAAATTCAACTTCAGGGTTTCGCGGAACTCAACCCTCCGAAAAGAAAATTGTTCCGGTTTCCGCCAGCGTCACGTTTATCCAGGCCGGCAGCAATCGCGGCGTGACCGGCCAAACGGTCGAAGCCTTTTGGAATTCCATTTCCAATGTTCCACTGCTGTCCGTCGGGATGAATTGCGCGCTCGGACCGAAGGAATTGCGCCCGCTCATCGAGGAACTTTCCAACATCGCGCCGGTTTACGTCAGCGCATATCCGAACGCCGGGTTGCCGAATCCGCTATTGCCGACGGGTTTTCCCGAAACTCCGGAATCGCTGGCGCCTCAATTACGCGAATGGGCGCAGGCCGGCTGGCTCAATATCGTCGGCGGATGTTGCGGAACAACTCCGCCGCACATCAAAGCGATTGCCGAAGCGGTGAAAGGTTTGCCGCCGCGCAAAGTTCCGACGGTTGAACCGTATTTGCGTTTGAGCGGATTGGATGCGCTCACAGTCCGGCCCGATTCCAATTTCCTCAACATCGGCGAACGCACCAACGTCGCCGGTTCGCCGAAATTCGCGCAACTCATCAAGGCGAACGATTATGAAGCCGCGCTTACCATCGCCCGACAGCAGGTCGAAAACGGAGCGCAGGTCATTGACGTTTGCATGGACGAAGGGATGATTGACGGCGTCGCCGCGATGGTGAAATTTCTAAATCTTGTCGCGAGCGAGCCGGACATTTGCAAAGTGCCTGTGATGGTGGATTCCTCGAAATGGGATGTCATTGAAGCCGGGTTGAAATGTCTCCAGGGCAAAGGCATTGTTAATTCCATTTCACTTAAAGAAGGCGAAGAGAAATTTTTGCAACAAGCAAAACTCGTCCGCCGCTACGGCGCGGCGGTCGTCGTGATGGCTTTTGATGAACGCGGTCAGGCGGATAATTTTGAGCGGCGAATCGAAGTTTGCAAACGCGCTTACGATTTACTCGTTCAAAGAGTCGGCTTTCCGCCGCAGGACATCATTTTCGATCCAAACGTCTTGACCGTCGGCACGGGGATGGAAGAGCACGCGAATTATGCCGTGGATTTCATTCGCGCGACGAAGTGGATCAAAGAGAATCTGCCGCACGCAAAAGTCAGCGGCGGCATCAGCAATGTTTCGTTTTCATTTCGCGGCAACAATGTCGTTCGCGAAGCGATGCACTCGGCGTTTTTGTATCACGCCATCAAAGCTGGGCTCGATATGGGCATCGTCAACGCGGGACAGCTCGCGGTTTATGACGAAGTTCCGAAGGACTTGCTTGCGTTGGTCGAAGACGTTCTGCTGAATCGCAAACCCGAGGCGACCGAGCGCCTGATTAAATTTGCCGAATCGGTGAAACAAAAAGGCAAAGCGGAAGTCGTTGAAGATGAATGGCGCAAAGGCACGATTGAAGAACGGCTCTCTCATGCGCTGGTTAAAGGCATCGTTGATTTCATCGAACAGGATGCGGAGGAAGCGCGGCAAAAATACGGGAGGCCATTGCTCGTCATCGAAGGGCCGCTCATGGCCGGTATGAACGTCGTCGGCGATCTGTTCGGCGCGGGCAAAATGTTTTTGCCGCAGGTCGTCAAATCGGCGCGCGTGATGAAAAAAGCGGTCGCCTATTTGCAACCGTTTATGGAAAAAGAAAAGCAGGCCGCGGTTGCTGCCGGCGGAACCGCCAAGCCGCAGGGAAAAATTTTGCTCGCGACGGTGAAAGGCGACGTTCACGACATCGGCAAGAACATCGTCGGCGTCGTGCTTGCGTGTAACAATTATGAAGTCATTGACCTCGGCGTGATGGTTCCGTGCGATAAAATTCTCACGACGGCACGCGAAACAAAAGCCGACATCATCGGCTTGAGCGGATTGATCACGCCGTCGTTGGATGAAATGGTCCATGTCGCGCGCGAAATGGAACGCGAAGGATTGAAATTGCCGCTACTCATTGGCGGCGCGACGACGAGCAAAGCGCACACGGCGGTAAAAATTGCGCCGGGCTACGGCGAACCGGTCGTCCATGTCATTGACGCCAGCCGCGCCGTGCCGATTGTCAGCAATTTGATCAGCGCGGAACATAAACCGAAATTCGCGGGAGAAATTCGAGATGAATATGAGCGCATCCGTTCGCAACATGCCGGACCGAAAGCAAAATTGATTTCAATCGAAGATGCCCGCGCTAACGCGCCGAAATTGAAATTCGATGATTTGCCAAAACCGGAATTCGTCGGCAAACGGACAATTGAGCCGTCACTGGAAGAATTGGCGAACTTCATTGATTGGACGCCGTTTTTTCACACGTGGGAATTGCGCGGCGTTTATCCGAAAATTTTGCATCATGAAAAGCATGGCGAAGAAGCCAAAAAACTTTTTGCGGACGCGCAAACGCTTTTGGAAAAAATTGTTGCCGGCAAATTGCTTCAGCCAAAAGGCATTTACGGATTTTATCCAGCGAATCGCGTTGGCGATGACGTGGAGCTTTACGCCGATGAATCGCGAAAGAATGTTTTGACGACGTTTCATTTCCTGCGCCAACAGATCGCCAAAGATGATGGCACGCCGAATTGGTCATTGGCAGATTTCGTCGCATCCAAAAACTCGGCGGATCACCTCGGCGCCTTTGCCGTCACGAGCGGACACGGTTTGCGCGAGCTGATTGAGAAATTCAAAGCGGACCACGACGATTACAACGCCATCATGGCCGAAGCGCTGGCGGACCGGTTGGCGGAAGGGTTCGCGGAATTTCTGCATAAACGCGTTCGCGATGAATGGGGTTATGGCAAAGCTGAAAATTTATCGCCGGAAGATTTGATTCGCGAAAAATATCGCGGCATCCGCCCGGCGGCCGGCTATCCGGCGTGCCCGGATCACACGGAAAAGCGGATTCTCTGGCAATTGCTGGACGTCGAGAAAAAGGCCGGCATTCAATTGACGGAAAGTTGCGCGATGTGGCCGGGCAGTTCGGTGAGCGGACTTTATTTCGCGCATCCGGATTCAAAATATTTCGCGGTTGGCAAATTGGATCGCGACCAGATTTTGGATTATCACGTTCGCAAAGGAATGACGGTAGCGGAAGTCGAACGTTGGCTCGGGCCGTATTTGAATTATGATCCGGCCAAAACGGCCGGCACAAAAATTGGTTGCGCTTGCGGCCGGGAGCATTGACGTGAAGGCCGCTTGAGTTTTGAGCGGCATTGTGGATAATCTCCGCCGTTATTCATGGCCGACATCAAATCCAACGCCGATATTGCCCCGTGTTTGTCCGTTGTCATGCCGGTTTTTAACGAAGCCGCGACAGTCAACGAAATCATCCAGGCCGTTCTGGCGCAGCGTCCCGTCCAGCAATTGGTCATCGTGGACGATTGTTCCAGGGACAACACCTGGGAAAAACTTCAGGCGGCGGCGCGCGGCGATGCGAGGATTTCCCTGGTCCGGCACGAAGTAAACCAGGGCAAAGGCGCTGCGTTGCGAACCGGATTTGCGAGTGCCACATCGCCTATCGTCATCATCCAAGATGCGGATCTGGAATATGATCCGGGAGAGTATTATCGTCTGCTGGCGCCGATTTTAGCGGACAAGGCGGATGTGGTTTTCGGCTCGCGTTTCGTGGGTTCAGATGCCCATCGCGTGTTGTATTTCTGGCATTCGCTGGGAAATAAATTTTTGACGACCGTTTCCAACATGGCGACGAACCTGAATCTGACCGACATGGAAACTTGTTACAAAGCTTTCCGCCGCGAAATCATCCAGAAAATAAAGATTGATGAATGTCGCTTTGGATTTGAACCGGAAATCACCGCAAAAGTTGCGCGATTGAAAGTGCGCATCTATGAGGTTGCTATTTCCTATTATGGCCGGACTTACGCGGAAGGAAAAAAAATCGGCTGGCGCGACGGCTTTCGCGCGCTGTGGTGCATTTTGAAATATAATTTTCTAAGCTAA
Source organism: Verrucomicrobiia bacterium (assembly GCA_035776755.1). Taxonomy (GTDB): domain Bacteria; phylum Verrucomicrobiota; class Verrucomicrobiia; order Limisphaerales; family UBA11358; genus UBA11358. Next base: position 206,619 of record DASTWS010000030.1, read on the forward strand.
TGTCCACGCCAGCCCCACATCAAGGCATCTCTAAATTAAAGGAGCAGTGGCCCGCTTTTTTTCTAACTTTTGTGGCCGGAATTTTTGCCGTAGGCCTTGTTTGGCCTCAAATTTTTCCCGGCACGGCTCAAGCAAATGAATTGAATTTGCCCAATCTGGATAAGCGCGCGGAAATGCTGGCGCCGATTTCCGACCCGGTCCAACGCGAACAATATTGCATCGGTCTTTCCGCCTACGGCCGCGCTCTGGACCGCGCAATTCCTCCTGATGCAAAAATCTTCATGTCCGGCGTGGTCGGAAAAAACGGTGAAAGCCATCTCGCCTATTATTATTTTCTACGCAATTATCTTTTTCCGCGGGATCTGGAAATCTCCCTTGGCAAACCCGCGGCCTTGACTTCCGACAGCTGGTTTGAAGGCGCGGATTGCAATTCACCGGAAATGTTAAAAACCAATGGATTCGATTTATGGCTGAAGTTCGGTCCTGACGGAAACATTCAAATCCAGCCGTTGACGGAAAAAGGGATGCCAAAACAATGAAAGAGTTTCTCGCCTTCCTTTTGCCCGTCGCCGTTGCTTTTGCCGGAACACGGATCGTCCGGCTGATCCTCGGAAAAAAGTTCGAGGAAAATTTCGGCATCGGCCTTCGATTTACGCTCGGGCTCGCGGTGGGAATGGTCGTTTTCTCCCAAAGCGTTCTACTGGCCGCCATCGCCGGAATTGATTTAAGCGGCGCGCTGGCCTGGGCGGCGATGATTTGGGGAATCGTGGAAGTCATTTTGCTTGCGCCCAAAGCCGTGGCGGGCGCCAAACAAATTCAATTTCACTCCGCGCATTTATGGCTGTTACTGCTGCTGCCGGTTATTTATGCCGCATGGGTTTTTGGAAAACTTTCCACCCTGGAAGGCACACTGGAGTTTGACGCCAATGCGTTCTGGGTTTTCAAAGCAAAAATTCTTTATCTGGAGCACGGCAAAAACCTTTTCACCACCATCCATCAATCCAACCTTGGCTACACGCACATGGATTATCCAATGCTTGTGCCGGGAATTTATACTCTCGGCTACGGATTGGCCGGCGGCGTGGATGAGTTCATCAATAAAGTTTGGCCGTTTTGGATGATGGTCGCGTTGAGCATCGCTGTTATTTCACTTTCCCGTATCTGGAAACGACCGCGTCCCCTGCCCCTTTTAATCGTCAATCTACTCTGCTTTCTTCCGGCTACTCTCCAATTTGTCCGCAACGAAGGCGGGACAATTCCCATGGTGTATGGCACGAGCCTGGCCGCAATGTTATTTGTCGTGGCGATCGCAAACGCTGATCAATTCGCAATCGCAGCGGGAATTTTGTCCCTCATCATGTGCGCCACCACGAAATTTGAAGGCGTCATTTACGCGGCGCTGTGGGGCGGCATCACCATGATTTTATGCTGGCGGCGCGGCTGGCTCAAGAGTTCACTCATCTGGAAGCCCATTGCTGTCGCGGCAATTTGCCTCGTGCCCTACCTCTGCTTCCGGCTCGAAAAACCCATCCTGCATCCTGAATCCAACTGGGCGCACGAAGGCATCAGATCTCCGGCAACCGTCGCTCATCGTTTTCCACAAACTCTTTTGCTCGACGTTGGCTGCCGCTTTTTTGATAAAGAATTCTTTAAATGGCAGACTCCGGACAAAGAGCATTTACAATTTGTCGGCCACTGGAATGGATTCAAAAGCCTGGCAAACCCCGAACTTTCCGCCCTCCCGTGGCTCCTGCTGGTTTTCATCGGCTTTTCACTTTGGAAAAAATCACGCGAACGGTTTGCGCTCGTTGTCCTGCTCGCAGTCATTTTCGGGGAGCTTGCCTTTTTGTCTTTCGTGATTTCCTGTCTCGCCCGGATGCAGGCCGACGTCGCGCAGGTCATTGATTTTGGAACAAATGTAGTCGGACGATACTATTATCCGTTTTTCGTGGCATGCTTTCTGGGCACCGCCTTGATTTGGACGCACCAACAAATTTCCGTGTCGGTTTCAAAACCTGCACCAATAGAGAAAGCCCCCGTCCCACCTGGAAAACCAGCCGCCAGAAAAAAACAATCATAAATTCCTCTGGACGGCGGAAAATCGTTTTTGTATAAACGCAGCGAAAGGAATTTTGTGGCAGAACAGATTCCAGCTATCAAAATGGTGCCGGTGCATGCCGATGCGTTTGATTCCATCGGCTACAACTCCTCGAACCGTTCGCTCGTCATCAACTTCCGCCTGCCGCAGCCGCACGCCGTTTGTTTCCAAAATGTGCCGGGTTTCCGCCACGACGGTTTAATGGCTGCCCCGCGAAAGGACGCTTATTTCAAAACGTTCATCCAGAACCGATTCTTGGAAAAGCCAGTGGAATTGCCGCCGGCACATCCCACGCCGGTTTAATGCGACTTGTTTTCTGCGCTGCGCGGATTAAATTTGTTGCATGAAGAACGACGTTGTGCCCGTGCAAATCCGTGGCATCCTTCCCGCCAACAGCGGCTGTGCGCTCTTCGTCGGAAACGACGAAAAAGTCTTTGTCATCAACGTCGAACCGCAAATGGGAGCCGTCATCGGAATGTTTCTGCGCCAGACGCCAAAGGAACGCCCGCTGACCCATGATCTGATCAATCGTATTTTCACCGGCTTCGGCATCAGCGTCGAACGCGTCGTCATCACCGACCTGAAAAACTCGACCTATTTCGCGCGGCTGATTTTGCAGCAGCAAAATGAATTGCACACCGCGCGTAAGATTGTGGAAGTGGATGCCCGACCCAGCGATTGCATCGCCATCGCCGCCGCGCAGAAAAAGCCCATCTTCGTTTCCGCGCCTTTGTTCGAACAGGTCGAAGACATGAGCGAAGTGCTCAATCGCATCAACGAAACCGGCAGCGGCACGGAATCCGAATAAAATGGCCGCTGCAAATGCTCCAGCCCTCGCCCTCGTTTGTGGCGACGATGAATTTGCCGTAAAACAACGCGCTAAAAAAATTTATCAGGACTGGTGCGACGAACTCGGCGGCATGGACCATGAAATTGTGGACGCCGGCGTTTCCAACAGCGGCGACGCATTGGCCGCCATTTCAAAACTGCGCGAAGCGCTTCAAACGCTTCCGTTTTTCGGTTCCGGCAAAGTCGTCTGGTTTCGCGATTGTAATTTCCTCGGCGATGAACGCACGGCTTCAGCGCAAGCCGTGACAGAATCATTGAACGATTTGGCGGCGGAATTAAAAAATTTCAAATGGGAAAGCGTGCGCCTGATCATCAGTGCCGGAAAAGTGGACAAGCGAAAATCATTTTTCAAAACTTTGGACAAAATCGGACTGGTCGAAAATTTTTCCGCGTGGTCGGCTGAAGACAAAGATTGGATGGAACGCGCGGAAATGACCGCCCGCGCCGCATTTCGTGAACAGAAAAAAGAGATTTCCGAAAAGGCGTTGACAGAATTGATCAATCGGATTGGCCCAAATCCGCGCCAAATTGCCGCAGAAATCGAGAAATTGTGTCTATTTGCCGGAAACCGGGCGAAGGTCGAGCTTTCTGACATTGAAACCATTTGCAGCCGCAATAGAACGGCGCGCGCTTTTGCGCTCGGCGACGCTCTCGGCGACCGCAATCTGGCACAACTGATGCGGTGTCTGGATGAAGAATTGTGGGAAATGAAATTTGATTCCCGGAAATCCGAAATCGGCTTGCTTTACGGCCTCATCAGCAAAGTGCGCGTGATGCTTTTGCTGAAAGAGATGACGCGCGAAGGCTGGGTGAAACCGGACGCCGATTACAGCCGGTTCAAGTCGCAACTCGAACGCGTGCCGGAAAACGCATTTCCTGCGGACAAGAAATTCAATCCGCTGGCGATGCATCCGTGGATGTTGCACCGGGCGTTGGTGCAATCGAAAAATTATTCGCGCGCCGAATTGGTGCGCGCCATGAATTTGCTTTTGGACTGCAACCGTAAATTGGTCTCAAGCGGGCTTGACGAAGCGATTGTGTTGCAGCAAATGTTAGTGCAAATTGTCACGCCGCAACAGGCAGTCACGGCTTAAAAACACAAAAATTAAAATGTCAGCGCCTTCGGCAAAATTGTCGGTATTGGTCGGCAACGATTTCGCGTGCCTCAAAATCGCTGGCCGCGCGAATTTCACATTCAGCCCGGATTTTAAAACTCTTTTAACGGAACTGTCGCAAAAAGGTTTCAGCCATTTCATCATTGATCTGTCCGAATGCGTTTTGATGGACAGCACGTTTCTGGGCGTGCTCGCCGGCTTCGGAATGAAAATGAATTCCAACGGCTCCGAACGGCGCGGCATCGAATTGCACGGCCCGAACACGCGCGTTTCGGAACTGCTGGAAAATCTCGGCGCGCTACATTTGTTCAAAGTGACCAACGGCGCGTTACAATTGCCAGATGGCTTGCAGCCTTGCGTCCCTTCTCCCGTAAACGCGAGCCACGAAGAAATCACCCGCACCAGCCTTGAAGCGCATCAAACCCTCATGGCGGTCAATCCCGACAACGTCGCGCGGTTCAAAGATGTCACCCAATTTCTCGCCGAAGATTTGAAGAACTTGCAAAAACGTTGCTGAAAATAAAACAGCCCGCCGGTTTGACAGCGGGCTTGTTGATTTCAAATACTTCCTTTTTTATGCCGGTGCCGGCGATGGCGCACCCAGTCCCGGCAATTTTGGCGGGGCCGGCTTGGGCGGCGTTTCCGGCAATGGCGTTCCCGCCGGCGCTCCGAGCATTGGCCCGACCTGGGCGGGCGGCGGCGGCGGCGCGAATTTTCCTGTGCGGATGATTTCGTCCACCTGCGCGCCGTCGAGCGTTTCGTATTCGAGCAGCGCGTTGGCGATGATCTCCAATTTGTCGCGATGGTCGTTGATCAATTGCTTTGCCGTATTATTCGCCTCGTCAATGATACGTTTGACTTCCGTATCAATTTCCTGCGCCGTTTGCTCGCTGTAATCTTTGGCGCGCATCATATCGCGTCCGAGAAAAACGTATTCCTGGCTGTCGCCGTAAAGCACGTTGCCGAGTTTTTCACTCATGCCCCAATGCATGACCATCGCGCGTGCAAGTTGCGTCGCCTGCTGGATATCCATCGATGCGCCGCTGGAAATGTCTTCCGTGACAAATTCCTCGGCGATGCGCCCGGCCATGGCCATGATAATCGTATCAATCGCCTGTTTCTTGCGCATGTTGAGCATGTCTTCCTTGGGCAACGACATCGTCACGCCAAGCGCGCGTCCGCGCGGAATGATAGTCACTTTGTGTAAAGGATGCGTGTGTTTGAGCAAAACATTTACAAGCGCATGGCCGGCTTCGTGCCACGCGGTAGCGCGCTTTTCTTCATCCGACATCGCCATACTGCGGCGTTCGCGTCCCCAACGCACTTTATCGCGCGCTTCTTCCAATTCTTTCATGCCGACGGCTTTTTTGTTCAACCGCGCTGCCAGCAACGCCGCTTCATTCAAAAGATTCGCGAGTTCCGCGCCGGAATAGCCGGGCGTTCCGCGCGCGATGATGGACAAATCCACGCCTTGTTCGAGTTTCACGTTTTTCGCGTGAACTTTCAAAATCGCTTCCCGGCCGCGCACGTCCGGCAAATTCACCGTGACCTGTCGGTCGAACCGGCCCGGACGCAACAGCGCCGGATCCAAAACGTCCGCGCGATTGGTGGCGGCGATGATAATGATGCCTTCCTGCGTGTCGAAACCGTCCATTTCCACGAGTAATGCGTTCAACGTTTGCTCGCGTTCGTCGTTGCCGCCGCCAAGCCCGTGACCGCGCGAGCGACCGACCGCATCAATTTCATCAATGAAAATCAAACACGGCGTATTGCGACGCGCCTGCTCAAACATGTCGCGCACGCGGCTGGCGCCCACGCCGACAAACATTTCCACAAAATCCGAACCGCTGATGCTGAAAAAGGCCGCATCCGCCTCACCGGCGATGGCTTTGGCCAACAGAGTTTTGCCGGTGCCCGGAGGGCCGACCATCAAAACGCCTTTGGGAATCCGTCCGCCAAGGCGTTGGAATTTCTTCGGGTCTTTCAAAAACTCAACGAGCTCGGAAACTTCTTCGATGGCCTCCTCGATTCCGGCGACATCTTTGAAAGTCGTTTTGTTCCTGTCTTTGGCGAGCATTCGTGCTTTGCTCTTGCCGAAGCTCAACGCGCCTTTGCCGGCGACTTTGATTGGCCGGATCAGTAAAAACCAAAAGAGCAGCGCCACGCCTGCAAAAAATGCGAGCTGCCAGCCGATTTCCCCGAGCATGGGATTCGGCATGTTTAGCGTCACTTTATCAGAGCGAAACAATTCATTTTGCATCGCATCGGTCAAGATCACATTTGGCGCGACAAACGCCACTTCCTCCGCTTTTCCGGCACTGTCTTTTACGACATTTCCATCTTTGTCGGTCTTCAGATAATTTCCACTGACCGTGATCGCGCTTCCCGAAACCGCCGATTGCGGAATCGTGATGGTCGCTTTGGACACGAGATTGGAATCAAATTTCTGAAGAAATGCCGCTTCGCTCAATTGCTCACCGGTCGGTGTGGACATGTGATTTTTGAGAACCATCAATGCCACGATACCGCCAATGATGGCAATCCATGCGATCCACGTGAACGTGGGGATTTTGAATCCTCCGCCACCCGGCGGTTTCTTGTCATTTCTATTACTGTTTTGTTCGTCGTCAAACATGATTTTCCTGTTTAGATTCGAAAACTAACACGGCATTGCCGCTTTCGCAATTGTCGAATTCTATTACAATTTGTCTATGCGCATCGGTTCGCTGGAACTGAAATCCAATTTATTCCTGTCGCCGCTGGCCGGTTACACCAATCTGCCCTTTCGCCTCGTCGTGCGTGAAATTGGCGGTGTCGGCCTGTGCACCACCGATTTAGTCAATGCCCGCTCGCTCATCGAAAAAAAGGAAAAAGCGTTCAAGCTGATCGAAACACGGCCCGAAGATTCACCGCTGGCCGTCCAATTGTTCGGCAGCGTGCCCGATGAAATGCTCGCCGCGGCGCAAATGCTCGAATCGCTCGGCGTCCATTCTATTGACATCAACATGGGTTGTCCCGTTCGCAAAGTCTGCAACGTCGGCGGCGGCTCGGCCATGATGACGCAATTGGATAAAACCGCCGCGCTCGTCCGCGGCATGGTCAATGCCGTAAAAATTCCCGTCACCGCCAAAATGCGGCTCGGCTGGGACGATGATAATTTAACCGCTCCCGATTTGGCCCGCTCCCTCGAAGACGCCGGCGTCGCCGCGATTTTTGTCCATGGCCGGACGCGGGAACAAGGATTTAGCGGCACGGTGAATCTTTTTGGAATCCGCAAAGTCGTCGAAGCAGTGAAATCAATTCCCGTAATCGGTAATGGCGACATCATCACACCGCAGGCTGCGAAGAAAATGTTCGATGAAACCGGTTGCGCCGGCGTGAGCATCGGACGGGGCGCCTTTTATGATCCATGGATTTTCAAGCGCACGATGCAATTCTTAACTCGTAGCAGCGAACGTCAGTTCGCTCTGACTAAAAACAATGAACCGGCTCACGTCAGCTGCTACGAAAACAATCTTCCACCCGAACCGTCTTTTGCCGAACGCATTCGCGTGATGAACCGGCATTTGGATTTGATGATTGAAATTTTCGGCGAGGAACACGGCTGCCGGATGTTTCGCAAAGTGGCGCCTTGGTATTCCAAACGCTTCGGCCCGTGCCACGAATTCAACAAAAAAGTTGTCCAAATCAAAACGCGCGCGGAATTTCAAATCGTTTTGGGAAATTACATCCGCTGGCGGCAACAATTTCTCGATGACAACGGCGAATTGCTTCCGCGATTCCGTCCCGCGCCGATGATTGCATCTTTTATGCGCGAAGAACCGGCGGTTGTGCAACGCGAACAAATTCCGGTGCCTAAAGGGCCGGTGGAAGTTTGGTAAAATCATAAGTCAATGAAGCTGCTTAAAAATCTATTTGGCATCCGTCCAAAGAATCAACCGGAACCGCCAAAATCAATTGAATCGTTATTGATGATTGAAGATCGCGACCTTTATTTTGTTCTTAGCAAAGCGCCAAAAGACAAGCAGCGCCGTGTCGCTGCCGCAGTCGCACGCCATGCAACCGGCCGTGTTGATCTGCAAAATCCAATTTTGCGCGATGCTTTGTCACGCCTGGAGCGAAACGAAGACATCACTCCCGAAATGATTTCTGCCGTTTCACGATTGGTTGATGATTTGGATTTAAAAAATGACCGGTTGCAGATTGAAAACGACGACAAGCCAGTCAAACATCCTTCCGTTCCATTTGTTCAAGCCCGCGCCGCGAGCAGTGTCGCCGCCGCATTGTCAGGAAAAGTGGACGAAGCGGTTTACGAAGCGATTCATGCATCACAAGATTTGCCGAAAATTCGTCAAATCACATTGACCATTCTAAAAGAAGGCATCCGGCCGGTTTAATGCTTTCGCTATCGACAAACCAGATCACAGCCCAACTTTGCCGCGAAGTTCAGCCAACTGCTTTTCCAATTCACGCATGCGGCGGATCAGATCTGGTAATTGTTGTATCGCAATGACCTGACGCTTGAATTGTTTATCCGGTCCGGCCGGATAGCCAAGCACCGTTTCGCCGTCCGGAATGTCGCGCATGACACCCGATTTGGCGCCGACGACGGACTGGTTGCCAAGCTTGAGGTGTCCAGCAATCCCGGATTGCGATGCGATCACACAATAATCTCCCAGCCGCGTGCTGCCGGCAAAACCAACTTGACCCATGATAAGGCAATGCCGTCCGATGACAACGTTGTGCGCAACGTGGACGAGATTATCAATTTTAGTTCCCTGCCCGATGACCGTGGAACCCAGCGCACCACGGTCAATGGAAGTATTCGACCCGATTTCCACGTCGTCGTGGACGATGACATTGCCGGCCTGCAAAACTTTTCGATGACGGCCTTCGTCGAAAACATAACCGTAACCGTCCGAACCGATAACCGTTCCTGCGTGGATGCTCACGCGATTGCCGATTTGACATTTCGCGTAGATGACGACGTTCGGGAAAAGACAGGCGTCATCACCGATCCGGCAATCGCGACCGACTTGATTTCCGCCCATGAGCACCGAACGCGCGCCGATTTGCACGCGCGGGCCGACAACGCAATTGGGGCCGATATGCGCGGTGGAATCAATTTTGGCCGTTGAATCAATGACCGCGCTGGGGTGAATGCCCTGCGGTTGTTCATCCGGCGGAAAAAATATCGGAAGAATTCGCGCCATGGCGATACGCGCATTTTTTACGTGAATGAGAACTTTCCGGGATGGCGCAAATTTTTCGGAAACGAGAATGGCTGCGGCCTGGCTTTGCTCGGCGGCGGCAAAATGAGTGTCCTTTTCGGCAAAGGTAAGATCGCCGGCACGCGCACAATCTGCGGGCGCAAAACCAGTGAGTTGAATTGAGGCGTCGCCAAGAACTTCGCCGCCGAGTTGTTTGGCAATTTGATCCGCAGTGATGCTTGACATGAGCGAAGGTTAGCGGCGCACCGGGTGGTTACAAGCTTCAAAAGCCAGCCGAAAGTAAAAGATAAAGCGGATCAATCGCTTAACCAACGTCTTGAAGCAATTTCTTTGCTGATTCACGAACCATTTCTTTCAATTGCTTTGGCTTGAGAATGGTTACGTCCCCTGCCCAACTCAAAATCCAGCGCTTGATTTCTTCGAGGCTGGATAACTTTAATTTCAATTCCACGCCGCTGTTTCTCAAATCGCGCAATTGCTGCGATTCATGCCATTTTTTTTCGCGGACATAATCCGCCACGCGCGGGCTGAAACGTAAAACAACTTCAAATTTTCCTTCGCCGGAATGAACGCCAAAGCTGCCGCGCAATCGTTTCTCCAACGAAAATTTTTCCGGTCGCGGAAAAATTTTTCCCGTCTGCTTGAGCGATTGGATCCGCGGCGGCACAAAGGTGCGGATGTCTTTGCGCGCATGGTCGTGCGCAAACAAAAACCATTCACCGTTGATGTTCGCCAGATGATATGGGTCAACGATTCGCGGCTCGGCTTTCTTTGCGCCGGCTTTGCGGTATTGCAATTCCAATTGCTTGCGTCCCGAAACCGCTTTGGCCAATGCGTCCAAAATTTCCAAATTCAAAACCGGTTCCGCGCGCGTGCGGAAGGAAATCGCGTGGCCGATTTCATCCAGATTCAGTGAAATGGTGTCCGGCAGCGATTGCTCCATTTTTTTGAGCGCGGACAGCAGCGGTTTTTCGAACATCGTTCCGCGATATTGTTGCAGCGCTTTTTCCGCGACGACGAGCGCGAACAGTTCGCCCTCGGTGATTTGCATCGTCGGAAACGCGCTGACTTCGCCGTCGTAAAAATAACCATGACGAACGGGATCAAACTTCAGCGGCAGATTCATGCGGTCGCGCATGAATTCCATGTCGCGCTGGATGGTTTTGGGACTGACTTCGATTTCCGCGGCGAGTGAATTGGCGTTGGGAAATTTGCCGGATTGAATCGCCTGATGAATCCGCAGCATCCGCTCCAACGGCGGACGCGCGTGGCGTGAAACATTATTCGTTGAATCGTTGAATCGTTGCATGGAGCCGATTGAACAATTCAGTTGTTCAACGAATCACGAACCCTTTTCCAACTTCGCGAGCAATTCGTCGTTGGTCTTGTGCTTCTTGAGCGCGGCGGTGAGCGTTTCCATCGCTTCAATCGGATTGAGGTCCACCATCGTGCGGCGCAATTTGCGGACGGCTTCAATCTGTTTGGCGGGGAAAAGTTTTTCCTCTTTGCGCGTGCCGGATTTCGGGATATCAATCGCCGGAAATAAACGCCGGTCAGAAAGTTTGCGGTCCAAAACCAGCTCCATATTGCCGGTGCCCTTGAACTCCTGGAAAATCAACTCATCCATGCGCGAACCGGTATCAATCAACGCCGTCGCGAGAATCGTGAGCGAGCCGCCATTTTCAATTTTGCGCGCGGAGGCGAACATCTTGCGCGGAATTTCCAATGCGCGGGCGTCCACGCCGCCGGTCATCGTGCGGCCGCTGCCGCCGTGAACGGAATTGTAAGCGCGGGCAATGCGCGTGAGTGAATCCATCAGAACGAAAACGTCTTTGCCGGATTCGACCATGCGCCGGCAGCGCTCAATCGTGAAGCGCGACAAACGCACGTGCGTTTCCAGATCCATGTCGTTCGAGGACGCAACGACTTCGGCTTTGACCGAGCGCTGAAAATCGGTGACTTCTTCGGGACGTTCGTCAATCAACAGCACGAGCGCGATGACGTCGGGATGATTCGTCGTCACGGCGTTGCAAATTTGTTTAAGAATGGTCGTCTTGCCCGTGCGCGGCGGCGCGACGATGAGGCCGCGCGTGCCTTTGCCGATGGGCGTGACCAAATCAATCACGCGGGTTTCAATCAAGTCCGGCGAGGTTTCCAATCTAAATTTTTCGATCGGGTCAATCGTCGTGAGGTTCTCAAAGCGCACGGCTTTGACGTAATCCTCGAACTTCATGTCGTTGACTTTTTCGACGGCCTTGAGCTGCGGGCTGGTGCCGCGATGCGGCGGCTGCGTGGGACCTTCGATGAAGCTGCCCTCGCGCAAAAAGCTGCGGCGGATGGTGTCGGGCGTGACGAAGATGTCGGTCGGCTTGGGATGATAATGGCTTTGCGCCGTCCGCAAAAAGCCGAAGCCTTTTTCGGAAATCTCAAGGTAGCCCGAACCGTAATTCGGATTTTTTTCACCGTTGTTTTCTGAACTGCTCATAATTTGTAAGCGCGAAGGTGAATACCCGGAACATTTTTGAATTTCGAACTTGGGAAAGGTTCCGCAAAAGCGGAACTCTTAAAACCTTCGACACGCATTAACTACGCTTAAATGAGACAAAGCGCAACAACTTTTCGCAATAATTTATCCGCAGATTTTACAGATGAACGCAGATTGTCGTCAAACCTGCGTCATCGCGGTGCAAATTAACTCAAGCTTAGCCGCCCACTTCGGCGCGCGCTTCGGCGGCCAGCGGCGTGCTCAAATAACGCTCGCCAGTGGACGGCGCAATCGTGACGATGAGTTTGCCCTTGTTTTCAGGACGTTTCGCCACTTCAATCGCCGCGACGACATTTGCGCCGGACGAAATGCCACACAAAATGCCTTCTTCTTTTGCGAGACGACGCGCCATTGTAAACGCGTCATCATTGGAAACTCCAATCGCTTCGGTGATGAGCGGATTGCCGGCGGAATCTTTCAAGTGCAAATTTTTTGGAATAAATCCGGCGCCGAGCCCCTGGATTTTATGCGGCCCGGGCTTTAATGACTGCCCGGCAAGCGTTTGCGAAATCACGGCCGAATCCTTCGGGTCAACGGCAATAGCAACAAACGACGGCTTGCGCGGTTTGATGACTTCGACACAACCTGTAATCGTGCCGCCGGTGCCGACGCCGGCAACGACGATGTCCACGTTGCCGTCGGTATCGGCCCAAATTTCTTCGGCGGTCGTCCTTTTGTGGATTTCAACGTTGGCCTGATTTTCAAATTGTTGCGGCATCCAGGAGCCGGGCGTTTCTTTTAACAACGCTTCGGCTTTGGCAATCGCGCCTTTCATTCCTTCGGCGCCGGGCGTCAAAACCAATTTCGCGCCGAGCATCGCCAATAATGTGCGGCGTTCGAGCGACATCGTTTCGGGCATCGTCAAAACAACTTTATATCCTTTTGCGGCGGCGACAAATGCCAGCGCAATTCCCGTGTTGCCGCTGGTCGGCTCGATGATGACGGAATCTTTTTTCAGAATGCCGCGGCGTTCGGCGTCTTCGATCATCGCCATGCCGATGCGGTCTTTGACGCTGGAGAGCGGGTTGAAAAATTCACATTTCAGAAGAATGGTGGCGTGCAGGCCGGCGGTGACTTTGTTGAGTTTGACGAGCGGCGTGCGTCCGACGGTTTCGACGATGTTGTTATAGATGCGTCCCATAAATATCTCTTTGGTTGTTTTTCTGTGGAGCAAGTTGCGCCGAATGAAATGAAGGAGCAAGAATTTTTTTAATCTTCCTCATCCTCTCCCTCTTCGTCTTCCGTTGATTTTCTAATTTTGATTCAAGAGAAAGAGCAAGAGGAAGACGAAGATTTCTAAAAACATTAAGTCCCCGCCCAACCTTTCGGTTGAGCAGGGACAAATGGGGAATGGGAGTTCGTCACTCTCTCTTTCCCGAACCGGCATTAGACGCGCGCCTCTCGGCGGCTGCCGGATTCCCGACGCCATTCTCCACGGCAAGCGGAGTTTCGGCCTCGTGGCAGGGCCGTCCAGCGCCTTTCGGTCGCTGAATTTCGAGTGAGGCTTTTCGGCTCGCTTCAACCGATGGTTGCGCCACCGGTCTGCAAACCAGGTCAAGACACGCCTGCGATTTCTTCTTTCGCGTCTTGGCCGCTTGGCTTCGGGTCAGCCGCTGATTTTGTCAGCGCGTTCGCCCACAGCCACGGGTCTCGCCTCTTCACTCATAGATTGCTTTTTGCCGCAGTCCAGCGGTGCCGTTTTTAACATCGCCGGCCTTTGGAAGGTTTTTCACGCGACTTGCCCGGTCATCGTGGCCTTCCCGTTGCAGTTTCTCTTTTTGTCCGCCTTTCGGCGTTTTTCGTTTGGCGAACTCAACGTTTTAATTTTGAATCCAGCCGAGATACCTGCACCGTGCTGATCCGCAGTAGCAACCGTTTGCCTGTTTTCGGCAACTGCGATTCATCCAGGCTCGAAACCTGCCTGAACTACTTGACTCAATTCGGAACGGTTTCTAATCGCTCCTCATCGCGCGGCTCCGTCTTTCGCATTACTGACACGTGCGAGCGTGCCAGAGGAACCGGTGAATCTTGCCTCCGCCACCTGCCTTTCGGCCGGTTTTAGAGGAGCCGGATGAATCAGCCTCATCCAACTTTTCCCCAGTTACCTGGGATTATCCCGGAAACGTTCAGCTTCAATCTTTCGACCGCCACTGCCCGTTTCGTTCATTCATTGAACTGGAATCATCATAACAATTTTTCCCGTTCCGACAATGAATTGATATGCACACGTTGTTCACCAAAAAACCGCCGCAAACAAATTGCGGATAACGCAAAAACCATTGTCAAATCAATGCAAATCGCGTTTTTTGTTACAAACTATTCACAATAAATTTCAGCGAAAAACGGCGGTGGTGAACAAGTCTATGTGTAAAGTTTTGGAAAAATTTCGAAATAAATTTTTTAGCGAAACAAATTTGAAAAATCCCGAAGGGATTTAATCAATCAGCCCGGCGTTGGCCGATTGAAAAATCGGACTACGCCGGGCAATTGACAAAATGTTATTCAACCCTGACAGGGTTGAATCGTTTGCCGACGGATTCCCAGCGTAGCCGCTCCTCGCCTGTCCGGCTCGGACCGTCAACGCCGGGCTGGATGATTTGAATCCCGTTGGGATTCACAAATTGCGCTCGACAGGAAAATTTTTGAGAGCAGAATTTGTTCGGGTTTGATGAAAATATTTTTCTCTATCTGCGTTCTACTGCATTGCGTTGCTGCTTTGCCTTCCATCAGGACGTTTTAATGTTCATTGCGAACTGTTGAGCGGTGAAAGCGGAACGGCCAATGAAAAACTTTTAAGAGCCATCGGTGATATTTTTAAAGTGAATATCAAGATAGAAGATAAACACTTGTGGAATGGTTACCGGGTAACAGCTCCAAATCCATTACCAGAATGTTTCAAAATTTCAAAAGCTTCCGGCGGTGATGTGCAAATGCATGGAATTGGCGATTATGAAGGTTATCATTTGGATGATATACTATCTCATGCACTCTATGATAAGCCTTTCGAGTTATCTTCCATAAATAATACGCAGCGATATGACTTGAAGTTGCAAGTTTGGCCTGAAGCCTATGGAGAAATGACGGCACTGCAACAATTAGGTTTTGATATTGTTCGAGCCAAGATTCCAGAAAAGACTTTGGTGATTAATCCTCGCAAATAATTTTGAAACGCCACCTTCCATTCGCGCTCACCACCTTGCGCCTGTTGCTCGGCCCAATCGCCCTGCTCTGCGCGTTCGCAAACGTTCCGCGCTGGATTTATTTTCCCATTCTTGTCACCGCAACGCTCTCGGACATTTTCGACGGCATTCTCGCGCGTAAATTCGGCGTCGCCACGCCGGCGCTGCGCCGTTACGACAGCATAACGGACGTGATTTATTATCTGTTCATCCTCGCTGCGGCATGGGTTCTATGCAAACCCGTCATCACGAAAAACCTTTTGCTCATCGCGTTGATTCTTGTTTCCGAATTTGCCGTCGTTCTCGTTTGTTTTCTTAAATTCAAAAAATATCCGGCCACGCATTCGTATCTGGCAAAATTTTATGGCATTTGCCTCCTCGCCGCGCTCACGGCATTGCTCGTCTTCAACGCCGGCAATTGGGCGATCATCTCCCTGACGGCCATTGCGCTCGCGGCCAACCTGGAAATCATCGCCATCCATTTGCTGATGAATTTGCCGCCGGTGGACGTGAAGTCGGTTTTTGCTTTGCCAAAATCAAAGCAATCGCGGGACATAAATCCGTTCTAATTGATCGTTAAGCCGGCCATGTCGGCTGCTACAAAAAATAAAGCCGCCCGATTTGGGCGGCTTTGACTTGAGAAAAATTCCGTTAGGCGGCAGCGGGAGCGGCCGTTTTGCGCTTGGCTTTCACGGCCACTTTCTTTCGCTTGAGGTAACTCGCGCGACGTTTTCTTTTCAAGACTTTGTTGTATTGTTTGCCCATAATTTTTATTTTGTTCGTGTATTCGATTTTTGTGGCAGGCACTATGCAGATTTCAATGAGATATTTCAATTACTATTTCGCGCTGGCCGCGGCACTCACGCTGCTTTGCGGTTGCCAGACCGATAAAAGCAAATCCAGCGTCGGCATCCTCCGCATCCACATGGAAACGCCGGCGGACAATTTCGGCATCACGCAAACTGTCTCCGTGATGCGCGATGACCCGGTGAAAGTCAGCATCGCCAAGGAACCGGTTTTTTCCGAAGCAAACCTTCTCGCCGCGCGCCTGATGGAAACGCCCGGTGGATATGCCATCGAATTGAAATTCGATGAACAAAGCGCGCTGATGCTCGAACAATACTCCGCGTCCAATGTCGGCCGCCATTTCGTCATCTTCGCGCAATGGAGCGATAAAGCTGCCGATGGACGATGGATTGCCGCGCCGTTGATCTCGCATCACATTGCCGACGGCGTCCTGGCATTCACGCCGGATATGTCACGCGAAGAAGCCGAACAACTCGCCACCAACTTGAATAAAGTCGCCAAAGACAATCACGCCGAAGGTTTCAAAAGTTTGTTCAAATGATTTTCGTCCGCGCCTTCTGTTTCGCCGCGCTGCTTTTGGCCGCCAATGGTTTCGCGCAATCGCCGTTCGCCTTTCCCACTGCCAACCATTCCCTTTATGAAATCGGCGGCGACTTGAAATTTTTTGCGCCCACCGCGCCGGACAAACCCTGGACCAGCGGCAGCTTCGGCTGCGTGCGCAACGACGGCACGCGCATCCACGAAGGGCTCGACATCCTCCATTTGCAGACCGACAAACGCGGCGAGCCGACCGATCCCGTCATGGCCACCGCTGACGGCACGGCCGTTTACATCAACCTGCGTCCGTCGCTCTCGAATTATGGAAATTACATCGTCATCCGGCACAACATTGATGGGATTGAAATTTATTCGCTCTACGCGCATTTGAGCGCCGTTCGCGCCGGATTGAAGATCGGCGATGCCGTAAAAGGCGGCGAAATCATTGCGACGATGGGACGAACCTCGAATGCCGAAAGAATTTTGAAGGAACGCGCGCATGTGCATTTTGAATTGGATCTGCTGGTCAACGACAATTTTGCGGCATGGTTCAAAAAAACCTCTCCCGGCGAACGCAATGATCACGGCGAATGGAGCGGCCTGAATCTCAACGGCCTGGACCCGCGCGAAATTTTAATTGCTGAACGCAATCCGGTAAAAAAATTCAATCTGCTCAATTTTATACGCGGACAGACCGAATTGTGCCGCGTGATTGTGCGCGCCAAAAATTTTCCGTTCTTGAAACGTTACGCGCAATTGATCGTGCCCAATCCCGTGGCCGAAAAAGAAGGCATTGCTGGATATGAAATCGCCTTGAATTTCAATGGCGTTCCGTTTGTGCTGATGCCACGGGGGGAATCCGAAATCAAAAGCAAAGCGAAATTTCAATTACTCTCGGTCAACGAAGCCGAGGAAAAAGCGAATCCGTGCCGGCATTTGCTGCTCAAACGCGGCGGCCGCTGGCAATTGTCGAACACAGGAATCCGGTATTTGGAATTGCTGACGTATTGAATTTAATTCAATTAACGAACGCGCAGCCAACGATTGCCTTTGATATCAATTAAATCAGCGTTTTCGATTTTGAACGGAGAAAATCTTCCATCGACTGTGTAATCGTTAACAGTTACCAAATTGTTTGAATCCAACAACCATCGAACCGTTTTTCTGGCTAACTCTGAATTGTTTTCCCAATAAATTTCCGAAAAGATTCCATTCCCATCCGACCTTAAATCTATTTTAAAAGTATTACCGCCGTGAGAATGAAATTCATAAATGCCTGAAATGGTTTGCATCGCCGTTTCAGCATCTTTTTGTCGTTGAACCTCAAAACTCTCAATTGAATTAGTTTGAATATTTTCGGTTTTAGCTGGCACTGGCTTTTGGTGAAAATATTTCATCGTAAATCCAGCAGCGAAGCCGAACAAAATTCCCACGCACATGGCAATTACCCAATAACTGGTTTTTGATTTCATTTTTTAATTCATCCATTCTGGGTTTCTAAAATTTCCTGTCGAGCAGAAATCATTTTCAAAAATTCCGAAATTTTTCAAACTCCGTTGGACAATTGAATAAATTGTAGCATTATATTTTCACAGGTATGAGTGACGAATCCATGAGCAATTTCACACCGCGTGCGCAACAAGTTTTGGCGCTCGCTCGAAAGGAAGCCGACCGCTTCAATCACAGTTTGCTGGGCACTGAGCATCTGCTGCTCGGACTCATCAAATTGGGCCAAGGTGTCGCCGTCAACGTCCTTCAAAAAATGGGTCTCGACCTGGAAACCGTCCGCATGGAAGTCGAAAAACAGGTCGGCACCGGTCCGGACCAAAAGGTTGCCGGCAATATTCCTTACACGCCGCGCGTGAAAAAAGTCCTCGCGCTCGCCGCCAAAGAAGCCAAGGCGCTCAATCACACTTACGTCGGCACGGAACACATTTTGCTCGGCCTGCTCCGCGAAGGCGACGGCGTGGCCGCAAAAGTTTTGCGCAATCTGGACGTGGACATCGAACAAACGCGCCAGGAAATTTTGAAGGAATTGGATCCGAATTTTGCCGCCGAAGAATCTTCAATTCCACAGGAAGGCGGACCGGAAAAGCAACCGGCGGGAAATGCCGGGGAGAAAAAAGGCGAAGTCAAAACGCCCGCGCTCAAGGCGTTCGGCCGTGATTTGACTGAAATCGCCCGCAAAGGCGAAATGGATCCGGTCATCGGACGCAAAAACGAAATCGAACGCGTCATCCAAATCCTTTGCCGCCGCACAAAGAACAATCCCGTTCTCCTCGGCGAAGCCGGCGTTGGCAAAACCGCCATCGTCGAAGGTCTCGCGCAGGAAATCGCGAAAGGAAATGTCCCGGAAATTCTCCTGACCAAACGCGTCGTGACGCTCGACCTCGCGTTGATGGTCGCCGGCACGAAATATCGTGGTCAGTTTGAGGAACGCATCAAAGCCGTGATGGACGAAATCCGCCGCGCGAAAAACATCATTTTGTTCATTGATGAATTGCACACGATCGTCGGCGCTGGTTCCGCCGAAGGCACGATGGATGCCAGCAACATCATCAAGCCCGCTCTTTCGCGCGGGGAAATGCAATGCGTCGGCGCGACTACGCTGAACGAATACCGCAAATACATCGAGAAAGATGCCGCGCTCGAACGCCGCTTCCAGGCGGTGAAAGTCGAAGCGCCTTCGATTGAAGACGCCATCGAAATTCTCAAAGGCCTTCGCCACAAATACGAGCAGCATCACAAAGCGGAATTCACCGATGACGCCGTTGCCGCCGCGGTGAAATTATCCGATCGCTATATCACCGACCGGTTTTTGCCGGACAAGGCGATTGATGTTTTAGATGAAGCCGGTTCGCGCGCCCGGATCGGCACGATGACGCGTCCGCCTGAGACCAAGACGATGGAAGCGGAAATCGAAGACATCAAAACGCAAAAAGAGAAGGCGATCAAGAATCAGGATTTCGAAGGCGCCGCCGCCATGCGCGATAAAGAAAAGCAGGCGAAAGAGAAATTGGAAAATCTGCTGAAAGAATGGCGCACACATCGCGAAGAAAAACGCGTCGTTGTCGGCGAAGAAGATATTCTGCATGTCGTGGCGAAATGGACCGGCATTCCGCTCAAACGCATGGGGCAGGATGAAATGGCCCGTTTGCTTACGGTTGAGCAGGAAATGGAAAAAGTCGTTATCGGCCAGAAAGAAGCCGTATCCGCGCTTTGCAAAGCGTTGAAACGGTCGCGCGCGGATTTGAAAGACCCGCGCCGTCCGATTGGGACATTTCTTTTGCTCGGCCCGACCGGCGTCGGCAAAACGCTTTTGGCCAAAACGCTCGCGGAACAAATGTTCGGCGACAGCAAATCGCTCATCCATTTGGACATGAGCGAATACATGGAAAAATTCAATGTCTCGCGCCTCATCGGTTCGCCGCCCGGCTATGTCGGTTACGAAGAAGGCGGACAATTGACCGAAAAAGTCCGGCGCAATCCGTATTCCGTCGTGCTCTTCGACGAAATCGAAAAAGCGCATCCGGATGTTTGGAATATTTTGCTGCAGATTTTGGAAGAAGGAAAATTGACGGACAACGTCGGCCGCGTCGTCAATTTCCGCAACACGATCATTTTGATGACGTCAAATGTCGGCAGCGACACCATCAAGAAGCAAAGCACGATGGGCTTCTCACCGATTTCCGACGAGAGCAGCTATGAGAAAATGCGCGAAAAAATTCTGGACGAATCGAAACGCGTGTTCCGTCCTGAATTCCTGAATCGTCTCGATGATTTGATCGTGTTCCGGTCGTTCACCAAGCCGGACCTCATCCAGATTTTGGATCTGGAAATTGAAAAAGTTTTAGCGCGGTTGCGCGGCAAAAACATCAAGCTCGAGCTGGACGACAAGGCAAAGGAATTTCTCGTCGAGAAAGGTTACAATCCCGATTTCGGCGCGCGCCCGATGCGCCGTGCGGTGGAACGTTTTCTCGAAGACCCGCTGGCGGAAGAAATTCTCAAAGGCAGCGTCCACGAAGGCGATCCGGTGCAAGTCACCCGCGAAGGCGAAAAATTGGTGTTCAACCAAAAAGCGCAAGCGACGGGGGCCGGCGTGGCGACGAGTTAAATTTATGAGCAGTCGCGAAATGGTCATTGACCTTGTCAACAAGCTGCCGAAAAACACTTCGCTGGAAGAAATCGCTCGCGAAGTGGAATTGCTTGCCGGCATCGAAAAGGCACGGCAGCAAGCGCGACGCGGCGAAGGTGTTCCAGCCGAAGATGCGCGAAATTGTTTCTTTCATTGCAGAGGACAATTCCGGACGAGCAAAATCCTTTGGCAACGAACTCATTGATTGTGCGTTGACATTAGCCGAATTGTCGGAACGCGGTCGCATTGTTCCCGAAATCTCTGACGAAAAAATTCGTGAAATTATCCATCGCTCTTACCGGATTATTTACGAAATTTTCCCGACGCAAAATGCTGTTTACGTTTTACGTTTTTGACATGGCGCAAGAGGCAAGCCGGTTATTGAAGAATGCGAGTAGTTAAATCCCGCCCACTGCCATAACCACGTTCACGAATTCCCGATCAAAACACCGGCAATAAAAACCAGCGCGCCGCCAAGAACGACTTGCAGCAATGCCGACACGAGCGGCGTGTCCATGAACCGATGACGAATCCATGAAATCGCCGCCAATTCAATAAGCACCACGCCGACCGCCACGCCAACGGCCAATTTCAAATGCGGAATCAAAAATGGCAGCGTGTGTCCGAGTCCGCCGAGCGCCGTCATCGCGCCGCAGACAAATCCCCTCGCCCACGGATGACCGCGGCCCGTCAGCGAGCCATCGTCCGAAAGCGCTTCGGCAAATCCCATGCTGATGCCCGCGCCCACGCTGGCGGCGAGGCCGACGAGAAATGTTTGAAAGGTGCTGTGCGTGGCAAATGCGGCGGCAAAGATCGGCGCCAGCGTCGAAACCGAGCCGTCCATCAAACCGGCCAACCCCGGTTGAATCACCTGCAAAACGAATAGCCGTTTCGCGCGGGACTTTTCATCTTCGCTCAATTTGGTATGCGCAATCTCTTCGGCGGTTTGCGCGTGATGCCGTTCTTCTTCCGCGAGATCGCCAAGCAATTGCCGGATGCCGGTGTCCGTTGTCCGTCTTGCGGCGGCTTCGTAAAACCGCCGCGTTTCGACTTCCATGCTTTCAGCCGTTTTCTGGACGGCTTTCAATCCAAGCGGACGCACCAGCCAGACCGGTTTGCGCTCGACGAATCCACGCACGTCTTGCCGGCGGATGTGCGGGACGTGATTCCCGAATTTGCTTTTGTAAAGTTCGAGCAGCCGATGGCGATGACCGTCCTCTTCTTGGCGCATGTTGCGAAATTTTTCCGCCTGCTCGGGATAGTTGGCCTGCAAACCCTCCGCAAAATCTTCGTAAATTTTTGCATCTTCCTCTTCGAGCGAAACGGCCAGCGCCAGCACTTCGCGTTCGGTCAGGCTGTCGAATGTTTTCATAAATACGGCGAAAATAATCGCGCAATTGCGTCGCGCAATTTTCCTAAAAATGAGCGCGCATCCGCGTCAGCCAATTTAATCTCGCGTCCGGCGGCGATTTTCTTTTGTAAAAGGTTTTCCATTTCTGCGGCAAAGCTGCGTCCGTAACATTCCACGTTCAATTCAAAATTCAATCGCAGGCTGCGCGCGTCCCAGTTGGCCGAACCGAGCAAAACCCAATGGCCGTCCACGATCATCAACTTGGAATGGTCGAACGGCGGAGGCGTCAGCCAGATGCGACAACCGCGTTCCAAAACCTGCCACCACATCGAGCGCGACGCCCAATGCACGAAAGGCAAATTGTTTTTTTCCGGCAGGATGATGTCCACGCGAACGCCGCGAAGCGCCGCCAAATTCAATGCCGTGATGAGCGCGGTATCAGGAACAAAATAGGGAGTGAGAATTTCCACCGACGTTTGTGCTTCGGCGAGCGCGGCCAACAACGTCCAGCGCGCTTTTTCAAAATCTTCATCCGGACCGTCGGTGATGACGCGGGCGATGATGCGGCCGCTTTCGGATAATTCTGGAAACCACAATTCGCCGTCCAAAATTTCTCCGGTCGCAAACGCCCAGTCATTGGCGAACGCTTCCTGCAATTGCGCGACGACCGGACCTTCAACGCGAAATTGCAAATCCTGGATCGCGTTTCGCGGGATTCTCTTTTTGATTTCAACCGACGAATCCTCGCGCTGCACGCCGACTATATTTCCTTTACGGATATTCATACCGCCGGTAAAAGCAATCTTGCCGTCAATGACAAGCGATTTGCGATGGTTGCGCAAATTGATCGTTGCCACCCGCCACGGCGTCAGCAGAGACGTGGGCAAAAATTTGGCGAATCGGATTCCTTTCCGCAGTAAACGCCAGGTGATGGGCGGAAAAGAATAACGCGAGCCGGCGGCATCAATCAGCACACGCACCTTCACACCGCGCTTTTTTGCACGCGATAACGCCGCGGCAAATTTCCGTCCGCTGGAGTCGTTGTCGAAAATGTAGGTGCAAAACGAAATGGAGTTTTTTGCCGATTCAATCGCGGCCAGCATCGCCGGAAAGGCTTCGTCGCCATTGACGAGCGGCTGGATTGTGTTGCCGGCCGTGAGCGGTTTGGTCACGACACGGCTGACGACTCGGGCGAGCATTTTCAGATGCTCCGCGTCGGCGTGCTCCGGTTCGCCAAGATTTTCCGGAACCGGTTGTGAGATGACTTTGTCGAATTGCAGCGATACGGCGCGGCGGCGAAGGCGATTGACGCCCAGCGCGAGATACAACAGCGGTCCGAGCACGGGCACCAGCCAAATGATCCCCAGCCAAAGCGTGGCCGCGCGGGAATCGCGCTTGTTCAGGAGCGCATGGATGGACGCGAGCAGCGCGGCGAAAAAATCGAAGCCGGCGGCGAAGTGCGGCCAGAATTGCGAGAGCCGGTCAAGCCAGTCCATTCACCGGCGATGGTAAACCCCGGCAGCGCGATGGCAACGGAAATTGAAACCGCGGACTCCGAATTATTCCCTCGCCTGCTTCAAAAACGCCGTAGAAAATCCATTTTCAATTTCCTGGATTTCCTTCGCATCGGCGACGCCGTCAACGAATTGCCGCACGACCGGGTCCTGCGATTCAAAAAATTCTTCCGGTTTGCCGCTCGCGTAAATCTTTTTATTATGCAACATCAGCACGCGATTTCCGACGCGCCGCGCCGTGCGCATGTCGTGCGTCACAATGACGGTGGTCACTTTCAATTCATCGCGCACTCGCATCATCAAGCGGTCAATACTGTCCGAAACAATCGGGTCAAGGCCGGTCGTCGGCTCGTCATAAAGAAGGATTTGCGGTTCGTAAATGATGGCGCGCGCGATGCCAACGCGCTTTCTCATGCCACCGGAAAGTTCTGCCGGATTTTTGTTTTGTGTGCCCGGCAAATCCACGACTTCGAGCGCATGGGCAACACGATTCGTAATATCGCTTTCGGAACAATTGCCTTCGCGCCGCAACGGAAACGCGACGTTCTCCGCGACGGTCATGGAATCGAACAATGCCGCGCCTTGAAAAACCATTCCGAATTTGTGACGGACACGGAGTAATTGGCGCTCGTTCATCGGCACGATGTTTTCGCCCTCAATGAGCACTTCGCCGGAATCGGGCTTGATGAGCCCGATGAGGTGCTTGAGCAAAACGCTTTTGCCGCCGCCGCTGCGCCCGATGATGGCCACGGATTCGCCGTTTTCGATGCGGAAACTCACGCCGTCAAGAACAGGCTGCGCGGCAAAACTTTTTTTCAGGTCGCGGGCTTCGATCATAATTGTCCCACCAATTTGCCCATCAACATCGTCAGGAAAAAGTTGGCGATCAATATCGTGATGGATGCATAAACGACGGCTTCAGTCGTCGCACGGCCCACGCCTTCGGCGCCGAGACCGCACGTTAAACCTTTATGACAGCCGATGAGCGTGATCACGCCGCCGTAAATGAACGCCTTCACCTGCCCCATGAACAAATCCACATCGTGTGAATAATGCAGCGTGTTCGCCCAGAGATAAACCGGTTCAATTCCAAGCACGTAAACATCCACGAGATAGCTGGCAAGAATCCCGACGGCGACCGCTTCCGCGGTGAGCAGCGGCAGCGCGATAAATCCAGCCAGGATGCGCGGCACGACGAGAAAATCCACCGGATGTGTGGCGAGCGTGCGGAGCGCGTCAATTTGTTCCGTCACGCGCATCGTTCCGATTTCGGCGGCAATCGCCGCGCCGACGCGCCCGGCCACCATCAGCGCCGTCAGCACTGGTCCCATTTCGCTGCACAGCGCGACGCTGACGACGGCGAGCGAGCCGGTGTCCATTTTTATTTTGTGAAATTGGAAATAGGTTTGCGCGCCGAGAACCATTCCAGTGAAAGCGCCGGTGACGAGCACGACGAGCTGCGATTTGACGCCGATGAAATAGATTTGATAGAGCAGATTGCGCCAGACGACTTTTCCGGTGAACAGCGATACTAAAACATCACGCGCCAGGAAGGCCACCTGGCCAAGTTCGACCAGCGCAGCACGTTTTCGTTCCAGCAAATTCACAGGGAGAAAACTAACAAACTCAAATCGCGCGCGCCAGTTCTGGATTAAAGCAAAAACGGCGGCTGAAACATTCCAGCCGCCGTTTTGGAGATGACGATGATTATGGAATCAGTTTCAGTGACGGATCAACGGTCAGGCTGCTGAAGCTGTTCCCCAACAAATGCAGGGCGCCTTTGCCGTAGGAATCGGAAAAGACCGCCAAACCAAAAGAGCCGTTCAGCACTTCGATGATCGGCCCGGCGTTTACGGTCAAATAGGGCGCGCTGCTTTTGCTGATCTGCACGAGATTATTATTACCTTCGGGAACGACGATGAGTTCATTTTGGGTATTGTAATTGTAAAGCTGGATCAGATTCGGCCCGGTTCCGGCAACAAAGACGTCTTCCCCGATTGGAATATGCGGCGTGACATTCGGCTTTAAAATAGCGGTATATCCAAAATCGAAAGTTTGAATGTTATTCGCGCGAATGGTATTGGCACCATCGCCGGCCTGAACAATCAGATTGCCGGCATAAAGTCCTGCCACATGAATGGTGTTATTTCCGTCGCCGGCCACAACGGTAACCGGACTTCCGAAGATAAAACCGGAATTGTCATCGATAATGTTCAAATTGTTGTTGCCATCGCCGACGACCACCGTAAAGCCGTTAAAACTTTCAGTATGTTCCAAATTCACTGTGTTGGGACCATCGCCGAAGACCAACACCACATTCATCGTGGCGAAGATGCCATTGACATTGAGATAATTCAGATTGTTTTGCGAACTGGTATAGGTCAACGCATTGACGGACAAATTGTCCAATGAAGTCTTTTTGATGCCTTTATCCGAGGAACCATAAACCACCGTCAATGTTCCGGACAAATCACCATCATGAATGTGCAACGTATCATTGCCCGAACCCAGCAGCGTCACGATATTCGTCACGCCAGTAAATAATCGCCATGACTTGCCATTGATCGAAGTGCCGTCCAGGCCGCGCACAATCCAATTTGCGCCGTTCTGGTGAATATCCACGGTCTGGCTTCCGGAAGTGGCCTGAACCATCAGCGTTCCGCTGGACACATTTGCGATCACAGAAGCAGCGCGCACAGAAATACCGGCGATCAAAACCGCCGCCGGAACCATAAACAATTGACGTATTTTTTTCATAAGCGATTTATTTTGAAGCCACAATGACAAACCGTTTTTATCTGAAAACCGGTGCTCTGGTCAATTAAAAATCAGTGACGTTTACATTAAAATTTGCAACTTTATCCGCACAACAAAATGAAAAATCCTTTCCCGCTCATCGGTTCCCTTCCCAAAATCGGCATTCGCCCGGCCATTGACGGCCGCCGCAAAGGCGTCCGCGAATCACTCGAAAAGCAAGTCATGGCCATGGCGAAAAACGCCGCAAAATTTATTTCCGCAAATCTGCGCTATCCAAACGGCAAACCCGTGCAATGCGTCATCGCCGACACTTGCATCGGCGGCGTGGCCGAAGCCGCCGCGTGCGCGGAAAAATTCGCGCGCGAAGGCGTCGGCGTTTCGCTCACCGTCACGCCGTGCTGGTGTTACGGCAGTGAAACGATGGACATGGATCCGCTGATTCCAAAAGCGGTCTGGGGATTCAACGGCACTGAACGTCCCGGCGCGGTTTATCTCGCCGCCGTGCTCGCCGGTCACAACATGAAAGGCTTGCCGGCATTCGGCATTTACGGTCGCGACGTCCAGGACGGCGGCGATTCGGAAATTCCCGGTGATGTTCAGGAAAAAATCCTCCGTTTCGCCCGCGCCGGACTCGCCGTGGCGATTATGCGCGGCAAAAGTTATCTGTCACTGGGCGGCGTTTCCATGGGAATCGCCGGTTCGATTGTCGAACAATCGTTTTTTGAAAGTTATCTCGGCATGAGGGTTGAATGCGTGGACATGACGGAAATTGTCCGGCGTATCGAAGAAAAAATTTACGACGAACGCGAATTCAAAAAAGCGCTCGCGTGGACAAAACAGAATTGCAAAGAAGGCAAGGATTACAATCCGGCGAAATTGCAACGCGACGCTGCGCGGAAAGATTGGGAATGGGAAACCGTCGTGAAAATGACGATGATCGCGCGCGACTTAATGGTCGGCAATCCACGTCTCGCGGAATTGGGCTTCGGCGAGGAAGCGCTCGGGCACAATGCGATTTCCGGCGGCTTTCAAGGCCAGCGCGCATGGACCGATCATTTTCCGAACGGCGATTTCATGGAAGCGATTTTATGTTCGTCATTCGACTGGAACGGCCTGCGCGCACCGATGGCGTTCGCGACGGAAAATGACGCGCTGAATGGCGCGTGCATGTTGTTCGGCCAATTGCTCACGAACACGGCGCAGATTTTTGCGGATGTCCGCACTTATTGGAGTCCTGAATCCGTCAAACGCGTCACGAGCCACAAGCTTTCCGGCGATTGCGAAAACGGTTTGCTGCATCTCATCAATTCCGGTGCGGCGACGTTGGACGGAACCGGCCGGCAGGAAATTGACGGCAAGCCGGCGATGAAACCGTTCTGGGAAATCTCAAAAGATGAAATGCAAAAATGTTTGGAGGCAACGACATGGCCGGCGGCGATTTACGAATATTTCCGCGGCGGCGGATTTTCATCGTGCTATTTATCGCGCGGCGGAATGCCGATGACGATGTGCCGAATCAGCCTGGTGAAAGGCCTTGGCCCTGCCCTGCAAATTGCGGAAGGCTGGTCAGTAGATTTGCCGGAAAAAGTTCATACGACTTTGAATGAGCGCACGAATCCAACATGGCCGACAACATGGTTCGTCCCCAAAGTCACAGGCAAAGGCGCGTTCCGCGACGTTTACACGGTGATGAACAATTGGAGCGCGAACCACGGAAGCATCAGCTACGGCCACATCGGCGCGGATTTGATTTCGCTCGCTTCGATGTTGCGAATTCCAGTGGCAATGCACAATGTGGACGAAGAGAAAATCTTTCGGCCAAGCTCGTGGAACCTGTTCGGTGCACTGGAATTGCAATCGGCGGATTATCGGGCGTGCCAGAATTTCGGGCCGGTTTACGCCTAATTTTCCAAGCATAAAAATAAAATGCGCGGAATTGCTTCCGCGCATTTTTCTTTCACTCCAACGGGAGAATTACTTTGCGCAATAATATCGTCGCGCGTATTCCTTGACCATGCGATCGGTGGTGAATCGAGGAACGAGCGTCGCCATCGCGTGGCGGATATATTGGATCCATTTGCGCGGAATGCCGTTCTCGTCGCGATCAAAAAACAACGGCACAACCTGCTCGGTCAGCGTTTTGTAAAGGTTCGCGCTGTCCACGCGGTCTTGTTCTTCGACGTTCGCCGGGTGCGAATCTTCACCGATGGCGAATCCATTTTTGGCGTCGTAACCTTCGCGCCACCAGCCGTCCAAAATGCTGAAATTCAAACAGCCATGACAGCCGGCTTTCATGCCGCTGGTGCCGCTGGCTTCGAGCGGGCGGCGGGGATTGTTCAGCCATACGTCACAGCCGCTGACCATCTGGCGCGCGACGTGGACGTCATAATTTTCAAGGAAGACAAGACTTCCGGCGAGTTCGCTGTGTTTGCTCAAATGAATGATTTGCTGGATGAATCGCTTGCCTTCATCGTCGCGGGGATGCGCTTTGCCGGCGAAAACAAATTGGATCGGACGATTTTTATCTTTGGTCAACTTCACGATGTTTTCAAACTGCTGAAAAATCAGCGGCGCACGTTTGTAGGTCGCAAAACGTCGCGCGAAGCCGATCGTCAGCGCATCGGGATTCAGCAAATGCTCGAAGCGGATGAAATCGCCCGTCGAAACGCGTGTCGTGGTGTAAAGCAGACGGCGGCGGATAAATTCAATCAATTGCCGGCGCAATTTGTAACGCAACGCCCAAAGTTCTTCGTCGGAGACAAACGCCGGATCGGCGATATGCTGCCAGAAATCCGTGTGATTGATGGCCGACGCCCAATCGCTGCCGTATTGCTTGCGCCAGAGTTCACACGTATCGTCATTACATTCGCCCAGTTTATCGCGCCAAAATTTTCGCACCGGTCCTTTCATCCAGCCAAGTAAATGAATGCCATTGGTGATGTGGCCGATGGGAACTTTGTCCACCGGCGTGCCGGGATAAAGCGATTGCCACATGTGACGGCTGATGTCGCCGTGCAATTCGCTGACTCCGTTCGCCGAGCGCGACAATTTCAAGGCCAGCACGGTCATGCAAAATGGTTCATTCAAATTATTTTCGTCCACGCGACCGAGCTTGAGCAAATCGGGAAACGGAACCGGCAATTGCTGGCGATAAAGTTGAAACGCGTAGTCCATCAATCCGAGCGTAAAACGGTCGTGACCGGCTTCGACCGGCGTGTGCGTGGTGAAAATACATTCCGCCTTCGTCGCGGCAGCCGCCTCGGCGTAATTTTTTCCCGCGCCCATTTTTTCGCGGATGAGTTCCAAAGTCAAAAATGCCGCGTGCCCTTCGTTCATGTGGAACACTGATGGCGCGACACCGAGTTTGCGAAGCAATCGCACGCCGCCGATGCCCAACAAAATTTCCTGCATCACACGCATGGTGCTGTCGCCGCCGTAAACGCGCGTGGTCAAATCGCGATAATGCTGTGGATTTTCCGGAACATTGGTATCAAGCAGATAAACGGGAACGCGACCGACATTGACGCGCCACGCCTTAAACTTCACGACCGACATGTCAATTTCCACTTCGCAAATGACCGGCTGCCCATTCGAATCGAGCACTGGTTCGAGCGGAACGTTTTTGGGATCAATGAGCGAATAGTATTCCGTCTGCCAGTTGTTCATGTCGATCGCCTGCTGAAAATAGCCTTCGCGATAGAATAAACTGATGCCGACAAATCCGAGTCCCAGATCGCTGGCGGATTTCGCATGGTCACCGGCCAGGATTCCCAGGCCGCCGGCGGAAATGGGCAGCGATTCATGCAGGCCGAACTCCGCCGAAAAATAGGCGACCGGATTTTTCAACAATTGCGGCGCATTTTGATGGCCCCAGGTCGAATCGCATTTCAGGTAGGCGTCAAATTCATTGAGCACATTGCGGACGCATTTTTCAAAATCGGCGTCCTGCAAATGCACGCGCAGTTCGTTATCGGAAACCTCCTGCAAGACGGCGGCAGCGTTGTGATAAAGATTTTGCCAGCTTCGCGGCGACAATTTCTCGAACAGGTCCTGTGCGTCCTGGCTCCAACTCCACCAGAGATTGCGGGACAATTTTTTCAGACCAACAACTAATTCATCCAATTCGGCAGCCGAAAGGGGTTTTTTCATCATAGATTTTTACTCCTTAAACGCGGTGAAACAACCGACGTTGCACTGACATTAAGAACAGACGCGCGCTTGTGCAAATAAAATTTCATTTCTTCGTCTCCGCAGCCGCGAATAAATTTTCCAAACTGTTCAGCGCGGGAGAGATTCGCGGCTTGAGAATTTGCTGTAGATAATCCGTCGCATCGGAAATGGTGCGGACGCTTTTGGGCAGGATCGCGCCGGCGGCGTTGGCGTGGCCGCCGCCTTGAAATTTCTCCGCGACTTTCAAGGCATCGCCGTTGCGGCTGCGGAAGCTCGCAAAAACGCCGTTGCCGCGGCGAAACAGCGTCACCAGCACTGGATATTTCGTCGCGCGTTCCTCGAGCAAACGGTGAACGACAAGATTATTGTTGCCGACGACCGTATCCACGTAACCGACCGAGGGTGAAAGTTCCGTGACATTGGATTTGGCCCATTCAAAGCCGAGCGGATTTTCAATCCTGCGTTTGACAGCCATCACTTCAAGCAACGGATGATCCAATAATTTTTCGATTTCGCCGCCGATGAGCGCGTGCAGATTCCAAAATTGATAAACCTTGACCATGCTCGCGTAATCGCTGGCCAGTTCAAAATCCGGATCGTCCACGAGAAACAAATCGGACACGTTGTTCAAATGGATGAGCCGGTCGAGCGCGGACGATTGAATGCCGTTTTGCTTGCACAATTCGTAGCAAAGCGTCGCCGCGGACCTGTTGACGTCGTGAATCAGTTTCGCATTTTTCGGCGCGGCGTCGGTCACATGATGATCAACCACCAGCCAATCTGTTTTATCGATCCGCGTTTCAAATGTGAAATCAGCCACCCACGCTGATTTTTCGCGCAAATCGCGCTGCCGCCACTGGTTGTAGTGAAATGCCTGCAACGGAATTTGCGCGGCAAACAATTTCCCGGCGAGGCGTTGAAGCAAAACTCCCGCGAGCAGCCCGTCCAAATCACTTTCATGTGTGATGATGACTTCCGGTTTTGGCAAATCGCTCATGAGAGCAAAATAGTTTGTAAATGCCCGATTTGTAAAAGTGTTTTTTTGGAGCAAAACAGCCCGAACCGTCCCGCATGAATAATTCTTTTGAAATCCGGATGATTTCTCGCCAGACTATGCGTTCATTTTCGATGAAACGCACGCATCATTGCAACGAACTGCGCCCGTCGCACATCGGGCAAACGGTCACTTTGACCGGCTGGGTCCATTCGCGCCGCGATTTGGGCGGACTCATCTTCATTGACATCCGCGACCGCGAAGGCCGCACGCAAACGGTTTTTGATCCGTCGGATTTGCCGAAAGATACTTTTTCCATCGCCGAAAGATTGCGCAGCGAATGTGTCGTCAGCATCACCGGCAAAGTCCGGCAACGCCCGGAAGGAACGAACAATTCAAAAATTCCCACCGGCGAAGTTGAAGTCATGGCGCAATCGCTCGACGTGCTGAACATGG
The DNA here is from genome assembly GCA_035776755.1 of Verrucomicrobiia bacterium. Classification (GTDB taxonomy): domain Bacteria; phylum Verrucomicrobiota; class Verrucomicrobiia; order Limisphaerales; family UBA11358; genus UBA11358. The sequence goes on from DASTWS010000030.1 coordinate 238,357, forward strand.
CCGAACCGTTGCCGTTTCAAATTGATGACCCGGAAGCCGCCGCGAAAGTCGCCGAAGACACGCGCCTGCAATATCGTTATCTTGATTTGCGCCGGCCGGAAATGGCGCGCAATTTGAAATTGCGTTCCAAAGTCGCCATTGCCACGCGCAGTTTCATGGATGAGCAAGGCTTTCTCGAAGTGGAAACGCCGATTCTTTTCAAATCCACACCGGAAGGCGCGCGGGAATTTCTTGTTCCAAACCGCCGCGAAGCGGGGACCTTTTATGCCCTGCCGCAATCGCCGCAGCAGTTCAAACAAATCCTCATGGTCGGCGGCGTCGAAAGATATTTTCAGATCGCCCGCTGTTTTCGCGATGAAGACCTGCGCGCCGACCGCCAGCTCGAATTTACCCAGATTGACATCGAAATGTCGTTCATCGAACGCGAAGACATTTACAATTTGATTGAAGGATTGCTCAAGCGCGTTTGGAAAACCGCCCTCGGCATGGAAATTCCGACGCCGTTCAAGCGGCTCCGCTTTGAAGAAGCGTTAAATCGCTTCGGCATTGACAAGCCCGACACACGTTTTGGCATGGAGCTGGTGGATTTCACGGAAGAATTTCGCGCGAGCAGTTTCAAAGTTTTTTCCGGCGCCATCGCCAACGGCGGAGTGGTCAAAGCGCTCAACGCCAAAGGTCTCGCCGGTGCGACGCAGGGACAAATTGAAACGATGACCGAATATGCCAAGAGTTTTGGCGCGAAAGGCCTGGCTTACATCAAAGTCGAAAATGGCGAATGGAAATCGCCTATCGTGAAATTTTTCAGCGAGGCGGAAAAGTCCGCGCTGACGGCGAAATTGAAAATCGAAGAAGGTGATTTGATTTTGTTTGCCGCCGATCAATGGCTGAACGCGTGCGAAATTCTCGGCAAAATCCGGCTGTATTGCGCCGACGTTTTGAAAGCGCAAGGCAAGTTGACAATCGATCCGAATCGCTTTGATTTTCTTTGGGTCGTGGATTTTCCGCTGCTCGGATTCGACCGCGAGCAGAACCGCTGGTATTCCAGCCATCATCCGTTCACCGCGCCGGTCGCGGAAGATATTGCATTGCTCAAATCCGATCCGAAAAAAGTTCGCGGCCAGCATTACGATATCGTCGTGAACGGCGTCGAACTCGGCGGCGGCTCGATCCGTATCCATCAGCCGGATGTGCAGAAGACAGTCTTTGAAGACGTGCTGCAAATCTCGCCGGAAGAGACCAAAACACGTTTCGGTTATATGCTCGATGCGTTCCAATATGGCGCGCCGCCGCACGGCGGAATTGCGCTGGGCTTCGACCGGATGATCGCAATTCTTTGTAACACGCCGAGCATTCGCGACGTGATTGCCTTTCCGAAAACCGCCAAAGGCGTGGATTTGATGACGCAAACGCCGACGCCGGTTTCGGCCAAGCAATTGCGCGAGCTCTACATTGACGTGAAGGCTAAAAAGCCGGAAGCGTCAAATCCTCCGGCGAAACAATAAGCAAAATTGAGTTGCGACGGAAAGCGGTTCGGACGAAATTGCCGCTGTCGCTATGAAAAATTTCCGCAGGCAGGAAAATTTTCTTCGTGCTTTCACGCTGGTGGAATTGCTGGTCGTCATTGCCGTCATCGCCATTCTCGCCGCGTTGCTGCTGCCGGCCTTGTCCAAAACCAAAAGCGCCGCCCAAAGCCTGGCGTGTTTGAGCAATCTCAAGCAATTGGAATTGTGCTGTCATCTTTACGTCAGCGATTACAATGATTTCTGGCCGCAAAATCAGGTCGGCGGCTTCGTCTCCGCGCCCAGTTCGACCAATGGCTTGAGCACCGTGACCAACAGCCGCTCCTGGTGTCCGGGAATCGCGCCGCTCGATGTCAGCACGGCAACGGGCGTGGAAATGGGGAATATTTTTCCATATAACAAAACACCGGCGATTTATCATTGCCCGGCGGATTTTTCGGTGGTCAACGGTCATCCGGATTTGTTGCGGACGCGCAGTTATTGCATGGACATCAGCCTGAATTGCGATGACGCGGCCAGCACTTATCGGAAATTCACGGAAATCAGAAATCCGCCGCCATCAAATCTGTTTGTATTTATTGATACGCACGAACAGGACATCTGGGACGCAACTTTTGGAATTTTTCCGCAGGACAGTTATTGGTCGGATTTCTGGCTCGATCTTGCCGCCGACCGGCATAATCGCGGCGCCAATCTTTCTTTCGCCGATGGCCACGTCGAACATTGGCGGTGGAAGTCGCCAAAAATTTTCAACGGCGTGTGGTGGCCGGCGGTTTCCCAGGACGACCTTGATGATTTGCATCGCCTGCAGCAATGCGTCAAATCCGGTGTCGAATATTAAATTCCAATCAATGCCGCGCCGATGACGCCGGCGGAATCACCGAGCTGATGTTTCACAATCGGCGTTTCCAGAACGTCCGTGAAAGCCATTTCCGCAACCCGTGCGACGCCTTGCGTGTAGATCGCATTGAATTTGGAAACACCGCCGCCGAGCACCACGATATCCGGATCGAGAATGGAGATCAGGTTGGCCATTGCCCGTCCGAAATGGCGGAAAAATTCGTCCATGAATTCAACAGCCTTTGCCTCACCGGCGTCAAAATCTTTCGCAATTTCCGGCAGGGGGCGTTTCACCTTGAATTTTTCCGCGTAGCGCGTTTCCAGCCCGCCGCCGCTGATATAAGTCTCGACGCAACCGCGCTGGCCGCAGTAGCAAAGCGGGCCGGCGGGATTTATGGAGTGATGCCCCCATTCGCCGGCAATGCCTTGCGGACCGGTGATCACTTCGCCTTTGTAAACAATCCCGCCGCCGCAGCCGGTTCCCATGATGACGCCGAAAACGAGATTTTTTCCGCTGCCCGCGCCGTGGCGGGCTTCCGCCATGGCAAAACAGTTGGCGTCGTTTTGAATTTCAATTTTATGACCGAGCAATTTCTCCAGATCTGTCTTCAGCGGCTTGCCATTCATGCAGGTGGTGTTGGAATTTTTGACAATGCCGGTGCGCGGGGAAACGACGCCCGGCGCGCCCAGGCCGAGAGTATGCGTCGCATTTTCGACGTGGCGGGAAAGTTCGCTGTAAAGATTTTTGACACGGCCAAGGATATGGTCATAACCGAATTCCCGCTGCGTTTCGATCCGCCTGCGGAAGAGTTCGGTTCCGTTGTCGTCTAAAACGATGCCTTCGATTTTCGTTCCGCCCAGATCAATGCCAATTCGAAACATTTTTCACAAGTTGTTCACCAACAATTCACAAGAGCAATTGCAAAAAGCATTTGCCTTTTTTCGGCCTTTTGCAATTTGCTTTCGGAAAATTATCAACCGGGCGACGAAGAAAAAAGGTTTTCCTTTGGTTTTCAAAGGATTTTCAAACCGGCAGTTCTGAAATTTCTCATGGCACAGGCGAAGCTAAAGCATCCATGTCAAAGACGGGTTCGCTAAACGCAATTTGGAGGCAATCTGGCAACAGATTGATGCAGTTGATGGTTCCCGGCTTTCAAAAAATTACTCTGTTATGGCAAAACTAGATCGAATGGAAAATCGAACCGAAACCGTTTCCGAACCATCCGATGGCAACTTTTGGAGCGATTGGATCAACGACCGGACGACCGAAACGATTTCAGAAAAAGAAGAACACAATATATGGACACGTGCGATACATGCGGCACTTCTGGCCGCCGAAACTTCAAAATAATCCACAACGGAAACGCCTACACGTTTTGTTGTTTCGATTGCGCGATCCAATCGCTGGCACCGGCTTGTCCACAGTGCCATTGCCGGGTCATCGGCATAGGAGTTGAACAAGGCGGAAAGATTTATTGTTCGGACCAATGCGCCTTCGTGGGAAAGCGGTTTGAATTTGCGCCGGAACTGTTGCGGGAGCCGTCTCTGACAGTCGCGTAATCAAACCAATTCCGGCTGGATTTTTTCCGGGTTCACTCCAAGGTCTTTGATCGCCTGCGCGACAATCTCACGACCGATAAGATTTTTCTCTGCCAGCGCGTAAAGCGTGCCAACGACGACGCTTTCGCAATCGACCCCGAAAAACCGGCGCAATTGCGCGCGGGTATCGCTGCGACCGAAGCCGTCGGTGCCCAATGAAAACAGCCCGCCCGGAACCCACGGCGCGATTTGGTCAGATACCGTGCGGATGTTGTCCGAAACGGCGACGAATGCGCCCTGCTCTTTTTCCAGAATCTTTTCCACGTAGGATTTTCGGGGCGTTTCCGCAGGATGCAGCATATTCCAGCGCTGGCAGCGGATCGCGTCCGTGCGAAGCAATTTATAGCTCGTCGCGCTCCAGATGTCCGCGCTCACGTTATACTTTTCGGCAAGAATTTCCTGTGCTTTCAAAGTCGACATCATGATCGGCCCGCTGCCAAAGATGTGCGCCTTGACTTTTTTCCCTTCCGCGCCGGGCTTGAATTTGTAAAGCCCTTTCAGAATTCCGTCTTCGACGCCGGCGGGCATCGCCGGCTGCGCATAATTTTCGTTGTAAAGCGAAAGATAATAGAAAATCTCCTCGCCTTCGGCATACATGCGGCGCAAGCCATCGGCAACGATGACTGCGATTTCATAACCGAATGCCGGATCGTAAGGCAAACACGTCGGAATGGTGCTCGTATGCAGCAGGCTGTGGCCGTCCTGATGTTGCAAGCCTTCGCCGTTAAGCGTCGTGCGGCCGGCCGTCGCTCCTAACAGGAATCCTTTCGCCCGGATATCGCCGGCAAGCCAGAACAGATCGCCCGTGCGCTGCGGACCAAACATCGAGTAATAAATATAAAATGGAATCATCGGCAGGCCGTGCGTGGCGTAGCTGGTGCCCGCGGCGATGAACGACGCCATTGAACCGGACTCGGTGATTCCTTCTTCAAGAATCTGTCCGTCTTTTGCCTCGTGATAATAGAGCAGCGATGCTTTATCCACCGGCTCATACAGCTGACCTTTCGGCGAGTAAATTCCGTAATCTTTGAACAGCGCATCCACGCCAAAGGTGCGCGCTTCATCGGGGATAATCGGCACAATGTTTTTGCCAACGCTCTTGTGGCGCAGCAAAACGGCCATCAACCGGACAAAAGCCGATGTTGTGGAATTTTCCGTGACCGAGCCTTTGAAAAATTCCCCGAAATACTCGCGCGAAGGCACGTCCAATTTTGCGCCGTTAACAATTCGCGCCGGGACGAACCCGCCCAATTTCTTGCGCCGCTCCAGCAAATACTTGATTTCCGGGCTGTCGGCGGCCGGACGATAAAACGGCGTTTCAGCGATGACATCATCGGAAACGGGAATATTGAAACGCTTGCGGAACTCGCGGAGTTCCTTTTCGTTCATCTTCTTTTGCTGGTGCGAAATATTTTTGCCCTCGCCCGCTTCGCCCAAGCCGTAGCCTTTGACGGTCTTGGCGAGAATCACCGTCGGCCGGCCTTTATGTTCCGTCGCCGCTTTGTATGCTGCATACATTTTACGCACGTCATGGCCGCCGCGCAGCAATTTGGAGATCTGCTCGTCGGTCAAGTGATTCACCAGTTCGAGTAATTCCGGATATTTGCCGAAGAAATGCTTGCGCGTATAGCTGCCGGGCTCGACGACATATTTCTGGTAATCGCCATCCACGCATTCTTCCATGCGCTTGAGCAGCAAACCGGTCTTGTCGCGCTTGATGATATCATCCCAATCGCTGCCCCAGATCACTTTGATGACATTCCAGCCCGCGCCGCGGAAAAGTCCTTCGAGTTCTTGAATAATTTTTCCGTTGCCGCGAACCGGTCCGTCGAGCCGCTGCAAATTGCAGTTCACCACCCAAATTAAATTGTCCAAATTTTCGCGCGCACCGAGCGTGATGGCGCCGAGCGATTCCGGCTCGTCAATTTCGCCATCGCCCAGAAACGCCCAAACGCGCGGTTCTTCCTTCCAGCTCACCAAACCGCGCGCCTTTACATAACGGTTAAACCGCGCCTGATACAACGACATGATCGGGCCCAGCCCCATGGAAACCGTGGGAAATTGCCAGAAATCCGGCATCAAATACGGATGCGGATAAGAAGACAACCCGCCACCGTCCGCCAATTCCTGCCGGAAATTCTGCAAATGCGTTTCATCCAATCGGCCTTCCAGAAAAGCGCGCGCATACATTCCGGGCGCGGCGTGGCCTTGAAAATAAACCTGATCACCGGGGAAATTTTCCGTCCGTCCGCGGAAAAAATGATTTTGCGCCACTTCATACAGCGTCGCCGACGAAGCAAACGACGCAATATGGCCGCCGACGTTTGTCGTGGAATTGGCTTTGACGACCATCGCCATCGCATTCCAGCGCATGATGCTTTTGATGCGGCGTTCGATGTCACGATCGCCCGGATATTTCGGCTGCGCGTCGGGTGGAATGGTATTGAGATAAGGTGTCGTCGTGCCCGAATCCGGGCGCGGCGTCTGGCGCAATTGGTTGGCGAGCTTTTCCAGCAATTCCGCCGTGCGTTCCGGCCCCTGGTTTTCCAGCGCCAGCTCGAAAACTGATTGCAGCGATTCGCCCCATTTATCGCCATTGCCGGCGGGAATGGGATTGCGTGAACTGTAAATTTCTTTTGTCTCCACGATTACTTTGATTCAATTTTCCACATCGCACCTGAAAGCGCGAAAACAAATTAAAAGCCATTTTTACATCAAACGCCAGTGAAATTGTGTTCGCTGCCCGCTTGATGAATGGAACCGTTTGATCGCCGTTATCATATGCCGTTTAACGGTTCAACGACCAACAATTTAACGCATCAATGAAATTTTTCGACCGCACTTTTTCAACGCCTGCCGAAAACCTTGCCGCAGACGAGGCGCTCCTCGACTGGCGGGAACAATACGGCGGCGACGAAATCCTCCGCTTTTGGGAATCGCCTGAGCCTTTTGTCGTGGTCGGCTATGCGAATAAAATTGCCACGGAAGTTGATGCCGATGCCTGCGAAAAAAATCAGGTCCCGATATTACGCCGCTGCTCCGGCGGCGGAACGGTTTTGCAGGGACGCGGCTGCCTGAACTATGCGCTCATTTTGCGCATCGCGGAAAATTCGCCGCTGGCCAACATTTCCAGCGCCAATCAATTCATCATGGACCGCAATCGCGCCGCTATTCAAACGCTGCTTCCGGCCTTTGAAACCACGCCGTCGGTTTTTCATTATTCCATCATCTCCATTTCCGGCCACACGGATTTGACTATTGGCGACGCCAAATTTTCCGGCAATTCGCAGCGGCGCCACAAAAGTTTCCTGCTGTTTCACGGAACGTTTTTGCTCAATTTCAATCTCGCGCTCATCGAGCAATGCCTGAAGCTTCCCTCCCTGCAACCGGATTATCGCCACAACCGCAGCCACGGCGAATTCGTTCGCAATCTGAGCCTGCCCGCCGCGCAGGTGAAGGCGGCGATGAAAAAAATTTGGAAAGCCGAAAACGAATTGCAGAATTTTCCTGAGGTAGAAATCCAAAGACTGGCGGCTGAAAAATATGCATCGCGCGACTGGAATTTTAAATTCTGACATGAAAACGCGAATTTTCATTTTACTGACAATCGCATTTGCCTTTCGCAAAGTAAAGGGGTTAGCCCTGCTGTCGTAATAAATTAATTCATTTGCATAATTGAGCCGGTTCACATCCGGCTGCTACAAGAACAAATCTCTCCGCACCCTCTAGTGGCGATTATTTCGGTTTTGCGCCGGGAAACCATTCCACGTGCTGCTCGCCGTCGCGCCCGAAATACAATACCCGCTTGCCGCGCAGAAATGCGAAATATCCCGCCACGCCACCGGCCATCGCACGGCGCGTGAACTCCCGATACGGCTGCCCTTTCTGCTGGCTGTCCAAAATGTTCGCGCGCAATGCCGCCGCATCAAAGGCCGGAGCCACCGCCGGCAGCCCCTCATAAGCGATGGGCACCGTCACCGTTTTGCCGTCCGTGCCGTAACATGTCTTGCGCAGGCGCAAATAATCCACGTGATAAAACTCCACGCCCGTCGCCAGCAATTTGCCGACCGCATCAGGAAAAGAGATCGCACCCGCCAACGTCCGGGTTGCCACTTCAAGAATGATTTCAGAATTCATGGCAAAGGCTTAACCGTTTTGCACAACGAAATGAAGAAAATAGCGCCGTTTTAATTCATTAAGCGGAACTGACCCCTTTAGACCCCTTTACGGCCAAATCTGTGGCATGAACGGAAATCACGTTCAAGCCGTTCGTCAATTCCACACTAAAGCATTGGAGATGACGTTTAAGCTATTGTTTTAACGCTTCTTCAAGCCGTTGCTTTTCTGATTGTTCCATTTTTATTTGCCGATCAAGATTATTTCACAACTTTTACGTCTAATGTTGACGTAAGAATACATCCTTCTCGATCCGTATTTATCAAGAATTGATTTGCAACGATTTTGTAATTGCCAACGGTGATGTTTCCACTGACGACAAATTGAATTCTCTTTTCTACAGCTTTACCGGGATCTATCGGGAGAAAAGAAATTGCTCCCGGCGAATTGAAAACATTCCCACCACCATGGGGTAGTCTCGGCATTTCAATTAGCAGATAATTATGATCATTGTTTGTTAAATAAACCGGAGAAGGAACACTTGGAGAAATTGCTCCGATCGCTTCGTATAGAATTAAATTTGTCGAATTATTTCGCAACATCCAATGCAAATAATTTGTTGATCCAGTTCGCAAAACAATATTGCTTAACGCAATAGAAAATTGAACCTCCCTAAAGGAGGCGGGATTCATCTTAAAAAGGTCGGCAAGCCGAGCTATGTGGTTTGTTTGCGCGCTACAAAAGTCGGCAAAAAAAATCATGACAAGAACTGGCGTTGCCAAGATCAGTGTTTTAATGAAATTATTGTTCTTCATAAAAATGGTCCAGGTTGGAAAGACTGTTAGTCCAAGAAGGATAATCTATTGCGTCTATAGGTCCACTCGTGCCTTCATCGTGATCAGTTAAAATTGGATCACCGTTGGACCATTCACCGGTTCCGCTCCAGTGCCAATTCACTTTTTTCAGCGGCACCGCGTGGCCACCATCGGGAGTAAACATAAGCCAAGTTGTAAAATCGTCAGCGGCTTCATATGTTTGGTATTTAAAGGGGTCAGTCCTGCCTTCATAACAAATTAAATTCATTTTGCAGTTCAGATTGAATCGTCAGTTTCTCAACGCGGCTTTCCGTGGCCGTTACCCGTGCCTGCGCCACCAATTTTTCATGCAACACACTTGGCGACGCCAATCCGATTTAATGCCTCTTGCCGTTTTCAGGCAAGGCAGGACTGACCCCTTTACAAAGAAGTTTCCCGCCCGTTTCCATAAAGTTCCTGTTGTTGGTTGGTTCGCACCGTTTATACTCCGCAATCGAGGAGAGCGTCAATGGAAAGTTTCATAAATGATTACCTAGTCCATTGCTTAGATAATTTCAGGACAACAGGACATTTCCGTTGTCCATATTTATGTTTTGATCAAGGTTTTTCTTCAATAATAAACCTTTGTCGCTTCCTAACTAACCTTGGTTATTCAATAAATAGGTTTTTTATCGAGGAACCAGGGTTGATTATCCCTTCAGAAACGAACCTGTCATCTCCAGAACTGTTGAATCTATCGCTGGCATTCTGCTAAAAGAAAACAAAAGAAGGAGATTGAACCGGAAAATCATTCGTCCGCTTCCGGTTTGAATGCTTGAATTTCCGCGCTCTATCACCCAGGCTCGTTCAATGCGAACATCATTTTCCTTTGTCTTCGCGCTAGTCTTCTTCGCTTTGTCCGCTTCTGGCGCCGACGCCAATTACAAGCAGGTTCTCGTTTTCACCAGCGGCGGTTCCGTGCGTGTGCGGCTGCCGCTCACCGATGTCACCGGCAAAGTGCGCGTGAAAGAAATGTTGCCGAATGGTTTTGGCGTTCCGGTCGCGCCGACCAAAACCGTGCTTGGCGCGAACGATTACATTGAATGGCAAATCGGCTATGATATCCCAAACACGAACAGCCCGAGCGCCGTTCCGCAAATCAAATTCCACCGCAATGGCGAAATGAAATACGGCCATGAACTTTCCAAAATCATTTTCGACGCCGTGCAAATTGGAATCCTTTCAACGAACGATTTGATCCGCGAATTGCATTCACTTGAAAAAATTTCCACGAACGATTTTGAAGAAAGCCGTCCGGTGCAGATTGAAACTTCAACCAATTTGACCGATGGCTTTCAACGCGCCGTCGAACGATTGCCGCAATTCACCAAAATCACGCCATACGGTTCGGTGCAGATCCAGCTCAAACAAAAACAGCGCGCCGTCGGTTATCAGGCGATGGTTTACGTTTGCGTGCCGATGAATCAGGTTTTGGATGCCGCTGGAAATCTTCGAAAAAGTGGCGTGGCAAGATCCAGGGAAACGGTTTACTACGATTTCAACCGCGACAATGCCGCGTTTATTCTCGACATCGTTCACGCGTTCGGCATCGCCTCACAGCAACATAATGAGGACATCCGAAAAATTTTAAGGAAAGTCCTGGAAGCTTCTGAAAATTAAACCGCAATATCCTGCTTGCCGCCGTTGGAAAACTCCAATTTCAACGCGTGCATGGACAAGGAAATATCACCGAGAAAGACGATCAATGATGCGATCAGTGAAACGAGGCAGCAGATGAACAACGCGCTCACGATGACTGCCGCATCCCATTTCAGCAGCGCCGTAAAAAATAATACGATGACCATCACCGCCGCGAACAGCACGCTCAACGCCGACAAAACAATCGAGCGTTGGATCAACCGTGCGCGCCGATACAACACCTGCACCTGTTCCGCCAAATGCCGGCGGTCCGCCTCCCCGGCGTCGCGCATCTCGCGCATCAATTGCCGCGAGCGGTCCACCGCCCGGCCGAAACGGTTTGTCAGCGAAAGCAGCAACAATCCGACGCCGGAGATCAAAATCACCGGTCCCACCGAGATCTGCAGCACGGGAATCAATTCATTCAATTGAGTTGGCATAAGAAAATTGTTGGCGATCGGGGAAAAAATTCAATCAGCAAATCCGCGGCAATTGTTCACCGCTGGCCATGTCCAAAATCCGCCGCGCGCCGATGGCGCTTTTCAAATACACGTTTACCGGTCGCTCGCCGGTGGCGCTTCCAATGAATGCCGCGCCGCCTGAATCGGCGCGCAGAATTTTTAATGCGCGCTCCGAATCTTTTTTTGCGACAAACGCGACGAACCGTCCTTCGCAAGCTGTTTGAAATGGATCGAGCCCGAGAATTTCGCAAGCGGCGCGAACGTCTTCACGCACAGGAATCGCCTTTTCTTCGATCAGCATCGCGCAATCCGATGCTTCGGCAATTTCGTTGAGCGCGCTGGTCAAGCCGCCGCGCGTCAGATCGCGCAGGCAATGAATTTCAATTCCGGCGTCCAGCAATCGCAGAACCGTTTGATGCACCGGCGCGGAATCGCTTTCAATTTCGCTTTCAAATTCCAAACCTTCGCGCACCGCCATGATCGCCATGCCATGACGCCCAACGTCGCCGCTGATCAGAATTGCATCTCCCGCCTGCACAGTTTGCGGCAAAATGTTCTGTCCGTGTTCAATAATTCCGATGCCCGTGGTATTGATGAATACGCCGTCGCCCTTCCCTTTGTCCACGACTTTGGTGTCTCCCGTGACGATTTGGACGCCGCATTTTTTCGCCGCGTCGCGCATTGAACAAACAATCCGCCAAAGCGTTTCCATCGGCAAACCTTCTTCAATAATAAACCCGCAGCTCAAATATAACGGACGCGCGCCGCTCATCGCCAAATCATTTACCGTTCCGTGAACCGCCATCGAACCGATGTCACCGCCGGGAAAAAACAGCGGCCGAACGACGTAGGAATCGGTGGTCATGGCAATTCTGCTTTTCGAAATTTCAAATTGCGCGGAATCGTGGCGCGCGTCGAGAATGGGATTTGAAAATGCTTTGCCGAAAATGTTTTCGAGCAATTGATGCATCAATTTTCCGCCGCCACCGTGCGCCATCAAAATCCGCGGATATTCCGGAATTGGAATCGGACAAACCGCAGTGAAATCCGTTTTCATTTTGCGCCTGCCATTTCTTTCGCACGATGCCGGCGATATCGAAAATACGCCGCGCAGGCGCCTTCGCTCGAAACCATCGTCGCGCCGAGCGGATGTTCCGGCGTGCATTTACCGCCAAACGCCGGGCATCCATCGGGCTTTTTCAATCCCTGCAAAATTTCCCCGGCGATGCAATCCGCCGGTTCGGCGACAAGATGTTCAGCGACGCCAAATCTTTTTTCGGCGTCAAACGCGGTAAATTCCTCGTTCAAGCCCAAACCGCTTTTCGGAATTTCGCCGAGGCCGCGCCATTTGCGTGGAACGACTTTGAAAACGCGTTTCACCAGGTCCTGCGCCGGCTGATTTCCCTCGCGCCGCACCGCGCGGGCATATTGATTTTCCACTTCGGCGCGACCGGATTCCAATTGCTGCACGGTCATCAAAATGCCGTGTAAAATATCGAGCGGTTCGAAGCCGGTGACGACAATCGGCACTCGATATTTTTTCGCAAGAGGAAGGTATTCGTCAAATCCCATCACGGCGCAAACGTGTCCCGCGGCGAGAAATCCCCGCACGCCGCAATGCGGCGATGCCATGAGCGCTTCGATTGCCGGCGGCACGAGCACGTGCGAAATAAGCATCGAAAAATTCTTCAACTGCTTTTGCGCGGCGGAAACAACGGCCAGCGCGGTCGCCGGAGCGGTCGTTTCAAAACCGACACCAAAGAAAACGACTTCGCGCGATGGATTTTCCTCCGCCAATTTCACGGCATCTGGCGGTGAATAAACGATCCTTACGTCACCGCCCCCGGCTTTGACGGAAAGCAAATCCGTCGAGCTGCCGGGCACGCGCAACATGTCGCCGAAAGAAGCGAAAATCACATCCCGTCGCGCGGCAATTTCCAATGCTTTATCAATCGTTTCGAGCGGCGTCACACAGACCGGACAACCTGGACCATGGATCAACGTGATTTCTTTTGGCAGCAATTCATCTATCCCGAATTTCACGATCGCATGGGTTTGTCCACCGCAAATTTCCATGATCGTCCACGGCCGCGTGGTGATGCGGTGGATTTCCCCCGCCAGTTTCTGCGCCAGCTCGCCGTCACGATATTCGTCTAAAAATTTCACGGCGACGCCTCCTGCAATTCGGCAAGCCCGTCCATCTGTTTCAGATATTCAAAAATTTTTTTGGCTTCGGTTTCATCCACTTTGCTCAACGCAAAACCAACGTGGACGATGACGTAATCGCCAACACCCGCATCCGGCACGCATGCGAGGCTCGCAGATTTCAGGATGCCGCCGAAATCAATTTTGCCGGTGCGTTCCAGCGGCTCGTCGCCACTGACGCAGACAATTTTTCCGGGAATGGCCAGGCACATACGGATTCAATTTCCGGCGTGAGCGGCGCGACGGACTGTCTCGATTTTCCGTCGCGCCGCCACAATTTGGCCGAATGCGATTCCGCCGTCGTTCGGCGGCACGCGCTGATGCCAAAAGGGTTGAAGTTGTTCTTCGCGCAATCGCGTAATGGCGCGCTCGAGCAGATAACGATTTTGAAAACAGCCGCCGCTCAACGCGATCCGGCGCAATTTGAATTTCTTTGCGACGGCAACGATGGCTTCGACCAACGCGTTGTGGAATTTCGCCGCAATTTCGCCAGCGGACATTTCCAAATCCAAATCGCGCAAAATTTCCAGGATCATCGGCTGCCAGTCGAGGATGAAAGACGGATGACGGGAAACGAGCGGGAAAGAATAGCAGCCCTCTGTCTTGATTCTGCCGGCAGCAAATTCCAATTCCATCGCGGCCTGTCCCTCGAATCGCATCTGCTGGCGCAGTCCGATAAGCGAGGCAACGGCGTCGAACAACCTGCCGGCGCTCGTCGCGCGCGGCGAATTGATCTGGCGCGCAAGCATTTGTTGAATCACCGGAAGCTCCGCCGGCGAAAAATTTTGCAACAAATCGCGGCAACCAAATATTTCGTCGCCGAATATTTCATAAAGCAAACCCATCGCCGCCCGGCGCGGTTCGCGAGCCGCCGAATCGCCGCCCGGCAAAAAAAATTCCCGGAAATGAACGATGCGCTCGCAGGAATTTCCGGCGATTGAAAAAAATTCTCCGCCCCAAATTTTTCTGTCGGTTCCATAACCGGTTCCGTCCCACGCAACGCCCAGCGCCGGCAATTCAATATCATTTTCCGCGATACACGACAAAACATGCGCAACGTGATGTTGAACGCCGACCACTTCCTTTCCGCCTTCCGCAGCAAACCGGGTCGAGAGATAATCGGGATGCAAATCCGCCGCAACGACTTCCGGTCTCACGTCGTAAAGCTTTTCAAAATCGGAAACGATTTTGCGAAAGGCGGCATTCGCCGTGTCCGTTTCCAGATCGCCGATGTGCTGGCTGATAAAAACATTTTCGCCGATCGCCAGCGCGACGGAATTTTTCAGATGCGCCCCAACGGCGAGAATGACTTTGGACGCTTGACCCTGGACGTTGGATGACAATAAAACCGGCAGCGGCGCATAACCGCGGGCGCGGCGCAAAATCTGCGGCTGTCCATCAATCACGCGGGCGATGGAATCATCCATCTGCCGGACAATCGGGCGATCATGAACCAAAAACAAATCCGCAATTCCGCCGAGCCGTTCCAATGCGTCGCGCTCATCAATGCAGATCGGTTCGTCGCTTAAATTGCCGCTGGTGGCGACGACCGGAAATTTCAGTTCGACCATCAGCAAATGATGCAACGGATTGGACGGCAGCATGATCCCAAGATTTGGATTTGCCGGCGCAACCGCCGGCGCGATGCAAATGCAATCGCTCCCAATCGCCACGCCGAGTTCGTCAGGTTCACAACCGCAGTTGCATTCCGGGTGTTTCTTGCGCTTGAGCAAAACAATCGGCGCTTCGGGCGAAAGCAACAATTTTTCTTCCGGCAACGAAACGTCGCAAACCGCTTTCACGCTGTCGAGTGATGGAAACAAAAGTGCGAACGGTTTTTCCTCGCGATGTTTTCGCAGTCGCAATCGTTGAACTGCTTTTTCATTTCGCGCGTCCACCATCAAATGAAATCCGCCAATGCCTTTGACGGCGACGATTTGGCCGCGGCGAATCGCCCGCGCGGCGACGAGCAGCGCCGTGTGGCCGCGGGCGATGAAATTTTGTTTCCCGGAAAAATTGGCATTGCGTTCCCACAGTTCCAGATGCGGGCCGCAAACCGGGCATGCATTCGGTTGCGCGTGAAAGCGGCGGTCTTTCGGATCGTGATATTCGCGTCCGCATTCGGGACACATCACGAACCGTTTCATCGCCGTGTTCGCGCGGTCGTAGGGAAGCGATTCGATGATGCTGAAACGCGGGCCGCAATGGGTGCAATTGGTGAACGGATACAAATAACGGCGGTTTTGCGGGTCGAAAATTTCACGCAAACAATCCGAACACGTCGCGATGTCGGGCAAAACGAGCGCGGTTTTATTGCCGGCCGTTTCACTTTCGCGGATTTCAAAATTGCGATAGCCGGCGGCATCGAGCCATAACGCTTCGACATTTTGGATGGAACTGCGCGGCGGTTTTTCTTTTTCGAGTCGCCGCAAAAATTTTTCCAGTTCCGGCCTGGAACCTTCGGCTTCGATGAACACGCCTTGCGGAGAATTATTGACCCAGCCAGCGAGCCGATGTTCCGTGGCGAGCCGGTGAACGAAGGGACGAAAACCGACACCTTGAACCGCGCCGCGAATGGCCAATTTCAATCGCGTTGACGGGTTCGTTTTCATGGTTCAACGTTCGACGGCAAAATCTTCGAGCACCATGTCGGTGGAATTCACGGCGCTGACTTCAACCGAACCGCATTGCGGGCACACGTCGGGCAAATGATGTCCGTGAAATTTATTGCCGCATTTGCACAGGAGCAGTGGCTCGACTTCGTCCAACTTCAATTCGGTATTTTCGAGCATCTTGCGGCCGGTCTTGATGACATCAAAACTGAACCGCACGTGATCGGCACTGTGGCTGGTCAATGGATTGAAGCGGATTTTCAGCCATTTGACGCGGCGCGCCCGCTTTTTGGCGGCTTGCTTTTCAATGGTTTCAACGATGGCGCGGACAAGGGCAACTTCGTGCATAAACGGTTTCGTTTGGAACGACAAGCATTTGTCGAACTGCAAAGAAGTTAAACGTTTCCCGCCGCCGGCGCTCAACCGGCATTGGCAACAGTTTCGCAAAATTTGTTCTGGATTAACCCGCGGATTTGTTTCAATGCATCTTGAAAACCCTTTTCAGCGCGCGATGAAAAGCCATCGCCGAAATTGAAATCTTCGACGGGAACTCCGAGGGTCCAGGCAATCGGATTTCTGCCGAAAACTTCTTTCGCCAGCGCAAGCAGCGAGCGCGGATCCGCGGCATGGGCAAGAATCCGGCCAACCGTTTCGGCAGGTTTTATCATCCGCAATTTTATCGGCTCGGAGGCTTTAACCTCGGCATCCACAAAAACAACCGCGTCCGCCTCGGAAATCGGCACTGCCAGTTCAGGCGCCAATTGATGCCGCGTGATGACGGTGACGCCGGGCAAATCCATCGCCGCGACTGCTTCGGCGATTTTCACGCCCACGCCATCATCGCGCCGCAACGTGTTGCCATAACCGATGACAAGAATTTTCGTTTCATCGGCATTCATAAATCATTGCCGTATCTTTTCATTCACAATTTTGCCGTTCGCCGCAACGAGTTGGATGTGCAACGGCATTTGGCCGATCGCGTGCGTCGAGCAACTCAGGCAAGGGTCATAACAACGAATGCCGTGCTCGATACGATTGAGCATCGGTTCAGGAATTTCGTTCCCGTGAACGTAATGTTTTGCGATTTGCGCGACAGTCCGGTTCATCGCCAAATTGTTCTGGCCGGTGGCGATGATGAGATTGACCTTTTTCAAAATGCCGTTTGGATCAACCGTGTAATCGTGGAACAACGTGCCGCGCGGCGCTTCGCTTGCGCCCACGCCGCGCAAATTGTTGATGCCGGCATCCGCGCGCAAATGGCCGGAAAGTAATTCATCGTCTTTCATGTAGCGTTCGATGAATTCGATACTGGCAAGAATCTCGATCAATCGCGCGTAGTGATACAAAAATGATGACGTCACCGCGCCGTGGCCGAACGATTTGAAATGTTTCAATTCCGCATCCGCCTGCGGCACGCCCATGCGCTCGCAAACGTTCAAGCGCGCGAGCGGACCGACGCGATACATTCCGTCGGGAACGCCGAACGGTTTGTAATAAGGCGATTTGAGGTAGGAATTTTTCTGGACCGATTCGCCGATGAATTCCGCATAATTTTGCGGGTCAATCTGGTCGGCGATGACATTTCCATCACTGTCCACGAAACGTAATTTGCCGCCGTGATGTTCCCAGGAACCGTCGTCGGCCACGAGACTCATGAACAAGGACGGAAAATTCCCGAAAATCTGCGTTTCGCGTTCATGTCCTTTGAGCGTCTTTTTGAACAAATCCAGCGCGACTTTCGTCGTGGCAAACGCTTCCGGCAGCCAGGCGAGAATTTTTTCACGGCCTTCTTTCGTAAGCGCACTGCGCACGCCGCCGGGCACGGCCCAGGCGGGATGAATCTTCTTTCCGCCGAGAACTTCGATCACTTCCTGCCCGAATTGCCGCAATCGGATTCCCGCGCGGGCAATCTCAGGATTCGTGCCGATGATTCCAAAAACATTTCGCTTTTCAACCGGAGTGTCCCATCCAAGAAAAAAGTCCGGCGCGCTCAAGTGGAAAAAGCTCAGCGCGTGGCTCTGGACAATCTGGCCAAGATTCATCAACCGGCGCAATTTGTCCGCGGCAGGCGGAACGGCAACGGCGAGAATCGCGTCGCCGGCTTTGGCCGAGGCCAGCAAATGGCTGACGGGACAAATGCCGCAAATGCGCGGCGTGATGCCCGGCATTTCGCCAAGCGGACGGCCTTCGCAAAATTTTTCAAAGCCGCGAAATTCAACAACGTGAAATTCGGCGTCCGAAACGTTTCCTTCGTCGTCGAGAAAAATGCTGATCTTGGCGTGGCCTTCGATGCGCGTGACCGGATCAATTAAAATGCGTTTTGACATAATCATCCAAATTTCAAATCCGCGCCGGCCAGCCGAGGCACTTTGCCTTCGAGCATTTGCGCGACGAACGACGCAATCCGTTTTGCCGATGGCGGGCAGCCGGTCAAATAATGATCCACATGAATGATGTCATGCACCGGCACGACGCGTTCGAGCAGCGGCGGGACGATTCCTTTTTGTTCCGGCACGCAGGGATTCAATTGCGCGGCTTCGACATAAGCGCGTTGCAAAACATTCTCGTGATTGCCCAGGCCGAGTTGATTACGGATAGATGGCACGTTTCCGGTCACCGCGCAGTCGCCGAACGCAATCACCGTTTTTGTCCGCTCACGGATTTTATGCGCCATTTCAATGTGTTCTTCATTGCAAACGGCGCCTTCGATGAGGCAGACATCCACGTTTTGCGGATACTCCTTCACATCCACGACCGGGCTGAAAACGATTTCAATTTTTTGGGCCAGGTCAATCAGCGCTTCGTCCAGGTCGAGGAAGGACATGTGGCAGCCGGCGCAGCCGCCGAGCCAAACTGTTGCTAAACGCACTTTCATAATCAATCAGCGGCGATCCATTGTTTCTTTTCGCGAGCGGTAACGATGAATTCAAGTTTGCCACGGTCGCGTTCCATTTCGGCCACCGTCGAACCTTTATGGAACAGCGCGCCGGTCGGACAGGCCTGGACGCATTTGCCGCATTTGGTGCAGGAATCCGATTCGCCCCACGGCATGTTCAGGTCGGTGATGATCTGCGCCTTACTGCCGCGACCGGCGAAATTTTTTGTTCCCGCGCCTTCAATATGCCAGCAAACGCGGACACAACGTCCGCAAAGCACACAGCGGTTGTGGTCCATGCCGAACAATTGATGCGTGTCGTCCACGCTCCATTTCGGACAATTATATTCGTAGCGCACGTGGTCCATGCCGAGCGAATACGCCAGCGTCTGCAATTCACAATGGCCGTTGGCCACGCAGACAGCGCAAATGTGATTGCGTTCGGCGAACAGCAATTCGAGCGTCATGCGACGATATTTCTGCAGGCGCTCGCTGTCCGTGTTGATGACCATGCCTTCGGAAATTTTTGTCGTGCAGGCGGGAAGCAATTTGGAAACACCGGCGACTTCAACCAGGCAAAGGCGGCACGCGCCGACATCGTAAACGCCGTCAAGATGACAAAGCGTCGGAATTTTCACGCCGGCTTCCTCCGCCGCCTGCAACACGGTCGCGCCTTCCTCGGCGCTGATCTGTTTGCCGTTGATGGTTAAAGTTTTTGCGGCCATAAATTCAAATGCTTTGCGGGATGCGTATTGCGTTAAATGGTGATTGCGCTTCCAGCAAGTGCTTGACGTAACACGCAATACGAAATCGGGCTTTTGTATTCATTTCAGATCGCCATTTCTTGTTTCTTCACTTCACCATTTCCATTCGGCCCAAATGGATCGGGCTGCAATAATTGTTCATATTCATTTCTGAAAAACCGCAGCGTGCTCAACGTGGGATTTGGAGCGGTTTGACCGAGACCACACAAGCTGGTGTTCCTGACCATGTCGCAAAGTTCTTCCAGCTTTGCCAAATCGCGCGCGGTTGCTTTGCGATTGGCAATTTTGTCGAGCAACGTGTGCATCTGCACCGTGCCCGCGCGGCACGGAATACATTTGCCGCAGGATTCGTCCATGCAAAATTCCATAAAGAAGCGAGCGATCTCGACCATGTTGGTCGAATCGTCCATCACAATCATTCCGCCCGAACCCATGATGGAACCGAGCTTGCCAAGCGATTCGTAATCCACCGGCGTGTCCAGATGCTGCGACGGAATGCAGCCGCCGCTCGGACCGCCGGTCTGCACGGCTTTGATGCGTCCGCCGTCCGGCGCGCCGCCGCCCATCTCTTCCACGATCGTCCGCAACGTCGTTCCCATCGGCACTTCGATGAGGCCGGTGTTTTTGATTTTGCCGGCGAGCGCAAAGACTTTTGTGCCTTTGCTTTTCTCTGTTCCAATGCCGGCAAACCATTCGGCGCCGTTCCGGTAAATCGGCGGAACGTTCGCAAAGGTTTCGACATTGTTGATGAGCGTCGGGCAGCCCCAAAGTCCGCTTTCCGCGGGAAACGGCGGACGCGGACGCGGCGTGCCGCGCTTGCCTTCAACGCTCGCCATCAATGCCGTTTCTTCACCGCAAACGAATGCGCCCGCGCCGATGCGGATATCAACGCTGAAGTTGAATGGAGATTCGAAAATCGCCGAGCCGAGCAGTCCCATCTGCTTCGCCTGTTTGATCGCCGTCTGCAATCGCGCGATCGCCAGCGGATATTCGGCGCGCACGTAAATAAAACCTTGCTCGGCGCCGACGGCGTAGGCGGCGATCGCCATGCCTTCCAAAACGCTGTGCGGGTCGCTTTCCAAAACGCTGCGGTCCATGAATGCGCCCGGATCGCCTTCGTCCGCGTTGCAAATGACATATTTTTTTGCGCCCGGAGATTTGGCGACCGTGCCCCATTTCAATCCGGTCGGAAAGCCCGCGCCGCCGCGACCGCGCAAACCGCTTTTGACCATTTCTTCGACGACTTCCTTTGGAGTCATTTCGCGGAGCACGTCATGCAACGCCTGGTAACCGTCCGCGGCGATATAACTTTCAATCCGTTCGGGATCAATCACCCCGCTGTTGGCCAGCACGATGGAAAATTGTTTCTTGAAAAATTCACCTTGCGGATCCGCCTGCGTGACATCTGCCTTGCCGCCTTTGAGCGCCGCGATGATGGACGAGGCGTTCTGCGAATTGACTTTAACGTAAAGCGCGTTGTCATGGTCGTTCGCCACCAATGGACCTTCGCAACACAATTTCATGCAGCCGACGCCGCGAACTTCGACTTCTTTCTGCAACCCGAATTCGGCGACGGCTTTTTCCAATGTTTCTTTGACGCCTTTGGAATCGGACGACATGCAGCCGGCCGCCATGCAGCAACGCAAAACAATTTTTTTGCGACCGGCAATTTCCTTTTCTTTGATTTGAGTGAGGTCGTTGAGAATCATTTTGCCGTCCACTTTTTGACTTGTTCAATCGCCGCTTCCGGCGTGGCGCGCGGCGTGACCGTGCCGTCGTAAACCACCGCCGGTGCGATACCACAGGCGCCGATGCAGCGCGCCGTCAGCAACGAAACTTTTCCATCGGCGGTCGTTTCGCCGGCTTTGATCTTGAGATTGTTTTCGATCGCGCCGATGACTTTGTCCGCGCCTTTGACGTAACACGCCGTGCCCAGGCAGACGACGCAGGTGTGTTCGCCTTTCGGTTTGAGCGTGAAGAAATGATAAAACGTGGCGACGCCGTAAACGCGGCTCGGCGGCAATTTCAATTTATAGGAAATGAACAGCAGCAGGTCGTCTTCCAGATAACCGAACAATTCCTGCGCCTTGTGAAGGATTTCAATCAGCGCGTCGTGGCGGAATTGATATTTCTTCATGTGCACTTCCAAAATCTTGAAGCGCTTGTCGCCGCTGGCGTGTTGCAACACGCGGGCGTAATTTTTTTCTTTGGGAGCCGTGGCGGGCATAGATCGTAAATAAATTATGCGGTGAAAATCAGGCCGACGCCGGCGGCGACAATCAAACAACCAAGCGCGCGGATTAATCCCGGTGAACGGATCCAGCGCGCCGAAAGACCGAGGCCGATACCGGCCAAATGCAGCAGAGCCGTCGTCAGCAAAAATCCAATCGCGTAGGACAAACCCGAAGCCGCCACCGGCATTTCCGCGCCGTGCGCGTAACCGTGAAACAACGCGAATAATCCGATGATTGCAATGCCCGTCTTCAACGGCAAACGCGACGCCGTCGCGATCAAAATCCCAAAAACCAAAACCGACGCGGCGATGATTTGTTCGAGCAAAGGAATTTCTCCCAGTCCGGCCATCCCCAAAATGCCGCCGAGCGCCATCACGGAAACAAATGCCAGCGGCAGTTGCCACAAGGCGCGCCCGCCGCGTTGCGCCGCAAAGATGCCGACGGCAACCATCGCGAGCAAATGGTCGAGGCCGGACAGCGGATGCGCCGCGCCGTTGACGAAACCGTGGGTGTGACCGGGCGTGCCCGGATGCGCCGAAGCGACCGCCGGCGCGAGCAACGCCAGCAAGGCGACAGCGCGAAGAGTGAAAGCGTGCAAACGTTTCATAGAATCAGCTTACCGTATTCAACCACGCTGTCCGTGCGTTACTTGGCGAACATTTCCCATATTTTGTTATTTGCGCTTTTCCACTTTGGAACATGTTTTTCCGTGGTAAATTCAAGGTAATTAGAAAGGCCATTTATGCTGCTCGATTACGCCCTGGAAAAATTCCCCGCATCACTCAAACTTCGTGATGGCACGCCGGTGATTTTGCGTCCGCTGGGAAAACGCGATGACACGCGGCTGCACAAATTTTTGCTCGCCGTGCCGGAAGAAGAACGGCTCTTCATCAAACGACCGCTGATGGATCGCACCGTCGTGCGCGACTGGTGCCGTCATCCGGATTTCGAACGCAACCTGCCGTTGCTGCTGTTGCATGGACGAAAAATCATTGGCGAAGCGACGCTGCATCAGCGGCTCGGCGGCTGGAAACGGCACATCGGGCTCATCACACTGCTCACGCATCCCGCGTATCGCGGACGCGACGTTTCAAAAATTCTCGTTTCTGAATTGATTGAAATCGCGCGAAGCTGCGGCCTGCAACGATTGGAAGCCGAAGTGAATGGCGAACGCAAAATTGCCCTCGGTGTTCTGGCACAACTCGGTTTTAACAAATTGTTGGATTTGGAAGATTACGTGCTCGACCTCAAAGCCGTGACCCACGATTACGTCCTGTTGGGAATGGAATTGAAAACGGATGATGAGTTTAAGGGTGTGGGGGATTAAAAGAATGAAAGCGCAGAATCTGTTTCTCCATTACCCTTTGCTTGCCGTCTTTTCCTTTGTTTCCTCAGCAATGCGTTGGGCATTATGTTTCTCTCAGCCGCCCCACGAGATAGATCTGCATCGCTATGCCTGATAAGGCAATCCATCCTACCCTTCGATTCAGGTCGGCTTGAACGGCGCTAACTCCATCGCCCTCCCGCCAGGTCTTGCTCAATCGCTCGACCAAAATGTCTGGACTGGGACCATATTCTCCGTGTCGCGCTTCTTCGGTAAGTTTATCAACGCCTTCTGGGTAATTTCCTCGCGTGGCGCAATGGAACGGGCTGCATCAAACGAATGGGCGGCGATGTAGAGGAAGACCAACCGAACGAGGCAAGAGCGAAAAGAACTGAAAGCTTCATCCCGCAAATATTCATTCGCGGTAATTAGCGTAATTCGTGTCTCAACAAAATAAAACAGGGCAGGCTCATCGCCTGCCCTGTCTGGCTTTGTTCGTTTAGGGGCTTACGCCTTAACAGTCATTTTTTTTTGAGCGCCGGAATGGATTGTGCCGGTGCTCGTCACCGTGGCTAAGCCGGACGCGGAACTTTCATCATCGTCGTCCGCCGCCAGGTTGTCTTCCGGAATTCGCATCGCATAGAACGAGCGCCAGACGAAGACGAGCGCCACCAGGAAGAACACGGCGCCGATAATCGTTTTGAGCAATTGGCTCGGCATCGTCACCGCGATCTCCACCGCCAGCAAACCGAACAGCGTCGTGAATTTGATCACCGGATTGAGCGCGACGGATGAGGTGTCTTTGAACGGATCGCCCACGGTGTCGCCGACGACCGTTGCGGCATGAAGGTCCGTGCCTTTTTTCCGCAGGACGACTTCAACAATTTTCTTGGCGTTGTCCCATGCGCCGCCGGCGTTAGCCATGAAAATGGCCTGGAACAATCCGAAGAACGCGATGGCGATCAGGTAGCCGATAAAGAAATACGGATTGAAGAACGCCAGCGCGAGCGAGAGCGAAAAGACGACGATGAAAATGTTCACCATTCCTTTTTGCGCATACATCGTGCAAATGCGGACGACTTCTTTGCTGTCTTCTTCGGACGCGGTGCGCGCATGGAGATTCAAATGTTTTTTGATGTAAACGACCGCGCGATACGAGCCGGTCACGACGGCTTGCGTGCTCGCGCCGGTGAACCAATAAATCACCGAGCCCCCGACGAGCAGGCCGAGAATGATTTCCGGTTGCACCAGGCTCAAATGGTTGATGACGTTGCCGAACATGTTTTCGAGCAAAATGATGATGCTGAAAACCATCGTCGTCGCGCCAACAACGGCCGTTCCGATGAGCACCGGTTTGGCCGTGGCTTTGAAGGTATTGCCGCAGCCATCGTTTTTCTCAAGCTGATGTTTGGCGACTTCGAAATTCGGTTTGAATCCAAATTTTTCGACGATGTCGTCTTCCACGCCTTCGAGCGTTTCAATCTGGCTCAATTCGTAAACCGATTGCGCGTTATCCGTCACCGGACCGTAGCTGTCCACGGCGATCGTCACCGGCCCCATTCCGAGGAAGCCAAAGGCGACCAGACCGAATGCAAAGATCGGCGCGGCGAATTGAAAGTTTTCCGGCATCATTGCCATAACCGGCGAGCCGCTGAAAGTCGCCAGCAACCATGAGCCGAGCATCAGCGCCGCGATGCACAAACCCATCCAGAAGCCGGAGAAATTTCCAGCCACCAGCCCCGCCAAAATATTCAGCGACGCGCCGCCGTGTTTCGAACAGGTCGTCACTTCTTTGACATGTTGCGAATTCATGCTGGTGAAAATTTTTGTGAATTCAGGAATCAACGCACCGGCAACGGTGCCGCAGGAAATGATCGCGGATAAAACCCACCAGAGTTTCGGGTCAAAGCCGGCTTGTTTGCCGAGCAGGAACCAGCTTGCCGCAAAGGTCATCACAATGGACACGGCGGAGGTAATCCAGACCAGATGCGTTAGCGGCTCTTCAAAATCGAAATCCGATTTGTTGCCGAATTTCACTCTCGTGATCGCGGCATTCAGGAAGTAGGAAATGAGGGACGTGACAATCATCAACGCGCGCATCGTGAACAACCAGATGATAAGCGTCGCGCAAACGGTCGGCGTCGTCGCCAGCGCCAGCGCAAGGAACGCGATGAGCGCCACGCCGGTGACGCCGTAAGTTTCAAAACCGTCGGCGGTCGGGCCGACTGAATCGCCCGCGTTATCGCCGGTGCAATCGGCAATCACGCCCGGATTTTTCGGGTCATCTTCCGGCAATTTGAAAATGATTTTCATCAAATCGCTGCCGATGTCGGCGATTTTTGTGAAGATGCCGCCGCAGATGCGCAGCGCGCTCGCGCCGAGCGATTCGCCGATCGCAAATCCAATGAAACATGGCCCGGCCAATTCACGCGGCAGAAAGACGAGAATGCAAATCATGAAAAACAATTCCACGCAGACGAGAAGTAGTCCGACGCTCATGCCTGAACGCAGCGGAATGTTCAGCATTTCCAATGGATTTCCGCGCAGCGCGGAAAATGCCGTGCGCGAATTGGCCGTGGTGTTGATGCGGATGCCGAACCAGGCGACCGCGCCCGCGCCGTTGATGCCGACCAGCGATGCCGCGAGAACGATGAGCACGTTGCCGAGCGTATTGTGCTCCAGGACTTTGAAGTAAAAGAAAATGCACGCCGCGACCAGTCCCCACAAAACCACGAGAAATTTTCCCTGTTGCAGCATGTAGGTTTTACACGTTTCCCAAATGACATTCGAAACCCGCCTCATGCAATCATGCACCGGCAACGCGACGGTTTTCACGTATTGCACCAAGCCGAAAATTGCGCCGACAACGCATGCCGCAAGGCCAAAATACATGAGCCACTCGCCGCTCAAGCCGTTCAATCCGTCAAAGGTGACCGAATTCAACGGCGGAATATGGATGTCCGCCTCGCTGGCGTGAACGCCAGCGGTGGAACACAACAGCGCCATCAGCGCCGGAAATAACAATTTTGATTTTTGCATATAAGTGTGTTGGGTTGAGCGTGTGTTGCTGAATTATTTTTTCTTCGCCGATTTTTTGAGCGTCGTGCCCCGCGGTTTTGCCGTCATCGGATTTTTTGGCTTCGCCGCGCGTTTTTCTTCGATCGCCGCCTGCGCCGCCGCCAGCCTGGCGACCGGCACGCGGAACGGACTGCATGAAACGTAGGTCAATCCGGCTTTATGACAGAACTTCACCGAGTCCGGGTCGCCACCGTGCTCGCCGCAAATGCCGAGCTTGATGTCCGGGCGCGTTTTGCGTCCCAGTTCGACCGCGATTCTCATCAATTTGCCCACGCCGGTTTGATCAATCGTGGCGAACGGATTTTTCTTCACGATTTCAAATTCGGTGTAAGGCGGCAGAAAACTGCCGGAATCGTCGCGGCTCATGCCCAGGCACGTCTGCGTCAGGTCGTTTGTGCCAAAGCTGAAAAATTGCGCCGTTTGGGCAATTTCGTCCGCCGTCAATGCGCCGCGCGGCACCTCAATCATCGTGCCGACGAGATAATTCAATTTAACTTTTTGCTCGGTCATGACTTCCTGCGCGACGCGATGGACGACTTCCACCTGCAGATCCAATTCGCGTTTGAATCCGACGAGTGGAATCATGATTTCCGGCTTAACTTTGACGCCGGATTTCTGGACTTCCGCCGCCGCTTCAAAAACCGCGCGCGCCTGCATTTCAGAAATTTCTGAATAAACGATCCCCAACCGGCAACCGCGGAAACCGAGCATCGGATTGAATTCATGCAATTCACGGACGCGATTTTTGATTTTTTCGACCGGCACGCTCATCTTTGCCGCCAAATCATTTTGCGCGGCGGCGTCGTGCGGCAAAAATTCATGCAACGGCGGATCGAGAAAGCGGATCGTCGCCGGCAAACCTTTCAGTTCGCGGAAAATCCCGGCGAAATCATCGCGCTGATACGGCAGCAATTTCGCGAGCGCCGCTTTGCGGTCGGCCACATTGTCCGCCAGAATCATTTCCCGCATCGCGTCGATCCGATTGCCTTCAAAGAACATGTGTTCCGTGCGGCAAAGGCCGATTCCGGTCGCGCCGAACGCGAGGGCATTTCTGGTTTGCGCCGGAGTGTCGGCGTTGGTGCGCACTTCCATGCGCGCCGCTTTATCGCACCATTTCATCAATTGCTGGAAGCTTTTGAATTTTTCGGTCGCTTTCGCAGATTCATTGTTATGCAAAAGGCCGGCGATGATTTCCGACGGAGCAGTTTTGATTTCGCCGCCGTAAACCAATCCGCGCGTGCCATCGATTGAAAAGTAATCGCCTTCTTTGAAAACGCTGCCGTTGGCGGAAACAGTTTTCGCCCCGTAATCAATGCGTAACGCGGCCGCGCCGCAGACGCAGACCTTGCCCATTTGCCGCGCGACGAGCGCCGCGTGAGAACTCACGCCGCCTTTCGCGGTGAGGATTCCCTGCGACGCGATCATGCCGCGCAAATCCTCCGGCGAGGTTTCATTGCGGACGAGCAACACCTTTTCGCCTTTGGCCGCCGCGGCATCGGCGCGTTCGGCATTGAGATAAATTTTTCCGCAGGCCGCCCCCGGTCCGGCAGGAAGCCCGCTTGCGATCGCATTTGCTTTTTTGATTTCCGCCGTATCAAAGATCGGCGCGAGGAGCTGGTCCAATTGATCTGCTGGATTGCGGAGGACCGCGGTTTCGGAATCGATCAATTTC
This sequence comes from Verrucomicrobiia bacterium, assembly GCA_035776755.1. Classification (GTDB taxonomy): domain Bacteria; phylum Verrucomicrobiota; class Verrucomicrobiia; order Limisphaerales; family UBA11358; genus UBA11358. The sequence continues at coordinate 266,149 of DASTWS010000030.1, forward strand.
TCCTTCACCATGTCCATCGAGAATTTCAACGCGGCGGCGGCGGTCCGTTTGCCGTTGCGGGTTTGGAGCATGAACACTTTGCCTTCCTGGATCGTGAATTCAAAATCCTGCACATCTTTGAAATGTTTCTCGAGCGTGGCGCGGATGGCTTCCAATTCTTTGAAAGCTTCCGGCAATTCCCTGGCCAGTTGCGCCACGGGTTCGGGCGTCCGCACGCCGGCAACAACGTCTTCGCCTTGCGCGTTGATGAGAAATTCACCGTAGAATTCTTTTACGCCGTTGGCCGGGTTGCGCGTGAAGGCGACGCCGGAACCGGAGGTCGTTCCCGTGTTTCCGTAAACCATCGCCTGGACGTTGACGGCAGTTCCCCACTCCGATGGAATGTTATATTTGCGGCGATAAACAATCGCGCGGTCGTTCATCCACGAACCAAATACTGCGCCGACTGCACCCCACAATTGCTTCCACGGATCCTGCGGAAATTCTTTTCCCGTGCGTTCCAAAATCAATTTTTTGAAACGAACAATGAGTTCCTTCAAGTCGTCGGCGCTCAATTTCGTATCTTCCACGTCATCTTCGTGCCGCTCGTGTTTGAGCGCGTGGATGACGCTTTCAAATGGTTCATGGTCTTCACCCGCGCGTTTCTGCACGCCCATCACCACGTCGCCATACATCTGAATAAACCGGCGATAACAATCCCATGCGAAACGCTCATTCTTCGTCGCATTGACCAGCGCGAGAACGGTTTCATCGTTCAAACCCAGATTCAAAATCGTGTCCATCATCCCCGGCATCGAATCGCGCGCGCCGGAACGGACGGAAACGAGCAGCGGCATCGCCGACTTGTCACCGAATTTCGTGCCGATAATGCCTTCGATATGGGCGACGCCGGCTTTGACCTGTGCCTCAAGCGCTTTGGGATAAGTCTTTTTGTTGTCGTAATAATAAGTGCAAACTTCGGTGGTGATGGTAAAGCCCGGAGGAACAGGCAATCCAATGCGCGACATTTCAGCTAGATTTGCGCCTTTACCGCCCAGGAGAGGTTTCATCTGGCCGTTGCCATCGGCCTTCTTGTTCCCGAAAATATAAACAAATTTTGGAATCATACTTCTGATGTTAAACGCGGTAACCGTCATGCATCTTCACATCCATTGGCATTTGCTCTCTTTTTTTTGTGTTCCGCGCCGGAGCTGTGAAACAAATTTCGCCTCACGAACAGCAAGAAATGTGTAGAACGCATCGGCAGAAGCAGTCCCGTTCAAGCGTCCAAAAACCCGATTTATTTTGCCGCCGTTTCCGCCGAAAAATTTAATCCCAATTTCGCCGCGTAAACGCCGCGACTGTCCAAAAATTTTTCCATGCACGGCGGACTGCACGTCATGATGCGTCCGTCGCCGAAGGGAAACCGAGAAAACCAGTTACCGTCCGGAATTTCCTTTTCGCAAACGACGCAACAGGTTTTCCCCGTGCCATCAGCATAGAATTTTCTGTTCATCGGCGATGACGGGTTTTCGGATTTCCAATGCTTCGAGCGTGCGTTTGAAGGTTTCCTCCGGTGTGCCGGCGGAATGCACCGGCACCAATAAATTCCGCCGTTTGTAAAACGCTTTCAATGGCGCGGCATTTTTTGTGTAAGCCGCCATGCGCACGCGGATCGCCTCGGGCTTGTCATCGTCGCGCTGATACAAAACGCCGCCGCAATGATTGCAAAGACCTTCCTGTTTCGGCGGCAGCGATTGAACGTGATAAACCGCTTTGCAATTCGGACAGGTCCGCCGGCCACTTAAACGCGCGATGATGGTTTTTAACGGCAGGCGATAATCCAGCACCGCGTCCAATCTCACCTTTAACTTCGCGAGCAATTTCTCCAGCGCTTTGGCCTGCGGAACCGTGCGCGGGAAACCATCCAGCAAAAATCCACCGCCACAAACCAGGCAACGCGAACGCTCTTCAACGAGATTCAAAACCGTTTCATCCAAAACCAATTCGCCGCGCTTCATGCAATCGAGCGCAATACTCATCACCGGACTGTGGGCGGTCGCCGTTTTCGCCGCGCGAAAGATGTCGCCGGTGGAAAGATGGCATGCGCTGAAATGCGATTTGAGAAATTCCGCTTGCGTGCCCTTGCCCACGCCCGGCGCTCCGAGCAATACAAAACGTTTTGGATTGGCTTGAGGTTGGGGAATGACAGAACAACGCGCATTGCCCGCCATCAACCATGCGGCACGATCATTTTTAATTTGCATGGTTTCATTTTCGGCCGCCCGCAAAAGACCGACTACACGTCAGTTGGCGTTTTTGCAACGCGATTTGTTCGAGAAAAATGGCCTTGCGCCTTTTTCCGCGCTTTCCTATATTGCAAACGATTTGCAAATTCGAAACCGTCTGTTCAATCCGTTGAGCAAAGCAGCTGTAGCGACACTGCTGGCTGGAATGGTTTTGCTTTTGGACGCGATGGCCGCCTGCCCGGCGTTGCATGAATTGCTTCATCACGATTGCGATGACCATGAGCATCATTGTGCGGTCACGATGTTCGCGCACGGCAAAGTAGATTCCGTTGCCGTCGAAATTTCTCCCGCGGCGGCGACCGTTTTGATCCAGGCCGAACCGCAAATCGAATTTCTCGTTTTCGCCCCGGCCATCAAAGATCTTCCACCGGGCCGCGCTCCGCCCTTCTGCTCCGTTTCCTGATTCCGGTTTCAGGCGAATTGCTGCGCCTGAGTTTTTCCTGTTGAACAATAACTTGCGGCGTTTTGGCGTCCGCAAATTCGTTTGAATTTATGAAACCTTTTGAGCAGAAAAAATTGAATCGCAGAATTTATTGGGCCGTCATTTCATCCGTCGCCCTGACGTGCGGCGGCGCGGCAATGGCGCAAACAAATGAAGTTGTTGCCGCGACCAATTCCGTCGCGTCCTCCGAAACATCCACGAACGTGGCCAATCTTGGAAACGTTACCGTAGTCGGCCAATTGAACCAGGCGCGCAGCCAGATCATGCCCAACCTTGGCGCGACGGCTTACACGCACACGAGCGAACAAATCCTCTCGCAATCGCAAGGCGCCAATGCGCCGATGACCAAAGTGATCCTGCGTTCACCGGGCGTGGCAGGCGACAACGAAGCCAGCGGCGCGCTGCACGTGCGCGGCGAGCACGCGAACCTGCAGTATCGCATCAACGATGTGCTGTTGCCGGAAGGCATTTCTGGTTTCGGCATGGAATTGGATCCGCGCTTTGTGGATTCGATGCAACTCATCACCGGTTCGTTACCCGCGCAATACGGTTTTCGCACCGCGGGAATCGTTAACATCCAGACCAGGAGCGGAATGGAAAACGGCGGCTCGGTGGAAATGTATGGCGGCAGTTACGACACGATTCATCCGAGTGCGGAAATCGGCGGCACCGAAGGCAAATGGAGTATTTTTGCCGACGGCAGTTACGACCATAACGCGCTGGGCATTGAAAATCCGACGCCCAGCCATGATGCAATCCACGACAACACGGAACAATACAAAGGATTTATTTATGCGTCGCGCATTTTGACGGACACGAGCCGGCTGACCATCATGGGCAGCGCGTCTTACAGCGACTTCCAAATTCCCAACACTCCGGGATTGTCCGTCGGCACGGCGCCTGGCGGAAACGCGTGGAATTCAACCGGCGCGTTGCCAGCGAATTTCAATTCATCGAACCTCAACGAAAATCAAAACGAACAAAATTATTATGGCGTCGTGGCGTATCAGCAATCCATCGGCGACCTGAATTTTCAGGCGTCGGTTTTTGGACGTGACAGCAGCGTTCATTTTATGCCGGACGTCGTCGGCGACCTGTATTTCAACGGCGTTTCCAGCGACGTTGAACGCGCTCTGCGCGCCGGCGGATTTCAATTCGACGCCAGCTATGAGTTGAACGAAAAGCACACGCTTCGCGGCGGCGTGCTGATCGTCGGCGAATCGGTCCAGGCGGATTCCACCACGGGCGTATTCGCCCTGGATGGTTCGGGCAATCCAGCCGGCTCGCCCTTTCCCATCGTGGACAACAATTCGCTCTACGGCATTTTTGCCGGCGTTTATTTGCAGGACGAATGGAAAGTTCTCCCGGAAGTCACGGTCAATTTCGGCGCGCGTTTCGACGAATTTTATTCGTCGTTCGACAAAGAAAACGAACCCAGCCCGCGCGTGAACCTGATCTATACGCCGACGGATTCGACGACTCTGCACGCCGGCTACGCGCATTATTTCACGCCGCCGCCGGTGGAAGATGTTCCGGCCGGAACGGTTTCCAAATTCGACGGCACTTCCAACGCGTCCGCGACCGGCAAAGACAACCCGGTGAAAGCCGAGCGCGCGAATTATTTCGACGTCGGCCTCACGCAAAAAATTCTGCCCGGCCTGCAAGTCGGCGTGGACGGCTATTACAAATACGCGAAGAATCAATTGGATGATGGTCTGTTCGGGCAATCGCTGATCCTTTCCGCGTTCAATTACACACGCGGACGGATTTACGGCGTGGAATTTACAAGTTCCTACACGCACGACGGGCTTTCGCTTTATGCGAACGTCGCGTATTCCGTCGCGCAAGGCCAGGACTGGAATTCATCGCAATTCCTCTTCGACCCCGCGGACATCGCCTACGTGAAAAATCATTGGATTTATCTCGATCACGACCAGCGCGTGACCGGTTCGTTCGGCGCGTCCTATCTGTTCAAGGAAGGCGAACATAACAGCACCCGCGTTTACGTGGATGCGATTTACGGAAGCGGATTGCGCACCGATGCGCCCGGCGTTCCCAACGGCGCAAGTCTGCCCGCGTATTACACTGTCAATATCGGCGCGGAACACACCTTCAAATTGCCTGACAAGAAATTGCTGAAGGCGCGTTTGGATGTCGTCAATGTCACGGACAACACTTATCTCCTTCGCGACGGCAGCGGCGTCGGCGTCAACGCCGCATCCTATGGCGAACGCCTGGGATTCTTCGGCTCGCTGGCATTCGTATTTTAGAATCGCATGGATGCAAACCGAACAACTTACGAATTGAAAGACAATCTGGTGCGGCACGCCTTGTCGTCGGCGCAGCGTGATCCGAACCAGAAACTCGCGTGGGTCAATTCGATTTGCATCCTTTTTCTACTCATCGGAATCGTCGGCGCGCGGCGCGGAATCATTTCCATCCAATCCGCGCCGCCGCTTCGCCAAATCGTTCCCGTTGTGCTGGAACCCATGACCGCGCCGCCACAGGCGACGGCGGAACAAAAACCGCCGGTCGAAGAAAAAAACGTCGAGCCGCGCGTGGTTGTCGCCCTACCGCAGGCACCGAACATTTCATTTTCGGTGCCAGCCATCGGCACGCTCGTCGCGCCATCCGCGTTGGCATCCGCGCCGCCGCTTCAACCGCTTGCCGCGCCGGAACGAATCGGTTCCATCAGCAACACGGGCGTCCGCGGCGACCGTCCGCAGCCGCCCTATCCGCAATTGGCCATGGAAAAAAGAGAGCAAGGCACGATTGTTCTTTTGCTCTCCGGCGATGCGGCGGGAAATGTCGTTTCGATTGACGTGAAAGAATCCTCCGGCTTTCCGTATCTCGACCGCATGACCGTTGCCTTTGTCAAAACGCATTGGAATTTGCCGGCGAATACCGGAACTCATCTTTTTCAAACCAGCATCACCTACAAACTGCAACTTTAACCAAATCAAAACCTATGCTCGCAAATATCGTATTTGAATTCTTCTTCAAAGGCGGCCCCGTCATGTGGCCGATTCTCATCTGCGCCCTCGTCGCCGTCGCCGTCGTCGGCGAACGCGCCTTCTGGTGGTGGCGTGAAAGTCAACGGCGCGACGCGCGAAAACTCGAACAGATTTTCGCCGCACTCGAAAATTCCGATGTCCCCGCCGCCAAACAAATTGCCCTCGGATCTGACGACGCAGTCATCCGCACGATTCGTCACGGATTGGAACACGTCGGCCACGCGCACGGCTCACTGCTTGGCGCGCTGCAATTGGCCGCCGGCATCGAGTTGAAACGCGCCGGACGATTTCTCACCGTCATGGACACGCTCGTGACGCTGGCGCCATTGCTCGGCCTGCTCGGCACGGTGACGGGATTGATGCGCGCCTTCTTGCACATCGGAAACGCGGAACTCTCCGTCACCAGCGTGACCGGCGGCATTGGCGAAGCGCTGATCGCCACCGCCTGCGGACTGGCCATCGCGATTTTTTCGCTGATTCCGTTCAACTACTTTTCCGCCAAAGTCGCGCAATTGCAGTTTGATTTGGAAACGGCGGCGACCAATGTCGAAGTCCTCGTCGGCAGCGGCGGGAAGCCCGGCGATTCGGTTCATTTATCAAAACCGCAATCGTCGGGCCAGGCGACCACCCATTGAAATGAAAATTTCGTCGCCCATTCCCAAACGCCGGTCGCGCATCGTCATCATTCCGCTGATTGACATCATGTTTTTCCTGCTCGCGTCGTTCATGATGGTGAGCCTGGAAATGAGCCGCACGGAAAACATCAAAGTCAATCTGCCGCCGGCCGCGCAGGCGCAGCAGGATTACAAACCGAACATGATGAACATTGCCGTGGACAAATCTGGAAATGTTTGGCTCGAAAAAAAGGAAATCTCTCTCGCCAAACTTGGACTGGTCGTGAGCAACCGTTTTGCTGCCGACACCAACCTGCCCGTTTACATCAGCGGCGACCGCGACACGTTGCACGGCGACATGGTGAAAGTTTACGAATTCGTCCGCGACGCGGGCGTTCAAAAGGTCGCCTTCATGACACAAAGCAAAACACCATGAAAATCCGCACGCCCATTCCTGAAAAAAAGTCACGGCTGGAAATCATTCCACTGATTGATATCATGTTTTTTCTGCTCGCGTCGTTCATGATGCTCAGTTTGCAGATGCAAATCGTGCGGACGCTCAAATCGAATCTACCCACCGCCACCCTCGCAACCTCCAGCAAAAAGCCGGACATCGTGAATTTGAACGTGGACAAGAACGGCCAGGTTTCCATCGAAGACAAAACCGTTTCCCTCCCGCAATTGTTCACGATGCTGACGAACCGTTACAATCTGAATACCAATCTGCTCGTTTACATCACCGGCGCGGATGACGCGACGCACGGTGAAGTCATGTTCGTGCTCGATTTTGTGAACCGCGCCGACATCAACCGCGTCGCCATCGCCGTTCACGCCCATCCCGACAATCAAACTCCATGAAACCGTTTCAACAAAACCTTCTCATCCTTCTCGCGCTTGGATTATGCGCCCTTTGCGCTTGGCAATGGTATGAGCAAACCGTCCAGCGCGACGAAATCCAAACGATGAATGGAATGCTTTACGACAAAAATATCGCCATTCGCGACGCCACCAATTCCGTTGTCACGCTGAACGCGCAAATCGTTCAATTGGACGAGCGCATTTCGGAGATCAAGGCGCAGGCCGCCACCAACGAACAACGGGTCGTTTCACAAAAAGCGCAAATCTTCCAATTACAATTTCAGAACGAAGTCTTCACCAATGAAATGGCGCAATACAAATCCGCCGTGGACGAGCTGACGGCCAAATTGAAAGACGCCTACGCCGGGATTGAAAAACAGAACACGGCGATTTCGAACCTCGTCGTGCAACGCGACGATTTTGTCATGAAATACAACGAAGCCGTCAGCAATCGTAACGACGTGGTGACGAAATACAATGGTTTGGTCGGGCAAATGGAAAAACAGAGCGCCAATAAATAACGCGCGTCAAAACGGCGGCACCGGTTCAATCACGCCGCCGCATGGGCGTAGCCGGAAATAGCCCGCATGTATTGCGCGCGTTCGAAGTCACCCGGCGAAGCGCAATTTTTCTGGCTCAAGCTGCCCTTCATCTGCTTCACGGATTCGTATTCGTGTTCCTCCATCCACGCTTCCATTTCCTGTTCGATGATTTTGATGTGGGCAATGCCGTGCCGCAACAGCGTGGAGCAAAGCATCGTCACATCCGCGCCGGCCATGAGCATTTTTAAAACGTCCGCCGCGCGATGAATGCCGCTCGTGGCTGCAAGGCTGACGGAGATTTTTCCATGCAAAATGGCGATCCAGCGCAATGGCAAACGCATCGCCATCGGCGTGCTCAACAAAATGTTCGGTTTCACCTCAAGCGTTTCCAGGTCAATGTCCGGCTGATAAAACCGGTTGAACAAAACCAATCCGTCGGCGCCGGCCCGCTCAAAGCGCGCGGCCATATTGGCAAAATTGGTGAAGAACGGACTTAATTTCACGGCGACCGGGATCGAGATTTCCGATTTCACCGCTTTCACAATTTCCAAATAGGTTTGCTCAATTTCTTCCGCCGATTTTTCCGGGTCGGTCGGAATGCTGTAGATGTTCAATTCCAACGCGTCCGCGCCGGCCTGCTGGATGAGCCGCGCGTATTGCGTCCATGCGCCGTCGTTCGCCGGCGCATTGAGGCTGGCGATGATGGGAATGCGCGTCGCGCGTTTGGCTTTCAAAATGTGTTTGAGATATTCCTCTGGCCCGAGATGAAATTCCTCCGGCTCGGGAAAAAAGGTGAGCGATTCCGCGAAACTCTCCGTCCCCTGCTCCATTCGGCGGCCGATTTCCAGCCGGTCACGGCGCAACTGTTCTTCAAATAGCGAATAAAGCACGACTGCCGACGCGCCGGCATCCTCCATTTGTTTAATGCCATCAATTTCTTCTGACAGCGGACACGCCGAAACGACGAGCGGCGTCCGCAATTTCAGCCCCAGATAGGTAGTGCTTAAATTCATACAAGTATTTTGATTTACGGTTGTTCCACTGCCGTCGCGGTCTTCGGCACGTTCGCCACGGTCGCCGCCCGGCCGGCCGTTTCTTTGCAATCGCGCGTCTGCATGAATTGATAAAACTTCCAGCGGCGTTCCGCGTCCGCCTGCGCCTGGGCAAACAATTTTTTCGCTTCGTCAGGCTTGCTCTTGGTGAGCATCTTGAAACGATTTTCTGTTTGCAT
>DASTWS010000004.1:0-146472 GCA_035776755.1 Verrucomicrobiia bacterium
ACGCGATATTCATTTCTTGAGCGTGAAAGCTAGCAAACGCTGTTCCGAAGGTCAATTCCAACAATTGTAACGATTGCGCGAACTTTATCCGCGCATTTTTGCGGCAAAACTATTTCAACTTCACCACATACCACGGCTGCGGTCCTTCGCCGACTTTAAGCGTCGCATTGGTCGCGCCAATCAGTTCCGCGTCGTTTCTTTGAAGCCAATCGTCAATCGTCTCACCCGAATTCTTCAAATAAAATCCGCCCACAACGACGATTTTCACCTGCGACCGGATTTCTTCCGGCGAATCGTTCCAAAAAAAATGTTTCACCGTCCGGCTTCCGAACGGACGCCACAGTGAAATGTCCATGTCATCCGCGCCGCCGACGAAGCCAACGGTTTTGACATTTTCCGGCACTAATTCTCGAACATCCGCCAGCGGATCCGAACGCTTTGAATAAACCGTGTAAACTTTCAGCGCCCGGGAAATCGCGGGGGAATTGGGATGCGCGGCGGCGAGTTTCGATAAAATTGTTTTTGCCGGCCACAACGGACGATCTGGCGAAACGATTAAAATCAAAAACGACAACGCGACGGCGATTGCTGCCAAAAATTTCCACCAGCGCCGCCGCACAATTTCTGATTGCGCCGCGCCGGCGACAAGTGATGCGACCAGAAATGGATAATACGGTGCGATGATGCGCGCGGCGTTCGTTAGGCCGGATTTTGCGGAATAGGCGATCAACGCCAGCCAAATCGAAACGAAAAAAAACGCACACGCGGATTTATTCGATGTTGGATGTTGAAGGTTGGAAGTTGAATGTTTTCCTAAAAGCGATGCCGCAACTGAAATTGCCAGGAGCGCGCTTAATCCAAAACCGATTCCCGCCCAATCTTCCGTCGGCAATTCGCCCAGCGCAAAAAATCCGCCGTCGAAATATTTGTCCGCCGCGTTCACGAGAAAATGCGGCATCAATTTTGGCGCGTGATCATTCCACCAATGCGCCATCGGAAAAACCGGCGGCGCAAAATTATCCAGCGCAAATTGGAAAAAATTTCCGTAAATGCCGGCGATGGGATTTTTCTGTGCCAATTTCGGTTCCTCCAAAACCGCGCCGGACCAATCGCCGCAGAAATGCCAATTCAAAATCGCCGTCGGCAAAAAGGAAACGATGGCGGCGAGCAGACAAATTGGAATTGCCGGAAGCCATTTTCTTCGCAACAGCGGCAAGGCAGGAAACATCGCAATTGCCCACGGCAGCAGCAGCGGCAAATTGCTCGCTTTTGCGCCGACGAGCAGCGCGGCGGCGAGAATGGAATTGGCCAAATCAAAAAATTTGCCAGACATCTTTGCGCGCAAAGCAAAATCCATTGCCGCCAATCCGAATACGACCGGAAACGTGTCATTCGCAATGCTGCCGGCCTGCAAAATAAATCCGTAACCGGTCGGCAACAGCCACATCCACCACCACGCGATTCGCGGACTAATTCCAAGGCACCTGAACAAACTGAAAATCATTCCCGGCAGCAGCAAAAATGGAATGAAATTGATGAGGAACAGTGCGCGATCGGAATTCGTGAAAAGTTGCACCGGCGTCATCGCCCATTCCATTCCCGTCGCGCGATCGTTCATGCGATAATTCGGCGAATGAATCCACCACCAGCCATCGTGCACGAGCCATTGTAAAATCCGCGCCAGATGATATTGCAGGCCGGTGTAATTGCTCGGCGGATAAATCGCGCCGCCGAGAAAAATCAGAAAGGCCAGGACAAAAAATGCCAGCGGCAGCGGACGACGGAACCGGCGGGGAATTTTTTTCCAGCTCAGAAATCGAAATTCAAAATTCTTTCGCCAAAGAAAAAAAGCAATGACTGCGAATGCAAATGCGATCGTGTAACCGGCGCGATTCAATTCGCCGATGGCCGACAAAGTCCAGCCGGCGCACACGGTTAATGCACACAGCCAAATCCAAAGCCGCGTAAATGGAATGGTCATCGCGGGGGATTTTAATGGTGAACCGGATTGAATGAAGGCCAAATTTTGCCGTGGCCGCGGTTTACTGTGAAACCAATTTGTTTCCTTGCGGCGCGCGCTTGAAAATTTAGACTGCTATCATGTTTGAAAACACCATTCGTAGGACACCTCGTCCGCAGGATTTAATCGGAATGTCCACACAGGAACTTCGCGACACCTTTCAAATTTCAAATCTTTTCGTGCCGGGAGAATTGCGCGGGCATTTCACGGATTTGGATCGGCTCGTCGTCGGTGGCGTGATGCCGGCCGGCAAACCGGTTGAATTGCCGAACCATAAAGAAACCGGGCGCGCGTTTTTTCTCGAGCGCCGCGAATTGGGCGCCATCAACGTCGGCGGCGCGGGCAAAATTGTTGCGGACGGCAAAACCTTCGCGCTTGAGAAATTGGATTGCGCGTATTTGCCGATGGGAACGAAATCGGTTTCTTTCACCAGCGACGACGCAAACAATCCGGCTAAATTTTATTTTCTTTCCTGCCCGGCGCATTCAGCGCATCCGGCGCGGATGATGAAATCGTCCGAAGCCGCGCCGGTGAATCTCGGCTCGCAGGAATCCGCGAACAAACGCACGATCTATAAATTCATTCATCAAGGCGGAATTCAAAGCTGCCAGCTCGTGATGGGATTGACCGCGCTGGAACCGGGCAGCGTTTGGAATTCATTTCCGCCGCACACGCATTGGCGCCGCACGGAGATTTATTTTTATTTCGACCTCGGCCAGAACGTGCTTTCGCATTTTCTCGGCGAACCGCAGGAGACGCGGCATTTGTTTTTGCACAATGAAGACGTCGCGCTTTCGCCGAATTGGTCCATGCACTTCGGCGTCGGCTCGGGCAATTACAAATTCATTTGGGGCATGGCCGGCGAAAATCAGGTGTTCGACGACATGGACGCGGTGAAGCCGCTGGACTTGAAATAATTATTTGGGCTCGACGGAATTTTGCCCGCCGATTCAGAAAATATGAACACCAAACGTTTCGAAAATAAAATTGTCATCGTCACCGGCGCGTGTCGCGGCATTGGCCAGGCCATCGCGCTGGCGTTTGCCCGCGAAGGCGCGCATGCCGTGAGCATTTGCGTCGGTGATCCGGCGGACATCACGGCGAAAATGAAATCGCTGGGCGCAAAGTTCAACGCCTACACGCGCGATTTTGCGACGCTCAACCAAAAAGCCGCCGCGGAAATCGTCGCGCAAATCGTCAAAGATTGCGGTCGCGTGGACGTTTTGGTGAACAATGCCGGCATCATCAAACGCGCGCCGATTGTGGATCATCCCGAAGCCGATTGGAACGCGGTGCTGCAAATCAATTTGTCCGCGCCATTTTTTCTGACGCAAGCGGTTTCAAAATGGTGGCTGACCGGCGGACGCGAAAAATCCGCGCCGGAAGCGAGGTTTAAAGTGGTGAACATCGCTTCCATGCTTTCGTTCCAGGGCGGAATTTTGGTTCCCGGTTACACGGCGAGCAAAAGCGGTATCGCCGGAATCACGAAGGCATTTGCGAACGAATTGGCGAAGGAGCGAATGAATTTCAACGCGATTGCGCCCGGATACATTGCGACCGACAACACCAAGGCGTTGCGCGAAGATCCGGTCCGCAGCAAAGCGATTTTGGATCGCATTCCCGAAACGCGTTGGGGCGCGCCGGAAGACATCGCCGGCGCGGCGATGTTCCTCGCCTCGCGTGACGCGGATTATTTGAATGGGACGATCATGAACGTGGACGGCGGCTGGCTGGCGCGGTAATCGTCCATTTCGCGAAAATTGTGTTTGGTTGCGCGGCGGAAGTTTGTTAATCCATCGGCATAAGCTTATGGAACGAATCTTCCGCCGCGCATTTTGTTTTTCCGTCCTGACAATTTTTTGTGTTTCGCTCACGTCCTGCGAAACCAAATGTGCCGCGCCAAAAACCGTATCCGGTGCGACGCCGATTGAATGGTCGGAGCGGCTGGCCAATTCCGAAATGCCGCGACTGACGAATGCTCTGAAATGGGATTACACGATGGGTTTGTTCACGTTGTCGCTGTTGAAATTGAATGAACAGGTTCCGGATGCGCGATTCGTAAAATTTTCCGAAGACAAAATCGGCGGGCTGATTTCGCCGGACGGAAACATCACGGGTTACAAGCCACAGGAATATCAATTGGATGCCATCAATCCGGGCAAAACGGCGCTGGCGCTTTGGCAAATCACCGGCAACGACAAATACAAAAAGGCCGCGGAAATTTTGCGCCGTCAATTGGACACGCAGCCGCGCACATTTGACGGCGGTTTCTGGCACAAAGAACGTTACACCAACCAGATGTGGCTCGACGGCATCTACATGGCCGAGCCGTTTTATGCCGAATACGGAAAATTGTTTGGTGAGCCGAAGGATTTTGACGATGGCGCGAAGCAGATTCGTTTAATGGGCGAACACACTTACGATTCCAAAACGGGATTATATTTCCACGGCTGGGATGCGGTGAAAGTTCAGTCATGGGCAAATCCGCAAACGGGTTGTTCCTCGAATTTTTGGGGACGCGCGGTCGGCTGGTATGCGATGGCGATGGTGGATACGTTGGATTTTTTCCCGACAAACCATCCGGCGCGAAAAGAAATCCTTTCCCGATTCCAAGACCTGTGTGCGAGCGTGGTGAAATTTCAGGATAAAAAAACCGGCCTTTGGTGGCAGGTTTTGGATGAAGTCGGACGCGATGGAAATTATCAGGAGGCGACGGCCTCCGCGATGTTCACATATGCGATTGCCAAAGGCGTGAACAAAAATTATTTGCCGGAGAATTATGCGAGATTTGCGCGCAAAGGTTTTGACGGCATCGTAAACAAATTGATCGTGAAGGATGGCGGCGACAGTTGGTCGCTGACGCAATGTTGTTCGGTGGCCGGGCTTGGTTTTACAAATTCTAAAGGTCATCCGCGCGATGGCAGTTTTGCTTATTACGTGAGCGAGCCGATTACCAAAGATGATTTGAAAGGCGTCGGTTCCTTTATCCTGGCGGGCATCGAAGTGCAATATTTGCCAAAGTAATCGTTGGTTCATTTAATTCAAAAATTGCCAAACCGGGAATACCGTTTTTCCAATAAATCATCAGAAGTGGCGATTGTTTGAAGGTTAAAGATTGCTATTATTGCCAGCGAAACACCCCTCGGAATGTTCAATTCAAGCGCTGCGCTTGAGTTGTATACATTTCCGGCGGGGGAACCAACCAACCAACCAAGGATAAAAATGAAAACACTTCGGGCTGGCATCCTGCTTATTGCGGCTGTCGGCGTATTAAATACCCATCGTGCGGAAGCCGCATTTGGTCTTACCACTACCACAGATTACTATACTGTGGACACCGGTGCGGGACTTGTCTTCAGCGTGAGACGAACGGATCCATCGAACAACACGCAAGCCGCCGGTGATATTTCCAGCCTCAAATTCAATGGCGTGGAATATCAAAATCAATCCAAAGGTTCGCAAATCGGCATCGGACTGGGTGCGGCAAGCGTTTCGGCCACCACTTATGGCTCCAGTTACATCAAGATCACCGTCAACGACGGAAATGGGCTGACTCATTATTACATGGCACGAAATGGTTATCCGTATGTTTACATGGCCACCTATTTTACTTCCGAGCCAAGCCTGGGAAATGTTCGTTATATTACGCGAATTCCATATTCGCTGCTGCCGCACGGACCGGCGCCATCGGATTTGAATGGCAACACCGGCGCGATTGAATCCAGCGATGTATTTGGAATGAGCGACGGCACGACGCGCTCAAAGCATTATTCCAATCACCGCCAAATGGATTGGACTTACACCGGCGCGACGGGCAGCGGCGTGGGCGTTTGGATGGTGAAAGGCAACACGGAAGGAATGTCCGGCGGACCATTTTATCGCAGTTTGATCAATCAGGGCGACGGCACGGGCGGAGACCAGGAGATTTACGAATTGATCAATTACGGAGAAGCACAAACGGAGGCCAATCGCACGGGAATTCTCAATATTTATACATTGGTTTTCACCACCGGCGGTAATCCGCCCAGCGTGGACACTTCGTGGGAAAGCAATTTGGGATTGACGGGCTACGTCAGTTCATCCGGACGCGGCACCGTCGCCGGTGTCGGCATCGCCGGTCGTGACACAAGTTATCAATATGTCGTCGGTTTTGCCAACAGTCAGGCGCAATACTGGACGACGGCGCGTTCGAGCGATGGCTATTTCAGTTGCGGCGGAATGTTGCCCGGCACCTATACGATGACCATTTACAAAGGCGAACTTGCTGTCTGGACCGGCAGCGCGACGGTGACGGCCGGGAATACGGCCATTTTTCATACAATCACGATTACCGGCGATCCCAGTTCGACGGCGACAATCTGGCGTGTCGGCAATTGGGATGGAACACCATTGGAATTCAAAAATGGAAATCTTGTGACCTACATGCACCCGTCCGACAGTCGCGTCAGTGCATGGACCGGAAATTATATTGTCGGCTATCCGAGCAACGATTTTCCCTGCTATGAATGGAAAGACATCAATCAGGGTATCATCATTTATTTCAAATTGACCGCTGCGCAATTGGCGACTTCGCATACGTTGAAAATCGGCCTGACGGGAAATTACATCGGTGGTCGCATCCAACCGTCGGTCAATAGCTGGACGGCCTCGATTCCATCCGCGCCTTCGGAACCGGGCACACGCAGCCTGACCGTCGGCACGTATCGCGAAAACAATGTGACTTACACGTTCACGGTTCCTTCAAGCGCATTTCAAACGGATCCGAATCAATGGAACATCCTCAAATTGAATGTCATCAGCGGTTCGTCGGGTTCGGGTTACCTCAGCCCGGGCGTTTCTTACGACTGCGTTGAATTGGACAATTAATTCCTTTGGCGTTGCAGGCACTCCGCTTGCAACGCCATTTCACCAACCAACCAAGGAAATAAAATGAAAATAAAACCAACCATATTGCATTCCCGTGTTTTTGCGGGGATGACAACCCTCGCCATTGGGATTGCCGCTTTTGTGCTGGCAACTCCGCAGGCGTTTGGCGCTTTTGGAATCACCAAAAACGGCAGCAGCTACATCGTGAATAACGGAGCCAATCTGGTGTTTACGGTCAATTCATCCGGCGATATGCCGTCATGCAAATACAAAGGCACCGAACTGAATGATCAAAGCAAAGCTTCCGGCATCGCATCCGGATTCGGCGCGTCGTCCATTACCGTTTCCACGAATGGCGGAAACGTTCTCATCATCAAATGCATTTCCAGCAATTCAGAATTTGTGAATTGCACGCATTATTACATCGTGAAAAGCGGCGTGGACACCATTTACATGGCGACCTATCCGACCGTCGAGCCGAGCGTGGGCGAATTGCGCTATATTTTTCGCGGGCAATACAATGTGCTGCCCAACGGTCCGGCGCCATCGAACAACAACGGCAACACCGGCGCGATTGAAAGCTCGGATGTTTTTGGCCACAGCAATGGCCAGACAAGCTCGAAATATTATGGCAACGAACGCGCCAAAGATTTGACCGTCAAAGGCGCGACCGGCAGCAGCGTCGGCGTTTTTACAGCATTCGGCACACGTGAAAGCAGTTCCGGCGGCCCATTTTTCCATGACATCGAAAATCAAGGCGACGGCTCCGGTTCAGACCAGGAAATTTACAATTACATGAATTCCGGTCACAACCAGACCGAAGCGTGGCGCGTCAATGTCTTGCACGGACCTTATGCGTTTGTCTTCACCAGCGGCTCGACGCCGTCCGTTCCTGATTTCAGTTTCATTGCCAATCTCGGTTTGACCGGCTATGTCAATTCATCCGGTCGCGGACGTGTGGTGTTGAACGGCCTTTCTGGCATGGACACCAGTTATACCTACTACATGGGTTTTGCCAACAGCACGGCGCAATACTGGGTGGCATTGAGCGGCACCGGAAGCGGTGAATGTTACAACATGAAACCCGGCACCTATACGATGACGATTTACAAAAATGAATTAGCCGTCTGGACCGGCAGCGCGACGGTGACCGCCGGAAACGCCACTTCTTTCCATACCATCACGATCAGCGGCGATCCGAGCGCGACATCGACGCTCTGGCGCATCGGCGATTGGGACGGAACGCCGAACGAATTTCTGAACGGCTCGAAATTGATCACCATGCATCCTTCCGATGCGCGGATGAGCAATTGGGGTCCCGTGACTTTTACCGTCGGCAGCAGTTCGACCGGCAGCTTTCCCGCAGTGCAATTCCGCGGTGACAATTCGCCGACGACAATCAAGTTCAACTTGTCTTCTTCGGACGCTTCGGCTGATCACACGTTGAAAATTGGAATTACTTGCGCCTACAACAACGGTCGGCCCAGCGTGACGATTAATGGCCATACCTTGAGCAATCCCGGTCCGTCATCCCAGCCCAGTTCGCGCAGCATCACCATCGGGACCTATCGCGGCAATAACACCACGTTCACATGGGACGTTCCCGCCGGCGATTTCGTGACCGGCCAAAACACATTGACCATCACGCCGATTAGCGGCAATGGTGATCTGGGCACATGGCTGAGCGCGTCCTGGGCTTATGATTGCGTGGAATTGGATGGCACTTCCAGCGGCGGCGGCGGAACGACTTATTACAAATTCCAGAATCACGCCACTGGTTTGTATATTGACGGAATGGGCTGGACGACGAACGGCAGCGATTGCGCGCAATGGAGCGGCAGCGCCAGTTACAATCAGCAATGGGCAATCGTAACGGCCGGCAGCTACGTCCGGTTGCAAAATCGCGCAACGGGATTATTTCTCGACGGCATGGGTCGGACCAGCAATGGCTCCAACGCCGGCCAATGGAGCGACAGCAGCAGCTACAATCAACAATGGACCGAAGTTGCGGACGGAAGTTATACCCGCTTCCAGAACCGCGCGACCGGTTTGTTTTTGGACGGCATGGGACGGTCCTCCGATGGCTCTTTGCTTGGCCAATGGAGCGACAGCAACAGCAACAATCAACAATGGTCCATTCAGGCCCAATAATTCCTGATCACTTAAAGTTGGAGCGGCACTCCACCGCTCCAACTTACCGATGAAAACAACATCACAAAAAACGACGGCGGCTTTTCGCAGGCTTCTGCTTTTGGCAATTACTTTTCAATTATCGGCGACGGCCTTCGCGAGCGATCAGCAACTGACCTTCGACGACAAATTAGCCGCACCCTGGAAATCAATTGCTCATGCTGACAACCCTTTTGAAAAGCAATTTGTCCATGACATCGCAGCGCCAGCAGTTGCCCGCGTTACGGAATTCAGTCACGCGGTCGTGCTGGATAAATCGCTGGCCAAAAATCGGATGACCTTCAAATTCAATTTGTCCGGCTGGCCGGAAAAAATGCAGCGGTCTGCAAGGTTATGGATTGCTGTCGGCGCGACTAACGCCATTTCCACTGATGGCGGTTTGAGATTGTCTTTTTTTCAAAACGGCGCCGGCATGACCACCGATTTGAACAATGCCTATAACGTGGACGGCTTAATGGTTTTAGGTTCGGATTACGCCGTTACAAATGGCGAAATCACAGTGAGCGTCGTGAACAAAACAAGTTTATCAAAGGTAAACTTTTCTGTTTGCGCCATCGCCTACGTGCCGGAAACGCCGGCGAAAACCGAAAAATGAAATCGCGTCCGCTATTGGTAACTTCGGTGTTTTTCGCCGGCGCATTCGGCGGCGCGGCGTATTTTCTTTCGCATCCAAAACCGCCGCCGGCGCCACAAGTTGAAAAATCCACGGCAATTGAATCCAATGCTTTGGCGCCGATGACGCCGCCGGAAAATTCATTTGCCTTTGCTACGAATTCCATCATCACGTCGCCGGAAACCGCGCTGGCCATCGGCGAACAGTGGCTTGCCGCGGACCCGGCCGATGACGACCGGCGCGCTTCCGATTTATTGGTCGCCATGTGCAGCGCAAAAAAATTTGAAATCGCCATCGCCTTTGCCAACCAGGCGCCTGCTGATTTGCGCGACAACTGGCTGGAATTGATTTTCACGCGCTGGGCGCAGGAAAACCCGCGGGATGCCATGTCGGCGCTCGCTTCCGTTTCCAATTCGACCGCGCGGACGCTCGCGTTTCAAACCGCGGCGGATGCATGGGCCGCAAATCGTCCGGCCAAACTGGCGGAGTTTGCGGCATCGCTTCCAGATGGCGACGACAAAACTTACGCGCTCGAAAAAGTCGTGGATGATTGGTCAATGCAGGATCCGGAGGCATTTGCGACCTGGCTGAATACCTCGCCGCCCGTGGACCTGGATTTGGCGATCGCAGAAATGATTTCGAAAACCGACAGCGCCAATCGTCCGCCGGAAATTGCCGCGCAATGGATTGAAAAAATTTCTGATCCGGCGCTCAAATACAATTCGCTCCTGAGCGTGATGAACCAATGGGAGCAAAACGATCCGGCGGCGGCTGAAAATTATTTGGACAATTTGTCGTGGCTGAGCGACCAGCAGCGGCGGGAAATTCTGGAGAAAATAAAAACGCCGCCGTCGGACTTGGCCGGCGGCGGCGAATGATTTCCAGATTTTATTCCGTCGGCGACAAAATACTGTTGGTGTCGATCAGCGGATGATCCGCGGGAATTTCAACCGGCGGAATCGGCAGGCCGAGTTTCTTGGCACGTTTGATTTGCGCTTTGCGTTCGGCTTCAGCTTCTTTCCGTTCGGCGTCCTGTTCGCGTTGCATCAAGCGACGTTCTTCCTCGGCATTGTCATGGTCGGCGGCAGAAACGCCGGGCAGCCGTTTTTCTTCTTTGACGGCCTGTTGCGCGGCGATCTCCGGCGTCTTCAAAACGGTGGGACGCAACATCACGATCAATTCCGTGCGGTCTTTATTACTGTTACGGGTCTGGAACAGATTTCCGATGATTGGAATATCCATCAACAACGGAACACCGCTGCGGGTTTTGGAATTATCCGAACGGATGAATCCGCCCAGAATAATCGTGTCTTTGTCTTTGACGGCGACTTCAGAGCTTAAGGTGCGTTTGATGGTGTTCGGGACATCGCCGACACCTTGGATCGCCGTCGAGCCGTTGAGATCATCAATTTCCTGGTTCACATCCATGACCACCAGGCCTTCGGGATTGATATAAGGCGTCACGTCCAGTTCCACACCGACGGACAATTGGGAATACGACGAGCTGTTGCCGGTCGTGCCGCCGTAGTAAGTGCTGGTCACATACGGCACGGTATTGCCGACGAAAAATTGCGCCGGCCGCGCCTGCGATGTCTGGATGCGCGGGCGTTGGATGATGGATGCAGAACTGTCCGAGCCGATAGCTTGCAACGCAACATCCCAGCTTGGCCCGATGTTGCCGAAGTAACTGAAGCCGCCGGGCAACGCGTTGCCGAAGGTGTTGGTTCCCAGCGAGAGCAAACCATTGGTCGTGGCCTGCGTCAGGAAGTTCAAAAATGTCTGGCCGTTGTTCATGCCGCCGGCGCCGACAATCGGCACGCTCGGGCTGAATGTTTTCGGGTTTTGCGCCGCCGAAACGCCAAACGTCCATCCTTTGTTCAGCGAAACGTCCACCACCACCGCTTCGATCAACACCTGCGGCAGCAGCGTATCCAATTCGGAAATGATTTTCTTGATAGTCTGCATGTCCTGCCGGGTGGCAAAAATAAGCAACGAATTGCTGCGCTGGTCGGCGATGATTTTCGTCTGGCCGAAAACCTGGATCTGTTCCTGCTGATTGTTCCCGTTGCTGGAGGCGCGGGTGATGATGTTCTGCAACCGTTGTTGGAACGTCGAACCCGCCGCCGGGCCGGAATTAACGGCGCGCGGACCGAAACTCGAATTGGGCGAATTGAATCCATTGTTGTTGAATCCACCGGTTCCTCCGAAAGGCGAGCTGCCACCGATGCCACCACCCGGGCGCTGCCCGGTGGATGAACCTGAAACGCCGCTGATCGGTGACGCCGGTGACGAACTACCTATGCTCACCGTCTGGCCGCCGGTTCCGCCGAGGCTGTTCAATGCGTTGGCGATGTCTTCGGCCAGCGCGTATTTGATCGGAATGACTTCAGAAATATATTCCGAGGCGCTGCCGCCGACGTCCACTTTCTCGATCATCTCCAACATGCGCTTCACGTTTTCCGCGTAATCGCGCAAAATCAAAATGCCGTTATCATTCAACGGAATGATGGAATTCGGCAATTTGGCAAACGGTTGAATGACCTGTTGCATGTCGCTGGGCTTGACGTATTTCAATTGCACGATATGCGTCACATAGGAGCCAAGATCAGGCAATTGATTTGCG
Source organism: Verrucomicrobiia bacterium (assembly GCA_035776755.1). GTDB lineage: Bacteria > Verrucomicrobiota > Verrucomicrobiia > Limisphaerales > UBA11358 > UBA11358. The sequence goes on from DASTWS010000004.1 coordinate 12,313, forward strand.
GGCGCGTCATTGATGGGCGCGCCGGCGCCGGGCGCATCGCCGGAAGGCATCACTTTCACAAATTTATCGCCGATGTTGACGACGGAGATTCCATTCAACGCCAGCACGGCCTGCAACGCTTCGATCGCTTCGCTCTTGGTCAATGGCGTTTGCGTTTTCAAAACAATTTTTGCGGAAGGCAAACCGGCTCGCAGCAGCGTGCGATTGACCAATTGCGCGTAAACCTCCAAAACCTGGTCCACGTCCACGCCCTGAAAATTGATCGTCCCGGGCGGAATCGTTTCTTCATCCGCTTGCGACTGGTTTTGCGCGGCGGGCGAGGGCATGGCTGGCCGCGCATTATTGGCGATCGGCGCGCGCGCGCTGGGCGGAATTGTGAATGGCGGCGTTGTCGGCGCGGGTGCGGCAGGTTGGGGCGAAAGCGGCGAAACGGCCGACGCGCGCGGAGCCGGGAGGGCATTAGTATCCATCGGGCGCGGACGGACGGGCAGCGTGCGGATGCGCGGCGCACTTGACGTTTGCGCCATCGCGGTCGCGGCGGCCAGAAATAAAATCAGGATTGGCGTTTTCATTTTAACAAATTTTTTGACCACGGTTGAACGCTTCACCGTTTCGGTTTTCCGTTTATGGTTAGCCGTGTTCATCGGTGGTTTTATTTTTTAGGTTTCGGCAAATTGGTTTTGGCATTGGCCGGAGCGGCCGTTGCGCCGGGTTTTGCCGCGGGCGTTGCCGTCCGGGCTGCCGCGGGCGCGTTTGTTTTTACTGCGGCGGCGACCGGCGGTTTTTTCTGGTAGCTGGCCACCAACTGGATTTGCGCGCTCAAATGTTGGTGCGCCACGTCTGGCTGCATTTCCAAGCCGCGAACACGGATCATCGAACCGCCGGAACCGAGTTTATAGAGGAAATCCACCAGTTGATCGTCCGTGGCCACGACCTGCATGTTTTGCACCTGCTCGATGAAAAATACATCGTTCGTTCGCGTTTGAGCGCGGGATTGATTGACGATTCCAACGCCGCTTTGAACGGCTTGCGATTGGATGAGGCGCAGGAAATTAAACGCCTGATCCTCGGGCGGCACAAATTCGCCCTGGTTCTGCAATGCGTTCACTTCCTTCTGCAACGTCGGGATTTCGGCGATGGCTTTGTGATACAGGTCCAGTTTCTTGTTCGCTGCGGTTCGACGGCTCTGCAGTTTTCCCCAATCAGAAAAATGCGGCCAGATATAAACCCAGTTCAACACTAAGATCAGGACGACCGCCACGCCGACGGCGAGCCGGCGTTCCATGGGACGCAATTGGGCAAAATATTTTTTCATCGCCGTTTCTCCGGTTGTTCGACATGGAGCAGGTGCACGCTGAAAGTCCACGTCACGGTGTTGCCGGCTTGCCGGAAATTAAAATCATTCGCCGCGCTGGTGTCGAACATCGGCTGGCCGTTCAATTGCGCTTTGCGCAGGTTTTCATTGAACGATTCAACTTGTTCCAAATCATCCGGGGAAACCTGGCCGTTGAGCACGAGCGTTTCTCCGTTCTGAAAACTCATGCGTTGCAGTGAAAGACCCGGCGGCAGATTTTCGGCCACCAGCTTCCAGCAATCCAGCGCGGCAAATTTCAAATTCTGCCGTTCCTTCAAAACGTCGTATTGGGCCTGAAGTTGCATCGCATTGGTGTAACTTCCGGCGATGCCTGTGACCTGTCGCTCCACGCCGGTCGTCTTCATTCCCAGCAAAAACGTGGCGCAAAAATAGATCACTACGCACACGGCATAAACGATTCCCGTCGTCACCAATCCATTCCACCACAAGCGGTCGTGAAATTGCTGGCGATAACGTTCGGAAAATTCCGCCGGCAACAAGGCGGCGGAATTGTTCGCCGATGCCTGCGTCGCCCGGCGCGCGGTGCGATGCGCCAGTTCCATCGGCGAGAGCGGCGGTTCGATCTCGATTTCTTCTCCCAGACCTTCGCGCAAAACCGTTTGCCATTCGGCGGCGTTCACCGGATCGGCGACCAGGCGCCATTTCGGTTGAGAGGCCAGCCAGCCTTCCAATTCGCCCGACCACATCAATTGCGTCAGTTGATGTTTGAGACTCGCCGCGCGATCACCCGCCGGCGGCATGATGATGAAACTCAAATTACGCAACGCGCGTCCGCTCCAGAACGCGACGAGCGCGGCGTTTTGCCCGCTAAAAGCCACCGGATAAATCCATGCACCATCTTCGGTCGTATGCGCTGATTCCAATTGGTCGAGCATCGGCGCTTCCAGGCGGTCGGCGAGAAATCCGCTGGCTTCCAATTTGCCGAGGAATTCCTCGACCATTTTGCGCTCGGCGATGACGACGACGGCGGTTTGCAAATTTTCGACGGAAGCCGTTTGCAGGGGATGGATGGTCCAGACGATCTGGGTGACCGGCAAGGGCGAAAGTTTTTCCAGCTGCAATTCCACCATCGCCACGGTTTCTTCCCAGTTGCTTTTTGGCAATTCGATGACGCGCAGGAAAACATGCTCCGGCGGCAGCCACGCCACGTTCATGGACGGCTGCCACAAAGTATTCCAGGATTTGCCGACGTATTTTCCCGGCAACGCCTGGCCGATGGCCGCGCGGATTTCGCGGCTCAATTTGAAATCACCACGCGCTTGAAATTGCCAGACACGATTTGCGTCCGGCGCGGCGTGGAGAATGTTGCAGGAGGTCCAGCGGGGCATGTGGAAATTTTTTTGAATCAGGCTTTTGTCCAAATTCCGGTTTTTTCGTCGCCGGTCAAAGCCTCGGCGTGTTCTTCGATTTGCGTGACGCGTAAAACTTCTTCGATCGTGGTTTCGCCGTTTCTGACTTTGTTCCAGCCGTCCGTGCGCAGCGTGCGCATGCCTGCGTCGATCGCCTTTTGCGCGATCGTCGTGGCCGGCGCGCGGTTCATGATGAGCGGACGGATCGCTTCGCTGACCAGCAGCAATTCATAAATTCCTTTGCGTCCCTGATAACCCTGCTGGCGGCAATGCTCGCAACCGGCGCCGTGCCAGAATTTCGCCGTGGCGATTTCATTTTCGGGAAAGCCGATCCGTTTCAAATAATCGCGTTCGACCTTTTGCTCGGTTTTGCAATGGGAACAAATCGTGCGCACCAAACGTTGTGCCATGACGGCTTCAACGGAAGAGGCGACCAAAAACGGTTCAATTCCCATGTCAATCAATCGGGTGAACGCGCTCGGCGCATCATTCGTATGCAAGGTCGAGAACACCAAATGGCCGGTCAGCGAGGCGCGAATGGCGATTTCCGCGGTTTCGGTATCGCGAATTTCACCGACCATCACGACGTTCGGGTCCTGGCGCAAAATATGGCGCAAACCCATCGCGAACGTCAGCCCGATGTCCGAGCGCACGGCGATTTGGTTGATGCCTTTCAATTCATATTCGACCGGTTCTTCAATCGTGATGATGCGTTTATGCACCGAATTGATGGCGGAAAGAAAGGCGTAAAGCGAAGTGGATTTGCCGGAACCGGTCGGACCGGTCACAAGGAAAATGCCGTGCGGTTTGATGATGATGTCGCGAATGGCCGCTTCTTCCAGTGGGGAAAATCCGAGCTTGTCGAGCGACAGGAAAATTTTCCCGCGCGTGAGCAAACGGAGCGAGACGCTTTCGCCATAAACAGTCGGCACGGTGGAAACGCGGATGTCAATTTCCTCGCCTTTGATGCGGACGTTGATGCGTCCGTCCTGCGGCAGGCGTTTTTCGGCGATGTTCATTCCGCTCATGACTTTGATGCGCGAAATGATGGCGGCTTGGAATCGTTTCAATTGCGGCGGCAACGGAATTTGATGCAGGATGCCGTCAATGCGGTTGCGGATGCGCAATTCATCTTCCGCCGGCTCAAAGTGAATGTCCGTGGCGCGGTCTTTGTAGGCTTCCCAAATGATCTGGTTGACGAATTTGATGACGCTGGCTTCCTGGTCATCGGCGGTGATTTCTTTGTCGTTGGCGATTTCCAGTTCCATCGGCTCGCCTTCGCCCATTTCATCGAGCGTTTCGGCGCCGACGCCGTAGTATTTTTTCAGCGCTTTTTCGATTTCCAGTTTTGGCGCCAGCGCGAAATCCACCGGCATCCTGGAATCAAAACGAACTGCGCTCATCATTGCCGCGTCAAATGGATCGCTGGTGGCGACAATCAATCGTCCGTCTTTCATGTCTGCCGGCAGGATGGAATACTGAAAAGCGACTTTGGTGGAGATCTTGTTGCGGACTTCAGTTTCCGGCGTTTGTTTGGATAGATCCAGATAAGGCAGGCCGACGGCGGTCGCCAGTTTTTGAACGAAGAGGTCTTCCGCGACTCCGCGTTCACGCGCGACAAATGACAAAAACGGCTCGGTCGAACCGCTGTCAGTCGCGGCGCGCCAGGCTTTTTGCCAATCTTCGAATTGCGCTTGCGACGCGTCGGCGACGGACGCGACAAGATTTTTTACGGAACTGAATGCCATTTGCGTTCTACTAGAACAATAAAAGACAGAAAAAGTTGCAGAAATTTGTAAAAATTACAATCTATTCGTTAAATCGTTAAGCCATTGAACCGTTAAATCGCATTCTTTAACGGCGATTCGACGTTTTAACGATTCACCGATTCAACGAAAAAATGAAACAATTCGCCACCATCACGGTCATTGGACGGGATAAAACCGGCGTCGTCGCGCGCGTCACCAATTTTCTTTTCGAACAACACGCCAATATCGAAGCGCTGGAAGAACAGGTCACGCGCGGCCAATTCAGCATGACGCTTCAGGCATCGTGGAAACGCGGAACGCTCAATCCCGAAGTGCTCCGCGCCGGTTTGAATGATCTGGCGAAATGGCTGGGAATGGAAATCAAATTGAGGTTGACCGATCCGAAAAGCCGTCAGCGATTTGCCATCATGGTCACAAAGGAAACGCATTGTTTCGACGCCTTGATGCGTGCGAAATTGAAGGCCGACGCTGCGTTCGTGATCGGCAATTACGCCGACTTTGCGCCGCTGGTGAAGAAATTCAAATTGCCGTTTGAGCATGTGAATTGGAACGACCGCGCCAAAGCGGAAGTCCGCGCGTTGCAATTGTTGGAAGAATATCACGTGGATTTTGTCGTGCTGGCGCGATTCATGAAAATCCTTTCACCGAACTTCGTCTGGCGGTTCAAAAACAAGATCATCAATATCCATCCGTCGCTGCTGCCGAGTTTTCCCGGTCCGCAGGCATATCGGCAGGCTTACGAACAAGGCGTCAAAATCGCCGGTGTCACTTCCCATTTTGTTTCGATGCGATTGGATGAAGGCCCGATCATTGCGCAAGGCGCATTTGCCATCACGCCGGGCATGGGTTTGAAGGAAATTGTGGCGCGCGGCCAAAAGCTGGAATCCGATGTTTTGGTCAAAGCGGTGAAATTATATTTGGGCAAGCGATTGGACGTATATTGGGGCGTGGTCAAGGAAGTTTGAGTGAACTTTTTTTATATCGAAAAGCACAAAACGGAGACTCGCCGATTCTTGCCTCTTGGCGTCGTTGCGATAGACTCGTAATTCGATTTTATGCCCGAAACCTATTTCATTATCCCCAAAGAAAAACACGATGCTCTCGTCGCCAAAGCCTATTTGAAACGCGGTTACGATGCCGCCGAAGCCGCCGCCGGCGCGCGCTTCTGCGCCAGCGCCGCGTATTATGGCATCCGCACTCACAATGCCATCAAAGCGCTGCATTTGGATGAATTGTTCGGCAGCAAAGTCGGCCGCTGGACGCCCGGCGCGAAAATTGAAAAATTGCCATCGCGCTTCGCCGCTTCCGAAATCTGGAACGGCCACAACAAACTCGGCCAGGCCGTGGCTTACGAGGCGATGGACACCTGCATGAAGCTCGCCGACAAATACGGCATCGGCATGGTCAGCGTGGACAACGCCACGCATTATCTCTGGGGTGGCGGTTACGTCATGGACGCCGCGCTCAAAGGCTACATCGCTTACACGAATTGCACTTCGGCCACTTCCGAAGTCGTGCCGTTCGGCGGCAAAACGCCGACGATGGGAACCAATCCGCATTCGTGGGGATTTCCGACCCAGGACGCGATCGGTTTTCCGATCGTGATTGATTGGGCAACTTCAACCGTCGCGATGGGCCGCGTGCAACAATTCAAACGTGAAGGCAAACAACTTCCGCCCGGTTGCGCTGTGGACAAAGACGGCAAAGAAACGACCGACCCGAACAAAGCCGTCGCGTTGCTGCCGTTCGGCGCGCACAAAGGTTACGGCCTCGGTCTGATTGACGAACTCTACGCCGGTTTCATCGGCGGTTCATTGCCGGAAATTCGTGGCACTTCACGCGGTCCCGCCGATGAAAAACGCGGTTCCACTTTCTTTTTCCAAATCATTCATCCCGAGGCGATGAAAGGAAACAGCTACGTCAAAGGCCGCACCCAAATGCAAAACGTCAAAGCCATCATCGAAGACGTGCTCGGTCACGGCAATGAAATGTGCATGTTGCCCGGCCAGCCGGAAGCGCGTTGGGGCAATTGGTCAAAACAGCACGGCGGTTTGCTGTTCACCAAAGCCGAAATTGAGGAACTCAATCACCTCGCGCATGAAGTCGGCGAGCCGGCGTGGAATTTGGCTGAATTCAAATCCGTTCAAGTTTAATCTGAACTGTAGCAGCGAACGTAAGTTTGCTCTGGCCAAAAATTGGAGCCGACTTACGCCGGCTGCTACGAAATAATAAAAAATTTATGGCAATCCAATTACGCGACAAAAAATCCTGCAAATACGACCAGATTTCCCTCGGCGAAATCATGTTACGCCTCGACCCAGGCGAAGGGCGCGTTCGAACAACGCGCGAATTCAAAGTCTGGGAAGGCGGCGGCGAATACAACACCTCGCGCGGCCTCCGCAAATGTTTCGGCTACAAGACTGCCGTCTGCACCGCGTTCGTGGACAACGAAGTCGGCCATCTCATCGAAGATTTTATCATGCAGGGCGGCGTGGATACGGACTTCATCAAATGGCGCGAGGACGACGGCATCGGCCGCAGCGTGCGCAACGGATTGAATTTCACCGAGCGTGGTTTCGGCATTCGCGGCGCCGTCGGCGTGCCGGATCGCGGCAATTCTGCGGCATCACAATTGAAACCGGGCGATTTCGATTGGGACAATATTTTCGGAAAAATTGGAACGCGCTGGTTGCACACCGGCGGAATTTTTGCGGCATTGTCTGCGACGACCGCGGAATTGACAATCGAAGCTGTGAAAGCGGCGAAGAAACACGGCGTCATCGTCAGCTACGATTTGAATTATCGTCCGTCGCTTTGGAAATCCATCGGCGGCCTCAAAAAAGCGCAGGAAGTGAACAAAGAAATCGCCAAATACGTGGACGTGATGATTGGCAATGAAGAGGATTTCACGGCGTCGCTTGGATTTGAAGTAAAAGGCGCCGACCATAACTTGAGCAAAATTGAAACCGACGCGTTCAAAGCAATGATTGAAACCGCCGTGAAAGCGTATCCGAATTTCAAAGTCGCCGCGACGACCTTGCGCCGCGTCATCACCGCGACAAAAAATGATTGGAGCGCGATTTTGTGGCACGACGGGAAATTTTTTGAGAGCCGCAAATATCCTGAATTGGAAATTCTGGATCGCGTCGGCGGCGGCGATAGCTTCGCCAGCGGCTTGCAATTCGGATTTTTGGAATTCAACGACGCGCAAAAAGCGGTTGATTACGGCGCGGCGCACGGCGCGCTGGCTTCGACCACGCCCGGGGACACCAGCATGGCCACGCGCAAGGAAGTGGAAAAAACATTCGGCGGCGGCGGCGCGCGAGTCGTGCGGTAATCATTAAATGTTGAATTGTTAAATCGGAAAGACAATTTAACATTCAACAAACCACAAATATGAAAACACCAGCAGAACTTTTTTCACTCAAAGGCAAAGTCGCGGTCGTCATCGGCGGCACCGGCGTGCTGTGCGGCGAAATGGCCGAAGGCATGGCCGTTGCCGGCGCCTGCATTGCGCTCGTCGGACGCGACGCGGCGAAAGCCAAAGATCGGCTCGATAAAATCGCCAGGGACGGCGGGAAAGCGGAGTTTTTCCCGTGCGATACCACGAGCAAAGCCGGTTTGCAGCAATTGCTGGCCGATGTGGTGAAAAAATTCGGCCGCGTGGACATTTTGGTCAACGGCGCGGGGGTCAATTCGCCCACGCCGTTCTTTGATATTCCGGAAGATGAATTCGATAAAATCATCACCGTAAATTTGAAAGGACTCGTTCTCGCCTGCCAGGTTTTCGGCAAGCACATGGTCGAAAAAGGCAGCGGCAGCATCATCAACGTTGGTTCCGCTTCCGGTCTCACGCCGCTGTCGCGCGTGTTCACTTATTCCGCGTCGAAAGCTGCCGTCCATAATCTTTCCAAAAATCTCGCGCGCGAATGGGCGATGAGCGGTGTGCGTGTGAATGTTTTGGTTCCGGGCTTTTTCCCGGCGGAACAAAATCGAAAGATTTTGAATCCCGAACGGGTCGCGCAAATCATGGGCAAAACGCCGATGAAACGTTTCGGCGATGCGCACGAACTTATTGGCGCGACTTTGCTCCTCGCGTCTGACGCCGGCAGTTTTATCACCGGAACGGAATTGATCGTGGACGGCGGCTTTGATGCGATGAGCATTTAAAATGCGCGAAACTGCCGCAGCCAAAATCGCCCGCACACAGAAAATCATCGCCGGTCTGGAGAAAACGTATCCGACGGCGCATTGCGAATTGGTTCACGCAAATCCGCTGGAACTTTTGATCGCGACAATTCTTTCCGCGCAATGCACGGACAAACGCGTCAACATCGTCACGGAACAATTGTTCAAAAAATATCGCTCGGCCAAAGATTTTGCGGGCGCGAACATTTCTGAACTCGAAAATGACATCCGCACGACCGGCTTTTTCAAAAACAAAGCGCGCAACATCAAGTCTGCCTGCCGCGACATCGTGGAGAAACACGCCGGCGAAGTGCCGCGGACGATGGAGCAATTGATTCAACTTGGCGGTGTCGGGCGCAAGACGGCGAACGTGGTTTTGGGAAATGCTTTTGATATCAACGTCGGCGTGGTGGTGGATACGCACGTCGCGCGGCTTTCCTTTCGATTTGGCTTCACCAAAAATTCCGCGCCGGAAAAAATTGAGCAGGATCTGATGAAGCTCGTGCCGCAGCCGAAATGGGCGTTGTTCAGTCATTTGCTGATCTGGCATGGACGCCGCCGTTGTTTTGCGCGCAAACCGGATTGCGCGAGTTGCGAAGTGCTGAAATTTTGTCCAAGAACCGGCGTAAAAGAGAAACTTCAAACATCCGCAGATTGACGCAGATTGCTTTACTGAAATAAAATCCGCGAAAATCGGCGCCAATCCGCGAATAAGATGAACTGGTTATTTTTAAATTCCGGCAAAGGCGGGTCGGCGTTCAACATGGCGCTGGACGAAGCGTTGCTGGAAAGTGTCGCGCAAATCGGAAAACCGGTTTTGCGTTTCTACGGCTGGAACGAACCGGCGGCCACATTCGGTTATTTTCAAAAATATTCCGAAGTCGCCGCGACCACGCATTTGCGTCCGTTGATCCGGCGTCCGACCGGCGGCGGCATCGTGCCGCATGATGCGGATTGGACTTACAGTTTCGTCGCGCCGCCGAATCACGAATGGCATTCGCTCAAGGCCGAGGAAAGTTACCGTCGCATCCACGATTGGATCCGGCAGGCGTTCGCGGAATTGAAAATTGAAACGGAATTGGCTCCGTGCTGCAAAAAATCTTTGCCCGGACAGTGTTTTGTCGGCCATGAGAAATTTGATTTGCTGTGGCACGGCAAAAAGATCGCCGGCGCGGCGCAACGCCGGAACAAGACGGGCTTGTTGATCCAGGGTTCCGTCCAGCCGCCACCGGTCAAGCTTGCCCGCGCCGATTGGGAAAATGCCATGCGACGCGTGGCGGAAAAGCAATTCGAGATCCGTTGGCAGGAATTTTTTTGGGAAAATGTCTCCGCGCTCGCCGACGAATTGGCTCGACAGAAGTATTCGCAGGCTGATTACAATCAAAAGCGTTGATTCCATTCCGGGTTAAAAAATTTCTGCCGTTGTCGCGGACGTTGAAAACAGGAGTTTTGATTTTGGCGACGTTTCCGGCGCATTTTCTTTCGGCGCAAATTTTGATGAGTGGCGGCGGCTATTCGCAAAATTTCGATTCGCTGGCGTCCAGCGGCACGCCGTCGTGGACAGATAATTCTACGTTGCCGGGCTGGTATATTTCGACAAATGCGCAAAGCGCGGCGTTTTATCGCACCGGCGCGGGAACGGCGTCCACTGGCGGCATTTACAGTTTCGGCACCAATGGCGTCAATTCTCTTTCCGACCGCGCGCTTGGTTCGATCGCCGCTTCGTCCGTTATCTATGCTTACGGCGTGCGATTCACCAACGACACGACATTTGCGCAGACGGACATCACGATTTCCTTTGCCGGCGAACAATGGCGCGCCGCGAACACGGTCACGAATACGCTCGCGTTTTCATATCAAATTTCCGGTTTTCCGCTGACCAATGCCGATGCCGTCAATTCGCAAAATTGGAATGTCTTTTCCAATTTGAATTTCGATTCGCCGGATATTTCCGGCGGCAGCGCGCTCGACGGAAACGCGCCCGCGAACCATCGGTTATTTTCCGATATCGTTTTGACCGGAGCCGTGGTGCAACCGGGACAGGAATTGTTTTTGCGCTGGCGCGACGTGGATGATTCCGGCAGCGACGCGGGGATTGCGATTGATGATTTGAACGTGAATTTTCAGGCGACGAGCAGTTCGTTGACGGCGCCGGTCATCACGTCGCAGCCGCAAAGCGTGGCAACGGGCGAAGGCGGTTTTGCGATTTTTTCCGTGACCGCGACGGGTGTTCCGACACCCGCGTTTCAATGGCGATGGAACGGGACGAATTTGCCGGACGCGACGGGTCCGGTGTTCGCATTGAGCGAGGTGAATTCAAATCAGGCTGGAATTTATTCCTGCGCCATCACCAATTCCGTCGGCGGAACAAACAGCTTTTCCGGTGCGCTCATTGTTGTTCCGACTTCGATTGATGCGACGGATGGCGAAATCCGCTTCCTGCAATACAACGTCGCCGGCAACAACACCGACACCGGCACCGATCCGGCGTCCTGGAGCACGAACGCGACGCAGGTAAAAGCCATCGGACGCGAATTGATGCATTTCAATCCGGACATCATCACGTTCAATGAAATTCCGACGACCAATGGCGTGGCGCAAATGCCGGATTGGATGAACGCATTTCTGCCGGGCTATCACCTGGCGACGAATTCTTTCGGCGACACGTTTATTCAAAGCGTTATCGCGAGCCGTTTTCCCATCACGCGTTCGGCGAGCCATTTGCACAGTTCCAATCTGGATCAATACGGCTACACGGCATCCAATTTTTCGCGCGATTTATTTGAGGCGCAAATCGCCGTGCCGAATTGGCCGCTGCCGTTGCACGTGTTCGTCGCGCATTTGAAAGCGACGACGGGCTCGGCGCAGGATTCAGCGGACAAACGCGCGGCCGAGGCGTCGGCGGTTTCCAATTATTTTGCCAGTGTTTATCTCACGGGCACGAACGCGGCGCATCCTTATATTTTGGCGGGCGATTTGAATGAAGACGCATATTTCCCGGAAACGGCGGATTACACCAGCGGCCATCCGCTTCAACGCATCACCGCGCCGGCAACGGGATTGCAAATGACGATTCCAATCAATCCAATCACGCACACCGATTGGACGGAATCCATCCGCGGCACGCTCGATACGCGATTCGATTATATTTTGCCGTGCGCGATGTTGTTTTCAAACGTGGCGGCGATGGAAGTGTTTCGCACGGATTTGCTGACGAATATTCCGCCGGATCTTTACAGCAATGACGACAAATCGGCCTCCGATCATTTGCCGGTGCTGATGGTTTTCAAAAATCCGTTCGACACGCCGTTCCGATTGCTTTCGATCGCGCGGACAAATCAAAGGGTGACGCTCGAATGGGAATCGCAGAACAATCGGAATTATCGCGTCGAAGCTTCGACGGATTTGATGGCGTGGACGCCGTTCGCGACAAATCTTTTGACGACGAATGAGGATTCGCCATTTATTTTTGAGACCAACGGCGTGAGTGATTCGGTGAAGTTCTTTCGGATTTATCGCGCGCCGTAATCCATCTTCAGTTTTCCCGCCAAAAATCGTAATTCGGATCGAGAAACCGTTGTTTTACAACCTGTTTCGGTTCGGTGAGACGAAAATACAGCGCCAGCAGGAAAAACAGCGGGTGCAGTGAAACAAGTATCCAAAAGAAGATTCCCAACGAGGACAGGGAAAAGATTTGATGATGTATGAGCGCGGAGGCCGCCGACGGAGAAACCAGAAGCCAAAGAATTGAAAGCACCGTGAAAAAACGTGTCTTTGGCCGGAAAACAATACGGCGTTCAATCCATCCCTGTTCGGTGGCTGGTCTCAAACGCATAACGAATTTCAAGCTGCATCGGCTTGCGAAATCCGGCAAGAGAAAAAGATACGAATTTATGGTTCCTGCGCAAGGCGGGCAGCGCAGGCCGGAAATCGGTTCACGCCAGCGGTTTGAAGCGGGCCGTGGATTCGGAGGGCGAGCACCGGTATTGGTAGGTGTAGCTGTATTCGGCGCAAACTTCCTGGCAAAACATGAAATCGCGGGAGGTCAGGTCGCGGATCTCGAACATTTGATTGTTCTCGGCCCATTTCCAACATTTCGAATGCCAGCCGGTGGTTTTCGTTGAAATTGAATTTAGTGAACTAACCATTTTTAAATCGTCCTCCTCTCATTCGCGGCGGCGTTACGCCATGGATTCTAAAATTAAGCAGACGGGAGCGGAACAAATACCGCGGCGCATTTTTCGTCCGGCTGAAATTGACATTTGTAATTATAGGCCGCGCAAAGCTCCTGACAAAAAGTGAGATGTTTTGGGCTGATTCCGTGGATTTCAAAAAAGTCCTGCGCTTCAGCCCACCTCATGCAGAGCTGCTGCCATCCCTCCGTTTTGGTTGTCGTGACCTTTGCCGATTGTGTCATGGGCAAATCTAAAAGTTGGCGGGAACGTAGATTCTCCGCGAAATTTTTCAATGATAAAAAGAATGGCGGCGGCGGATCATTGACCGGAGTGCGGGAGGAAGGTGAGGACGGATTGATTTGGCCGGCATTCATAGCGGTAGGAATAATGGTAATCGTTGCAAAGCTGTTGGCAGAAACTGAAGTGATGGACGGTGACTTCGGACAACTGAAATTCCGCGCGCGCCTCCGCCCAGAGCCGGCATTTCGCTTCCCAGCCTTCGGCACTGGTCGCAATCAAATTGCTTGAGCGGAACATGTTGAAAAATAGGGTTTAATTTTTCCATTTCATGATTGGTCCGCTCGAACCGCATAAGCAAAACACGGCCATGCAAAAACAATTACGAACAGGCATTCGGTTTGAACACCCGTCTTCAATTCCGCCAGGGAATTTTTTGCGAATCATACTTGCCTGCACGCGAAACCAGAGCTTTCAGCAATACCAATGCCGTTTGCGAAAGCCCCACAAATTGCAATAAATTGAGAATCGGGATTTCAAAACCGCCCCAAACCTCCGCGCAATTTGCAATTCGCAGATTGCATTTAGCATTTGCCGTTGCGGCAAATTACGGCTTCACGACAAATTCCGCGAATTCCTCATGATGATGCGGCGGAATGCGCACTTTAAGTCGCGCCGATTTTCCGCTGTAACGGCATTCCACCACTTCGCCCACTTTATGCAATCGCGCCACGACTTCCGCGCGCTCATGTGGGATTTTCAACTCCAGAAATTCGCGCTTCGGACGCAATTGTATTCCGATCTCCGCAAGCAAATGCGGAATGCCATCGCCGGTTTTTGCGGAAATCTCCACGGCATGCGCGTATTTTTCTTTCAGCCGCGCAACGAAACCATCGCCGCTCATGCGATCAATTTTATTGAAAACCATGATCGTGGATTTTTCGCCCGCGCCGATTTCATCCAGAACCAAATTGACGGCGGCGATCTGTTCCTCGGCTTGCGGATGGCTGATGTCCACGACGTGCAACAGCAAATCCGCCTGCACCACTTCTTCGAGCGTCGCTTTGAACGCTTCGACCAGTCCGTGCGGCAATTTGCGGATGAAACCGACCGTGTCTGTCAGCAAAACGTTTTGGTTCGTCGGCAAACGCAATCGCCGCGTCGTCGGATCGAGCGTGGCGAATAAAATGTCCTTGGCCATGACGCCCGCGCCGGTGAGCGAATTGAGCAAGGTGGATTTTCCGGCATTGGTGTAACCGACAATGCTTGCGAGCGGCCAATTGCTGCGCTGGCGTCCCGCGCGTTGGGTTTCACGCTGACGGCGGACCAGATCCAAATCGCGTGAAATGCGGTCGATGCGCTCGGAGATTTTCCGGCGGTCGGCTTCCAATTGCGATTCGCCCTCGCCGCCGATCGAACCGGTGGAACCGCGCTGGCGTGAAAGATGCGACCAAAAACGCGTCAATCGCGGCAGCAGATACTCAAGTTGAGCCAATTCGATCTGCAATTTGCCTTCGCGCGTGCGGGCGCGTTGCGCGAAAATGTCGAGGATCAACGCCGTCCGGTCTTGCACGCGGCAGCCGAAAATCTTTTCCAGGTTGCGCGTTTGCGCCGGCGAAAGTTCATCGTCAAAAATGATCGTGTCCACTTTTTGCGTTTTGCAAAAACGCGCAAATTCCTCGGCCTTGCCTTTGCCGATGAACGTGGCGGGCGCGGGCGAATCCATTTTTTGAACGCCTTCGCCCACGACCTCCGCGCCGGCGGTCGTAGCCAATTCGCCAAGCTCCGCCATCAAATCGCGGACGTCCGCGCCGTTCCGCGATTTGAGTTCAACGCCGACGAGGAAAACTTTTTCCGGCCGCGTGCGTCTGGTTTCGATGAGTGCTTTCAATCTGGAAAATCCATTTTAACATAAACTTTTTGGCGCGCGATTTCATTTTGAGCATGAATTTTTTGCAGGTTTTGCGAGATGTTTTTCACGCGATTTAATCTTTTGCGCCGGTTCGATTTTCTGCTCGACTTTTTTTGCCGAAGGTTCAAGCTCGCGACGAAAGGGAAATATCAGCATGGCCAGGCTTTTCGTTAAAACCGAAGGATTGGAAAACCGCACGATTGAATTGCGGTTGGGCGCAAATCGTATTGGCCGCGATCCGGATTGCGATTTTCCGATCGAACATTCCACGGTTTCCACGATCCATTGCGAAATCATCGTGTCCGCCGATGGCGTTTTACTGCGCGATTTCAATTCCACCAATGGCACCTTCGTCAACGGCGATCAAATTTCCGAAGCATGGCTGGTTCCCGGCCAGGAGGTCAAGTTGGGCGACGTGGAATTGCTGGTCGAAAATGTCGATGTCAACGTGGCGATCCCGCAATTTGAGCGCGAACGTCCCAAGCCGCCCACGATGACTTCCTCCGGCGCGATGCTTTGTCCGCGGCATCCGAACATTCAAGTCACTTACAAATGCACGCATTGTCTTGAAGTCATGTGCAGCAGTTGCGTGAAAGTGATGCGCATCAAAGGCGGCCGTCCGCTTTATCTCTGTCCGTTGTGCAGCAACAAATGCGAGCCGCTGCAATTTTTGCCGACACAGAAAAAGAAAAGCCTCTTTACGACGCTCGCCGACACGGTGAAATTGAAAATGAAAAAGACATTTTCCGTCAGCAACACGAAAAAATGAATCAAGAGGACGGAAAACTTTTCCGTTTTCCTCCGTTTCCTGATTTCTAACTCAAAAATCGTTCCACCATTCCAGCCAGCGCGGAAATCCACATCGGATGTTCATTCAGGCACGGAATTTGGTAAAATTCTTTTCCGCCAGCCGATAAAAACGTCTCCCGCCCGCGCATGCCGATTTCTTCGATCGTTTCCAGGCAATCCGAAACGAACGCCGGGCACATGACCAAAATTTTTTTCGCGCCGCGCTTCGGCAATTCGGCCAGTTCGAAATCGGTGTAAGGTTTCAGCCACGGGTCTTTGCCCAGACGCGATTGGAACGACACGGAAAATTTTCCCGCAGGCACATTCGCCGCTTTCACAAATGCGTCAACGGTTTTGAAACATTGCGCGCGATAACACGTCGCATGAGCTTCATTCGGAATCTGGCAGCAATTTTCCTTTTGCAAACACGTGCAATGCGTCGGATCCGAAATTTTCAAATGCCGCTCCGGCACGCCGTGAAAACTGAACAACAAATGGTCGTAGCCGGCGTCCAAATAATCCTTCGCGCTCGCGACCAGCGCCGAAACATAATCCGGCGCGTCAAAATATGGCGGCTGCGCGACGATCTTCATTTCTGGCGCGAGTTTTTTCGCCACTTCCTGCACGCGCACCACGGCCGTTTCATAACTCGACATCGCGTAATGCGGAAACATCGGGATCAAAAGCGTTTCCGTCACGTGTTGCGCGGCCAGCTTTTGGATGGCGCTTTCGATCGAAGGATTTTGATAACGCATCGCCAATTCGATTGGCGCGTTGACGCGTTCCTGCAATTTTTTTTGCACGTGGCGGCTGGTGACGATGAGCGGCGAACCTTCCGGCGTCCAAATGCTCTTGTAAGCATGTGCGGATTCTTTTGGGCGCGACGGCAAAATCGCGAAATTCACGATGCAAAAACGAATTGGCCACGGCGCATCCAGCACGCGGCCGTCCATGAGAAATTCGCGAAGATATTTCCGCACATCGCCCACGGACGTGGAATCCGGCGACCCCAAATTGACAAGTAAAACGCCTCTGCTCATGCCGGAATTAAATCACGCCGCGCGCGAAACGAAAAGATTTACAATTTCCGCACGGACGCCATTTTGTTGCCGTGCAATTGACCTCCAAAGAAATCCGCGCCGCCATCCGTGCCGCGCTGGCCGAAGACATCGGCCGCGGCGACGCCACGACGCTCGCGACCGTTCCGGCCAACGCGAAATCCATCGCCTTCATGCGCGCCCGGAAAAATCTCGTCGTCGTCGGGATTCAATTCGTCGAAACCGCTTTTCGCGAATTGGCGCCGAAAATCAAAATTGAAAAACTGGCGCGCGATGGCCAAAGGATTTCCGCGGGCAAAACCATTCTGAAAATTTCCGGTTCCAGCCGCGCGATTTTGAGCGCCGAACGCGTCGCGCTTAATTTTATCCAGCGCCTTTCCGGCGTCACCACATTGACCGCGCAATTTGTGGAAGCTGTTCGCGGAACCGGCGCAAAAATTCTCGATACGCGCAAAACCACGCCCGGCTGGCGGCGCTTTGAAAAATACGCCGTGAGTTGCGGCGGCGGGCAGAATCATCGCATCGGCCTGTTCGATATGATTTTGATCAAAGACAATCATCTCGTCGCGCTGCGAAATGAAAAGCCGAACGCGATTGCCGCCGCTGTTGCCCTGGCCCGAAAGAAATTTCCCGGATTAAAAATTGAAGTCGAAGCGGACAATCTGATGCAGGTCGCGCAGGCGGTGGACGCAAAGGCCGACATCATTTTGCTCGACAACATGAGCCTGAGACAATTGCGCCTGGCGGTGAAAATTGTCCGTCATCGCGCAAAAACCGAAGCCAGCGGCGGCGTGAATCTGAAAACCGTCCGCGCGATTGCCGAAACCGGCGTGGATTTTATTTCCGTCGGCGCGCTCACCCATTCGGCGCGCGCCGTGGACATCGGGTTGGATTTTGAAAATTAAATCTTTCTCTTTGTCTTGCTCTTCCTCTTAAATCAATTTGAGAAAGAGAAAGACCAAGATTAACAATGACCACTGACGCAAAAATTTTATCCGCGCTGCGCGCAAATGCCGATGGCGTTTCCGGCGCGGATTTGGCGGCGCAACTGCAAATCAGTCGCGCGGCAATCTGGTCGCGCATCGAAGATTTGCGCAAAGTCGGTTTTGAAATCGAAGCCGAACCGCATTTCGGCTATCGCCTCGTCGGCGAGCCGGACGCATTGCTCGCGGATGATTTACTGGCGCGGCGTGGCAAAACAAAAATCATCGGCCGCGACATCCACGTTTTTGAACAAACGACTTCGACCAACGACGTGATCGAAAAACTCGCGCGCGACGGCGTGCGCGAAGGCGTTGTCGTTTTTGCCGAATCACAAACCAAAGGTCGCGGACGGCTCGGGCGGAAATGGATTTCGCCGACGCGCAAAGGACTTTGGTTTTCCGTTTTATTGCGCCCGAATTTGCGTCCGCAGGAGACGACGCAATTGACCGTGGCCTCGGCCACGGCGTTGCGCCGCGCGATTGTCGCGGAAACGAATTTGCGTCCGGAAATCAAATGGCCAAATGACATTTTGCTCGATGGAAAAAAAGTCGCCGGCATTTTGACCGAAATGAGCGCGGAAGTGGACAAAGTGCGGCACGTGATCCTGGGCATCGGCATTGACGTGAATTTGGATTCGAGCGAATTGCCGGCGGATTTGAAAAAAACGGCAACGTCGCTTAAAATCGAAAGCGGTGAAAAAATTTCGCGCGCGGAACTGGCGTCGGCGATTTTGCGGGAATTGGATCTGGATTACGCGCGCATTTGCGCCGGGAAATTTTCAGAAGTCGCCGACGAATGGGAAGCGCATTGCGCGACGATTGGCCGGAACGTGACCGTTCACATCGGCGAACGCGCCATTCGCGGCCGGGCGGAAGCGCTGGACGACGACGGCGCGTTGTTGCTGCGCACCGAGCACGGACATTTGGAACGGATCATCGGCGGCGACGTGACACTGGAAAAATGATCCGCCGATTTCGCAGGCGCGCGCCGGCTTCCTGAATTGTTTTTCTTTTTATCCGCGAAAATCCACGTAATCTGCCGCAAATGCTTCTGCTTTTCGACATCGGCAACACGAACACGCACGTCGGATTGGCGAACGACAAACGCGTATTGAAACGCGCGGACATTCCGACGGCGGATTGGTTTTCGGGAAAAGGGAAGGCAATACTGAAAAAATTTTCCGGCCCGCAAAAAATTTCCGGCGCGGCGATTTGCAGTGTTGTTCCGCGCGCGACGCCGTTTGTGCGCAAAACAATTTCAACAATCTGGAAAATCAAATCGTTGGAATTGAATTCGGAAACGCTTCGCGGGATTGGAATTGATTATCCGAAGCCGCGAACGATTGGCGCGGACAGATTGGCCAATGCCGTGGCGGCGAAATTTCATTTTGGCGCGCCGGTGATCGTGGTGGATTTCGGAACGGCGGTGACGTTTGACGTCGTGAACGCGAAGGGCAATTACGTCGGGGGCATCATCGCGCCGGGTTTGGCGGCGATGACGGATTATCTGCACGAGAAAACGGCGTTGCTGCCGAAAATCAAAATTGTTGAGCCGCGCAAAATTATCGGAAAAAGCACGGAGCAGGCGATGCTCGTGGGCGCGGTTTGCGGCTATCGCGGATTGATCGGCGGTTTGCTCGGCGAATTGAAACGTGAATTGGGCAAAAAAAAATTGAGCGTCATCGCAACCGGCGGGTATGCGAAATTGATCGCGGCAAAAATGCCGGAGATTTCGGCGGTGCGCGCGGATTTAACGCTGGAAGGATTGCGTTTGGACTGGCTGGCTCACGGCCATCGGTAAATGAAGGTCGCGAATATGCCG
The DNA here is from genome assembly GCA_035776755.1 of Verrucomicrobiia bacterium. Taxonomy (GTDB): domain Bacteria; phylum Verrucomicrobiota; class Verrucomicrobiia; order Limisphaerales; family UBA11358; genus UBA11358. The sequence goes on from DASTWS010000004.1 coordinate 31,970, forward strand.
TGCGCGGTAAAATTGTGCGCATTACCGGTGCCCGGCTCATCATATCCTGAAAATTGGTAATGCAGCGTGGCGGATAGATTCTTCGTCAGTTGACGGCTCAACGTGGCAAACAATTCGTGCCGCGTGAAATCCAGTCCAAGCGGAATTCCAGCGGAATTGTTTTGGGCATATTTCGCCCGCGAAAAAGCATAACTCACCGTCAGATCTGTTTTTTCGTTGAGCGCATATCCGATGCTTGCGCCGGCGGTGTAAGTGTTTCCGAAATAGGGCGCGACTTCCGGCGATGCCGCGGCGGTGGTGCGGGTGCTGGAATAGCCATAGGTGAAGGACCCGGAAAAATAAAGTTGCGAAATCGGCGTGAAGGTCACGCTCAACCCGGCATCATGAGAATCGGTCCGTCCGTCGTAAATCCTGCCGCCGGGCGAAAGCAGTCCGAAAAACGAATCGTTCACCGGGTCGGTGACGGTTGAAAAATCGGTCCGGGTCCAGTCATAAGTGAGGCGCGCGTTGAACCAATAAACCGGGCGCAAAACAAAAAATGCTTCCACTTCGTCCATGGCGATGTCGCGATGCCGGACAAATGCCGGATAACCTTCGCCACCGAGAATGGATTGATCCACGGAATGGTTGTAATCGGTTATGCTTTCGCGCCGGCGGAAAAATGCGCCGCTTTCCGTCCACATCCATGGCGAAACGGTGAATCCCGCTTTGGCATCGTAAAATTCATTTTGCGCGTCCGTCCGTTGCGCGAACGGTTCCAGCGTGTTGTTGGCGCGGTCGAATTGTCCGACATCCTCCTGCTGTAATCGCGCGTTCGCGTAGAGAATCGTCCGGGGCAATTGTGTGAAGCGGATGTCAATATCTTCGGAATACTCGGTTATGTCCTGATTTGCATTTACCGTTCCAGGAAATGGGAAATATAATCCCGGCACGGCCGGATTCCCGAAATCAAGGTCAACGCTGCCAAAACCGTTTTCTGTCGTCCATTCCCCTTGCGCCGCCGTTGAGATGCTCAATCCTTTCGCCGGCAAAAATAAACTTGCGAGGCTGACGATACGCGAATCGCGTTCCAAAGTGATTCCCTGCCCGCTCCAATAATTTCCAAATGCCGGTGCGCCGTCGCCGTCGCTGGCGTTTTGATTCATTGCCGACGTGCCGTTGTAACGTGACAGCAATGAACCGAACGAGGCAAGCCACCAATCAGTGATTTGTTTTTCGACGCGAAAGGTATTTGCGCCGAGCGTGTAATGGACACGTTGATTGACATTTTGGATGACGTCCGGCAACGGCCCGGCGCTGTAAGACGCGACATCATTACGCGATTCGCTTAAACGGTAGATTTCAAAACGCGCCTGGTCGCGGATATTCCAGCCGTTCCAATCCTGCGAGACGTCCAGTTTGAAAATATGCGTGTGTTCATTGATGTTTTCCGTATCCGGAAAAATATTTTTTGAAACGCCATTTTGGATCGCCGTGCCATAGATCAATGTTGATTCGGCGCCTTCGCGGAATTGATATTCGTAGCCGAAAATCAATTGCGGCCGGTCCGGCAGCGTCAACCCGAAATCAATCCACACGCGGCCGATGTCTTCATGCAAATCGCGCCCGGCCGAAAAACTAGACGGCGAAAATTGCGGATAAAATCCACCGGTGTCGTCGTAATACTTTCGCCATTCTTCAAAACCGCCACGGACAAAGCCGATGTCATTTTTCTCGAACGCCAATGACCATTTGAAATCATTTTCCGGTAGCCGCGCGCGTCCTTCGACGGACAATTTTTCGTCAGGGTTGATTTGTTCGGTCAAAGAAAAATTTTCCACGCCGCCGCCGAAGCCGCCCGGCACGCCTTCCAATTCGCGAAATTTTTTGTTGTTGCCTTGAACACCGATCCAGCGCAACTGCGGCGTAATCTCCAACGTCAATTCCGGCTCCGAATTTGTGCCCCATATTGCGCCCTGGTCGATCCACGACCGGAGCACGCCTACTTGCTGTGGCGTCAACGGTTCCCCGCTGTCAGACGGCGGCATCGGCATGTCTTTGTCCAAACCGGCGACGTAACGGATCAATTTGCTGCGCTCGCTGTGTCCGGGAACGATGTCATCCGGGTTATCGTCTCCGCCGTTCAATGCCCGGTCACGGTTGTCGAGGCGGAAATGGCTTTTTCGCTTCTCCGGGCCGTGGCAACGCAGGCAATTTTTTTCCAGGATTGGCCGGACATCGCGATCAAATTTGATTTCGCCTGGCACCGGCGCGGGAAGCACAGCGGAATTGGTTTGGGCTGCGCAACAGAAATCCGTTAAAGCAAACAGTAAAGCGATTGCAAAAAATTTTCCGCAAATGGATTGAAAATCTTTTGCGCTCACGATTTCAATAACGCAATCGCCGGTCAACGTCGGAGCCGTGGACCGCGGTATGGCAGCCTGCCGACCAACAGGTGCCCATCTGCATCAACGCGGCGTGCGGAGTCGCGCCGATCAAAAATTCTCCGGGCGGAACTCCCGGCCCCTGCGTTTGCGCATGGCAGCGCAGGCATAAATTATTGTCCGGTTGTTTGAGCATCATGCGGTTGATGGAACCGTGCGGGTTGTGGCAGGTGGTGCAGCCTTCGCGCATGGCCGGGTGTTCGAAGACGAATGGCCGCGTCTGTTCACGATGACATCCGGCGCAATTTTCATCGAGGCGCGCCATAGCCAATCCGCTGCTGGCCGGCTTAAGAATGTCGCCGCCGTGCGGATCGTGGCATTGCACACAATTCATATGGCCTTCGATGACCGGATGATGTTGCGGCAATTGGAAATCGGCGCGTTCGCGAAGGTGACATCGAAAGCACGCATCCGGCGCGGTTCCGGGATTGATAATAAATTTCGGGCCGCCGGCTTCGACGTGTCTGCTGCCGGGACCATGACATGATTCGCATCCGACTCCGTCCGGCAGATCCACGTTTTCCAAAAAGACGTGCGCATGGGGCGTTGTTCCAAAAGCGCGTGTGATTTGCGCGTGGCATTGCGAACAAACCCGGTTGCCGACGTAATGCGCGCCGGGAATTTCCAGCGGCCGGGCAATCGGCCGCGACGTGGCGCAGGAGAGCAAAAAAATGGACGCCGCGATGCAAATTCCGGCGGCAAACAAAACGGCAGGAATTTTTCTGGTTCTCATTTCTGACCTTCCGCCGCCGGGTTGGTTGTGGCGGCGGCTTTGAGGATTTCAGAAACAATTTGGTCGGACAAATCGCCGCTCGTCGGGAAAATCATTCGCAGCCGGCCGCTGGCATCGAAGATAAGCGTGCGAAAATTATGGTTGATTGTGCCGCTGTCAGGTTCGTATTCGACGCCGACGGCGCGCGCGAGCCGGGCGATTTGATCCGGTGAACCGGTCAGAAACGTCCAGTGATTGGAATCGTAGTGATAAAGGTCGCCATAATTTTTGAGCGTTTGTGGTGAATCGAATTCCGGGTCGAAAGAAATGGAAATAAAATGCCAATTCGTCGGCGCGCCGGACATGGCTTCCAGTTTCTCCTGCGCTTCCTGAAAATTTTTTGACAGGCGCGGGCAGAAATTCGGCAACGGACAACGCGTGTAGAAAAACGTGATCGCTCGTGCCTGGCCGCGAAAATCATTCAAAGTTACCGGCTGGCCGAACTCGTTCGTGAATTGAAGAGCGAGCAATGAATTTTCAAAGACGACATTCGAAGAAGACGAGGAATTGCCGCCGGCAGTGTTTGTGGCCGTTACCGGAGCGATTCCGATTTTTTTTATTTCACCGATCCAACTTTCTGTTCCGGTGACGTAAAGTCGGAATGAAATCTCATCACCGGGATTTATCTCCGACAATTCGGCTTTGTCTTTGACCGGGAACGGCATGGTCATCGCCGACATGAAATTGGAAACGGCTTCGTGTTTAACGACGACCGTGGCATCGGCCATCTGAATTTTTTCGACGATTCCCTTTGCCGGAAAAATCCGCACACCGGCAGGAATTAGAGATGGTGGGGCGCCTGCCGATTTCGTCAGAAAATTCGCCAGCAATAAAATCCAGACGGCCAGGAATTGAGACCGCATAAATGTTTATGGATTTGGCATCAATTGAACGCGATAAAAATTTGGGCTGTTGGTTGCGTTCAGATCGGTAAAAACGACGGGGTTGCTGGCAGCAGTATTCGTAACGATCGAAATCCAATCAATGAGATTGCTCGAATGCTCCACGGCGTAAGTCAGCCCCGTATTGGCTGCATAACTGAATTGAAAATTTATGCCGGAAAATTTCGAGGCGCCCGCGAGCGTGATGGTGATCGGCGTCACAACGTTGATGGAAACGAAGTTGGTGGCGGTGGCGCCGAGGTTGTCTGAAGCGATTGCGGTGAACGTATAAGTTCCGGCGGGCAAATTGTTTGCCGTAGCCAAAAATGGCGCGGCGGTTTCATTTGTCAGAAGTGTGGCGCCGACTTTGAATTGAACATTGGTGATCGAACCGTCCGGGTCGCCGGCGGAAGCTTGAATCGTCACCTTTGCGGGAGCGCTGAAAACGGCGCCGTTTGCCGGGCTGATGATGGAATTGGTCGGCGGTTCATTCACGGCGCTGACGACGATGCTTCCCGTGAACGAATGCAAAGAACATTTGTAGGGGAAATCCCCGGCGGCAATAAATGTATTGGTGAACGACGCCGGCGCGCTTAAAAGGGTCGGCTCATTGGTCCAGCCGGCCGGCGTCGGGCTGGCGGTTGTCACGATGTTGTGGTTCGCACTTGGCGCGACCCACGTCCAAATTACCGTGTCGTTGACATTAATGTTTGTCGTGGCCGGCACAAATGCGAAGTTGACGACGCTGACCTTCGCGACCGCTGCTTTGGCAGGAACGGTATTGAGCAGCAGCAGAGCCGTTGCCGATAATGCTATGCCGGAGGTTAAAGATAATAATTTCATATTCCGCTTGTCACTAGGAGTCGCGGGAATGAAAATTGTTCCAATCAATTTTCGGGATTGCGCGGGAACAATTTCCACGCCGGAAACTCTTATAATTAAGCCCGACATGGCTGAACTGGATTTCGAGAGCCTTGTGTCAAGGCATTATGAGCCGCTGTTTCAATTCGCTTTCAGTCTCACCCGGGACGAAGCGGAAGCGTGCGACCTTACCCAGCAGACCTTTTGCGTCTGGGCGAAAAAAGGACATCAATTGCGCGACACGTCCAAAGTAAAGACCTGGTTGTTCACGACGTTGCATCGCGAATTTCTCGGTGCGAAACGCCGGCAAAACCGGTTTCCTCATCTCGAACTCGAAAATGCCTCGGCCGAATTGCCCGCGATTCAACCGCCAAACGAGAACCGTCTCGATGCCGCGCAATTGCTCGAAGCGCTGGGCAAACTCGATGAAATCTATCACGCGCCCATCGCGCTGTTTTATTTGCAGGATTATTCCTACAATGAGATCGCCGAAATCCTCGGCGTGCCGCTGGGCACCGTGAAATCGCGCCTGACGCGCGGACTGGATAAATTGCACGCGATGCTGGCGGATAAAAACCAAACGCAACGATTGTGACACGCGACGAAGCCAAAACGATTTTACTGCTCTACCGCACTCCGGCGGACGCGGACGATCCGCAAATCGCCGAGGCGCTGGCGTTCGCCAAATCGGATTCCGGATTATCGCAATGGTTTGCGGAACATTGCGCCAGGCAGGAAATGTTGCGCCGGGCATTTCGCGAAATCGCGGTGCCCGCTGGTTTGAAAGAGAAAATTCTGGCCGCGCAGGAAAAAACCGCGCGAAAGAAAAATTCGTGGGCGGAAGCCGATTGGCGGATCCTTTTCCGGCCCATTCCGCTGACGGCCATGGCGGCGGCGGTAATCATCGGGCTTTTGATTTTTGGAGGAATTCAATATCAGCACCGCGCGAACGAATGGCGCGAACACCATTCGCTGGCCAATTTCCAGAACAGCATGGTGGGAATGGCGGAAAACGGTTATGCGATGGAATTGCAGACAAATGATTTGAAACAAATCCAAAATTATTTTGCCAGAAATGACGCGCCGGCGGATTACACGCTGCCGCCGAATCTGGAAAATGCGACGGTGACCGGCTGCGCGGTGAAGGATTGGAACGGCGCGAAAGTTTCCGTGATTTGTTTCCGCACGGGAAAACCATTGCTGCCGGGACAACAAAATGATTTATGGCTGTTTGTGATGGATGAATCGGCGGCGAAAACATTTTCCGCAAGCGCTTCACCACAATTCCAAAAAGTGGACCGGCTGGCGACGGCGTTTTGGTCGCGCGCCGGCAAAATCTATTTCCTCGGGACGAGTTACGATGACGGTTCGATCCGCGATTGGCTGTGAGTAAGTGTTTCCTGAAATAACTTGCCTGCGCTTTCCCACGATTGTTACATTCCGGTTGCGATTCCTCCGCCGGTAGCGGCGGATTTTTTATTCAACCCAAATTAATTTGTGAAAATTTTTTCTGGCACATCGAATGAGCCTTTGGCTCGCGCGATTTGCAAATCCGTCGGCGTGGAACTTGGCAAATGCACCATCAAACCATTTCCCGACGGCGAGACGTTTGTTAAAATCGAAGAAAACGTTCGCGGCGAAGAAGTTTTCATTGTCCAGCCGACATCGCCGCCGACGAATCATCATCTGATGGAATTGTTCATCATGATTGACGCGCTTCGTCGCGCCAGCGCCAAACGAATCACTGCCGTTCTTCCGTTTTACGGTTACGCGCGCCAGGACCGCAAAGATCAGCCGCGCGTTCCGATCACTGCGAAGCTGGTCGCTAATTTGCTCGTCGCCGCCGGCGCAAACCGGATTTTGACGATGGATTTGCATGCGCAGCAGATTCAAGGATTTTTTGATATTCCGGTGGATCATCTCTACGCCGCGCCGGTGATGTATGAGTATTTGAAGAAAAAGAAATTGGGAGATTTGGTGGTCGTCAGCCCGGACACCGGCGGTTTGAAGATGGCGCATGCGTATTCGCAGGTGCTCGGCGCGGGGTTGGCGATTGTGGCCAAACGCCGGAAAAGCGCGACGGAAGTGGAATCCATGGCCGTCATCGGCGATATCAAAGGAAAAAATATTTTGCTCGTGGACGACCTGACAGAAACGGCGGGAACGCTTACGGAAGCCGCAGGTTTGTTGAAGAAAAAAGGGGCAAAACAGATTTTGGCCTGTGTTTCCCACGCAATTCTGGGCGAAACGGGCATCCAAAGATTGAGAAAATCGGCTATTGACGAATTGATAACAACTGATACAGTCCAACGCCCGCCAATTGATGGTGTGAAGATTACGACACTGTCCGTGGCTGGATTGTTGGGCGAAGCTATCAAGCGAATCCATAACAACTCGTCGGTTAACTCGCTTTTTGAATTCAAAGGCGGCCGCACGAGCTGATAGCCGAACGCAAGAACAATTTGAAAAAATGAAATCAGTTCCGTTGAAAGCATTTCCGCGCACGCAAGTCCGTCGCGGCCAGGTAAAACAATTGCGCGCGAGTGGCCGCGTGCCGGCGACCATCTACGGCCGCCAGACCAAACCTCAAAACCTGGAAGTCAATTCCAAGGAATTTGGCGATCTCATCCAGCGCCACGTCTCCGAGAATTTGCTCGTGGACTTGTCCATCGAAAACGACGGCAACGCCAAGCGCCTCGCCCTGGTGCAGGAAATTCAACATCATCCGGTTGACGGAAAAGTTTTGCATGTTGATTTCCATGAAATTTCTGAAACCGAAAAAGTCGTCGTCAGCGTTCCGGTGGAAACCGTCGGTGAAGCCGCCGGCGTTAAAACCAGCGGCGGCGTGCTTGAACACGTCCTGTTCAAATTGAAAGTTCGCTGTTTGCCGAAAGATTTGCCGGAGCAAATCGTCGTTGATGTCAGCGCGCTCGAAATCGGCAAATCGATCCACGTGGGCGAGATTAAAGCTCCGGAAGGCGTGGAAATTTTGGGCAGCAAGAATATTCCAGTTGTTTCCGTTGCGGCTCCGCGCGCCGAAGAAGAAGTCGCGCCTGCTGGCGAAGCCAAATCTGCCGGCGACGTCGAAATGACGAAGGAAAAGAAAGACGAAGAAGGCGCTGCGGCTCCGGCTGCCAAGGGCGAAGCGAAAGCCGCCGCTCCGGCCGCCGAAAAACCCGAGGCGAAAGCTGCGGAAAAGAAGAAGTAATTTTTGCGGCGCGAGCCGCATTTCCCGCGCATGGAAAATGTTTTTCTCATCGTGGGCTTGGGAAATCCGGGCGCGGATTACGCGAAGACGCGTCACAATGCCGGTTTTTTGCTCGTCGAAAAACTGGCGGCGAAATGGAAATGCGATTGGGCGAACGAAAGAAAGTTTCGGGCGCGCATCGCCAAAGCCGAACGCCACGGCAAACGGATGTTGCTGTGCGAACCGCAGACGTTCATGAATTTGAGCGGCGAAACGGTCGGCGCGCTGGCAAATTTTTATCAGTTGCCGTTGAAGCAGATTTTGATCGCGGTGGACGACGCGGATTTGCCGGTGGGCACGATCCGGTTGCGCGCGAACGCCAGCAGCGGCGGTCATCATGGATTGGAATCCATTGAACAACATTTGGCGTCGCGGGAATTTGCGCGGTTAAAAATCGGTATCGGACGCAAAGATAATTTGCGCGAGATCACGAACCATGTTCTCGGAAAATTTGATTTTGCCGAGAGCAAGTTGATGGAAAAAGTGGTGGAACGCGCGGCTGACCAGGTTGAAATCTGGTTGGACGCGGGGATGGAAAAAGCAATGCAATTGAATGGCGTTGTTGAGAAAAGCTGAATGGTTAAATGGTTGAATTGTTAAAGATTGCAATTCGCCAGCCAATTCAACGGTTTAACAATTTAACAAAGCATGAAACGATACGAAGGATTGTTCATTTTGAACACGGCTGGACGCGAAGAAGGCGTGAAAGACGCGCTCGACAAAATTTCCGCGGAGATCTCTGCCGCGGGTGGCAAGGTCGAAACGGTGCAAAAAATGGACCGCAAAAATTTTTCGCGCGTCGCCGACAAAAGACATAGCGCGGGATTTTATGCCAACGTCATTTTTAATGGCGAACCGGCGGTGCTCAAGCAATTGCAGACGAAGTTTTCGCTGAACGAAGACGTGTTCCGCGTCATGTTCACGGAATCACCGGAGCCGAAACCGGCCAAATAAATTTTCACTGTTAACCCACAACCTCAACGCTTATGGCCAGCTTCAATAAAGTGATTCTCGCGGGAAACCTCACGCGTGATCCGGAGTTGCGCTACACGCCCAAGGGCACGGCCATCGCACGGCTTGGGATTGCCTGCAATCGCAAATGGAAAAGCGAAACCGGCGAAATGAAGGAGGAGGTCACGTTCGTGGATGTGGACGCTTTTGGCAAACAGGCCGAAACCATCGGGCAATATCTTAAAAAAGGACGGCCGATTTTGATTGAAGGCCGTTTGCGCTACGACACGTGGGAAGATAAGCAATCGGGACAGAAAAAGAGCAAACTTGGTGTCGTGCTTGAATCGTTTCAATTTCTGGATTCCGGCGGCGGTCGCGGCGGCGACGGTGGCGACGCTCCGCGTTCGCGTCCCGCAAATCCCGCGCCGGCGGCAGAGCCGGTTGAAGGCGATATGCCGCCCGAAAGCGACGATGTTCCATTTTGATCAATCACAGCAATTTCAAATAATTTTTTCGTATGGCAAAAACTGAAGTCATTCTCACTCACAATATCGTCGGGCTTGGCGGTGAATCCGACCAGGTCCGTGTCGCCGCCGGCTACGCACGCAATTTTCTTTTTCCGCAGCGGTTTGCGATTCCGTTGACTGCGGCGAACAAAAAGCACATCGAAGCGCTCAAGAAAAAACGCGCCGAACGCGAGGCGCATGAATTCAATACGATGAGCGAACTGGCCAAAGGCGTCACTAAATTGATTTGCGTCATCAAGGTGAAAGCCGGGGAAGATGGCAAGATGTTCGGTTCGGTGACGAGCGGCATGATCGCCGATGAATTGAAGCATCAATTCGACATCTCGCTCGACAAAAAGAAGATTCATCTCGAACATGCGATCAAGACGTTGGGCGACCATGAGCTCGAATTGCATTTGCATCCGGAAGTTAAAAGCTCGCTCAAAGTGCGCGTGGAAAGTTTGACGCCGGTGACAGCGCCGGCTGAAACGGCGGGTTCGGCCGAGGCGAAAGCGGAAGATGGTAAAAAGCCAAGAACTGAAAAACGCGGCAAGCGTGCCGAAACTGAAAAAGCGGAAGGCGAAGACACCAAGCCGAAAATGGTTAAAGGCGAGAAGGCTGGAAAAGGCAAAACTGAAAAATCGAAAAAGGCAGAATAACTTGACCGATTCTGCGGAAGCGGATAAATTTTTTCCAATGTTGACCAATTTGCAAGCTGTCGTTCTGGTAGTCGTCGTAACCGGCGAGGCTGTCGGCGCTTGTTGATTTGAAATTTAACAAGAACCCGCGGCTGGAAACGGTCGCGGGTTTTTGCTTTAATTCGCGCCACGGCCGCACAACAAACAATGATATGAGCAAGACAATTGATATCGCGAAAAAGAAAAAAACATCGGGCAAACGCGCCGAGGTGGGTCCGGCAATGTTTGGCCGGGACATTTTGGTCCAGGCGCTTGAGCGTGAAGGCTGCGAAGTCATTTTCGCGTATCCCGGCGGTGCAAGCATGGAAATTCATCAGTCGCTTACCAAATCAAAGATCCGCACGATTCTTCCACGCCATGAGCAGGGCGGTTCCTTTGCTGCCGAAGGTTATGCCCGCGTGACGGGCAAAGCCGGCGTGTGCATGGGCACGAGCGGCCCGGGCGCGACGAATTTGGTGACGGCGATCGCCGACGCTTATATGGATTCCTGTCCGCTCATCGCGATCACCGGTCAGGTGAATCAAAACATGATTGGCCGCGGCGCGTTCCAGGAAACCGACATCATCGGCGTTACGTTGCCGATTGTGAAACACAGCTATTTGGTGACGGATGTAAACGACATTCCGCGCATCGTGAAGGAAGCGTTTTACATCGCGCAATCAGGCCGGCCTGGTCCGGTGGTGATCGACGTGCCGAAAAATGTTCAACAGCAAAAAACGCAGCCGGTGTGGCCGACGCTCGAAGAGATCAAAGCCGGCTTGCCGGGCTACACACAGCCGGATATGAAAGCCGATGAAGTGGCACTCAATGAGATTCTTGGATTGATTGAAAAGGCTGAACGTCCAGTTTTATATTGCGGCGGCGGAATTATCACGAGTGGCGCGGCGGAAGAATTGAGGAAGTTCGCCGAAGCGACGAATATTCCGGTGACGACGACGATCATGGGCATCGGTGCCTTTCCGGAAACGCATCCGCTCTCGTTGCGCTGGCTGGGCATGCATGGCGCGGCGTTTGCGAATTGGGCGGTGAACGGAGAATTTGAACATCGCAAATCATTTGATGCGCCGATGGTGAAGGTGAAAAACGGCGCGGATTTATTGCTCGCGTTCGGGGTGCGTTTTGATGACCGCGTGACGGGCAAGTTCGATGAATTCTGCAAAAGTGGAACAATTGTCCACGTGGACATTGATTCATCTGAATTGAATAAAAATCGCAAAGCGCATTTGCCGGTGGTCGGCGACATCAAGGATGCATTGACGCGTTTGAATAAAATGATCGCGAAGCGTCCGCTCCGGAAGAAGCACGAAGCGTGGCTGGCTCAAATTGCTGAATGGAAAAAGAAAGGGCCATTTGCCTATAGTATCACGCCGGAAATCGCCAATAGCGACCACATGAAGGATCATCTCAAGGGTCATGAGAATGAAATCATTTTGCAACAGATGGTCGTGGAGACGCTTTATGAATTGACCAAGGGCGAAGCTTATATCACGACTGGCGTGGGGCAACATCAGATGTGGGCGGGTCAATGGTATAAATATAAATATCCGCGACAGTTCGTCACGAGCGGCGGCCTTGGTTCGATGGGCTACGGCTATCCAGCGGCGCTGGGCGTGAAAGTGGCTTTGCCGGATAAGCAGGTGATTGACATTGACGGCGACGGTTCCTTCCTGATGAACATTCAGGAATTGGCAACGGCGCATGTGGAAAAGATTGCTGCCAAAGCAATTATTTTGAACAATCAACATCTGGGCATGGTGGTGCAGTGGGAAGATAAATTTTATGCCGGCAATCGCGGGCATACTTACCTCGGAAATCCTGACGATCGCGCGCAGATTTATCCGGATTACGTCCGTGTGTGCAATTCATTCAATGTGAAATGCGAGCGTGTGATGTATAAAAAGGATTTACGTCCCGCGATCCAGCGAATGCTCGAATCGGACGAGCCTTATGTGCTTGATGTGATTGTGCCTTATACGGAACACGTTTTGCCGTTTATTCCGGCGGGGCGAACGGTGGCGGATATGATTTGGAGATAATTGAATTGCCGTTCAGATTCAAGACACCGCAGGACAGGGGCGGCTTGAGTCTGGACAAAAGACGCTGAATTCAGCCCATTTCGGGTTGGCGCGGTGCTTGCTGAAGCAACACCGCGCATTTTTATTTAAATGCGCTTGCAATTAACAGGTTTAACTCATAAAAAGAAACGCACATGGCACTCCCGTTTTTAAACGGAATCGGAAGTAAAAAGCGAGCTCAGATGATTGCTGTTGATCTGGGGGCGCGCAAAACCAAAGCCGTTCTTTTGGAACGTCGTGGCGAATCTTTGGCGCTATTGCGTTACGCGTTACTGGATGCACCGATCGCGGAAAAGAAAGTTTCCAACGAGCAGCTTACCGAACATTTGCGCGCGGTCGCTGCGGCATTGGATGCGGATACAAAAACAACGGCGCTGGCCATTGGCTTGGACGACGTGGTGATGCGGCAGGTGGAATTGCCGCCGATTCCGAAGGATGACATGAGGATGGTATTGAAAAACAATACCAAGGGTTACATGCAGCAGGATTTGCCCTCGCACGTTTTCGATTGCTATATTTTTCCGCCTAAAGCGGCTTCTTCAAAATCCCAGGCTAAAGTTCCGGAACCTGCCCGGCCGGGAGCGTCACCAAAACTGAAAGTCCTGGTGGCGGCGGCGAAGCAGCAATTGATGGCCGGCCTCCAAGAAGCGACACGATCCGCAGGCTTGAATCCTGAAAGCGTTGTTCCGGGAACAATCGGGCCGATTAATGCATTTGAGCTGGCGATGCCGGAAATTTTCGCGCGCGATTCAGTCGCCCTGGTGGACATCGGTTTCAAGCATTCTTCTGTTTGTGTGCTTGACCGCGGAGAACTTATATTGACGAGGGTTGTCAACATTGGCGGCGACAGGATGACAGCCGGCCTGGCGGAAACAATGAACATCTCTTACGCCGAGGCGGAAGGAATCAAAGTTGGAATGGGGCAGGAAGTGCAGTCGGCTCTGGAGATGCAGGTGATGCCTTTGGGTCGTGAAATCCGCGCGTCACTTGATTTTTTTGAGCATCAAAATGACCGGCCGGTTTCGCAGGTTTTTGTCAGCGGCGGTTCAGCCCAATCGGAATTAATTTTAGGGATTTTGAAATCCGAATTAATTGCGGACTGCAAGCCGTGGAACGTCGTTTCATCGCTTCAATTATCACTGCCCGGCCATCAGGCGGCGGAAGTTGAACATATCGGCTCGCAATTGACTGTCGCCATCGGCGCGGCGCTGGCGGCCTTTTAAGAAACAATCACCATGCCCATACGCATCAACTTACTTTCCGAAGCACAGGCTGCCGAGCAGTTGAGACGGCGCGACCCTGTAAAATTTGCCATTTACGGCGGCGTGCTCGTAATCGCCATCATGCTGGCATGGTGGAGTTACCTTGAAGTCAAGACGATTACTGCTCGCGGTGCGCTTTCGAGTTTGCAACAGCAAATAGATTCCAAAACAAATGCCTATCAAACAGCACTGGTAAACAAAGGGAAGATCGCTGATGCCAATAGCAAGCTGGAGGCGCTGAATGTTTTATCTGCAGCCCGTTTTCTACAGGGTAACCTTTTGAATGCGTTGCAACAATCAACTGTGGACGGAGTTCAGTTAATGCGTTTTAGAGAAGAACAATCCGTATCGCGCACCGAGGCCACCAAACCGACGCAGGGAGATAATGGGCGGACGACACCGGGACGGCCGGCAACCGCTACTTTCAAGGTTACCGTAACTCTGGACGCCAAGGATTCAAGCGCTACACCTGGAGACAAAGTGGATAAATTCAAGTCGGCAATTGCGGAGCAGTCTTATTTTAAAAGTTATTTAAGCAAAACCAACGGTGTGCAATTGGTGAGCGTTTCGCCGTCGCAGATCGGTCCGGACGGGCGGCCGTATATTTTGTTTTCGCTACAATGCAATTTCCCGGAGGTGACGCGATGAAATGGCTTCCCAGAGACCGGCGAAATCCTTTTATTGCAGTTATTGCGATATCAATGGTTATTGCAGCTGGAATTTATTTTATTTTGATTCGCGGGCAGTATGATTCACTGTCCAAACTTGCGCAGGGCAAGACAGTTGCCATAAAAGAGGTCGATACTTACGCGGCAACCATCAGAAATGCGGATGCCGATGCCAAACAACTTTCGGAGTTGACCAATCGCCTCTCATCAGCCGAATCAGATATGGCTTCCGGCGATTTAGTGTTTTGGACATACGACACTATCCGTCGTTTGAAGCAGCAATATAAGATTGATACTACAGATATCGGGCGGCCGACCATGTCCGACGTGGATTTCCTTCCGACATTTCCCTACAAGCAGATGAAATTCTTCGTGTCAGGAACGGCTTATTATCATGATCTTGGAAAATTTGTCTCTGATTTTGAAAACCAGTTTCCACATGCGCGAATTGTTGGTTTGGGAATTGAACCCTCATCAGATCCGCAAGCTGAGAAACTTGCTTTCAATATGCAAATTGTTGTGCTTGTGAAAAACCAGCCATGATCATGAAACGAAAAAACGTTTATCGCCTGCCTGTTCTCCTGATCGCAGCGTTGTGGCTTCCTGTGGCGGGGCGGTCGGCTGAAAAGCCTGCTACTGCGCCAAATGTTTCGCCGACGCCAAAGATTCCTGAACGTTCGGTTTTCATCATGCCGGTTAATCCGTTACAGGGTCGGGATCCGTTTTTTCCCAACTCAACCAGACCTTATGAAGAGGCTTCGGCCGGGAAAAAAACCGAAGACGTCTCTATGCTTGAGATAAAAGGGTTTGTGGGAACCGGCTCCAGTAAAATGGTGATCATCAATAATCATACTTTTGCGTCGGGTGACGAAGGAGACGTCTCGACCTCGCAAGGCCGAGTGCATGTTCATTGCATTGAAATCAAAGACAACCGGGTAATTATCGAGGTGGACGGCCAGCGGCACGAGTTGACCTTCCGCGATAATCTGTAAAAAAAGCTTGGCAGAATTACGTTTTTAATGAATTATCAACTTAACAGGCAGGAGATAGATACCATGAAAACAAAAATCGCAACGGTTGTCTTGTTGGGGATTCTTTTTTCCTCACAATGCTTTTCCCAAACTGAAACCACTACCAACCCGCCTGCCGACATGGCTGTGGCGTCTACAAATACCATGACGCCCGCCGAAGCGGCTCCCACAAACGCTTCGTCGCCGGTGGAAATGGCTGGCACCAACTTGCCACCTCAGGAACCTGCGCTAGTCTCCCAAACGGAGACGAATGCGGTGTTGTCAGAGACGACGTCGGCTTCACCTGCGCCGGTTGCGACCAGTATTCAGCTTCAAGACGTGCCCATCACCACGGCGATAGAAAGTCTGGCGCGTCAGGCGGGTATCAATTATCTGTTGGATCCTAAAATTGGCTATGGTCAACCGGATAAAAACGGACAAATCAAAGCCGAACCAACGCTTTCTATCCGATGGGAACATGTTACGTATAAGCAGGCACTGTTGGCGTTGCTTGATAACTATGACCTTCAACTTATTACTGATAAGAATACGGGAATTGCCCGGATAACTACAAAAGATCCAGCCGCTCCGCCGCCGCTAATCACACGCGTGGTTCAACTCAAATATGCCGGCACGTCGAACATAGTTGAGGCTGTAAAAAGCACCTTTACAGATAAACGCAGTCGGGTATTGCCGGACGTCCGCACCAGCCAGCTGGTGGTTGTGGCGACTCAACCAGAGCAAGACGCTGTGGACTTGTTAGTTACCCAATTGGATAAACCCACACGCCAAGTCTTGATTGAAGCCAAGCTCGTCGAAATCTCAAGCAATCCTAAGACTACCAAGGGAATTGATTGGTCCGGAACCTTACAAGCTCAACAAGTTACGTTTGGAAATAACTTATTGGCAAACCAAACAACATTCGCTCCGGGTTATCCTACTCCTTATGGAATTGCATCTTTTGTAGGTTCCAATGGAGTGCCTGGGATCAGCGGCTTGGGTCAAGAACTTGGTGGTCTTGGGGCAGTTGCCAATACGGCCAGCGGGTTTGGTTCCATGGGCTTCTTGAATGCTGATGGCGTTAGTGCTGTGTTGTCATTTTTGAATTCCTCTGCGGACGCGCAGGTCATGTCCACTCCTCGCGTGGTCACACTGGACAACGAAATGGCAACAATTTCGGTTACCCGTGGTTTTCCGGTTATCAATGTTACGGCCAGCACGGCTGGTGTCAGTAGTGGAAGTTCTCAAATTGCTTATACCAACGTTGGCACTGTTCTCTATGTGACTCCCCGTATCTCGGCAAATGATTACATTTACCTGAAGGTTATTCCCGACGTTTCAAGTTTCTTCGGCACTGTCACAAAGACAATTGCCGGTCAAACCTATCAAGCAGATGAGTTTGATACTCGCCACATTGACACACAGGTCATGATTCCCAACGGTAACACATTGGTAATGGGCGGTCTGGTGAAGGACAGTCCCCAGGCCAATTATACCAAAGTCCCTATCCTTGGCGACATTCCGGTTTTGGGTTATGCTTTTCGGAGCGAAAATAAATCGTTGGATAAAGACAATTTATTGATTTTCATTACGCCGACGATTGTCAAGGATTCCGATTTCAAACCGACTACTACGGATTTCCTTGATTCACAACCGACTCCGATGAAGGAACCGATGAATCCTCACACATGGTGGGATAGTTCGAAACCACGCGGCGATTGGAGCAATCCGGCGCCGATGCCGAACGAATTCGATAAAGAGAAGCTTTAAGATTGATGCGACCAAAAAACGGCGCGCTTTGACCGGTGCGCCGTTTTATTTTTGTGAGGCGACGATTTTTAAGTATCCAAACGAAAAAATACCGGTTGCATGACCGTCTGCCCAAACTGGCTGGATAGCGTAGTTGCCAACGCCGACGATCTCTCTCAATTGAAATGCTTCCGGCGAAACTTTGTTTTCCGGATTTTTATAAACATTTCCCATAATATCCGTTTCGCCCTTGCATCCGGCACACGGACAAGCGCGCCGCAATTTTTCCAGCGAAATAAAATTTTCATCGCCATCATCCCATTTTATGGCGAGGTTGCCGCCGATTTGCTGGATGTCTATCGGCTGCATTAATCTTTTCCTTTTAGACGACGCTTAAAAGCCGCCAGTGTTTCGGGGCTGACGTGATGTTCAATGCCTTCGGCATCCATTTCGGCAGCTTTTTCAGAAACCCCCAACGAACGCAGAAATGCGACAACAGTTTCATGTCTCAGTTTGCATTCCGCAGCCAACTTCCGGCCCAGGTCTGTCAAAAAAATCGCCCGATACGGTTTGGTATTCACATAACCTGCTTGCCGCAATCTCGCCAATGTTCGATTGACGGTGACGTGTGTCACGCCCAGCCGTCGCGCCAAATCTGTCGTGCGCGCTTCGCCAACCGATGCCGTCAAGTCAGCAATGGCTTCGACATAATCCTGCGCAATCTCCAGCGCGCGGTCGCTGCGGGAGCGCCGGAGACTTTCGGCTTGTTGCGACGACGGGCGAATGGAGGAACGAACTGCCGGCATTTTCGAAAAATTAAACCGCGAAAACATTTTTAGGTCGAGGCTAAAGTTTGTAATCAAAGCTACATTTCATTTGACAACCAACAAAATTGAATGTAACCAATGCTACATTTGATGGATGAGCCGAAAAATATTCCGGACTTGCGGCAAAATGTGCCGTTGAACAAGCCTGCCGCCGCATCACTGCCGGAAGTCCACCGGAGCGTCGTCATTCCGGTGACGGCGTCGTTCTGGAAAAAATTGTTTGCCTTTTCGGGACCTGGCTTCCTGATTGCGGTCGGCTACATGGATCCGGGCAATTGGGCCACAGATCTGGCCGGTGGTGCGCAATTCGGCTACAGCTTGCTTTGCGTCATCATGATTTCCAATTTAATGGCGATCTTGCTGCAACATCTTTGCATCAAACTTGGTATCGCTACGGGCCGCGACCTGGCACAGGCGTGCCGCGATCATTATTCCACGCCAACGGTTTGGTTTCTTTGGATATTATGTGAAATTGCGATTGCTGCCTGCGACCTCGCGGAAGTGGTGGGGTCGGCGATCGCATTGCAATTGCTTTTCGGAATTCCGCTTGTCTGGGGATGCGTCATTACCGCACTTGATGTGGTTGCAGTTTTATTTTTGCAGAACAAGGGTTTTCGCTACATCGAAGCGCTCGTCGTCACGCTCATTACGACTATCGGCGTGTGTTTTGCGGCGGAACTGATTTTATCGAAACCGGGAATCATAGGCATATTGACGGGGTTTATTCCACATCCGGTCATTTTAAAAGATTCCGATATGCTTTATGTCGCGATTGGCATTATTGGCGCAACGGTGATGCCGCATAATTTGTATTTGCACTCCTCCATCGTGCAGACACGCAAGTATGAACAAAGTCATTCCGGGAAACGCGAAGCCATTAAATTTGCCACGATTGATTCCACCGTCGCGCTCACAATGGCGTTATTCATAAATGCGGCAATTTTAATCCTTGCAGCGTCGGCGTTTCATTGGTCGGGACATCAGGACGTGGCTGAAATTCAAAGCGCTTTCAAATTATTGACGCCATTGCTTGGCGGCGCCGCGAGCGTTCTATTTGCGGTTGCGTTATTGGCCTCCGGCCAGAATTCCACGCTTACCGGCACGCTGGCCGGGCAGGTCGTGATGGAAGGATTTGTCAACATCCGGCTCCGCCCCTGGTTGCGTCGGCTCATAACACGGCTGATTGCGATTGTTCCAGCAATTGTTATCATCGGATTTTTTGGCGAAAGCAAAACAATGGCGTTGTTGGTTTCCAGCCAGGTCGTGCTTTCGATGCAACTCGGTTTTGCCATCTGGCCGCTGATGCGATTTACCGGCGAAAAAAATAAAATGGGTGAATTTGTGAATCCGCTTTGGGTAAAAATCCTCGGCTGGACGACGACATTGATTATCATTGCGCTGAACTTGAAATTGCTTTTCGATACGTTCATGCCCGCGTCCGTTTTAAAAGCCGTTTACAGTCTGCTTGGCCTGCCGGTGCCGCAATAATTATGTATCGCAAAATTCTCATCGCGCTCGAAAATAGCCGCTCGGATGAAGCGATCCTCTCGCACATCACCGAGTTTGCGGTGCATTTCAAATCCGAACTCGTCCTGCTACACGTCGCCGATGGCTGGGTCGCCCGCAATTTCAATTCATTGAAACTCGCCGAGTCGGATGAAATGAAAGAAGATCGCGCTTATCTTGAAAAAATTGCAAAGCACCTGCGTGAAGAAGGTCTTTCCGTTTCAACCATGCTCGCGCTCGGAAGCCCGCCGGCTGAGATCTTGAAAGTTGCCGAGAATGGACATTTTGATTTGATCGCCATGACCGGTCATGGCCACCGGTTATTCGGTGACATTTTTCACGGAAGCACCATCAACGAAGTCAGACATAAAACGGAAATCCCAATTCTCGTCGTGCGCGCTAAAAAGAAATAACATTTACAACTTTGGCAGCGTTGAGTCTTTCGGCCGTTCCACGAAATGCAGCAAGTTTCCCTCGCAATCGGCGAAGAATAAAATCCTTCCGCCGCCGGCAGCCAGGCGTTCCGCTTCCGTAAATTTGACGCCGCGTTTTTCCAATTCGGCTTTGGCCATGTCCAGCGATTCCACTCGCAACGCCAAATGACGAAATCCGGCGAGCTTGTTGTTAGCAGTTTCTGGAACCGATTTTTCAGCGGCGTAAATCTCAAACCAGACATTGCCGAGTGAAATCAGACACGTCGGTGGATTTTGGCCATTGTCCCAAACTGCTTTGGCGCCGAGCACGCGTTCATACCAGTTTTTTACGGCGATTGGATCTTTGGCCACGACAGCGAGATGTTCGACAGAGATATTCATGAACGCAGATTACGTGGAGCGCAATGGTTTCAAAATAAAAATCCGCGAACCCGCGCTCGCAATTTCAGGTTCACTCATAGTTTTGACTGTGTATCATTGGCGAAAATATGAATGCTGAATCTTTCCTGAAACAACGGCTTGTTTGTGTCGCCGTGATTGATAAAACCGAAGACGCCGTGCCGCTGGCCGAAGCGCTGCTGGCCGGCGGATTGAATTGCATTGAAGTCACCTTTCGCACCGCGGGCGCGGCGGAATCCATCGCCGCCATTCGCAAGAGTGTTCCACAAATCACTGTTGGCGCCGGCACGCTATTGTCTGCGGAAAATGTGAAACGCGCGGTGGACGCTGGAGCACAATTTGGCGTCTCGCCGGGTTTGAGCGAAGTCGTTTCGAATGCCGCGCATGAGAATAAAATGCAATTGTTTCCGGGCGTCATCACGCCCACGGAAGTCATGCGCGCGATAGAACTTGGCTGGAAACATTTGAAATTTTTCCCATCGGAAACTTTTGGCGGCGTCAATGCCTTGAAAGCGCTGGCCGGTCCGTTTGGCCACACCGGCGTAAAATTTGTTCCCACCGGCGGAATCAACGCCGCGTCGTTGCCGAATTATCTGGCCGTTCCGCAAGTGTCTGCGATTGGCGGCTCCTGGATGGCCGAACGCAAACTGGTCGCGGAAAAAGCGTGGAGCAAAATCACCGCGCTCACCGCCGAGGCGATGAAAATTATTTCCGGCGCTTCGACCAAATAATTAATTTCCAATCGTTACCTGCAACGGCTGGTCGCGGCGTTCGGCGAAACGTTTCACGTAATTTTCCCATTGCAGATGATTGGTGAAATCGCCGCTGCGATCCCAGCACGCGCCGAAATAATAAGTGAACGGCTTTCCGACTTGCGCCTGTGAAATCGCCAGCATGTTGCGGATGGGCGGATAGCCTTCATGCGTCGGCTGCGGCACTTCGGCGTGCTTTTTGGAATCCGGCATCGTCGGATCGTCGTTCGTGAATTCCTGCACACTGTCCTTCGGCAGAAGGATGGCGACGGCGGTGACGCCTTTCGGTTTGTCTTCCGGCTGCCAATACGTCATCCAGCCTTCGGTTTTGTCATGCGCGATAAATTCCTCGCGATTGGTCGGGCAGGCGCGTTCGGCCAGGCCCACGCCGATCGTCAACGGCGATTTGTCGTCGCTGGAAAGGAAGCTTTCCTCTTTGCTTAAATACGAATTGGCGTCAATGCTGATGCGTTTGGTTTCGGAAACTTTCCGGCCGTTGCCGGCATCCCAGGCATCGAAGGTCAGCTCAAATTCCGAGCGGATCGGGCCGGTCGTGATGACTTTCCAATTGCGGTAATTGCTGGAGACAAAAAGCTTTTTGCCGTCCCAGATACCGAGGCCGCCGCAGCCGCGGCTGTGGCCGACGCGATAATCATCCATGAATTCGCCGTTGTCCTCGTGATAATGTTTGGTGGCATACATCGTGTCCACGATGAGAATATGATTCTTTTTGATCCAGACATCCGAGCCGCTGCTGATGGTGCCTTCGGCCGGAATAAGCGCCTGCCCGTAGGCGCGAAACGCGATGCGGTCACTTTCCCACGCAAAATCGTCGAAACGCTCCGGCACATAGCGCGCAAAGGTTTTGACAATTGGCGGTGGAACGGCGGCTAGCGCAAAACGACTTAACACATAATATGTCCGCGTTTCATGTGGAGCGAGGTCAACCTGAAAAAGGAATTTATCAAGTGTAGCGGCCGTTTGCGGCTCCTGATTAAAGCAAAGTTGTGAATCAATAATTTTCGATGAAAATCCATCCATGATCGCGAAGAATGACGATAAAGGTATTTTCGTAGCATCTTTCAGAATTGGAGTGGCTTGCTGAGGTAAAAACTCACCTGTTAATTCGATGGTTTCACAACTTCTATAAAACGAAGATGGATTGGTCACTTTGATAACGGAAAAGGTTTTTTGGGGGATATTTTCCAAAACCGCCATCTTGTAAACCTCACTTCCGGCGAGCAAAAAAACTCCGCCGCCGTATGGTTGGGTTGATTCCGCGTCAAATTTCACCGGTTCACTACCAGCCGGCTGAATATGCGTGATTTTGCCGTCAGCATTCACGCAGTCGACCAACGCCGGCCATGCTTTGCGGACGGCGGGTTCATATTTCGCGCGGTCAAGCAAACCCTGATTCACGCCCCATGCGAGACCGTAGGTGAACAACGCTGACCCGCTGGCCTCCGGCATCGGAAACGCTTCCGGGTCCAGCAAACTGGCGCGCCACATTCCGTCCGGCTGCTGGCAGGAAATGATTTTCTCCGCCATGTCTTTGAACAATTTTTCAAAGCGCGGACGTTCGGGCGAATTCATCGGCAGATATTGTAGGCAGCGGACGATGCCGGCAAAAACCCAGCCGTTGCCGCGGCTCCAGAAGGTTTTTTTGCCGTTGGCTTCCTTTTTGTCGAAATACGTATTGTCGCGGAAAAACAGATGTTCGTCTTTGTCGTAAAGTGAATCGGTGGTGCGCCAGAAATTGCTGACGGCGAAATTCATGTAGCGTTCGTCACCGGTCGCCGCATAGAGCCGGAGCCACGCGGGCGGCGCCATGAACAGCGCATCGCACCAGCTCCACAATTCCTGGCCGGATGAAAAATTTATCTGCGCCTGGTTGGCCGGATGGGCCAGAATCCAATCGAATCGCTCGCGCATCGGCTCAATCATCCGGTTTTCGCGGTAGAGAAAATAAAGTTCCGTCCAAACCTGGCCGATGCACTGGTCGTCCGCGTGATACATGCGGCCTTGATACGCGGGAAGTTTCCAGTCATTCGTTTCGCCTTTGGCGAACATCGCCTCGCGATATTTGGCATCGCCGGAAATTCCGGCCAGCGCCATCATGCCGACATCGCCGACGCCACAAATCCAGCCGGTCGGCCGGTTCATAATCGGATGCGCCAATTGCCAATCGCCGACGCGTTGCATGACGGCCAGGACGTTTTGTGGCGTGATATCGGCAGAATTGGTTTGTGCCAGCAATGGAAAACCTGTTGAAAGAGCGATGACTGTGACCAACGCCGTTCGAAGAGACGAAATCATGTTCATGGATATAATTCGATTATCAGAGACGTTGTGAATTGTCCAAAAGATACTGACGGCGCGCCATCCTCTTTTCGGATGATGGCGGACTATTACTGTTGTCCGGGCGATGGCGGTGAATTGGTTGAAACGTCGGAACCGGGTAAAATACCTTCGATGGTGCGGATCGGATGCAGCGGCATCAGCAAAGCTTTTGGAACATAAATCGGATCGCTCTTGGGATGTTCCAGCGTGCCGGTAACATGATATTCAAATAATTTGCTCATCGGCCAAAGCACCGTGCCGATAATCGGACCGACACCCCAGACATCGCGCAGCAATTGTCCGTTGACCCGCGCGTCCAGCCGTTTTTCCAGGTCCACTGTGCCGGCGTAATTCAAACGGACAATCGTCGAGCGGATTTCCAGCGAGCTGGTCGAAAAGACGCCGTTGGTCAAACCAAATGTCGCGGTCGCATCCGTGGCGCGGCTGTTGCCCAGCCCGGGATAAATTGAATTGAGCACGGGCGAAAGAAATCCAAAGACGGGTTCGTCCCAGATCAAACCGTCGCGCAAGCTTGCATGGCCGTAACCATTCCATGACATCAAACTTTCCGTGTTGCCGCTCGTCACCGTCAGCGCGCCCGACAGGAATCCTTCCAATTTATTTGTGCGCTCGAATGCGGTCGCCAGTCTGTGAATGTCCACATCTGCGACGTCCACGGCGAAATTATAATCGGCAACATGTTGTTTCGGATGAAAATCAAACGTCGCATAGCCGCTGCCCTGGCCGCCGTATATTTCTCCTGTCATATTGGATAAAATCAGGAATTGGCCAAGCCAGCGGATGATTCCCTGCGCGGCCGGCGTATAAAATTTTTTCAAGCGATATGGCGTTGGCTGGTAAACGTCGAACCTCAAATCTGCCGTCTCCATGTCGCTGCCCGAATTTATGTCGCGCAAAGGCACCTGGCCGTTCACCCGCACCGCCGGCGGCGATGGAAATTGAATGAACGGCCCGACAATGTGCGCAGCCTTCGGCCCGATCATATTGATAAATGCTTCCGGATCCGTCGTGCTGAAACCGTTTGTGAAATAAATCAGGCGGTCTCGAAAATTCAACGTCACCGAATCAGCAGTCATTGTTTGCGCTCCGCCCGCCCGATGCATCACCGGATGCAAAAATTCCAGTGCGCGGTTGGTATAGACAAAATTTCCGCTGCCACTGTCAATTGCCTGTCGCCAGATCGCGATGTTGGTGAGCGAAATAAATCCATTTGCGCCGATGCTGTCGAAGTTATCCAATCGGCCTTGCAAGTTCGCCTCCAGCGTCAGCGGCTCCCGAAATTCCACGTTCTCGAATTCGCGGATTGCCATCGGATTGGTCAACAGCGGACGGATTGTCGCAGGATGAAATTGACCGCGAATACCGGCGTTGAATTGCCTGGTCGAATTATTTTCCACGGCGGCAATCTGCAAATGCGTTCGGTCCTGCGCGATTTCCAGGTCCGGCAATCGCAAAACCTCGTTGGAAAGCGAAAAATGCGTGCGCAATAAATCCACCGGCAACGCGACGGCATTTGCTTCGCTTCCGGTTTGATTGACGGAAAAATTGGTGACGGCGATAAATCCGCCGGCGCGAATGCTGCTGAAATCATCGGCATTGCCGCTGGCAGAAGCATTGAGCGCGAGCGGTCCGGTGAATTTCAAATGTTCCAGCCAGTGGATTTCATTTGTTTGCAGCAGCGACCGGATGGTTTCAGGATTGAATTGGCCGCGCAGGTGCGCTTGAAAATCTCCGGTTGCGCCGTTTTCATCGGCAACGATTTGAAGCCGCGCGCCGTTTTGGACGATTTCAAAATCCGGTAATTGCCATGTTTGATTGGTGAAATAGAAATGCGTTTGCAAAAAATCCACGGGCACGCCGAGCGCGACCGCGTTGGTTACCTGTAGAAAAGCAATGCATTCAACCGGAGACGAATTGCACGAATTCGCGCCGGCGCTGTCCAGCCGGGCTGCGACGCGGATTTGACTGCCGCCGCCCCACGGCGTTTGCACGGCGGGCGCCGTGACGTTCAGGCGGGCCACAAAAGAACCGGCATCGCGCGCGTCGCCTTTCACATGCAGCGAAATCAGCGGTGCGCCTTCAAAATGAATTTGCGCCGCAATGCTGGAAGCTTTTTGTAATTGCGCTTGTAACGCGCCCGAGCCGGACGATTTTTTCCCGCGGAAAAATTTTTGCAGCGCCGGCGCATGGGCGATCTCGCCGGATAAATCGAACCGGACGCCCGAAAATTGAGCGTTGAAACGGTTAAGCCTCCAGGTGTCGTCCGGCTGAAAATGCAATTGGGTTTGGATCCGTTCGACCGTCAGTGCATTGGTCGGCGAGAGCGGCCAGACCAGTTTTCCCTGCCGTAAAACGATGCCGTCAATTTTTACTTTGCCGTGCAGCAATGCCGGGAAATTGATCGGCAATTGCACCTGGGCAAACGACAACGTCGGGTTGTTGGTGATGTTGATATCGCCGAGGCGGACATTTTCGGCGACGATGCCGTTGGCCAGATGAAGGCGCATCCGCGCAAATCTCAATTCAAATCCGTGTGCGTGGAGAGTGTCAACGATGCGGCGTGTCAGAAAGTCCGGCAATCCGATTTGATTCAGCCAGAAGAATGCACAAATGACCACCAGTGCCGCGAACCACACGGTGATGCGGCACCAGCGAAACGTCACCCGCAATTTCCTCCAAAATCCCGGATTCATCAGGGAACATTCGCCGGAATGGTGAGATAACTCAAGACGAACTGATATAAAGTCGGTGGGAAAATGAATGCCCATCGTTCGCCGTCGAGCGTCACCGCCGCCAGCGCCGTGTGGGCGCTGGGAAGTTCAGCGCCAAAATCCACGGACAATTTTTGGCCGTCTTTCAATTCAAAGGTGACCTGCAAATTATTCGTGTTCCAGCCGTAGCGGTCGGCTTCGACAGCATTTCTGCCGACCCAGCCATACGGCCGCGCATCCAATTGCCCGAAGCGATGCGCCGTTTCTTCGAGCGCCGGCGGATTGATGATTCCGACCGAGCCGGGCGCGAGCGACCATTTATTGTCGCCGGTGCGGACGACGACGCGCGTTTTGCCATTTTGCTTCATGGTGATTTGCGCCACGTCTTTTTCCGAAAAATGCCAGATGCCACGGTCGCGGAATTCAAAGGCATTTTCCGGCAAACGATTGAAATCCGAAGGCGAAATCGAATAGATGAAATCTTCGTCGGCGCGATGAACGTAAATGCCATTGGTCGTGACGGCGAACGAAAGGTCGGCGATGACGGAATTAGTGTCGCCGCCGGAGCGCACAATGATTTCGCGGGTCGGTTTGTTCAGCCCATAGGATTCCAAATCCGGCGCGGTGACGACGTCTTTCACGAAATCCTTCACCCGCAGGCTGGCGAGAATTTTGATGAACAGTTGCACTTCATCTGCATCAGCGGAAAATTTTTCTCCGGCGATCGTCCAAGCGTTGGTCCCGTCGCGTCGCAAGGTGAAATTATTTTCGCCGCGAACTTCGATCTCCGCGGGTTCCGCCGTGAATTCCATCAGGAGCGGGTCGCGAAAACTGTTGACGCTGCCGAACCAGGTGGAGAGCGTGTCTTTGGAGGTGGTTACGATGGCGTTGTAATTTTTACGTCGCGCAAAAATTTGTGTCGTGTCGTTGGTTATTGCTTTGCCGATCCGGAAACCGGTCGTGAAATTCGTGCCGTGGCCGAGGCAGAAAACCATTTCAGCCGGTTGTAATCCGAAAACGGACAAATCGGCATTGGAATCGTCGGTGACAAACCTTGTGATGCGCGCGGATTGCAATTGTTGCAGCGCCGCGGTGATGCGTTCGCTATCGGCACGGGACTGCAACGGACGCGTCATGCGCCATAAATGATTCGTCGGATTTTGATGCAATTCGATGACGAGACCTTTGGCATTATTGGATAAAATGATGGAATCAAAATCCTTTTCAGCTGCGCTGACCAATGACGTATCGCGCCAGACGGTTGCTGAACGCGGAATCGCATCCAGCCATTTCGCATCGGTGACAAATGCGCCGTCTTCACCGACCACGCGCATAAACACCTGGTCTCCGGGCGGAGTTTTGTTGCCGACCAAAATCTGCCATCGATTGTCCGGCGTATGGATTTCGATGGAGAATTGCGGATTGTCGAATCCAAAATCGGCATCGGAGGTCTTGTGTTCGCGCAATTCCGTGGCGCCGATGCGCGTCGCGAAGGTGAGATTTTTCAGCGAATCCAGCAGCGATTGAATGGCGGCGGTTTGCGCCGGATAGGAAATCGGCTTGGTCAAAAACCAATTGCCGTTGGTCAGATCGGCACGGATCTCCAACGCGCCGGAGGGAATGACTTGCACACTGGTGACTTCGGCGGGGCGAAATCCGTCCAAAATATTTGCGGAAGGAATTCTTCGCGAATGCTGGAAATGTTGAAAGATGACGATGAATGCAAACAGCGTCACCGCCAGCACCAGCCAAATCCATGTCGTTTTTGCTCTCATTTTCGTCGGACAAGCCAAACCAATCCGCCAAGCAACAGCACGCCACCCGGCAATGCGCCGAGCAGCAGCCAGCGCACTTCACGTTGCTGCGCGTGCGTCATCAACAGGCGATATTCCGTGACCGGTCGCGGGCCGATTCCTGCCAACAATGCCGGCCGGTCCAAAAGCCAATTGGCGGCGTAACCGAGGAAATCATTGTTCGCGCCGCCGCGGATGTAGTAATTGCCCAGAAAATAAGAATCGCCGATCACGACGATGCGCGTCGTGCCGCGTGGGTTGACGACGCCCGCGGCCGGCTTTTGCTCGACGGCAACAGCGAGTGGATAACTGTGTGGCGGTTCCGTCGAATCCACCGCGAGTTTGGCATTCGGGCTGGAATAAAATAATTCGGAGACAGTCGGCGTATTGGCAGGCGGATTGCGCCAATTGATTTTTGCGATCGGCCGCGGATAAATCATTTGCAGCAGATATTGCTGAAGTGGATTGGTGATGGGATGCTGGCCGAAATGGCTGACGACGACGTCCTGGCCGGGATCTTTGACGTAGTCCGCCGCGACATTCACACCCCAGCGCGCCAAAACCGTTTCCAATCCACTTGGTTGTTGGATGGAATTGAAATCCAGCAACGCCAAAAGCCGTCCGCCTTGCGAGAGATAATCGCTGATTTTTTGCAATTCCGAATCGGCCAAAGGTTTTTGCGGGCCGGCGATGATCAATAAATTGCAATCCATCGGAATTTCCTGGCTGCCGGCGAGTTCAAGGTTTGTGATGGCGACGTAGCTTTGCGCGAGGGTGGTGGCAAATGTTGAATAACCAAAATTGCCTTTGTCATCGAGCGAACCTTCGCCGTGACCTTGAAGAAAATAGGCTTTCAGCGGTTGCGGATTTTGCAGCGCCAGCAGCATGGAGGTGAAGGTCATTTCGCCGCTGAATGAAACCGGCTTTTTGCGGAATTCGCGCTCTTTTGGATTCGGAACTTCGACCAGCGTGGATTGCACGAGGCCATCGCCGGGAACGATTTTCACATGGCCGTTGCCCGCATCGAAAATGATGAGGTCTTTGTCTTCGGTGGAATTTAATTTGTATTTCTCTTTAACCAGTCCGGCGTCGCCCGCATCGCGGATATAATCCACCGTGCGCACGGAAATGTTTTTGCTCGCGGAACGATATTCGTTCAGCAGCGCGACAATCGTCGGATAAAACGGATCGCTCGTGTCGTAATAAAGCGTGACGTTGATTTTATTTGTCAGCGAATCAAGCACGCTCAATGTGCGCGAGGAAAGCTGCACGCGCGTTTGCGAGCTTAAATAGAAACGGTGAAAGAACAGGGTGCCGATGAAATTCGCCATCACGACAACGGCCACCACTAACAGCGTGCGCAGCATCATGTCGAAACCGATGGCCCATCGGCTTCGCGGCGAAAAACTGGGACGGTTTGGTTTTTCTGAATCCATTTTATTTCCAGCGTCGGAATTCAACCACGCGCAGCGTCAGGAATAACGCCAGCAGGGTAAGGCTTGAGTAAAAAATCACCGCGCGCGAATCCACGACGCCGCGCGCAAAATCTTCCATCTGGTCGAACAGGCTGAAATACGACAACGCTTTGGCCTGCCATTGTTCCGTGACCGGAATTTTTTTTGCCAGATAGGCCAGCGAAAACATCCCGACGCCGAACGCAAAACTGATCATCGCCGCGGCCATTTGCGTTCGCGACAAAGCGGATGCCAAACAGCCAAATGATAAAAACAAACAGCCGACGAGAAAGGTTCCCAATGCCATGCCGCCGACCATGCCCGCGTCCAACGCGCCGGATTGATTCGAGAAATGCCAGACGATGAACAGACAACCGAACATCGGCAGCCACATGACGATGTAGGAAAACAACGCCGAAGCAAATTTTGCCGAAACGATTTGGAATTCGCTGACCGGCGTCGTCATCAGCGTTTCAAATGTGCCGGTGGCCTTTTCCAGCGCAAACAATCGCATCGTGATCACCGGCGTCGCCAGCAAGATGACCAGCCAGAAATAGAATGTGCTATAAAACATTTCGGTGATGGGACTTGGCGACGGATCATTGCCAATGCCGTTGATGAGAACGACAAAACCTTCGGCTGTCAAAAAAGTCGCGCCGGCAATGATGATGTATCCAGCCACCGAAAGAAAAAATGCGGCCAGCTCGCGGCGGAATAATGTCCAAAAAATCCTCATTCCTCGTCAGTCGGTTTGGTGATTTGCACGTAAATGTCCTCAAGCGTGTGCCGGCTGCGCGTCAATTCACGCAACACCCAGCCGCGCTCGCGCGCCAGCGTGAAAATCATCGGACGCAAATCATAGCCGTCATGCGGCGTGATGGCGCAGCGTTGAAATTCGCCTTCGCTGGCGGATACATTGAAATTCTGCACGCCGGGCAATTCGCCAAAAAAGCCGTTCAATTCCGCTTCGCTCGCCGCAATTTCAGCGACAATCTGGCTGCCGCCGGCCATTCGTCGTTGCAAATTTTCCGGCGTGTCCGCCGCGAGAATTTTCCCGCCGAACATGATCAACATCCGGCTGCACATCATTTCTGCTTCCGGCAGAATATGGGTGGAAATCAAAACCGTGTGTTTGCCCGCAAGACTTTTGATCAATTGCCGCACGGAACGGATTTGATGCGGGTCCAGGCCGATGGTCGGTTCGTCCAAAATGATCAATTCCGGTTCATGCACGAGCGCGTCCGCCAGGCCGACGCGCTGGCGATAACCTTTGGACAATTGTCCGATGATTCGCCGGCGCACATCGGTCAATCCACACTGTTCCATCACCAAATCCACGCGGGCACGGGAACGTCTCCAACCCAGGCCTTTCAAACGGGCGCGAAACTTCAAATACTCCCGGACGCGCATTTCAGGATAGAGCGGATTGTTTTCCGGCATGAAACCGATTCGCCGCCGCACTTCTTCCGATTGATGAAAAACATCGAAGCCCGCCACGCGCGCCGAGCCGCTCGTCGCCGGCAGAAAGCAGGACAAAATGCGCATCGTCGTGCTTTTGCCCGCGCCGTTGGGACCGAGCAGGCCGACAATTTCGCCGCGCGCGACGGAAAATGAAATGTCGCTGACCGCCGCGCGTCCTGCGTAACGCTTCGTCAAATGGGAAACTTCGATCATCAAACTCTTGAAAGTTTAGCTGAAAAAAACCCGTGTGAGCAATCGCTCATTTATTGAACAGTTCCGGCGAATTTTTATTCAAAATTTGTCGAAATCGTTGTTGCTTTTGTTGCGCTGTTTCCAAAATTATTTCCGCGGTGATTTTTCAAATGGAAAATGTCTACACTTGCTGGCGCGCCGGGGCTGTCGCCGGCACTTTCCTGCGTGATGAAAATTTCCCCGCCGAACGATTGCTTCAAGCTGTCTGGCAACATCAACGATTGCACCGTGAAGGATTAAAAACCGCCAACGGCAAATCGATGCGGATTTTTCATCCTGGATTTGCCAGCGTCGAAGGCGGCCCTGATTTTCGCGACGCCGTTTTGCAGATCGGGGATGATGCGCCGCGTTCCGGAGACGTGGAAATTGATTTGAACGCCAGCGGATGGCGCGCTCATGGGCATGACAAAAATCCGAATTTCAAAAACGTTTTGCTCCACGTCGTCTGGGAAATTCCGAAAACGCAGGCCGCGGACGCTCCGGCCATTTTGTGCCTGCAAAATGTCCTGGATGCGCCGTTGGCGGAATTGAGTCTGTCTTTGGAAAATGCATCGCTGCGAGCGCTGCCCGAAAGCTTCCGCGGCAAATGTTGCGCGCCGTTGCGCGAATTGGATGAACGAAAATTGCCGGAATTGTTGAACCAGGCCGCTGCCGTGCGCTTTCAAAATAAAGCGGAACAATTTCGTGTGCGCGCCAAAAGCGCCGGGTGGGAACAAACGCTCTGGGAAAATCTGTTTCGCGCGCTCGGCTACAAGCACAACGTCTGGCCGATGCAAAATGTCGCGGAAATGAAAACGAATTGGTCGCGGCGCGCCGATTCAGTGCTGGAATTCCAGGCGCGTTTGTTCGGCATCGGCAACTTGTTGCCGGATGAATTGACGCGGGCGCAGAAAAGTTCCGACAGCTATTTGCGGCGCATATGGGACATCTGGTGGCGCGAGCGCGACGGTTTTGAAGATTACATTTTGCCCCGGGTATCCTGGAAATTTCACGGCTTGCGCCCGGCGAATCATCCGCAGCGGCGTCTGGCGCTGGCGGCTCACTGGCTGGCGCGAAGGGATTTTGTCCGGGAAATTGAAAAATGGGTTGTTTCAGAAATTCCGGACAAGAAGCTGTTGTCGTCGTTGCATGGAATCCTGCAAGTAGAACAGGATGAATTTTGGTCGTGGCACTGGACCTTTAAATCGCCGCGATTGAAAAATCCGCAGCCGTTGCTGGGCGATGCCCGCGTCACGGATTTGGCGGTGAATGTCATTTTGCCCTGGCTTTGGATTCGCGCCGGGGAAGGGCGGAGTGAAAAAATTCAGCGCAAAATCGAGCGGCGTTATTTCGCCTGGCCGGCTGCCGAAGACAATTCTGTTTTGAAATTGGCGCGGCAGCGTTTGCTGGGAGGCTCAAACGGAAAATTTTTCACAACCGCGGCGGCGCAACAGGGATTGATCCAAATTATCCGCGATTTTTGCGATCACTCAAACGCGGTCTGTGACAATTGCCAATTTCCCGGCCTGGTCCGGGACTGGAAGAGATAACGCCGTTTCTTTACTTCACTTCGATTTTTTCGAAAGGATTATTGGAAAATCCTTCCGTTTTCGGAACGGAATTATTTGCGTCGTTATTGGCCGGAGCCGGCACATGATGTCCGTCGGGAGCATTCGGATTTTTCGCGCGCTTGTTCCGCGGCAACGGCGTGACCATCACGGTGATGCCTTTGCCGACGAGCTTGGGTTCAAAGTCCCGATGGCCGTAAGGTGAAATTTTTTCCAGGAAATTGCGGATGACGTCAAATCCGACTTCCGTGTGCGCCATTTCCCGGCCTTTGAATTTGAGCGCGACTTTGACTTTCATGTCCTCGCACAGAAAATCAACGGCATGGGTGATTTTGATTCCGAGATCATGCGGATCAATGCGCGGACTTAATTGAATTTCTTTTACGGTCGAAGCGTGCTGATGTTTCTTCGATTCTTTCTCTTTCTTGGCCTGTTCGTAACGGAATTTGCCAATCTCCACGATGCGACAAACCGGCGGAGTGGCGTTGGGCGAAATCTCGACGAGATCCACGCCATGTTGTCGCGCCATCGCGAGCGCATCGTTCAAGGCGAAAACGCCAAGTTGTTTGCCGTCGCCGCCGATGACGCGGACTTCACGTGCGCGGATTTTGCCGTTGACACGGAGGAACGCGGCGGACGACGAATTGCGTGGAGGAAAAGGTCTGCTCAAGGGGCTGGCTGCACCGCCATGGTGCTCGTCGGTTGTGGCGTGACTTTAGTTCTTGTCATCAATAAATGCGCTAAAAGGCAATTCAAAATCGTGCCAGTTAAATAAGCTTTTTCCAGCCTTCTTGCAAGAAAAATTTCAGGAAAACTGCGCGCGGCGGGGGTCGAACCCACAACCTTCGCCTTCGGAGGGCGACGCTCTATCCAATTGAGCTACGCGCGCAACCGGCCGGAACTTTAACGCTCCCGTGCTGTTTGCTCAATCAATTATTGCGACTGTTTGATGGCCCGCAACAGCGGATGATCTTCCCGTTTCCACTGTTCATAAAGCGCCTGCTGCTCCGGCGTGAGCATCGCGTTGATCTGGTCATTGGCCCGGCTCAAAATTTTGATCGCCTGCGGCTCGTATTCATGCCGCAAACCTTTTAATTCGCCATGCATGTCCTGAAAAATGCCATGCAATTTTTCCCGCTGTTGCGGATTTAAATTCAATTTGCGCGTAAGCCGCGCTTCCGCCAGCGATTGCACTTTGCCCGGCTGCAAAATCGCCTGTTCAACCATCCGCCGCACGACAATGCGCGTGCCGACGATGCCGACGGCGATGCCGGCCAGAAAAACCAGGATCAACAGCAGGATGGATTTAAAGTTTTTCATAACGAAAATGGTTCCGAGGGCAGCAATTGCTGCGCGGAAAGTTGCGCCGCGCCATCGCTCAAACTCGGCGTGCCCGCAGCCGTAACGCCGTAATCCGCGGCGATACACAACAAAATGATAGCCGCCGCCGCGAGCGCGATCCGCGGAAACAGAACATTCAATTGGTCAAAGAGTGAAATCGTTGACGGCGCAATGATTTGCGGTTCGCGGCGGATGGCGCGTAAGACATCGGCGGGAAAATCTTCCGCCGGCGCGGGAAAAATTTCTTTTCGTGCCGATTCAAACAATTGGTTCAATTTTTTGTCGTTCATACGATTCCTCTATTTTGCCATCAGCTTTTCCAAAACTTTTTTTAATTTTGCGCGCGCCCGCACGGCCCGCACGCGCACGGCCAAACCGGTCGAACCAATGGCTTCGGCGATTTCTTTTCCGCTGCGGCCTTCGATTTCCTGCATCGTCAGCACCACGCGGTCGGTGGGTGATAATTCATTCATCGCCAAATCCAGCAATTCCGCGGCGCTGCGCGAATCCAATTCGCTTTTCTCATCGCCGGTGCGCAGCCAGTCCAGCGCGTCCTGGCCCAGATCATCCAGGCCAATCTCATTGCGGCGGTTTTTTTCTCTCCGCAAATGATCGAGCGCGGTGCGCACGGCGATGCGCGAGATCCAGTGCTCGAACGGCGCGCGTCCATCGAATTGATTCAACGCGCGCCAGGCTTTCAAAAACGTTTCCTGCGCCAAATCTTCCACGCGTTGGGCGTCGCGTTCATAACGATGCAAAATGGAAAAGACGCGCGCCTGATGCCGCCGGACAATTTCAGCGAAGTCATCTGGCGCGCCGCTGCGGATCCGTTCCAGCAATTCGGCATCGTCAGTCACAATTTGCGGCGGGAAATTTAAGCCTTCACCGCGCACGAATAAACGCAAATTCTTTTAATTTTAATACGAGAACACCGCCGGAATTGTTTCAGATGAAGCGAAAAAAAGAAAAAGGGACGGCGCGAGCCGTCCCTTAACCAACCAACCAACCTAACTTCCCCAACTTTACCCCAAATCAATTTTGCGGAGGACCGCCGGCGCCGTTCGGACCGCGGCGCGGACCCCGGTTGCCGGGCCCCATTTTTTCCCACTTGGCATATTGTTCGTCAGTGAGAATGGTTTTCATTTGTTTATTCAAATCTTCGCGCATCTCTTTCATTTTCGCGCGGCGATCTTCTTGCGAAAGATTTTGGTCCTGGCGCAATTCGCGCATTTTTTTGCCTTGCGCTTCCAATGCATCTTTGACCTTCGCTTTTTGGTCGTCGTTCAAATTTAAATCTTTGGCCAGTTGCTCGATGTTGGGGCCGCCGCGTCTCATGCCGCCGGGAGGACGTTCGCCCGCGGGCGGAGTTGCCGGCGCGTTAGTGTCTGCCGCGAGCGCCGTGCCCAGCGTCAGCATGCTGCCCAATGCCATCGCAGCGATCAATGTCAGTTTGCTTGCTTTCATATTTACTGCCTCTGTTCTTTTATTGTTGTTTAATTCAAATTCCATCACTTCTGAAGTGACGAACTTGTTGCATCAGACGTGCTAAAAAAGGGAAGGTTACAACTGATGGAATACTTTCGCGGCGGCTTGAACGGTGCGGTCAATGTCCTCTTCTGAATGCGCAATGGAAATGAATCCAGCCTCGAATTGTGACGGTGCAAGATAGACTCCGGCGTCCAACATTCCATGGAAAAATTTGGCAAAACGCGCGCGGTCGGACTTCATCGCATCGGCCAAATTCCAAACCGGTTCGGCGGTGAAATAAGCGCAAAACATTGAGCCGCAACGATTGAATTGCACTGGAATTTTTGCGGTGTTGGCGGCATCGCGCATTCCGTTTTCCAGTTGCGCGCCCAGCTTTTCAAGCTTTGGATATGCATCAACGCTTTGTAATTCTTCGAGATTTGCGATTCCCGCCGCCATTGCAATCGGATTTCCGCTCAATGTGCCGGCTTGATAAACCGGACCGAGCGGCGCGAGAAAATCCATGATGTCCGCGCGTCCGCCAAACGCGCCGACGGGCAATCCGCCGCCGATGATTTTTCCGAGGCACGTTAAATCCGGCTGAACGTTGAAACGTTCCTGCGCGCCGCCTTTGGCCAGGCGAAATCCAGTCATCACTTCGTCGGCGATCAGCAATGCGCCGTTCTCTTTGGTGATCTGACGCAATGATTCGAGAAATTCCGGCTTCGGCAAAAACAATCCGGCGTTGCCCGGGACCAATTCCACGATCACGGCGGCGATTTGATTTTTGTTTGCAACAAATGCCGCGCGCACTGCGTCAGAATCGTTGAAAGGTAAAACAATCGTATGTTTCGCAAAATCCGCCGGGACGCCCGCGCTGTCGGGATTTCCAAACGTGAGCGCGCCGCTGCCGGCTTTGACCAGCAGGGAATCCGCGTGCCCGTGATAGCATCCGTCGAACTTCACTATCTTGTCCCGCTTCGTAAATCCGCGCGCCAGCCGGATCGCGCTCATGCACGCTTCGGTGCCGGAATTGGTCATGCGCACTTTTTGGATGGATGGAAAAAATTCGCAAATCAATTTCGCCATCGTCACTTCAAACAAATTGGGAATTCCGAAGCTCGTTCCGTTTTCGGCGGCGGTTTTGACGGCGGAAATAATTTTTGGATGCGCATGGCCGAGAATCGCCGGCCCCCAGGTCAAAACGTAATCAATGTATTCGTTTCCATCCGCGTCCCAGACCTTGCAACCCGCCGCTCGCTTCGCGAAAAACGGATTTCCGCCGACGCCGCGGAAAGCACGCACGGGCGAATTGACGCCGCCGGGAATGAATTTCAACGCTTCGGCGAAAAGTTTGTCCGATTCAACATGCGACATGATGGAAAAATAACAATGCGCGGTAATTTTGAACAGGAGCAAACGAAGTGAACAGATCCGGTTTTTCATTTGCAGAATCTCGCGGCGTGAAATTCCTTTCCGCGGCGCTGGCCGTCATGCTGTTGTGGGTGGCAACAGCCGCGGGCCGCGGCATGGAACCCCACATTCAACGCGGCGATTTTCCGGCGGTGAAAACTTTGCACAACGTCACTTACGGCGTGGCGGACGGCGTGAAATTGAAAATGGACATTTATCTGCCGGCGCAGGAAAGAAAGAAAGATGTTCCTGTTATTTTAAGTGTTCACGGCGGCGCCTGGCGCGTAGGCGGGCGAATGACGAAAAATTCTCCGCTGCTGGCGATCCTGCTGCGCCACGGTTATGCCGTCGTTCCAATTGATTATCGCCTGGCGCCCCGATTTAAATTCCCCGCGCAAATCGAGGACTGCAAATGCGCGGTGCGTTTTTTGCGCGCGCACGCAAAACTTTTGCACATTGACCCGAACCGCATCGGCGCGATGGGCGAAAGCGCCGGCGGCCATCTCGTGGCATTGCTTGGCTTGACGGGGCCGAGCGCGGGCTTTGACGGAAACGGCGGCTGGCAGAACGAATCCAGCAGCGTGCAGGCCGTGGCAGATTTATTCGGTCCGAGTGATTTGACGGATTGGGACACGAACGGCCATGAAGAATATGTCTGGACGGAAGAGCATGTTTTCGGCGCGGTGACCGGAAGCGATCCGCTTCTGAAACGCGCCAGTCCGGTGAATTACATTTCGCCCAACGCGCCGCCATTTTTTATTTTGCATGGCGATTTGGACAATGTCGTGCCCGTCAGCCAATCCATCGAACTTTACAATAAATTGAAAGCCGCCGGCGATCCGGCCACGCTGATGATCGTGACAAATTTCGGCCACGGTGAAGCGCCGCCGAGATTGATGCCCAAGCCGTCGGAAAAACATTTTACCGAAGCCATCGCCGATTTCTTTGATTGGAATTTGAAGAAATAGCTACCGCAAAAAGGTCTCCGCCAGCGTGCCTTTTTCCGTCCGCACAACCATTCCGGTGCTGACGTTATGCCGCGAAAACCAGCCGTCTTTTGTCTCCAAAACAAATTGAATGTTGTCGTGCGTCGCCAGCACGGGAACATTGTCGTTCTTCTCCAAATGATGGATTTCCTCGATGACGCCGTCCCGCGAAATGTAAGCGGCGGAAAGGGATTCGGGACAATTGGTCATCCAAAATGACGCCTGTTGCGGCATCGGCAAAACGAACAACATCGAATCGGTTTCCGGAATGTTCGTCCGAAACATCATGCCGGTCGCTTCTTCTTGCGGTGTCAGCGCGAGTTCCGTATCTAAAATTTCCGCGCCCAAATAAATTTTCATCGTCGGCAATTTTGGTTGCGCATGCGTGGGCATTTCGACTTCCTCTGAAACCGGCTGTGACGGAGGCGAAACGGGTTGAGCTTTTTTGCAGCCGACAACAATTCCGACGGCGAGCAGCGGCAAAAACCAATTGGAAAACTTCAGCTTCAATTTCCGGCGAGTTTACTCAAAAGTTTTTCAATGTCATCGCCGTTTTTGATTTCAAATGTTTTGTGAACTTCCCTCAATTCGCCGATGCCGCCGGCTTCAGCTTCGTCGCTGATGATTTTTCCGCGCGTGCCAAAGGATTTCGCCGCGTCCATCAATCGCGAATCCACGGCATCCCGATGCAATGAACAGCCGGCGTTCGCCAGAACATGGCTCAAGGCGGTTTGCGCCGGAAGAATTTTTACGGCCGTTTGCGGCGTGACGGTCCAATTCGATTCAAACGTCGGCGCATTTTCTGCGCTGCCAAAATCCGTCGGCGCAATTTCGCGACCATTCAATTTTCCATCTTTATTCAAATCCGCGAAATTATCCTTTTGAAAAACGTGGTCGGTCTTTGTGAATTCCCCTACGGCGCGTGCATTGGAATCCGGTCCGGCGATAAAATAATTTCCAATCGCATCCAGAAAATGATCGGCTTCCGAATGGCCGCCGACAAGCCCGCAGACGCGCCAATTGTAAATCACGTTGTTGATATATTGGATTTTGCCTTTCGCCTTCGGATTGCGGCTGTGATTGTTGATCCAGAGATTGCGCGCATAAGTGATGTTTGTGATTGAATCGGACAGCGAGCCGAACCGTTGCGGCGCCACGCCTTCGCCGATGATGCAATCCTGAAACGTGATGTCGTGGCTGCCGCGCGTCAGGCCCAGACAATCCCATCGTCCCCATTCGATGCTGCAATGATCAAAAATCATGTCGCTGCCACCGGAGAGATTCACCGAACATTTTCCTTTATCACCGTCAATGCCTTCGCGAAACCGCATGTAACGCACAATCACATTGCTTTCGCCGCTGAACGAAATCGAGCGGCCATAAATCGAAATACCATCGCCGGGCGCAGTTTGGCCGAGAATGGAAATATCGCTGCTGACCGAAATATTCGATTTCAGGCGCACAATTCCGCCAACATCGAAAACGACGATGCGATGTGGACGGCTCACCGCGTCGCGAAAGGAATTCGTGCCCGAATCGGCCAGCGTGGTGACGTGGACAATTTCTCCGCCGCGACCGCCGCTCGCAAAACGACCAAAACCTTCCGCGCCCGAAAATGCCAAATTGGTTTGCGCCGAGACAAATTGAGTTGCGGCTAAACTGACGGCGAAAATGATTGCGGATTTCATGTATTGACGGGAAGTATTGACGAAAGGCTGTTATTTGCTATCGGATGTCCATTCGACCGCCCCATTTGCCGTAAGAATTTAATTTCGGGACGGGATTTTTTTTGCTTCACTTTCCCGTCCTGAATGAAAGTCACGCTTAATTGGATTAAACAATA
Organism: Verrucomicrobiia bacterium; assembly: GCA_035776755.1. Taxonomy (GTDB): domain Bacteria; phylum Verrucomicrobiota; class Verrucomicrobiia; order Limisphaerales; family UBA11358; genus UBA11358. The sequence goes on from DASTWS010000004.1 coordinate 71,620, forward strand.
CGTGGATTTTGACTGGTCGCCGGAGGAATTGACCGAACGGCTGACCATGCTCGGCCTCGAAGTCGAAGGCGTCCAAAAAATTTCCGCCGCGTTTGACGGCGTCGTCGTAGCGCAAGTCATCACGCGCGACAAACATCCGAACGCGGACAAACTTTCTCTCTGCCGCGTGAACGACGGCAACGGCGAACGCCAAATCGTTTGCGGCGCGCAAAATTTCCAGGCGGGCGACAAAGTGCCGTTGATTTTGCCCGGCGCATCCCTGCCGTTGAAACCGGGAGAAAAAGAGCCGTTCACCATCAAAGTCGGAAAAATTCGCGGCGTGGAATCGCATGGGATGCTTTGCTCGCATGAAGAATTGGGGATCGAACCGGAAAAAATTGGATTGAAGCGCGAGGACGGACTTTTGATTTTGCCCGCTGATGCGAAAGTCGGCCAGCCGTTCGGCGAATTTCTTGGACGCGGCGGCAGCGACGTGGTTTATGATCTGGAAGTTACGCCGAACCGCCCGGATTTAAACAGCGTCGTCGGCATCGCGCGCGAAATCGCCGCCGTCACGGGAAATCCGCTGCGAATTCCAGAATTCAGAATTCAGAATTCAGAAGCCAGAACAGAAGATTTAGTTTCTGTAAAAATTGAAGACTCGGAATTATGCCCGCGCTACACCGCGCGCGTCATCAAAGGCGTGAAGATCGGCCCCAGCCCCGATTGGTTGCGCGGAACTTTGGAAAAAGTCGGCATCCGCAGCATCAACAACGTCGTGGACGTGACCAATTACGTCATGCTCGAAATCGGCCAGCCGCTGCACGCGTTCGATTATCATTTGATTTCCCGTAGCAGCGGACGTGAGTCCGCTCAAAAATCGCAGCCGACGATTGTCGTCCGTCGCGCAAAGGACGGGGAAAAATTCAAAACGCTCGACAACCAGGAACGCACGTTAAGCGGCGAAATGCTATTGATTGCCGACGAACAAAAAGGCATCGCCCTCGCCGGCGTCATGGGCGGCCAAAACACGGAAATCAACGATTCAACCAAAGACGTTTTGATTGAAAGCGCATATTTTTCTCCGACGAATATCCGTCGCACGAGCAAACAGCTTGGCTTGCGCAGCGAATCGAGCTACCGCTTCGAACGCGGCGCGGACATCGGCGTTTGCGATTGGGCGAGCCGCCGTTGCGCGCAATTGATTCTGGAAACGGCCGGCGGCGAATTGGCCCAAGGCGTCGTGGACGTTGATCCGAAACCGGCCGAGCCGAAACAAATCACATTACATTTCGCCCGGACAAAAGATTTGCTCGGCATCGGCATTTCGCATTCGGAACAGGTTTCCTTTCTCAACAAGCTCGGCCTCGAAACGGCTGAACAAACGCCCGGCATTTGCACTTTCAAAATTCCGACCTGGCGCGTGGATTTGAAACGCGAAGTGGATTTGATTGAAGAAGTCGAACGGCTTTACGGCCTGGAAAAAGTTCCCGCCACGCCGCCGCGCGGCGCGCATGGCTCAAATGAATTCGATTCTGTTTACGACCAGATCGCCGAAGCGCGTCGGATTTTGGCCGGCCTCGGCTTGAATGAAGCACAAGGGCAAACGCTCATTTCAAGCGCGGAATTCGGATTGCGCAGCGCGGAATTGGTGATGCTTGCCAATCCATTGAGCAGCGACATGGATATCCTGCGTCCAAGTTTGTTGCCGGGATTGGTTCATTCGTTGCGCCACAATGTTTCGCGCAAAAATTACGACATCGCGCTGTTTGAAATCGGACGCATTTTCAAAAGTGAAAATGGCCAGACGAAAGAAAATCGAAATGTCGCCATCGCCATCACCGGCCAGCGCGCGGCGAATTTCTGGAGCGGCGATGACCGCGAAGCAAAATTGGACGCGTCCGATTTAAAAGGATTGCTCGAAGAATTTCTGGAAAACTTCGGCGTTCGCGGCGTGACGTTCGCGCGGCGCGAAGAAAAATCCGAAATGTTTTTGGAATCGGCGGCGATCACGCTGGGCGGAAAATTGCCGCTCGGCGAACTTGGCCAATTGCAGCCCGCGCTCGCCAAAAAATACGATTTGCGCGACGCCGTTTTCCTGGCGGAATTGAATCTGGACCAATTGCTCGCGCGACGAAATCCGGCGAAATCGTTCAAGCCGCTGCCGCAATTTCCGTCCAGTCGCCGCGACGTGGCGATGCTCGTGCCCGAAGCCGTCACGCACGACGCCGTTCTGCAAACGGTGAAACAGGCGAAACCCGCAAATCTGGAAAGCGTGGAATTATTCGACGTGTTCCGCGGTAAACATGTTCCCGACGGCCAAAAAAGTCTGGCCTATGCTTTCACATATCGCGCCGCCGACAAAACGTTGACGGACGCGGAAGTGAATGCCGCGCACGAGAAAATTGTCGAGCAATTGAAGCAACGATTGCAGGCCGTTATTCGCTAGAATCCGGGAGCGGACCGGATTTTTGTAAATGGATAAAGCCATTGACAGCATTGGCTGAAAGACTAACGTTGCATCATGAACAAATGCGAAGCTGGCAGAGCGTTAGTTTCGCCTGCTTTCTGGTTAACCATCTATTATGCGTAAGTCTGGTTCAGCATATCTGCTTGCCAGCGTAGTTCTCCTGCTGTTGGCCGTGATTATTTTTCTGCCGTCGGGAGCTGGAACGGGTGCGTTGCCAAGAGAAATGAGATTTTGGGGCGGACTTCACAATAGCCTCTACAATCTGGATTTGGCTAAAATGAAATGGATGGAAGAAAAACATAAGACCGACGGTGATCTTCCGACGATGGAGGATTTGGCACCTTACCTTGGAGAGTGGACAAACCACATTGCGCAATTCATCGCATGGGGTGTTACATACAAAATTACTCCTATATCCGAGGTGGAGCCTCAGTCGGACGTTGCGACGCTGACTCGTGATGTGCGGTTTCAAATAGGTTTTTGCCGTTACTATCGTGCAGGCACCAGTTATAGCCTGCACAGAGGTTACGTTTTTCCACCATACGATATGAAATCCTGGTTTGTAGCTTTTTATCAGAACAATCGAGGACTCTTCATTATCATATTATTCGCATCGGCTATCGGAAACATGCTCGTATTTCTAATAAAGAGGATTCAGAATTTTAGACAAGTGAGCAAGGCTGTGCATGAAAATCAAAACGCATAACACCGCGCTAGAGCCGCTACCATCAGACAAATTTCACGACTGAATTTCCATCAGCGCGGGCGGCATCGGGCAGTCCAGCGTATCGGCGAAGGCGCGCAGCAATTCCGCCTGCATCTCCGCAATCGAACCGTCTGCGCCGACGACATGAATGCAGGCATCAATCAAATTCTTTTTGATTTGCGGCGCGGCCTGCACGAGGCGGTTCAGCGCGTCATCAATCTGGTCAACGCCGCATTTCCCGATCTCGCGCAATTGCAATTCCGAATCATCCGGCGACCGCAAATACGGCGCGCCGGCATCGAACGCGGCCTGCGCGTTTTTTGTGTCGCCGTAGGCGAGCGCGGAGAGCAGCACGGCACAATCGGCGACGAGCGGTTTGACGGAATAAAATTGCACGACCGGCGGTTTGATTTTCCGGAAATTCGGCGCGAGATGGCGCTGGACGATTTTCTGCAACACAAATTCGAACAAATCCGTTTTGCCATCGAAATTGACCAGCCAGATGAGCGTATCCGAAAACTTTTCGAATTGGCTGGCGGTCAATTGTTTCAATGCGCCGAGCGCGAGATTGATGATGGGTAGATGCACGCGCGCGGCGATTTTTGAAACATCGGGAAACAGCGCGGCAGTTTTTTCGGAAACGGCGGGTGAAATGCGTTTGGCAATTTCCGTCAGTTGTTGCGTGCGCGGGTTGTCTTCGCAGCTCAACAGCATGGCGTAAATCAGCGCGGTGGCGTCGAGCGGTTCATGCGCGGCGTTGCGGATATTGTCCGGCAGCGCATCGCGCAATTTTTCCGCATATTCCAAATGCATCGGCGTGGGATTGCCAATGCTGGGCAAGGCGTAGCGCGTTTTTTGCCGCTGCAACGGATCGTCCATCGTCGTATAAGACGCCGCGCCCGCCGTCATGAGCGTGCCGAGAATTTGTGGCATCGGCGGCGGACGTTTTGCCATTTCATGCGCGACGTTGCGTTGAAATAAATTTTGGCTTTCCACTTTGTCGAGTTCCAACCGTTTGTATTTGCCGTCCCACGTTGGGTCAACAGCGCGAATTCGTTGATCGAGCGGCGGATGCGTAGCCATCATGCCGCTGAATGAATTGGCAATGCCGTTGCAAAAAAATAAATGCCCCGCGTCGGGCGCCTGCGGCGACCACAGGCGCGATCCGTAACCGCCGACTTTTTGGAGCGCGCCGCTCAGGCCGAGCGGATTGCGCGTGAATTGGACGGACGAAGCGTCGGCCAGAAATTCGCGCTGGCGGCTGACGGCGGCCTGGATCAATCGGCCAAAGAAAACGCCGATGGAACCGATGATCAGCAGCAGCAATCCAAAAATGGCGATCCGGGCGTCGCCGCGCCGGTTGCCGCTGCCGGCGCTGCCGCGCAAAATGATCCGGCCAATCGTGGCGATGCACAAAATGCCGAACAAAATTCCCATGAGACGGAGATTCAACCGCATATCGCCGTTCAGGATGTGGCTGAATTCATGGCCGATCACGCCTTGCAGTTCGTCGCGTGTCAATTTGGTCATGCAATTGCGCGTGACGGCGACGACGGCGTTGCTTGGAGAATGTCCGGCGGCAAAGGCGTTGATGTAATCTTCGTTGTCGAGAACGTAAACCTGCGGCATGGGCACGCCGGAGGCGATGGACATTTCTTCCACGACATTGAGCAATTTGCGTTCGTCCGGATTGTTCGTGTTCGTGGCGATGAGCCGCCCGCCGAGTGATTCCGCAACTGCACTACCGCCGCCGGCCAGTGCGAGAGTTTTGTAGGCGCTGCCGAGCGAAATGACGGCCAGCGAGCCAATGGCCGACCATAGAAAAACCGTGGGATTCCAAAGCGAAAATGTTTCCGGTGAATTGTCGTAATAGCGATGCGAATGTGAGGCCGTCGCGTAGAAAAAGGCGAGCATCGCCACGGCGTAAATCATGGCGATGATGCAAATGACGGCGACGGTGAAATAAAAAACCAGCAGTTTAGTTTTTTTGCGGGCTTTGTCCTGTTGCTGGAAAAAATCCATTTGAATTTTGTAGCAGCGGACGGAAGTCCGCTCATTTCAAAAGAGCCGGCTTGCACCGGCTGCTACATTACGAAAATGAAACCTTTGGCGCCTGTTTTTCTTCCGGCTTTTCAATCACAAACAATTCGGCCGGGCCGAAATTGAACATGCCGGCGATGAGGTTGCTTGGAAACACTTCGCGGTCGGTGTTGTAGGTCATCACCGAATCATTGTAAGCCTGGCGCGCGAAGGAGATTTTATTTTCCGTCGAGGTCAATTCCTCGGTCAATTGCATCATGTTCTGGTTCGCCTTCAAATCCGGATACGCTTCGCTCACCATCATCAACCGGCTCAACGTGCCGGCCAAACCGGTTTCGGCCGCCGCCAGATTTTTTACGACCGTCGCATCGCCGGGATTTGCGGCGGCAGCTTTGGATGCGGCATAAGCGATGTTGCGCGCTTCGGTCACCGCCGTCAGCGTTTCGCGTTCGTGCTTGATGTAACCTTTGGCGATTTCAACGAGGTTTGGAATCAGATCGTAGCGCCGTTTGAGTTGCACGTCAATTTGCGCGAAGGCGTTTTTGTAGCGATTGCGCAGGGTGACGAGTTTGTTGTAGCCGCCGATGACAAACGCGATGCCGCCGATGACGACGACCGCGATGATGATCAAGACAATCAACGCGATGCCGCCCAGGGCGAGCGTTGCCGGTTCCGCGAGCATTCCAATTTTCATAAATAACCTTGGTTGAACTTTATCCATTGCTAGGCCAAATCCGTCGCGCGGGCAATGATAATTTCCATTGAAATTTGGAATTACGGCTCAACGCGCACCGGCATCCCGACCCAAACCATTTTGCTCAGATATTCCGCGTCCCAATTGGCCAGCCGGAAACAGCCGTGCGATTCCGTGCGGCCGACTTCTTCCGGCTTGGGCGTCCCGTGCATTCCATAACCCGGCCGATCCAAACCGATCCACGCCACGCCGACGGGATTGTTCGGGCCGGGCGGCAATATCAATTTGTGGTCGAGCGTTTTCGCTTCCGGCGCTTCGGGAAACAGTTCCGGGTCCCAGGTATAATTCGGATTGGGCGCGACCACAATGACGTGCAATTCGCCGACCGGACGTTTTTCCACTTTCGCCGCGATGCTGCACGGGCAATGAAAAATCAAATTCGACTGGTCATCGAACGCCTCCAAAAATTTTTCCGACAAATGAATCGTCACGAACGCCGCTTTGTCGTCGTATTCCGGATAAGCCACGTCGGGAATTTTCAAAACCGTTCCCGCTGCGACATTTGCCCAATCCACGTCCGGATTGAGCTTCTTGATCAGCAACGGATGCGAATGAGATTTCTCCGCGACCAATTCCAATTCCGATTCATAGGCCAATTCGGTTTGCTGCGATTTGCCGAGCCACGATTTCGACAACGGCTGCAAATGCGATAGGTCATTTGTCGTCACGACATAACTCGCCAAAACCGGCGCGGATAAAATCAATTTAGCGCGCGTGTCGGCGTCTAATTTTTCCGTTTGCGGCAATTGCGATAAATCCTGGAACACGGAAATGGCCAAACGCGTTTGCGAACCGATCGCATCATCGATCGAGCCGGGCGAAATGCCCCGACGCGCCAAAGCGACCTGCGCTTCAAAGACGTCGTGGACCGGACGTGGAAAATCGTTCGATGATTGCGCCCAAACAGTGAACGGCTGCGGCTGCGGTTTCTCCGCCACTTTTGCCGGCGCGATTTTTTTTGGATGTTCGCGTTGCCGGAAAAAATAAATTCCGCCCGCGACGAAAACCAAAAGGATCAGCCAGCCGAAATTCCATCCGCTTCTGCGCGGCGATTGTTTTTTTGGACGGCGGGACACGCGCGGATTTTAATTGAGCCGCGCGGGAACGCGAAAGAGGAAATTATCCGTTCTGCAACAATTCGTTGTAAGCCTGCGCGATTTGGTCCACGAGCGGCGACGGTTCAACCGCATTTCCATCGAACGATTTTATTGGCACGATGCCGTAAACGCTTTGCGTCACAAAAATGCCCTGCGAATATCTCAACGCTTCCGGTTTGATGATGCGTTTGTTCGTGTGCAGGCCGAGCGATTGGCAGATTTCCAGCACCACGGCCCGGGTCACGCCGGGCAAAATTCCTCGTCCGGTCGGAATCGTGCAAACTTTGTCCTGATAAATCCAAAACAGATTTCCGCCGGCCGTTTCCGCGACTTCTCCGTTGGTGTTCAAAAGCAAAGCTTCATCCGCGCCGCGCTCAATTGCTTCGGCGCGCGCCATCACGTTCAAAACCTTGCTCGTCGTCTTGAACGAAGAAACCGGGTCTGCCGCCGGAATTCGAAATGACGACGTGATCAAATTCCATTCCGGATTTTCCGGCGCCAATGGATGCAACGTCATCGCCGCCGTCGGGGCGATTTCTCCGCTGAACGCGTAGCCGCGTCCACCGGCGCCGCGAGTCAGGGTCACACGCAAAGCGGCTTCGGATAAATTGTTTTTGGCGACGAGTTCTTCGGCGAATTTTTGAAATTCTTTGGGCGTGAACGGCAATTTGATTTTCAGGAAATCGGCGCCGCGCAAAAGCCGCTCGAAATGTTGCGCGAAACGGAAAATCTTTCCGTTAGCCACGCGCACGGTTTCAAACAGGCCGTCGCCAAGCAGAAATCCACGGTCGGCGATGGAGACGACCGCTTGCGATTCCGGCAAAAATTGTCCGTTGAGGAAAACGAACATAAATCCTAATGCGGTTAATTTGCCTTTCAAAAAAAAATTTGCGAGCGGAAAAGTCGCCGCATTCAATCTTGCCACGCGGGCGGTTTCGCTTCAATTTGCACGAATGCCATTTTCCGTTTTGAAAAATATTCCGCGTGTCTTTTTGCTGCTTCTAGTTTTCAACTTTTCCGCGCCCATTTTTGCATCGGTCATTTGGACCAATCCGCCGTCGCAACCGTTGACCGCCAAACGCATCGCGTTGTTGCCGGGTTCGCAACAGCCGGAATGGGAAAAGTATTTGCAAAATTCAGAACGGCAAAAGCAGGCGGACCAAAAATTTTTGCAAAAAGAGATGCGCGAACATGGCATCACGAATTCCATTGTTCCGCCGGAATCCCGCGGCGTCAAAAGCATTCCGCTTGATGCGCGTGAAGGATGGTATCGCGGCGCTGAAGCCAGGCGCATCGCGGACATCGTCATTTCTTTCCAAACGCCGGCGGGCGGCTGGAGCAAGAATCTGGATTTGTCCAAACATGTCCGGACGCCGGGCGAACAATTCGCGCCGGACAACAATTCCGTGTATTTGTCGAACGGCGACTTTGATGTCGCGCCAGCGTGGGATTATGTCGGCACGTTTGACAACGACGCGACGATTTCGGAAATGCGTTTTCTGGCCAAAGTGATTTCTGAAAATCCGGCGGACAAAAATGAATCATATCGCGCATCATTTCTGCGCGGATTGGATTATATTTTTGCGGCGCAATATCCGGACGGCGGCTGGCCGCAGGTTTGGCCGTTGCAAGGCGGTTATCATGACGGAGTCACGTTTAACGACGACGCGATGTGCAATATTTTGCAACTGCTTCAAGGCATTGCGACGAATCAGGATGGATTTGCCTTTGTTCCAAAAAATTATCGCGAACACGCGGTTCAAAGCTTGAGCCGGGGAATTGATTGCGTTCTCGCCACGCAAATCATTGTCAATGGACAGCGCACGGTTTGGTGCCAGCAATACGATCCGCTGACGCTTAAACCGACTTCGGCGCGCAATTACGAAATGCCATCGGAAGCCAGCAGCGAGAGCGCAAAATTGATGCAATTCCTGATGTCGCTGCCGGAACCGGATTCGAATGTTGTCGTCGCTGTGGATGGCGCGGCGGCCTGGTTCGAGAAAACGGCGATCCGCGACAGAGCGTTCAAATATTACAAAAGCGAAGGACGGCGTTTGATTGCCGCGCCCGGAAAAGGACCGATTTGGCCTCGTTATTGTGAAATCGGAACCGACCAGCCGATTTTTGGTGACCGTGACAAGACGATTCATGACAATTTGGACGACATTTCAAAAGAGCGTCGCGACGGTTACGCGTGGTTCAACGATAATCCGAAGCGCATGCTTGAACATTACAGGAATTGGAAAAAGCATTTAGCCAAAGCAAAAGCACATGGCGTTTAGAGATTTCGAAAAACAATCGCAAGGCATTCAACTGCTGCAACGTTCGCTTGCCCGCGCGCGGCTCGGCCACGCGTATCTGTTTTCCGGCGACGTCGTGGAAAACCTGGAATCGCTGGCGCGCACGCTGGCCAAGACCTTGAATTGCCAAAATCCGGTCAAAGAAAACGGCGCGGCGATTGATTGCTGCGATGAATGCGCGAGCTGCCGGAAAATTGAAAATGATTCGCACGCGGATATCCATTGGGCGCGGCCGGAATCGAAATCGCGGGTCATCACGACCGACCAGATGCGCGAATTGATGCGGGAAATTCAGCTCAAGCCGACCGAGGCGGAATTCAAAGTGGCCGTCATCGTTTGCGCCGACCGGCTGAATATCCAGGCGTCCAACGCCTTCCTGAAAACGCTCGAGGAACCGCCGTCGAAATCCATCCTGATTTTGCTTTCGACCGAGCCGCAGCGATTGTTGGAAACGATTTTGTCGCGCTGCCTGCGATTGAATTTCTCCGGCGATGGCAAACGCGAATTGAATTCGGACGAAGCGGAATGGCTGGGGAAATTCAGCACATTGGCGTCGCAGCAGAAAACTTTGCTGGGCCGTTACAAATTGCTCGATGTCATTTTGCAAAAGCTCGCGGAAATCCGGACGCGGACGGATGAAACCCTCGGCGCGCGTTCGCCACTGGAAAAATACGACGACGTGGAAAAAGATTTGCGCGAGAAATGGGAGGATGAACTGGCCGCGGCCGTGGAAGCGGAATATCGCCGTCGCCGCGCGGAATTATTGCTGCTCGTGCAATGGTGGCTGCGCGACGTGTGGCTGCAAACGGTGAGCGCGGGCAGGGAATTGTTGAATTTTCCAAAAATTGCCGGCGCGGAAGTCGTTGCCAAAAAGATTTCACCGAAACAGGCGCTGGAGAATCTGCAAACGCTGGACCAGACGCAACGATTGCTGCATACCAATGTCCAGGAATCGCTGGCGCTGGAAGTCGGCTTGCTCAAATTGCATTTTTGACCGCATACTTTGCGCGTGACGCCAGAGAAAAAATTTTCCGCGCCGGAATGGTTTGCGCTCGTCTTTGGACTTTTTCTCGGACTTTGCATCTGGAAATTCGGCAATCCCGTCATTCTCGACCAAAAAATTTCCGCGCCCGTTTCGGTTTCCGAATTTTTCAATTATTCATGGCCGCCACATTGGGCGAATTGGATTTTTTGGCCGCTGGCCATTGCCGGCGTGATGCTGGCGTTCAAAAATCCAAATTGGCGCTGGCCGACGACGCATTGGTTGTGGCTGCTGCCGCTGCTGTGGTTTGGCTGGCAGCTTCTTTCAGCGCGACAAACGGTAGATGCAGATTTAACGGCAACGACACTTTGCCACTTCGCCGCCTGTGTAATGTGTTATTTTTTTGGCGCGTTTCTTTTTGGAAGGCAGCGCGCGCTTAATTTTTTGCTGGTTGGAATTCTTGCCGCATTCGCATTTTGTCTGATTCGTGGCGTGGACCAGCGAATTGTGGAATTTCCGCAAAGCCGGCAGATGTTGCTTGAAGGCCAGCGCACGGGTTGGACAAATTTTCCGCCGGATCTATTTGCTGAAATGAAGCGCGACGGCGTTATTTTCAATACGAATGGTGTGGACGTCATCAGCTCCAAAATTTTGGATAAATTCAAATCCGGCCGCGTCATGGGCACACTGGTTTATCCGAATGCATTGGCCGGACTCATTTTATTGCTCTTTCCACTTTCGCTGACCCTGGCGTTCTCGGGGACGAAAAATTTGCGGCCAATCGTCCGCGCCTGCGCGATTGCGCTGACGCTCTTTCTCGGCGTCGCCGCATTTTATTTTACCGGTTCAAAAAGTGGCTGGCTGATTGCGATGGCAATGGGCGGCGTCTATTTGCTGCGGCTGCGGTGGCCGGCAAAATGGAAAATCGCTGCGGTCACCGCCATCGCGGTTTTAGGGCTGGGAGTTTTTGCGCTGCGTTTTCATCATTATTTTGCCAAAGGGGCCACGAGTGTGGAGGCGCGATTCGATTATTGGCGCGCGGCGGTCCAGACTGCCGCATCGGAACCGCTTTTCGGCACCGGACCGGGAACATTTCAACATCCCTACGCGCGATTGAAATCGCCCGCTTCCGAAATGACCCGGCTTACACACAACGATTTTCTGGAACAATTCTCTGATTCAGGAATTCCCGGCGGACTGTTTTATACGGGTTGGATCTTTATCGCATTTGTTTTTATCGGGCGGCGATTATGGAAATCACAAAATCAAATCATTTCTGCTATTTCTTTGGGATTGTTTGGCTGGTTTGTGCAAGGACTGGTGGAATTTGAACTTTACGTTCCGACGCTGGCATGGATTGCATTTACGTTGTTAGGCTACACAATCGTTTTGGCGGCTAATAACGGCTCGACGGAATTTCGTCCGCCGACTAAAATTCCGGCGAAATGAAAATTCTTTTTCTCAATGGTCCAAACCTGAATTTGCTTGGGCAGCGCGAGCCGGATGTTTACGGCCGCACGACATTGGCGGACATTGAGAAGAAGGTCCGGGAACGCGCGGGACAATTGCAGGCGGGGATTGATTTCCGACAGTCCAACGTAGAGGGAGAGCTGGTTGGGTGGATTCAGGAGGCGAAAGGTGAATTCGATGTGATTGTCTTGAATGCGGCGGCTTACACGCACACGAGCATTGCGCTGCGAGATGCCATTGCAGCAGTCGGAGTTCCTACGATTGAAATTCACCTATCCAACGTTCATGCGCGGGAGGAATTCCGGCATAAATCGCTCATCGCACCCGTCTGCTGCGGTCAAATCACCGGTTTTGGCGAAAAGTCTTACGTTTTAGCGGTTGAAGCTGCCGTTTACGTTAACGTATGCAAAAACAAGCGCTGAAAACAGTTAAATTTAGAGCGATTTTCGAGTCCAAAAAATTTAAAGCAATGGTTCTTGACGTTTAGGACAATTTTTGGTTAATTCTTTGAAAATGAATTTGAACAAGCAGAGTCGTCCCGCGGCACTGCTTTTTTTAATTAAAAAGGCAAAACATTCATCACTTTAACGAAAACGAGCTGTGGACCTAAAAGATATTAAAGCCATCATTGATTTGATGAAGAAAAACTCTATCACGGAGTTTGAACTGGAACGTCAGGATTCCAAAATCCGGCTTAAACGTGGCCTAAATGGAGGAAATCCTATCCCGACTGAGGATGCTGCAATGATTCCGGTTCCTGCGCAGCAACAGGCCGTGCCGGTCGCGCCTCCAGTCATCTCTGCTCCTCAACCGGTTTCGACAGGTGAAATCGAAGTCAAATCTCCCATGATTGGAACATTTTATCGCGCGCCATCGCCGGAAGCGGCGCCTTACGTGGACATCGGCGCGGAAGTCGGCATGGAATCGGTCGTCTGTATCATCGAAGCCATGAAAGTGATGAACGAAATCAAAGCCGAAGTTAAAGGCGTTATCACTCAAGTTCTGATCGAGAACGGCAAGCCGGTGGAATTCGGCCAGCCGTTGTTCAAAGTGCGTCCCAACTAATCGCGAACCGTTCAATCGGTTCAACTCCAAATAAAATGTTTGAAAAAGTTCTGGTGGCTAATCGCGGCGAGATCGCCGTGCGCGTCATCCGCGCTTGCAAGGAATTAAACATTCGCACCGTTGCTGTTTACTCCGAGGCGGACGCGAATTCCATGCATGTGCAACTGGCCGACGAAGCCATCTGCATCGGCAAAGCTCCGGCATCGGACAGCTATCTGCGAATTGATCGTATCATTAGCGCTGCGGAAGTTGCCGACGTGGACGCCATTCATCCAGGATATGGTTTTCTTTCTGAAAACGCGCATTTCGCGGAAGTTTGCGAAAGTTGCAACATCAAATTCATCGGGCCAAGCCCGCGGGCGATGCAGGCGCTGGAAGACAAAGCCGTAAGCCGTGCGCTTGCAAAAAAGGCTGGCGTCGCCACGCCGCCCGGTTCCGACGGAATCGTTGAAAATGAAAAGGAAGCGCGCGATATCGCCAAACGCATCGGCTACCCCGTGATGATCAAAGCGGTGGCTGGCGGCGGTGGACGCGGAATGCGCGTGGCGCACAATGATCCGTCGCTGATCAAAGGCTATCATACGGCGCGGACGGAAGCGGAAAAAGCATTCGGCAATTCCGGAGTTTACATCGAAAAATTCATTGAGAATCCGCATCACATCGAAATCCAGATTCTTGGCGATTATAAAGGCCATATCATTCATTTGGGTGAACGCGATTGTTCCATCCAACGGCGCAACCAAAAACTGATCGAAGAAGCGCCCTCGCCTTTGCTCGAACATAAATTCCGCAAACTGCGCGAAAAAATCGGCAAAGATGCCGTTAAGATTGCCGAAGCCGCGCATTATGTGAATGCCGGCACGGTGGAATTTATCGTGGACAACCATGGCAATTATTATTTCCTGGAAGTTAATAAGCGGATTCAAGTGGAACATCCGGTCACCGAAGAAATCACCGGGATTGATCTGGTGCGGCAGCAGATTTTGATTTCGTCCGGTGAACCGTTGCAGATTTCACAGCGCGACGTCGAATTCAAAGGTCATGCGATCGAATGTCGGATCAATGCAGAAGATCCATTTGATGAATTCCGCCCGAGTCCCGGCCGGATTGAAATGTATTATCAGCCCGGCGGCCGCGGCGTGCGCGTGGAAACTCACGCTTACGCCGGTTACACGATTCCGCCGACTTACGATTCGATGATCGGCAAACTGATCGTGACCGGTAAAGACCGGCGCGAAGCGATTGATCGCATGAACCGCGCCCTTTCCGAATTCATGATCACCGGCGTCAAGACGACAGTTTCATTCCAGCAGGCCATCATGCAGGATCCGAATTTCCGCCGCGGCGTTTATTCCACCGGTTTCGTCGAGCAATTGCTCGGCGGTGCGCGACGGGAATTGATTGAGGAAAAAGTCTAGACCGCTTACGGTTTCGCAGGACCTTCTACTTTCAAATCCTTGGAGGTGGCCAGTGCGATGACTCGGCCTTCGTTTCCCACGGCGCAATAAAAATGGTAAACGACGCCGTTCCATTTCAAAATCCACGGCTTATGTGCGTAAGTTTTATCGTAAGGTTCGGATGGCTCGATTAGATTTGCGCCGTTCCATTTTGTCCAATGCACTAAATCGTAAGAGCACGCGAAAGTATCAAATGCGTGCGGTTTCCAGCCGGCACCGAAATAAAACATTGTCCAGACATCATCGATCCGGACGATTTGCGGATCGCCGCTGATGCCATTTTTTTTCTCCTCCCCGTTCGCGACGACGGGTGTTTCGTCGTAACGATTCCAATGGATCATATCTTTGGAAACTGCCATGCCGATGCGTTCAAAACCGTTTTTCTGCTTGCCGTTGTAATACATCACGAACGGCCAGCCGAGTGATTGCGATTTGTCGTGAATGATCTGGCTTTTGTAAAGTGTCTTAATCTCAAAATCGCGCACATCGGATTGCTTCGGCGTCAGAACAGGGTTTTCGGCGAGCCGATTCCATTCCTTTGCGTTGGCAGGATTTTTTGTCCAGGCAATTCCGATCGAGAGAGGATCCGTTTCATAACCTTTTTTCGCGCCACCGATATAGGACAGCCAGTATTTGCCGTCGAATTTTTCCAATTCGTGTGATCCGTTCCAGTTATAATCGCACAAAGCAATTCCGCCGTCAGCCTGCCACGCGTCCCATTTGTTGGTCGCGTCGAACGACAAAATTCTTCCGAGCTTCTGCCAGTGCAATAAATCATCGCTGCGCGCCAAAAAAGTTTGGTAGCCGACCTTGTTTGAATTGGCGACATACATCATGAACCAATGGCCGTTTGCGCGGAAAACACTCGGGCAATCCACCAATTCATTGGGGCCGCCGCCACGCAACACCACGCCATATTTGAACGGCGTTTTTACTTCGTCAAAAATCTGTTGCATCGCATTGGAATCCACGAGACGCGTTTGGGGAATCGCCGGGACAACGGCGCGAACGGAATTTGTCTGCGCCGGAGAGCAAAACGGCGCGGCGGATAAAATGAGCGCAACCCAAAGAACGGGAGAGAATTTCGCGCTCATTTTTTGCGATTAAAATTTATAGACGAGGCCGCTGATGACTTTGATGTCATTCGCTTTGCGACCGGGCGCGGGCAAATTGACATAATTATCCTGCAAAACTACCCGCAGGCTGATCGTTTTTGTCAGTGCGGCTTCAGCTCCGACTTCAGCGTTCAGCAGGAAATTGCTTTCTTCATCAAATTGCGGCAACACTTCCACATCCTGCCAAATGCGGGTGTGATCATCCCATTTGTGTTCAAATCGTTCGCTGGCGCGGGCGGCCACATAATTTTTTCGCTCGCCGTCGAGTTTTTCGATGACGCCGACCGGTCCGGCTTCCGCTGCTAAAGTCGTTTGTTTCGATTTCAAGAAATAGTAACCGGCGCCCGGACCTGTCGTGAAACGATACAAAACATCGGCAATCCCATCGTGAAATGCATCCGAGCGTCCGTAACCGTAAGCGCGCTTGGTGAAAAGATGATTGTATTGGATGACGCCATGCGCCTGTTCATTGTTTTCCTCGCCAGAATTTTCTCCGTAGGAACCGTCCAGGCTGATTGTCCATTCATTGGTCAGATTGTTGCGGTGCGTCTTAAACCCGGTCGTTGCCAGGAGCGTATCGCTGTTGCCGCTCGTGAGCGTAAATCCGAGCGAAACATTGCTGTCCCAGGCCGGTTTGTTCGTCTCGGCCGGCGTTGGAACCGCACGGATGGCATAACTGTTGAACCCAAAAAACACCAATGCCAATGCGATGAAAAAATACTTCGTCATAATTTGCGACTGCCGGAAAAAGAAATGCCCGAAAATTACAGTCGCATCCTTTTTAACTCAAAATTGAAAGGAAGCAAGAGACGATTTCTTAAAATCGAGAAATTTTTTTTGAACGCAAATGAAACGGCGCGGACCCGAGAAAGGAATCCGCGCCAATTGATTTTTTGAAATAATTATTTTTGCTCTTCGCTTGCGGCTTCTTCTTTGTCCTCGCCGATGACCGGGGCAATGGCTTGTAATTTATCACCCTCGTCGAGGCCGACGAGTTTAACGCCTTGGGTGTTGCGACCGGCTTCGCGGATGCCGTTGACAGAAATGCGCACCATCTGGCCTTTGAACGTGATGAGCATGATTTCGTCCGTGTCGCGCACGGTCAACGCGCCAATGACGGCGCCGGTTTTTTCCGTCGTCTTCATCGTGATGATGCCTTTTCCCCCGCGCGACTGGATGCGATATTCCTCGAAATCCGTGCGTTTGCCGATGCCGTTTTCGCCGGCGACCAACAATTTTGCATCCGGCACGACGACCGCGAGGGCGACGACTTCATCGCCTTTTTCCAAATTGATGCCGCGCACGCCGCCGGCGGGGCGCCCCATCGGCCGGGCATCTTCTTCGTTGAAACGAATGCTCATGCCGTCATGCGTGATCAAAATCACTTCGTTTTTACCCGTCGTCAATTTGACATCAATCAACGTGTCGCCCTGTTCGATGCCGATGGCGATGATGCCGCCTTTGCGGACATTGCCGAATTCTTTAAGCTCGGTTTTCTTGACCGTGCCCTGTTTGGTCGCAAAGAAAATAAATCCTTCCTGTTGCCACGTGGTGTCCTCCTTATTGGAATCGGTTTGGGAAATGATGCGAATGAGCGCGGCAATTTTTTCGCCTTCTTTAAGTTCGAGCAAATTCGCGATGCTGCGGCCTTTGGCGGCGCGGCCCATATCAGGAATTTCATGCACGCGCTCCACGTAAACGCGTCCGGTATTCGTGAAGAACATCAGGTAATCATGCGTGCTGGCCGTGAACAAATGCTCGATGAAATCCTTATCCTCCGGCGTTTCCCCTTCGCGTGTCGTCATGCCGATGACGCCTTTGCCGCCGCGCCGCTGGGCGCGATAGCTGGAAATATTCGTGCGCTTGATGAGGCCGTTGTGCGTGAGGGTGATGATGACGCCTTCGTTCGCGATCAAATCTTCGATAGCAATTTCCCCTTCGTCGGGAACAATCTGCGATTTGCGCGGCGTCGCGTATTTTTCTTTGATGACCTGCAATTCATTTTTGATGATGGCCATCACGCGCGATTCTTTCGCCAAAATGTCGAGCAAATCCTTGATGCGTTCGAGCAATTGCTTGTATTCGCCTTCGACCTTGTCAATTTCCAGCGCGGTCAATTGATAGAGGCGCAATTCGAGAATCGCGTCCACCTGCCGTTCGTTCAATCCGTAACGTCCATTCGTCAGCCGCTCTTCATTGCGGATCAAAATTCCCCAGCGCTCGACCTGCTGGCGCGTCCACTCAAACGCGAGCAATTTCACGCGCGCTTCATCGCGAGTTTTGGATTTGCGGATGATGGCGATGAATTCATCCAAATTCGCCAGCGCGATCAAATAACCTTCGAGCAATTCCGCCCGTTCCTCGGCCTTGCGCAATTCAAAACGCGTGCGCCGCAGAACGACTTCCCGGCGATGATCAATGTAACATTGGATGAGTTCCTTGAGATTGAGCGTCTTGGGTTTGCCGTGATCAATTGCCAATGAATTGACGCTGAACGAAACTTCCAACTGCGTGTGCTTGTAAAGGTTGGCGATGACGACTTTCGGATTGCCGTCGCGCTTGAGTTCCATCACCAGCCGCGTGTTTTCATCCGACTCATTGCGCATCGCGGAGATTTCCGTGATGATTTTCTCATTCACCAATTCGGCAATTTTTTCTTCGAGCGCCGCGCGATTGACGTTGAACGGAATTTCGGTGATGACGAGCTGCTCGCGGTTTCCTTTTAATTCTTCCGAGCCAACGCGCCCGCGCAATTTCACGCTGCCGCGCCCGGTTTCAAAATAATTCTTGATGCCTTCAACGCCGCAAATCATTCCACCGGTCGGAAAATCCGGTCCCTTGATGAATTTCATCAATTCTTTGACCGTGATGTCCGGATTATCAATCTGCGCGCAAATGCCGTCAACGATTTCGCCCAGATTATGCGGCGGCATGTTTGTGGCCATGCCGACGGCGATGCCCGTGCCGCCATTGACGAGCAAATTCGGAAATGCCGACGGAAAAACCGTCGGCTCGGTCATGCGTTCGTCATAGTTGGGCACGAAATCCACCGTGTCCTTTTCCATGTCTTCCATCAGCGCCGCGCCGAGATGCGTGAGCCGTGCTTCGGTATAACGCATAGCCGCCGGCGGGTCGTCTTCGATGGAACCGAAATTGCCTTTGCCGTCCACGAGCGTCTCGCGCATCGCCCACGGCTGCGCCATGTGAACGAGCGTCGGATAAATCACCGCTTCGCCGTGCGGATGGTAATTGCCCGAAGTATCGCCGCAGATTTTGGCGCATTTGTAATGCTTGCGTCCGGGGAACAAAGACAATTCATGCATCGCGTAAAGGATGCGGCGTTGCGAAGGTTTCAAGCCGTCGCGCACATCCGGCAGCGCGCGCGAGATGATGACGGACATGGAATAGTCGAGGAACGAATTTTTGATTTCGTCCGCGACGTTGATCTTCGCGATCTTTTCTCCCGCGGCAAACAACGGCGTGTTGCTTACCGGCAAATCATTTGATTCTTTGGAATCAGCCATAAATTTTTTTAGCGGAATTCAACGAAATTAAAAATTAAACATCCAGATTGCGCACGTTGAGCGCATTGTCTTCGATAAACTGGCGGCGCGGTTCCACTTCTTCGCCCATCAATCGGGAAAACATTTCTTCGGCCTCCACCGCGTCAGTCAAATCAATCCGCAGCAATTTGCGCGCGGCCGGATTCATCGTGGTTTCAAACAGTTCTTTCGCGTCCATTTCACCCAGACCTTTGAAACGATAAATCTGCATACCCTTTTTGCCGACGGCTTTGACGGCGGAAAGAATTTCAGGAATTGAAAACAGCGACGTCACGTTGGCGCGTTCGCCTTCGCCCTCGACCAGTTCAAACAACGGTTTGTCCTGCGCGGCGTAATGCTCCACGGCCAAACCCTTCTTCGAAAGTTTGCCGAGCAAATCGGCAATGGTTTTGCTTTCCAGATGCAAATCCACTTCCACCGCGCGACGGATCTGGCTTTTCGGCTTGTCGGATTTCTCGCCATTCTCGCTGAACAGATCGGGATTCTTGTCCTTGAATTTTTCGACCTCTTCGAGCTCGTTAAAATAATGGACGGTCTCATCGTTGCCTTCGCGGACTTTGATGAGATAAACCGGAAACGTGGCTTTTTCGCTACGTTTTTCCACGTAATCCGCAAAATCGCCGCCCTGCCGGCGGATGAAGGTCGCGTATTTGTCGAGCGATTCGAGCAACGCGAGGATTTCTTCCAATTGCTTTTGCGAAAGCTCGCGGCCATCGGCGAGATTTTTCAATTTCACTTCCTCGACGCCGTTCTGAAGCAAAATGCGGTTCAATTGCGCGTCGTCATCCACGTAATCGGTTTTCTTTTTGCGGGTGACGGAATAAAGCGGCGGCTGCGCGATGTAAACATAACCGTCTTTCACCAGCTTTGGCATCTGGCGATAAAAGAACGTGAGCAACAGCGTGCGGATGTGTGAGCCGTCCACGTCGGCGTCGGTCATGATGATGATTTTGTGGTAGCGCAGTTTGTTGATGTCGAACGCGCCTTCGCCCTCGCCATCGCCGATGCCTGTGCCGATGGCGGTAATCATCGTGCGGATTTCGTTGTTCTGAAGAACTTTGTCCAGGCGTGCCTTTTCGACGTTAATCAATTTGCCACGGATTGGAAGGATGGCCTGGAATTTCCGGTCGCGACCTTGCTTGGCCGAGCCGCCGGCGGAATCACCTTCGACGATGTAAAGTTCCGTGTTCACCGGGTCGCGGTCGGAACAATCGGCGAGTTTGCCGGGCAATCCGCCACCGGTCAGCGCGGATTTGCGAACGGCTTCGCGCGCCTTGCGCGCAGCTTCGCGGGCGCGGGCGGCATTCAATCCTTTATCAATGATGCGCTTGGCGATCGGCGGGTTCGCATCGAAATAACTCATCAAACCTTCATAAGTCACCGAGCCGGTGATGCGTTCGACTTCCGGCGAAAGCAATTTCACCTTCGTCTGCGATTCGAATTTCGGGTCGCTGTGTTTCACCGAAATCACGGCCGTCAAACCTTCACGCACATCATCGCCGGTGATGGCCGGGTCTTTTTCTTTCAGCAAGCTGTTCGACTTGGCGTATTGATTGATGGCGCGGGTGACGGCACTGCGAAACCCGCTCAAATGCGCGCCGCCATCGGGATTGTAAACGGTGTTGGTGTAGCAAAGCACCTGGTCATTGTAGCTGTCGTTGTATTGCATCACGACCTCGACATGCACTTCGATTTGCTTGTCATCCAATTTTTCGGAAGTCTCTTTTCGAAAAGCGATCGGTTTGGGATGCAACGGCTCTTTGCTTTTGTTAAGTTGCTTGACGAATTGCTCGACGCCGTCTTTGTAAAAGAATGTTTCCGGCGCGCGGTCGGTTTGCCGTTCGTCGGTAAAAACAATTTCGAGGCCGGAATTCAAAAAGGCCAGTTCGCGCAAACGTTGCGCCACGACATCAGCCTTGAATTCCGTGGTTTCGCGGAAAATTTCCGGGTCGGGCTTGAACGTGATGAGCGTTCCGGTGTTTTTGGCTTTGCCGATGACATGAAGTTTTTGAATCGTTTTGCCGCGCTCAAATTCCATGTGGTGCACCTGGCCATCACGCGAAACTTCCACTTCAAACCATTCCGAAACGGCATTGACGCATTTCGCGCCGACGCCGTGTGTGCCGCCGGAAAATTTGTATCCGCCCTGGCCATATTTTCCGCCGGAATGCAGCGTTGTTAAAACCAATTCAACTCCGGGAATTTTATATTGCGGGTGAATATCCACCGGAATTCCGCGCCCATTGTCGCGAATCGAAATCGAACCATCCATGTGGATCGTGACTTCAATTTTATCGCAATGGCCGGCGAGATGTTCGTCCACGGAATTATCCAGAACTTCGGAAACGCAATGATGCAGCGCGCGTTCATCCGTGCCGCCGATATACATGCCCGGTTTCTTGCGGACTGCTTCCAGACCTTCCAGTTTTCCCAGTTGCGCCGAGCCATAAGAACTCTGGATGGCGCCGCTCGATTGAGATTTTTTTTCTTCGTCCGGATCAGAAATTGTGGCCATAAGTTGGTTGCGCCAGCGCGATTTTTCGACGGGCTGACAATCGCAAAAATTGTAGAAAAATTTGCGATTTTCCACAATGTTTATTTGAGGATTTTCCGGTTAAAAAATACAATTAGTTGAGCGGATTCAAACCACAACTTCAATATATTGTGGCGAACGACAAGTCCCCAAAAATTAAAAATTGCAGCGAAGAAATTCTCCGCTGCAATCGCAATTTTGGAATGAATTTTTTCGGATTTTTTACTTCAATCCGGCCAAATACCCGAAGCGTTTTTTGAATTCGTCCGGCGTCATTTTGACGATGGCGGCGAGCTTGGCGAGCTGTTTCGAATCTTCAAAATCCTCGCGTTCCAAACGGATCATATAGGCGCAGGCGCATTCGTAGGCCTCGCCGTCCACGTTCACGCGACGGTTTTGCATGCGGCCGGTTTTCGGATCCAGCATCTTTTCAAACGGCAACGGATTCATCTTGCCGTCCACGAAGCTGATGATCGCGCCGTATTTTTCCGCTTCCGGCGAACGCAGGAATTTGACCGCTGCATAACCAAGATCCCGCGTGTATTCGGCATCGAACGGAATCGGGTCGGCGCAACGCAATTCGTAGCCAAGGTCTTTGTCAATGAACGTCATTTTGATGCCGAGCTTTTCAAGGCGCTGCGTCAAAAGTTCTTTCATCAAACGGCCAAATTCAATTTCGCCCAGGCGCAAATGGCCGTGATCATCGCGAATGACTTTGCCGAAGCGCTCCAATTGGCCTTCCGGCAACGCCGCAACGAGACCTTTTTCACCGAGCGATTCAATCAAACCTTCCGCGAGAACGACGAGGCCGTAATTCGACCCTTCCGCTTTGCGTTTGATGATGGAGCCGATGATGATGTCGCAGACTTCGTCAACCGTGACCTGCCGTCCGCGAAATTCCTCGGAAATGACGGAAAGCGTCGCCGCCGAAGCCTTCGCGATGCCCAGCGCGAGGTGTCCCGCCGCTCGGCCCATGCTGATGATGAGATACCAGCGCGAAGTCGTGCGGGCGTCTTCCATCAAATTGCGCACGAGCTGCACGCCGTAATGACGCGCGGTTTCGTAACCGAACGTCGGCGCCGTTCCGGGCAACGGCAAATCATTGTCAATCGTCTTGGGCACGTGCGCGACTTTGATTTTGCCGGCGCTCTTTTTGGCGACCACACTTGCAGAAAACGCCGTGTCATCGCCGCCGATCGTTACCAGCGCGGTGACGCCGAGTTTTTCGAGCACGGTGAAAACGTTTTTCATCTGCTCTTCCGATTTTGTCGGATTCGTGCGCGCCGTGCCGAGAATGGAGCCGCCCTTGATGTGAATGTCTTTCACATCGCGGATGGTCAACGGTTTGATTTGCGAGACATCGCCCGCGGCCAGATGTTTGAAGCCGTCGCGAAAACCGATGACTTCGTAGCCCTGATTGATGCCTTCGATGGTGGCCGCGGAAATGACGCCGTTAAGTCCGGGCGCCGGTCCGCCGCCGACAAGAATTCCAAGTCTGCCTTTGCTCATAATTCCGCCCATGCTGCGCACAACGCCGGAAAAATTCAATTCCATTCTCATGGGAAAATATTCACACTCTTCTGATGGAACGCGCCGTTTTTCTTGACCGCGATGGCACGCTCATCGCCGAAAAAAATTATTTGCACAAGCCGGAGGAAGTCGAAATTTTTCCCGGCGCAGGCAAAGCGTTGAAGAGATTGAGCGATGCCGGGTATAAATTATTTATCGTCACCAATCAATCGGGAATCGGCCGCGGCTATTACACTTTGGCGGACGCGGAAAAGGTCAATGCGCATGTCGCCGATGAACTCGCGCGCGATGGCGTTCGGTTTGAAAAGGTTTACATCGCGCCCGAAGCGCCCGACCAGCCGAGCCGCGGCCGCAAACCCTCTCCGCAATTTTTGTTCGATGCGCGCGATGAATTCAATTTGGATCTGGCGCAAAGTTTTTTGATCGGCGATAAAGTGATTGATCTCGAATGCGGCTGGAATGCCGGCGTAAAAAAAAGTATTCTCGTTCGCACCGGTTACGGCGCCGGAATTGAACGGGATTGCCCGGAAAAAATCGGCGCGGCGATTCTCGTGGACGGTTTGACCGAAGCGGCGGATTGGATCCTGGGTTCATTAAAATGTTGAATTGTTAAATCGTTGCATCGTCCATGCGCGTTTGCCATTTTCCGGTTTAACGGTTCAACCATTTAACGAATTACGATTTAATAATCATGTGCGGCATCATCGGATACGTCGGGAAAAAATCAGCGTCGCCCATCCTGCTCGAAGGATTGCGGCGGCTGGAATACCGCGGCTACGACAGCGCGGGCGTTGCCATTTTGCAGGAAGCGGATTTGCTGTTGCGCAAAAAAGTCGGGCGCATTGATAGCGGCCTGGCAACGGTTTTGCAGTCGAATCCGATTTCGGGAAATGTCGGCATCGGTCACACGCGCTGGGCGACCCACGGCGTTCCTTCCGACAAAAATTGTCATCCGCATTTCGACCAATCTGAAAAAATCGCCGTCGTTCACAACGGCGTCATCGAAAACTACGACACGCTCAAAGAAAAACTTTTGGCTGCGGGTCACAAATTCAAATCCGACACCGACACGGAAGTTTTAGCGCATTTGATCGGGGAATATTACCAGAAGCAAAAAGCAAAAAATCTGACAAAAGCCGTTTGCGACGCGCTCAAAGAAGTCATCGGCACTTATGGATTGGCTGTGATTTGTGCCGACGAACCGGATAAAATCGTCGGCGCGCGGCGCGGCTCGCCGCTCATCATCGGCATTGGCAAAGGTGAAAATTTTCTCGCGAGCGACGCCAACGCAATTGTCGCGCACACGAAAAAGGTCGTTTATCTGAACGATTACGACGTGGCGACCATTGCGGCCGGCCATTTTGATGTTTTGAACCTCGGCACGGAAACGGCGAAAGTGCAGATCAGTAAATTGGAATTTGACCAGGAGGACGCCGTGCGCGGCGAGCACGCGCATTTCATGCTCAAGGAGATTTTTGAACAGCCGCGCACGATTGAAAACGCCATGCGCGGGCGCATTGATTTGAAGAATGTGACAGCGCATTTCGGCGGATTGAATTTGAACGAAAAGGAATTGCGCGCGATTGACCGCATTGTCATTGCGGCCAGCGGCACGAGCTGGCACGCGGCGCTCGTCGGCGAATATTTGATCGAAGAATTTGCCGGCATCCCGGTCGAAGTCGAATTCGCGCACGAATTTTGTTATCGCAATGCGCCGCTGGAACGCAACACCGTGCTGCTTGTGCTTTCGCAATCCGGCGAAACGGCGGACACGCTCGCGGCGTTGCGCGAGGCCAAACGGCGCGGCCACAAAGCGCTTGCGATCGTGAATGTCGTCGGCAGCACGATTGCGCGCGAAGCGGACGGCGGCATTTACATGCACGCGGGTCCTGAAATCGGCGTGGCTTCGACAAAGGCATTTGTTTCGACGCTCACAGTTTTGGCGCTGCTGGCGGTTGATTTGGGCCGGATGCGAAATCTTACTGCGGCGCGCGCTTTACCGGTCTTGAAAGCGATCCAGGAATTGCCGAAACAAATCGAAAAGATCCTCGCGCAAACGGGTCCATTGAAACGCATCGCGAAAAAATATGTCCGGGCTGACGATTTCTTTTTCCTGGGACGCGGTTACACGTTTCCGATTGCGCTCGAAGGCGCGTTAAAATTGAAGGAAATTTCCTACATCCACGCCGAAGGTTATTCCGCGGCGGAAATGAAGCACGGGCCGATTGCGTTGATTGACAAAAAAACGCCGACGGTATTCGTCGTGCCGCAAGACGCGATGTATGAAAAGACGATGGCGAACCTGGCGATGATCCGCGCGCGGAAAGGCCCGATCATCGCGCTGGCAACCGAAGGCGACAAACAAATCAAAAAAGTCGCGAACGATGTGATTTATATTCCGAAAACAGTTGAATCGTTGAATCCCATTTTGGCGGTCGTGCCGCTGCAATTGTTCGCATACTACATTGCCGTGGCGCGCGGTTGCGATGTGGACAAGCCGCGCAATCTGGCCAAGAGCGTGACGGTGGAATAATGTTTACGCCAATTGATCGCCTTCCGCGCCGGGTTTGAAATTTTTTCCTTTATCCGTCGGCGTATCTTTTTTGCAGAGAAATTTCGCCGCGACAAAAGCCGCCGCCAGCGAAATGCCGCCGCAAATCAGATACGGCAGCGAGTGGTGAACATAAAATAAGCCGCCAGCGAAAATCGGTCCGAGAATTCGGGCGAGACTTCCAATGCTTTGGGCGACGCCAAGATTTGCGCCCTGTTCATGCGGCGATGAATTTAGCGAAATCATCCCGAACACCGGCGGACGATTCAAACCGGAACCGATCGCCAGCAGCGCAAGGACGACCAAAATTTCCCAAAGCGATTTCGCGAACGGCAACCCGGCCAGGCCAATCGCGAAAACAATCAGGCTGCTGAAAATCAAATTCGGTTCGCCGAATTTTTTGACCAACTTGCCGATGACACCTTGCACCAGCGCGGCAACGACGCCGGCGTAAGTGAACAAATAACCGATGCGATGCGTCATCGGGCCGGTGTTGAACGTGTGGCGCAACAACAGCGGAAAGGTGGATTCAAAACAGGTGAAACAAAACGTCGCGAGAAAGAAAACGGAAATGAGCAGGCCAAGCTGCGGCTGTGCCAGCGTGTGCGACCATTGATTCATTTTCGGACGCAGCGCGGCGTGTTCGGAATTCGGCTTGCGGCTCTCGCCCAAAATAAACCAGCCGAGAATGAAATTTGCCGCGCAAAAACAGGCCGCCACCCAGCCGGGCGCTTGTTTTGTGTGAAAAATTTCAATCGCAAATGCGCCGAGCGCCGGGCCGAAAATAAATCCCAGGCCAAACGCCATTCCGATCAATCCCATCCGCGCGGAACGTTTTTCCGGCGGCGAAATGTCGGCGATGTAGGCCGATGCCACGGATAAATTCGCGCCGCAAATGCCCGCGAAAACGCGCGATGCCAGGATCCAAATCAATCCGGTTGTTCCGTTCATGCCGGACGCGATGGCGAACAGTGAATACGATCCTGCCGCGCCGAGATTGCTGACGAGCATGACGGGACGGCGGCCGATGCGGTCGGACAAACGGCCCCACGCCGGCGCGAAAAGGAATTGCATCAGCGAAAATGACGCGATGATGCCGCCGATAACGAGGCCTTTGGCGCCGAAGCCGGGGCTGAAATTGTCCTCGGCATAGCCAGGCAACAACGGCAGCACGATGCCGAAGCCGATGAGGTCAATGAAGACCGACAAAAAGATGACCAACAAAGACGGTTTGCGATTCACTTGGATTATCAATTTAAGAATTTTGAGACAAAATTTACAGAATTATTCAAATAAATTTTGGCGAATAACTTTTGGACAAAAAAAATAACTTTGTCTTGAAGCGAAGTCCGTGGCCGAGTTTGATTGAACAATGATTGATTCCGTTTCCGATGCAGGCGCCGCAACCGATTTAAAAAAGACCCGGCGTCAAAAAACGTCCCGCGCGGACGCTCGCCCCAATGTTGACCGTTTGCCACCACACGCCATCGAAGCCGAGCAGGGCGCGCTCGGTTGCTGTTTGATTTCACCCAACGATTGCATCGGCGAAGTCATCGAGAAATTGAAGGACGACGGCAAGGGCAGCGAACACGGCTCGCACTTTTACGATTTACGGCATCAAACGATTTGGGAAACGCTCGCGGAAATGTTCAACGCCCGCGACGCGATTGACATCATCACCGTCCAGCAACGGCTCAAGGACAAGCAATTGCTCGAACAGATCGGCGGCATCGCCTATCTGGCACAATTACAGGAGTGCGTGCCCAGCGCGGCAAATCTGAGTTATTACCTGGAAATCGTCCGCGAAAAATTTTTGCTGCGAAAGATGATTTCCGTTTGCAGCGAAGTCGTCGGGCGCGTTTACGATTATGAAGGCGCGGTGGACGCGCTGATGGATGAAGTGGAGCGGGATATTTTGAAGATCGCCGAATCGCGGGCGGAGAACACGGTGATGGGCGTCAAGGATTTGGTCCATAATGCGATCGGAACGATTGAAAATTTTTTCAACCGGCAGGGGAAATTGAATGGGATTGCCACCGGCTTTCCGGATTTGGACAAAATGACGGACGGATTGCACGGCAGTGAAATGATTGTCATCGCGGCGCGGCCGAGCATGGGAAAAACGTCTTTGGGCATGAATATCGTTGAGCACGTGGTTTTGCAGGAGAAATTGCCGGTCGGGGTCTTTTCGCTCGAAATGTCAGCCGAGTCACTGGTGTTGCGCATGATGTGTTCGTCGGCGCGGGTAAATTTGCGAAGCATCCGCGAAGGTTTCATGAGCGAAGCGGATTTCCCCAAAATCTTGAATGCCGCTGGAGAATTGGCGAAGTCGAAGTTGTTCATTGACGACACAGCGGGGCTTTCGATTTTGCAGCTCCGGGCGCGGGCGCGGCGGATGCATCAACAACATGGCATCAAACTTTTTGTCGTTGATTATTTGCAGCTTTTACATTCTACTGCGCGACGTTCGCAGGAAAATCGTCAGCAGGAGATTTCGGATATTTCCAGCGGCCTCAAAGCGCTCGCGAAAGAGCTTAAGGTGCCGGTGATCGTGCTGGCGCAGTTGAACCGTGAATTGGAAAAAGATAAAAACCGCAAGCCGCGCATGAGCGATTTGCGCGAATCCGGCGCGATTGAACAGGATGCCGATGTGATCGGTCTGCTGTATAAGCCGAGTTCGGCCGATGATGATGACGCGGTGGAGCCGACGACGGAAGCGGATGGCGTGCCGGTCAATTTATTGATCGCCAAGCAGCGCAACGGCCCGACCGGCGACATCAATCTGACGTTCTTGAAGTCATTTACGAGATTTGAAAGCGCAGCCAAAGTCAGCGACGAAGATATTCCGGCGGACAGATAAACGATGAAATTTTTAATCCGTTTTTTCTGCCTCGCGCTGTTGTTCGGCTGCGTGCAAATCGCCTCCGCGCAGGTCGCCGGGCCGAAAATCGTCCGCGTGGACATCAAATACGTCGGGCCGGAATCCGTCAGCGAGCAATACATCCGCGCCAATATCCACGTCAAACCCGGCGACACTTATATCCCCGATTCGACTGAGCAGGATGTTCATGCGCTCTACGGCACCGGCCAGTTCTATAATATCCGGATCTCCATTGATGAAACCAACGACGGCGTGGCGCTCACCTACATCGTGCAACCGCGTCCGCGCATTTCGGAGATCAAAATCGAGGGAAATAAAAAATTGAGCGATTCGAAGCTGCGAAAGAAAGTCACCGTCAAAGCCGGCGATCCGCTGGACGAACAGAAATTGTTCACCGACGCGCAGGAGATGAAAACGCTTTATGAAAAATACGGTTATGCGGACACGACGGTGAAATATGCCGTGAACGTGGACGACGCGACCGGTCGCGGCACGGTGACATTTGAAATCACCGAAACGCCGAAAGTGAAGATCAAGGAAGTGGATTTCGTCGGTGCCAATGCTTTTTCCCAAAAGAAATTGCGCGGCGAAATCAAAACGCGCCGCCATTGGATGTTTTCGTGGATCACGCAGCACGGTTACTTCAAAGCCGACCAGTTTGACGACGACAAGGACGCGCTCACGGAATTTTATCGCAGCAAAGGTTATTTGGATTTTGAGATCAAGGACGTGAAATTTGTCCATCCCACGCCGAATGAAATGGTCATTCGTTTTTATATTTACGAAGGCCGACAATACAAAGTCGGCTCGGTCAAATTTGTCGGTAATAAAATCTTCAATGAAGCCCAAATCGTGCAAGGCATCAAAGACGTGCATAATTTCCAGAATTCACGCGATAAAATGGGACCGCATGGATTGTTCATGGACGTGGGAGATATTTTTACTCCCGAAGGTTTGGATAAAGACACCAAAGCGGTCGAAGATTTTTACGGCAGCCGCGGATATATCGACGTGGCGGAAAGCGGATTGCAGGTGAATAAAATCCCGAATGTGGACGCCGGGACGATGGATCTGGAATTTCAAATTGATGAAGGCCAGCAGTATCGCGTCGAAAAAATTGAGATCCGTGGCAACACGCGGACGAAAGACAAAGTCATCCGCCGCGAATTGGCCATTTCGCCCGGCGAAGTGTTCGACATGGTGCGCGTGCAATTGAGCAAGGATCGCCTCGATAATTTGCAGTATTTCAGCAAAGTGGACGCGCGGCCCGAACCGACCGATCCGCCGATCACCGGCCGCGACAACCTGGTGGTCAACGTGGAAGAGCAAAACACCGGCAAAGTCACCCTCGGCGCCGGATTCAGCACCGTGGATGCGCTCGTCGGTTACCTCGAAGTTGAACAGGGAAATTTTGATTTGTTCAATCCGCCGTATTTCACCGGTGGCGGCGAGAAAATCCGTTTGCTGATGCAATTAGGAACTAAACGGCAGGACTACGAATTGACCTTTATCGAACCGTGGTTTTTGGATCGCAAGCTGGCCTTCAGCGTGGATTTGTATCGTCATCAATTGGACTACGAAAGTCCCAACAGCATTTACAATGAAGACCTGACCGGCATGACGCTCGGCCTGACCCGCGCGCTGCCGCCGCCGACGTTTCTGACGAAGCTTCTGGGCAATGGCGATTTAAGCGCCGGCGCGCATGTCACGATCGAAGATGTCGGCATCACGCTGAACAGTCCATTTCACGGATCGTATTATGGGGCGACTGGCACGCCGCCGGTTCCGGGATTCATCAAGGCAAACACGCCCAAAGCTATTCTCGAACAACGCGGCGATCATTTGTATGAACGCGTCGGCGCGACCATCGCCTACGACACGCGCAACAACACGCGCCTGCCCAATCACGGCCAGCGCACCGAATTGGACGGCGAAATCAGCTACGGCGACACGACGTTCTACAAATTGGAAGCCAAGACCGCCTGGTTTTTCCCGGGATTTTTTCGCGGACACGTCGTGGAAGTGGATGCGCGCACCGGCGTGGCCGACGCCATCAGCGGCGGCAACGTGCCCTTTTACGACCGCTTCTTCCTCGGTGGACCTTACGACATGCGCGGATTTAAATATCGCAATGTCGCGCCGCGCCAGCCCGGCTTCATTGGCGTGGATGAACCGATCGGCGGCGACACTTATTGGGTCGGTTCCGTGGAATACAGCATTCCGATTTTGGAAAAAGACAACGGCGTGAGTTTGCGCGTGGCCGGATTTTATGATGCCGGTTCGGTGGCGGCTCAACCGTTTTCCTATTCCGGTCCATTTGACGATGACTGGGGGCTGGGCATTCGCCTGAACATTCCGCACCTCGGGCCGCTGCGTCTCGATTACGGATTTCCGATCCATCACGATTCGAACAACAGCGCTTCCGGCCAATTCCAATTCAGCGTCGGTTGGACGCACGGGTTTTAATTATGAAAAAAATCTCCTTTGCCATCGCGCTGGCGGCCTTTGCCGCGCAGGCACAACACGTCGCCCTGCCGGGCAACCTGCCGCTCTCTTTTGAAAATTCGGCGGCGGATCAATTCGCCGCGCGCGGCGTGAATTATCAGTTTCAGATCACGCCGTCATCGGCAGAAATGACTTTGCAAAAAATGGATGGCGAAACCGCCCGCGCGCAAATGCATTTGGCCGGCGCCAATCCACTCGCGCAAATTTCCGGCGACGCTGAATTGCCGGGCAAAATCAATTATCTCGTCGGCGACAAATCGCAATGGCGCACGGACCTCTCCACGTTCGCCAAAGTGCGCGTCGCGGGCGTTTATCGCGGCGTGGATTTGGTTTATTACGGCAACGGACGGCAATTGGAATACGATTTTACCGTCGCGCCCGGCGCGAATCCGGACGCGATCCGCTTTCAATTCACCGGCGTGGATAAACTTTCCGTGAATGCGGGCGGCGATTTGGTGTTAAGTGCTGGCAAAGGAGAAATCATCGAACACGCGCCGAAGATTTATCAGATGACTGGCAATACGCGCCGCGAAATCAGTGGCGGTTACAAATTGCTGGATAAAGACACCGTCGCTTTTTCCATCGGCCAATATGATCGCGGTTTGCCCCTGGTGATCGATCCTGTTTTGGCGTATTCAACTTATTTCGGCGGCATCGGCAGCGACACCGGCTGGTCGGTGGCGGTGGATGCGGATGGAAATGTTTACATTGCCGGCGAAACGAAATCATCGCTGCGCATATTTAGTTACAAGTCCGGCTCGCTGGCCACTCCGGGCGCGTTTCAAACCAAATTCAAGGGCGGCAAATTGACCGGCGACGCGTTCGTGGCGAAATTCGACAGCACGTTGACGAATCTTATTTATTGCACTTACCTCGGCGGCAAGGGCGACGATGGCGCGTTTGGCATCGCTGTGGCCAACGGCAATGCCTATGTGACCGGCTTTACGCAATCGCGCGATTTTCCGGTGGCGAATGCGCTTTATCCGGGGCTGACCGGAAAAATTGACCGGCGCATTTGGGCACTTCCGACCGATGCATTTGTGACCGTGCTGGATGCTGGCGGCTCCAATTTGTTGTTTTCGACTTATCTCGGCGGTTCAAGCACCGATTCCGGCGTCGGCATTGCGCTGGATTCCTCGGCCAACATTTACGTGACCGGGTTGACGGAATCGAAAAATTTCCCCACCGTTAACCCCCTGCCTGGACAAGACGCTTTATCCGGTTCGAGCGCGGCATTTGTGACGGAAATTTTTAACGATTTTTCGGGCATTGCCTTTTCGACTTATTTGGGAGGCAATCGCGACGATGAAGGCGAGGGCATTGCCGTGGGCGCGGACAATTCCATTTTCGTCACCGGCTTCACCACGTCGTCGAATTTTCCCACCAACAACCCTATTCAATCCGAATTGAATCGCGGTGTGCTCAGCGCCACGCTCAAAGGTTGGGATTCCGACGCGTTCCTGGCGAAACTTTCGCCCGGCGGCGCGGGGCTGGATTTCTCGACTTATTTTGGCGGAACAAATAATGACAAGGCTTTCGGTATCGCGCTGGATTCCGTCGAGAACGTTTATATCGTCGGCCAAACGTCTTCACGCGATTTCTGGAACACGAACGCGCTGACCGTCGCCGACGGCACCAACGTGATTTACGGTTTGCACACGCCGAAATTTGGCGGCTTATCGGCGGACGCATTTTTGGCGAAATTTGAGCCGACCGGCGCATTGGATTATTCCGTCAAATTTGGCGGCTCGTCGGATGATCTGGCTTACGCCGTGGCGGCGGATGCGGCGGGCGATGTCGTCTTGACCGGCACGACGTCATCCACGAATTTTCCCGTGCTGGTGCCTGCGGGCACGACCGGCTTCCCGAATCCGTCCAAGCGTTCTGCCTACGGCGCGCACGACATTTTTGTGGCATCGGTGAGTTCGGACAATTCCAACCTTGTTTATTCATTGTATGCCGGCGGAAGGAAAAATGATTATGCCTACGGAATTGCCGTGGACGCCTCGACGAACGTTTATGTGACCGGCGAAACGCTCGCGCCGAATTTTCCGCTGACCAACGCCGTTCAGAAAAAGTTGAACGGCGGATATGATGCCTTTTTGATGAAAATTGAACCTTAATCGAGTGTTGCTGTCTTTGAATAACAAGTTATTTTTTTGGCTCTAATTTTATGAAAAACTGTTTAAGAATGATTTTGCCGGCGGCGTTGTTGATGACGTTTTTGTGCGCTTCCGCTTCCGCCGCGGAGGCAAAAATCGCCACCGTGGATTTGAAAAAGCTGTTCGATAATTTTTACAAAACCAAGCTGGCGACCGACGCGATCAAAAAACGCGCCGCCGAGTTGGACAAGGACGACCAGGATTACAAAGATAAATTCCAACAGGCCAAAGACGATTACGAGAAATTGCGCTCGCAGGCCAATGACCAGGCGCTTTCCGACGAGGAACGCACCAAGCGCAAACAGGAGGCCGACGCGAAATTGAAACAATTGCAGCAATCGCAGACCATCATCGAGCAATTCGAACGGCAGGCGCAATCCACCTTGAACGACCAGCGGATGCAGGCACGCCAAAAAGTTCTCGCCGAAATCCAGGCCGCCGTGGCTGCCAAAGCCAAAGCCGGCGGTTACACGCTCGTGATTGACACCGCCGCGGAAAGCATCAGTCCATCGCCCGTGGTGCTTTACAGCAACGGCCAGGATGATTTGACGGACGCCGTTCTCGCGCAGCTCAATATCGGCGCGCCGATTGACATGCCCGCGACAACCACCGCGACGCCGTCGTCGTCGTTGATGAACACACCGGCCGGAACAACCACCAAATAAGAAATTTCGGCCTTGCCAGTTTTCCGCCAGTCGCGTATAGTGCGCGCCCTTTTGCGATAGAAAGATTATTTATGCGACGTCCCAAAGGCATCAAAACGAACAAAGCCGCTTCCAAGCGGTTTAAGATCACCGCCAGCGGCAAAGTCCTGCGCCCGCGCGCCGGCCGCCGCCATCTGGCCCAATCCAAAAACGCGCATCGTTTGCGCAAATTGGGTAAAGCCGCCGTCGTGGATTCCACGGACGCCTATCGCATCACCCAAAGCATGCCCTTCAGCCATCGCGGCTGATTTCAATTCAACGATTCACGATTTAACCATTTAACGAAAAATGCGAGTTACCAATTCACCCGCCTCCCGCAAACGCCGCAAACGGATGTTGACGGCGGCCAAAGGCTTCCGTCTCAAACGCAGCAAACTGTATCGCTATGCCAGCGACGCCGTGGACCATGGCCGCCAATACGCCTATCGCGATCGTCGCACCAAGAAACGCAATTTCCGTTATCTCTGGCAGATCCGCATCAACGCCGCCGTTCGCAACGCCGGCCTGACCTACAGCCGTTTCATGGAAGGTCTCAAAGCCGCCCAATGCGCGCTCGACCGCAAAGTGCTGGCCGACATCGCCGCGCAAGACGCCGCTGCGTTCAATCAATTGATTGAAGTCGCCAAAAACGCGCTGAAGAACAAGCCCGGCGCAGCGCTCGCGAAAGCGTAAGAGAAATTCGAATTCAAACGCGGACGAATCTGAAAAGGTTCGTCCGTTTTTCTTTTACGATGGAGCGTCGTCGTGAGCCGATGCTTTGACCGAAAAATTCTTTGTGTCCTTTGCGTTCTTTTGCGGCTAATCTTTTTTTCATGTCGTTCCTGAATGAAATTGAACCGATGAAGGAAGCCGCGCTGGCCGAATTGCGAAAAGCTCTCGACCTCAGCGCGCTGGAACAATCCAAAGGCTCGTGGATCGGGCCGAACGGCAAATTTACCGCGCTGATGAAACAGCTCGGCTCGCTTTCCAAAGAAGAGCGACCCAGCGCCGGCAAAATCATCAATGCCGCCAAAGCCGCGCTCGAAGCCGCGCTCGCCGCCCGCCGCGAAGAATTGGAGATGGCTGCCGCGTTGCCGAAACATCCCACCGATTTTACATTGCCCGGACGCCGCCGCGCACTCGGCAAATTGCATCCGCTCACGCAAGTCACCGACGACATCGTCCGCGCCTTCCGCAAGATCGGTTTCGCCGTTGCCGACGGCCCGGAAATCGAGGACGAATATCATTGTTTCGACGCGCTCAACACGCCCGCAGACCATCCCGCGCGCGATTCGCAGGACACATTCTATTTGGCCGCCTCAAACCCCGCGCCAAATCCTTCGCGCCTCTTGCGCACTCACACTTCGTCTGTGCAAATCCGCGTGATGGAAAAACAGCCGCCGCCCATCCGCATCATCGTGCCCGGACGCGTTTATCGCCGCGACAATGCCGACGCCACGCACAATCCGACCTTTCACCAGATTGAAGGGCTTTACGTGGATAAAGGCGTCACTGTCGGCGACCTCAAAGGCACGGTGGAATTTGTTTTCCGCGAACTCATGGGCAGCGACGTGAAGATCCGTTTCCGTCCGCACTATTTCAGCTACACCGAGCCGAGCTACGAAATTGATTTCGCCAACGCGCTCGTCAAAAAGATGGGCAAGGACTGGCTGGAAATCGCCGGCTGCGGCATGGTGCATCCGCAAGTGTTTGAAAATGTCGGCTACGACGCCAAGGAATGGACCGGCTGGGCATTCGGCTTCGGCATCGAACGCATCGCCATGCTCCGCTACGGCATCAACGACATCCGCCTCTTCTACGAAAACGACGTGCGGTTTTTGACACAGTTTTGATTTCGCGCGTTGAAAATGTTTCGCGTAATGAAAAATAAATCTGAAATAATTAAACGTCCGAGTCCTGAACGTCTCAAGCGATTGGAGGAAATGGCAAATCGTTTTCATGGTGCATTTCCCAATTTCATGGCAAATGGCCGACTGGAAAAAATTCGCGGAGAATGGGACGAACGTAAAAATCAAATCAAGTTCCGTAGGAACGAAATCTTTGTAGAACCAAAATCAAAATAATTTTTAAGCTCCGTCAGGAGCGACATAAAAATGAATAACGACAGCCAAATTGCGATGCGCGGAATATGCCGCCCCGACGGGGCTTGGTCGTTGGTGGATTCGCGGGCTACAAAGATGCCGCTCCTGACGGAGCTTGGAAACTTGAAACAGTTTTGAAATTTATGTGGTTCAGCCAGAGAAAGGGTTACAAATCCGTTAAAAACATCGTTCAACTTGAACAGATGGACGACGATTTGCGTAATTCTCTCTGGAATGCACTTTGTGAAGGGCTGTTTGATTTGGATGGTTTTTTCACGCCTAACTACAACAATCCGAACCGGACTGAATTACTCGCTCCTCAATTTACAGATGAGTGGTGGTCAAAATTCCTTAAAAAAACAAAGGACACAAAGCCAAGAGACTTTGGCAAAATTTATGGTGAAATGCGCGATAGATTTTTTAGCGCAGAATGGAATGAAGTTTATGATTTTGTTGAGTTCACTCTCAATTTTCTTCCGCACCACAAACTGCTTGAAAATAAAATTAACGCGGCACTTGAATCAGAATTTTCTGGATACAGAGCCGTAGGCCAAAGAATTATCGAAATCACAGATCAAAACGAACTTCAAACTGTTGATAATGCTCTCAATCAAAAGGAATTTACTGCTGCTGCGAAACATTTACATCGCGCACTTGAACTTATTTCTGATAAAAAAACTCCGACCCTCGGAATTCAATTAAAGAATCAATTTCAGCAGTTGAAAGCGCTGCCAAAGAAATTACCAATTTGCCGAAAGCCACATTGGAAGATGCAATCAAAACACTTGAGAAAAAAGGCGAACTTCACGCGTGTTTGAAAGCTGGATTTTCAAAACTTTACGCCTACACAAGTGATAAAGGCGGCATTCGCCATGCTATGCTCGATGAACCGAATTTGACAAAAGCTGATGCGTTTTTCTTTCTCGTGACTTGCTCGGCATTTATCAATTATTTGAAATCAAAAATTTAATTTTCCATGAAAGTCACCCTTAACTGGATCAAACAATACGTTGATTTCAACTGGTCGCCCGAGGAATTGACCAAGCGGCTTTTTGTGTGAAGCATTTCTTTTCCAGTTTGCCGCATAACATCCTCGGTTCTTTCAAAGGCAGACTGATTTTTTGGCATCTCCTCGCTATCGGTCTCACGTTATTGATGGTTCTCTCCGGATTCGATTGGTTTTATTTTCGGTCCACGCGCGAGATTGTGGCATATCGCTGGTGGTGGCCGGCATTGCCCGCGGGAATGTTTTTGCCGGTATTGCTGCCGCTCGTGCTCATCATCTGTGGATTTATCATCAGCCATTCCAAAATGTCGCGCATCGGCTGGGCGATCGGGCAGGCGGCGTTCATCGGCTGGTTCATTTCCGCCATTTACAAATTTTTTACCGGACGCGTTCATCCGGCGCACGTCGTCGGCGAAGACATCAGCCGCGAATTCCGGTTTGGATTTTATCGCGGCGGCGTTTTCTGGGGCTGGCCGTCGTCGCACACGACGGTCGCTTTTGCGATGGCGTTCGCGGTCATCACGCTTTTTCCGAAACAACCATTGCTGAAACTATTCGCTTTGGCCTACGCTTGTTACATCGGCTTGAGCGTTTCAATGACGATTCACTGGTGCTCGGATTTCGTGGCGGGCGCGATCATCGGAAGTGTGGTTGGAACCGTGGTGGGCAGAAGTTTTGCCGCAAATCAAATCCGCTAAACAGTTTTGCGCAATTTTTGGAGCGCGGCCATGGCCGCGTCGCTTTCGGCGGCCTTTTTGCTTTTGCCGCGCCCGCGCCCGAGTTCGACGCCTTCGTGAAGCACGGCGCATTCAAAGTCGCGATTGTGGTCGGGACCGGTGGCGGAAAGGATTTGATATTCCGGCGCGTTGGGCGATTTGGCCTGCAATAATTCCTGCAATTCGCCTTTGGGATTTTCAATTCCGGATATTTCGGTCAGCGAAGCAAAATCATTTTCAAATTCGCGTAAAATCACTTCGCGCGCGGCGTCAAATCCGCCATCGAGGAAAATCGCGCCCAGCAATGCTTCAAACGCATCGGCCAAAGCGGACAGGCGCTCGCGTCCGCCGCTGGTTTCCTCGCCGCGGCTCAAAATCAAATGCGCGCCGATGCCGATGACGCGGGCGCGTTCGGCGAGCGTGTTGCGATTGACCAATTTGGCGCGTGATTTGGTGAGCGGGCCTTCGTCCACATCGGGAAATTTTTCATAAAGCGCGCGCGATAAAACCAATCCGAGCACGGCGTCACCGAGAAATTCGAGCCGCTGGTTATGCTGGATTTCCGTGCCGGCTTCATGGGCGACGGAAGGATGCGTGAGGGCCAGACGCAATAAGCTTTCGTCGCGAAACTGGTAGCCGAGACGTTGTTGGAGTTCGACCAATTCGGGCACGGTTAATTTGTGGGAGCCGTTTCGTTTTCAGAAACCGGCGGCGTATTGTCTTCTGTTGCTGTTGGCGCCGGAGCAGGTTCCGTGGCTTGCGGATTCAATCCATGTTCGAGCAATTGCGCGACATCGCGCTGGACCTGTTCCAATTGATCGAGGCGCAAATCCGGATCGGCGATCGTGAAAATATCGCCCGTTTTCGGCTGCTCGTAAACGAACACGCGCTGGCCGTCGCGGTTCAATTGTTCTTTCACTTTCAAAATGCGTTTGCGTTCGAGCATCACGGCCAGGATGTAACCGGCGGGCGCGTAACGGGGATCATTTTGTTCGATGAGTTTGCGCAAAAGCGTTTCGGCGGTGTCCTTTTGGATTGCTTCCACGACGGGCGCGGGCGCTTCGTAAATCGTTTGCCAGTGCGAGATAAATCCTTTGCGGTCGCGCGCGCCCTGGCTGAATTGATTTTGCCAGCAGATTTCGCAGACATCCATGCGGCGCAATTCCGGCGGCTCATCAAAGAGCAACGTGTGCAGCGATTGCTTGTCCGAAAACGGGTGGGCGCAGGATTCGCAGGCGTGGGCGCGGGACTGAATGTTCCATTCGTTCATGTGACGGAAAAGTTTTACACGAATTTCATAAATTGGCACGAAGGAAAAATCATTGCCTTTGCCGGATCGGAGTTTTTCGGCGCGGCCGCGTGGAAAAATTAATTTGCAAAATCGAAGTCCGAGCAGCTCATGAAATAATGGCAGCGCGGACAGCGAAGCTTGCATTTCTCGTTGATCAGTTCGTGACCGCATTGCGGACAAAACCGCCAGTGTTCGCCGGAAACGTTTTGTCCGGCTGGGCAATTTTCTTCCGCGCCGGCTTTTGAATTTTGTTCGTCCATCCTGTTGGTCATTACATTTTGCGGATGAAATCAGCTCAAGCAAAAATTGTTCTCAAAAACTTAAAGAAAATTCTGTTCATTGTCTTCGAACAGTATAAGTTATTGTCCCACAAGTAAATGAAACCAGGCGAATCCGCAAATGTCATTCCCCAAAACGTCCGCGCGCTTCTGTTGGTTGAAATTTTTTCCGCTTATCGGGAAATCAACGAACTGAAACGGAAATCGTGTCCACCCGACATGGCCCAAACGCTGATGGACATCCGGCGCGGATTGGATTTGTTCCTGACGCATCTTTCGCCGCTGGGCGTGCCGTCGGATTCGCATTGGGATCAATTGCGCGCGCAGTAATTATTCGCCCCAAATCTTTTTCACGTGCGTCACGCCACGGCGCACGGCTTCGACCGGAACGCGGGAACTGATCTCGAAAACTTTGATATGCGCCGGTTTCGCGAATGGCTTGAGCGCGGCAAAATCAATCATGCCATCGCCCGGAGCCGCATGATCGCCGGCGGGAAATTGAACATCGTGGATGTGAAATCCGCCCAGCCGCGGCGAAAGGGAATCAAGAAATGGCGCGTGGCGGATGAAGCCGAAATTTTCTTTGATTTGCGCGTGGCCGCAATCGTGCCAGTAAACGATGTTCGGATGACTGAATTCGCGGAGGAACAAATCGAAATCACTTTCCAGCGGCAATTCTTCGACGGCCTGCCGGTTTTCCAACCCGAATCTGATTCCAGCCTTTTCCGCGAACGGCAAAAGCTGGCGCAATGTTTCTTTGACGCGCGCGAATGCTTTTTCTTTTTTGGATTCCCGCGCGGCGGCGGCTTCGGCGCGGAGTTTTTCAAATTTTGGCGATTTGTCCTCGCCGCGTTCGAGCATTTCCTCGAGTTTGCCCGTATAATCTTTCAGATCCATGCTCCCCAGATGCAAAACGATGAGCGGCGCGTTGACGCGTTGGGCGAATTCAATCGTCTTGAGCGTGTATTTGACGGCCAATTCGCGATCGCGCGGTTTTTCGGCGGAAAATTCGTAAAGATTCGGTGATGGCTTTTCGACTCCCAGCGGCAACGGACAAAAATTGTGAAGACTTGAAATTTTGATTTCGCCGGCGTTGACGGCATCAAGAATTCCCGGCACGAGCGAAGCGCGGATGCCGTGGCTCAATTCGGCAAATTCGAACCCCAGTTCGCGGATTTCGCGCAACATCGCCCGGCCATCGGCATGGCGGCCGGAATTCCAGCAGGTTGAAAATGAATACATTTTTGAATGTGATCCGTTGAACCGTCACATCGTTGAGATGTAAAAACGAAGAATCGTTAAACCATCGCGTCAATGCAACGATTTAACGATTCACGGTTCAAACTCAAATTACATGTCCGCGTAACGCGCGGCCAGCATGGCCGAGAAGCGCGCGACTTTTTGCTTTCGGCGACGGCGCTCGCTCGGCTTTTCAAAATGCCGATGACTGCGCACGGTCTTGAGCGTGCCTTCGCGATCAACTTTTTTCTTCAGCCGACGCAACGCACGATCCACCGGTTCGCCTTTTTTCAATTTAATTTCTGTCAACGCAACTCACTTCCTTTCTCACGCGGAAAAATCCGCAAATTAAAAATGGGCACGTAGCCTAAACTTTTGACGGCTAAAGTCAACGCGCAAAAAGATTCCGGTTTGTGAACATCTGACATTTGACTAATTTGCGCCGATTCATTAACGTCGCGCTTCAACTTAAAAACCAAAAAGGGAAATAAGCTTATGGCCGCCAAAACTGTCGAAAAATCCGAAAAATCCGCCGCTGAAACCAAGTCCACCGCCAGTCGCGACCGCGCGCTGGACGCCGCGATTTCTGATATCACCAAAAATTACGGCGATGGCGCGATCATGCGCCTCGGCGAAGCGCACGCCCTGAAAAAAATTGAAGTCATTCCCACCGGCGCGCTGGCCGTGGACCTCGCGCTCGGCGTCGGCGGCGTGCCGCGCGGTCGCGTCATCGAAATTTACGGGCCGGAATCGTCTGGCAAAACCACGCTCATGCTCCACGTCGTCGCCAACGCGCAAAAAGCCGGCGGACTCGCCGCGTTCATTGACGCCGAGCACGCGCTCGATCCAGGTTACGCCAAGAAACTTGGCGTGAATTTGGATGATTTGCTCGTTTCACAACCGGATTCGGGCGAAGAAGCCTTGACGATCTGCGAAACGCTCGCGCGCTCGAACGCGCTCGACGTGATCGTGATTGATTCCGTCGCCGCGCTGGTGCCAAAAGCTGAGCTCGAAGGCGAAATGGGCATGGCCACGATGGGCATGCAGGCGCGCTTGATGAGCCAGGCATTGCGCAAGCTCACAGCAATCTTGAACAAATCCAAGACGACGTGCGTTTTTACGAATCAATTGCGCGAAAAGGTCGGCGTGATGTTCGGCAATCCGGAGACGACGCCCGGCGGCAAGGCGCTGAAATTTTACGCGAGCGTGCGCATTGACATTCGCCGCAAGGATACGCTCAAGGATTCCGCAGGCAGCGCCATCGGCAATCGCGTTAAAGTGAAAATCGTGAAAAACAAAGTTGCGCCGCCATTCGCCGAGGCCGAGTTCGACATCATTTACAATCACGGCATCAACAAGGAAGGCAGCGTTTTGGATGTGGGCGTTACTGCCGGCGTGGTGGAGAAAAAAGGCGCGTGGCTGCAATTCGAAGGCGAACTCATCGGGCAAGGCAAAGAAGCCGCGCAAAAAGCGCTCGTGGAAAAACCCGCGCTGGCGAAGAAAATTATCGAAGCGATTATGGCGAAGCGGAATGGGTCGGTGGCGGAAGAAAAATAAAATAATGAAAGCGCTGGCAATTTCTGCGGTCTTAATTTTCGGACTGCTTAATTCATTTGCCAGCACACTGATTACGCCATCTTACAAAATTACAATTGAAATTCATTGCCCAGAAGGAGAAACCGCCTGTGAAAATGTGCAATATGTTGGCGTGAACAAGAAAACTGGAAATTCTATCACACTAATTGGCAAAGAAATTCATGCGACGGGTTCTGATGGAGTTACGCCTTCCCATTTTCTTGGTTATGAATTCAAAAATGGCAAAACTACATATTTTGTCAGTGATGACGGCGAACTTAAAGTGACACAAGGTTCAAAAGTTTTGGTTAACGAGTATGGGACATGGAAATAACAGCTCTATTTCTAATTTGTTAAGCTAATTTCATCCGAAGCCGTTCTTGCTTTCCGCGCCAGACCAAGCCATCTTTTCAAGCCCGCAAAGCGGGATTTTAACGACATGAGTGACGTTCCTGATTTAGGTCTCGATTTAGAGAATTTGTTTCAGCCTGCGTGGGCAAAAGGTAAAGCCGAAACGAAATTCGCCAATTTTACCGGCAATGAAGGCATAAAACCCGAACGGCGTGGAAAGCGCGAAGGTTTCGGCGGTCGTGGTCCGCGTCGCGAAGGCGGCGGCTTTGGCGGCGGTGAACGTCCGCGTTTTGGCAATAAGCCCGGCGGCGGAAAATTCGGCGACCGCAAAAAAACTTTTGGCCGGCGCGATGACAATCGCGGCGAGCGTCGTGAACGTCCCGAACCGCCCGCGCCGTTGCCGGAAATCACGGTCACATTTTTGCCGGACGAAAAAGGCGTCGAACAATTGGCCCGTCAAATCAAGATGACCGGCCGCGCGTATCCGCTTTTCCAGATCGCGCAATTGGTTTTGCAAAAGCCGGAGCGTTATTCCGTCCGGCTTGAGGTGAAAAAGAAGGACGACAAAATCGTTCAACCCATTTTCGTTTGCGCGCTCGATGATACGCCGTGGCTTTCAGAAGACGAAGTGGTTGCGCACGTTCTCAAAAATCATTTTGCGACGTTTTATCAGGCGGAAAAAACCGCGACCGAGCCGCCGAAGGGCACTTACACGTTCGTTGCGCAATGCGGCATGAGCGGTGTAATCCTTGGCCCGCCGAATTATCACGATTACCAAAATCAATTGCGCAAGCTGCATGCGGAGCGTTTTTCCAAAATGCCGTTCGACGTTTTCAAGGCGCGCGTGA
Source organism: Verrucomicrobiia bacterium (assembly GCA_035776755.1). Classification (GTDB taxonomy): domain Bacteria; phylum Verrucomicrobiota; class Verrucomicrobiia; order Limisphaerales; family UBA11358; genus UBA11358. The sequence continues at coordinate 114,869 of DASTWS010000004.1, forward strand.
AAATCGTGAAGGACGAAGCCGTCGTCAAAAAATGGATCGAGGAACAGAGTTTCAAAACAGAATACAGTGCGCTGAACGTCGCCGAGCCGCTGAAATTGCCGACGATGGAAGAAGTGGAAAAGCATTTTCGCGCGACGCACAAGGACACGATTGTCAAACAAGTCGAAACACTCGTCGTTGACGGCGTGAAGAGCCGGAAATTGACCAATCGCGAATTGTATCGGCTCGTGCGCAGCGAGTGGGAACATCAAAAATATTTCCCGCTGCAATTGGCGACATTGTTAAGCAAGATGTTCGCGTCGCACGGACTGCAATTTTTCAAGGTCAACAAAACGGCCGTTCACGTCAGCGTGGCGCGTCCGCTTTATCTCGACCTCGAAACCACGCCGGTGTCTGACGGCATCCGGCGCATCGTCAATTTCATCAACAGCACGCCGAATTGCACGCGCAAGAAACTGATTGAATCGCTCGCGCCATCGCCAAAGACGGAAGAAAAGCCTGCGGCAGAAACTTCCGCGCCGGCGGCACCGATCGAAGCGCAAGGCGATTCCAAATTGACGCCTGCGGAACCGGCCGCGTTGCCGGTTGCCGAGCCGACGCCGGAACAAACGGCCGTGCTGGTGGATTTGCATTGGCTGATTCATGCCGGCGCCGTGCTGGAATTTGCCGATGGCCGGATGGAAACCGCCAAGAAACCCGCGCCGAAACCGCCAAAGCCGGAAAAGAAGACAGAGCAAGTGGCTTCTGTTCCTGCCGAAAGAACGGCGGAAGAAAGACCGGCGACGGAAGGAGAAATTGTCTCGACAGAACCGATGGCACAAGCGGAAATCGCCGCGGAAACTCCGCCGCCAATGGAATCCGTGTCGCCCGCGTCGGAACCGGGCCAGACGGAAAATGCATCCGGCGACGAAAAACCGGCGGAAGAAGTGCCGTCGCCGTCGTAACTGTTTGCGGCAGAGCGATTCGCTTTTAGGCAAAAAGCTTGAGGTTTTTTTCATCAGTGCTTCAATGGGTATGAAGCTTCCAGCAAACATTACCCATGAAAATTCGCGCCGGCTTTACGCTCATCGAATTGCTTGTGGTCATCGCAATCGTTGCGATTTTAGCGGCAATATTATTGCCCGCGCTCGCCAAAGCCAAAGCTTCTGCATGGAAGGTCCAGTGCGCGAACAATGAACGGCAGCTTTGTATCGCCGCGTTTGTTTATGCGACGGATCGCAATGACCTGATGCCTGAAAACGGCCGGCAATTTCCGGCGCTCAAAGCCAGGCCGTTGTGGGTTCAGGGCGCATTTGTAAATCCACCGGACAATACCAACACGGCTTATTTGTTTGATCCGGATTATGCTTTGTATGCGCCGATGATTCCGGTGCAGGGTTCGTTTCTTTGTCCGGCCGATAAATACGGCCAGAATGGACGGCATCTGCGCAGCTACGAGATGAATGCTTACATCGGCTGGAACGGCGTTTGGGATTATCGGCTCAGCGCCGGCTACAAAATTTTCCGCAAGCAATCGGACTTTGCCGCGGCGCACATGCCCGAAGGAACTTTTATGTTTATTGACGTGAATCCGGACAGTATGTGCTGGCCGTTTTTTGGCGTGATGATGGGGCCGGCCTATTCAAATTATTTTTTTAATTTCCCGATGAGCGCGCACAATCGCGGGGGAATCGTTTCCTTTGCCGACGGCCACGCGGAATATCACCGATGGACGGATGACCGCACCGTAGCCGGTTTCGCCACTTACTATCACATGCATCATGAACTTTCCACCGGCAATCTGGATTTGGTCTGGTTGCGGGACCGGACGACGGTCGTGGATTTATCGTCCGCCGGAAGTGGCATGGGCTTAAAACGCGGGCAACCGACCGGCCCGGAATATCCGCAGAACGATTAAAAAGGGTTTCAGAGGAACGATGTATCCGTTCTATTTCTTCGATAAATCTTGCCATTTGCCGCTGATTTTCTAAAGTGTTCGACCATTTATATTATGCACTTGCACGGATTTTCTTTTTTTGCAGACGCCGCAGCGCCGGCTGCGTCCAATGCACAGACGCAAGGTTCGCCATTCGGATTGATGATCCCAATGGTTTTGATGTTTGTGATCTTGTATTTCCTGATGATTCGTCCGCAAAATCAACAGCGCAAAAAGCAGTCGGAATTGCAGAAAAATCTTAAGTCCAACGATCGGGTGGTGACGACGGCGGGAATCGTCGGCATCGTCATTTCTGTCAAAGACACCACGGCGACCATCCGTTCCGCCGATGCGAAAATGGAGATCACCCGTAATTCCATCGTGGAGATTTTGAAGTCATCCGAAGAAAAATCCGAAAAGCCCGCCTGATTTGCCATGAAATCCAACGACCGCTGGAAATTTATTCTCGTCATCGCCATCGTCGCCTGGGCGCTGTCTCAGATTTATCCGCCGACCTCGCGCGATTTGATTCAGCAATTTCAAGCCCGCGCCGATAACACGGACACCAACTTCGACGCCATCGCCCAGCGCGCCGTCATGCTGCAAAAAACGACGACCAACACGGAATTCAACATTTTGGAAGAAGCCATCGGCACGAATAGCATTGTTCCGTATTTCACATTTGTTGATGCCAGGAGCGATATTCATCCGACGCAAAAGATTTTGAATCAATTGCAGCGCGATGCTTCCGGCAAAATCAAACTGGGTCTCGACTTGCAAGGCGGCATGTCATTCCTCGTGGAAATGGACACAAATTACCTCGCGGAAGCGGCCGACAGCACGAACGGTCCGCAACGTGCGCCGGACATCAGCGGCGCACTGTCGCAAGCCGTCGAAGTATTGCGCAAGCGCGTGGATGCATTCGGCGTGGCCGAGCCGGTGATCCAACCTGCCGGGAACAACCGAATTTTGATCCAACTTCCCGGATTGACCGAAGCGGAACGTCAAAGCGCGTTGTCGCAAATCACCAATGCCGCTTATCTGGAATTTCGCCTCGTCCATGAAAACAGCAGCGAAATTTTGCGCAACAATGAGCCGATCCCGCTGGGTTACGAAGTGCTGAAAGAACCCGGCGAAGATCCGACCAAACCGCCGATGGAATATGTTGTGAAGAAAAAACCGGAACTCGCCGGCGATTTTGTCACGAAAGCATTTGTCACCCGCGGCAATTTGGGCGAACCGCAAATCACCTTTTCAATGACCCAGGAAGGCGGAAAAAAATTCGGTGAAATCACCACTCAGAATGTCGGACGCGCACTGGCAATCGTGCTCGACGGCGAATTGCAAACCGCGCCGCGCATTGACGAACCGATTTTGAACGGCAGCTGCCTGATTCATGGCGATTACAACGAGAAACAAGCGTTTGCCATCGCGAACGTCCTGCAAAATCCGTTGCGCGCACCGTTGCACCTGGTTTCCTCCAGCGACGTTGATCCCACGCTCGGACGCGATTCCATTCGCAGCGGCATTTACGCCTCCGTGGCCTCGGTCATTTTCGTTTCGCTGTTCATGTTGATTTATTACCGGCTGTCCGGTTTGACCGCCAATGTCGCGCTCATCACGAACATCATCATTTTGCTTGGCGTCATGTGTTCCGTCGGCACCACGCTCACGTTGCCGGGCATCGCCGGTATCGTGTTGACGATCGGTATGGCCGTGGACGCGAACGTTTTGATTTATGAACGTCTGCGCGAAGAATTGGGCAAAGGCAAATCGTTGCGCGGCGCGATTGACGCCGGTTACAAACGCGCCTTCGGAACAATTTTCGATTCGCACGTCACCACGCTCATTTCGTCCATCATTTTGATTTTCATGGGCACGGGCGAAATCAAAGGCTTCGGCGTCACGCTCACCATCGGCGTTGCGGCGAGCTTGTTCACCGCGCTGGTGGTGACGCGATTGATCTTCAATTTCCTGCTCAATCGCAACTGGCTTAAATCACTTTCGATGCTGCACATCGTCAAAAGCGCAAACGTCAATTTCTTGAAATTCGCGGCGCCGCTGGCGATCGCGACCTGTCTGTTTTTCATCGGCGCGCTGGTCTTCGGTTTTACGCGCGGCGATAAATTGTTTGGCGTGGATTTCCGCGGCGGCGACAGCGTGACGTTCAATTTCGCGCAGAAAATTGACCAGGGAAAAGTCAGCTCGGCTTTGACGGCGGTCGGTGAACGGGATGCCACCGTCCAATACCAAAAAGACATGGTGGGCGGCGGCGCGGAAACATTGCGCGTGACGGCCGGCAGCGGTTCGGCGGGCAAAGTTGTCGAAACACTGCAAAAAGATTTCCCGGATGCCAAATTCCAAAAAATCGGCCAGCAGGAAGTTGGCGCGATTGTCGGAAAAGAAATTCAACGCTCGGCCGTTGCCGCGTCGCTTATGGCGATGCTCGGCATTTTGATCTACGTCGCCTTCCGTTACGAATTCTGGTTTGCGGTGGCCGCCGTTGCCGCGGTGGTGCATGACGTTTTATTCGCCATCGGCGCTTATTGCATTGCCAACGACATTTCCGGCCGCCAATTCAACGCGACAGTCGTCGCGGCGGTCTTGACCATCATCGGCTTCTCGCTCAACGATAAAATCGTTGTGTTCGACCGGATCCGCGAAGATTTGAAACTTGGTGTGCGCGGCACGTTCCAGGACGTTATCAACGCCGCGCTGAACCAGACGTTGAGCCGCACGATCATCACCAGCGGCACGGTATTCATCGCGACGCTCTGCTTGTATTTGTGGGGCGGCGGCGTCATCAACGACTTTGCGTTCACCTTCCTCGTCGGCATCATCGTGGGCACGTATTCCTCGATTTACATCGCGAGCTATCTGGTGTTGCTGTTCTACAAAGGCCAGCGCCCGAACATCGGTGCGTCGCAGGTCACGATGCAAGGTGCGCAAGCGAAAGTGTAAGAACTCTGGCGAGATTACAAATTCACAATCGCCGGATCGCCATAGAGTGTGAACGAACCGGTGCGCGTGATTTTCAAGTCCATTATTTCGCCGCGATGACGTTCGCTGCCGTCGAACAAAACGATTTTGTTGCAGCGTGTCCGGCCGGTAAAGCGCGCGGGATTTTTTTTGCTCGGTCCTTCGACGAGGATTTGAACTTTTTCTCCGACAAATGCTTTGTATTTTCGCGCGGCGATTTCATTGACGGTTTCCAACAGACGCTGATTGCGTTCTTCGCGGATTTCCTGCGGCAATTGTTCCGGCATTTCCGCGGCGGGCGTGTCGCGGCGCGGCGAGTATTTAAAAATATAAGCGTTGTCGAATTCCACTTCACGGCAAAGCGAAAGTGTTTTTTCAAAATCCTGTTCCGTTTCGCCGGGAAATCCGACGATGATGTCCGTGGTGATTCCGATGGCCGGTTTGGCCGCGCGCAATTTTTTGATGATGCTCAAAAACTTTTCGCGCGTGTAACCGCGATGCATCAATTTCAAAATCCGGTCGCTGCCGCTTTGGACCGGAATGTGCGCGCTTTCGCACAGTTTCGGCAATCGCGCGTAAGCCTCGACCAGATCATCGCCATAACCTTTTGGATGCGGCGAAGTAAAACGAATCCGTTCCAGCCCGTCGATTTCGTGGACGGCGTCGAGCAATTGAACAAAAGCAGATTTGCCATCGTGAGCCGGAATGTCGCGTTTGCCGTAACTCGTCACGATTTGTCCGAGCAAGGTGATTTCTTTCACGCCGCGCGAAACCAATTCGCGACCTTCGGCGACGATGTCGGGAATCGTGCGGCTGCGTTCTTCGCCGCGCGTGTAAGGAACGATGCAAAAGGTGCAGTATTGATTGCAGCCCTGCATGATGCTGACAAAGGCGCTGACGGAAGTTTTGGAATTTCCGTTAAGCAGATGTTCGCGAATGGTCGCCTCGCTCTTTTCCTCGGCGCCAACATCCACGATTTTTTCTGTTCTGCCGGAAAGGATTTCGTCGAGGTAATCCGCCGCGCGATGAAATTTCTGCGTGCCGAGGACCAGGTCCACGTCCGGCAATTTATCAATCAATTCCTGGCCGCGGCTTTGTGCCATGCATCCGAGAAAACCGACGACTTGATTCCGCTTTTCATTGCGCGCGGTGCCGATGAGATTGCGCATTTTGTTGATGGCTTTTTGCTCGGCAAAATCGCGGACGCTGCAGGTGTTGAGCAACACCACATCGGCGGCATTTTCGGATTTGGCAATCGAATAGCCTTTGGCGACGAGTTGCGCGGCGACGGCTTCGCTGTCGCGCTCGTTCATCTGGCATCCGTAGGTTTTGATGAAAACACTGGGCATTTTTTCAGGGGAACAAAATAAATTGGCCGCGCGGTTTTGGAAAGCGGGAATCGCTTCGCGAAGCAACTTCTTGCAGCATCGGCGCAAAATTGTATCTTGGTTTGGAGGCAATGCCGCGGTTTGGCCGCCGACGTTGGCGCCAAATCATTTATGGAATCTGAACCATTGAAAGTTCTTCAAATCAGCCGTGACGAGGCGTTCTCGCGCTCCGTCGCCGAGGTGATGCGCGGATTGCGCGGAGCGGTGACCGTGGTGAATTTCGATTTGGCGGTGGCAACGCTCAAAAACGAATTCTTTCATGCGGTGTTATTCGAGCCTTCCACCACGAACGCCGCCGGCCTTTTCCAGATTACTTCGCTGGCGGTGCAGGTCCCGAAAGTGCCGGTCATTGTCATTGGCTCGATCGAAAATGAAACCTTCGCCGTGGAAGCCATCACGGCCGGCGCGCAGGATTTTTTGGCGAAAGAGGAATTTTCACCGCGCCGCCTGGAGCGGAAAATCCGTTGTGCGATCGAGCGCCATCACGAACGCGTCGCGCTGTTGCAGGAAAAAGAAAATTACTACAGCGTTTTTGACCATCTCATTGAAGGGATTTTCCGCACGGCGCCGGACGGCCATTATTTGCTGGCAAACATCGCGCTGGCGAAGATTTACGGCTACGAAACGCCGACGGAAATGATGGCGCGCATCACGGACATCGGGCGCAGCCTTTATGTGGATTCGCGCCGCCGCGAGGAGTTCGTCCGGTTGATGCAGGAAAATGACACGCTGACGGGATTTGAATCGCAGATTTATCGCAAAGACGGAAGCATCATCTGGATTTCAGAAAATTGCCACGCCATCCGGGATGAATCCGGGAAAGTGATCTATTACGAAGGAACCGTCGAAGACATCACGCATCGGCGGCAGATGGAAGAGGCGTTGAAACATTCTGAATCACTTTATCATTCGCTGGTGGAAACGATGCCGCAGGGCGTTTTCCGGCGCGATTTGGAAGGGCGATTCACATTTGCGAACCAGCCCTACTGCAAATACATCAAACATTCGCTCGAGGAACTTCTGGGCAAAACGGATTTCGATCTGTTTCCCAAAGAAGCCGCGGAGAAGTATTGGCGCGATGATCTGGCGATCATGCAACGTGGTGAAACCATGGAGATCACCGAGGAATCCCAGCCCATCGGCTCTTCGGAAAAGGTGTATCATCACGTCATCAAAACACCATTGCGCGATGATTCCGGCAAAGTGATCGGCTTGCAGGGAATGTTCTGGGACATCACGGAAAAAATTCGCGCCGAGGAACAGATCCGGCGCACGACGGCGGAACTGGGCCGCAGCCGCGAGGAATTGCGCATCAAAAATTCATTGATGCAGGAAAGCCTGCATATGGCGCGGGAAATTCAACTCGCGATGTTGCCGCAGACCTATCCGTCCTTTCCGAAAGATGTCGTGCCGGAACAGAGCGCATTTCAATTTGTCCATCGTTATCATCCCGCGGAAGCGGTCAGCGGCGATTTTTTCAACGTCATCGCATTGTCGGACACCGAAGCAAATATTTTGATCTGCGATGTAACCGGCCACGGTGTGCGCGCGGCGCTGGTCACGGCGATGATCCGCGCGTTGAGCGAGGAATTGAAAACCCTGGCGCATGAGCCGGGAATGTTTTTGCGCAAATTGAATTCTGACCTGTGCAGCATTTTGAAAAGCACCGGTTCGCCGATGTTGACGACGGCGCTGCATTTGATCGCCAACGCGGAAACCGGCGTCGTGCGGTTTGCCAATGCCGGCCATCCGAAACCATTGCTGGTGCGACGTTCTGAAAACCTGGTGCAGCCGCTGGTCAATGCGTCGGGACACAGCCAGCCGGCATTGGGACTGTTTGATGATCCGCCGTATCAGGCCACGGAACTGACGCTGACGCCGGGCGATTTGCTGATGTTGTTCACGGACGGGCTGTATGAAGTGCAGGGAGTGAATGAAGAATTGTATTCGCAACAGCGAATGGTGTTGGACATCAAAAATTTGATCCAGAAACCGTCCACACAATTGTTTGACGAATTGCTCGAATGCATCCGGAATTTCTCCGTGAACAGGGAATTTGAGGACGACGTCTGCATTGTCGGGATGGACTTCGCAAAATACCTCAAGCGTTAGTTTCGCTTTCCGCCGCAAATTTTCATTTGCGCAAAATGTTTTTAGGGCGATGCTTTTTTAAAGCAACAAGGAGTGCTGTATGAAGTTGGGTATCATTTTGGCTATTTGCGCGCCGGTGGCGGGCTTGATTTTCTTCGCGCCGGATGTCCGGGCGGATTTTGAAGTCTCGGCCGGCATTTCCATCAACGCAACTTCGGACTTCTATGATCCATTGTCGCCGTATGGCGATTGGGTCGTTGTCGGTTCATATGGCCGCTGTTGGCGTCCGCGGGAGATTGAAGTCGGCTGGCGGCCTTATTGCGCCGGTCATTGGGAATGGACCGATGCCGGATGGTTTTGGGCGAGCGACGAGCCGTGGGGCTGGGCATGTTATCACTACGGTTATTGGGTGGACGATCCGAATTACGGCTGGGTTTGGGTTCCGGCCACGAATTGGGCGCCGGCGTGGGTGGTCTGGCGCGAAGGCGGCGGTTATATCGGCTGGGCGCCGTGTGCGCCGCCGGGAATCGAAATTCAACCCACATTTTTTGTTTTTCTCGGACAGGATCGCTTTACCGAACGTTGCAATCCACGGACCGTCATCGTCAACAACGTCAACGTCATCAAAAAGACGAAAGTCATCAACGTCAGCATTCATCGTGAAACGGTCAACATCAGCGGAAAACGGCGAACCGTTTTTTACAATCAAGGACCGCGCGTTACCGTCGTGGAAAAAGCCGCAAACCGGAAATTGATGGCTGCTCCGGTAAACAACGCTTTTCAGCGCGACGTGCAGGAATATCACCACGCCATGGACGCCCGCCGGCAAAATTTGAATCAGCGGGAGCAAAATGATCACAGCCGGATCCAAAACCTGCGCAACGAACAAAAGCAATTCCCGCAACGACAAGATCAAAAACCGAACAATCCGGAATATCAGGACATCCATCGCATGGACGGCCAAAATCATCCTGGATTGGAGCAAGACCTTCAGCGGCTTAAAGAAAACCGGCAGAATAATCAATCAGAACAACAAATCCTGAAAGATCATCAATTGAATGAGCAGAACAAGACGACGCAGGATGAACACAATCGCATCAATCCGCAAAATCAATACAAGCCACAAAATCTTGTGCCGCCACGTGAAACGCCATTGACGCCCAATCCGAAAGTTCCAAACACGCGTCTTCCGGAAAACCGGCGTCCATTTCAACCGCCGCGACAAATTCCGAACCAGCCGTCGCGCCGTCAATTTGTTCCGCCGTCAACGCCGCCGCATCAGTCGACGCCCGCGCAATCGCCGGGGCAATCGCGTCAGCCCGGCGACGGTCACGGGCAGGACGACGGCCAACCCCAATAATTTGACGCGCGAAGCCGGTGGTTGAAATCCGCCGGATTGTTTGCCATCTGACAACCGCTTCCGCACCAGCAATTCCGGTTGAATCACATTTCTTTGCTGCTAATTTTTTGTCGTGAAAATCCCGATTGCAACCGTCGTGGCTGCCTCCATTGCTGTCGTTTGCGTTTATGCATCCGCGACGGAAACAAATTCAAATGCCGGGGGAAGCGCGGTTATCACCGCATTTGGCTGGCAAATTGCGCACGAAAAAGAAGTCAATGGCATTGACATCAGTCGAAGTGAATTGACGAATTTTATCGCCGGTTTTTCGCTCGGCGTGCAGGACCGGAAATTGCCGTTCGAGATGCGGAAAATTTCAGCGGACGTGGATGCGCTGGCCAAAGCGCGCCAGCGAAAGGTCGTGGCCGCGATCAAACACCGGAGCGCGGCTGAAGCGGGACAATTTCTCGCGGCCTGGAAAAAAACGGCGATTGTTGATGAATTGCCTGATGGCGTCCAATTTGAAATTGTTCGCAAAGGTGATGCCGTTTTCCCCAGGCCGATGCAAACGGTCAGGGTTCATTACCTCGCCCGGCTCGTCAATGGTTCCGTGCTTTCCGAATTCGGCCCGGACAATTTGATTCTGGAGACGAACCATCTTGATCGCGGATTATTCGAAGGCTTTCAAAAAATCGGCGTTGGCGGAAAAATAAAATTGTATTTGCCGCCCGCGTTCGTGGAAAAAGAAATTGAAATGGCTGGCGCGCCGCACGGTTCGGCCTTGGTTTATGAAATTGAAATGCTTGGCGCAACGAACACGCCGGCGGACGTGTTGGCCGATGCGCTTGCGCCATCCGCGCCGGATCCGTCGCCGCCGGCTTATTCGGGACAGTTCCCGACCAATGAAGTCGTGAAAGCGTGGGGTTGGGAAATCGCACAACGCGCGCGGCTGTGGAGATTGTCGTTGGATGAAAAGGAAATTGCTTCGCTGGCCAAAGGTTTTGAGTCGGGCGTGCGCGATGAGCCGTTTCCGGGTTTCGAAAAAATTCAGCCAAGAGTTGAGCGATTCATCAACGGCCGAAAGGAGAAATTTCAGGAAACCTTTCGACAAAAGCAAATCGCCGCGATGGATGCATTGTTCACCGCATTGGACAAAAATACAAATGTCGTCAAATTGCCGGACGGTTTGCGCTACGAAATTTTGAAAAGTGGAACGGGAGCGTTTCCGAAGCCGGAACAAATTGTGCTGGTCAATTACACGGGCCGCACGCTGGATGGAAATATGTTTGATCAAACGGCCAACGAGCCGCTGCATGTGCAAGTCGGGCGCGTGATTCCCGGTTGGAGCGAAGGCATCCAAAAGATCAACCGGGGCGGGCGCATCAAACTTTATATTCCGCCGTCGCTTGGTTATGGCGACGACGCCGTTTCCGGTATTCCGGCGGATTCGACTTTGATCTACGACATTGAATTGCTCGGCATTGAGGACGCCGAAACGAACTGATTTATTGCGCGGCCTGTTCCCGCCGGGCGAGCGCCAGTTGTTCGCGCAAGCCCGGAAAATTAGGGTTCAAACGCAATGCGGTTTCGTCTTCAGCAATGGCGTCGGAAATTTTTCCCGCGCGCCGCAATGCGATCCCAAGGCAACAATGCGCTTGCGCATTGCCGGGCGCGATGGCAACGGCATGGCGATAATCGGGAATCGCCTTTCCGATGCGGCCAAGTTTTTCTTCGGCCAGCCCTGCGCCAAGAAAAGCGGAATCATTGTCCGGCTGAATCCGCGTCGCCGCCTGGAAATGTTCCAGAGCATCGGCGCAGCGGTTTTGATTCAGAAAAATTGTCGCCAGGTTAAAATGGGCCGGTGCGTTTTTTGGATCGAGTGCAATCGTCCGTTCGTAACAGGAAACGGCTGGGGCAATTTCTCGCAAATCTTCAAAGGCAACCGCCAGGCCAAAGCAAGCGGGCGCATCGGCAGGATTCAACATCAGCGCTCGTCGGAATTGGTCGCGCGCTGCGGACGGATGGCCGAGTGTTCCCAGCGCATTGGCATAATTGTAATGCGCCTCTTCAAAATCCGCATCGAGGGAAATCGCTTTTTGATAATGCGCCAGCGCATCGTTTTCCCGGTGCAGATCGATGAGTGCGTTGGCGAAATTATATTCCGCAATGGCGTTATTCGGATCGAGCGCCAGCGCTCTTTGAAAATAATTTATCGCCGGCCGGGCGTTTCCAAGTTTTGCGTTAGCGGTTCCCATCGCGACCAGCGCCGGGCCGTAATTTGGCTTTTTGTCCAGGGCGTTTTGAAAATGTGAAATGGCTTGTGCCGGTTGATTTTGGTCGAGCAGTGAAATGCCCAGGTTGTATTCCGCCAGCGCGTGGCCGGGATTGAGTTTGAGCAATGCGCGATATTCGGAGATCGCATCGGTGTCGCGTCCATCTTTGGCGAGGGCGACGCCGAGTTTGAATCGCGCATCTTGAAAGTCCGGCTTGACGCGGATGGCGCGGCGGAAATGTGCTTCTGCTTCGGAAAATTTGTTTTCATTCATCAATGATGTTCCGAGATAACATTCGGCGAGGTAATTATTTTTCGTGACCGCCAATGCATGTTCGTAAAGCAATTCCGGACTCCGCCAGTAATTGATTTGAACTTGCGTTTGCAGGATGCAGGCCATGAGGATTGTTGCGACGGCGACCGGCTTAAGAATTTGAATCGAAGGTGTTTTTATCTCCCGCAATGTCCAGATCAACGCCAGTTGCAGGCCGGTGACGGGCAAATACGAATAGCGGTCAGCCATTGCTTGAAGTCCGACCTGCACAATCCCGATCACGGGAATAAGCATTCCGACAAACCAAAACCAGCCGACGAAAATCCATGGTCGCCGGCGAATTTGGAGAGCTGCAATCACGGTGACGCCAATAACAAAAACCGCCGCCATAGTGATGACGGTCAAAGGCCAGCGATTTGGCAGTGGATAAACGATGGCCAAATCGTATGGCCGGAATATATTCAACGCATATCGCGCAATGGACACGACGGCATTCGATAATCGTGCGTCGAGCGTTTGGGATTCGACAACAGCGCCCCAATTTTTTTGGACGGCAAACGTAACGACGCAGGAGGCCAGCGAGAGCAAAAGAAAGGGAATTTTTTCGATCAACAACCGTTGAACGGTCAAGCCGTCGAGCCGTCGAGCCGGCCAATAGTCGAGCAGCAAAAGCAGAAATGGAACGGTGACGAGCATCGGCTTGCTCATCAGGCCGCATGCAAACAGGAAAAAGGCTGCGCCGTAGAAGATTCCCGGCCTGGGTTTTTGGGTGTAGTTCGCATAGGCCAGCAACGTGAGCCAAAAAAAGAATCCGCTCAAAACATCTTTGCGTTCGGCAATCCAGGCGACCGATTCAACCCGCAATGGATGCCACGCGAACAACGCGGCGCAGATTACACTTGGCCAAAATGATTTGGTCAATTTCCACAATGCAAGAAAGGCCGCCACGGCGTTGAATGCTTGGAGAAAATTGTTGGTGAAATGGAACCCTCGCGCAAAATTGCCGTAGAGTTGCGCGTCCAGCATCAGCGAAATCCACGTGAGCGGGTGCCAATTTGCGGAATCGCCGGAAGTGAAGGCCCAACGAATTCCATTGAGCGTGACGCCGGCTTTGACGTGGACGTTTTGCGTGACGTAATCCGGATCGTCCAAGTCCAAAAAGCCGTTCTGCAGTGTGCGCTGAAAGACGAGGAACGTTCCGAAAAACAAAATGCAACAAACGGCGACAAGCCGGAAATCAAACTTCGATTTTTCCGTGAACGCTATCATTGCGCCAAAGAAACGCGCGTCAGATCATTGATGATCTCTGAAAGTTGCTGGCGGTCCGGCGGTAAAAGATCTTTGCTGGATCGGATATAATTTTCTGCGGCCGGCAAATCATCATAAAGCCAGTCGCGGACGACGCTGGCGACGGTCGCCGAACGTAATTGCGGGTCGGAGATACTGGTCGCCCACGTCAGGGCGATTTGCGGCGGAAGGGATTCCGTTGTGGCCACCTCGGCCGCGCCCTGATTCAAATCGGAACCAAACTGATTGTTGTCGTTAATCCAATTGGCCGCAGCGAGCGGATCGTTTTGCACCCAGCTTTTTAAGGCCTGCCCGAGCATTTCGCCGCGATCGCCACCAGCGGGCAATTGCGCGAGAAATTGAATCAGTCCGGCCGGATCCGCTTCGGCCCAGCCGCCGGCGATGCCATGCAATGCCTGGCTTCGAATTTCAGGATCGGCAAGGGCTTGCGCAGCTTGCGCGGCAGCTTGTGGTTGAAAGGATGCCCATTTGGAAAACGCTTCACCGATCCAGAAATTGCGCTGGCTGCTGTCGGCACTCGCTGCCAATCCGGCTGCGGAGCTGAAATCGCCCGCATTACAAAGCGCGTCAATCAATTTCGAACCGCAGGCGGCGGCCGCGGCGGGATTTTCTTCCATCAATATTTTTCCGACCGCGACGGCTGTTTCCGGATTGGTGGCAACAGCGCCGGAGAAAATGGTCGCAAGCGATTTGTCGCGTTCGCCGGAATCGGGCAGGGCGAGCGCCCAGTTTGCGGCGGCGAGCGGTGACGTTCGCGCCCAGCCGTGCAAGGCAGCTTGAATCAATTGTCCGCGCAGATTCAAATTTTTTTCCGCCTGCGCCAAAATCATTGCGCGGTCGGGATCGGTCGTGGCTAGTTTTTCGATCAAGTCCGCCAGCGCGGAATCTCTGGCGGGAGTCGCCGCCTGCGAGAGTAATTGTTGCCAGGATTGTTCATTCCAAATGGCTGATGCTGTCGCCGTCCGTGACATCGGATCGGTAAATTTTTTTTCAATTTTGACAACGACATTGGTCGGGACCGGTTGGGCAATTCTGGTTGCGGCGATTTTATGTTTTGCTGTCGCTGAAAATCTTCCGGCGTAAAAGCCGAGCATTGCGATGATGAATCCACAACCGAGCAAAGCGATTTTGCTACGGAATAAAAAAGTGGAGGGCTGATTCATAATGATGTCCGAATCAGAGGGTGGAGGCGGAAAAATTCCGCCTCCACGGTTGGTTGGTGTGGTTGCGGCGAATCAGTTTTGCATCGTGCAATTGTTGAGCACGACGTTTTGGAGCCGGTCAGCCTGTTTATTGCCGTAGCTGTGGCAATAGTTCAGGTAGATCGGGCCGTAATTATTGTTTGAATCAAATCCCGACCCGGTATCGCCGGCGGTGTTATTGTAAGCCGTGCAGCTGGTGTAGGTATGCGATTCATTCGGATAACCGGACAGCCCCATCTTGAAGCCGCAGCCATTGCCTTTTTGACCGTTGTAATAGCCGTTATTGTAAGACGAACAGCCGCTCGTCAATACCGGGGCGCCCGCGCCGGCATAATCGTAACCATCATCGGAATTTCCGTGGGCGTCGCAGTGCAGGATCTGATTTCCGCTGCCGGAACTGAATTTAACGGTGATGCCATCGGCATTTCCGCCGCCGGGATCGGCATTGTATTTGCCCTGGCTGTATTTGATGACGTTGTTCTTGGCGCTGCTGCCGATGATTTCGATTCCGGTATTGTAATTGTATTCCGCAATGCAGGAATTGACCGTGCAACTGGAGCCATAAATCATGATGCCATGATTGGCTCCTTGAACGGTGAGGCTGTTCAACTTCACGCCGCTGTTGCCGGAGGGAACATAAAACCCGTCTGCGGAAGTTCCTGTGGTGAAGACAAACGTCGCCGGTCCTTGCACCGTCACGCCGCTTGGCACTTGAATCCGCGTCGTGATGCCCGAATACGTGCCGGACACATTGACTGTTTGTCCGGACTTCGCGTTTTCGATCGTCGCAACGATTGGATTGTTGGCATGAGCAACAGTCGTGGTCAAAGCCATGACCGTTGCCGATAACATTACTGCCAGACTTCTTTTGTATGTCATAACTGCATCTCCTGTTTATGGTTGGTTGGTTGCTAACATTCGCCTCGCCTCCATGGCGAAGCGAAATCTTCCCCCGCGTTATGAATTCAAAAATTACGGCTGCTGAAATACCGGCACACAATCAGCCCTGAGTCAGGGCCATAAGGTGTGAGCATTGAAATCTTAAGCCCGATTTGTGAAAGTGGTATCCTAAATTTCTGCAAATAAAATTGAATTTTAGGACTTGTAAGACCTTCAACTCCACTTATTTCCGACACGGGCGGCGGAATGGTTTTTGTCCAAATGCATGGCAGATTTTGTCCGCCGATCACCGTTGCGAAATTCAAACAAGCACAAATCGTCCAATGGCTGGACAATTGGAAAAGAAAAAAGAGATCGAACAGCCACACAGCCAGCGCCGTAGTCCGCCATCCGCCGGACCAGAGAATTGCTCCCCCCAACCGCTACGATATTTTTGCTAAAATATCAGTTGGCGCAACCGCCGCAGGCAGGGAATGCAGCTTATCCTCCTGCGCCGGCTGCAATCGTCTGCCGAGCTGTTCGAAAAATTCATTTTTCGCCGCGACGGTTTGGAAATTCTTTTTGGCCCAATCGCTCAAGTAACCGAAACCGCTTTCACGTTGCAGCACAGAATGGGCGTAAGTGATATGCGCGCCTTTCACAAAAACCGGCACGAGGGGTTTAAGTTCGGCGGTTTCAAATGAATCCACAAATTTATTTCCCGGTGCATTCATTTCTGTGCCGACGACGACCGGGAAACCATGCTTCTCCGCGAGCGCAACGACGTCGTAAAGATTTTTCACTTTTTCGTCTTTAATACCCGGCGTGTAATTGCGGTCGGGAATGATTGCCAGCGCCGCCGCGCCGGATTTCATTTCGACCTCAAACAATTCCTCGATGCACTTCTCGCCCTCGGTTGTTCCGTCCAGCCATGTGAGCGTCGGAATCGCGCCCGATTCGGCGGAAAACTGATTCATTTCGGCGATCAATGGAAACGATCCTTCGTCCGGCTGCATATAACCCGGACCGCCGCGTTTCATTGTTTTGGCGCGGATGAGCGCGGTGAATTTCGCCGGGTCGGCGGGACGATCGCCGATTTTTGATTTCCAGAATTCCGCGTCGCCTTTTTTAGAATAGGCTTCGCAAATATGACGTTCCGTGGCGTTGCCATTGGGCGTGAGCGGCAAAACGTCCTTGTCATAATCCAGCACGACCGGCTGAAGAAATTCATTCACGCGGCGGACGAGTTCGCGATTTCGTTTGTCGGCCGTTTCGCGCATTTGCGAAAGCAGCGGATGCGAAATTTCGCGCGGGAAACCGACGCCCATGTTGTAAGCGATGCCGGGCTCGCCCGGCGAATTGATGACGCGCGTGGAAAATTCCGGGACGAACGTGCGCGATTCCAAACTGGCACAGCGCTTGAGCCCGATCAATTTTCCCGCTGCCCAAAATTCTTCAACCGCATCCAGCACGTCGAAATCCACGATGCCGGCGGCGCCGAGTCCGCGTTTGCGCGCCAGCCAGGCGAACTTGGATGGCGAATAACCGTAGGCGTTGTAAGAGAAAAACGTGTGCGAGTGGAGATTGACGTCGGTGGTCGGCGCAGCGATTTGCACTTTGCCGGCCGTGGCCAGGTCCCAAAGTTGCGCTAGGGCGTCGCGACGTTCGGTGTGATTGAAGCTGTCCAATTGTTGTTCGAGCTGTTCAATTTGATTCATGGAAAATGTGCCGCTTGAAGCGGAGCGCGAAGATTAACAAAAAACGTCGGCGGCGTAAGTTTTTTCGTTCCACGTCCACTGAACGTCGTATGAGTTTCTTTTTGCGTTGTAATTGCCAAACTTTTAACTTTGCGACACTTTCATGAAAACATTTCTGCTGCTTTCGATGGCAATTCCGGCGTTGGCCTTCAATTCATTCGCGGAGCCGCTGAAAAGTCCGGACGGCCATTTGGTAGTGCAATTCAAAATTGACGGCGGCGCACCGCATTATGCCATCGAACGAGATGGCAGAATTGTTTTGCAGGATTCCCGGCTTGGGCTCGTGCGCGACGATGTGGATTTCTCGACGAATTTGCAATTGACCGGCGAATCCAAAATCGAAGTGGTCAAAGACCATTATACGATTCTCACCGCCAAACGTCGCGTGAACAATTACCGCGCAAACCGGAAAGTATTTCATCTGCAAACGGTCGGCGGCGAAAAGATGGATATAATCTTTCAAGTCTCTGACGACGGCGTGGCGTTCCGTTATTGCTTTCCGGAAACGAATTCGACCGTCCATAAAATCGCCCAAGAAGTTTCATCCTTCCACTTTTTGCCCGGCACGCGCGCCTGGTTGCAGCCGATGCAAGTCGCCAAAACCGGCTTCCACGGCTCCAATCCGGCTTACGAGGAATATTATCAAAAGGACATTCCTGTCGGCACGCCGTCAACGCTTCATGCGGGTTGGGTTTATCCGGCGCTGTTCCGCAGCGGCGACACCTGGCTGCTCGTGAGCGAAAGCTCGCCTGGCCGGAATTACTGCGGCACGCATTTGCGGGATCAATCGCCGGACGGCGAATACACGGTCGCCTTGGCGGACCCGCGCGAAACGATGGATAATCTTCCGGCCAATCCACATTCATCGTTGCCGTGGTTAACGCCGTGGCGATTGATTGTCGTCGGCGGTTTGAAAACGATCGCCGAATCCACCCTGGGAATTGATTTGGCCGGGCCGGCGAAATTTCATTCGTCCGTCAAGCCGGGCAAAGCGTCCTGGAGCTGGCCGTTGCTCGGCGACGGCGCGACGAAATATGACGTGCAGAAGAAATTCATTGATTACGCATCGCAAATGCACTGGCAATATTGCCTGATTGACGCGTTCTGGGACAAGCAGATCGGCTACGACAAAATCGCCGAGCTGGTCAAATACGCCGCGACGAAAAATGTGAAAATCATTCTGTGGTATAACTCGGCGGGAAATTGGAACACGGTCCCGCTTTCGCCACGCGATAAAATGCTCACGCATGAAAGTCGTTTGGCGGAATTCAAAAGATTGAAAGCGATGGGCGTGGCTGGATTGAAAATTGATTTCTTCGGCGGCGACGGCCAGCCGATGATGGATTATTATCAGGACATTTTGCAGGACGCCGCGCCGTTCGGCTTTGCGATTAATTTTCACGGCGCAACGCTGCCGCGCGGCTGGGAACGGACGTATCCCGATTTGATGACGATGGAAGCCATCAAAGGCGAAGAATATATCACCTTTGATCAAGCCAACGCCAACGAAGAACCAGTGCATGCGCCGATGTTGCCCTTCACGCGCAATGTTTTTGACCCAATGGATTTCACGCCGGTGGCGCTCGACCGAATCAATGATCATATTCATCGCCGCACGACGAGCGCGTTTGAACTCGCGTTGTCCGTGCTGTTTGTTTCCGGCATCCAACATTACGCCGAAACGCCCGAAGGCATGGCCAAAGCGCCGGATTACGTGCAGGAATTTTTGCGGCATGTGCCGAGCGTTTGGGACGACACGAAATTCCTCGACGGATTTCCCGGCAAATACGTCGTGCTCGCGCGCAAAGGCGATGGCAAATGGTTCATCGCCGGAATCAATGGCGAAGAGCAGGCAAAAAGTTTGTCGCTCGATTTAAGTGAATTGCGCGGCGCAAAATCCGGCACGCTCATCACCGATGGCAACGGCGGAAATCTTTCGTTCAAGCAGGAAAAGGTCAAGATCGGTGCCGACCGGAAATTTGAAATCACCATCGAATCGCACGGCGGATTCGTGATGGTTTTGGATTGAGCATCGTTTCCAGCTGTTTAAAAAAACGCCAAATTATTTGCCGAAATTGACACGGCGGGGATTGCCGTCTCAATTTCTTTGCGCTCTTTACGCTCTTTGCAGTTAAATGAACGCAAGCAATATGAAAACGTCCACTCCGACGCTCGGCGTCATTTACGGCAACCGCGATTTTTTTCCCGACCAGCTCGTGACCGAGGCGCGCGCGGATCTGGCGAAACTATTTTCCAAATTCGGCATCCAGGCGATTCAGCTCGGCGAAAAGGATTCCAAACTCGGCGGCGTCGAAACTCACGCCGACGCCCGCAAATGCGCCGAATTGTTTCGCAAAAATGCCAGCGAAATTGACGGCGTGCTCGTTTGCCTGCCGAATTTCGGCGACGAAAAGGGCGTGGCCGACACGCTCAAGCTGGCGAATCTCAATGTGCCGGTTTTGATCCAGGGTTATCCGGACGATTTGAAACAATTGTCGCCCGCGCGCCGCCGCGATGCCTACTGCGGAAAGATTTCCGTGTGCAACAATCTTGTTCAGGCCGGAATCAAATTCACGCTCACAAGCAAACATGTTTCGTCGCCGACATCGGAAAGCTTCGCGCGCGATTTGCAAAATTTCCTCGGCGTTTGCCGCGTTGTCAACGGTGTTCGCGGCGTTCGGCTCGGCGCGGTCGGCGCGCGGCCGGGAGCATTTAACACCGTTCGCTATTCGGAAAAACTTCTCGAACGCCACGGCATCAGCGTCACGACGGTTGACCTTTCGGAATTTTTGGCCAAAGCGGACAAACTGGATGAGAAAGCTGCCGCCGTAAAAAATAAATTGGCGGAGATAAAATCTTACGCGCCCGCGCCCGGCGTGCCGCCGGAAAAACTTTTGCAGATGGCCAAGCTCGGCGTGATTCTCGGCGAATGGATGGACGTCAACGCGATTGACGCCACGGCGATTCAGTGTTGGACGAGCGTTCAACAGAATTTCGGCTGCAACGTTTGCACGTTGATGAGCATGATGAGCGAAAATTTTCTGCCCAGCGCCTGCGAAGTGGACGTCACCGGCGTGCTCACGATGTATGCGATGCAACTTGCCGGCGGCACGCCTGCCGCGCTCGTGGACTGGAACAACAATTACGCGGACGACGACGACAAATGCGTCCTGTTTCATTGCGGCAATTGGGCGAAATCATTTTTGCCGGACATCAAGATTTCCAACGCGCCGATCCTTGGCAGCATTCTCGGCGTGGAAAACACTTATGGCGCGCTGGAAGGCCGAACACCCGCCGGTCCACTGACGTTTGGCCGCATCACGACCGCCGATGCCGATGGCAAAATCCGCACTTACGTCGGCGAAGGCGAATTGACGAACGACAAATTGAACACGTTTGGCAACCGCGCCGTCGCAAAAATTCCCCAATTGCAAAAACTCATGCAGCACGTTTGCAAAAATGGTTTTGAACATCATGTCGTGATGACGCAATCGCACTCGGCGGAAATTTTGGCCGAGGCGTTTGGGAATTATTTTGGCTGGGAAGTGCATCATCATGAAAAGCTGGAAAAATAATTTTGAACAGAAGCGAACAGAGACAACCAAGGCATAGCCGAAAATTATTTGCGGCAATTATTTTTCTTTGCTCAAGCCTGACTGGATTTTCTCAAACAAATTCCTTTTTCCAATTTGTTCAAAGCCAAAGCGAGCGGCATTACAGCAACGTTTCACATGAAGTGTTGGCATTTTATTACGGCTGGTATGGCAATTCGAGCGACCGAAAATCGTGGGGCGAGGTCAATACGAACAAATACGAAACCTCGCAGACAGCACGGTATCCCTTAAATGGTCCTTACAGCTCTCACGACCCAGCAATAGTTGATTGGCAGATTGATCAAGCCAAGTCGCATGGAATTACTGGCTTTGTTGTGAGTTGGTGGGGCACGGGTCCTGAAGCATCCTGGCATGAAGAGTCCATGCAACTTCTGCTCGACCGTGCGGAGAAGAAGAATTTTAAACTTTCGATCTATTGGGAACAAGCTCCCGACATCGGCCAGGGACAAATCGACCGCGCAATCGGAGAAATCGCCTACGTGCTAAAAAGATACGGCCAAAGCAGCGCTTTCCTGAAAGTCGACAACAAACCCGTCATATTTGCATATAATCGCGTCAACTTGTTTCAGGTTCCTGTTTCATCATGGCCGTCCATTATTGAAGGAATCCGGCAACGCGCCGGCGATTTCGTGCTGATTGGAGACGGACAACAGAGCAGTTCGGCCTATCTTTTCGATGGCATCCATTCGTATGGATTGACCGGCTTGCCGGACACATTCGGCCAAAAGCTTACGACAGAAAAATTGGACGCTTTCCGTTCCTGGGTCGCCAGTTATTACGGCGACGGCGTTAAAATTGCGCGACAACGGAACAAAATCAGTTGTCTCATGGTCAAGCCTGGTGATGATGCCCGAAAAGCTTACAAGTGGAATACGCAGATGGATCGTCTGGATGGCCAGACCTACCGAACGCTTTGGGAGGAAGCGATTAAAGCAAACCCGGATTGGGTCATCATCACTTCATGGAATGAATGGCTGGAGGGAACTGAGATCGAGCCAAGCCGTGAGCTCGGCGAAAAATATCTTCAAATCACCGCCGAATATTCCAAACGTTTTCTCGGGTCACCTCCGGTCAGGGCGCCGGACCCTCGCCCGTTGTCGCGAGCGATTGCGGGCGTGACAAACGATTTAACCACCATCCTGTTGAATAGAAAAGTTGGTGTTTTAGCCCAGGATTCTGTCAACGATACCGAGTTTTGGCTGGCTTACTGTGGCGCTTCGATTCACCCGCTGGAATGGAAAGATTTAATCAATCCAAAACTTTTCAATGCCACCGACCTGCCTGTTTTTGTTCATATTGCGAATGAGCATTATATGAGCAGCATAAAAGTGACGGACGATGTCACCCGTGCGCTTTCCCGCTATTTGCATGAGGGCGGTTTTTATGTAAGTCTGCCACCGTCTTCACCATGGCCGTTAAATTATGACGACAGCCGCAAGGGCATCCCTCACTGCATTACCGATACTTTGGATTTGGGCATAGACAATGGTTTCGAACTTCCGCCATCTGGAGCCGATTTGAAATTTTATGTCAGCAAGAAGGCTCTGCTTGGATTGACTTCTCCCATCACTTTTCCAACAAATGGCGATCTTCGTTTTAGACCGGCGAATCATTCGCGAGTTTTCGCCGCCGATTATTATTTGCCGCTTGTGCAATTGTGGGACGCACAAATGCACCCGCAAGGAGAAGCTGCTGTTTATATTGAACATAGAACCGCACCATTGTCGCCAGGAAAAAGTATTTATGTCTGGATGCGCACGGCAGAAGCTCTGGGACCGGATGAATTTTATCCGTCGTTGTATCAATTCATTTCGACAAAATTGAAACCATTGCCAAGCAACCCATGACCGACAAGCAACTCCAACTCAAAGCTGTCCACCTGCGCAAAAAAACGCTCGAGGCGATTTTCACGGGTCAGTTTTACGAGACTTATTTCTTCTCAGGCCAAAAATTGAAACTGCGTATTCCAGATTTCGTGACGTGCTCAATCATTCCGTCTGGATAACACAAAGCGAATTCCTTGAGCACGGCATTCGTATCCGAGGTCTGCCGTCCCGTAAGAATAGCAAATGCCGATTCACTGGAGCGATCCGCCTCGCCCGCGAGCGTGAAATATAAATGATAACCAAGATTGGGCGGCTGGCCGGTGGAAGGTTTGGTCCGCGGGAGAACAGCAAGAACAAAGGGCGTATCGTGGCCCAACTCCCACTTCACCGGGATCAATCCGCCTAGAACGTAGATGCCGAGAATATTCGTTTGTTCAAGCCATCGTGTGTCGGCAAGAACCTTGTGAACCTCTGCCGGGGTGCTGCCTGGTTTGATGAACTCGCGGAACAGAGAAAAAATCGCGCGACATCTTTCATCCGGCGCTGCCTTTGCGTTGTTGGCTGTGGCATTGAGTGACGCGATAGTATGTGCGTCGGAAGCCGGAATTTGATTTTCAATCTTCGTCGTTTTGTCTTCTGGAAGTTCAGGTCGGAATTGTTGCAAGTAATCGGACACTTTTTGTTCTCCATAAATTTCGATGAGCGAGCGGATGCGCGCGCACCCATCGGAATAGCCGCTGTCGCCACCGAAAGATTCTTCCGGCCAACCGCTCATCACAAACGGCGATGGATCGTCAAAATCAATGTTGTCGGCGAACCGTTCCACGGCGAGCACCCAGCCGCGTTCATAGGCGTTGACGTAACGCTCAACCGTGCTGTTACCTTCGATAAAACCGGGATGTTCCTCTGAAAAATTTCCCGCGCGGAATTCTTTCGGCACATTGACGTTGTGCGAGAGCGTTAGTGCCTGGTGGGTGGCACAGCCGCAGAACAGGCCGTCGATGGCGATGACCGGCAGCAAAAGCAAAGAGAAACATTTCATCAATTTCTTTTTCCGTCCTTTCCGTTCCATAAATAAATTACGTCGAGCGGTTGAACGATTATGGATTTCCGGTTGGGCACAATGTCGGCGTCCGCTTCGTTGTAAACCGGTTCGCCAGCGGGTTTGTGTCCGGAGCGATAAATGAGAACGAATTTGCCTTTGAGTTTGGTCTGGTAGAAAACCTCCTGAAGCGTCATTCCGTTATGACAGCGGACGATGGCCGACTCTTTCCAATCGCCATTTACGAAAATTCTTTCTTGGGCGGGAGTTTTGTCATTTGGATTCTGCTTCTCGACCCAGTGGCGCAACGAGACATACTCCGGCCTTGCTGCAAATGCGGCGATGCCCGCAATCAAAAGCAAAAAAACTGGCAGCAGTCGTCTCATGTTCAAAAGTATTGTTCGCCTGCGTTTTTGACGTTTTGCCAAATTTCATAACCATTGGATTTGGCGTCCACTTCCAGATTCACGGTCTGGGAATTTTCCTGAATGATTTTGACAGCGGCACTGAGCGCGCGGTCGAAATCATTTGGATCAACGGAAAACGTGAATGAAATCGCCTTGGGCGCGCTGACGGCGGATCTGTTTCCCGGAATTTAACGCGGACATGGTGCGCAATGTTTGTGCTGGGAAAAGCAAGCATTCACTCCTCATTAGCTTTGAGAATCGAAAAATTCCAAGCACCGCCCCAGCCTTTTTGCGGGAAGTCAGTCATGCATACATTTTGAATTTCGTCACTCTCACCAGTGCAAAATAATCACCCTTCTTTTTGATTGATTCAATTCATTTCGCTTGAAAAATTCGACGGCAAAATTCTTTATTCGGTTGGCGGTTTTTGCATTTCAATTCGAGTCATTT
This sequence comes from Verrucomicrobiia bacterium, assembly GCA_035776755.1. Taxonomy (GTDB): domain Bacteria; phylum Verrucomicrobiota; class Verrucomicrobiia; order Limisphaerales; family UBA11358; genus UBA11358. The sequence continues at coordinate 139,612 of DASTWS010000004.1, forward strand.
TCGAGAATCATTTTGCCACAGCATGACTGACCTCGAACTTCAACTCAAAGCCGTTCACCTGCGCCGTAAAACGCTCGAAGCGATTGAAAATTATTTTGGCATCATCACGAGGGCCGAAACATGAGGTGATAACGTGGTCAGTTTTGATTCATCTCGTCCGGAATTTACACCTTATGGTTTTACGTGTGAATTATGGACACCGGTGCCGATGCAACGGGCTGACCGGCACAACGAAATTGAATTGAATCTGCTCAAGCATGGTTCACTGACTTATCTTTTGGGCGGTAACACGGTGACAATACCTGCCGGCCGACTCGCAATATTTTGGGCGGCGATTCCACATCAAATTATTTCCTCCAGGGACAAGACAGAGTATTACGTGGCTACGATTCCTCTTGCATGGTTTATGCAATGCCAATTTCCGACGCATTTTGTGGACGCTATCTTGCATGCCCGCGTCGTATTGGATCCTGAGCCTCGCACTCGTGGCGGTGACCTGGAAATGTTCGAACGCTGGGTGCATGATTTGGAGAATCCCAAGCCAGCGGGTCGCCGCGTGGCTTTCTTAGAGATTGAGGCGCGTTTGCTCCGGTTTGCTCAAGCGATGACCGCAGACAAAATCCTAAATCGTAATTTTCGGTCCAGGCGGTTAACAGTTGAAACGAATGGATTGAACCGCGTTGAGCAAATGGCATTGTTCATTGCTCGGCATTACACGGAAAAACTTACCGCGGAGCAAATCAGCCGGGCCGCCGGATTGCACCCGAACTATGCGATGGCAGCGTTCAAAAAGGCGCTCGGCATTACATTGATTGATTGCGTCACACAACATCGCGTTTCGCACGCGCAGCGATTGCTTGCCACCACGGACACAAAAATTATCGAGGTGGCAATGAATTCCGGTTTTGCATCCTTGAGTCGCTTTCATGAAGCCTTCAACAAATTGTGCGGCTGCTCGCCAAAAGAATATCGAAACCAGCACCGGGTGGAGTTCCGATGAAAAGCAATTGTGGCCATCTTAATATACAGGAGGTTTTCGCGTGGCTAACAGGAAGATTCCTCAGGCAGTATTTGTAGAATCGTGCGATAAAATCCCACTATGAACTACACATTCATCTTGAGGGCTGTCGCCGTGTTGCCCAACAACAAACTCCAACGCAAGGCCGTTGCTTTGCGCTGCTTTGCGCTGTTTCTATTCTTTAACTCGTCATTGTTGGCCGCAACCTTCAATGTCACCGACTTCGGCGCGAAGGGTGACGGCAAAACACTCGACACCGAAGCCATTCAGGACGCCATCAATACCGTGTCCACCAACGGCGGCGGAACCGTTCTGATTCCGGCCGGAAAATTTTTGACCGGCCCGTTCACGCTGGCCGACGGTGTTGATCTGCATTTGGAGACGAATGCGGTCATCCTGATTGATAACGACATCGCGCGCTATCCCATCGCCAAGAATCGTTATGTGGACGCCATCACCGCGAACGGCGCGCATGACATCAAGATTTCCGGTGCGGGCACGATTGACGGCCAGGGACAGGTTTGGTGGAATGCGTTCCGGGCAAATTCCAAAATGATACACCGGCCTTACCTCGTCAAATTCACTGACTGTCAGCGCGTGTCGGTGACCGGCGTGAAGCTGATCAACTCGCCGATGTTTCATCTCGTGCCGCAGAATTGCACCGACGTGACGATTCAGGGCATCACGATTCTCTCGCCCGAGGACGCGCCGAACACGGACGGCATTGATCCGTCCGGCTGGAATTTTCTCATCAGTGACTGTCACATCGACACCGGCGACGACAACATCGCCATCAAGCCGGTGCGCGACGGACGCAAGCCGGGCAACAAAAATTTTGTCGTCAAGAATTGCGCCTTCGTGCATGGGCACGGCATGAGCGTCGGCGGCGGTTCGGCGGGCGGGTTGGAAGGTTTGACAGTCAGCAATTGCACCTTTGACCAGACCGACCGCGCTATTCGTATCAAGACGCCGCGTGGCAACGGTGGGCTGGTGAGCCACTGTGTGTATGAAAACCTGAAGATGACAAACATCAAGAAAAGCCCGATCAGCTTGATGGATTATTATCCCGAAGGCAGCGCGCCAAAAGATCCTGCCACAGAACAAGCTCAGCCCGTCACCGGGTTGACCCCGCAGATACGTGACATTGTAATCCGCAATGTCACGGCGACGAATTGTCCGAATGCTGGTATCATTCGCGGATTACCCGAAGCGCCGATTGTTGGATTGATGTTTTCCAACGTGAATCTCTCCGCTAAGGCCGGGATGATCCTTTATCACGCAAAGAACGTCCGATTTGAAAATTCAAAAATTGAAGTTCAAAAAGGCAAACCGGTTATCACTTTTAACGCGGATGTTGCCGGATTAAAATAGCCGAAAGTTCCACATATGAAGAACAACAAACTCCGCTTGATACACTTGAGTTCAATCGGACTGCTTCGCATGGTTCTGAATTTGGTTCCCGGCGTTGTAATTTTCGCGACTGCCGATGGCATTGCATCTCCTGGCAGTCTCCCGCCCAAACCTCGAGTCATCGCCACGACCGACGGCGAGGTAGATGATCGTAGCACCATGATCCGCTTTCTTTTGGATTCTTGTGACTTCGATGTGGCGGGTATCGTGCAGGTGAATTCCAAGTATCAGAAGAACGGCCACAGCAAGGATCATTGGTTGGAGAAAGAGTTGGGCGCGTATGAGCAAGTGCTGCCGAACCTGCGCAAGCACAAACCGGATTATCCGAGTGCAGAATATCTGCGTAGCGTCAGTCGGGTTGGCAATGAGAATATCAAAGACCTCTGGGTGGCACCGCCGGACATGGAGACGAAGAACACACCCGGCGAACAACTTATCATAGACACGTTGCTCGACAAGGATCCGCGCCCTGTTTACGTCCTTTCATGGGGCGGTGCCAACACGACTGCTTCAGCCTTGTGGAAACTAAAGACTGAATATCCCAAGGAGAAATTTGATTACGCAGTTTCGCGGATTCGGATTTATTGCATCTGGTATCAGGACGGCGGTGGTGGCTGGATACAGACGAACATTCCCGCTGCTTGCATCAATGAAGCCTATCAATGGCACGACGTTTGGGATTATCAGAGCATCAGCGACAATCCGAAACACAAGCCCAGTGCGAACCCGCCGGAAATTCAGACGTATATGGGCACGAACTGGCTGGACGTCAACGTCAAGACCGGCTGCGGCCCACTCGGGGCGTTGTATCCGCAGGAATATGTCAGCGAAGGCGACACTCCATCCTTTATGGATCTTATAAATAATGGTTTGGAGGCGTATTGCGATTTCGCGCTTGGCGGTTGGGGGGGCCGGTCAGCATATGACAATCCAGCATTTCCAAACCATCTTACCGATAAAAATCTGACCGACGACGATGATGCGCATAAGATGTATTGGCGCTGGATTTCTGCCGCGCAAAACGATTTTGCCGCCCGTTTGGACTGGTGTGTCAAGGATTTCAAGCACGCGAATCATCCACCCATTGCAGACGTGAAGGGCGGCTTTGTGCGTGACGTAAAACCCGGTGAGACTGTGGAGCTTTCCGCCACCGCCACTGATCCCGACGGCAACGAGCTTTCCTGTAAATGGTGGCAATACACCGATGCCGATTCCGCCACCAACACGGTGACCATCGCTCACGCCGACTTACTGGATAAAGCGAGCTTTGTCGCGCCGAACGAGCCCGGCAAACAGGTGCAAATTATTCTTGAAGTCACTGATGATGGCACTCCACCGCTAGTGGGGTATCAACGCGTCCTCTGCAACATCAAATGATTAAACGACTAACGACTAAGTTTGATCCAAACGATTTCAAATTCGCGTTCAATGGCGTTGTCAGTCGCCGCGCGGCATGGTTCTTCGTTTTGATTGCTATTTGCTTTTTGCTGTCGTCGCTGTCCGCTTTTGCAGCTGCTCTGCAAAAGAACCGTTTGATCGTCTTGACTGACATCGGGGCCGACCCGGATGACACGATGTCGATGGTGCGGCTGCTCCTGTATTCGGATGAGATTGACATCGAAGGTTTGATTGCGACCACCTCGTGCTGGAAACAAAAAAGCGTTTCACCCGAGCTGATCCGGCGCGTCATCGAGGCCTATGGCAAGGTGCAGCCAAACTTGGATCGGAATGAGCCAGGTTTTCCCACGGCTGATTTTCTGCTGCAAAAGCTGAAATCGGGACTCCCTCAGTATGGCTTGCTTGGCGTTGGCGAGGGCGCGGATTCTGCCGGATCGGACTGGATCATCAAAGTGCTGGAAGAAAACGATGATCGGCCGGTATGGGTGACAGCTTGGGGTGGCGTTAATACATTGGCGCAGGCTTTATTTGAGATTAAAAAGACCATGACCCGGGCGGGGGCCGACCGGCTGATCGCCAAACTCCGCGTTTACACGATCTCCGACCAGGACGACAGCGGCATTTGGATTCGAACGAACTTCCCGAACCTTTTTTACATTGTCAGCCCGGGCGATGATTACGGCAGCGCCACCTGGAATGCGATCAATACGGTGGTGGATGGCATCGACAACGGGAAAATCAGCAACCGCTGGCTGGCGGAAAACATCCAGCAAAACCACGGGCCGCTGGGCGCCGTTTATCCCGATGTGGCCTATGGAATGGAAGGTGATACGCCCTCGTGGCTGAATCTCATTCCAAACGGGTTGAGTGATCCGGACCATCCGGACTGGGGTGGTTGGGGCGGACGTTACGAATTCTACAAGCCGGATTTTGCATCGACCCGGAAAGGTGGATCGGGCGTTCCCCATGAACCGGAAACTCGTGCCATCTGGACGGACGCGGTTGACAATTACACCCCGGATGTCTCGAGTGAATTCGGACGGGCGATGAAGCCGTCGGACAAGACGTTCCGCGACAACAAAGTTACGCTATGGCGCTGGCGGGATGATTTTCAGAACGATTTCGCCGCCCGGATGAATTGGTGCATCAGATCCTATCGCGAGTGTAATCATCCCCCCGTCCCTGCACTTCGTGGCCCGGAGAAAATCACCGTTGGGTCGGGGCAGGGCTTCGTTCTGGATGCAAGTGGCACCACCGATCCGGACGGCGACAGCCTGAGTTTTTTATGGTTTAATTATCCCGAGGCCGGTTCCTATCATCAGCGGATCAAGATTGAATCGGCTGAAAACATGCGCGCGGTATGGGTGATTGCTCCGGAAGTGCAAAAGTCCGAAACCGCGCACTTTATCTTGAAGGTTACGGACAAAGGCACGCCGCCTCTAACGCGGTATGAACGGGTGATTGTAACCATTTTGCCAAAACAGAAAATTTAAATGCTAATCAATCTACGATGACCGACTGCGAACTCCAACTCAAAGCCGTCCACCTGCGCCGAAAGACGCTCGAAGCGATTTACGACGCGGGCGCGGGCCACACCGGCGGCGGCCTTTCGTGCCTCGACATCTTGAACGTGCTCTACAATCGCATCCTCAACGTCTCGCCGGAAACATTTTCCAGTCCGGCGCGCGATCGTTACGTGCAGAGCAAAGGCCATTCGGTCGAGGCGCTTTACGCCGTGCTCGCCGACCGCGGATTTTTTCCGGAAACAGATTTGAAAACGATCTGCCATTACAATTCGCACATGGTCGGGCATCCCACGCGGCACATTCATGGCATCGAAATGAACACCGGCGCGCTCGGACACGGATTGCCAATCTGCATCGGCATGGCGCTCGCGGGCAAAATGGATTCCGCAAAATATCGCGTGTTCACTTTGCTCGGCGACGGCGAACTCGCCGAAGGCTCGAATTGGGAAGCGGCGCTCGCCGCCGCGCATTACAAACTGGACAATCTTACCGCCATCATTGACCACAACACGTTGCAAATCACCGGCCACACGCGCGACGTGATGAGCAACGAACCGCTCGACGAAAAATGGCGCGCGTTCGGCTGGGCGGTGAAAGTGGTGAACGGCCACGATTATGCGCAGTTAACGGATGCGTTGAGCAAGCCGGTGGAAACCGGTAAACCAACGTGCGTGATTGCGAATACAATCAAAGGTCGCGGCGTCAGTTTCATGGAAAATGTTGCGAAATGGCATCACGGCGTGCCGAGTGATGCGGAGTTAAAACAGGCGATTGTTGAGCTCGCGGCGGCTGAAGCGAAATTGAAGGAGGCCAAATGAGCGCGCCTGCACCTTCGATGTTCACGCCTGCCGCAAAAGCGATGGCGGAAAAGCTCAGCTTGAAAATGGGCCGCGCAAATCTTGAAGAATTTGCCGCCACGCTTGAAGAACTCGCGAAGGTGAACCCAAATATCGTCGCCGTCACCAGTGATTCGCGCGGTTCCGGCAAGCTCGCGCCGTTTGGAAAAAATTTGCCGAAGCAAATTGTCGAAGTCGGAATCGCGGAGCAAAATCTCGTCGGCATCACGGCGGGATTGGCGGCGTGCGGGAAAAAATCTTTTGGCGTTTCGCCCGGCTGTTTTCTTACCGCACGCTCGCTTGAACAAATCAAAAATGACATTTGCTATTCCGACGTTCCGGCAACACTCATCGGCATCAGCTCCGGCGTGAGCTACGGCGCATTGGGCACGACGCATCATTCGCTGCACGATTTGGCGGTGCTGCGCGCGATTCACAATATTTCCGTCATCGTTCCCGCCGACAATTTTGAAACACGCGAAGCCATTCGCGCGGCGGCGAAATCGGCGAAACCGATGTTTATCCGCTTTGGCAAAGCGGCGATGTTCAACCTGCATAAACCGGAAGCGAAATTCGAAGTGGGCAAAGCAATTCGATTGCGCGACGGAAACGACGTTGCGTTCATCGCGACCGGAGAAACCGTTGGTCACGCGCTGCTCGCGGCGGAAAAATT